>NZ_FZNL01000004.1:0-66600 GCF_900187965.1 Flavobacterium sp. ov086 | reverse complement strand
ACGGGTGTTCCAGGATCAGTTACATTAATAGTGATCGCTAATCTAACATTACTTTCGCAAGTCGTTGTTGGATCTTTGATCGCTGCATAATAAGTCCCAGTTGTTAATACTGTTGTTTTCGGAATTAAATTTCCGCCAGTCAAAGCATCATACCAAACAATGTTCGCAGCAACTGCTGGAGCTACATCGATTGTGGCAAATGTTGGAGCATTTACAGAACAGAAAGCCTGAGTTGTTTTGGTAATTACTGGTGTTCCTGGATCAGTTACGTTAATAGTGATCGCTAATCTAACTTTGCTTTCGCAAGTTGTTGTTGGATCTTTGATCGCTGCATAATAAGTTCCGGTTGTTAATGCTGTTGTTTTCGGAATTAAATTTCCGCCAGTTAAAGCATCGTACCAAACAATGTTTGCAGCAACTGCTGGAGCTACGTCGATTGTAGCAAATGTTGGCGCATTTACCAAACAGAAAGCCTGAGTTGTTTTAGTTATTATTGGTGTTCCTGGATCAGTTACACTGATGTTGATCGCTAATCTAACTTTACTCTCGCAAGTAGTTGTTGGATCTTTGATCGCTGCATAATAAGTCCCAGTTGTTAATGCTGTTGTTTTCGGAATTAAGTTTCCTCCGGTTAAAGCATCGTACCAAACAATGTTTGCAGCAACTGCTGGAGCTACGTCGATTGTGGCGAATGTTGGTGCATTTACCGAACAGAAAGCCTGAGTTGTTTTAGTTATTACTGGTGTTCCTGGATCAGTTACGTTAATAGTGATCGCTAATCTAACGTTACTTTCGCAAGTAGTTGTTGGATCTTTGATCGCTGCATAATAAGTTCCGGTTGTTAATGCTGTTGTTTTTGGAATTAAGTTTCCGCCAGTCAAAGCATCATACCAAACAATGTTTGCAGCAACTGCTGGAGCCACATCGATTGTGGCAAATGTTGGAGCATCAATCAAACAAAAAGCCTGTGTTGTTTTGGTAATTACCGGTGTTCCAGGATCAGTCACGCTGATGTTGATCGCTAATCTAACTTTGCTTTCACAAGTAGTTGTTGGATCTTTTATTGCTGCATAGTATGTTCCAGTTGTTAATGCTGTTGTTTTCGGAATTAAATTTCCGCCAGTCAAAGCATCATACCAAACAATATTTGCGGCAACTGCTGGAGCTACGTCGATCGTTGCAAATGTTGGCGCATTTACCGAACAGAAAGCCTGGGTTGTTTTGGTTATTACCGGTGTTCCAGGATCAGTTACGTTAATAGTGATCGCTAATCTAACTTTGCTTTCGCAAGTTGTTGTTGGATCTTTGATCGCTGCATAGTATGTTCCGGTTGTTAATGCTGTTGTTTTTGGAATTAAATTTCCTCCGGTTAAAGCATCGTACCAAACAATATTTGCGGCAACTGCTGGAGCCACATCGATTGTGGCGAATGTTGGCGCATTTACCAAACAAAAAGCCTGTGTTATTTTGGTAATTACAGGTGTTCCTGGATCAGTTACGTTGATGTTGATCGCCAATCTAACTTTGCTTTCACAAGTAGTTGTTGGATCTTTGATCGCTGCATAATAAGTCCCAGTTGTTAATGCTGTTGTTTTTGGGATTAAATTTCCTCCAGTTAAAGCATCATACCAAACAATGTTTGCAGCAACTGCTGGAGCTACGTCGATTGTAGCAAATGTTGGCGCATTTACTGAACAGAAAGCCTGAGTTGTTTTAGTTATTACCGGTGTTCCTGGATCAGTCACGCTGATGTTGATCGCTAATCTAACTTTACTCTCGCAAGTCGTTGTTGGATCTTTTATCGCTGCATAATAAGTTCCAGTTGTTAATGCTGTTGTTTTCGGAATTAAGTTTCCGCCAGTTAAAGCATCATACCAAACAATATTTGCTGCAACTGCTGGAGCTACATCGATAGTGGCAAATGTTGGTGCATTTACCAAACAGAAAGCCTGAGTGGTTTTAGTTATTATTGGTGTTCCAGGATCAGTTACAGTTACGGTTACTAACAACCTAACTGAGCTTTCGCAACTTGTAGCAGGATCTTTAATCGCCGCATAATAAGGACCATTTGCCAAGGCAGCTGTAGTTGCCAGCGCTGTTCCTCCTGTTGGTAGATTATACCAAACTACATTTGCCTCATTTACCTGAAGATTTGCAACTGTTGGATTACTTATTAAACAGAAATCTTGTGTTGTATCATTTGTTGTTGGCGTAGCAGGATCGTTAACAATTACGGTCGCTGTTTTAAGTTCACCATTTTTATTCTGACATGTATTATCGCTTTTAACAGCTACATAATAAGTAATAGGGCTCATAGCAGTTGTTAATCCCGAAGCTGTTAAAACTCCGCTTCCGCTAATTGTATAAGTTACTCCGCCAATTACTCCATTTGTGATAGGCTGTGTTTTATTAGCATCTAAATACCAGAAAAATACAGGATTTATTAAAGTACTTGTTGGCGTTAACACTGCGTCTGTATCATGACAAATAGTAGTATTATCTACTATAATATCCGTTGAAAGCGACGTTGGTAAAATTGTGAAGGTTACTTGTTTTCTATCTGCGGCTGCAGTTTCACAAAATTCATTTGAACTAACTCCCACATAATAAGTATACGTTCCCGGAGTTAATCCTGTCAATACTAATTTAGAAGTTATCTCACCTACCACAACCACACTTGTTGTACCATCAAATTTATACCAGTGATATACAGGATTAGTAAGTACAGGTGTAGCGTTTAAAACTGCATCTAATGTTACTTTTCCATCTTCGGCACAAATTATTGGGCTATTAGCTCCATTTATTGTCACATTTGCTATCGCAGTTGCAGGAGTTGTTGCTGTCACTACCACAGTAACTTCACCTCTTTCTAAAGCTGGACAACCATAACGAATTGGCTGAATATAATATTTATACGTACCAGCTGCTAATGTCGCAGGAAGAGTATACGTTTGACCTGTCGCAACCTGATTTCCTCCTGTTGGAGAATCATACCAAGCATAGTTGGCACAAGGTTTTGGCGGAACCGTGAGCGTAATATCTGCGCCGGGACAGACCGTAATTTTATTATCAGGATCGCCTCCAATAACTTTGGTATTTGTTACACGATCAATTGTATGAACTCTAAGCTGATCTAAAACACTTGCAACTCCTCCAAAAGTGATGACAACTTTGTCATAAGGCTGAGTTTGTGGCGCAACGATAGTTACTGCCATTGTATCTCCTGAAAGTAATTTTAAAGTCAATAAACTGCTTGTGTTTTGTATTGGTGCACCAACCGCAATATTTCCTGAATATAGCTGAATTGTGAATCCAGTAAGCAGATTAAGATTTAAAAGCGTTCCCGGTTTTGAGATCGTAATTCTTAAACTATCACCAACCATAGAAGGTGTTCTAAATTTTGCTGTAAGTTCAGCAGCAGCAAGTACTCCTACTCCGCTAAACATTGTTGCGTAAGTCGCAACATCTCCATCAGCAACATTAAAGGCATTAGAGACACCAACAGTAGCTGTTAATGCTCCAACTCCTAAATCTCTTACTCCGTAGAAAATATCTTCAATATCACCTTTTCCGCAAGCAATTTGAGTTACTTGTTTACTATAGTGAGCATCATAAACATTTATATTTTGTGCAAGACTAAGAAGAGATCCTAATTGTACTCTGATACCATCATAATCTTGAGGACCTGAAGTATTAGAAGGAACAAAAGTATATTCAAATGAATTTTGACCTGGCAATAAGTTCAGCAATGATCCTGAAGCTGATTGCAAAGTCCCGATATCAATAGGATTATTAGAACCATCACGTTTTGTACCTACTACAGAAATACTTTGTCCAACTGCAACTGCACTATTGGCTAAACCTAATTTTACTGTTACAGGAGTACCTTTAGCAATAGTTGTTGGCCATTGTAAATTTTGCCATGTAGTTCCAATTCCCAAAAGTCCTACCCCAGTAGTTATTGTAGAAAATGTGCTTGGATCGCCATCTACGGCCAAAGGTCCGTTTGTTACACCACCAGTAATAATTGATCCTGATAATTGTGTCGTAGCATATACTCTTTCTAGTAATACATCACAATCTACCGGATCAATAACACTAATAGTTACTGTTTGGCTAGTTGTACAAGATCCGTTACTGGCAATTACTGTATAAGTATAAATACCAACAGTATTCAGAATTCCGGTATTATTTGTTGCTAAAGCATTCCCCTGAGGATCATACCAAGTGATAGTTCCGTTGGATGTTGCTGCCAATGCTGCCGAAGATCCTTTTGTAATCACAAGTGAGCTTGTCACTCCGGTTAATGTTGGCAATGGATTTATTGTTACTGTTACCGGCAACTTAACTGATGGACAATCAACACCCGTTGTTTGAGCCTGAATTGAATAAATTCCGTTAACGGTAATATTAGCCGCAGCTACATCTGTTATTGGATTATTTGACGGATCAAAGAAAGTATAAGTTGTACTTCCTGATGTATCAAAATTTGTAATAGCATCTTTTAGATTTACTTTAGCACAACCAATCAAAGTTGGCGTAACTGTTAAAGCTGAACCAGTTGGATAATTTACAACAACTTCTTTTAATGTTCCATCTATATTCTCACACAAACCTCCGTTAAGAACCGAAACATAATAAGTATAAGGAGCATTAGCAGCAACAAGACCACTAATAGTTAAAGCACCTGTTGTACCGTCTTTAACATAAGTTACTCCTCCAACAGTTCCTGATGTAATCTCAACTGTTTTATTTTGATCTGTATAATATTTAAATGTCGCTCCAGCTAAAGCCGATGTTGGAGCCAATACAATACCTCCCGCACAAGAAGCCGTTAAAGGACTTGCAATTGTAATATTTGCATCCGTTGGAATATCTAATACATTAACTGTAACAGGTTGACGAACACTATTAATACAGGTGCCACGCGTTGCTTCTAAATAATAAGTTGTAGTCGCAGTCAACGGAAGAGTTGGACTTACAGCCACTATATTTCCTCCAGTAGGAGCATCATACCAGGTAAATGTTTCCGTTCCTGTAGAAGATGCTGATAAAGTAGCAGTTCCTCCAGAACAAATTGGCGCTGCTGCTCCAGTTATTGTAGCATTTGGATATCTATAAGAAGCATCATAAATGTTTAAAGTAGTTAATAAACCAACTAATGCTCCTAATCTAATATCAACACTATCAAATGCTCCAGTTGCCGGATAACTAACCTTAAATTTATTTCCTGACAAAACTTGTAAATTCAATAGACTATTGTTTACTGCAAGCCTTCCGGGATTTGCAACCCCTCCGTTAGAAGTTCCTATACTTACTGATCCTAACAATGCTAAATCAATAAGTCCGCCAGGTAATTCTAATTCGACATCAATAATGTCTCCCGTCTGACCTGGAGTTAGAAAACCTAAATTTTGTTGTACATAAGCATTAAGTACTCCAACCGGTATATTTAAACTAGAAAATGTATTTGGATTACCGTCAACAGCATTAATAGGATTAGAAATCCCACATGCGACACATACACCTGAAATAACCGTTGATTGTGAACTTGGTTGTAAACAAGTACTAATCGTACTAATAACCACAACATTAATTACAGCTCTAGAGCTGCTAGGACAATTTGATGATAAATCTATCGCCTCAACATAAAATGTTTTATTTGCAGTTAAAACCGGATTTGGCGTATATGTACTACTTCCAGTTCCTTGCAAGAGATTTCCTCCCGTTGGAGCATCATACCACATATATGAAAATCCCGGATTACTTGTAACTGCCAACATCACACTTTGACCTGACTGAATAACAACATTTGAAGATACAGGAACAGGTGCAGCTGGTAATGGACTAACATTTACAGGTACCGGAGTACGAGTTGCACTTACACAACTTCCAATAACAGCTTCAACATGGTAAGTTACAGAAGCAGTCAAACTTGGTGTTGTAAAAGAAGTACCTGTAAACACTAAATTTCCGCCCGAAGCCGCATCATACCAATTATAGGTTGTGCCAACAACCGGATTTTGAATCACTAAAGTAGTTGTACCTCCGCTACATAAATTTACCGGAGTAGCAACAACTGTTGTTGGTGCTACAGGGTTATTCACCGTGACAAGAACAGGATTTCTTTCGCTGTTTACACAACCATTACGAGTAACTTCTACATAATAAGTTGTATTTGCAGTCAATGCAGGTGTTGTATAAGATGGTGTACTTGCCAGTAAATTTCCTCCTGTAAGAGCATCATACCATTTTATAGTTTCGCCCAATGCTGTGCTGGCTGTTAACGTTGCAGTTAATCCACCGCAAATTGGGGTACTATTACCAGTTATAGTAGGTGCTTTATATCTATAGGTTGCCTGATAAATATCTAAATTAGTTAAAGCAGTTACTAAACCACCCAATCTAATTTCGACACGATCAAAATTTGCACCGGCAACGATACTGGCTCTAAAGCGATTTCCTGATAATAATTGCAAAGTAACCAAAGCATTATTATTAGTAGAAACTCTATCATTATTATAAGTAGCTCCATTGTAAGTTGCCAAACTAACAGCTCCTAATAATGAAAGATCGGCAATACCGCCAGGCAAAGCCAATTCTACATCTACAATATCACCTGCTTTTCCAGGATTATTAAATTGCAATGTTTGCTGAATCCATCCGTTTAATAAACCTACCGGAAGTGTAAGTCGAGCAGCTGTAAGAGTATTTCCATCCACAGAATTGTCTGGAGTTGTAGAAGAACAAAGCAAACAAAGTCCGTTTTGACTTGTTTGCTGACTATTAGCTTCTAAACACCCTCCTAATGCAAGAGGTAAAACTGTTACAGTAACAGGAACTCTTGTAGCGCTAACGCAGCCGCCAACAGTATTGCGAGACTCCACATAATATGTTTTAGTCGCCGTTAAAATTGGAGTAGTAAAAGTATTCGAATCTCCCAATAATTTAACTCCACCAGTAGGAACGTCATACCAATCTAAAACGACATCAGCCTCCGTTGTTGAGGCGTTTAAAGTTGCATTTTGTCCTGATACTATTGTTACACTTTGTGTCAGTACCGTAGCAAGAGCCGGAACCGGAGTTGAAGTCACAGGTACCTGAGTACGTGCAGATTTACAGCTGCCAATAGAAGCTTCTACATAAAAATTAGTAACACCTGTAGGTACAGTTGGTGTATAAGTACTTCCTGTTGCTAAAGCTACACCATTTATTGGCACATTATACCAGGAATATATCGTTCCGGGTACCGGACTTACAACTGATAATGTAGTTGCCTGAGTTGCCCCGGTAGAACAAATTGTTGTACCAATACTACTAATTGTTGGCTGTACAGGATCAATAACATTGATTGTAACAGGTAATCGTTCACTGCTTTCGCAACCTGCAACCCTCGAAGTACTTACATAATAAGTAGTCGAAGCAGTTAAAGTTGGCGTAGTAAATGTACCAATGTTCGAAAGTGCCGTAGTAGATGTTGGAGAATCATACCAGGCAAGTGTTGTTCCAGCAGCTGCAGTTGCAGTAAGTGCTATAGATTGACCTGAGCAGATAGATTGTGTTTCTCCGCCAACAATTGTTGGTTTAGCAAATTGCAATCGTACATCATAAATTCTTAAGTTTACTAATAAAGATAAAAGCCCTCCCGATTGAATTTGTATCTGATTGGCATCTCCGGGCAATGTGTATTTAATTACCGCAGAATTACCACCAGACAATAATTGAAGATTTAACAACGGATTATTCATCGCAACCGAACCACCAACATTGGCTGGTCCATTTTTTGCCTGAATAGTCGCATTTGATAATAAACCAACATCTAACAATCCGTTTCCTTCACCAAAAGTTATCACTATTTGGTCTCCTGCTTTTGCAGTCTGGCTAAAATGCAAAGTTTCCTGAGCAAAGCAAGCCAAACCTAGCGTGTTTGTTATCGATGCATAAGTTGTCGTACTCGAATCAAACGCATTGTTTGGATTCGTCACGCTCATTCCAACACATAAAAGACCACCAGTACTATTCGTTTGTGAATCTGGTCTGCAAAAAGTTTGCGCAAAGTTTTTATTGCAAAAAAGCAATAAAAGCAACAAAACAAACAATCTCTTCTTTACGATGAGATCATAGAAAGTAAATTTTTTTTTCATAATTTGGAAGATTAGAAAATGGACAATAAAATACCTCTTGCAATAAGCATATATGCTTAGGCAATTCAAAAAAACGTTAAAACTCAATTAGTTAAACCCTAAAACTAAAACCTTAATAAATAAGAAAATAAATTAAATTTCATTAAACAAAACATGTTGTACTAAGCATACCGAAGAGCACTCTCTATCCTTTTTGAACAGAAAATAACTCAAAACTTTTAAGGAATACTGATCCGAATCAGGCTTCCAAACGGAGTGATTTGTTGCAGGTTTAATTTTCATAAAGAAAATTTGCGTGTAGGTAGAAATGAGGGGATATTCTATTAAAAATATAGTAGATTCAATATTTACAGAAAGTTGATTAGGCAATCTATAAACTTTGTTTATTTAGAATGGAATTATAAAAATTGAATGCATTATTTTTCATGTATAGTATTTCGGGGCTCAAAAAACATAACCACAAAAAAATCTTTCATTAACTCGAAAACTGACTGGGTTTTGGGAATGAAAAACTGATATAATAAAATACGTTTTGAAAAAAGCTTATAATGAAATTAAAATCAAGTTTGGGACTAAACTTAATTTTATTCCAAAGAATAAAAAATAAAGCTAAAATAATATGGATACCTAATGCAAACTTGATGAAGAAAGTAATTGTTAATTCCATAAGCACACTAATTAAATTATTAGTAAAATTTTTCAACTTTAATTTTCCCGACAAAAACAAAAAATTGTAATTTATATTACTTAAAAAAAATAATCAAATTTTTAGATGTTTTTGAAAAAGAATAGAAAAACATTTTGTTTAACTTTTCTTATATTAAAATTAGGAAAAACAAACTTACAAAACAAGCGTAAAATTCTTATGTTTTAAATTTTAACAAAAACGTATATCGCCGTAAAACTTCGAAATATGAGAAAAATCAATAGTTTTGAGCCAATAAACACTGTTAGAGATATCATAAAAAAAATCATATTATTTCATAATATTTTAACAAAACAAGTAAATTCTTACTTTTTTAAATACATAATCGATTGAAATTGAGATAAAAAACCAAAAACAAAGAGCAAAACCTACATTTTTTCATACAAATGCAAATTTCTTAAACAATTCAAAAAAAACACGTAGAAATACGGGGTATAAAAAACAGAAAAGTATAAACAAGAGTTAAAAAACTAAAAAAAGGTAAACAATTCAACATCAACTATTTACCTTTTTTAAATACTAAATACTCAAATTAAGACTCGATAATAGTATTAATTTGAGTAAACAATTGTCCGTCACTTAAAAACGCACCTTGTTGAATCAATTCAAAAATAGAAGTATTTCTATCTTCTGTGAATACTTTCTTTCCTACTTTCATTTCGATGTTCTCAGTAAACATATTGTCACTCAACCATTGCAAGCCATCTTTAGTTAAAAAATCAGTTTCAGGAACCAATGATTTGAGAACTATTGACTGAACATGCTCCTCAAAACACTGAAACAAAAAGATATGATTCTTAGAGAAATGCTCTAAATATTCTGCTCTTGACAAAACACCTTCCCAAATTAAATCTGAAAAAACATCTAATTCCTGTTCTGCAACTTCCGGTTTATTTAATTTAAGAGAATCCCACTCTGCTTTATCAATTGCCTGAGTAGCTAGAAAACTAGCGAATTCTGCGTGCAATTCATCAAATTGCTCTTTTGTTAATCTTGCGTATTTCATTTTTTCTTTTTTGTTTTAAAACACCTTTAAAAGAGCTCAGGTAAAATTTCTTATCCATAAAAAAGCCCTCGCAAATGCGAAGGCAAATTTATAACTTTTTTTGCTTTACTAAAAGATGTATCTGATACCAAATTGAGCCTGCCATCTTGAGGTTAAACTCGCATCATAACTAAACGTTTTAGTTTGTGTATTATTGAAGGTATAAGTCGGAGTGTTTCCTACAACTGTTACGCCAATTGGCTGAACGCTGGTTGGAACCTGAACAACTCCCCAATCTGAATTTATTAAATTTCCAAAATTCAAAATATCGATACTAAATTGAATTGTGTTCTTTTTCTCAGATGCCGAAGAAACTCTAAAGTTATAATCCTGCATCAGTTTAAGATCACATCTACCTCTCCATGGAGATATAGCGCCGTAACGATCCGCATATTGCCCTCTATGATTTTTCATATAATCATCCTGAGAAATAAATTTATCAAACGCCTCGCCTTGTCCGGGACCGCTAAAAGTCATCAGGGCAATTTCTGCAGTTGTTGGTATATAAATTAAATCATTTACAGCAGAACCATCACCATTAATATCACCACCATAAGTATAATTAAAACGTCCGCCCTGAGCATATTCAAGAAAGGTTGAAACGGTCGTTGCCCATTTATCCTTTCCATATTTCCATTTTTTAGATGCTACACCAATAAAACGATGATTATCTCCATATTTAGAGTTCGAAAGAACAGCATTATTTACATTTCCTAAAGCCGGATTAAAAGCAAAAGCATCTCCCGTAATTTCTGCTTCAATAGAATTCACATCTTTTGATTTTAAATAATTATAAGCCACACTTGCATACAAACCATTTTCAAAAGTTTTTTGCACTTTAACCGTTGCGTTAAAAGCACTTCCTTTATTTGAATTAGTCATTACATAAGCATTATTTGCTCCATGATCAGCCGCAACATAAATCGCCCTGTTATCTACACCGGCCAATGTTCCTGTAGGAGGTTTTAAACCCCAGTTTTGAACCTGTACCGCATTAATATCTTTATTATAAGACAAATCAAGTGTTACGATATAATTACTTTTAAATCTATGATCAAAACCTAAACTTGTTCTCCAGACTTGTGGCCATTTATAATCCGGATCCATAATTTGCAAAAAGCTATCATCAGCCCCACTAACCTGATTCCCTAACCAAACAAAAGGAATTCTTCCTGTAAAAATTCCGGAACCTCCTCGAAGCTGAGAAGTTGCATCACCATTTACATCCCAGTTAAAACCAACTCTAGGCGACCAAAGAATCTTGTCACTTGGCAAATCTGTTGAAATTAATGGTACAGCCTGACCTGTTTGAGGATTGTAATAAAGTATGTCGTTATTTCTTCCAGCGCCACCATTATCAGTATCAATATATTTCTGAATCAAATCTGCCGTATTAAAATACAAGGGTTTGTCAATTCTTAAACCAACAGACAATTTAAAATCATCACTTACACTAAAATCATCCTGCGCATAAAATGCCAATTGTCCCACGTTTAATTCCGCCAATTTCCATCCGCCATCGGTTCCAACTTCAAACTGACTTTTAGTATTAAAAACGTCTTGTGCATGTTGAAAATTTTGCTTCAAAGAACTAGACGCAAATGGCAAAGCCGCATCTGCTAAAAAATCTGTCACACTTCCATAAGGTCTAAATGTACCATAATAAGGTACGGGATCAGTAGCTTGATTACGGAATTTATCATAACCTGCCAGATTAAAAGAATTTTTAAATCCGAATTTTTCAAATGAAGCACCAAAAGTAAAGGCATGCTTCCCAACGGTATAAGTCAAATTATCAGTGATTTGAATTACTTTTTGATCCAATGTATTATTGATCGAAAATGGCTCGTGTCCCGCAATAATATAATTAGAACCTCCGCCATCCTGTATCGTAATTACAGGCGCCGGAACAGAAAATGGAACTCTGTAATCATTAAAATGAGAATATCCAGCCTGTAATTTATTAGAAACGCTTTCGCTGAATTTTGAATTTAACTCAGCCAAAAAAGAACTTAAATTATTATTGATTTGATATCCTGAGTTTTGAAATTGCAAAATCGAAGCATTTGGACCTCTAAAACCAAGCGCTGTTGGATGTGCAGTTTTATCTTTTGAAGCATCCAGAAAATTATAAATCACAGCCAATTTATGATTATCATTAATATTCCAATCTACTTTGATAATACCTTTATTTGAGTTTGATTCATGTATAAATCCCTGATATGCACCTGGGTCATATCCTAAACCTTTCAAAGCATTTGAAACTGCAATTAAATCAGATTCCATAACTCTGGATTCGTTAATTCCCGTAACACCATCATTATTATTAGCCACAAAATTAGATCCCAAATCACTTCTTCTGTCAATTTCGAAATTTCCGAAAATGAATAATTTGTCTTTAATAATTGGTGCGCCCAAACTAAAACCTGCCTGAGTTTGCTCTAATGTTGGTACAAATATTTTTTCGCCTTTAATCTTATCCCCTGTTAAATCCTGATCTCTGTAAAAAACATAAGCAGTACCATGAAACTCATTTGTTCCGGATTTTGTAACCGCATTTACAGAAGCTCCCGTAAAACCGGATAATGTAACGTCGTAAGGAGCCGTTGCAACCTGAATTTGCTCAATTGCATCCAATGATATTGGCTGAGCGCCAGTTTGCCCACCCGGAGTTGCAGCATCTAACCCAAAAGGATTATTAAAAACTGCACCGTTCAAAGAATAATTATTATACTGATCGTTTCTACCGCCAAAAGATCCACCACTTGCGGTAGGTTCTAAACGGGTAAAATCTTCAGCCGATCTTGAAATTGTAGGTAAAGCAGTTAATTCTCTTCGCCCAATTGTAGTTTCTGCTCCGGTTTTTCCGCTTTTAAAAACTTTGTCTTTAGAAACAATTTTAACCTCGTCCAAAGCCTGACTTTCATCTGCCAATTGAACAGTCAGATTAAAGGGTTTTCCCAAATCAAGATTGATATCTGTATATTCCTGATTTTGGAACCCTACAAAAGTTACCGTAATTTTATACGGACCTCCAATTCTCATATTCAAAATACTGAATCTTCCATCTTCATTGGAAACAGCTGAATATTTAGTTCCTGTTGGGGTATGAACTGCCAAAATAGAAGCTCCCGGTAATAGTTCATTTGATGAACTCTTTACAATACCCTTAATACTCGAAGTCGTTGTTTGCCCAGTAGCGACGGCTAGTGCGAAAAAACATACTAATAATGCAAAGGTTTTTTTCATTTTGCTGATTTTGAATTAGTTGGTTAAACTCAAAAATAGGCAAAAAAAAACCACTCCTAAGAGTGGTTTTTATATTTTATTAACAAGAAGTTAACAAAATGTTATTTTTCAGCAACGATTTCGTATGGTAATTCAACGACAACATCTCTGTGTAAACGTACACTTGCAGTGTATTTACCAGTACGTTTAACGATACCGCTAGTGATGAATTTTCTATCAATTACTTGTCCACCTTTAGCTAAAGCTTCAGCGATATCAATATTCGTGATTGAACCGAATAATTTTTCACCACCTGCTTTTGCAAAAAGTTTAATTTCAATTGCTTTCAATGTTTCAGCTAATGCTTTTGCGTCAGCAACAACTTTAGCTTCTTTATGAGCTCTTTGTTTTAGGTTTTCAGCCAAAACTTTCTTTGCAGAAGGTGTAGCTAAATGTGCGAATCCTTGAGGAATTAAAAAGTTACGACCGTAACCAGCTTTAACTGATACTACATCATCTTTAAATCCTAAGTTTTGTACGTCTTGTTTTAAAATAAGTTCCATGTTGTTGTCCTTATATGTTAGAAGTTAGGTTCTGCTAAACAGAAACCAGCGACTAGAGTTTTTAATTATTTTAATAAATCGGCCACGTATGGCATTAAAGCTAAGTGACGAGCTCTTTTTACAGCTACAGAAACTTTTCTTTGGTATTTTAATGAAGTTCCAGTTAAACGACGAGGAAGAATTTTTCCTTGCTCATTAACGAATTTCAATAAGAAATCAGCATCTTTATAATCGATATATTTGATTCCTGATTTTTTGAAACGACAGTACTTTTTAGTTTTGTTAGTTTCAATGTTTAAAGGCGTTAAATATCTGATATCTCCGTCTTTTTTTCCTTTTGCAGATTGCTCTATTGTAGACATAATAATTAAGCTTTAGTAGATTTTAATTTGGCTCTTCTTCTTTCAGCCCATGAAATAGCATGTTTGTCTAAACTTACAGTTAAGAAACGCATAACTCTTTCGTCACGTCTAAATTCAGTTTCAAAAGCAATTAGAACTTCTCCAGCTACTTTGAATTCGAATAAGTGATAAAAACCACTTTTTTTGTTTTGGATTTCGTAAGCCATTTTTTTCAGACCCCAATCCTCTTTAGATACCATTTCAGCTCCTCTACTAGTAAGAAATTCTTCAAATTTCGTTACTGTTTCCTTCACCTGAACCTCAGATAAAACGGGATTTAAAATGAAAACAGTTTCATAATGATTCATAAATACAATATTTATTTGTTAAAATTGGGTGCAAAAGTAACCATTTAATTTATATATACAACACTTTTTTAGTTTTATTCGTCGTAATGCAAAAAATACACGCTCACTCTAGTTTTTTTTACAAAAAAATAATACATTTACTACTGCTATCCTGAATTTATTCTAAATTTTAAATGTTATGAAACTAAACTGTGTTGTTGTAGATGATAGTTCTATACAGAGGACAATTATTGCAAAATTAGTTAATAATCACCCAGGTTTGCACTTAATCGGGGATTTTTCTAATGCAATAGAAGCAAAAAGTTGTATCTCTCTAAATAATATCGATCTTATATTCCTTGATATTGAAATGCCTGTTATTAACGGTTTTGACTTCCTTGACG
Organism: Flavobacterium sp. ov086; assembly: GCF_900187965.1. Taxonomy (GTDB): domain Bacteria; phylum Bacteroidota; class Bacteroidia; order Flavobacteriales; family Flavobacteriaceae; genus Flavobacterium. The sequence continues at coordinate 51,822 of NZ_FZNL01000004.1, read as the reverse complement.
GACTAAAATCAAAACCTCAAATTATATTTATTACTTCTAAAGCCGAATATGCTTTAAAAGCTTTTGACTATGATGCCACTGATTATCTGCAAAAACCTATTGCCGTAGACCGGTTCAATGCTTCTGTAAAAAGAGCAATAGACATGCATTTACTCAAAAAAGAAGTAAAAGAAGAAGAAGGCGAACATATTTTCATCAAGAGTAACCTTAAAAAACTTAAAATTTTCACCGCAAAAATCAAATGGATTGAAGCTTTTGGAGATTATGTAAGAGTGGTTACAGAAGACGATAGTAATTTGGTACTTTCAACTATGAAATCTTTTGAAAATGATCTTTCAAAAGACAAATTTATTCGTGTACACAAGTCCTATATTATTAATATAGATAAGGTAGAGCGTTTTAACAGTAAATTTGCAGAAATTGGTATTACCAAAATCCCCCTTAGCCGAAACAAAAAAGAAGATTTAGTAAAAGCATTGTCAACATCGTCTTAATTTAATAAAAATCGACATTGGCAATTACCTTTATAGCTCTGTATTGCGCAACAGCCTCAAAACTATTCAACATTTTCTGAATAGTTTTTTTTGTGCCCGCCAGAGGCAGATTGTTCGGAATCTTAATCAGAATCGTTCTGATATATTCATTTCTGATTCTGCTTATCGCAGGTTCTTCCGGTCCTAAAACAGGCATATTAAGGTTTTGACTTAAAACCTGATACAGCCACATCGAGCCCTCTTTTAATTTTTCAAATTCACGGTGTTTCAGTGTCAGCTTTATGATTCTGAAATAAGGCGGATACTTATAGATTTGTCGGTCGTATAATTGCTCCTTATACATACCTATATAATTATGACTTGTAACTTGCTGAATTGTATTGTGATTTGGATTATAAGTCTGAATTACAACTTTTCCTTGCTTTTCAGATCTTCCGGCTCTTCCCGCAACTTGGGTCATCATCTGAAAACTACGCTCAAAAGCCCTGAAATCAGGATGATGCAGCATATTATCCGCATTCATGATTCCTACCAAACTTACATTATCAAAATCCAAGCCTTTGGCAAGCATTTGTGTTCCGACCAAAATATCAATTTCACGGTTTTTAAAAGAATCAATTATTTTCTCAAAACCATATTTTCCACGAGTAGTATCCTGATCCATTCTTCCGGTTTTAGCCTTCGGAAAAAGAGAAATTAATTCTTGTTCAATCTGTTCCGTTCCAAAGCCTTTTGTAGTCAAATCAATACTGGAACAACTATGACAATGCGTAGGTTTCGCAATCGAATAACCACAATAATGACAACGCAATTGATTTTTATGTTTATGAAAAGTCAGACTCACATCGCATTGCTGACAATGCGGAACGTGTCCACAAGTCATACATTCGATTATTGGTGAATATCCGCGTCTGTTTTGAAACAAAATCACTTGCTCACCCAAAGACAAAGCTTCCGTAATTTCTTCTATTAAAAGATCACTAAAATGCCCTGTCATTCGTTTTCTGAAATGTTTGTCTTTCAAATCGACCAAAAGAATTTCAGGCATTCGAACATTATTATAACGCTCCGTAAGCGTTACTAAACCGTATTTATCACTTTGTGTATTAAAATAGGTCTCAATACTTGGCGTTGCAGATCCCAAAAGGACTTTTGCATTATGAAAGTTAGCCAGAACAATTGCAGCATCGCGCGCATGATAACGTGGTGCAGGATCAGTTTGCTTAAAAGTCTGTTCGTGTTCTTCATCAACAATCAACAATCCTAAATTATCGAAAGGCAAAAACAAAGCTGACCTCGCTCCTATTACAATCTGAGCTTTTTCTGAATTTTCAAGTGTTTGCTTCCAAACTTCTACTCTTTCGTTATTACTATATTTAGAATGAAAAACAGCTACTTTATCCCCAAAATGAAGTCGCAAACGAGAAACTAATTGTGTGGTTAATGCAATTTCAGGCAATAAATACAAAACCTGTTTTCCTGTAGCTAAATATTCTTCAATTAATTTTATATAAATTTCTGTTTTTCCGCTTGACGTAACACCGTGAAGCAAACAAACTTCTTTTTCTAAAAGATTATTTTTAATTGCCGTAAAAGCATTTTCCTGAGCTTCGCTTAACAACAATTGTTTATCCGAAGCTTCTCCCGTAAAAGAAACACGATCGTGCTGTAAAAGATATTCTTCAAAAATTTCTTTATCAATCAAAGCTTTAACCGTCGTCGAAGTTGAACCCGAAACCTCAACCAGTTTCTTTACCGTAATAGGTTTCTTTTCAGAAGCCATAATTTGAAAATACGCCAAAACAATTTCTTTCTGTTTATTGGCACTTTTCAATACTTCCAGTAATGCTCCAAGACCACTTTCCGAGTCATATTTTGCATGTAATTTTACATACCGAACTAACTTAGGCTTATAACTTTCCTTTATTTCTTCTTCTAAAACAACGATATCTTTAGCCATCATTTTTTGAAGAATCGGAAAAATATTCTTCTTATTTAATATCGAAATAATCTCTTGAACTTTAAGCGAACTTTGATGCTGCAAGGCTTCATAAACCAAAAATTCATCATCAGAAAGTTCAGAATCATTTACTACGATTTCCGCTTTAAGCGAAATTATAGTTTCACTTTCTAATAATAATCCTGTTGGGAAAGCACCACGATACACATCACCAATTCCGCACATATAATAATTCGCTACCCAAAGCCAGTGCTTAATCTGGATTTCGGTTGCAATAGGTTTTTCGTCAAGAATTTGATGAATTTCTTTGGCATCATATAAACTCGGCTCGTTCTGATGAATATCAATTACCAATGCGGTATATATTTTACTTTTACCAAAAGGCACCGCAACCCGCATTCCTTTTTTAATGAAATGAAATTCGGCCTCAGAAATACGATAAGTAAAGGTTTTGGCTAAGGAAAGCGGTAAAACAACTTCGACAAAAAACATGGAAATATTTTATAAGATTTGAATAATTTGTAATTATTCTGAAAGCATTTTTTCTACTTCGGCTTTAAGAATTGGAAGCTATTTAATAACAATTCCCCAAATAACTTCATCAGATACAGAGTCGTAACCATGAATTATTCTATTTCTTACAGCAACAATTTTTCGGGAATCTGAAATTTGAATTTCGCTATTTTCTTTTAAAATTCTATTCATTGCCTCACCAATAATTTCAATATTCCGCTCCACAGCACGTTTAGTACGCAGGTCTTTTTGATAATTTTGAAATTGCATAGATTGATTAACAAAATAACTTTCAATTTCATTTATAGAACTCAAAATATCAAACAACCAGGTTTTAATATTATTATCCATAAATTAATTGTCTTTGTTTATCGAGATTTTGTTTGAAATAAGGATTTTTAATTGCTTTTTCTTCCAATAAATCAACTGGACGGTTTAAAATATCTTCTAATGAAAACTTAAGATCAAAATAATTATCAGCGTAATCCAACACATCAAAAGATTGAAAATCTACAACTAAATCAACATCACTTTTATCGCTAAAATCTTCCGTAAGTACTGAACCAAAAGCATACAAAGCCCTTACCTTGTGACTTTTGCAAAGTTTAGAGATCTCCGATAAATGATGTTCTAAAAAATTCATTAACGTATAATTTTATTTCAAATATAAGCAAAAATTACTTTTTACCTGATGCAGTATTATATTCCTGAACCAATTTCAGCGTATGATTTAACGAAGACAAATCTTTCCAATCATCATGACCCGTAATAATATATTTAGGTTTTTTAAATTTTGATTGTACTTTTTTAATTGATTTCTCCCATTCTTTCACATCTGAATCGCCTAAATATCCTAAATCTTTTGCTTCGGTACTTTTGATAAAACAACCTCCATAAAGGACTTTTTCTTTATTAAACCAAACTATAATATTATCCGGAGCATGACCTTTTCCAGGATAATAAACCTCAAAAGTATGTTGCCCAACCGTAAATGTTGTATCATTTGGGATTATAAATTCGGCTCTTTTTTCGTTATTCTTTTCAAGAATCTGATCCGTTAATTTTATAGTATAAGTTTTAATTCCTTTTTTACCATAAAACTCCAAACCTCCTGCCCTGTCTTCATGAGAATGCGTTGCAAAACACATCACAACTTCTTTATGATGTCTTGCTTTTATACTATCTAATAAAGGCTGAAATTGTGTTTTATCCCAAGGAGCATCAAACAACACAACGCCTTTATCTGTAACCAGATACATGGCATTTGCTGAAATCAAAGTTCCTTTATAATCATGAAACGTCTTATAAACATAAAAGTCACCCATAAGATGACTAATTTGTAATGGCGAATTCTTAGACTGAGCAAAACTATTGGATAGTATTGTCAGAAATAAAACTATCGATGCTAATTTTCGCATTTTTATTTATATAATTAATTCTTTACTCTGGTCCAGTATTGTGTTCTTCCCATAATAGAAATACCAATATAACCACGTAACTTAAGTTTATCAGCAGATTCAAGTGTTATATAGCATTTATATTTTTTACCATTAGTAGGATCAAAAATAGTTCCTCCGCCATATTCATCACCATCTTTTTTAAGTCCGTTAATAATGTTTAAACCTAAAATTGGTTTGTTTTTATCTGCACCTTCACATTTTGTACAGACATCTTTTTTATGATCGGCACGAAGTATTTCTACCACTTTACCATACACTTTTCCTGACTTTTCGTAAATCTCTACAACAGATTTTGCTTCTCCGGTTTCATCATCAATTGTTTTCCATTTTCCAATAACACTTTGGCCCTGAATTGTACCTAAGGTTAAAAAGAAAATTCCAATTGTTAACATCCAATTTTTCATATTATTTATTTTTTTTTTGTTTTAATTTTCTGATAGAGGCATTCAATTCAAATCCCAAAAGCAGAATCATACAGTTTATCCAAATATAAAACATTAGAATCAATAATGTCCCAATTGAGCCATAAAGTTCATTATATTTTGAGAATTTTATAACCCAAATCCCAAAAAAGAACGAAGATATAACAATTAAGATGGTTGTAAAAACAGATCCAATACTTATAAAAGGCACTTTATTATACTGCTTTGTACCATAACGTAATAATATTGAAGATGTTATCAAAATCATCAAGATAACAAACAAATATCGTCCCAAAATTATCAGCGGAATACGATCACTCAACACATCCTGAATGATTGTTTTTTGAATAAATACCTCAAAAACGACAATTGTTGCCACTGTTACAAACAAAATAATTGTCATAACAAGCGAGATCGCCAATGCCACTAAATACTGATTCAGAAAACCACGTTTATCAAAAACGTGTTTAGAAGATTCAAAGCCACTTAAAATTCCGTTAATACCATTTGCCATCAAAAAAATAGAAAGCAAGAATCCGGACGACAGTAATCCCGAGTGACTATTGTTTAAAATATCACTGATAATTTTACTAATTGCATCGTAGGTATTTGGCGGAACTCCTTGTTGTACAAATTGCAGAAAATCCTGTTGAAATCCTTCAATTGGAATAAAAGGAATCAAGTTTAAAATAAACAGCGCAAAAGGAAATAAAGCCATAAAAAAGCTAAAAGAAACCGCACTTGCATGATACGAAAATGCACCGTCAATAATACCAATGGTATACATTTCAAGCAAATCATACAACGAAAAACCTTCCAGCCACGGCAGTTTTATTCTTTTCAGAAACCGAGCTAAATAACATATTAATGGAATTTTTTCAATCCGATCTTCTATCTCTTGAGACATATTATTATTTTAGATTTGCCGCGCCAATTCACTAGCGCTCGGGTTAGAGTTACGTTTTTGTTAGATTATTTTAAACTCATAATTCATGATTCACAACTCATAATTTCTTCCTAAAAAGCCTTCAAACTCAAATCCATATTGTAAACAGAATGTGTTAATGCTCCTGACGAAATATAATTTACGCCACATAATGCATATTCACGAATCGTTTTTTCGTTGATATTTCCTGAAGATTCTGTTTGGCATTTTTTGCCAATTAATTGAACTGCTGTTTTAGTATCTTCATAATTAAAGTTATCGATCAGGATTCTGTGAACGCCGTCACTTAAAAGAATTTCACGGATTTCATCCAAATTTCTGGCCTCAACAATAATTTTCAAATCAAGATTATTGGCTTTCAAATACTCTTTGGTTTTCTTTATAGCTAAAGTAATTCCGCCCGCAAAATCGATATGATTATCTTTAAGCATCACCATATCATAAAGCGCAAAACGATGATTTTCTCCTCCGCCTATTTTCACAGCCCATTTTTCGGCAACTCTAAAATTTGGAGTTGTTTTACGGGTATCTAAAATTTTAGCTTCGGTTCCATCTAAAAGCTGCACATATTGAGCTGTTTTTGTCGCAATTGCAGACATACGCTGCATGGTATTCAAAACCACTCGTTCAGCTTTTAAAATCGATTGTGAGCTTCCAGAAACTTCAAAAACAACATCGCCATATTCTACATGTGTGCCATCCTCAATAAAAGTCTTGATTTTTAATTTTGAATCAACAAATTCAAAAATCATTTTTGCCAGTGTAACACCCGCAATAACGCCTTGATCTTTCACCAATAATTTAGCTTGTCCGTGCGCTGTATCGGGAATACATGCCAATGAACTGTAATCTCCCGTGCCTACATCTTCTCGAATTGCATTACTAATCAATAATTGTAATTCGGCTTGAAATTGTACTTCGCTAATCATTTTTCTTAAATTTTATAAGATGCTAAAGTAGGACATATTTTGTGGATTTGAAAGTTAAACCTCTGCCAAAAAATCCAAAACACTAAAATATCTGAAAATATTAGGCAGAAAAGTATTAAAATTATCTAACACATAGATATACAGTTTTTAAGTATATTAAAAAAACATTTCCCTTTCATAAATTCACAATAATGTTATGTTTTTAAATCTGGATTTTTTCAAAAACCTTCAATTTTCCAATTTTAATTTGTGTTTAATTTTTTCAATCAAAATCTACAACTTTAATTCAAAACATTAAATATCTTTGAGGTTCATTCAAACAAAATCATGGGATTAATTAAAGATATTTACTCCGTTACTTTTTTCGAAAATTTTGGTCAGGCTGTTGCCGAAGTGCATCCAACATTCGACAAACAAAAATTTATAAATGCCATTTATGCGGGAGATTTTGCCAAAAAAGAATGGAAAGATCGCATGAAACATACTACAGTAGTTTTACATCAATTTATGCCTCAAAATTTTCCCGAAGCTGTTTCATTAATCGATAAAATCATTGAAAATCTTAAGAAAAATAAGTTTATCGATGGAAATCTGGCCTTTATTTTCTTTGCCGATTATATCGAAATATATGGTTTGGAGGATTTTAAAACTTCGGCGAAAGCCTTTGTTTCGATCACACAATTTATTAGCTGCGAATTTGCCGTTCGTCCTTTCATTTTAAAATATAAAGAAAAAATGATCGAAGAAATGACAAAATGGTCGTTGCATGAAAATCATCATGTTCGACGATTAGCCAGCGAAGGAAGCCGCCCGAGATTACCGTGGGCAATGGCGATTCCGTACCTAAAGAAAGATCCAACTTCTATTTTACCGATTTTAGAAAACCTAAAAAACGATCCATCAGAATACGTACGCCGAAGTGTTGCCAATAACCTAAATGATATTGTTAAAGATAATCCCAAAATAGTCTTAGAAATCGCTGCAAAATGGCGCGGAATCAGCAAAGAAACTGACGCAATTATCAAACACGGCTGTCGCACTTTACTAAAACAAGGACATCCTGAAATTCTAAGCCATTATGGTTTAGAAAGCACTAATATTGAACTTTCTTCTTTCGAAATCAAAACACCAATCGTAAAAATTGGGGATTATTTGCAGTTTCAATTTCACTTAAATAATAAAAATGATAAAGCTAAAACTGTTCGTTTAGAATATGCAATTCATTACAAAAAATCAAAAGGACATTTGGCAAAAAAGGTCTTTAAAATCAGTGAGAAAATCTACCAGCCAAATCAGTTAACCAAGGTCGAAAGAAACCAATCTTTTAAAATCATTACAACCCGAGTTTTTCATACCGGATTGCATCAATTGTCTATTATTATTAATGGAACTGAAAGTGAGGCTTTGGAATTTGAATTGATTGAATAAAAATAATCAACACGAATTTCACGAATTAACACGAATTATTTTTTTTTATTTTTGTTCGTTTCAACGGATTAAAATCCGTTGCTACAATATAAATAATTCCTCTGGAATTTTTCAGATGAGTTCCAAAGGAACAAAGTATATTGCAGGGATGGATTTTAATCCATCATTCGCAATCAAAATCGTCAATCTTTGTAGAGTTACGCGTGTGATTTCTCCTCCCTCGAAATGACAAAAAGGACATAATACACACCGTTTTTTTACCAATTCATTTGTGTAAATCTATGAAATTCGTGTTATATTTTTAACGCTAATGAAATCCTTTTAATTCTATTTCTTACTTTTATAAATACAAAAAATAAGTTTTCTTAATCTAAATTAAGTTACAGATTGTGACTACAACTGTAATTTTGCTTTCAACTAAAACGAAGAACATGTCAAATATCAGTTTAATTATCGAAGAACGCGCTGCCAATATTGGCAACTTTATGGTAGGCAGATTATTGCCTTTCCGTGAAAAAAGAGCCGTTGGACCATTTGTATTTATCGATCACATGGGACCGGCACATCTAAGTGATCATGAAAATATGGACGTTCCTCCGCATCCGCACATTGGACTTTCGACGCTTACTTTTTTGTTTGAAGGAAGTATCATGCACCGCGATAGTTTAGGAACCGAGTTAGAAATAAAACCAGGCGCCGTAAACTGGATGACCTCTGGAAAAGGAATTGTACATTCTGAAAGAACGCCGGAGTATTTAAGACATTCTGATAAAATGCTTCATGGTTTGCAAATTTGGGTCGCGTTACCAAAAGAACTGGAACAAATGGATCCGAATTTTGCTCATGTTGAAGCCAGTGATATTCCGAGTTGGGAAGAAGACGGGGTTTCTTATAAATTAATTGCAGGAGAAGCATTTGGTAAAAAATCACCAGTTCCTGTTTACAGTCCATTATATTTTATTGAAATCAAGAGTACCGAAGCCAAAAAAATCAATATAGGGAAAGATTTATTTGGCGAAAGCGGTTTATATATTTTAGAAGGAAGCATTAAAAGTGGCGAACACGTTTATGATCCAAAACAAATTTTAATTACCACCGACAGCACTTTATGTGAGTTTGAATTAGCAGAAAACAGTACGGTTTATATTTTTGGAGGAACTCCTTTTCCTGAAGAACATTTTATCTTTTGGAACTTCGTTTCTTCGGACAAAAACCTCATCGAAAAAGCAAAAAAAGACTGGACAGAACAAACTTTCCCGAAAGTTCCGGGTGAAACTGAATTTGTGCCTTTACCAGAACCCCGAATCAAATAAATTATGAATACTATATCAGCACAAATTGATACACGCTTGTATCGAACAGAAATAACATCTGCCAGCGGAAATATTTTAATTTCTGATGAACCTCAGGAAATTGGAGGCAAGAATTTAGGATTAAATCCAACAGAGCTTTTGGCGGCATCATTGGCTTCCTGTACCGTAATTACTTTGCGAATGTACATCAATCGCAAACAATGGGAAGTTTCTGAAATAAATGTCAAAATTGATTTTGAAAGAGATTCGGAACGAAATGTAGCCGTATTTACCCGAAAAATCGAAGTAATTGGCGAAGTCGACGAAACACAAAGACAAAGATTGGAAACGATTGCAAATAGCTGTCCAATTCATAAAACACTTACGCATTCAATCGAAATTAAAACCACATTAATATAACCCATCATGGAAATAAATCAAATAAACGATACAAGAAGAGGCTATTTTGAAGCTATAGAAGACGGAAAAGAAGCCGGAAAAATGACCTATACATGGGCTGGAGATTCAAAATTTATCATAGATCATACTGAAGTTAGTGAAGGTTTTAACGGAAAAGGTGTTGGTAAAAAACTGGTTATGGCTGCCGTAGAATATGCCAGAACTAACAACCTGAAAATTATCCCACTTTGTCCTTTTGCGAAGAGTGTTTTTGATAAAACTGAGGATATTCATGATGTGCTTTTTTCTTAAGGTTCAAAGTTGCAAAGACACAAAGGTTCAGAGGTTTCATCTTCATATCAAAGTAGAGACGCACCGCAGTGCGTCTCTTTTTTGTTTATAGACAATTGTCGGTTTTTTGTTTGTCATCTCGACGAAGAAGAGATCACACTCTCAGCTCTACAAAGATTGGCGATTTTGATTGTGGAATTTCTAGTGTGATCTCTCCTTCGTCGAGATGACAAAAATGACGCAAAGCTAAGTGAACTTTACTCGAACCTTTGTTCCTTTGCTGCTTTGAGCCTTTGCCTCTTTAAACAAAATTTTCAAATCTCCTCAAAAACCATTACATTTGCATGTAATTTAAACTTAGAGTATGACGAGGATAATTACACTTTTCTGTATTTTCATAGCACAAATCGGCTTTTCTCAAACGGCTGAAAATTATTTAAATAAAAACAGAAATAACGAAGCTCTCTTAACAGCTTTCTTTCAACAAATGCCAAAAGGCGGCGATTTACACCATCATTTTTCAGGATCAGTTTATGCAGAATCTCTTTTAGAAAGAGCGATTGCTGAGGATTTTTATTTGAATCTGGAAACTATGGAAGTTTCTAAAACCAAACCTTCAAAAGGCAATTGGCAAACTTTCTCTTCTCTTAAAAACGAAGGCAAACTAGCTTTTTACGAACAGCAAGTCATGCAAACCTGGTCTGCTAAAGATTATAATGGCTCTGTTCCTTCTGATGATTTATTTTTTGACTCTTTTCAAAAATTCGAGCCTACTATCCAGGGGCATTTTGCTGAAGGAATGCTGGAACTAAAAAAACGTGCGATAGCTGAAAACGTAAGTTATATCGAAACTCAATTATCAACGATTCCGTGTGATATGAACGTTTCTGATTTAACCGATTTTAATTCGAAATTACGTCAGGCCGCAGCTCAAAAAGACGAAAAAGCGGTCCTAAAACTTTTAGATGAATTGTATAAATCAATTCAGCAAAAAGATGCTAAAAAATATGCTGTAGATTTCAATACTAATTTCATTGCAAAACTGCACAAAGACTTAAAAATTGACGATGACAAATTCACAATGCGTTATCAAAATTTTGTGCTTCGCTTTATGGATCCGGTTGATTTATTCAAAAACCTGACGATTGCTTTTATCTCGGCAAACGATAGCAAATTGGTTGCTGGTGTGAACATTGTTTCTCCGGAACACGGCGAAAATTCGATGAAAGATTATTGGCTTCACATGCTAATGTTTAAATACTGTCATTCTAAATATCCTGACGTAAAATACACGCTTCATGCGGGAGAATTAACTTTAGGATTGGTTCAGCCAGAAGATTTAACATGGCATATTAACGATGCAATTCATGTCGCCGGCGCTAACAGAATTGGTCACGGAGTTGATATTGCGTATGAAGCCAATTCATACGATTTATTGCGTTATATGGCAAAAAATAACATTCCAATTGAGATCAACTTAACGAGTAACGAATTCATTCTGAAAGTAAAAGAAAACAGACATCCGTTTACGCTTTATAAAGAATTTAATGTCCCAATCGTGATTAGTACAGACGATGCCGGAATTTTAAGAACAAACATGACAGAGCAATATGTTTTGCTTGCCAAAAGATATCCTGATGTTTCGTACGCGATTATAAAGCAATATGTTTACAATAGTATCAATTATAGTTTTATTCAGGATGCAACAGTTAAAAAACAATTATTGAAAGATTTAGACGCAAGATTCAAAACTTTTGAAGATAAATTTTCCAAGAACTAAATTTATAATCTAGGTGCGAGTTTCACGCAGATTTTAAACAGATTAAAGCTGATAAACGCAGATTTATTTATTGTAAATATCAAAAATTAAATCTGCCTAATCTGCGTGAAAAAAAAATAAAAAATCATATGATTCTAGAAGCTGCTTTTCTTTACGTAAAACCTGATTTTGCAATTCAGTTTGAAAATGATTTTGCAAAAGCAAGTCAATATATTTCATCAATTGATGGTTATTTAGGACATCGTTTAGAGAAATGTCTTGAGGTTGAGAACAAATATCTTTTATTAGTAGATTGGAACACGCTTGAAGATCATACCGTAGGTTTTAGAACTTCTGAAGCTTATCTGGAATGGAAAAAGATTTTACATCATTACTATGAACCGTTTCCTGTTGTAGAGCATTTCGAAACCGTTTTTGAGAATAGAAAATAGCCCACAGATTTAGCGGATTAAACGGAGAAACGCAGATTTTTTAATTCGTGCTCATTCGTGTAATTCGTGGCAAAAAAAACACCAAAATGAACATCAAACTTATCGCCATTGGCAAAACCGATAATAAATCGTTGCAGACTTTAATTGACGATTATACCAAACGTTTGTCGTTTTATATCAAATTTGATTTGGAAATTATTCCGGATATCAAAAACGTCAAGAATTTATCTGAAAGTCAGCAAAAGGAAAAAGAAGGTGAATTGATTTTGTCAAAACTTTCGCCAACCGATCAATTGATTTTATTGGATGAAAACGGGAAAAACTTTTCCAGCGTTGGTTTTTCTGAAGAATTACAAAAGAAAATGAACTCCGGAATCAAAACACTGGTTTTTGTAATTGGCGGTCCTTATGGGTTCTCTGACACTGTTTACAGTAAAGCACAAGGAAAGATTTCACTTTCGCTAATGACATTTTCGCATCAAATGGTTCGTTTGTTTTTTATCGAACAATTGTATCGCGGATTTACGATTTTAAGAAATGAACCTTATCATCATCAATAAAAAGGTTTGTTTCAGGTTTTAGTAAATGAATTCTACAGGAAGTTTATCAAGATTGTGAGAAACGTATTTTTGCAGTAAAATTTTATCTTGAATGTACTCTTCATAACTCATGTTCTTATCAAATAAAAACACTAGATCTGGTACTCTTTCGAATTTTATACTATAAAAATATTTTAATATTTCTGATATTTTTATTTCCTTATTTCCCATCAAAACTTGTTCTTTTCCTTTTCTAAAATAAAATACAAAAGTTCCTTGAGTTGGTTTTTCTGTTTTATAATACACTTTCGTGAAAGGTAAAAAGGCCATATTCTTCCCGATCGAATCTGCGTAAGAATAATAATTTTCAGCTTTTTCGTTTTTATGGGCTTTTTCTACTCGCTTTTTTTCCTGAAGTTTCATTACTTCCGGAATTACCAATCTTAATGGTAAACGCTTGTCGATATTAAAAATCCAATTGGTTGAAATGATGCTATTTTTTCGGTTTACATCAGCGATTGTATCTTTTCCTTCTGTTTTAAAAAAGATATAAATTGGTGAATGATCCTGTACATCTTTCACTATAGAAATGTTTGCTTTTGGAAGTAGGACGTCTTTTTTTTCTTGGCAGGAAAAAAGAAGAAATAGGAATATTAGGCTGAAGTATTTCATGTTTTGCTTTTTATTTTAATTATTGAATAAATCTGAATAATTAATCAAATTTATAATTCATCGAATAAAAACTCAGTAAACAAATCGTTCTTTAGACCATTATAATTATCATCCAAAGCTATCTCAATTATTTTATTCACTTCTTCGTGGCTCAAAACATCGTTATTTTTATAATATTTATTTGAAATAATTTGTTGTTCCAAGCGTTTTTCAATTTTTTCTTTTAATTCTAATTTTATTTTTTCTCTAAAATTTTCTACTTGTATTCTTTTCTTTTTATATAACGAGTAATATCTTTTTTGTAAACTCTCATAATCATTCTTCCAATCTTGCAAAGATTTTTGAATGTTATACTTTTTATAATTCAGAATTAAAATTTCATCGTCTAAATCATCAAAAAGTCCCCACTCTTCGTCATACTCACTTATTTCACCTTTGTAGAAATTTATTTTAACGTCATTCTCTACTATGAAAAGTTCTTCACCTATATATCTTCTAATTTTCCAATATAATTCAAGCAAATCTGCATGATCTAAATTAAAATTTACTTCTACGATTTCATAAAAATCACTGGACTGGAGCTGATAATTTATTACTTCGTTTTTTTCCCAATTATGAACATCACAAAAAGAAAACAATATATTATTTTCTTCTATTATGATATTTTGAAGGACATTAAAACTATTTATGATATTTGGTTTTTCCATAATTTAAACCTGACAAGTTATCTATTTCAAACCAATTTTCACAAACAAAGTAACACATTCTACAGCTTCTTTTACATCATGCACACGTAAAATTTTAGCCCTTTTTGTCAAAGCAATTGTATTAATAACTGTTGTTCCGTTTAAAGCTTCTTGCGCTGTATTGCCAAGTGTTTTATAAATCATTGATTTTCTGGAAACTCCGGCTAAAACTGGCAATTCCAACAAATTAAAAAGTTCCATTTTTTGCAAAACCTCATAATTCTGATCCGTTGTTTTAGCAAATCCAAAACCTGGATCTAAGATCAAATCGTTGATTCCAAGACTTCTTGCGTGTTTTACTTTCTTAGAAAAATAAAAAAGCATTTCTTTTACAATATCATCATATTGTGTCAAACTTTGCATCGTTTGCGGATTTCCACGCATGTGCATCATGATATACGGAACATTGTATTTTGCAATTACCTCAAACATTTTATCGTCCAGTTCTCCCGCTGCAATATCGTTTATAATCGCTGCGCCACTTTCTATACTCGCTTTTGCAACAGCGGCTCTAAAAGTATCAATTGACAATAACGTTTCCGGAAAATGCTTTAAAATCAATTTGATAACCGGAACAATTCGTTCGATCTCTTCTTGTTCGGTAACAAATTCGGCACTTGGCTTACTGGAATAAGCACCAATATCTATAAATGTTGCACCTTCAGACAGCATTTTATCGACTTGCGAAATAATTTCCGCTTCATTTTTATACTTTCCTCCATCAAAAAAAGAGTTTGGCGTCACATTCAAAATCCCCATTACTTTAGGAATCGACAAGTCTATCAGTTGTCCCTTGCAGTTCATTAACATTTTGTTTGAAATTTTTATTTGTTTCAGGTTTCAAGTTTCACGACTTTTGTTTCAAGTTATTTTTGTTTCAGGTTTCAAGTTACTCAGCTTGCGCAATGTACTTCAACCTGAAACTTGAAACTTGAAACTTTTTTCATAAACTCTTTAATTTTATCCTTATTTTTGAAGAAATTTTAGCAAATATACAGCAATAAATGAAGAATACTTCCCTTGAATATGATAATGTAATTACGGTTTGCCGAACTTTATTTATCAATAAAATGACAGATTATGGTAGTGCATGGCGTATTTTAAGACTGCCATCATTAACTGATCAAATCTTTATAAAAGCGCAAAGAATCAGAAGTTTACAGGAAAATGAAGTCCGTAAAGTTGATGAAGATGAACAAGGAGAATTCATTGGAATTATTAACTATTCGATTATGGCTTTGATTCAGTTAGAATTGGGTGTTGTTGATCAGCCTGATTTGGATGTTGAAAAAGCAACTGAATTATATGATGCTAAAGTTAAACTGACCAAAGAGTTAATGGAAGCCAAAAATCATGATTATGGTGAAGCGTGGCGTGATATGCGTGTAAGCTCATTAACTGATTTGATTCTGCAAAAAATACTTCGCGTTAAACAAATTGAAGATAATAAAGGTAAAACTTTAGTTTCTGAAGGCATTGATGCCAATTATCAGGACATGATTAATTATTCTGTGTTTGCTCTGATATTAAACCCATTGAAATAAAATTTAGCCACTAATTTCACGAATGATCACGAATTAATTTGTGTTAATTGGCGAAATTCATGGCAAAAAAAAACAAAAAAACATGAAAAACATCATTACTCAATTCTCAAGATTATTTGTCGGCGTATTGTTTATTATTTCAGGATTAATTAAACTCAATGATCCCGTTGGTTTCTCTTATAAATTAGCCGAATATTTTAGTGAACCTGTTTTTAATATGCCATTTTTAGAGCCATTGGCTTTAGGATTAGCAATATTTTTAGTAATTCTGGAAGTAGTTTTGGGTGTAATGTTATTAGTTGGTTACAAATCTAAACTTACCATTTGGGCTTTATTATTACTGATCGTTTTCTTTACTTTCCTTACCTTCTACTCTGCATATTTTGATGTAGTTAAAGATTGTGGTTGTTTTGGAGATGCGTTGCATTTAACGCCTTGGCAATCGTTTACAAAAGATATTGTTTTATTATTTTTCATTGTGATTTTATTCGTCAATAAAAAATTAGTTAAACCTTTATTCCCAAAAATGGCAACTAATTTAGTGACACTTCTTGCTATAATTTTATGTGTTTTTATGGCTGTTTGGGTATTGAATCATAATCCTATAAAAGATTTCCGTCCTTACAAAGTGGGAACAAACATTGAGAAAGGAATGGAAATTCCGGAAGGTGCTCCAAAATCTGTAGTTGAAATGATTTTTATCTATAAAGTAAACGGAGTTGACAAAGAATTCTCTGAAAAAGATTTGATGAACATCCCTGAAGGTGCAACGTTTGTAGATAGAAAGGACAAAGTTATTACTGAAGGTTATGTTCCGCCAATTCACGATTTTACAATGGTAAAAGAAGATTCAGATTATAAAGCTGAATTATTAAAAGAACCTAAATTATTGGTTTTCGTAACTTATGATTTGACACTATCAAATCCTGAAGGAATGAAAAAACTAGAAGGTGTAGCAAAAGATGCTAAAGCAAAAGGATATAAAGTAATTGCCATGACAGCTTCCGGAGCTGATGAAATTGCAAAAGCAAAAAAACAATATGGTTTAGATATTGACTTTTATTTCTGTGATGCAACGGCTCTAAAAACAATCGAAAGAGCAAATCCAAGTATTGTAGTACTACACAAAGGAACTATAGTCCAAAAAGTACATTATAACGATATCAAGGATTTGAAACTATCTGATGTTTCATATGATCTTTAAAACTATAAATTAGTGAAATCAACGCCAATATTCTACTTTTAGATTATTGGCGTTTTTTTGAATAAACAATTTATCAATAAGAAATATGAGTTCAAAACTAAAAAATGAATTAAGTTCCACTTTTTCTAAGAATCCTTACCTTTTTTCATTTCTATTCTTTTTAATTCTTTATGCCATCTGTGATTTTAAATTTTACGAAACTGACGGTGTACATTTGCTTCCTCTTCATATCCTAGCATTAATCGCAGGTATTATTTTTGAAAGCAAAAGAATTACAAAAACGTGGAAAACAGCTGCTTCAATAGGAATTATTTCTTTTATACTTACTTTTTCTTTAGGTCTTTTTTTAGATCACATCTCGCCTAATTCAAAATTTGATTTGAGGCTTATTTTAAATCTAAGTATTTTAGCTTGGCCTATTGTTTTCTTTATTTTATATGTTACTTTTTCACTAATATTTAATCAAAGAAGAATTGTTCCCAAATTGACAGAAGATATAACCTTAATGCTTTCGATATCCATGATTTATTGGGTTATAGATACTGGTTTGGTAAAATTTGATAATATCATCTTACGAACATTTATTATTATTATAATTTCACTTTCCTTATTTTCTTTGTATAATGCTTTTAATAAAGCTTTTTTATCTGATACTAAAAAACTAATCCTAAGCATCTGGAGTTCGATAATTATGATGTTTTTTGCTATCGATAATTTATCTGGTTTTTTAGAAAATGGAAGCGCTGTAAGTACTAATGAATTAATACAAGGAACTTATATTGCAATTCAATATTTTCTTTTAGGCATTTCAAGTATTTACATGATTCAGAATTTTATGATGCTTATTGGTTTTCTGCCCAGTTGGAAAATGTTCTTCTTTATAAAGTATTCTGACACCATCAGTGAACTCAAAAACAAACACATCGATAGATATTCGGATACACAAGTAAGCAAATCAGATTCTAAGTTCTGTATTCTTTTTGTTAGTACTATTTTCTTTTTAAATTACTATTATGAAATCGTTCCCAGGCAATTTATAATCTGGCTAAGTTTTGTAACATTCCCATTTCTTTTAATGACGTATAATCATTTTCTAAAAAAGAAAAAATAAACTCATTTCCTATTTCTGCGAAAGCTTTAAAAATCCTACATTTGGTTAAAACCAAAAACTAAATTTAATCAATGAAAAAACTCATTAAAGCTTTTACTCTTTCGCTTACAATTTTATCTAGCATTTTATCTTTTAGCCAGACAAAAAATGAAAACCAACGTTACGTTTTCTTTTTTCACAATAAATTTGTTGAAGAAAATGCTTTAGATGTAGCACATCCTGAATATGGAAAGGCAGAATACAATGAAATTTTAGCCTCTTTCAGAAAAGATAATTTTATTGTTTTTAGCGAAATCAGAAAGAAGAATACTAATGCTGCTGATTATGCCGAAAAGATTGTCAAGCAAATTAAAAAGCTTATCAAGAAAGGTGTTTCTCCAAATAAAATTACCGTAATAGGAACTTCAAAAGGAGGTTATATTGCACAATATGTTTCGACTTTTTTAGCAAATCCTGATCTGAGTTTTGTCTTTATTGGATGTTTTAGAGACATTGATATCGAAGAAATTCCAGACATTAATTACTGTGGAAACATCTTGATGATTTATGAAGAATCTGATGTTTTAGGCGTTGATGCGACCAAACGAAAAGAGACTTCAAAACTTAAAATAAATCATTTTAAACAAATCGAATTGCATACTAATCTGAAACATGGTTTTTTATACAAAGCTTCAGATAATTGGATTACTCCGAGTAAAAAATGGGCAAATGGCGATTATGATTTGAATTAAAAATCAACAAAGAAAAATAAAAAAAAAGTCTTCAATAAATTCTAAATCAGAATAAGTATTGAAGGCTTTTTTTATGCGAACCTGACGTTTTTTTGCTTCTAAAATTACTTTATAAATAAAAAAATCAGGCTGTTTTGTATTTCGCCAAAAGTTTATTTCTAAAAAATCCCAATTTCTCGGTTAACTATTACGTTTTCATTCGGCTTTTTTTAACCTAAATTTCCCGTTTTGTGATAAATTAAACGTCTCTTCAAATTTTGTTAATGATTATTTCTCATTCAATTTGTTTGTTTAACTTTGTTCGGATACTTTTAATCTATTAATTTGATAGAATTTTAAATCCTAAAAAATTAATAGATTAAAAACGATTTTAATCCGAATTAAAAAAGCAAACATTATTTCCGTATGAAACAAATAGCCCTTGTCTTAATTGCATTCATTACCTTTTCATGTTCACAAGCTCAGAAAACAAGTTTTTCTAAAGAAGCTTTGTCTGAAAAATTATTAACCGTTGATGGAGGTCAGACTTCTTTCAAAAACATTTTAAAAAACTACAAAGGCAAAACTTTGGTAATCGAAGTTTGGGCTTCGTGGTGTGGTGATTGTGTAAAAGCAATGCCAAAAGTAAAAGAATTACAAGCTAATAATCCTGATGTTTCATACTTATTTCTTTCGGCTGATAAAACAGCTGATAAATGGAAAGCCGGAATTGAAAAACACGAATTAAAAGGCGATCATTATATGATGAACGACGG
The DNA here is from genome assembly GCF_900187965.1 of Flavobacterium sp. ov086. Classification (GTDB taxonomy): domain Bacteria; phylum Bacteroidota; class Bacteroidia; order Flavobacteriales; family Flavobacteriaceae; genus Flavobacterium. Next base: position 32,175 of record NZ_FZNL01000004.1, on the reverse strand, counting down.
TATGAAAGGTGTTTTTGGAAAAGCGATCGATTTAGATTGGATTCCAAGATACATTATTATCGATAAAAAAGGCAAAATTGTATTGTACCGTGCTATCGAAACTGATTTTGATAAAATCAATGAAACCTTAAAAAGCCTGAAATAAAATTCAATTGCAATGACAATTTCAAAATTCAATGTCAATGCAGACTTCAAGATCAATACAAGAATAAAAAACAAAAAAGAATAAAAATAAAAACTACCAAAATGAGAAAAAAGATTGTTGCAGGAAACTGGAAAATGCATAAAAACGCAGAACAAACTGAAGAATTATTAAACGAATTAATTGCTAAAATACCTGCAAAAACAACTGCTCAAGTAATTGTTGCACCAACATTTGTAAACTTACAAGCTGCAGTCGCTAAATTAAAAAACACAACTATTGGAGTTTCTGCTCAAAACGTTCACCAAGCTGAAGGCGGTGCTTTTACAGGAGAAATTTCTGCTGATATGTTAACTAGCATTGGTGTAAACACTGTAATTCTTGGTCACTCTGAGCGTCGTGCTATTTTTCACGAAACTGATGCATTAATCGCGAGCAAAGTTGATACAGCTTTGAAACATGATTTAACTGTTATTTTCTGTTTTGGAGAAGAATTAAAAGATCGTCAATCAGGAAACCATTTCAACATTGTTGAGAATCAATTGCGTGATGGATTATTCCAAATTGCAAAAGAATCATGGTCTAAAATTGTTTTAGCTTATGAGCCAGTTTGGGCAATTGGAACCGGAGAAACTGCTTCACCAGAACAAGCTCAGGAAATGCACGAATTCATCAGAGAAGTTGTTCGTAAAGCTTACGGAGCTGATATCGCTGACGAAGTTTCTATTTTATACGGTGGTTCTGTAAAACCAGATAACGCTAAAGAAATTTTTGGCAAACCAGACGTAGACGGTGGTTTAATTGGAGGTGCTGCTTTAAAAGCTGATGATTTCTTAGCTATTGTAACTGCTATCTAAATTTTAGATTTTAGATTTTACTATAAAAAAAAGCGTTCTTCGAACGCTTTTTTTTATGCCTTTATTGGTCTCAGATCGGGATTTAAAACCCTACAATTTATTGCAGTACTAGTAATGCGAAAAAATATAATCTTTTGACTTTTTAGTATTGATAATGGTTTTCAAAGTTGAGAGACTTTCAGTCTCTCGTCAAACAAACCTCTGCACTTTCAGTGCAGAGGTTTGTTTTTTATATGTGATATAAATTATTCTAGTAATTATTTCAAACTGAATTTACATTTACTTATATCACTTATATGGTGAGAAAAAACATTTTAGTTTATAAATGCTTTCAATAATGGGCAATTATATTTTCTGAAAGTTGGTGTTGTTTTATAAAGGGAATAAAAATTCATAAGCTCCTTCCCTGCTTTAAACGGATTTTTTTCTTCTTCTTCGGCAGAAACAATACTAGCGTAGTGCCCGTAATAATTACATTCAAAAATCATTAAACTTGCCAGTGCTTTTTCGTTATTATTCTTCGACATTTTTAATGCTTTTTCGTAATACATCTTTGCCATTGTCAAGCTGTAATAATTCCCTTTTTGATAGGTCTTTTCGATCTCAGTGTTATCTCCATAAACATAATCAACATACGATTCGCCCGAAGTCCAGTCGTACGCTACCATCATCCAGGAATTTCCAAGATAGGAAACATTAAAATACGCATGCGCTAATTGCAAATTACTCGATGCTGTATTTTGCTTTTTTAATTCAATTAGTTTGGCAATAAACTCAGTTTTATTAAAACGATAATCAAACTTTCTCTCTTTATCTTTTTGAAGAATTTTGGGCGTGAACGGGTTTTCATTTAAATAATCCTTATAAGAATAATTCTTCTCCCAAAAATCTTTTGGCATACTCGAAAAAGTTTCATAAGCCAATTCTAAATTATTGTTTCTAAAAGCTATTGTTCCTTTTAAATCTTTATAATAATTAATATTTGGCGCTATTGTCCCGGAACAAATGTATTTTTCAAAAGCTGTTTTATCTTTTTTCTGCTGAAGCGCCATCAAACGATCAACATCTTCTATAGTTGCGCTTCGGTCAAAATAACCTATATAACTGTAAAAATAAGGACTATTATAATATCCTGAATATTCTCCGTCGCTTTTAAGATCTGATTTCATCATTAATAATCCAGCAGTAACGCGATCGCCTTTTTAGCAAAATCTGCACTGGCAATTCGGTATAAACTGTATAAGTTTTTGAACAATCCATTATCGGTTTCAATCAAATTTTCAACCGAATCAAAGTATTGAAAAAGTTGGTTTTGAACTTTCTCGCTTTTCAAGTCATCTTGTTTTAAGGAAACTAAAGCCAATTGAATATTTTTCTGCATTTGTATTGATGCATTAGCTTTATCAGAAATCATATCGGTGTATTTTTTCCCTTCGTCAATTTGATCGTCCATAAAACAAAGCTGTGCAATTGCAGCGGTGATATAATCCTTTTGCTCGCCCGAAGTCTGCTCCCTAATCGAAATCAAAAAGTATTCTAACGCTCTAAGATTCAAAATGTCTTTGTTCAGATTTTCCTCTTTTGCTTTAGCATAATCTCCATACCAATCTGTTCCTTCAAACACAACCGATGGACTTCCATCATTGGTATATTGAGGAGTGAAAATCCAATCTTCGAGTTTGTTGATTTCCCTTCCTATCAAAAAACTAAAATTAATACTATTCGGACTTAGTTTATAAACTTCTTCGATTGTCTTTAAATCCGGTGCTGGATTTCTAAAACTTTCAATAGCCAGAATAACACTTCGTTCTTGGTCGTTTTGGGCAAGAGCCAAAGTTTCTTCGGTCAGTTTCCAATTATAATGCTGCAAAACGGCAAACGATTTTTCTTCGCAAGAAGCAAAAACTTTACTCAATAAATAATTTTGCAACGGAAAATTATCAATACACAAAGCTTTATAATACAAAGCCCAAGGTTCTAAAATGGTGCTCTTGTTTGCGGCAAAATAAGTATCATACAAATGAATTACTTCATTCTTATCCTGAGCATAAAAACTATATCTCAAAATTAAAAATGCATATCGCTGTTTCAAAAAAGGATCTTTAGCTGTTTTGATTTTCTTTTCAAAATCTTCTAAATCTGCTAGTTTATGATCTTTGCTTCCGTAGCCTATTTGATTCCAGGATTCCCATTTTACATCAACATTACTATTGTATTCCAGTTTTTTGGCAAATACGATATAATTCAAAAAAGCTTTATTTTTTGATAGTAGCAAAGCTTCAATAAAAGTGTTTTTCTCAAATACCTTCTTTAATGATTTGGATTCAAAAGCATTTTCAAATTGCTCAGAATCTGTTTCATACAAAATAGTATGTATATCTTTTGGATCAATTGAATTGCCTAATTTTTTCTTCCATTCTAAACAATTTAATTCCTGATCTACACCAGAAACCGTATTGGTAGAATAGTAATAATCTGCCGAATAATAAAACGGAGTCAGTTTAAAAAAACCTTCTCTTTGCGCTTTAAACAAAGCTAATCGGCTTGTTTCCGGCGAAACACTCCAACCACAGGCAAAAGAAACCTGAAAGCTAAAAACTAAGAGTAAACTACTAAAAACGCGCATAATAATTGGATATATTTTGGGTTCCATAATCGTTAATGTATTTTTTATCGAAAGAGAAAAATGTCACTTTGGTTTGATTATCAATTGGGATTTTACTTTTTACAATCGAAATCATTTTATCAAGTTCCTCTTCTGAAATTTTCTCAATCCTGATTTCATCTCCATTTCTCAAATACGTTTGTCCAATAAGAATATCATCTTGCAAAATGTATTTGCTATCTGATACTTTTTTCAGTTTAATAGAATCGTTTCTAATCTGATCATAATCTGATAAAATACCCTTAAACTTATCTCCTCTAAAAACTACTGCCCAACTATAAAGCGGTAAGGCAATATCTAGTTTTAGTTTATATTGGTCGTGCGTAATATATTGCGCCAATTCTTCGCTTGTTCCTATAGAATTTTTGGTCTTAAAATCGTCTGGTTTTGCCAAATTGTAACACATCAATAAACCTTTGTCTACAGGAGGAATTCCGGCTTTTGAAGCATATTTATATTGCCAAAGCCTTATTGTAGCCGAAATTTGTGCTGTTGGAAATCCTTTCTTGATTTGCGTCAACAAATAAAAATAATTGTCTTTTGATTTTTCGGACCAATCGCAATCGACTAAGATTTCTTTAAAATCAACTTTTAGTTTTCCTAATTCAATTGATTTTACGGAGTCATAATTGATTCTTTTATAGTTTTCCTGTTTGTAATAATCCTTTGGGTATACAATTCCGTTAGCAATTTTATCAGCTTTAGCTTCATTTATTTTCACACCAATTTGCTCGACACGTTTTGCAATTCTAATCGCCAAACTATCCAATTGTTTTTTATTGGCTTGTAAAACGACTTCATTGGTAATAAAAATACTTGGCGTAATCTCAGGGTTACTTTCGTTTAAACTTGTGTTTCTGATTGTTGCAACCGGCAAAGGTTCTTTGGCATACGGATTCCAATCGACATCAAAAAAACGAACGTACATATGCTGAACTTTCAAATCTTTGATAAGAGAGTCATCTTGATTTTCAAAATTTAAATCAGTCTTCCAATAACAAAACGATCGCACTACTTCGTGCTCTTTTTCACAACTTGCTCCATTAAGTACCACAAAGAGCAAAACAAAAATGATATTCTTCATATTTTAAAAATCCTTACAAATTCCAATCAAAATTAACATTAATTAAACTAACGATGTCGATTATTTATGAACAACTTCTGCTTTGGATTCTTACCTTTGCAAAAAAATCATTTATGTCGAATATATATTTAGGATACCATTTTACGATTGAACCGAAAGAACCCGGATCAGAAATTTTAATTGCTGAATTAGGCGAAAAAGCATTTGAGACTTTTACAGAAACAGAAACTGGAATCTCGGCTTATGTGAAGAAAGATTTATGGGATGAGAATATTCTGGATGACATTTATATTTTACAATCTGAAGAGTTTAAAATCGAATATACTGTTGAAGAAATCGATCAGGTAAACTGGAACGAGGAATGGGAAAAGAATTTTGAAGCGATTGATGTTGATGGAAAATGTCATGTTCGTGCTCCTTTTCACCCAAAAACTGATGCCGAATTTGATATCGTAATCGAACCAAAAATGAGTTTTGGAACTGGTCATCACGAAACTACACACATGATGATTCAACATTTACTTGAAATGGATGTTGATGGCCTAAAAACGTTGGATATGGGTTGTGGAACCGCTATTTTGGCAATTTTGGCCGAAATGAAAGGCGCTCAGCCAATCGATGCTATTGATATTGACAATTGGTGTTATTTGAATTCTATCGAAAATGCTGAACGCAATAATTGCAAACATATTACCGTTTACGAAGGCGATGCAGCTTTATTGGCAGGTAAAAAATATGATTTGATCATTGCCAATATCAACCGAAATATTTTGTTGAACGACATGCAAAGTTATGTTGATTGTTTAAACCCAAAAGGGATTATACTTTTTAGCGGTTTTTATGAAGAAGATATTCCATTTATTGATGCATCATGCACGGAGAAAGGATTAACATATGTTAAAAAATTTCAAAGAAACAACTGGGTTTCATTAAAATACGTAAATTAGATAGTTGATTATCTGTTTACTAAAGAGCTCACAGATTAAACATTTGAAGAATTTAGCATTGCTTTTATTATTTTTTAATCCATTTAATCTCTGTAATCTTTGGCAAAAAAATTAGTAATTACATCAGTACAAAAACCTTAAAAAAATGAGTACTAAAGAAAAAGTAAGAGAAAGAGTCCGCGAAAAGGAAGCTACGGCTTTCAATAACGAAATCATTGTTTATAACGACGATGTAAACACTTTTGATCACGTAATTGAAACCTTAATGCGTGTTTGCAGCCATACCGCTGAGCAGGCAGAACAATGTTCCCTGATTGTACATTATAACGGAAAATGCACCGTAAAAACGGGACCTCTTGACAAATTAAAACCACAATGCACACAACTTTTGGAAGCTGGACTAAGCGCCGAAATTGTTTAAATTGCCTATCATCTAAAAACGCATTCTATTTTGTTTTACACGAAAACTGAATAGAATGCGTTTTCATTTTAAACCATCTGAGATAAATGAGAATTATCGCATTTTTTATATTGCTTTTATTGCCTTTTATTTCAAAAGGCCAATCAAAATTTGAGCATCTTCGAAAACAATTAATTGAAAATAAAACATATGAATATGTTTACAATTTCGAAAACAATTATGCTGCATTTAGAACTTTCAATAACAAAATGGGGTTGATTGACAGCATAGGAAACGTGATCATTAAACCTACTTATCAATACATTGACAATAAAAAAGATCTCAAAAACCTATTTGAAGCTGTAATCATTGTAAATAAAAAATACAAAAGAGGATTTATCGATTTACAAAACAAGGTTAAAATTCCATTTGATTATGATGATGCTTTTTATTTAGGAAATGGTCTGATCAGAGTATCAAAAAATAACAAAACTGGTGTTCTAGATACTAAAAACAAAACGATTCTGCCTCTAAAATATGATTATATAATGAACGATAACGGTATTTTATTTGTTCAGGTTAATAATACAATCGATTTATTTGATGCTAACGGAAAGCAGTTTACTAATTTTAAAGCAGCGGACATTGACTATTTTAAAAGCAAAAGATCGATTGTAACACTTACAGACAAAAACACTTTGATAATTGATGATCAAGGAAATATAATTCTAAATTCTATCAACAATCATCAATTCGAAAGAGTATTTGAATCAGATTCTTATCTTATCAAAAATACGATCACTAAGAAAAAAGGTGTCATAAATTCTTCAGGGCAATATAAAATTGAATGCAAATACGATGATATTTCACCTTCTAATTCAATTTATATTGTACAAAATAATAAAAAAGACGGTCTTATTACTAAAAATGATTCTGTTTTGAAACCATTAATTTACGATTATATTTCTTCTGCTTTTTATAAAGATAGTATTCAATTTCAAAATCAATATTTTGCTCGTAAAGAAGATTTACAAGGTGTAATAAATCCATTTTTAGAAAAAGAAATAATTCCTGTTTCTTATAAACATATAGAACAGCTTTCTAAATATTATATTACAGCTAATTTGGAAAATAAAAACGGAATGTTTTCATCAAAAGGGGAAATTATAATTCCGGAAGATTATGACTTCTATAATGTGTCCCAAAGTAAAATTTTCGCTGTAAAAAACTCAAAAAAATACCTTCTTACCGTTGAAGACAACAATTATTCTGAAACAGAAGTTTTTGCTGGTGAATTTGTTAAGAATAAATTTAACTTCGGCGGGTTTTCGAAAAGTAATTATCAAATTTTCAAAAACGAAAATAAAATTGGTGTAATCAGTAATAAAAATACAATTGCAATTCCGTCAGAGTTTGATTTCATTACCGAAATATATTCTACGGGAGAATTCATTGTTCAGAAAAACAAAAAATACGGAATTATAAACGGCAATAATCAAATCCTTTTAGAGTTAAAATATGATTCTTATAAAATAATTAAGGAGGTTGTTAAATTTGGAATTAACAATCAAAAAACACCGAAATTCTATTCTGTCGATTTTTCAAAAGAAAAATAAATAATTGTTTTCCTGCAAATTTGAAGTTCAGCATTCTACTAAAATTTAAACTTAGATTCTATTTAATTGTTTAATTGCAAATAATTAAAAAAACATTCTATTTTATTCTATATTTGAATAAAATAGAATGTTTTTTTATGGAAGAATATGGAAAGATATTGATTATCGCCATGCCTATTTTTTTAGTCCTAATTGTAATCGAAAAGGCATATGGCATTTATAAAAAAGACGACACTGCTCCTTTAATAGACAGTGTGTCCAGCATTAGCTCAGGAATTACCAATTCTGTAAAGGATGTTTTAGGCTTAAGTCTTACTTTTATATCCTATGAATGGCTGGTTTCTAAATTGGCAATCAATCATCTCGAACCTAATGTTCTCTCGTACTGTATTGCTTTTTTTGTGATCGATTTTTATGGATATTGGAGCCATCGACTGGCACATCAAATTAATTTTCTCTGGAACAAACATGCTATTCATCACAGCAGCGAAGAATTTAATCTCGCTTGCGCTTTACGTCAACCTATTGCAAGTTTATTAAATCTGTTTACTTTTCTATTAATTCCTGCCGCAATAATTGGTGTTCCGGCCTCGGTAATTGCAATTACTTTACCATTGCATCTATTTTTACAATTTTGGTATCATACCAAGCATATTAAAAAAATGGGGGTTCTGGAATATATTCTTGTAACTCCTTCCCACCATCGTGTGCATCATGCCATAAATCCTGAATATTTAGACAAAAATCATTCGCAGATATTTATTTTTTGGGACAAACTTTTTGGTACTTTCCAAGCAGAATTAGACAATGTTCCTCCAGTTTTTGGAATAACAAGACCAGCGCAAACCTGGAATCCAATCCGAATAAACTTTCAACATTTAAGCTTGTTAATTAAAGATGCTTGGCGAGCCGAAAACTGGAAAGACAAACTCACAATTTGGTTTAAACCAACTGGCTGGCGTCCAGAAAACTTTGAAGAAAAATATCCTGTACACAAAATCGAGAATGTTTTTGATTTTGACAAATACGGCACACAAAATTCTCAAAAGCTGATTTATTGGTCAGTCGCACAGGTTTTAATCACACTTTTGTTTGTGAGTTATCTATTTGATAATATTGCCAAAATTGGCTTACCAAATATCTTTATCTATGGCTTTTTTATTCTGTTAACAATTTACAGCTACACTGAATTGATGGATAAGAGCAAATATGCCGTTTTTTGGGAAGGTCTGCGTTTAGCGGTCGCAATTGCAATTATATCTTATTACGGTGATTGGTTTGGCTTAAATAATGTCTTACCAATTGGCAATTATATTATTCTCGCCTACTTAAGTTTATCACTCCTGACTACGATTTACTTTGTGAAAATTGATTTTAAAACTTACCAAACCCAAACCATAAATTCATAAACCGCTTATGAGAAATTCGATGTTTTTTAAAATCTATATTGCATTTAGTGTGGTCTATTTGCTTATTTTGTTTTTAGGATATGAAAGCTTAAACCTATTTTTAAAACCCATTTTGATTCCATTATTAGGTTTTGGAGTTTATTTTTATCGAAAGTTCCCATCAAAAAACACCTTGTTAACTGCCTTATTATTCTCGTGGATTGGCGATGTAATTTTACTCTTTACTGACATTGCCGAAATCTATTTTATCCTCGGATTAGTTGCTTTTCTGATTTCACATATCACCTATTCTATACTTTTTAACAAACAAATTAAGGGCGAAGTCAAAAGAAATACAGCTATTTTTGGAATCGGAAGTATTTTAATTGCTTGTTATTTAATAGGCATGCTTTCGGTTTTATTGCCCACTTTAGGCGATTTAAGAATTCCGGTAACGGTATATGCTTCTGTAATTTCGATCATGCTTTTGTTTGCTTTTAATGGCTTTTTAATTTGGAAAAAACCTGGGAACTTATACGTTTTTCTGGGAGCGATAGTATTTGTTCTTTCCGATAGTATTTTGGCGGTAAATAAATTTTATACACCAATCGAGAAAAGTTCGTTTTTTATTATGCTAACATATCTTGTGGCACAATATCTGATTGTAGTTGGTATATTAAAACTGAATCCAAAGAAAAATCCGGAATAGCACACTGATCTCACAGATTGAACTGATTTGCACTGATTCTGTTTTTTACATAGATTTAATCTTTTTAATCCTTTATCCCGATAGCGATCGGGAGTGGCAAAAAACTTTTTACATTTGCATTACCAATAACCTAAACCATGAAAAAAATAGCCCTTTTTATCGTTTTACTTCTTACTACAGCTTCTTGTGTGAGTACAAAATCCACTTTGAAAAACGTAGATGACAATGCTCCCGATTTAGTTCTGAAAAAAGACAATACCTTTGCTATTATGCTTTTTAGTAAAGACAAAAAATACGGTTACGATCCTGATTATCCTGTCAATATTTTTTATAGAAATACTACCGACGAAGCTTTGAATGAATCTCGTTTTTTAAATGCTCTTACGGGACCAAATGGCGAAAAAATAACCTATAAACGATTAGAAACCTGTTGTCCTTTCCCGACCAAAAGAAGTAATATGGGTGCTGGCTTTTTAAATGTTTATGAATTAAGATGGGAAGGTCAAAAGAAACCTATTACTCTTTATTTGAATATTTATGAAAAGGGTATTTTGATGGTTCCAATGGGATTAGGTTTGAAGAAGGAGTAATAATTTAGAAAAACAACAATCTATGTTTGGAATCATTCCTTTAATCTTAATCATTTTACCTTTACTATTTCAATTATTTTTTGGTACAAAAGCAATCTACAGAAATATTACACTAGAATTTGGAACGGTCTGTTTGATCAGCATTATTTCACAAATTATATTAACTATTATCGCATATTCAGTTGCTTCATACAACTTTAATAAATACTTCGAGGAACATCCAAATACAACCAGATGCGGAATGGGATTTTTAGGACTTTTTGGGCTTGCTGTTATTTGTTTTATTATAATTTTATTAGTTATGACCATACAATATTTTGTAAAAAGATATTCCGAAAAAAATCAAATAAAATAATCTGTTCAAAAAATAATGGAACTGAAAAAGCAAAATCTATATAAACTATTATTAAGAATTATATACACGTAATGTTTACATTAATTATAATCATCTTACCTATATTCTTCCAGCTTATATTTGGTCGAAAAGCAATTGCTGAGTCTATTACTTTAGAATTTGGAACTATTTCAATGATCAGCATTATTTTACAAATTGCTTTAACAATTATCGCATTTTTAATTGCTTCAAATAACTTTGAAGAGCAGCTTCAAGGCCAGCCATACAGATGCGGAATGGGTTTAATAGGGATATTTGCGTTTTCTTTTCTTTTTACAATAATACTTCTGATTGTTATAATCGTACAGTATTTTATAAAAAGATCTTATGAGGAATAAAATGGTCAAAACAAAAACAGCTTTTTTAATTTTTGTTCTTCTATCGATAATTATATTTCCATATTATATACTATATCTCAATTCCGATTTTTTATCTTCAAAAGTTCCCGGCTGGAATACTGATATTTTTGGTCTTCGCATAGTTTCAAACTTGATTAAGTTTATAGTTCTAAGTGTTGTTAGTTTTTATTACTGGAAACTTTCTAAAAATACTGAAAAAATAGATTTAAAGAAATTCACAATTCATTTATCACTAACACTTCCAGCAATTTTAGCTGCAAATTTAAATGTATACGAATTCGTCGAAATGAATTTACACGATCCTGAAAGCTTCCTGTCTCAAATAAAAATGGTAATTTATATTAATACTTTTATCAATATTTTGTTTTTTCTTGGACAGATTTTGTTTTGGATATTTTATGTGAAATTTCAGAGGAAAATTAGATTTTCAGCAATAACCCAAAACCTAAGAAACGAAACATGAATCCAAAAGAATTTACCATTCAAAGAGGAGTTACGGATAACTACCCCAGAAAATTAATATTAAATCCAAACGAAATAAAATTTGACAGCAAGGATTTAAAAAATGATTCTTTCATAACCTTTCAAAAAGACGAAATTGCTGAATATCATTTTGGTATAAATTGGATGCAGTATAAATTTGTTTTTGGACGTGAATACGTGATATCAATTCGCAATTATGATAATCAGGTTATGAAGATCAATTTCAAAACTTATTTTGGCAGAAGAAAAAATGAATATCATAAACTTTGCAATGAAATTCTGGCTTCACTTTGGGATTTGTATTTTAAAGATATAGCAACAAATTATATTCAAAGACAAGAATTAGGAGAGGAATTTAAAATTGGAAAAGTTACATTTACTAAAGACGGTTTAAATATCCTGAGTAATGCATCTTTGAAGCCTAAAAGTGAATTTATCCCTTGGGAGAAAGTTAGATTTAAAAGTTATGTGACATATTTTGCAATTTATTCTAAAGATGACGCAATAAATATCAATGTTGGATATAGCTACTTAAAGGACTGGAATACAAACATTTTGCATAGTGTCATTAAAACAATTTTGTTGAGAAAGAAAATTGAGAATGATTAATAATTCTTAACTGAATCTTAGGGTACACAAAATATTCATCTGCATTTCAAATTTCAATTACGGAAATATTACTCACACAATTTCTTAAAAGAACTATAATTCCACTACGGCTCTAGCCCTGATAGTCCCGATGCTTCGGGAGGAAATCCTTTTTTGAGAAAGCCCATTTTTTCTGGTTTTTGCAGAGCGACCGGAGGAAGCTCCTGCAAATGCCAAGAAAAAAAGGGTTTAGAGAAAAAGATTGCAGTGAATAGCGGGAATAGCTTCTTAAAAAAAACTTAAATCTTCATCTGCTATTCACAAATCATAACTACCTTTGCACTGTCAAAAAATCATATTATGAACATACAACATATTCCACAAATTAAGCATACTGATAGTGGGAATTTCTTTTTATTGGCGGGACCTTGCGCCATTGAAGGTGAAGAAATGGCTCTCAGAATTGCTGAAAAATTAGTTGGTATTACCGACAAACTTCAGATTCCTTATGTATTTAAAGGATCGTTTAAAAAAGCCAACCGTTCCAGAATCGATAGTTTTTCTGGAATTGGTGACGAAAAAGCATTAAAAATATTAAGAAAAGTTTCTGAAACTTTTCATGTTCCAACTGTAACAGATATTCATACTAATGAAGATGCTGATATGGCTGCTCAATACGTTGATGTATTGCAAATTCCTGCTTTCTTAGTTCGTCAGACTGACCTTGTTGTGGCGGCTGCAAATACTGGAAAAGTGGTGAATTTAAAAAAAGGACAATTTATGAGTCCTGAAAGCATGAAACACGCGGTTCAAAAAGTATTAGATTGTCATAATGAGAATGTTATGGTTACAGATCGTGGTACTATGTTTGGTTACCAGGACATGATTGTTGATTTTAGAGGAATCCCTACTATGCAGCAATATGCATCTACGGTTCTTGATGTAACACACTCGTTGCAACAACCTAACCAAACTGCCGGTGTTACAGGCGGAAGACCTGATATGATTGAAACTGTTGCCAAAGCGGGTATTGCTGTGGGTGTTGACGGTATTTTTATCGAAACTCATTTTGATCCTGCAAATGCAAAAAGCGATGGTGCTAATATGCTTCATTTAGACTATTTTGAAGGTTTAATGACGAAGTTGGTTGCCATCAGAAAAACAGTTAACTCATTTTAATTTTTAATACTAGTTCATTGAAAACAAAAATTTTATTTTTCTTCATGATGTGTGTTTCTTTAAACACTTTTGCTCAAGAAGAAATCGCAGTACAAAAATATACGGCTCATAATAAAGGAAAATTCTTTATTTCCTGGGGAGGTAACAGAGATAGTTATACTAAATCTGATGTGAATTTTAGAGGAAAAGATTACAACTTTACGGTTGCTGATATGAAAGCTCATGATAAACCAAAAGGATATCATATTGATTATGTAAATCCAGCAAACATGACTATCCCACAAACTAATTTTAGAATGGGATATTTCATTAACGATCACTATAGCGTTTCTATTGGTTGGGATCACATGAAATATGTGATGACACAAAATCAAACAGCTAATGTTACTGGTTATATTAATTTGCCTGCTGATCAAGCTGGATCTATTTACAACGGAGATAGCTCATATTATAATAATAGACCTGTAGATATGTCTCAAGGTGGTGCTATTGAAGGTGGTTATGATAAAGGTGTTACTAATCCAAATGGTACTGCTTTTTTAATGTACGAACATACAGATGGTTTGAACTATATTAATACTGAGGTTTCCAGACATGACGATATTTCGAAATGGTTTGGTTTGCCAAATATAGATAAAGTCCAAATTAACTTAACTGAAGGTGTAGGAGTTGGAGTTTTATACCCAAAAACAAATACAACTTTATTAGGAATGGAACGTCATGATGATTTTCACATTTCTGGTTACGGTTTATCTGCAAAAGCGGGAATTAACTTTACTTTTTTCAAATATTTTTACTTACAAGGTGAGTTAAAAGGTGGTTACATCAATATGCAGGATATCAGAACTACAACAAGCAGCGACGATAAAGCTTCGCAAGATTTCTTCTTTTTTCAAAGAATTATCGCTGTTGGTGGAATTTTTAGACTCTAATATTTCATAAAACATATTTAAAAAATAGTTATCATTTTGGTAACTATTTTTTTTTGCCATTTATTTGCTGAGATTTAATTACTTTGTCCATGGATTCAGCGGATTAAACTGATCCTCCCAGATTTCTAATTTTCATAAAAAGCGTGCACATTTGTTTTAACGGATATCTGTGTAAATTTGTTTAATCCGTTGAACCCGTGGGCTTTTTTTCTCTACAATGATAACATAAAATATTTTATATTAAATTTAAAAATGAAAAAACCTAAATATCTCTTTCCCTTAATTACATTTTTACTCAGTTTTGGATGTGCATTGTTTGTTGCCATGAAGGTTTTTCCGAACAATCCATTTTCGCATACAAAAACGAAGCAGGAAACTACTTTACTTGATAAAATTCAGGATGGTGATATTATTTTTCAAACTTCGGAATCTAAACAATGTGAAGCGGTACGAATTGCAACTAATTCAAAATTTTCGCATTGCGGAATTATCTATAAAATAAACGGAAATTTGTTTGTTTTTGAAGCCGTTCAGCCTGTAAAACTCACTTTACTTACTGATTGGATTCAACACGGAAAAGGTCAAAAGTATGTTGTAAAAAGGCTTAAAAATGCAGATACGGTTTTGAAGCCTGAAACTTTGCAAAAAATGAAGGATTACAGCCAGCAATTTATGGGTAAAGAATATGATGCCTTTTTTGAATGGGATGATACACGCATTTATTGCTCAGAACTGGTTTGGAAAATATACAAAAATGGCGCTGGCATCGAATTATCAAAACTTAGACAATTGAAGGATTTCAATTTAAGTGATGAAAGGGTTCAGAAAATAATAAAAGAAAGATATGGAAACGATATTCCACTTGATGAGAAAGTTGTTGCTCCATCTGATTTGGTTGATTCTGCTTTATTGAAAACTGTAATAGATACTTATTAAATTTATTCCCCACGGATTGAACTGATTAAACGGCTTTACGCAGTTTTTTCTATATAAAAAAAGCGATGAGATACTCATCGCTTTTTTATTTCTGTTTTTTACAACTTAATTCGTCGCTGTTGGAAGAACGATTCCGTTTTGATCTACTAAATAGATTAATGACGTCATTGTTGCTGCTCCAAGTTCTAACTCTCTTTTGTTTATAGCATCAAACTTATCGTTTGCAGCGTGATGATAATCAAAATAACGTTGCGAATCTGGCATTAAACCAGCTTTAACGATTGTTTTAGACGTTAAATGCTCAATATCTGAACCTGCGTGCCCTTTTATGAAGCTGTTTATAAAATAAGGCTCAAAAAAGTCTTTATATCCTTGTATTTTTTTCAAGTTAGCATCATCAGCTTCTAATGAAAATCCTCTTGGTGTAAATCCGCCTGAATCACTTTCTAAAGCAAAAATATGATTCTCTTTCTTTTCTTTTGAAACTTCTTCATATTTAGCTCCACCTTTTCCGCCATTTTCTTCGTTCATAAATAATACAACACGAATTGTATTCTTAGGCTTATAGTTTAGGTTTTTAAGGATGCGAACTACTTCCATACTTTGCACTACTCCTGCACCATCATCATGAGAACCATCGGCAAGATCCCAAGAATCTAAATGACCTCCAACAACCATAACGTTTTCCGGAGTTACTGTTCCTGTTAATTCACCAATCACGTTGTGTGACAACACATCTGGCAATGTTTGACAAGATTGTTTGAAATAGAACTTTAATGCTGGATTATTTTTTAACAGCTTGCTCAACAATTCTGCTCCATTTGTGCTAATTGCTGCTGCCGGAATATATTGTTCTTTTGGTAAATCACCATAACTTTGATTTCCTGTATGTGGGAAATCATCTAATCGTAAACTTAAAGAACGTACAATTGTTCCAACTGCACCTAGTTTTGCAGCTTCCTGAGCTCCGCTACGTCTTTGATCTCCCGCTTCTGAATAAGACGTAAAGGTTGGTACATTTTCAGGATCCATTGGTCTGTTGTAAAATACAATCTTACCTTTTACTTTATCTCCTAGTTCTTTCAGTTCTTTTATGCTGTGAACTTCAATTACCTCAGCAGTAATTCCTGTTTTAGGTGTTGCAATTGAGGCTCCTAAAGCACAAATTGGCACTACGGTTTTTGTTTTATTATCTAAAATATAAGCCGTTTCTTTTTCGCCACGAACCCAATGCGGAACCATAACGTCTTGTAAATATACTTTATCAAGTCCAAGAGTTTCTAGTTGTCTTTTGGTGTATTGAACTGCTTCTTCGGCACTTGCAGATCCTGATAAACGACTACCAATATCGTTTGATAAATATTCTAACCAAGTGTAGCACTTCGCTTCGGTTAAGGCTTTTTTGTAAAATAATTTAATGTTTTTCTCATCGTTTGATTGTGCAAAAGATGTTAAGCCGTTTAAAGCCAAAACAGTTAAAAGAATCGTTTTTTTCATGGTGTTTTATAGCATTTTGGGTTGTATAACAAAGGAACAAAATTCTTTATAATTGCAATAATTTTTTTACAACCTTTTCTTAAATAAAACCAGAATTATTTTACTTCTTTTAGTTTGTTTTTTGCTCCTATTCCACTTTCATTAAATGCTTCAATTGTAAAATAATATTTAGTGCCTTTATCTAAACCTCTAAAATCATATGAACCTTCGTCATAAACCATAATGCTATTGTATAATTTATCAGGACTAATTCCGTAATAAATATTATAACCAATTGCATCTGCTTGCTTTTTCCATGTAATCATTGCATTTCGTGAATCCTTTGCATTTCTGTTCACTTTAAAATCCGAAACTGCTTTTGGCTTTTCTGATAATCCATTTCCAAAAACTCTAAAATCAGAAACTGCAAATAATCCCGATGCAGTGTGAATATTCACCATTTTGATATAACGCGCTTTAATTGGTTTTGTCAATTCGACATAATCATGAGGAACATCTTTAGCATTTTGAGATTTATCAACTACTAAGGTCCAATTTACAGCATCATCAGACATGAAAATTTTATATTGATAATAAATATCCATCGCTTTGTTATATTGCGTTGCTTTATGATCTGCATAGTTTACTTGCAAAGCATTTATTTGCATTTGTTTACCCAAATCAAGTTGTAACCATTCTCCCGATTTATCTGTTTTTGCTGACCAATAGGTCTGAATATTTTCATCCGTTAGATTATTCGCTCCATAACAAAATTTCTCATATACTTTTTTACCGCCATTGTCCATTCTGTGTGTTTCAACTTCCATACATTCTTCTGAAGAAGAAACTGTTACCGGCTTTTTATAAGAAAGCAACATCCATCCTGAAGAAGCTCCTTTTTCCTGATTGCGTTCTGCAGTTGGTAATACTATTGGAAAATCTCCATAAGAAGTTATCGAATACATTACATCGTCTTTGTCAAATCCAGCCGGGAACATATCAATACGACGCTCAAAACGGTCTTTAATAGAGATTTTACAAGTTCCAGTATTCCAGTAATTTCCATAATTATCTGCAAAGGTATTTCCGTGTCCGGCTCCAATCACAAATCCTCCTGGTTTATATGACATTGGATTGTGTTTTTGATATACAAATGGCCCTAACGGATTATCTCCAACATGTACTCCATTTGCATAACCTTTAAACTCGGTTGCCGGAGCTCCGTATTGCATATAATATTTTCCGTTGTGTTTAGTCATCCATGCTCCTTCAATAAAGTTGCCCCAAGGTGCTGGTTCCATATCGTTA
The DNA here is from genome assembly GCF_900187965.1 of Flavobacterium sp. ov086. Taxonomy (GTDB): domain Bacteria; phylum Bacteroidota; class Bacteroidia; order Flavobacteriales; family Flavobacteriaceae; genus Flavobacterium. The sequence goes on along the minus strand of NZ_FZNL01000004.1, from coordinate 14,122 downwards.
TTAGGTCCAAAACGTTCCCAACCGTGATTTGCAGGATCTAATCCAACGACTTCTTTAATCTGACCGTATGGACGCTGAATATCCTCAACTTCTGTCGCTTTGTATAGTTTTTCGTAATCTGCCTGATTTCCTTTCGGCAACCAGGTATCATAATCTACTTCTACGCCTACAAGAGGTAATTTTCCGCTTGATCCGTAGTACATATATACTTTTTTATCGTCATCCTGAAAAATCGCAGGATCCCAGGTTGGCAGCATTGCTTTGTCTACATGTCGCAACCATTGTCCTGATTTTGGATCGGCTGTTTTCCAGATTGGATGATCTCTTTTCCAAGTTGAACCCACATAGAATAAAGTATCATTTACTACCCAAGCCGCCGGTGCACATTGATCATCATCTGCAGGTTTTCTTTGAAAACTTCCATAAACAAATTTCCAGTCAGACATGTCTTTACTCCAAAAAAATCCTGCCTGATTTGTAGCAAATAAATAATATTCGCCTTTAAAAGTAATAATTACCGGATCTGCGCTTGAACGGCGGGATTCCGGAATACCATTATGATTTTCTGTTGTATAATTATATCCAATATTAATTGGATTACAATAAGTAGTTGCAGGTTTATTTGGATCAAACCATTCCGTTTTACCCGGAATAATGTTTTGTGCCAATATCTTGGTATTGAAACCAATAATCATTAGCAAAACGGGGATTAAATATAGTTTTTTCATAATTTATTTTTTAGTTAAATAGACTCCATATAATAGAGTTATTTTTTCTTCATTAATCTTTCAGCAAGTAATTCAGGTTCATTGGTAGTTATGTAATCAAAATTATTCCCGATAATCCAATCCATAACATCAGCATCATTAACCGTCCAGACATTTAAAATAATCTTATTGTCTTTTGCTTCTTTTATCCACTCAGGATGTTTTTGAAAAACAGAGAAATGATAATCAACACCAGAAATATTATCCTTTTTTACTTCTGCTGGAGATTTATTTCCTTCCAGATATTGTAAAGAAGCTTTGGGATCTATTTGTTGAATTTGTTTCAGAATTTCGTAGTCAAAACTTATGTAAGACGTTATTTTATCTGCCTTAAGTTTTTTGATGGTTTCAACCGTTTTTATGGCAGTTTGTTTTCCTCTTTCTTTACTTATTTCCGAAGGTTTTATTTCACAAACCAAAAGTGTGTGTTTGTTATTTCTTTTCCCTTCTGTAATATATTCGTGTAAAGTTGGCAGCTTCTCTCCGTTTGAAAGTTTAAACTTTATCAGATCTTCATAATTTGTTTCTTCAATGAGCAATTTATTATAATGCGCATCGTGATTGATCACAAGGGAATCATCGGCAGTTCTCCAAACATCAAATTCTGAACCTGCGAGTTTTAAATCAATTGCATGTCTAAGGGAAGCAATTGAATTTTCAGGTAAATTATTTTTCTTCCATGCGCCGCGATGTGCAACAATCGCATTTTTTCCGACATTACAAGAAGAAAAAACAACTACGATGGCTAAAGAACATACTTGGAATGTTTTACTTATTTTCATTTTATAAAAATTAAATTTATATTTTTCTAAAAGTCCTGACTAACGATTTTACCTATAAACCACTAACCAAAAAGCGAAAAAAAAGCCCTTCGTCAACCAATTCCGAAGGGCTAATTGCAATAAATAAACCAACTATTTAGTTAATTCAAAACTAACTTTCTTGTCTGCATTTGAATTTCCACCAACGAAAACATCAAACTGTCCAGATTCTGCTACGAATTGTAAATCAGAATTATAAAATTTTAAATCTTCAACTGTGATGTCAAATGACACAGTTTGCTTCTCTCCTTTTTTAAGAGTTATTTTTTGGAAATTTTTCAATTCTCTAACTGGTCTTGTTACTGAACCTACTAAATCTCTAATGTATAATTGAACGGTTTCTTTTCCGTCATAATTTCCTGTGTTTGCAACATCAACGGTTACTTTTAATTTTCCGTTGAAATTCATTTTATCAGATGAAATTTTCAAGTTAGAATATTCAAAAGAAGTATAGCTTAATCCAAAACCAAATGGAAATAATGGCTCGTTTCTTTCGTCGATATAGTTAGATCTGAATTTTTCAAATTTACCTTCTGTGTTAGAAAGTGGTCTTCCTGTGTTTTTATGTGCGTAATAAATTGGCAATTGTCCAACGCTTCTTGGGAAAGTTGAAGTCAATTTTCCTGAAGGATTTACATCTCCAAATAAAACATCGGCAATAGCATAACCTGCTTCACTACCTGCAAACCAAACATTTAAAATTGCAGGAACAGTTTCATTCTCTTCTTTAATAACCAACGGACGACCATCGAATAATACTAAAACAACTGGTTTTCCTGTTTTTAATAAAGCGTTTAATAAATCTTTTTGAGCTTGTGGAATTTCTAAATTCGTACGGCTGCTAGATTCTCCACTCATCTCTGCAGATTCTCCAAGTGCTGCAACAATTACATCTGATTGATTCGCTACTTTTAATGCTTCTGCTAATAATTCTTCTTTAGAACGACCATCGCGGTGTAAGGTTTTACCAAACATTGTTGCGTTAGTTTCAAAAGTTTCATCGTAATCTAAGTTGCTTCCTTTAGCATATAATACTTTTGTAGAAGATCCTGCTACTTCTTTGATTCCTGCTAATAATGAAATAGCATTTTCCATTTTTGTAGCTACACTCCAGGTTCCCGGCATATTTTCTTTGGCATCAGCCAATGGTCCGATTAAAGCAATTGTACCTGATTTTTTAAGAGGTAATACTTGATTTTGATTTTTTAATAAAACCAATGATTGTGCTGAAATTGATCTTGCTTCTTTTCTACTGCTTGCTGTAAAAATTTCTGTTTTTGCTCTGTTTACATCACAATATTTATAAGGATCGCTAAACAATCCTAAATCATATTTTGCTTCTAAAATAAGTTTAACAGCATTATCAATTGTTTCGATTGTTACTTTTTTCTCGTCTAAAGATTTTTTCAAAGTACCTAAGAAACCTTCACCAACCATATCCATTTCAACACCGGCATTTAATGATAAAGCCGAAACCGCTTGTAAATCACCCATTCCGTGTTCGATCATTTCAGGGATTCCGGTAAAATCTGTTACTACGAAACCTTTAAAGCCCCATTGTTTTCTTAAAACATCTGTCATTAACCATTTGTTTCCTGTTGCAGGAATTCCGTCAATTTCATTGAAAGAAGCCATTACAGAACCTACTCCTGCATCAACAGCAGCTTTGTAAGGAGGGAAATAATCATTAAACATTCTGATATGACTCATGTCAACAGTATTGTAATCACGTCCTGCTTCTGGCGCACCATATAAAGCGAAGTGTTTTACGCACGCCATGATAGAATTATTTTTTGAAAGATCGTGTTGTTGGTATCCGTTAACCATTGCTTTTGCAATCTGGCTTCCTAAATATGGATCTTCTCCTGAACCTTCAGAAACTCTTCCCCAACGAGGGTCACGAGAAACGTCTACCATTGGAGAGAATGTCCAGTTGATACCGTCAGCACTTGCTTCCTGAGCAGCGATTTGTGCACTTCTTTCGATTAAACCCATATCCCAAGTACAAGATAATCCTAACGGAATTGGGAATGTTGTTTCGTAACCGTGAATTACATCCATACCAAAAAGCAATGGAATTTTCAAACGGCTTTGTTCAACAGCAATTTTTTGTACTTCTTTAATTTTTTGAACAGATTTAATATTGAATAAACCTCCAACCTTACCTTCAGCAATATTTTTAGCCACATTAGAGCTATTTGCTTGTCCTGTCGTAATATCTCCAGAAGTTGGTAAATTAAGCTGCCCTAATTTTTCATCTAACGTCATTTTCGACATCAACTCCGCTACAAACTCTGATTTTGGTTTAATTTTTACTGTATTTTTAGTGGTCTTTTTTTGAGCGTAACCCAAAACAGCACATCCTAAAAAAAGTAAGACTAATTTGTTTTTCATGTGTATTTAATATTTATTTCTTAATGGAACATGGAATCGCTTTTCTTCATTCTGTTTATAATTTGGAATCGAAGCGATTTCATTCTATTATATTTATTTGTTCGTATTCGTTTTTATTTGTTTAAACATCCAGTTATAAATCTCAGGATTGTCATAAACTCGTGACCAACTATCGTGACCTGCATCATCAAAAATGGTTAATTGAACATCTTTGGCATTACATTTTTTTAGCTCTTTGTAAATGGTAATTGCGTAATCTACTTTTACCACATCGTCTAATAATCCGTGAAAAATTCTGGTTGGAATAGTAGCAATTTTACAAACACTTTCTAATTCGATCAAATCAACAAAACCCGAAATTGGCACTATTGCAGCAAACTTATCCGGGTATGAAAGCGCTAAATTCCATGCTGCCCAACCTCCGGAACTTAAACCTGTAACATATATTCTGTTTGGATCTATTTTATTCTCTTTTTGAATTTTTAAAATCAATTCATTAATCGATTCAATATCCCAATTTTCATCTTCTTTGCATTGCGGAGCCAAAACGTAAGCATCTAATTGATGTGTTTTTAAATATTTTAAAGGTCCATTAATTTTTACTTTCTCAATGTCCGTTCCCTTCTCTCCATCTCCCGAAATAAAGACTATTAATGGCTTATTTTCTTTTGTATTTGCAGGTTTGTGTAAAGCGTAACCTAATTCATGTTTTACCATCACCTCTGTTTTTATTGTTCCGGTAATATCGCTTTGTGCAAAACTCAACACAGAAAATAGTAGTGTAATTAATGCTAATTTATATTTCATATTAAATGCCATTAAAACCCGTATTTTCCAGATTTGAAACCAAGTTTAACTAATCCTTGTTTTACTTCAGGGGCATTCATAAATAGCTTCCATAATAAACCACTTCTGTAGTTTTCGATCATAACTACTTCCGGCCCTTGGTCGATTGCTAAATAGCGTTTTGCAACCCAGTTATTATTTTGCAAACTCAAAGCATCATAAAATCCTGCTTCTCCCCACGTTTCTTTTTTATGGTTTTCGTACAAATTACGAATTACTGCCATTGACTCTTTTGGGGTATAAACAATTGAACTTATTGCCGCTGTTGGTGACATAACGCCCTGATCATTGCTTGGCATATGTGCGTTGTACCCGATTGATCCATCTGGATTTCTGGAATAAGACGCTGTTAATCCCCAATAATCTGCACTGTAACCTTTTTTAGGATTTTGAACACAATACTCATAATTGATTTTTGTCTGATTTACATTCAAATCCCAATAATTAGCATATTTATCACTTAACTGATTTGGATCAAGCCCAACATAAGAATAATGAGCCCAAAATAATGGTCCTCCAAATTCTTCTGCTCCATTGTGTTTTAAAATTAACGGAATATTATATTTAGTTTTTGGAGAAACAATTCCGCCACTTCTCGCCCATCCTTCGTGATATGCTTTTGCATTAATTGCATGTGTTGGCGAAGATGCTCCCAGTACATAAGTAATCAAACATTCGTTGTATCCTTCAAGCGGGAAATTCATTTGCCAATCGTACGTTGGCGACCAGTGCCAATACAATACATTTTTATTGTTTGTGTACCATTGCCAGTCAACACCTTTCCAAAGTGCATCATATTTTTGAGCAACTGCTTTCTCATTTACAGAACCATCTTTTAGATATTCACGAACTGTAATCATTCCCGCAACCAAAAATGAAGTTTCGACTAAATCTCCACCATTATCCTTGGTTCCAAAAGGCTTTACTTTTCCTGTATTTCCGTCGATCCAATGCGACCATGCTCCATGAAAACGATCTGCTTTGCCTAAAAAATCTGCTATTTTGTTTAGTCTTTCAACTCCTTGTGCTTTGGTAATATATCCTTGAGACATTCCCGAAACGATCGCCATTAATCCAAAACCAGAACCTCCGGTTGTAACAATATTGGAATCATTTTCAGGGTAATTCCCATCTGGATGAAAACGCTCTCTGGCCAATCCTGAATTTGGTTCAGCATAATCCCAGAAATACTTAAAAGTTTGTTTTTGAACAGTAGCTAAAAGTTCTTCATCTGTTAATTTTACAGTTGTAACATTTTCTCCTTCTTTTTCTTTTGATTTATCAGAATTAGATCCGCAACCAAATAAACTAAAAACTAATAATAAAACTGAAATTTTAACCATTATCAAAAATTTAAATATTGAATAAATAATCACTTCCCTCAAAACTGAGGGAAGTGATTTAAGGATTTTAATTAATAACCAGGGTTTTGTTGTGATAAACCGTTGGCTTGCAATATGAATGATGCCGGTATTGGGAATAATTCATTTTTACCTTCTGTAAATGTTCTTCCGTTAGGGAAAATATCGCTTTTATCAGCTGCAAAAGCATCTTTTGCTTGTCCAGTTCTTACTAAATCAAAGAATCTGTCAAATTCAAAAGCCAACTCAACTCTTCTCTCTTTCCAAATTGCTTTTCTAACATCGGCTTGTGATGTTGCTGGAGTATCACCTAATCCTGCTCTGTGTCTAATTTCATTTAATAATGGAATCGCTTGAGAAGTCAGATTTAGTTCATTCAATGCTTCAGCTTTCATCAACAATACTTCACCATATCTTAGATATTTAATGTTTGCATTTGTTTCCCATGCATCTGTAAATGAAGAAGAATAAGCTTTAAAATTATACATTGGATTTTCAACTGTTGCAGGAACAACTCTTCCATCATATAAAGTTGAATTTCTGAAAATAATAGTAGCGTCTCTTCTAAGATCTCCAGTCTCATAAGCGTTTAGCAAACTTACAGATGGTGTGTTGAAACCCCATCCCCATCCACCGGCACCACGAGCACCCTGAACGTTTGAATATCCCACGATTCCTTTAGTTGGTACCGCACCGTTTCCGTTAATTTCAAACAAAGATTCGATATCATTCTCACCTTCTAATCGGAACATTCTAGCATAACTTGGATTAAGCGCATATCCTGTAATTAAATTACAGTTGTCAACTACTTGTTGCCATTTCTTTTGGTACAAACTAACTTTAGCCAATAAAGCATAAGCAGAACCTTTTGTCGCTCTCTCTTTTTCATCTGCTGAGTAAGCACCTCTGTTTGGTAAAACTGCAATTGCATCTGCTAAGTCTTTTTCAATAAAAGTATAAACCTCAGCAAGTGGTTTACGAGTAAGTAACATTATTTTATCTGCTTCAGAAGTTGGATTTTGTAAACGATCTACAATAGGAACTCCTCCGTAACATTTTACTAAAGTAAAATACATGAAAGCTCTTAAAAATTTAGCCTCCCCCATTAATCTTTCTCTTAAAGCAGGATCAGCTTTATCTAATTTTGGAATAATATTTAATGCCTGATTACATCTGTTAATTCCATCATACTGAGCAATAAAAGTACTTTCTGCAGATGGGTTTGATGAATTATAACTTAACGCGTCTAGAACATCTTTATCTGTTCCTCCATCTCCTGGTGAAGATCCTTTGTCAGCATCATCAGATGTAATACTTGCTAAACCAATCCAACCAAATGAACTCATATCCCAATCAAGGAATTTGGCGTAAATTGAAGTTACAAATGTTTTTGCTCCATTGTCAGTATTGTACAATTCAACATCTGTTGTTGGTATAGCTTGGGTAGGATTAACATCTAAAAAGTCGTCTGCGCAACCTGTAAAAAACAATGCTGACAGCGCAAACATTGATATATATATCTTTTTCATAATATTAAAATTTTAAATTAGCACCAATAACGAAAGATCTTAAAGAAGGATAAGCATCAAGCTCAATTCCTTGAGTTCCGTAAGGATTTCCATCTCCATTTAATTCTGGCGAAAATCCAGAGAATTTTTGCGTAATAAATGGATTAATAGCATTTACATAAATTCTGCAATAGTTAACAAAACTTGTCTCATTTAAAGGAAGTTTATATCCTAAAGTGATATTGTTAATTCTAAAGAAATCACCTGATTCTAAATAGTAAGTCGATGCATAAGGCACTTCATTAAATGGCTTAGGGTTTACACTATTTTGACCTGCAGCCGTCCAGAAATTATTTGTTAAAGATTCCTCAACGTTCTCACCTGTAAAACGTTGTGCTTTTTTACCATTATAAACTTTTGCTCCTCCTGTACCGTATCCGTCAACAGAGAAATCAAAGTTTTTATAATTTACTCCTAATGTTACACCGTAATTACTTTTTGGTAAAATTGAACCTGCATATCTTTTATCTTTATTAGCATCCAATTCAGTTTGAACTACTTTATTGCCAGCAGCGTTGTAATACAACATTTTACCCGTTGCAGAATCTACACCTGCATATTCGTAAAGATAAAAGCTACCTAATGGCTGACCTATAGAGGTTTTGTTAAGCATTTTTGTATCTTGACCATTTCCTAAATTTCCTCCAACAAGTGGTGAAATATCAAAATCTTTTAAGCTAGAAAGCTCATTTTTATTATAAGAATAGTTTCCACCTATCCAGTAACTTAAGTTATCTGAGATTTTATCATCCCAACGTAAAGCAATTTCATAACCTCTATTTGAAACTTCACCAACGTGCGCAGGAGATGGTATTGTCAATCCTGAAGTCATGTAAGGTTTTGTATTTAAAATTACATTACTTGTGTTTTTATCATAAACATCGAACGATCCTTTTAATCTGTTATTTAGCAATTCAAAATCAAGACCTACAGAAGTTTCCTCTGTGATTTCCCATGATAAGCTTGGATCAATTTGTGAGTTAATTGTTGTACCTGGGTATAAAATTGAACCTCCTAAATAACCGTCAAGACCTGAAGCATAAGCCTGACTGTTTAATGGAACATTTTGATTTCCTAATTTACCCCAAGAACCTCTTAATTTTAATAAGTCTAAACCTTTAATATTTGACAAAAAGTTTTCTTTAGTCATAATCCAACCAATACCAAAAGATGGGAAAGTTCCCCAACGATAATCTTTAGCAAAATTTGAAGATCCATCACGTCTGATTGTTCCTGTAACTAAATATCTATCCATTAACTTATACTGGAATCTACCAAAATATGACGCTAATCTACTTTCGTTATACGTTACATCATATAAACTTGTAATATCGCTAACGTATTCTACACCATGTGCATCTTTAGCATTATATAAAGACCAGTAGTTAGAGTTTGAACTAACATTTTTTCTTGCAATAGATAAAGTTTCTCTTGGCCCTTTTACAGAAGCCTCCATACCTGCAGTTAATTCAACATCGTGAATATTTCCAAAAACTTTATTATAAGTAAAATAGTTAGATAAGTTCCAATTAAAATATTGTTCTCTACCTCTTGTTAATAAATTTACAGGATCACTTTTATGACTATTTACATAATCAGCAGCTGTTGTATTTGGGTTTGCTGCCATCCAAATACCCTGTTTATCCTCAAAATTGTATTGGTTCCAAGAATAATACTCTCCATTAAACTGTGAAGTAAATTTTAATCCTTTTATGATTTCATAATCTAATTTTAGACCACCTTGAAGAGTAATACTTTTTTGTCTTTCATTATAAAAATCCAATTGAGCTACTGGATTACCAACGTTATTAAAAGAAGAACCAATTTGACTCGCAACACCATTTGCATCATAACGAGATACACCATATTGCCCATCAGAAAAACGTACTGGAACTAAAGGTGATTGTTTGTAAGCATTTGTAAAAGCACCAAGCGGTTTTGGATTTGAATTAGCGGAAGTAAAACTTAGATTTTGGGTTAAAGTAACTTTTTTAGAAATTTTAAATTCATTGTTGTTTCTAAAAGTAGTACGTCCATAACTTAATCCGTTCAAAATTGCTTGCTCTTCGTAATTTCCTGCACTGAAAAAATATTTAATATTTTCTGAAGCACCAGAAATAGAGATGTTATTCTGAGTATATGATCCTGTTCTTGTAATTTCGTCAAACCAGTTAGTATTAACAGGTTGATTAGCTGCAAAAGTATTTTTACCTAAAGCCGCATTTGAATATGCTGCATATTGGTTACTATTTGCCATTTTTACTTTTTTAAGCGGTTGTCTAAAACCAGCAAAACTTTCAATTTCTACTGATACTTTTTCACCTTTACCTTTTTTAGTAGTAATAATGATAACTCCATTCGCAGCTCTGGTACCGTAAATTGCTAAAGATGAAGCATCTTTAAGGATCTCATAAGAAGTAATGTCATTTGTATTGATATTGTTGATATTCTCCGTTGGCATTCCATCAACAATATACAAAGGACTCCTTCCTCCTAATGCTGTACCTAAACCTCTAATAACAACCGATGGAGTACTTCCCGGCAAATCTGAAGATATTACCTGAACCCCCGCAGCTTTACCTTGAATTGCCTGTGACGCATTCAATACTTTAGTTTTTGTAATTTCTTCTGCTTTTATAGAAGTAATTGCCGAAGTATTATCAATTTTCTTTCTGGTACCATACCCAATAACAACTACTTCTTTTAGAGCAGTATCACCTGCTTCTTTTAATGTAACAGTCATACCAGATTTCGCTGCCATAGAAACAGCATCAAAGCCCAGCATAGAGATTTTTAAAATCTCACCTTCTTTGGCATTTATTGTAAAATTTCCGTCGAAATCAGCATCAGCAGATGTTCGGGATTGCGGAGCGCTAATAACTGCTCCGGGAACTCCCATTCCGCTACTGTCTACTACTTTTCCTTTAATTGCTTGTCCAGACATATAAGCTGGAAGAAGCAAGAGCGCTAAAAAGCTAAAAATAAAATTTTTCATACAGTTTGTAATCGTTTAAGTTAGTTCGACCAAATTAAACAATTACAACGTTGTAGTACATCAAAACCACTACAACATAGATACATCATTATGTTAAATTACACACATAAACAACTGCAAATCAATATTATAAATGTTAATTTTAGATTATTAACATTTCTTTATGATGTACTAATGATGTATTACAATACCATAAAAAAAGTGGTTAAAAAATAAAATATCACCAAAATTCAATAACTGAAATTAGATATTAAGTAAAAATTTTGACAGATTATCTTCTTGAAGGAGGTTTAGCTTCTTTCTTAAGCGATAACGATGTAGCTCTACACCTCTAAATGAGATGTTCATCATAGGGGCAATTTCCTTTGAAGAAAGGTTCATTTTAAGATAAACACACAGCTTTATATCTTTTGGAGTAAGATTTGGAAATTTCTTTGAAAGATTAATGATAAACTCGTTGTGAATTTGATTCAGGTTTGTTTCAAAAATTTCCCATTCGTGTTTATTTACTTCATTTATTTTAATTGCTTTTTTGATTTCGCTTTTAAGCTTACTAAAATCTTTCTCTGAATCAAGGATACTTTGAATATTTTCAATCATTTCACTTTGCTTCGCAATAGACAATGATTTTCCGGCAACTTCAGATGATTTTGTCTGCAATTCAAGTTCCAAAATATGCTTTTCGTATTCCTGAACATTCAATTCATTTTCGGCTTTTAATTCCATTTCCAGAATTTCTCTTTGATGTTTTAATTCTTCTGCCTGCAATTTTAATTTTTGCATATAGCGAAATTTATTCCATTTATAATAGAAAAATAAAACTCCTGCTATGACCAAAAAATACAATAAAATCATCCAAATTGAAAAATACCAGGGTTCGGCAACTTTAAAATCAAAATTTGCTACTTTTTCATAACTAGCTCCATTATGATTAAAAATAGCAATTGAATGGTAACCACTGCTTAAATTATTCAACACAATTAATCCATCTTTTACTGAGATAAAATCTTTACTATTATTCAGTTTATAGAACAAATTAGGCTTACTTGCACCATAAATTCCAGATATCACATTAATTTTTAATTCTGTGTTAAATTTGATTTCAGCATCATTAGGAACTAAATTACCATCGTTAAACGCTTCTACTTTAATATCTGAATTTTGTTTGTTTTCATATTTCAATTGAAGCGAAATAAAACCATCATCCAAATTCAACAAATAGTGATTTTGAGTTTTAAAAATTCTAAGATTATCATTGATCAGTTTTCCTTTATAATATTTCTCCTGAATGATATTCCATAAAAATTTATTTCCATTTGCGTAAATATGGTATAAGATTCCGTTTTGCAAAACCATAAAATGATCCTCATCAATAGATACGACATCAGTTATATTCTTGAAATTAGAATTAAATAATTGGTTTTCTTCTAATTTACCTGCAAGCGAATTATAAGTATACCATACATTATTGATTAGAAAAAGAATCTCACTTCTAAATTCAAAAATCTTAACGCCAAAATCGTTCTTTATTTTACTTTGCTGCGAAACGTTTTCGACTTTTCTGGTTTTATAATCATCATCATACAAAACGCGATATAATCCCCGATAATTATCTGCTGCCCAAATTTCGTTCTTTTTATTCTGAGCGACATATTTTATGGGTTTCGAAAGCCCTTTAATAATTTTACGCTGTGCAAAATCTGATGGATTATCATACAATATAACACCACTATAAGTAGACTGAAAATAAGTGTTATTGATACTGCTTTTCGATAAATTCCACCCTCCGCTTATATTATTTATTTTGACCAAAGAACCGTTGTCATAAGAGAATGTTCCATCGTTATGTCCAATGATATATTTATTATCAATTTTTGTAATATTCCATGCTTGCCCCTGAGTGTTAGGCAGCATATTAAATTTTCCTGCATAAAACTCATAAATACCATGATTTGAAGCAATCAAATACCCTTTATTCGTGGTTGCTACCGAATAAACAGAACCCAAAATTCCTGAGTTATCGTAGAAAAAAGATATTGGAGAATTTACTTCTACATGAGCAATTCCGTTGTCTAATCCCAGCCATAAATCATTTTCTTTATCAAAACCAATACTTAAGACAGAGTTGTTCATCAACACATTATTTCTGTCGATATTCTTGTAGGTATTTGAGTTGAAATCATAAATAAAAACACCCCGATTACCTGTTCCAACAACCAATTTATTGTTTCTAATAAATTTAGCAATATTAATTGTAGCTGCTTTAAAAGTTTCATTCAAAGGATTATCCCAGGACTTTAAACTTCCATTTTCCAGAATAAAAATTCCTTTTTTCTGAGTAAACACATAGGTTTTGTTTTGGTATTTTTCGATGGCATGAACTACAGTCTTTTTTAGAACGTCCCATCCTTTTGGATTCGCAATTCGGGAGCCATCCATCTTAAAAATACCTTTTGCAACAGAAGCAACATATACATTATCGTCAACCACAAAACAATAGGAAATTAAAAAAGGAAATCTGATTTTTTTAATATGTTTACCATCATAAATGAAAACATCATTGAAAGATTGAAAATACAAGGAATCCTTAAATCTGAAAATTTTCCAAATCTCTTCATTATCTTTTTCATCAAATAAACGCAGATTTTTTGTAATTGAAACATAATGCATTTTACCCTCTTTCCTGTACCAATATCCAAATTCTTTATAGGAACCAGAATAAATTTTATCACCTTCAATCAAAATTGATCTGATAATGGTTTTATTAGGTAATGAGTATTTTTCCCAAAGAACACCATCATATCGCAGTAAATAGTGATTATTGGCAAAATACATCGCATTATCTTTTCCCTGAACAACATTCCAAATTTGGTTATCGCCCTGGTAATCAGATTTATTATAATTTTCTACAAAAGGAAGTAATTCTTGTGCTTGAATTTGAAAAGCTACGAAAAAGAAAAATAACGTTTTTATAAGTATCGATTTCAAAATATGGTATTTTATATTCAAAGATAATGACAAATATTTAATTGTCTCGTCCTAAAAAAACGACACTGATTATTAGATAAAAATAATTAATTAAACAGTTGCAAGAACGTTCTTGCAACTGTTTTTGTTTTTATAGGTTCTTATTTGGATTTGATTTTGACAATGCATTTGATTTGGTGTTAGCATATGATTAGAATAATGTGGTCTTTGTTCATTGTAAATATTGATCGATTCTTTTATAATTTGTTTTGTAATTTTTATTTTTTGATGATATTTATCGATCATAAATTCTTGTTTTAAAATTCCATTAATTCTTTCTGCTACGGCATTTTCATACGGGTCTGAGTTTTGGGTCATACTGCATAAGACTTTATTTTTGATT
>NZ_FZNL01000001.1 GCF_900187965.1 Flavobacterium sp. ov086 | reverse complement strand
CAAAAATAAAGTCTTATGCAGTATGACCCAAAACTCAGACCCGTATGAAAATGCCGTAGCAGAAAGAATTAATGGAATTTTAAAACAAGAATTTATGATCGATAAATATCATCAAAAAATAAAAATTACAAAACAAATTATAAAAGAATCGATCAATATTTACAATGAACAAAGACCACATTATTCTAATCATATGCTAACACCAAATCAAATGCATTGTCAAAATCAAATCCAAATAAGAACCTATAAAAACAAAAACAGTTGCAAGAACGTTCTTGCAACTGTTTAATTAATTATTTTTATCTAATAATCAGTGTCGTTTTTTTAGGACGAGACATTTAATCATATTGTTCTAGAAAGTATTTCACGACATCTGTAGTAGTAACAATACCTTTTAATTCTCCATTATCTACAACAGGTAAAGCATGGAATTCTTCTTTCACAAAAATTTCGGCTAAATCTCTTATAATAGTATCCGATGAAACAGTTTTAGGTCTTGAAGTCATTACCTGAGAAATAGTTAACATATCCAGAATAGCTTCATCTGCGCCTTCCTGACCTTCAAATAAAGCGCCAAAAGTTAACCGGTTTATGTCTGTACGGCTAATAATACCAACTACTTCTTTGCCTTTAATAATAGGAATGTGGCGAATTGAATTTTGTTTTAGCGTCTCTACTACTTTTCTAAGATTATCATTCTCGTTTACAGTAATTACGGTTTTAGTCATGATATGACTGATTGGTTCTCTCTTTTTCATAATAAATGTGTTGTTATATTTCTATCAAATATGTAGAATAAATCTGATGAAAAACATGACTTTTATCATTGGCTAAATCAAGAAGAAATGATAAACTAATGATCTGGTTGTTGGATATTTATTAGAAAAAGCATTTAAAATTGAACAAAAGTGAGTTAGAATGCAAAAATGATCCTATTGTTCATTTGAAATTGTATTGATTGAAATTTAAAAATAGTATTTTTGCATTATGGAAACAAATAGACAGAAAAAAATAGGCGGTGTCATCCAAAAAGATTTGGTTGATATTTTGCAAGGTGAAGTGCGAAAAAACGGAATTAGTAATTTGGTAATTTCGGTATCCAAGGTTAGTGTTACTTCAGATTTATCTGTGGCAACAGTGTATTTAAGCATTTTTCCTCAAGATAAAGCAAAAGAAACTTTAGAAGGTATAAAATCAAACACAACCTTAATTAAACATGATTTATCTCAGCGCGTGCGTTTGCAATTGCGTCGTGTACCAAATTTGGTGTTTTTTATCGATGACTCTTTAGATTACATTGAAAAAATTGACAACGCTTTATCAAACAGAGAAAACCCAATCGAAAACCGTGATCTTTTAGAAAAAAGAAGAAAATCATAAATTGAATTTCCCCCTTTACATAGCCAAACGTTATATTTTTAGCAGAAGTAAAAACAATGCTATAAATATTATTAATCGCATTGCCAGCATGGGAATTATTGTTGGCACAATGGCTTTGTTTGTAGTTTTGTCTGTTTTTAGCGGACTAAAAGTATTCAGTCTTTCTTTCACCAATGAAATAGATCCGGATCTAAAAATTACCAGTACTTTAGGTAAATCTTTTTTGATTACGCTGGATCAGGAAAGTCAGATTAAAAAAATTGACGGTATAGTTTCATACACCAAAATTATTGAAGAACGTGTTTTGTTTTTGTTTAAAGACAAACAAAAAGTAACGTATCTAAAAGGTGTTGACAGTAATTATGCTGTCGTTAACGATATCAAGAAGAAACTTTTTAACGGACAATGGCTAAAAGCGGATACCTATCAGGTTGTTATAGGATATGGGATTTCTCGCGATTTTTCTTTAGGAATTCTTGATTTCGAAAATCCACTGCAAATATTTGCTCCTAAACCAGGAAAAGGAACTATTGAAAATCCTGAAGAAGCATTTAATAAAACAGATGTTTTACCAGTTGGAGTTTATTCTATCAGCGAAGATTTGGATTCGAAATATGTGTTTGCCGATCTGGGTTTAGCTCAGGAATTATTGATGTACAAACCCAATCAGATTTCCGGAGTCGAATTTAATTTGAAAGATAATGCAGATGAAGCTGCTATTGATGCAAAACTTAAAGTAATCTTTCAAAATAAAATCACAATTAGAAACAGAGCACAGCTTAATGAGTCTTTGTATAAAATGCTTAACACCGAAAATATTGCCGTTTATCTGATTTTTACTTTAGTAATTATTGTAGCACTTTTTAACTTGATTGGAGCTTTAATAATGATGATTTTAGAGAAAAAAGGAAACCTAAAAACCCTTTTTAATCTTGGAACAGAAATCAACCATTTGCGAAAAATATTTTTGCTTCAGGGAACTTTATTAAGTGTTTTTGGAGGTTTGATCGGACTTCTTCTGGGAATCATTTTGGTAGTCCTGCAACAAAAATATGAAATGATTATGCTCACACCAACGTTGGCTTATCCGGTAGTTTTTACCGTGGAAAATGTACTTATCGTTATGGGAACAATTGTTTCTCTTGGTTTTGTTGCATCATTGATTGCCAGTAGCCGAGTAAGTAAAAAGCTGTTAGATTAGTATTTCTACTCAAAAAATATTACCTATATTTATCGTCTCAAAAATCTACAGCATATGATTGTTTCTGCCTAATCCTATTTTATTTTTCAAATAATTAGGATACTTACGTTTATTTTTCTTCAGTTCAGATTATTATATCTGGACTAATTTTATCATTTATCCTAATATATCATGACAGAAACTATTATAAAGAAAAGTCTATTTTCTAAAATTTTTACCACATTAAAACAAGCAATCAAAGGAGATGAATCTTTTGATTATACCGCCGGAAGCATCAAAAAAGCCGTTATTCTATTAGCCATTCCAATGGTTTTAGAAATGATGATGGAATCGGTTTTTGCCTTAGTCGACCTATATTTCGTAGGGCACCTTGAGCACAGTAGTTTTGCTATTCAAACCGTTGGATTAACAGAATCTGTACTTGCTATTATATATTCATTAGCGATAGGGATGAGCATGGCAGCAACTGCAGTTGTAGCCAGACGAATTGGTGAAAAAGATCCCGTTGCTGCTTCAAAAGCAGGAATGCAGGCTATTCTTGTTGCATGCGTTATCAACAGTATTATGAGTGTTTTTGGAGTTATATACGCCAAAGACATTCTATTGTTTATGGGTGCATCTGTAGATGCTGCTGAACACGGTTATCGATTTACACAAATTATGATTGGTTCAAGTTTGTGTATTATGCTTTTATTTTTAATAAACGGAATATTTCGTGGAGCAGGAAATGCTGCAATTGCCATGAAAAGTCTTTGGTTGGCCAATATTTGCAACATTATTTTATGTCCAATATTAATTAATGGATTTGGTCCAATTCCAGCCTTCGGATTAATTGGTGCAGCTTTGGCTACTACTTTAGGAAGAAGTATTGGAGTATTATACCAAGTCTATCATTTGTTTTCAGGAAATGGAGTTTTGAAGATTAAGATCTCTTATTTTATCCCTGATTTTAAACAGATAAAAGCATTGGTAAAAATTGCAGCTCCGGGAATTTTACAATTTGTAATTGCATCTTGCAGCTGGATTTTTTTGGCACAGTTAGTTGCTACAACCGGTGGAGATCATGGTTCAGCAGGTTATCAGACAGCTTTGAGAATTATGATGTTTTTTATACTTCCGGCTTGGGGATTAAGTAATGCAGCAGCAACTTTGGTTGGGCAAAACTTAGGAGCAAAACAAATCGAACGTGCCGAAAAATCAGTATACACAACCGCAAAATACAATGTCATTTTTATGGCAAGTATTATGGTGATTACCTTAGGTTTTGGTCAATATATTATTTCATTTTTTACCAATGATGAAATGGTGAAAGTCATCGCAGTCGAAGCTTTACAAATTATGAGCATCGGATTTATTTTCTACGGAATAGGGATGGTTTTGATTAACACTTTCAATGGAGCAGGAGATACCTGGACACCAACGGGAATTAATTTCTTTGGGTTTTGGTTGTTTCAAATTCCGCTTGCTTATGTATTAGCCAAACATTTTAATATGGGACCAACAGGTGTTTTCATTGCAATTCCGGTTGCTGAAACCGCTATTACACTCGCAGGGATTTTCTTTTACAAAAGAGGAAAGTGGAAACGTGTTCAGGTTTAGTTTATAATAAAGAAAGACCTTCAAATTTGAAGGTCTTTTTTTGTATTAAAGATCTTTGTCAAAGTTTCAAACTTTGACAAAGATTATGTTATTTTAAGCAAACTCATATCCTGCATAAACCTGTTCAATTTCTTTCATGATATTGAATAAATCTTCAGGTGCATCAGTTGTAACCAGTTTTTGTTTGAATTCTTTAAAAGAGTGAATTCCTTTAAAATAATTGGTATAATGACGACGCATTTCAACAATTCCTAAACGTTCACCTTTCCATTCCATCGACCACATTAAATGGTTTCTTGCGGCTTCTACACGATCAACAACGGTTGGAGCAGGTAAATGTTCTCCGGTTTTAAAATAATGCTTGATTTCGTTAAAAATCCACGGATAACCAATTGCGGCACGACCAATCATGATTCCGTCAATGCCGTATTCATTTTTATATTTTAATGCTTTTTCAGGACTGTCGATATCGCCATTTCCAAAAATAGGCATTGTAATTCTAGGATTGTTTTTTACACGAGCAATATGAGACCAATCGGCATGGCCTTTATACATTTGAGCACGAGTTCTGGCGTGAATCGTCAAAGCCTGAACACCAATATCTTGTAACCTTTCAGCAACTTCATCAATATTAATAGAGTTGTCATCCCAACCTAAACGTGTTTTTACAGTAACTGGTAAATCGGTGCTTCTAATTACAGCTTTTGTTAAACGCACCATCAAATCAACATCTTTCAAAACTCCGGCTCCGGCACCTTTACAAACTACTTTTTTTACCGGACATCCAAAATTAATATCCACTAAATCTGGTTTTACTGTAGAAACAATTTTAGACGAAAGCGCCATTGCTTCTTCATCACCACCAAAAATCTGAATTCCAACGGGGCGTTCGTAATCAAAAATATCCAACTTCATTCTACTTTTAATAGCATCACGAATTAATCCTTCTGATGAAATAAATTCAGAATACATCATGTCAGCGCCATGCGTTTTGCATAATCTGCGAAACGGTGGATCGCTCACATCTTCCATCGGTGCGAGTAATAAAGGAAATTCGGGTAATTCTATGTTGCCAATCTTGACCATCTTCAATATTTTTTGCAAAATTACAACATTTAGTTCAATTTGTACCAAATTGAGGTTCAAAGGTTCAGAGAGGCAAAGGTTCAAAGGTTTTTTATCAGGCTAATGAGAAAACCTTTGTTCCTCTGAACCTTTGTCGCTTTGTACCTAATATTAAGTTCTATAGTCAAAAAATCGAATTGGTTTTCGACTCATCGGATTAAAAACCAACGGATTCAAAGTTTCTTTTGAAGCAAATTCTATTTTTGGCGTTACTCTTAATTTCGCTCTAAAGTGGTCCTTTATTTCTTGTAAAAATTCAGGAGTTTGATTTTTTACGGCAATTTTTATCACGATTTCATCAGTTCCTAAATCGTTGGTAGAAATCTCTATGATATGATTTTCAATATTATCAAAACCACTCAAAACATCATTCATTGCAGGTGGGTAAAGCGTTGTACCTTTGTATTTTATCATTTGTTTTTTACGTCCAATTACCGGACCAACGCGCAAAGTATTTCTTCCACAAGCACAAGGCTCGTTATGAAGCTGAACAATATCTCCGGTTTTAAAGCGTAATAAAGGCATTGCCTCAATACCCAAAGTGGTAAAAGTCAATTCGCCAACTTCGCCATTTTTTACAGGAATATTATTCTCATCCAGAACTTCAACAATAATCAATTCGGGATGATGATGACCGCCAATTCCGTGTTCACATTCTGTAAAAGCTGTACTCATTTCTGTAGAAGCATAAGTTGAAAACAACTTAATATTCCATTTTTCGATAATTTTTTGAGATAAAGTATTCATCGAAAAATCTTCATTTCGCAAAGACTCTCCAATACAAATAGCGCCTTTTATGCTTGAATTATTATAATCAATTCCGTGAATTTCGGCATATTCTATTAATTTCAAAAGAAAAGAAGGAACCGTAATTAAATAAGAAGGTTTATATTTTAAAATAGAATCCCATTGCAATTCCGGAATTCCGGCACCAACTCGAATTACGCCAACTTTTAATTTTCGTAATCCAAGAAAATAGGCCAGTCCAGCCATAAATTTTCTGTCGATTGTAGTCATTAATTGTACTACATCGCCTTCTGCAATTCCGGCGCAGGCAAACGAAATTGCTTCATTATATGCCAATCGATCCAAATCAGAATCGGTTAAACCAAAAGTAACAGGATCGCCTAAAGTACCTGAAGTCGAGGCATAATCAATAATTTTATGTTGCGGAACACACAAAAAATCATCGTTGTATTCTTGTAAATCTTCTTTTGTGGTTACGGGTAAATGTTGTAAATCTTCGAGTGTTTTAACTTTTGAAAGATCAATATTTTGTCCTGCGAAAAGACGTTTGTAAAAAGGAGAATTTTGACTGATATACTGTAAAAGTTCGGCTAATTTTTGTTCTTGAAAAATTTTAATTTCTTCTAAAGAATTTTTTTCTATTGCTGGAATCATTGTAATTTTCTTTTGAGTTTTTTTAAATATTTTTCAATTTCTGCTTTATCAGGAACTGTTGTAATTTCTTTGGTCAGAGCTTTTTCAAAATTAGATTGAGCTAGCTGATATTCTTTTTTTTGATAAAAGTACAACCCTGCTTTGTAATACACAACCCAATAATCAGGGTTTAAGGATTGATAGTTCTGGATAAATTCCAGACTTATTGTTTCTTTCTTTTTTAGATACCAATCTATTTTATCGTTTTCAATTCTAAATTTTTGATAATTTGCGTAAGCCGTAGTTTTCAGAAAAGGATCTTTTGCAATATTGCGATTTTCTTCTTGAAATGAAATCACAGAACTTGTTTTTCTTTCTTTAAAAATAGAATCAAGATTATAGCAAACAAACTCACCTAATTGATATGGATTTGCCGAAACCCAAACTAATTTTTCTTTGGGCTCAAAGATAATTCCGTGATGCGCCATTAATTGATTTAGTGCTTTTTCGTTACCATAACCTAAGGAAATATTATGCAAACCTTCTTTATTACGTAAAATTTCGGAAGCAATTTTTGGATTGATTTTAGGGTTTTCTGCAAAAAGTTCTTCCATTCGTTCAAGGCGATATTCAGAATGACTATTAGCAATTTGAAGTTGATTTCGCTTTTCGTCTTTTAAATCCTCACCTTGAAAATGATTTGAACAAATTAACTGATCGCTGTTTGGAACATCATAAACATCCATTTTTTTGGGCGAAACTTCAATCAAAACGGCTTTGTTATCCTTCGCGCTTCCCACCATAATAGATTCTGAAACAAACACTTTTCTTTTTTTTGCGATTGCAATTGCTTCATCAATAGTTGCTGCGTGCTGCAAAATTTCGCGGGTCACAATTGAAATTGGCGTTTTTGCAATCATCGGAATTTTTGATTTTGAGGCATTAATCGTAATCGTCAAACCTTCCTGATTCATACCAGAAACCGCTCCAATCATTCCGGGCCAGGTAATCATCATAAATTTGTGACCCTCTTTTGGATTTATAAACGCAATGATTTTATTTTCCGCGAAAGCGTCACTTACATAAAAATCAAAATTACGCCCGAGGATTAAACTTCCGGTCTCGGATTTTTCTCCCCAAGCCGCAAAAGACGAGCAGCCAACCAAAGCCAGATCTTGCAAAGCGTGACCAATATCATGTGCGGCGTGCAAGTATAAACTTCGCTGATATTGTGGTGCAATGTTATCAAAATCATGTGAAGTATATTGTGAAACACCATAAATTTCCGATTGATATTCTGGAGTAACATTCGAATATAACTTCCGATTGTACCATTTTAGGAAATAACGCAACATTTTTTGCTCAAATTTTGAAGGAATTAAATCCTTTATTTTGGAGAAAAATATCTGCTCTTGTTTTTTAAGAAGTGAATCCGACAAAGCTCCGGTTGTTAATCCAAGTTGTAACGGATCGCCTTCGACATACAATTCCCAAAGACCTTGTTTGTTTTTTAAAAGTGAACTTTTTCCAGAGATAAATAAGTTTCCAGATTGTTTAATTACGATAGGTTTTATAGTATCATAATTAGAAATATCGGGCAGATGGCTCATTGATTTTGAGGTACCGCAAGAAGCGAGTATCAATAAAAAACCGATCGAAAGAAGGAAAGTAATTCGGTTTTTCATACGCACATTTATTCAGCAGAAACCTGATTAATTTTATTCACCAAATATTCTTTTCCAATAATTTCTGAACACGTTACAACAGCGCCAATAGTTACACCAAGAACGCCGTGCATGTTGATACTTTGACCGGTAAGATACAAATTGTCAAGTTTTGTTTTTGAAGGAATTAAGGTTTTCATAGGATTGTCTGAATCCTTAACATAACCATACATATTGCCATTGTGACCGCCAATATAATCACGATACGAAAGCGGAGTAGAGGTATGAATTGACCGAATACAATCTTTTATACCCGGAAATTTTAGTTCGACTTCATCAAGAAATTTAGCAGTTTTTCTCGATTTGAATTGCTCATAACTTTCTCCACGATCATTTTCTTCAACAGTTGTGTTAAAAGTATCAATCCAGGGCGCAACATCATCATACTTCATATAAGTAATAAAAGTCATTCCTTCGGCCCATATTTCCTGTTTTTTGGAGGCATTCATAGAAGCCATAAAAGCTTTTGGCCAAGAGTCTTCATCATAATCATGCGCATTCCAGACTTCGCTGCTTTTTTTAAAATGATAGTAATTATGATTCAGATATTTGAAAGTTTCAGGTTTAAAAACAATGTATAAACTAAAGGCTGAAATAACGCCTTCAAGACTCTGAATTCTGCTAAAAAAAGCTTTTCTGAAATTCTCTTCGCCAACAAGTTTCAGGGTAGCTTTTGGATCTATATTAGAGATGAAACGAGTTCCGGAAACGGTAGTTCCGTCTTTCATTTCTACGGATGTTACTTTGTTGTTTTCAACATTAAAACGAGTAACTTCTTTGTATTTATAAAACTCACCACCGTATTTTTTGAGCTGTTTTAAAAGTTGTTTCGTGATCTGACTTCCGCCGTTGATGCAGCGCCATGAACTTTGAATATACGAATTTACCGAAAGGGCATGAACGTAAAAAGGCGATTTATCCGGAATCCCTGCGTATAGAAAATTTGAGCCTGCCAAAACTGCTTTTAGTTTTTCATTTTCAGTAAAAGATTCGATAGTTTCTTTGGCGTTGAGCGCCAAAATTTCATTGTCATATTTCCCTTCCCAGTTTAAATTATAAAGTGGAAAAGAGTCGCAGATTGTTTTTAATTTTTCGCAATATGCTGCAATATTTGTTTTTTCATCAGGGAAATAAACACCCAATTGATCGACAAAATTTTCATAACCTTGTGCATGTGGATATTCGTTTTTATCATCTTCAAAAGAGATAATATCAAAACCGTTTTCATCTAATTTTTTTAGATTTAGTTGGTCTATAATACCAATATATTTAAAATATTGATGCAAATTTTGACCTTTTTCAAGGCCTCCGATGTAGTGAATTCCGGTATCAAAAATGGTTTTGTCTCGTACAAAAGTCTGTAGATTTCCGCCGTATTGATTGTTTTTTTCGAGCACACAAACGCTGTAACCTTCTTTTGCCAGAATAATAGACGATACTAAACCGCCCAAACCGCTGCCAATAATTACTACATCGTAATGCTCTTTCATACTAGTTTTTCTTTAATACGATTATAGAATTTTCATCAAAAAGACAATCAAAACCAAAGTTAATCAAAGTGGTTTTTAAATTAGAACTATTTATTAAAATAACACAAGAAGTCGTAGAAACGATTTTTTCAAGATCATTTTTATAACTTTCATCAGAGATTAAAACGACATCAAATTGATTTTCCAGAAGGATTTCGAGATTTTCCTCATAAAAGATTTTTCTTTTTTTAACGATATAATTGGTTTTAGAAATCTCGCGTTTTTCTTCGTCGGTATTGTATGAATGTATTCTTCGTTGTGGTTCCTGCAAGGCCAGTAATACATCTAGTTGTCCATAATCATTAGAGAAATGAGCTATTTTGGCTTTCGCCGAAATGTGCTGATTTAAGTGATGATAATTTTCAAGATTCTTTTTTAAATCATTTTTGACTCCTTTTACGACTTCAATTTCTTTGTAGTCGTAGCTATGAAGAAGCATTTTTTTGAAATATTTGGGGCCTTCTAATTCCTGACGGATTTTACAAAATTCAGTTTTAAAGAAAGCACTTATTTGTTTTGTTCTTTCGGCGTAGTTTTTTCCAAAAGACAGATTTTTTGGTGCAATTCTTTCTAAAATAGAAAGCGTAAGACTGCCGTCATGAATTACAAAATCACCCTTTGGAAGTGTTTCTGAAGCACCATGAATTAAAACCGGAAGAATGTCTAAATTGAATTCTTCGGCAAGATAAAAAGCACCTTTATGAAAACGTTTAATCTGATTACTTTCAGAACGAGTTCCTTCAGGAAAAATCATTAGTGAATAACCTTCGTTTACTTTTTGTCGTAAATGTTCAACACCTTCTTCAAGTCCTTCAGAAACGGGATAGAAACCGGCTTTTCTAACTGTAGCACCAAAAATAGGTGAATTATAAACCCAGTCATTTACCAGAAAAATAATTTTTGGACTCAACATTCCGATTGCTAAAATATCTAAAAATGAAGAATGATTGGCAATAATTATTGCAGGTTTTTCGAAATTTTCATTAAACTTATTGATGACTTTTTTATGAATAAATGGATTTGAATACAATACTGATTTCATGAATTTTGAAATGCAATATCTAAATCCTTTCATTTTTGTTTTTTCATTTAACGGAATTATCGGCATAATGATCAAACTGAAAAGAGACATTAAAATACCGCCAAGTCCGTAATAAGAAAAAGATAAAACACCATGTAAAAACGATCGTAACTCAAAAGGAGCATTTCCGTTTTTTGGTCGATTGGATAAGAATAATTTAAAGAGAATTGGGTAGAAAATAAATGTAATAATCAAGGCAGCAAAAACTCCAATTAACGAAACCGATGAAATGGATCGCAATGCTGGATGTTGTGCAAAAATCATGGCACCAATTCCTAAAATAGTCGTAATAACTGCCAGAATAATTGAAGTTCTGTAAATGGCAATTTCGTTTTTACCCGTTGTATATTCCTTTTGAAGTGCGCTCGTCATGAAAATACTAAAATCGACACCATGACCAAAAATTAAAGTGCAGACAATCATACTGAAAATATTCAGTTGAATACCAAAGATGCCCATAATTCCTGCCGTAACAATTCCCGTTAAGGCAATTGGAATACAACTTACGATGACTAATTCGACTCGTCTAAAAAAGAAAAACAGAATCAGGATTACAGCAACAAAAGAATAATTAACCAATGAATTAAAATCAGTTTTTAAAGTGCTGAAAAAAGTCTCGTTCATTTGCTGACGATCAATCGCAATCAGATTATTTTTGGCTGAAGCCGATTTTACAAAAGAATCACGTTGTTGCGGAGTCACTTTTACTAAAGTCGAAATCGTGAAAAATCCATTTTTTTCGGTTACAAATTCTTTCAGTTGTAAAGCCTGAATTTTTAAATAGTCTTCAGCTTTTATAGGTTTAAAATCAAAATCTAAATGATCAAAAAATAGCGAATATGTTGTGGGTTTAAATCCAAGTTTTGAACCTTCAGCAATTAATCCGGATTTTAAAAGTTGTTTTTTATTAGCATCCCAGAATGAATTCCATTTATCAATTTTCTGTTTTTGTTCCTTCTGCGAAAGCATAATTCCACCAACAGAACTGAAATTTAAGATTTTATCTTGTTGTTTTTCTTTTGATAAATCGGCAAAAAGCTGACTGTTGTTTTGCAAAACTTCCTCCATACTATTTCCGTATGAAGCCACATAAATAGTTTTTGAAGTTAAACTTGTACTTTCTTCGAGTTCTTTTTCGGCCGCTTTAATTTCTTTTGGAACAAAATTTAATTGCGATAAATCATTATTGAAGCCAACATTATTATAAGTAAAACAGCAAATAATCGTTATTAAAACGCAAAAACCAATTAGAATTTTATTGTTATGAAACGAGAAATGAGCCAGTTTATCAATGACATTTTTCTTGTGATCAAAATTGTTTTCTTTCGGTTTATATAAATGCGGAACTATTAAAAGCGAAAAAAATCCAGTTGCCATAACGATTACAGCAGCAAAAATTCCTAAGTCGTTCAACGCATCAGATTTTACAAAAAGCAAACATAAAAAGGCAACAGCAGTTGTTGAACTGCTCATAATTACAGGCATCGTAATGTCTTTGTACAAAGTTTTTACATCACTATTATGTTTGTAATGCGTTAGAATATGTATCGAATAATCGATTGTGATTCCTAATAGAATAGATCCAATTCCGAGTGAAATGGCTGAAATTTGTTCTTTTACAAAATATAAAAATGCCACGGCAAACAAAGCTCCAAATACGGTTGGTAGAAAAATAATTAGCGGAATTAATACCTTACGATAAAATAAAATCAGAATCAACATCAGCGTAATCATTGCGATAGTTGTTGTTAAAATAATATCGCTTTTAATTTGATTGGCATTGGCAACCGCAATCAAAGCCGAACCAAAATAACTAATCGAAGTTTTGGATTTAAATTTCTGATTTAGATTATCCTGAATTGATTTAAGTTTTTCGGCAAAAAGTGTGTTTTTTTCTGTTTCGCTCGAAGGAAGATTTGAGGTAATAAAAAGCAGTAATTTCTTTTTGTCCTTAGTCATTACAAAACCATTATCGAGCGTAAAATCGTCACCAATATTAAGTTGCTGTAATTTTTTAAGAGCAATAAAAGAAATCCCAAGCGGATCTTGCAGAATAAAATCTTTGGTGATAAATCCAGAAGGCGAAATAATCGATTTGTAATTTCCCTGAACAGTTGCAGCAATACTATCTTTTTGAAGCTTTTCCTGAATAGCTGCGTAATCTTTATTGTCTAGAAAAAGCGGTAAATTATTGTAAACAAAATCAATAGTTTCCTGAATATTTTCTTCGTCAACTTTTCCCTGAATTCCGGTTACGTAAGGTTTGCAGGATTTGGCAACGCTATCTGAAAAAGCAGTTGCCATTTCTTTTAAATCTTCGTCGGTTCCGTTTTTTTCGAGTTTGAAAATAACGGTAATTTTATCGGCAAAATTAAGTTGTTTGAGGACTTTTGACGTAACATCACTTTTATCGTTTGTTGGAATAAGTTTGGTAATGTCTTCTTCAAATTTAATTTGAGAAGCAAAAAAACCAAACGCAAAAAGCATCAGAATTGCCAATACAACCGAGAGAGATTTTCTTCGGTTTACAAACAAATGAATGGCGTAGAAATATTGATGCATAATTATTTTTTAAAGTTTTTTCGCCACGAATTTCACGAATTTTTCACGAATTGATTTGCGTTAATTTGTGAAATTTGTGGCGGAAAATAAATGTATTTTATTCTGTGCGTTTTTTACTAAAAGCTGTTAAAAGCAAATAGCTTAAAAGTCCAACAGATAACGCTGAAACAGATGCTAAAATAAGACTTCCTACTATATATTGTGTTGCATTTTTTTGAATATCGTCGAGTGTAATGGAACTGTCTAAAATCAAAGGCGCGTCGTTGGACACAAAATAACTTCCCATTTTTAATGAGCCATAAATTATGAACGGAATAAAAGGAGGGAAGCTCACATTTGAAGACAGATAAGCAATGACTTTGTTGAGCTTAAACAAGGCAGCAAAAGTAAAAAGTAATATCGTTTGAAATCCCCAAAACGGAGAAATTCCGATAAAAACACCTAACGCAATTGCGGCTGATTTTTTGAAATTAGAATCACTGCTTTCTAAAATATCTTCAAGGAAAAATTTTTTAAAACCTTTTTTTTTTGCTTTTCTAAGATAATCTCGCGGTTTGATATACAACAATGTGTTGATGACCAAAACGGTATTTAAAATACTAATTCTTGTAAAATCTTTAAACGGACGAAAATGAGAAACGCGTTCTACAGGATCGTATAAAATTTGAATCGGAATGTTTTTGACCACAATTCCTTTCCACGCTGAACGAACAATTACTTCAATTTCGAATTCAAATTTATTGGTATAAAATTGTTTCGGAATCAATTTTAAAGGATACAATCTAAAACCGGATTGTGTGTCATCGAGTTTAATTCCGGTTTCGAACTTAAACCAAAAGTTCGAAAATTTATTTCCAAAACTACTTTTCTTAGGCACATTTTCTTGTGTCATATTCCGGCTTCCAATCAATAAAGAATTTGGTTCTTTTTGAATTTCGGCAATAAATTTCGGAATATCAGATGCAAAATGTTGTCCGTCAGAATCAATTGTGATCGCATATTCAAACTGCATTTCAATTGCTTTTCTAAAACCATTTCTTAACGCTCGTCCTTTTCCTAAATTTTTAGGATGATGAATTTGAGTGAGTTGCAAATATTGTTGCAAAATACCGAAAGTCTCATCGGTCGATCCATCATTAACGATAATGATATTGGTAGTGAAATCTAAAATAGAATCCAGCACTTTTTTTAAAGTTTTGTGATTATTGTAAGTGGGTACAATAACACAAAAATGAGTCGAATTGAGCAATTCCTGCTGTGATAAAATAGGTTTCATTTGGAGGTTTTCTTCAGCTTACTTTACGAATTGTTTCTCTTTTTCAGAGAAGCTTTTCGATTGTAAAACAAAGTCTTTTAGATAATCTTTTAAAGCGCCATTTTGCTCTGCATAATGTGCTGTAATATAATTTTTATCTTCTTTAATATTTTTTTTATAGCCAGTAACTCCGGGAACATTTTCCTGAACACTCAACCTGATCATTCTGATTTCGATATTATTAGGCTCGCTTTTTATGGTCGATTCAAGGAGAGTTGCACCTTGTTTAAAACGATCCATTTTATCTCTTAGTTTTTTCTCAAACTTAGAATCCAGCAAAATGGAAGCTGCTTTGTAAGCCACTAAAATTTTTGCATCATTGTCTGAAACCGTTGCCAGTTTTTCTAAAAATTCTTTGGCATTACTTTCTGATTTTGTAACGCCTGTATACATTTTTCTAACGGTCACCAAATCTGGAGTTCCGCCAAAATTAATCCACAAAAGTAAAGACAGCAGCAGTTTCATAATTATATTTTTTTGTACACGTTGCTTAGTTTCAAAGCGACAGTGTCGTTAAAATAAGATGTGTTTTTTACTTTAACCAAATCATCTTCGGTTGTTGTAATATCAAGTTCTAAACGTAATTCAGGATTAGTTTCAGGGTTAATCAATGCCATAAATTTTACATTGGCAAGCGTCTGAATCATCAAAGTACTTTTGGTAATTGCCTCTGTAAGTTCTTTAATAATCTGAATCATGCAAACTCCCGGCATAATTGGATTTCCCGGAAAATGACCTTTGAAAACTTCATGTTTTTCATTGATCAAAATCGTGATATTATATTTTGAATCTCCCGTTTTTTCTTCGGAAAGTATTTTATAAAAATCTTTTAAAACCATTGTTTTATTTTTTTCCAAAAGTATAAGCTACACCAAATTGAAACACAACATTGTTATTTTTTGTTGCATCAGCATAATAATTGGTAAAAGCATTTGTAAATCCTTTTTTTACTCTTGCTTCAAATGCAATACCATTTTTCAAACCGTAACCCAGTCCTCCTACAATTCCTAAATCAATATCATCGCCTTTATTAAAATTTGATTCTTTTACTTTTGGATCTACTTTAATATCATCCGCAATTAATAGATCTAAAAAAGGTCCTGCTAAAGCATAAAAACTTTCATTAAAATTAAACTTATTTATGGTAACTGTTGAAAGATATTGTAATGAAGCATCAACAGTTCCGTTGTCATAAGTAGTGGTATATGAGTTTGTTTGAGGGCTATAAGTATCAGTTGTTCCCATACTGGTTGTACCTTTTGCTCCTTGTCGTGAATAAGTTATTTCTTCTTGTATTGTATAAAATTTAGAAAGTTTTAAGGCTCCAAAACCACCAATATAAAAATCTGTTTTACTGTTAAGTTGCGAATCTGTGAACTTAGAAATATTAACCCCGGCGTGAATTCCCGGTCTAAAAGTTACTTGTGCGTGTACTGTTGTAATACTGATCAATAAAATTAATGTAACTAATATTATTTTTCTCATTCCTTATTTTACTTTAAAAGTATAACTGATACCAATTTGAAAAACCTGATTTAGGATAATATCATCATAGTAATAATTATTGTTTCCGTTATCAAGTCCATCATAACCATAGATATCAATCATTCCTTGTTTAAACCTCGCTTCAAAAGTTAATCCGTTAGGCAAAGAATACCCAACACCGGCAACCAAAGCTAAGTCAACACCAACAGGATTATAATCGTATGCAGGAAAATTGTCATCTGTTTTTATATCTAAAGATGGACCAGCTAAGATATGAAAACCTTTTCCGCCAATATGAAACTTACCCACAGCTCCCAATGACAGATAATTTAAATCGTAATTAGTTGAACGAGATCCATATCCATTTATTTCATATTCACGCACTTCGGCACCTTGTCTGGTATACGTTAATTCAGGTTGAAGTGTAAAATATTTATTAAATCTAATAGCCACAAAACCACCAACATAAAAATCTGTTTTTGGGTCACTATCTCCAAAATTGGTAAAACTTGATACATTTAAACCTCCACGAATTCCAGGGCTAACTCTCACTTGTGCATTTGATGTTATAATTCCAATAAAGAAAACAAAGGCAATTACGGTTATTTTTTTCATTTTTTATTTGATTTAAGTTTAGGTTTTGATTAAGTTTTTACTCTGATTTAAAATAGTTTAACTCAATTTTTAACTTGATATTCTGATGAATAATCTGAATTTTCTCGGCAAAAATATTGTTTTCTGAACTAAAAAGCAGTGTTATTTTTTCTTTTGTTTTAGATGCATTAATGACCTTCTCAAATTTTGATCCATTTTTGGAAATAAAAAGGTAATTATCGCGATTTCCATCTGCCGATTTATAGATATTGTAAGATTCATTTTCGAATTGTTCCTGAATCAAATATTCACTTTTAAGAAGCAAACGAAAATCTTCGGTCAATGTATTGATCAAAATTTTTCGGTCTAATTCAGATATAATTGAGTTTACTTTAAAAGTCTTTTCTGCAATTTCAAAATCTAATAATTTGTTACCAAATTCGGTTGTAAAAACAATGCGATGTGTCGTATCATTTATTTTTTTGGCAATAAAAATTCCGGATATTTCATGACCGTAAACCGTGATGTTCGTTTTGTAAACATAATCGGTTTTTGAGTCTGTAAAATAAGGAACCTGATAAGAGGTTTTGTCTAATTTTTTGGGAGTATAGTTTTTTGTGACCGAGCCACAAGAAACTAAAACCAATGCCACAAGGCAATTAATTAGTAAAAACTGAATCGTCGATTTTTGCATTGATTACTTTATTTTTAAGAACAATTCTAGTATAATCTTCAGATGATTCCAGTAGTTTAACTTGCACAACTGTAGCTTCTTCTTTATCAAAAGTCAGTTCGATTTGTTTGATGTATTTTTTCAACGTTGCATCTTTCGGAACAAATTTCGCCAGATTTTGTCCTTTTAATTTGAAATATGAAATCGTAAATTCTTTGTCGTCAAACATATTTCCGCTTACGCTTCCAACGATTAATTTATTGATACGACCAAAGATTTTACTGTTTCCAATATCAACGGCGCTTTTCTTTCCTTCGTCGTTAATCAGGATTTTTCCGTTTTTGAAAACAATACTATAATTGTATGGTTTTTTGTATTGCCATTGAAGCAAACTCGGTTCTTTAAAAATCATTTTACCAGAAGTCTCAATGTCTTTCGATAAAAAATCTAAATGTTTGTATTGAATAAAATCAGTACTTAAGGTTTTGATTTTATTCGAAACTACATTTACATCTTGCTTGAAAGCAGCGATTTCTGCGTCAGACATTTTTTGTTCCTGAGCAAACAAATTGCCTGAAATAAATAGAATTAAGAGTGCTATTTTAGTTTTCATATTTTGTTAAAAATTGTGTTTTTTTTGCCACAGATTAAATGATTTAAATAGATTTTAAATCCGTTTTTATCCACGTTTTCGCTTTAGCGAATCCGTTTCATCAGCGTTCAATCTTCATAAGCTTTTAGATTCAAAAGTTCTTCTACCGAAATCACTTCATAATTGTTTTGCTGTAAAAATTGCAAAAACTGTTCCAATACTAAAACAGAGTGTGATCCCGTATCGTGCAAAAGTACAATTCCGCCGGGAGAAACACGTTTTATAATGCGATTGAAAATTAAATTTTGATTTTTTGTTCCGCCGTCAAGCGAACGAATATTCCACCCAATAACTTTATGACCGGTAAGTTGCAGAGCTCTACGAATCGAAGGTGTCGTAACTCCGTAAGGCGGACGAAAAAAGTTGATTTTTTTTGAAGTGAATTTTTCGAGAAGAGAATCTGTTTTTTGAAGTTCTTCAGTAATCTTTTTTGCATTATAAAAGTCGAAAAATTTCGAATGACTATAAGAATGATTTCCTACCAAATGACCTTCGGCAATAATTTGCTTTACAATTTCAGGATGAGTTTCAATGTTTTTTCCAATGCAGAAAAAAGTCGCTTTAGCATTGTATTTTTTTAGTAATTCTAAAACTTCCAAAGTAAAAACACTCGGTCCGTCATCAAAAGTAATCGCGATTTTTTTTTCCTTTTCGAAAGGATTATTGCAGAATGCTTTTACGTGATAATTGGATGAAATTCGAGAAGAACCAAATGCATTTATTCCCAACCAAACCAAAATGATTGCTACAAACCACCAAATATTTATTGCGATATAAAAGTTCAGAAGAAATAATAAAAGCAATAGAAAAATGAAAAAAAGCGATATGTTTTTATGCGTTATCATTTTGAAAGTAACGTAAAACTATGATTTTTTCCGTTTAATTGGTTGTACAATAAAATGGTATTATAAGCTGGTTTTTCAACCGAATTTACTTTTATAATTTCAGGAATTTCCTGAGTCTTGATTACTTTGGCAGCCATCCATAAAGCAAAAGCCGAAGCCGTATCATATTCGCCGCTCAAATGTTTGTAATACAACTGAGGCGTTTTTGCGAAAGCATTTTCAGTTAAATTTTTATAATAAGAATCGAAAGTAATGTTACCGTCTAAACCCAAAACTACAGCATCAATATCTGAAATCTGTAAATTATTGGCGTTTAAAAAAGTAATTATTTCTCCTTCAATTTCGTTTTCTTCTAAAGTGTTTTTAATTTCAACATCTAAAACCTGCGCATAAGTAGTGCTCTTTTTTTCATTTTCTAAAACAAAAAAACTAGCACCTTCACCAAAAACAGCTCCTGTCGAAGTTGGATTTAAAACATCATAAGGCTGATTTCCATCTTGTTTAATTCGGCCCATCAGTTTAAAAAGTGACGTCGTGTATTCGCCATTTTCGTCAATTCCACCCACTAAAACCGAATTGGCTTCATTTTCCTCGATTTGCATTTTAGCATCCAAAAGTGCCGACTCAAAAGAAACGGCTCCGTTTACATACGTAAAATTATATCCTTTGCATTGCAATGATAAAGCAATTTGTGCACCAACCGTATTGTGAGTTGATTGTATAAAGGAAGTTGGCGTTAAGAATTCTTCGTTATTGTCGAGAATGTTTTTCAGGAATTTTTCAGAATCTTCAATGCATCCTAAACCTGTTCCGGTAATGATTGCATCTAAATTTTCAAGTTGAGCATCTTTCAATGCCAATGCCGAAGCTACAATTCCGTTTTTCACCCCTTTTGCCATTCTACGAATCGCGGCTGGTGTAATAAAATCTTTGTAAACCGGAGCAACTATCGAAAGGATAGTGTCATTTTGATTGTGCACCGCTTCTTCCAAAAAAACAGTATCAAATGTTTTTTGAGTCGAAATACAACCTACTCCATTTATATAGGTCTTTTTCATTCGCTTTTAGAAAATATAAGTGTTGAACAATTTCCTCCAAAACCAAAAGAGTTGGATAAAACGTGTTCGATATTTTTCATTTTTGTAGCAGTTTGTGGTTCCAGATCAAATTCTTCCATTGGAGTTTCGAAATTCAAATTTGGATAAACCACATTATTCTGAATTGCCAAAACACTGTAAACGGCCTCAATTGCTGCTGCTGCGGCCAAAGTATGTCCCGTAAAAGGTTTTGTAGAACTAAAATCAGGAACTTTTTCATCTCCATAAATTCGGAGTAAAGCCCTTCCTTCAGATAAATCGTTGTTTGGCGTTGCAGTTCCGTGAACGTTGATATAATCAATATCACTAGGTTTTAAACCCGAAACTTCAAAGGCTTTTTTCATTGCCAAATAAGCGCCATCACCATTTTCTGAAGAAGCAGTTTGATGAAAAGCATCGTTTGCATTTCCGTAACCTGAAACGCGAGCCAAAACTTTTTTGTTTTGTTTCTCAACGATCTCATCAGATTCTAAAACCAGATATGCAGCGGCTTCACCAAGGTTTAACCCTTTTCTGTTATTATCAAAAGGTTTGTTGTAATCGTCAGATAAAATCATCAAAGTTTTAAATCCGTTGATGGTGAATTTTGCCAATGCATCAGTTCCGCCAACGATAACACGATCCAGTTTTCCGTTTTTAATCAAACGCGCGCCCAACATAATTGAGTTTGCTGCAGAGGAGCATGCGGTACTTATAGTAGTAACCATTCCTTTCAAGCCAAGTTCTTCAGCAATCTTTTCGGCAACATCGCCACCGTCATGACAACTTATATATTTAACAAGTTCAGGATCTTTAAAATAATTGTAATAATGCTTTTCGGTCATGTCCATTCCGCCAACACTTGTCGCCGAAATAAGTCCGGTTCTAAATTCGTTGATTGATGTAATTCCGGCATTTTGAACCGCTTGTTTGGCTGCAAAAGCACCAATCATAGCCGTTCTCGAAAAGTTATTGTCTTCAGAAAGTTCTAATTCTTCGATCAATTCAGCATTAGTTTTCTTAATTTCTCCAACCTTAATAACATCAACATGAACGGTTGAAATGTTTTCGATGCGAGTTATAGCAACTTTATTTTCGATTAACGAAATAAAATTTTCCTCGACTGAATTTCCAATCGAAGAGATAATTCCCATTCCCGTTATTGCAACACCTTTCATTTTTAGACTTGCTTAGATTATTAGACATTAGACTTCTTAGATTTT
Source organism: Flavobacterium sp. ov086 (assembly GCF_900187965.1). GTDB lineage: Bacteria > Bacteroidota > Bacteroidia > Flavobacteriales > Flavobacteriaceae > Flavobacterium. The sequence goes on along the minus strand of NZ_FZNL01000001.1, from coordinate 489,426 downwards.
GTAACTTCTAGATTTAGACAGTTTTTGTCTAAGTTGTCTAAAAATCTAAGCCAGTCTAAGCAGTATTATTTTGTTCTATTGGTATTAATATAAGCCGCCATTGTTTCAATAGACTGAAAAATTGATTTTCCTTCTTTTGGGTCAACCAGTTTAATTCCGTAATCTTTATCCAGAATCACGATCAATTCAAGAGCATCAATTGAGTCTAAACCCAAACCGTCTCCAAACAAAGGATCGTTATCAGCAATGTCTTCGATTGCGATATCTTCAAGATTAAGAGTGGTAATGATTTTGTTTTTTAATTCTTCTTTTAATGCTTCCATGATTATTTATTATATAATGTATTGATATTTTCGTTCGTATATTTTGTGCTTTCTTCTTTACTAATTGTGCAAAGAAAAGCTTTATAATTGTCATTAAAAAATTCAACCCAACCACAAAGAACTGTATCGGATTTGTTTGAATTCAGCAAAATATTCGAATAATTCGATATAAATTCTGTGTTGAAAGCATCAAATATAAAGAAAGAATTTTCACTTTTCAGCTGATGACGAATACTTATTTCTCCCAAGCAAATATTTGGCAAAGTATAAACGAAAACTGCCGGACTTGGATAATAGTTTTCTTTGTCCGAAATAGATTCCTGATATTTTACATCAGTATCTAAACTTGATGATTTATTGGCCAAAACCAAAGCAATATTATTTTCGTGTTCAGAAGAAATTATCGGGCTTAAAAGCAATTCGGCACCTAAAAAAGCCAACTTACTCAAAGCATCCATTTTGAAAAATTTTGGATATTGAATGTCAAAATTACGATAGGCTTGTTTGGAAAAATCAGCAAAATTGGTTGGTTCAATTTTGAATATAGAAGCTCCGTTCAAAACAATTTCGTTGTTTTGGATGGTAATGTAGGATTGTATGTAGGTTTTTTGCGTCATTTTATTTAAACACTAATTGCACTAATTTGCATGGATTGGTTATTGGTTTGAAAATTAAACTAACTAATCTTGAAAATTAGTTTTATAATTTAAGACTCCCAAGTAGGAATAACTTCGGCAATTTTCCATTTTCCAGATTTGTTTTCAATTATAATTATAAAACCTCTTCCACATCTTCCTCCACCACAAGAAGCGCCAGCGGATAAAATTCCTCTCGTTTTTGTTTTATTAAATTGAATTCTTGATACTGAAATAGTTCCAACGGGAAATCGTAAATTACTTGTGTCATTTAAATTCCAATTTTTTTCGTGAGGATATTTTAATGTGTTTTGAAAATTAAACTTTTTGTTATTTTCAAAAGCTTTTAAATTAAATTTGTAACTGTCTGTTTCTTTTGAAATGTCGTAAGTATACGCTGAAATATTAATTTGTCTATCTATCATTTCAGTTTCAAAAGAACTAATTTTCTCTACATCGGCATAAACACCAAGAAGTATTCTTGTTTTATCATTTTTGATGCTGTCGCGATAACGCCAATATTCTTTTAATTCAGCATGATGCCCAGTTGTATCTACTCTATTAGTTTCTGAATTAAATCTAGTTGGTGGAGGTGGAAGAATTATTCTTCTATCCATATAAATAGAATCTACAATTTCTACAAAAACATTCTTTAACACGTTTTTTTCAAATCGTAGTTCATCGACTTTTTCAATTTCCTTTTGTTTACATCCAAAAAGAGAAAGAAAAATTATAAATATGAATTTAGATAACTTCATAAACCTTATTGACATAATTTTTTAATATCTCTTTTTAAACTAATTTGTGAAAAAAGAACAGGAATATTCATCTTTTGATTTTCTTTTATTATTGTTAAATAAATATCATTTTTGTCTAAAATAAATATTCTACTTGTTTGAAATCTTGAATTAATTGCGAGATAATTAAGGTTATTATAAATTATCAGATTTCCAGAGTTTCTATGTTTTTCAAAACCTTTTTTTTCGCAATATTCATTAATCAGTAATTTGTTCTCTTCTTTATTGTATTTGCTGGTAATTTTCGTGAGATGTTTCTCAGTTGCCTTTCTATATATCACATACAAAGAATAAAAGCTAAAAATAAAAAATAAATAAAATTCAATTCCAGTTTTAGATTTATCCCGATAAGGATTAAAATAAACCAAAAAAGGCGTTAAAAATGCCCAAGTAAAAAATAGATATATTGTTATTGTATCGAATTTATCAAACCAATTTTCAGAATAGACCAATTTATTTTGTTCGATACTTTTCCTAATATTTAAGTTTTTTAACCTTCTCATTTATATTTTTTCAAAAACTACAGCTGTATTACAACCTCCGAAACCAGAAGCTGTTTTCAAAAAAAAATCAATATTTACTTCTTCATTTTTTTCAATAATATTAATCGTTTCGCTTACGCCGATTTCGTCAAAACCTTTCGATTCAAAAAGCATATTTTGATTGGCCGATTCAATTGCAATTACCGTTTCTAATAATCCTGAAGCGCCTAAAGTATGACCGTAAAATCCTTTCAAACTATTTACCGGAACATTTTGTAAATCTAAACGATTTAGTGCAATCGCTTCCATTTCGTCATTGAATGGAGTTGCGGTTCCGTGAGCCGAAATATAATCGATTTGATTTGAATTGATTTGCGCTTCTTTCAACGCATTTTGAATACTTCTGAACAAACCTTCACCGGTTCTTGAAGGACCCGAAATATGATTGGCGTCGTTTATCGAACTGTCTCCAATAACTTTTATTTTAGCGTTTTTGGCTTCCGTCGAAATTAAAACAGCTGCGGTTGCTTCGCCTAAACTTACACCGGTTCTGTTTTTAGAATACGGTTTACAAGGCAAATCACTCATTGCCTGAAAAGCATTAAATCCGGACAAAACAAACTCTGAAACTTCGTCGCCGGCAACAACAAATATGTTATCATAAAGTTCAGACTGAATCATTCTTTTGGCAACAGAAATAGCTAAAATTCCCGAAACGCAAGCGTTTGAAACTACAATTGGTTGTGTTTTAAACCCGAAATAATTGGCTACATTTTGAGCCAAAACATCTAAATGGGCACTATTAAAACTTTCTTCCGAATCATTTTTTAATGCTGTAACATTTCCTTTTGTAGTCGAAAGTATAAAGGCAGTTTTTGAATTTAACTCAATTCCTGATTTTTTGATAATCGGCTCTAAAGCCAAAATCATCATTTTCTCTAAACGAGAGTAGTTGCCGTCAGTACTGATTTTTTCAAAAGCACTGTTTATTTTTTCATCACTAATAATTGCAGCATAAAACGGAATCGGCATTAAAGTAGTATCTTCATGTAATTGAATACCGGATTCACCATGAAGAATCGCTTCGATGTTTGATTCAACATCAAAACCTAAAGGGGTGATACAATTGGTCTCATTTATATATACTTCTCTTATCATTTTATGATTTTCGATCTCTCCTGCAAGGTTTTCAAAACCTTGTAGGTGTTCATTTTAAAGCTTTGTCTGAAAAAAGTTTCACGCAGATTTTGCAGATTAAGCAGATTTATATGATGCTTTGTATTTATACCTACAAGGTTTTGAAAACCTTGCAGGAAAGGGATTCGTGCTTACATTAATAATCCCACTTTTCGTTTCCATTCTTCATAAAAAGGAGGATTCGTTAGCATTAGATTTCCTTCTTTATCCAGAAAGACCTGAACGGTTTCGCCGGTGCAGGCAATTTCGCCTTTGTCATCTAAAATTCTAAAACGATAAATCATTTTGGCAGCGGGCGTATCAACAACGGTTGTTTCAATTGTTACGACATCGCCATAACGCAGAGACAATTTATGTTCGCATTTTGATTTTACGATTGGCGTTGTAAATCCGGTTTTGGCAATATCTAAATACGTAAGTCCGTGTTGGCGTCCAAACGCTTCGCGTCCATCTTCAAAATAGGTAATATAATTGCCGTGCCAAACGATTCCGAGTGGATCAGTTTCGTTAAAACGAATTCTGATTTCGTGCGTGACCGTTAATTCAGTTGCCTCGTTAAACTGTTCTTTTCTTTTTGTCATAGAATAATGCGATGGATGTTGTGATTATAAAGAACAAAAATAGCAAACTTATTTTTGGGATAATTTCCAGGAAAGAAACGTTGCGTAATAAAACATCATAAAAAGCTTCAAGAGCCCAATTCATTGGTGATGATTTGGCAATAAGCTGCATGATTTTTGGCATCGCAAAAACGGGAACCCAGACTCCGCCAATAGCAGCAAGGATGATTACACTTGTTGCGCCAAACGGAGCCGATTGTTCTTGTGTATTCGCAATTGTGCCTAATAAAATTCCGAAACCAATTGCGGCAAATCCTGAAAATAAAGCAACAACACTCATTAAAAATAAGTGCCCTTCGATATTTAAGGGGGGCAAACCAATATACGGAAATAAAAATATTGCAACGGCAACCATCATATAAAACTGAATCATACAAATGATTGAATATGTAATGGTTTTTCCGATAATGACAATTAAATTCGAAACCGGATTGGTCAATAATCGAACAAAAGTTCCTTGTGATTTTTCTTTTACAATATTGATAGACAACGGAATTACGATAAAAAATATCGCAAAAAGTGTCCAAGCCGGAACGTTATGCTGTACCGAATTTGGTAGCACTTCTTTGTTGTTTACTTTTGGAATAATTTCTTTAAATGTAATAAAACTCTTTTGCTCGAATTTGGTATTTTCTTCCCCCAATTGATTTTGGAAAGTCGTATAAATTGACTTTGTTTCGATTTGCGAAATCATTTTATCAATCGAACTCATCACAGAGTTTTTGAAGCTAAGCTGAACTGCTGGATCAAAATATAATTTTACTTCTTTTTGCTGAATTATTTTTGAAGTTTGCGGTTTTGCAATACTATCTGAGAAGCCCATTTTACTCACAATGTTTTCTACATTCTGATCGATTTTGGCTTGTAAATCTGTGCTTAGATTTTTCGGAATTATAATCGCCAATTGAAATTTTCCTTTGTAAACATTTTCTTTGGCAACTTCTTCTGTAAGTAGTTTGTTGTCTATTTGAGTAACAACACTAAAAAGCTGACTCTTTTCGAGATTATCAAAAACAGTTTTAGAAACGGAACCGTTGTCGTTGTCGACCAATAAAATCTGAATTTTAGTATCGCTAACGGTTTTAAAAGTGCTGTCCTGAATCAACGTTACGGTGATAACCAAAACCAAAGGCATTATAAATAAAATGACTAAACCTCCTAAATCTCGTTTGAGCAGGAGAAATTCTTTTACGACGGACATCCAAATTTTATATATCATCTCTCAGATCTTTACCGGTTAATGAAATAAAAACTTCTTCCAGATTTCTTGCTTTTTCGGTAGAAGCGATTAAACCTGATGGTGTGCCTTGTGCATAAATTTTGCCTTGATCTAAAATGGCAATTGTCGTGCAAAAATCTTCGGCTTCAGCCAAATGATGCGAGGTATAAATAATTGTAGTTCCGTTTTGATTTAAAAGTTTGAGATAATCTATAATTGCATTTTTAGATTGCACATCAACACCAACAGTTGGCTCGTCCAGAAATAAAACTTTTGGATTGTGGAGAATTCCCGCAATCAAATTGACTCTGCGTTTCATTCCGCCTGAGAAAGTTTCAATGCGTTTGTCGGCAAATTTTAATAAACCCAAAAGATCTAAAGTTTCAATTACTTTGTCTTTTAAGTCAGAACCTTTTAAACCGTACATGCTTCCAAAATAATGTAGATTTTCTCTCGCTGTCAACGTAGGATATAAAGCATATTCCTGAGGTACAACTCCAATAATTTTTTTGATTTTGGTGGAATGGCCAGCATAGTTCAAACCATCAATCGTGAAATGTCCCGAAGTTGGTTTTATCAATCCGCAAAGCATGGAGATTAAAGTGGTTTTTCCGGCACCATTTGGACCTAATAAGCCAAAAATCTGACCTTGATTTATATCCAGCGAAACATCGTTCAAAGAATACAGTTCTGCATCTTTGTACTTTTTCGAAAGAGATTCTATTTTTATAACAGTTTGCAAAATATAGTTAGCTAATTGCTTTTTTTAGTTTTTTGAAAAAGATTTCTTCGCGATTAGCAATGTCCAGAAGTTCATCGGCAATGGCATTGTAAGCGTCTTCTTTGGCACTTCTATTTTTATAAATACGGGAAGCTTCAACAGCAAAATCTCTCCACGAATCTCCAATTTGAGTCATTTCTTTCGAAAGCACTTTCAATTCATCATTGTTTAAAATAACTGAAGCTTCTTGTAGAAAAGCGGCATAAATAAAACGGAATCCTCCGCCGCCGGTTCCTATTTCTTCCTGCATTCGCACCATTTGTGCAAGATAATGATTGGCTTTTCTAACGCCGTGTTTTGCAGGCCATTTTCTAATTCGGCGAGAAACAAATTTAATTCCGCGAACACCTACAATTGGCATGGGTGCCAGCATAGTGCGACAAGTATCTTTGATTCCTTTGATGATGGCACTTTTGAAATCAACTTCACTCGGAACCTGAATTGGATAATACATTTGGCCTTTTGGCGCAAACGCACCTTTAGCAAAACGTACTTTGTCTAATTCTTCGTGCGTTAAAGTAGTCACGGTTTCCATAACAGGATCGCTGATTAAATAATCAGTTTCGGTTTTTCCGTAAACGACTAAATTGTGCGCGTTGAAATGAAAACGATATTCATCAGGAAAATAACTTAAATGATAAACACCAACTTGTAATCCGGTTGGAATATTGTTTTTTAAATTTTCGTCTAAAGCTTTACTGGCATTTGGAACAGAAGAAAATTTTTGTCTTTTTATTTTTAAATTTAAACGATTGGCAACTTTATTAAAAATCTGTCCAGGCAAAGTTCTGTAACTAATTGCCGGTGCATGATTTACTTTTATAAAAGGTAAATACACAAACAAAAGTCCGGAACCAATTCCAAAAACCATAGGTTCGCTGATATTTAATCCGCTGTTTTTTAAGAGATTTGAAGCCACTCCATTTTCACAATGAGCAGATTGATGGTGTGTGAAAGTCGTTTGCATTAATCGTTTTTAATATTTTTTAATTCGGCTATTGAAATTTCAAAAGCGTCGGCATATTTCTGTAAAATTTTGTCACTCAATTTGGCAAAAATAGTGGGTTTAAAATGTCTTTTTACGCGCCATTTCCACATATCGACATAGCCGGCAAGAATAGTAAGATCCATTTTATTGAGTTCCATATAATAACAAATCGGACTTAATTCGCCAATCTGAACCTTCAGTTTAGCTTCTTCCGCACGTTCTTTTATATCATCAATTGCGTTTGAAAGAGCAATGGCTTTTGGTTCCCAACCGGTACTTAATGCGGTGGTATAATTGCCATTTTCATCAGTAGCATAAACAAGTTCTTTGAGGTTCTTTTTGCTTAAATTTCCATCGTGCTGAGGTACATTTTCTTTTTCCATGACGGTTTTATTTTCGATCAGAATTATGTTGTTGTCGAAACTGTTTTTTGAATAAACAAATTAATTTCACATTCTAAAAGTATTTTGTCTTCGAGTAAGCTTTGGCAGCTCATCGTACATAAGGTATAATCGTCGCCAACAAATTTTGACATTAAGTTTGCTTTGGTAATAATTGTATCGCCGGTTTTTGGCAGCGAATGTATTTTCAGATTTTTTAAGGCGCTGATAAAACCAATAACATTTACGTTTTCATTTTCTGTTCCGTCTTCCTCAAAAAAATACTTTTTGCCAACAATTGCTGAGCAGGTTTGTGCTGTGTTTTCGATTAAACCAGCTTCGATAAAAATATGATTATCAATAAAAATATTGTCTTCTTTTATCAGGAATGTCGTTTCTACAAAATTGGAATCTATATCCAAAATTAGATCTACCATGAGCATTGGCGCTCGGTGCGGAAGGTAATTTTGTATGTCAACTCCGATTTTCATACGTATATTATTTTGCCAAAACGGTTTTCATTTGTCCGCGGGCAATTTCTTCATTATTTAAAGTAGTCACAATATCAACCAAAGTTATTCCGGCAAATTCCTGCAAAATAGTTACGGTTGATCGAATGGTATCGTCGACTTTTGGAAACTGTTTTATTTCAATATCTTTTATAGAACCTATGTAACCTGTTGGGGCTGTTTCGTTTTTCAAAAAAAAATGATATCCGGTATGCAACGCCACAGATTGTGCCATATGCTCGATTATACCTGCTTCTAAAAAAGAATTATTATTTGCAAAGATATTGTCGCTCTGAATTTTTAAACCGGAAACCAATGATGTTTCGGTATAAGAATACATTTTATCAACCATAACAAAAGGGAACTTTTGTGGCAATAAATTTTCGACTGCTTCTTTATTTAAAAGACATATTGTTTCCATTAGCAAACCGTTAAATATGCATAGGCAAAAGAGAATCTTCCGCTTTCCGGAACTGATAATAAAATGCGATCTCCTTTTTTTAGTTTACCTGAATACATTAATTCTTCAAGGGCGATATAAATTGAGGCAGAACCTACATTACCAACTCTTAAAAGGTTCATGAACCATTTTTCGTCTGTAAGTACAATTCCTTTTTCGTTTAATCCGTTTTTTAGACCTTCTACAAAAAAGTTAGAAGAAACGTGAGGTAAAAAATAATCAACCTGATCTGCCGTAATGTTGTGCTTTGCCATTGCATCGCTCATACTTTCGACACCTTTTGGTAATATAAATTCGTCTAATATTTTTACATCCTGCTTAACAGCAAATACAGATTCGTTTAACCATTGCTCCGGATTGTAATCGCTCCAGGCTTTGATTTCGCCATTTTCTAATTTATCTCCACCGGCATACATACAAGTTTCTAATTCGAATGCATAGGAATACGCTTCCATCCATTCGATTTTTAATGAAATTTCGCCGCTTGGTTTATTTTCTAATAAAAAGGCTCCGGCTCCATCAGATAACATCCAACGTAAAAAATCTTTTTTGAAGGCGATTATTGGTTGCTCTTCAAGATTTTTTAAATTGATTACTTCATGCTTGTATTTTGGAGAAGAAAGCCAGGTCGAAACTTTTTCTGATCCTGTACAAATGGCATTTTTTGAGTTTCCTGATTTTATAGAAAGAAAACCATATTTCAATGCATTCATTCCTGAACAGCAAATACCCATCGAAGAATTTAGCTCTACCGATCTGTTTTTTAATAAACCGTGAACCATTGCAGCATGTGATGGGGCTAAAACATCAGGTGATGAGGTTCCGCAGGAAAGCACTTCAAGATCCTGATCTGTAAAGTTATTATCAAATAGTTGTAAAACGGCATTGTGTGTTAACTCAGCGTTACTATGTGTGCTTTTTCCGTTTTTATCTACGGCGTAGTATCGGCTTGTAATTTTATTATTACGCAAAATAATACGTCTTGCCTTTGAGGCGGTGTCATTTATTAGGCCTAAATAGCTTTCCATTTCATCATTTGAAACAGCTTCATTTGGCAAATATTTTGCGGCTTTGGTAATATATACGTCAAACATAATTAAATTTCGTCTTCTAAACTCCTTGATAATATTGAGTTTCTTTTTTTATGGTTTTGAACTTGAATGGATAGGTAATAAGGTGCAATATATATACTATTGGCGAGATTAGCCATATAGCAAGGAATAAATAAACATAAAATATTTTAAGAAGCGTTTTCCTGTTTTTTTGATTCTTGTGAATCAAATTCGACCACTTATTAAAAATCTTATTGGCCGTTTTATCTACAGTAACTAAATAAGGACTGATTTTTACGGCACCTATTTCGGCTAATTTTGGCTGTAAATCGTCTAGTTTGTTTTGTTTAAATTGGGAAAGTATGATTTCTCCAAATTTATCAGACTCCTGAATGTCTTTATCAGAAACTCCCGGAAGTGGAAAAAATCCAAGATATCGTTTCTTTACACCAGAAAACATCCAATTTACAATTGTGATCACGCTGATTAAATTTCCAACACGATCGACTAATGCAATATTTCCAACCAATTTTGCATTGACGTCACGCAATAAAACTTTAATTTTTTCCTGCGCCATAATCCACATATTACGAGAACCATTAATAGTTATAACGGGAGTATTGTTTAATATTGTCTTGGCTTCTGTACTTTTTAAAAACGAGTTGATTGGAATTGAAGGTGATAAAAACCAAACCTGATAATGAAAAAGAATCAAATCAAATTTTGTGTTTAAAACTTCGTCAGAAACTGGTTTAAGTTTTGTCGGAATCTGTAAAAAAGATTCCGGAAAGGCATCAAAAAAAGAATCCTTATTCCACGGAAACGGGAATGGTTTTTCTAATTGTATTTCGTGAAAAATTACATTTATTTCCTCTGAATTTAAGAATGGTTTTGCAATGTTTTTCGCAATCGATTCTAGTTGTCCGGATTGGGAATAAAAAATAACGAGAACATTTTTCATTAGGTTAGCTACTTTGGTGGTAAGCAAAAATAAGTAAATTTATTTAAACGAATTTTCTTGTTTAAGATTTGTTATAAAGCGGTAATAGTGTTGTGTTTTTTCGCCACGAATTGCACAAATTTTCACTAATTTGGTTATGCTTAAATTGATTTTAATTAAAGGAATTACATACAGAATTGCTAAAAATAATTCGCGAAAATTTGTGGCAACTTCTTATGCTTTAAGATCGTTCCAGAAGTCGAAATAATTGAACCATTGCAAAGGATATTTCTGCAAAATGCTTTCTACGCTTTTTACGTATTCTTTCAATAATCCTTTTTCGTCGCGGTGTTTTACGGTTGCTTCTCTGGCATACAAATGATAATGTAAGTTGGGTTCTTTCATTACATAAACAAAAACAACAGGAACTTTTAAGCGTGAAGCAATTAAAAATGGACCTGCCGGGAAGTTGGTTTCTTTACCCAGAATTTCTTCTGAAAGGGATTTGGTTCCTTCAAAATAACGATCTCCCGTAAAACAAACCAATTCGTTATTGGCCAAAGCCGCATTGATCTCAAAAATATGAGATAAATCGTCTTTGATAATGATAAATTTTACGGTTGGTTTTTGGGTAACACTTTCCAGATAATTCTTAATAGCCGAATGTTCTAAATCTGTTGTAACGAGATTGATTTGAAAATTAAGATCAATATCGCCCAAAAAATGTTCGGCAATTTCAAAATTTCCTATATGAGCGCTAATAAGAACTCCACCTTTTTTTTCGGCCAGAAGCTTTTTGAGAGTTTCTATTCCGTCAAATTCATAGGTGAATTTATTTCGCATTCCTGCCGAAATGGAAACTTTATCAATGATGGTTTGCCCAAAAGTGTAATAACTTTTGAAAACCATTTTTTTTGATTTGAAATAGGAATAGTTCAGTCTTTCTTTAAAATAATAAAAAATAGCCTGATTGCTTTTCTTTAGAAACAAAAAGTAGTAAGAAGCAACAAAATAAAGTAAGACATAAGCAGACTTGACACCCGCTTTTTGTATTAAAAAAACGAATATTCTATAGCCTAAAACTGTTCCTTTTGATTTGCCATCCCATTGACTCATTAAACAGCTTTAGCTTTTAGTTTGGTTTCTATAAGGTCATAAAAATTTTGAAATGTAGCAATACCAACAAAATCAGCTTCAACCAGTTTTACACCAAAGTTAGATTCAATAGAAACTACTAAATCTACATAATCTAAACTATCTAACCCAAGTGTATCTTTTAGATTAGCATCTGGTTCAATATCATCATTATCTACTTCAAATTCATCAACCAAAAAACCATTAATTCTTGCTATAATCTCTTCTTTATTCATCGTTCAATTTAAACTTTTTAACCACCAACGCCGAGTTGGTTCCTCCGAATCCGAAGGAATTGGACAAAAATATGTCAAATTTTTTGTTTAAAGTAGTTTTGACCAAATTTAATTTAGAAGCATCTTCGTCAGGATTTTCCAAATTGATGTTCGGAGCAATGAAATCGTTCTGCATCATTAAGATAGAATAGATTACTTCGCTCGCACCAGCCATCCAACATTCGTGACCTGTCATTGATTTTGTAGAACTTACGTAAGGATTTTTCTCACCAAAAACTTCAAAAATTGCTTTTGCTTCGTTTCCGTCTCCAACCGGAGTTGAGGTTGCATGTGCATTTATATAATCAATATCAGTTGCTTTTAATTGTGCGTCGTCAAGCGCTCGTTGCATGGCTATAGACGGTCCTTCTACATTTGGCGTAGAGATATGTCCACCGTTTGATGAGAACCCGTAACCTACAACTTCGGCAATAATATTGGCGCCTCGTGCAATTGCTGATTCATAGCTTTCCAGAATTAACGTTGCACCGCCACCACTCGGAATTAATCCGTCGCGATCAGCATCAAATGGGCGGGAAGCTTTTTCAGGTTCGTTTTCTCTACTCGAAAAAACACCTAAACCATCAAAACTGCTCATCGCATATTTGTTGATTTCCTGAGCTCCTCCGGTAATAACAATATCCTGGAAGCCGCTTTTTATTAAAAAATAAGCTAACCCAATAGAGTGTGAGCCACTTGCACAAGCAGCGCTTATAGTAAGATTGATTCCGCGGAGTTTAAAAATCGTAGATAAATTCATTGTTACCGTTGAATTCATTGATTTAAAAATAGCTCCGGAACCTATTAATGCGGTATCTTTTTTCTCGCGAACAATATCCGTAGCATCAATAATAGCTTTTGAAACGCTATCATTTCCATACATGATTCCCACTTCACGATTATCAAAAAAAGCGTCGTCGATATTGGCATTTTTCAAAGCTTCTATTGTAGCCATATAAGCATATTCGGTTTCTTCGCCAATGCTCATACGTTGTCTGCGGGTCAATAAGTTTTTCAGATCCGCTTTCGGAACTATTCCTGTTAAGGCAGATTGAAAACCAAATTCTTTTCTTTCGGCGTCAAACTTAATACCGGATTTTCCGTTATACAAAGATTCTTTTACTTCGTCTAAAGAAGTTCCGATACAAGAATAAATTCCCATTCCAGTAATTACAACTCTCTTATTCATCATCTTTCAAAGTATTTTTTATCCTTAAAGTGTAATTTTTTTTAATCTCACAAAGACGCAAAGTCGCAAAGTTTATTCTTTTTTAAGATTATTTAAATAAAGCTTTGCGACTTTGCGTCTTTGCGAGCAATTTTCAACGTTTAAAAAACTTAAAATAGTCTCACAAACATAGGAACTATTAAGAATATATTCCTCCGTTTATGTTGATAATTTCTCCTGTAATATAGCTTGACTTTTTAGAAATCAAAAAGCTTACCAAATCTGCCACTTCTTCGGCTTCACCAAAACGATTTACCGGAATTAGTTTTAGTAATTCTTTTTCGTCTAATTGGCTAGTCATATCTGTTCTGATAAAACCCGGAGCAACTGCATTTACAGTGATATTTCGTTTAGCAACTTCTTGTGCTAATGCTTTTGTAGCTGCAACAATCGCGCCTTTTGCTGCCGAATAATTGGTTTGCCCGGCTGTTCCTTTTACACCAGAAACAGAAACCATATTTACGATTCGGCCATATTTATTGCGTAACATTTTTTGAATAAAAAACTGTGTTACATTAAAAAAACCGTTCAAGCTGGTGTTTACAACACCATTCCAGTCTTCGGGAGTCATCCACATAAAAAGACCATCTTTTGTAATTCCGGCATTGTTTACAATCGCTTCAACAATTGCTTCAGGATTTGCTTCCTGCCATTTTGTTAAAGTACTTTGTACTTCTTCATAATTAGAAACATCAAAACCTAAGATTTCTCCCGTTGCTCCTAATTTTTGTATTTCCTGAAGTGTTTCTTCGGCAGCTGTTTTATTCGAATGATAATTAATCAGAATATGATAGCTGGCTTCAACGGCTAATTTTTTGCAAATAGCACTGCCAATTCCTCTCGAACCACCTGTTACTAATATACATTTCATATGTAAATTTTATTTTTTAATAGATGTTATCCTCTTGTTGGAGATAACTATTATTTCTTTTTTTTAGCTGCTGGTTTGGTTGCCGGCTTTGCTTGTTTTATTTCTTGTTTTGGTTTTTCAGCAGCAATTTCGGCTGTTTGAATTCTTTCTGATGATTTCGAAAATAATTCAGCGTTTTCAAACCATTGATTACTTAATACCGTTCCGTCTGGTTTAAGAAATCCCCATTTGCCTTCGTTTTTTACTCTTGCAACGCCACCAATAAAACCTTTATCTTGTTGTACAAACATGGCAATAATTCCGTTCGCGGTAATTCCATATTGTGTTGGAATAACTAATTTTCCTGACTCGTTGATGAATCCCCAGTTTTTTTCTTTTACAGGAGCCAATCCATTGGGACTAAAAACTTCTGCATCACTATAAGTTGGTTCAATTACAAATTCTGCTTTTGGGTTAATATATCCCCATTTAGATCCAACGCAAACCGGAGCTAAATTTTTCGAGAAAGCTTTTGCTTTATCATATATAGGAGTAATAATCCAATTTCCTTTTAAGTCAATGAATCCAATTTTTCCATTCTTTTTGGCAAACGTTAAATCCTGAGTTTCAAAATCCCAGATTTTTTCGGCACCATCAACGGGAATAAAACTTCCTGCGCTTACAATTCCAAACGTTTTGTCTTTTCTTGCCCAAGATGTATTTTTAAAATAGTTTCCTATTTCGTCGTAGGCAGGTTCTATTAATTCTTTTCCCGAAGTATTAATAATTCCCCATTTTTTATTACTTCCTACTCTTGCAAAACCATTTTCAAAAGGCTTGATTATATCATATTTTGGTTCTAAAACTACCTCCATTTTTGAGTTGATTAACCCAATTTTGTTTCCTTGTTTTATGAAAGCAACCCCGTTATCAAAATCATATAATTTTTCAGAAGTTGGTGCTTTCTGAATTTCGCCTTTAGTATTAATATACACCCAGTCTTTATCGTTTTTTACTACTGCGATTCCACTGTTAAATTCTTTAGCATCCGTAAAAGTTGCTGGAATTATCCAGCTTCCTTTTGTATCAATGAAACCCCATTTTCCACCGTTTTCTACGGCAGCTAATCCTTCAGAGAAACTCTTTGCAGATTTATATTGAGGCTCAATTTTAAAGTTTCCGTCTTTAGAAATATATCCAATTTTAGAGTCTTTTTTAACTAACGCCAATTCTTGACTATTAACAAATTGAATGCAACATACGAATAAAAAAATAAGTGTTTTTTTCATGGTCTTAAAGGTTCAATATTAATAATGTGAAGTTGTTTTTATTATTTCTGAAAAAGCTCTGCATTTTGAAACCATTCGCCAATAAGCTGACCATCTGGTTTAACAAAACCCCATTTGCCGCTAAGCTTTACTCTTGCTAATCCGTCAATAAATCCTTTTTCCTGACGGAAGTAGTTTCCAAATGCTACTGAAATTTCATATTTTGTTGGAATAACTAATTTTCCTTTTTCATCAATAAATCCCCAGCCATCAAGATTTTTTACAGCAGCGAGACCATTTTCACTAAAATTTTCTGCATCAGAATAAATGGGTTCTACAATACATGCGCCAATTAAATTGATGTATCCCCATTTTTCTTTTACACAAACGGGAGCTAAGTTTTTAGAAAAACCTTTTGCCTTGTCAAATCGTGGATTAATAATCCATTGTCCGTCAAAATTTACAAATCCCATTTTTCCGTCTTTTTTGGCAGCAATTATATCTTGCGTTCCAAAAGATCCAAATGCAGTTACGCCATCTATTTTAATAAATTGCCCGTTATGAACAAGTCCGAAAAACTTTCCTTTTTTCACCCAGGTTGTATTGTTGTAATAATCTCCAACTTCATCATAAGCAGCTTCAACAACTTCTTTTCCGGTTGGATCAATGATTCCCCATTTGTCATTTATTGCCACTTTTGCGTAACCTTTATAAAAGGTTCTTATAACGTCATATTTTGGAGCAAGAACAATTTCGAACTTATTATTTATAAGTCCAACTTTATCGGCTTGTCTAAAAAAGGCTACTCCATTATTAAAATCAAATAATTTATCTGATGCCGGGTTTCCTTTTAGAATTTCTCCTTTTTTATTAATGTAAGACCAAATGTTGTTTTGCTGTATAATACAAATTCCGCTGCCAAAATCTTTTGCATTATCAAAAGTTGCTGGAATTACCAACGTACCTTTGTCGTCTATAAATCCCCATTTTCCGTTTTCTTTAACGGCAGCCAAACCATCAGAAAAATCTCTGGCGCTATCAAATTTTGGTTCAACAGCAAAAGTTCCCTCTTTGGTAAGGAGACCAAACTTTCCACCTTTTTTAACCAAAGCCAGTTCTTGAGCGTTGCTTAATTGAATACAGATTAATAATAAGAGAAATATTCTTTTCATATTTTTTGGTAAGATTAGAAATTTTAAAATTAACTGTTGATCAGGTAATCTTTTACTTTTTGAACAAACGGATACATAACCTGATCTTCTTTAAATTCAGGAATTATGTTTCTAACATCATCATACCATTTTTTGGATACTGATGATATTTTGTCTTTTTGTTCTAAATAATCAATTGCCTGAACAATTGTAATCATCTCGATGCTCAAAACTTCAAAAGCATTTTCGATAACTTTTGAGGTAATTACTGCTGCATTTGTTCCCATACTTACAATGTCTTGATTGTCATTGTTGTTTGGGATACTATGAACATACATTGGGTTTGATAACATTTGGCTTTCGGCAGTTGTTGAGGTTGCCGTAAACTGAACGCCCTGCATTCCGAAATTAAATCCTAAAGTTCCTAAATTGACAAACGGAGGAAGAATTTCGTTGATTTTTGAGTTCAATAAATAATTCAATTGACGTTCCGCCAACATCGTTAATTTGGTAATAACAATTTTCAGTTTATCCATTTCAAGCGAAATATAATCGCCGTGGAAGTTTCCTCCGTGATAAACGTGTTTGTTTTTTACATCTATAATAGGATTGTCGTTTGCCGAGTTAAATTCGTCTTCTAAAATAGAAGCAACATTGTTTATGGTTTCTAAAACCGGACCTAAAATTTGTGGTACACAACGTAACGAATAATATTCCTGAACTTTTTCCTTGAAGATTTCTTCCGTGTTTTCACCAGAATATAAATGGTCTTCTCTTTTACGGATTAAAGTACTGTCCGAAAGATTTTTTCTCATTCTTAAAGCCACTTCCTGTTGTCCTTTATGACGTTTGGTTTGGTTTAATTCTTCAGAGAAATGATCATCATATGCCTGAACCAATTCGTTTATGGCACAAGAACATTTTAGGGACCAATCTAATAATTTATTAGCGTGATGCACATTTACAACTCCAATTCCTGTCATTACAGAAGTTCCGTTTATTAAAGCCAGACCTTCTCTGATTTCTACCTGAATTGGTTTTAAACCTTCGATCTCAAAAACTTCTTGAGTTGGTCTTCTGTCGCCTTTATAAAAAACTTCGCCTTCGCCAATTAAAACTAAAGCCAAGTGTGATAATTGTACTAAATCTCCGCTCGCACCAACGCCTCCGTGTTCAAAAATAAGAGGTGTAATATCTCTGTTGATCAATTCTGCCATTAAGTGAATGACCGAAGGATGAACTCCTGAATTCCCTAATGATAAGGTATTTAAACGAGCCAAAATTGCAGCTTTTGCACAAACCGGGCTTAAAGGTTTTCCTGTTCCGGAGGAGTGGCTTCTGATTAAATTGTATTGTAACTGGATTTGATCAGATTCTTTAATTCTATATTGAGCCATTGGCCCAAAGCCTGTATTTACGCCATATATAATTTTATTTCCTGAAAATTCTTTCAAGAAATTAAAGCTTTCATTTACTCGATTTAGGACTACATCGCTGATTGCAACTTTGTTATTTCCAAAAATAATGGACTCAAATTCTCCTAAACTTAAATATTCATTAATTGTATTCATTAAATCGTTTTTTGTTGCGCTAATTTAATTTTATTTATCAAAATAAATGTAGTTATTTTGATGATGGCAAATGTAAGTTAATAATTAATAACATTCTTATTATGATAAAGGAGTTTGTGGATGTTTTAGTGATAGGTGCGGGACCGTCTGGATGTGTTTCGGCATCGCATCTTCATAACAATAATGTTAAAGTTAAAGTAGTAGAAAAAACAAAATTCCCAAGACTTGTTGTTGGCGAAAGCTTAATACCAAGAGTTATGGATCATTTTGCTGAAGCTGAGCTTTTTGAAAGTCTTGATGCAATGAATTTTGAGAAAAAACTCGGAGCTCGTTTTATTAGAGGCGAAGAAATATGTGTTTTTGATTTCAGTCAGAAATTTGGTGAAGGCTGGGATTGGACCTGGCAGGTTCCCCGTGCAGATTTTGATAATACAATGGCGCAGGAAGTGCTTAGAAAAGGAATTGATCTGGAATTTGAAACGGAGGTTTTGGAGGTTTCTTTTGAAGGGAAAAATTCTAAAACAATCGTAAAAGATGCAGCCGGAAATTTAAAAGAAATCTACGCCAAATTTATAATTGATTCCAGCGGATACGGTAGGGTTTTACCAAGACTTTTAGATCTTGACACACCATCAAAACTAGATCCACACTCATCTATATTTACCCACGTAAAAGATATTAATAGAGAAGAAGGAGAGGAAGGAACTCAGATTTCGTTTGATATTCTGGAAACCGAAGTTTGGTTATGGGTAATTCCGTTTTCGAATGGAAATACAAGTTTGGGAGTTGTTGGACCAACAGATTTTATCAATTCACTTTCTGAAAATAAAGATAATGCTGAAGCTTTAAGAAATGCAATTCTGAAGTCAGATTATTATATCAAAAGATTTAAAGGAACAGAGTTTTTATTTGAACCAGTGAAACTCGAAAATTATTCGAGAGCTGTAAAAAGAATGTATGGCGATGGTTTTGCCTTGACAGGAAATAGTTCTGAATTCTTAGATCCGGTTTTTTCATCAGGAGTTGCCTTTGCGACAGAATCAGGAATGTTGGCGGCAAAATTGTATATTAAAGAATCACAAGGAATTGAAGTCGACTGGGAAGTTGAATTTACAGAATATATGAAACGCGGAATTGCGGTTTTTACCACTTACGTGAAAGAATGGTACACAGGAAATCTTCAGACTTTGTTTTTTCACCAACCCGAAAATCCAGATGTAAAAGAAAAAATATGCTCAGTTTTGGCAGGTTATGTTTGGAATGAAGAAAATCCATTTGTAAAGAAACACGATCACGTGATCAAAAATATGGCGTATTTACTAAATATGCAAAAAGAACAAAGCCCTGAATAATCAGGGCTTTGTTCTTTTAATCATTCCGTAGGAATGTCTGTTGGGTAGGAATTGAATTTGAATTGCGGTTATACATCGTTCCGTAGGAACGTTTGAATTGGGTAAATGTGTTATTTCTGTAAAACCAGGTGTCCTTACAGGACACAATGCTAAACAATTATTTTTTTTCTACCGATGAGATATTCCTGCGGAATATTAAATGATTTTTATTTATATGCTTTTTTGATAATCATTTTCGAAAGTGATTTGGCTGTTTTAGCATATCCTTCACCAATTCTTGATTCATTACTGAAATTATTTCCCCATTGATCTCCTGGAGCTTCTTCGCTGTTAATTTCTAACAATACTTTTGATTTGTCTGCTGTATCAACAAATTTTAAATTGGTAGTAACTTTTGCTTCTTGTTTCATAATTCCGGCATCCCAACCCGGATAAATCCAAATGGTTTTTACAATTAATGTATAAGGTGTGTTTAATCCTTCTTGAAAATTCATCTCTTTACCTGCTTTAGACAATACAATATTTCCAATTTCTAAAAATTTTGGTGTCCAGATTTGCTCTTTGGCAGCGATCCATTTTTTTTGCCAAATGTTTCCATTACCTTTTGCTTTCTTGTCTAAGTCGGCTTTGTGTTCTTCTACATATTGTGCTTCGGGTTTATTCTCTTTCATCATAGTGAAATTACTATAATCAAATTCGATATTTATTTCTTTTTGATCTTTTAAAAAAGCGAAGTTTCCCTGAACAACAGTCATGTCCTGTGCAGAAACAGCTCCGGAAATAAGGAATAAAGTAAATATTAGTTTTTTCATTTTTTAATATTGGTTAAAAGTTAGGAGCGAATGTAATTCAAAATTCGATAACAAGAAAATTATTTTTCTTGTTAAAATTTTAGGCACATTTGGTAAGATGAGATAAAAAAAGAGGACACCAATTTGGTATCCTCTTTTGATCTTCAAAAAATATATAGTAAAAAATTATACTACCAGAATTTAACGTACAATGCAATAATTGATAATAATGTGATTACGATTAAAACAGTTGTTTGTGGTTTTATTTTAAACATTTCGTAATCTAACTCAAAAGCTTTTGGATTCACTTTTGGTCCTGCAAAACTAATTAGAACCATAGTTAATGTGGTGAAGAAGAATGATAATCCCATACAAATGTGGAACGGAATTTCGAATGCTCCTTTTCCATTAGAGTAAGCCGTATATAATAAAGTCTCATTTCCGAATAATGCCGGAGCATATTCATTGAATAAAACTGATAATAAGAATCCTAAAATTACACCAACAATTGCCGCAGCTCCAGTTGTTCTTTTCCAGAACATACCCAAAATAAACATTGCGAAAACTCCAGGGCTAATAAAACCGGTGTATTTTTGAATGTAAGTGAATCCACCAACACCGCCAATGCCTAAAAGGTCATTCCATGTAAATAGAACTGCTAAAAGCATTGCAGCAAAAACGGCAATTCTACCAATATTTACTTGTTGTTTTTCGCCAGCTTCTTTTTGAATGTATTTTTTATGAATATCTAAAGTATAAATAGTAGAAATACTGTTTACTTTTCCAGCTAATGAAGCTACAATTGCAGCAGTCAATGCAGCTACAGAAAGTCCTTTTAATCCAGTTGGCAAGAAAGTCAATACAGCAGAATAAGCGCCATCTTTTCCTCCAACTAATTGAGGTAAATGTCCGTTTTGGTATAAAACATAAGCGGCAATACCAGGTAACATTACGATTAATGGCATTAATAATTTTAAGAGACCAGCAAATAAAATACCTGTACGAGCTGTTTGTAAATCAGCACCCAAAGCTCTTTGAGTAATGTATTGGTTACAACCCCAATAGTTTAAGTTGATGATCCAGATACCAGCCAAGTACGATAATATTCCAGGGAAAGTTAGGTATTTGTCAATAGCTAGTTGAGATGTTTGGGCCGTAACTACTGTATCGTGTGGTTTTGGGATAATCATTTTAAAATGTTCCGGAGCTTCTCTCATTAAAACTTTGAAACCTTCGATAGCATTCTCACCAACTCCAAAATATTGTCCAACAGTTGTAAGAGCAATGTATGAAGTTACCAAACCTCCAATGATTAAAACGGCAACCTGAATAACGTCAGTATAAGCAACAACTTTCATTCCTCCAAGAGAAATAAACAAAGCAAAAACAGCCAATCCAATCATGATTACGTGCAGATATTCTCCGCCCGCTAAACCATTAATAGCAACTGCTCCTAAATATAATATAGAAGTTAAGTTTACAAAAACATACAAAAACAACCAGAAAACAGCCATAATCAACGCAGTCGATTCATTATAACGTGTTTTTAAGAATTGAGGCATTGTATAAATCTTATTTTTAAGATATACCGGAATAAACCAAACCGCAACGATAATCAATGCAATAGCAGCAATCCATTCGTAAGCAGCAACGGCAATTCCTAAAAAGAAACCTTCACCACTCATTCCGATAAATTGTTCAGCTGAAATATTTGATGCAATCAGAGAAGCTCCAATGGCCCACCAAGTTAAATTTCCTTCAGCTAAAAAATAAGCTTTGGCATCATGTTCGTCTTGTTTACGCTTACGGTAAACGGAGTAACCGTAGGCAGAAACTACGATAAAGTAAATAATAAAAACCGCATAATCTGCGAAAGCGAGGTTCTGGTTCATTGTTAGTAGTCTTTTAAAATTAGTATAGATGATTGTTTAATTAAGTTCGAAAATTAATTGATTAGAAAAATCTTCAAACTTGTTTTTGTTATCCAATGCTGGTTTAAAATATGATATGTGTTTTTATTCTGTTATTTTTTTATGAAAATAAGAATAAAAGTCAAAAGTAAAATAAAAAATGAGAACTACACTATTTTAAATGTGTTTTTTACATTTATAAATAAAATATTCTGTTAAATTTTTAAATCACATTCAGTTAAGCCCTTTTTTTACTTGATTTTCACCTCTTTTTTATAATGTACTTCAGACTGTTGTCTTAAAATTTCTGCACTTTTTTCAGGAGTAATATCTCGCTGTGACTCTCCTAACATTTCATAACCAACCATAAACTTTTTAACCGTTGCAGATCTTAGTAATGGTGGATAAAAATGCATATGAAAATGCCATTCAGGATGTTCTAAACCATCTGTTGGTGACTGGTGAATTCCTGATGAATATGGGAATGAAGTACTAAATAAGTTGTCGTATTTTGTTGTTAATTGCTTTAAGATTTTAGCAAAAGCGCTAGTTTCCTCTGCATTAAAATCAGTGATTTTACTGATCGCTTTTTTGCTTACAATCATAGTTTCGTAAGGCCAGATTGCCCAAAAAGGAACCAATGCAACAAAATGATCATTTTCGATTACAATACGTTCCCCAACTTTTAATTCTGCTTTTACATAATCTTCAAGAAGAGTTCTGTTGTTTTTATCGTAATAATATTTTAAACTGGCTTGTGTCTTTTCAACCTGAGTTGGTAATGACGATTGTGCCCAGATTTGTCCATGCGGATGCGGGTTACTGCACCCCATAACGCTTCCTTTATTTTCAAAAATCTGAACGTGATTGATATACTTGATATTTCCTAAATCAGTATATTCTTTTTGCCAGGTTCTAATGATATTCTCAATTCCGTCAATTTCCATTTCCGGTAATGTAAGATCGTGTCTAGGCGAAAAACAAACTACTCTTGAAATTCCCTGCTCTGGTTTTGCTTTAAAAAAAGTATGCTTGATATCTTCTTCAAAAATAATTTCGTCCTGCTTCATGGCAGCAAAATCATTTTCAAAAACAAAGCTGCTATCATATTTAGGATTGTTTACACCGTTGGCGCGAACATTTCCCGGACACAGATAACACGTTGCATCGTATTTTGGTAAAGATTCAGTTGAAATTGTTTCGTTTTGTCCTTGCCAAGGACGTTTTGCGCGATGAGGTGATACTAAAACCCATTCGTTTAGTAATGGATTAAAACGTCTGTGAGGATCCTCGTTAATGTCAAAATTTTTCATTTTTGTTCTGGTGGTTTTTAAAGTAGTGTTGTTCCGTTTGAGATTTTTACATCATAAAATTTTAATTCAATCCCAAATGTATTTAAATAAAGATTTGAAAACTTACTTTTAACCTCATTTTCATGCCCTTTTTTTATTAAATTGATGGTACATCCACCAAAACCTCCGCCCATCAAACGAGAACCTACAATCTTATCGTCAGCTTTTGCGGTATCTACAAGCATATCCAGCTCCTCGCAGCTTACTTCATATTCTTGTGATAAACCATAATGCGTCTCAAAAAGCAATTGTCCTAAAATTTCTATATTTCCATTATCCAAAGCCTCACATGCTTTAGTTACACGGCTAATTTCTTTTACAACATAATGTACTCTTTTAAATACAGTAGTATTAAATTTATCCTGAATGCTCAGAAGTTGTTCTTCAGTACAATCTCTAAAACTCTTTACTTCCGGAAAGTGATTTTTGATGATCGACAATCCTTCCTCACACTCAATTCTTCTGGTATTGTATTCAGATGTAAAAAGCGAATGTTTTACATTACTGTCAAATAAAACCAAGGAATAATCTTTAAAATCAGCATTGTGATATTCAAATTCAAGTGTGTTACAATCTAATTTTATTACTTTATTATCAAGACCGTGAACACTAGAAAACTGGTCCATGATACCACAATTAATACCTACCCAATGTTCTGCTTTTTGTCCTAATAAAGCAATGTCAACCTTGTCAATTTTTAAATCGAAAAGTTCTTTTATGCCGAAAATGGTTCCACACTCCAAAGCTGCCGAAGAAGATAACCCGGAACCAACTGGAATATTACTGCTAAAAACACAATTGAAGCCTTCAAAAGAAAATCCGTTCTCCTGCAATTGTTTTATAACGCCACGGATATAATTCGTCCAGACAACATCGCTTAATTGAATTTCCTGCGTTAAGTCAATTTCGAATTCTTCGTTTAAATCAATAGCGATTATTTTAGATTTTTTGGTTTCGTTTTTCTCAAAGGCAAAACAAATTACTTTGTCAATTGCCGCTGGTAAAACATAACCGTCATTATAATCAATATGCTCTCCAATAATATTAATTCTTCCTGGAGAAAGGACAATTTTTTGAGGAGCAGATCCAAATGATTTCTCAAAAAATGCCGTTGTGTTTTGTATTAAAATATCATTCATTATAGTCTAATTGTAATAGTGTTGTCTGGTAGTTTTTGCAAACCGATTGTTTAGAATTACTACTTTATATTTTCGAATTTATAAACTGTTTTTTGATTGTATTCAGCTCCTTTTTTCAAAACTGAATTCGGAAAATGAGCATGATTTGGCGCATCCGGAAAATTCTGAGTTTCAAAACAAATTCCGCTTGACGTATGATATGTTACATTTTCTTTTCCTTTAAGAATATCAAAACAATTTCCGCCTACATATATGTGTACACTTGGCTGATTAGTGTAAACACTCATTTGTAAATTGTTTTTTGCGCTGAATAATTTTGCAACAACTTCATTCGTAGGCTCAATTACAAAAGAATTGTCGATAGAAGCCGGGCATTTTTTGGCTGTTCTAAAATCAAAATCATGATTAGAAAGAGCTGTGAAATTTCCGGTTGGAATATTCTCATCATTCGTTTCTAAAATCTTATCAGAGTTGATAAACATTTCCTGATTTAAAACAGAACCGTCATGACCATCCAGATTAAAATAGCTGTGATGCGTTAAATTAATAACAGTATCTTCTGTAGAAGTAGCTTTATAATCCAGTTGCAATTCGTTATTTTCAGTCAGCGTGTAGGTTAAATCTACGTGTAATGCTCCTGGATAATTTTCGTCTAAATCAGGACTCAAAAGACTGAATGTTATCGACGGATTTTCATCAGAAGTTATGTTGGTAACGTTCCATAGTTTTTCTCCAAAACCAGCATTTCCTCCATGTAGCGCATTTCCATTATTATTGGTATTTAATTGAAATGTTTTACCATTTAAAGAAAAAACACCTTTGTTAATTCTTCCTGCATAACGACCAACAGTAGTTCCCAGATAAGGAGCGCTTGGCAGATTATAAGAAGCCAGATAAGATGTTCCCGAATCAAAACCTAAAACAACATCTACCAGTTTTCCGTTAGTAACCGGAATTTGTAATGAAGTAACCGTTGCTCCAAAATTTGTAATCTGAACTTTCATTCCGTTTTTGTTTAATAATTCAAAAGCTAGAATTTCTTCGTTGTCAGTTGATAAACCAAATAAATTAGAAATAGTTTTATCTTGAAAATGCGATATGTGTTTTATTTCCATGCTATTTTTGCAAAAAATGAAATCCAAAAATAGAAACATTATTTGCGTTAGCATACCAGTACCTACCAGTTTTTTGTATATTGCACCAAAATCTATTTTTTTATGAATATTATTTCTATCCAAAACAACATAGGATTACCAAAATATAAGCAGATAATTCTCTCAATAGAAAAAGCAATCGAAGAAGAAAAATTAGTTAAAGGAGACCGACTTCCGTCAGTAAATAAAGTCTGTCTGGCTTTTTCATTGTCACGCGATACTGTTTTGTTAGGTTATGATGAGCTCAAAAAAAGAGGAATTATTTATGCCATTCCCGGCAAAGGATATTACGTTAAGAGCGTTGAAACCACCATAAAGCAAAAGATTTTTTTACTTTTTGATGAGTTAAATATTTTTAAAGAAGATATTTATAATTCATTTTTAAAAAATATTGGAAAAAATGTACAAGTCGATATTTTCTTCCATCACTTCAATGTTCAGGTATTTCGAAAACTAATAAACGACAGTAACGGAAATTATACCAAATACATTATCATGCCAACCAATTTGGCTGGTGTGGCAGATATTTTAAAAACCCTACCAGTAAATGAGGTAATTATTTTAGATCAGACCAATCCTGATTTAAAATTATATCCCGCCATTTATCAAAATCACCAAAAAGATATTTTTGAAGGTTTGTTTAAAGGAAAAGTGAAACTGAACAAATACGAAAAATTAATTTTGATCTTCCCGGGTTTTAGAGAACCGCTTGGAATGAAAATAGGATTTGAACATTTTTGCACCGAGTATAAATTCGAATATGAAATCATAACGGAGTTTACAGATAGAGAAATTACGTTAGGCGATCTTTATATTATTCCGAATGACAGGGATTTAGTACGTGTAATTGAAAGTGCCAGAGATCAACATTTGAAACTTGGTGTCGATTTTGGAATTATATCTTATAATGAAACCCCATTAAAAAAGATTGTCGCAAACGGAATTACAACCATTTCTACGCATTTTGAAACAATGGGGAAAATTTTGGCAGAGATGGTTCTTAAAGGAAATAAAGACCAAATAGAAAATAAGTCTTCTTTGATTATTAGAAATTCGTTGTAAGAAGCAGTTTTATAATTAATTTCTTTTTCAGGAGCTAATCCCGTTATCCGTTTTTCGAGGTTTCAAACTTTTAAAATCCAAAAGAATTAGCCAAAAACAATTTGTTCGATCGGAACATTTCATCGGTAGAAAAAAAATAGATCGTGAGAAATCTCGTCCCGTAGGGACGTTTGACCAATTGTGTGTCTAATCTGTATGTGTTTTCCCTATTATTATTTATAAAATCAAACGTTCCTAGTGGAACGTAAAAAATGCGTATTTATTTGGCTACCGATGAAATGTTCCAATGGAATAATTTGTCAAGGACTATATCCCATCAGGTTGTTTGACCAATTTATTGGAAAAAAAATAACGAAACATTTTTTTTGTTTTTATGGAATTATTTTACATACATTTGTAAATGTAAATTTTACACTTATTATTTGGTTTGCTTCTGTTTTCAGATTACAGAGTTGTTTCTATTTGAAATTCAGAGCAAACAAATAAAGTTACGCTATTAAACCAAACCAAAAGATTTCAAATTTTTACTTAGAAATGAACAACAAAATAGACCAATTATCCGCAGATAATATACGTGCTTTAGCCATTTCGATGGTCGAAAAAGCAAATTCAGGCCATCCGGGAGGATCAATGGGTGGCGCCGATTTCATGCATATTTTATATTCTGAATACCTAAAATATGATCCAACAGATATGCATTGGATTTTTAGAGACCGATTTTTTATGGATGCCGGACATCTTTCGGCTTTAATGTATGCCCAATATCATTTGTTGGGAAATTATGAAAAATCAGACTTAGAAAACTTCAGACAATGGGGTTCTGTAACGCCGGGACATCCTGAAATTGATGTAAAGAGAGGTGTAGAAAATACTTCGGGACCATTAGGTCAAGGACACGCAATGGGCGTTGGAGCGGCAATTGCAGCCAAGTTTTTATCAGCAAGATTTGAAAATTTATTTGATCATAAAATATATGGTTTCATTACTGACGGAGGTGTTCAGGAAGAGATTTCGCAAGGAGCCGGACGTATTGCAGGACATTTAGGATTGAACAATTTTATCATGTTTTATGATTCTAATGATGTGCAGCTTTCGTCAATGACAGATGAGGTTACCACTGAAAATACGGCAATGAAATACGAATCATGGGGCTGGAAAGTAATCACAATTGATGGTCATAATCATACTCACATTCGTTCAGCTTTAAACGCAGCGCACGCCGAATTAGAGCGACCGACATTGATTATTGGTAGAACCATTATGGGAAAAGGCTGCGTTACCGCTGATGGAACAATGTACGAAGGACAATGCGAATTGCACGGAAAACCTATTGGAGCTACAAAAGCAGATTTTGAAAAAACGTTACTGAATTTAGGTGCAAATCCAGAAGATTCGTTTGCAGTTTATGAAGAAGTTGAGGTTCATTATAAAACTATTTTAGAACAAAAAACAAAAGAAGCTTCAGAAAGGAAAGAGCAAATTTTAGCTTGGGAAAATCAAAATCCAAAATTGGCCGAAAAGATAAAACAGTTCTTTAACGGTGATTTACCAAACTTAGATTTTAGCTCAATTGTTCAAAAAGCAAATGCTGCAACGCGCGATGCTTCGGCGGCAGTTTTAGGATATTTGGCAGAGAATGTAGAGAACATGATTGTGTCTTCTGCAGATTTATCGAACAGTGATAAA
Organism: Flavobacterium sp. ov086; assembly: GCF_900187965.1. Taxonomy (GTDB): domain Bacteria; phylum Bacteroidota; class Bacteroidia; order Flavobacteriales; family Flavobacteriaceae; genus Flavobacterium. The sequence continues at coordinate 461,120 of NZ_FZNL01000001.1, read as the reverse complement.
ACAGATGGTTTCCTGAAAAAATCATCTGTTTTACAGAAGAATAATTTTAGCGGGGGATTTTTACAAGCGGGTGTTGCCGAATTAACAATGGCTGCAATCGCTAACGGAATTGCACTTCATGGTGGAGTTATTCCAGTTGTGGCTACGTTTTTTGTGTTTTCAGATTATATGAAACCAGCGATTCGTTTGGCAGCAATTCAGGAATTGGCCGTAAAATATGTTTGGACACATGATTCTTTCCGCGTAGGCGAAGATGGGCCAACACACCAACCAATCGAGCAGGAAGCACAAATAAGATTATTAGAGAAAATCAAAAATCATTCTGGAGATCAAAGTTTACTGGCTTTGCGTCCTGCAGATGCTGTTGAAACTTCTGTGGCCTGGCAAATGGCATTAGAAAACAAAAAAACGCCAACGGGTTTGATTCTTTCCAGACAAGATATTAAGGATCTTCCAGCCAACGGAAAGTCAAGATTTGAGGAAGCAACTCAAGCTAAAAAAGGCGGTTATCTGGTAAAAGAAACTGAGAACCCAAATATTACTCTGATTGCAAACGGATCTGAAGTGGCAACACTTATTGAAGCAGCAAATGAATTAGAGCAAATCATTAAAATTAAAATAAACGTAGCTTCAATTATTTCAGAAGGACTTTTTAGATCACAATCGGTGGCGTATCAGGAAAGTGTTATCCCAAGTGGTGCATTAGTTTTTGGACTTACAGCGGGACTTCCTGTTAATCTTGAAAATTTAGTTGGAAGCAAGGGACAAGTATTTGGATTGGATCATTTTGGATATTCGGCTCCAGCTTCTGTGTTAGATCAGAAATTTGGATTTACCAGCAAAAATGCTTGCGAAGAAATCCTTAAATACTTAGAGAAAAATAATTATAACATATCAAAATAACAGAAAGAATGAAATTTTTTATAGATACAGCCAACTTAAAAGATATTAAAGAAGCCAATGATTTAGGGGTTTTAGATGGTGTTACCACAAATCCGTCATTGATGGCAAAAGAGGGAATTACAGGCGCTCAAAATATTTTGGATCATTATATAAAGATCTGTGAATTGGTAGATGGCGATGTAAGTGCAGAAGTAATTTCAACAGATTTTGAAGGAATGGTTGCCGAAGGCGAAAAACTAGCCGCTTTACATCCGCAGATTGTGGTGAAAATCCCGATGATAAAAGATGGTGTAAAAGCGATTCGATATTTTTCAAATAAAGGAATCAGAACCAATTGTACTTTGGTATTTTCTGCAGGTCAGGCTTTATTGGCAGCAAAAGCCGGAGCAACTTATGTGTCTCCATTTATTGGTCGCCTTGATGATGTTTCAACTGACGGAATGGTTTTAATCGAAGACATCAGATTGATTTATGATAATTATGGTTTCGAAACTCAAATCCTGGCAGCGTCAGTTCGTAATGTAATGCACATTATTAATTGTGCCAAAACTGGATCTGATGTTATCACGGGACCATTAAGCGCAATCGAAGGTTTATTAAAACATCCGTTAACGGATATTGGTTTAGCTACTTTCCTGGCAGATTATCAAAAAGGAAATAGTTAGATTATAATTTTTAAGCCACAGATCACACAGATTAAAATGATTTTAAAAAAAGTTGCCAAGAATTTCACGAATTCACGCGAATTTTAATTCGCTTATTAAGTCCATTTAATTTGTGAAAATTTGTGAAATTCGTGGCAAAAGAAATCTTTTTAATCCTTTATCCCAATAGCTATCGGGAGTGGCAAAATCTCAAACAAGAATAATTTGTTTAGTTTTTTAATAGTAGTTTTATTGAAGAAAAAACCCTGAGAGTTTGTGGCTCTCAGGGTTTTGTTATTTTAAAAGTTTCACGCAAATTTTGGCTGATTTTAGCAGATCTAATGATAAAAAAAATCTGCGTGAAAAATTATAGACTTTTCCAGTAAAAAAATCAGTGTAAGCCCGTTTTATCCGTAAAATACGTGAGCTAAATTTTAATTACAAATTCAATACGAAATCATTCAGTAATTTCTCTTCGTATTTTTCTTTATTGAAAGTATACAAATAAGATCCTTTTCTGGAAGATTGCATGTCTTTTTCCTCCAGTTTATTCAGAATTTCTAAAGAGTTAATTTTACTGATAAAGTTTCTTTTGTCTAATTCCTTACTTAAAATTGCTTCATATAATTCTAATAATTGACGCATTGTAAATTTCTCCGGCAACAACTCAAATCCAATAGGTTTTATTGAAGTTCTGTAGCGTAATCTTCGAATGGCATGATCGACCATTTCGTTATGGTCAAAAATTAAGTTTGGTGCATCGGCAACACTAAACCATTGTGCGTGATAATTTTTAATTAGTTCGGCATTATGGTTTTCGATATTAATCAAAGCATAATAAGACACCGAAATGGTTCTTTCGACAGGATCACGATCAATTTCGCTGTAAGCATATAACTGCTCCATGTAAATATCGTTCAAACCTGTATACGTATTCAAAATTCTGATAGCAGCATTATCTAATACTTCATCACGTTTTAAGAAACCACCAATTAAGGACCATTTTCCTTTTTCGGGTTCAAAATCTCTTTTGATCAAAAGTATTTTTAAACCTTCATTGTTGAATCCAAAGATGATGCAATCTACTGCTAATAAAGCTTTGTCTGCAGAGCTATAACTGTTTAGCATATGTTTGTTTTTATTGGTAAATATATAAACTTCCTAATTCGTATCATAATTTTATTAATGTACATTGTACACTTAAGTTAATGAAGAGATAAATTAGTGTTAAAGAAAGTAGTTTTTCATTGGGGGAAAGTCTCAATTTTTCTCTTTTCAATCGTTTTCGAGACGAAATTAAGTTGTTTTTTATAATAAAAGATAAAATCAGAGTCAAAATTTAGCAGTGTAAACAAGATTTTTTTTACAATATGATTCTTTTTTTGGTAGTAAAATAGCCATTAAAGTCTTCATTTCTAACTTTTTTGATTTTTTTTTCGAAAGCTAACTTTTTTGATTAAAAAGTTGCTTTTTTGCTAAAAGTGTTGATTATACACAAATTACATTCAAAAAAGGCTATTTTTTTGAAAAAAACATTAATTTTTAAATGTTGTTTTCACACTTAATTTACGGGATGCATTTTTTTTGAGGCTTTTTTTTGCCATATTAATTTGTTTTTAAGGCTTTTTTTTAGTTAAATTTACAAATGTAAAATCAACACTTATAATTATACACTAACCAACTTAAATAAACCAGTATGATAACAAACCAACGATTATTTCTTTATTGCAATTTTTTATTGCCAAAAAAAGAATGGCTTTTAGCATTACTAATGCTACTATTTTCTGCTAATCAAATGTCGGCTCAAGGCAAAGTGATTAGTGGAGTTGTTACCTCGGCATCAGACAAATTGCCTTTGCCGGGAGTTAATATTATAATAAAGGGAACAAAAACAGTTGCAGTAACTGGTTTTGATGGAGAATATTCGATTAAAGCATCTCCAAATGATGTATTAATCTTTTCATTTATAGGATTTCAAAATAAAGAATTAGCAGTAGGAAATCAATCGAAGGTCGACGCTGCATTAAGTGAGGATACTAATAAACTAAATGAAGTAGTTGTTGTAGGATACGGTACGCAAAAGAAATCGAATCTGACAGGATCTATTAGTGTTGTAGATATGGAATCGGCTAAGAAAACGATTACCTATGATCCTGCAAAAATGCTTCAGGGGCAGGTTGCTGGTGTTACAATGCAATCGTCAGGAGAACCGGGAGGTTTTGTAAATGTAAAAATCAGAGGGATAAATTCATTTACAAATAACAATCCTCTTTTTGTTATTGACGGAATGATTGTGGATAGTCCGAATGATTTTGCGCCTGGAGATATAGAATCAATGCAGGTTTTAAAAGATGCCTCTTCAGCCGCTATTTATGGTGTGCAAGGAGCTAATGGAGTGGTTATTATTACTACTAAAAAAGGTAAAAACGGTAAATTAGATATTAAATATAAGTCACTGGTAGGACTGCAGAATGTAGCTAAAACATGGGACTTGACTGATAGAGTTGGATACCAGAAAATTACAACTGCTGCCGAACTAAATGCCGGATTAACGGTGGCTCCCGGAAATGACCCAACGAGTACTTCTTATATAAAAAATGTAAATACAGATTGGCAAAAAGAAGCTTTTCAAACTGGGATTGTCCAAAATCATTCGCTTACCCTTAATGGAGGAGCTGAAAATTTAGGATACAATATGAATGTAGATTATTTTAAAAATACAAGCTACTTAAACTCTCCTCAGGATTATGAAAGATTGTCGACCAATTTAAATTTATATGGTAAAAAAGGAAAATTTAAATACGGTTCTAAAATAGGTTATACACAATCTGATAAAGAGAATTTCAACGAATATAATGCAGGACAATCAGCCATTGTTGATTTGTTAGGTGCAATTCCTACAATGCCAGTTTATGATCCCAGCAAACTTGGTGGTTATGGAGGTACGGATGTTTTAACTCAAAGAGCTATTTCGATGAACGTAATTGGGTTTAATAATTTAATAACTAATAACGGAAAAAGAAATCGTTTCATTGGAGACATCTGGGGAGAACTTGAAATCGTTAAAGGACTTAAATATAAACTAGATGTAAGTTATGACAGATTAGATTGGCAAAATAGAAAATTTAATCCACCAAGCAATTTAGGATGGTACTATATTACCACGAATGATAAGTCTGCATTAGATCTTGAAACAGGAAATCAAACAAGAACATTCCTGAATAACTTATTGACGTATGAAGTTTCGCTTGGAAAACATAAAATTGATGCTCTAGGTGGGTGGATTCAAGAGAAAAAGGATTTTTATAAACAATGGAGTAAGGGTGTTGGCTATACACCGGGAGAGATCAGTCAACTTCAATATGCTGATTCAAGAGATGGAGGAGAATATAAAAGTACGATTACGAATATTTCGTATTTAAGCCGATTAAATTATTCTTACGATGATCGTTATTTTATTACTGGAAACTTCAGACAAGATAAAACATCACTTTTTAGTGAAGAGAATAATACAGGTAATTTCTACTCTTTTTCAGGAGCATGGAAAGTGAGTAACGAAAAGTTTATTCACTTACCGGAATGGTGGAATACTATTAAAGTTAGAGGAGGTTATGGTATTTTGGGTAATAATACGATTGGTGTTTATGGCTATTCCCCAACTATTAATGCTTTTGCAGGATACGATTTTAATAATAAATTAGCGCCTGGAACTACAGTAATTAGTGCCGTTGATCCAAATGTTCACTGGGAAGAAACTTCGACTTCGAATGTCGCTCTTGAGTTAGGGTTTCTTAATAATGACTTACAGGTTACAGCAGAATATTATCAAAAAAAATCAACAGATTTACTAATTGGAGTTCCCTTGCCTTTTTCAACGGGAGCCTTTCCTGCAAGTGTTGTAACAAATGCCGGAGCAGTTAGAAATAGCGGTTTAGAATTTACAGCAAGTTATAACAACAATCGCCACAAGTTTAAATATAACATTTCGGCTAATTTAGGAACCTTAAAAAATAAGGTTCTACAAATTGGTTTAGACGGAAATCCTATTTATGGAGCAGCGTCAAAAACAGAAGTGGGAAGATCTATTGGTGAACTTTTCGCTTATGAAACAGCAGGAATTTTTCAGAATGCGGCTGATTTAGCAGCTTCACCAACACAAACGAATGCAGGTGTGGGAGATATCAAATTCAAGGATATAAATGGTGATGGAAAAATTACAGATGCAGACAGAACTTTTCAGGGAGTTGCCATTCCAAAATACAGTTACGGATTTAATTTTAGTGCTAATTACAAAAACTTTGATTTCTCTATGTTTTGGCAGGGAAGCGGAGGAAACAAGGTATTCAACGGATTGTACCGCAATTTAATGACAGAACAATACGGAAACAGCAGCGTTGATGCATTGAATTATTGGACCCCGACAAATACAAACACAGATGTGCCACGTCCGATTATTGGAGATCCAAATGCAAACGCAAGAGATTCTAACAGATTTATTGAAAGTGGCGATTATATCAAATTGCAAACATTAGAAATAGGGTTTTTAATTCCAGTTCCTAAAGATACTTTTATTCAGAAAGCTAAAATATTTGTTAATGGGCAAAATTTACTAATCATTAGTAAATACAAAGGGTACGATCCGGATTTTAATTACAATGATGGATTATTTTCAAGAGGATACGATGCAGGATCTTTTCCTAATCCCAGAACAATTTCTATGGGTGTTGAAGTAAATTTTTAAAACTAGCCTAACCAATTAAAAACGTATTAAAATGAAATATAAAATATTTAACTATATAACGGTTTTCTTTTCAGTAACCGTGTTAACGACAAGTTGTGTTGATAATGAAGATTTACTTCAGGTTGATCCAAATGTTGAAACGGCATTATCATTTTGGAAAACAGATCAGGACGCGATTGCAGGTATAAACGCGGTTTACAGTAGTTTAATAACAGATGGTACTTATATGCGTAGTACGCCTTTATTGCTAGATGCAAGATCTGATGATAGCCGTACCAATAGTCCATGGCCATCGATGTATAATGTTGGGCATTTCAACTCAAATGTTGCGGATGCGGCAATTTACGGCTGGGCTTACGAAACCTATTATCAGGGAATCTACCGTGCTAATCAAGTTTTGGCAAATGTTCCAAATATCGAAATGACTAATGCGGCATTAAAAAACAGAATTTTAGGTCAGGCTTATTTTTTGAGAGGACTTTACTTATTTCATGCAGTAAACATGTTTAAAAACGTGCCGGTTCCAACAAACATAGCGGTTAAATATCCACAGAAAACTGAAGCAGAAGGTTGGGCACAAGTCATTGCAGATTTTACAGCTGCCTCTCAGTTATTACCAATTTCATACGCTAGTGTTTCAGGTTTAGATAACGGAGCGGCAGGACGCGCAACAAAAGGAGCGGCTCTTGGGTACTTGGGAAAAGCTTATTTGTTTACTAAGGATTTTGATAAAGCCAAAGCTACTTTCAGACAAGTTATTGACTTAGGTGTTTATTCGTTAGTATCAAACTATCGCGATAATTTTACTACCACTAATGAAAATAATTCAGAGTCACTTTTTGAAGTACAAATGAGCAGAGAGGCTGGAGGTGTTGCATTAGGTTGGGGAGGTATTCCGGCTTCAAATTGGGGAAAAACTTCAGCGCGTGCTATCACTTATGCACCAAGAGGTTTTGGATGGACGGACGTACAACCTTCAATTGCATTATTCAATGAATTTCATGATGAAAAAACAAAAACAGGAGATCTGGATCCGCGTTTAGATGCCACAATATTTTACAATAAACCAGGCGGAATGCAATTGTATGGACAGGATTTTGCAACCTATTATGCAAAAAGTACAGCTGATTTGAATGATATATTTTGTAGAAAATATCAAAATTCAGATGGAGAATTTGCAGATGAAATGGATTGGCGTTCCGGAATTAACGAGCGTTTATTAAGATATGCAGATATTCTTTTAATGTATGCCGAATGTTTAAATGAAACAGGAGATACTCCCGGAGCATATGGATACATTCAAATGGTAAGAAACAGAGTTGGATTACCAGATTTAGCAACAACAAAACCAGGAATGACGCAAGATCAAATGAGAGAACAAATTGGTCACGAAAGATTCTTGGAATTCCCACTTGAAGGACACCGTTTTGATGATATTCGTCGTTGGGGATGGTTGCAGAATGCTACAAAATTAGCTTGGCTAAAAGCAAGAGATGCCGAGTTTAATTCGTACACGCCAGGAAGAGAATATTATCCAATTCCACAATTAGAAAAGGACAATAATCCGGGAACTGTTCAAAATGATAGTTATTAAGTTTTAAGTCACAGTTTTCAGTCCCAGTCTCAGTATAAACTGTGACCGAAAACTGCGACTTTATTTGAATTAGTTAGAATATTTAGTATCATGTGAAGATGTAAAAGTTTTCACATGATATTATCTTAAAAAACAAAATGAGATTGCATTGAGATAATAATTAAAACAGTAACTAAAAATTATAACAAAATGAAAACAATTACAAGTTTGGTTTTATTAGCAGTATTATTAGTAAGTTGTCAAAATGAAGATGTCATAAATCCTTCATCACAGGATGCAGCCGCGGTTGCAGGAACTCAAAATTCTCAAACAAAAATTTCAACAGCAAAAACGGTTACCGGAACTGTCCCTTCTCACGATCCAAGTACGATTGTAAAAAGCGGAGTAAACTATTATGTTTTCACAACAGGCGATAATATCCCAATGACTTATTCAACAAATTTAGTAAACTGGACTTGGGGAACATCAGTATTCACGTCTACTCCAAGTTGGATTTCAGGATATGTACCGGGATTCACTCAAACATTTTGGGCGCCGGATGTAGCTTGGTTCAACAACAGATGGAACATGTATTATTCTTGTTCCACTTTTGGTTCAGCAACTTCTGCAATTGGGTTGGTAACTACGTCGGCAATTTCGCAAAGTGCCGGAACAACCTGGACAGATCGAGGCGTTGTCGTTTCTTCGTCTTCATCTTCAGATGTAAACGCAATTGACCCTTCTATATTAGTCGACGGAAGCAATGTTTATATGGCTTATGGTTCCTGGCATGCCGGAATTGGAGTAATCCAGATTAATCCTTCAACAGGAAAAACAACAGGAAGTAAAACAATCGTAGCCGGCGGAAGCAGCGCAAGTTGGGAAGCTCCATGTTTAATCAAAGAAGGAAGTTATTATTATATGTTCGTAAACCGTGGCAATTGCTGCAACGGCGTAAACAGTACCTATTATATAGTAGTTGGTCGTTCAACAAGTCCGTTTGGACCATTTACAGACAAAAACGGAGTTAATCTAAAAAGCGGTGGCGGAACAACAGTTTTAGCAACACAAGGAAATTATATCGGACCGGGACATTTATCCCGAATCACAGGAACTCAAAAAGGATCAGTTCATTATTATGATGGAGCTGATAACGGAAATCCAAAACTGGAAATTGTATATTTTACCTGGGCATCAGGATGGCCTACACTTTCTTATTAAAAATACTATCGAGAGGAAAGTTCATAACGCTTTCCTCTTTATAACTTAAATAAATATCATGAAAAAAGCACTTTTAATCACATTTCTTATTACCATTTGTAGTCAGGCTAATTTCGCTCAAGGCGGAGTGACAGTAGTAACCATAAAAAATAATGCAGATGCACCAACAATCAATAAAAATATCTACGGACATTTTGCAGAACATTTAGGACGTTCCATTTATGGAGGTTTTTTTGTGGGAGATACATCAAAAATTCCAAATACAAAAGGAGTTAGAAATGATATTATTAAAGCTTTAAAAGAATTAAAAATTCCAAATTTAAGATGGCCCGGCGGATGTTTTGCCGATACATACCACTGGAAAGACGGAATTGGTCCACAACAAGAAAGACCAACAATTGTAAACAAATGGTGGGGCGGCGTAACTGAAGATAACAGTTTCGGGACACACGATTTCTTGAATATGTGCGAACTTCTTGGAGCAGAACCTTATCTATCAGGAAATGTTGGAAGCGGAACCGTTCAGGAATTGTCTGATTGGGTTCAATATACCAACTTCAGCGGAAAAAGCCCAATGAGTGATTTGCGTAAAAAGAACGGAAGAAAAGAACCTTGGAAAGTAAAATTCTGGGGAATTGGAAATGAAGCTTGGGGATGCGGTGGAAATATGACCGCAGAATATTATGCCAATGAATACCGCAAATACGCCACTTTCATGTCTGATTGGGAAAATACAGGCGGAATTACAAGAATCGCTTCCGGATCAAACAGCGCCGATTATAACTGGACAGAAGTTTTAATGAAAAACATTCCAATCAATATGTTAGGCGGAGTTGGAGTTCACCATTATGCCGTAATCGATTGGGGTAAAAAAGGTGACGGAGTAAACTTTACCGAAGACGGATATTTCCATACCATGCAATCTGCTTTGAAAATGGAAGAATTGGTAACCAAACATTCTGCGATTATGGACAAATACGATCCAGAGAAAAAAGTAGCCATGATTGTAGACGAATGGGGAGCTTGGTATGAAGTAGAACAAGGAACAAATCCTGGCTTTTTATACCAACAAAACACGATGAGAGATGCTGTTTTAGCCGGAGCAACTTTAAATATTTTCAACAATCACTCTGACAGAGTTCGTATGGCAAACCTGGCACAATGTGTAAATGTTTTGCAAGCTGTAATCTTAACGGATAAAGCAAAAATGATTACAACACCAACGTATCATGTAATGAAAATGTACAACGTTCATCAGGATGCAAAATTATTACCGGTAAGTTTTCAGTCGCCATTATATACTTTTAATGGAGAAACTCTTCCGGCAGTTTCAGCATCAGCTTCAAAAGATAAAAGCGGATTAGTTCATATTTCAGTAGTAAATGTTGACGCAAAAAACAAAAACACGATAGAAATTGATATAAAAGATCTAGGTGTTAAAAACTTTTCAGGAACCATTTTAACATCGGCAAAATTGCAAGATTACAATTCATTTGATACACCAAACAAAATTATACCAACAGTTTTTAAAGGTTTCGAAAATAAAAAAGGAAAATTAGAAATCATAATTCCTCCTTTCTCAGTAGTAGTATTAGAAGGAAAATAACAAGCTAAAAAAATGAAAAAATCAAAACATATAATAAAAACAGCCTCGTACTTAGGGCTGCTTTTATTTGTTTTTGCTGCAGTGAGCTGTTCAAAAGATGATCCTGCAACAAATGAAAATCCTGATCCGCCGGTAGTGGTTGATCCTCCGGTAGTTACGCCAGCTTTTCCCGGGCCAACTTATGCAGATAATTATACAGCAATATCAGGTTGGGGGAGCAGAGCACAATGGAATTTAGCCAATGTACACGACCCATCTGTCGAGAAATGCGGTGAATACTATTATATGTATCAAACAGATGCTTCTTATGGAAATGCCACAGACGGACACGGACACTTCTTTTACAGAAGATCAAAAGATTTAGTCAATTGGGAATTTATGGGTTCATCAATGACCGAAGCTCCGGCTTGGGTAAAAGATTCCTTGAATAATAAAAGAGCCAGAATGTCTCCGGCTTTGGCACCAATTACAAACCCTAATTATGGATATTGGGCGCCATGCGTTCGAAAAGTGGGCAATATTTACAGAATGTATTACAGCATTGTGGTTACAAACCCAATTGTTGGGACAGATACCAATACTTCCTGGACAGAGCGCGCTTTTATTGGCTTAGCCGAAACAGATGATTTGGCTTCAAATAATTGGACAGACAAGGGAATGGTAGTTTGCTCAGAACCTGATGGCGTAAAAAGTTATGTTAGAAATGGCGGTTCAGATTGGGATGCATATTTCAAATTCAATGCAATTGATCCAAGTTTTATTCAGACACCGGAAGGCGATCAGTATTTAATTTATGGTTCATGGCATTCCGGAATTGCGGCTTTAAAACTGAATCCAACAACCGGAAAACCAGATAAATTAAAAACAATTGACGATTATGGAGTGCGAATTGCAGGACGCGGAAACGTAAATTCAAACCGTTGGCAAGCACTCGAAGGACCGGAAATTATCTATAATCCAGATACACAATATTACTATTTATTCCTGGCTTACGACGAATTATCGGTTGCATACAATACACGTGTTGCACGTTCAAAAAGTATTTTAGGACCTTATCAAACTATAAGTGGAATGAGTATTACAAATGGAGCAGAATGTTTCCCGATGGTTACACATCCGTACTCTTTTAAAAATCATACTGGTTGGGTTGGAATATCGCATTGTGCTGTTTTTCAAAATCCAGATACTAAACAATGGTATTACGCCTCACAAGCACGTTTACCGGAAGGAGTTCCTGGAATCGCAGTTTCAAATGCTGTTATGATGGGTCATGTTCGAGGTATTCAATGGACAGAAGATGGATGGCCGGTTATTGATCCGGAACGTTATGCAGCTGTACCGGCCACAACAATTGTCGAGGGAAGTTTTGTTGGAACTTGGGAACAAATCACAATGAACTATCAATACAAAACCATTCAGAAATCAGTAACGCTTTATTTAACCGCAGATAAAAAAGTAAGCGGTGATGCAAACGGAACATGGTCGTATGACAGCACCAAAAAAATCCTGACCATAAACGGCGTAAAATGTAATGTAACAGATGCCTGGGATTGGGAATTAGCCACCAGAAAAGTAACGTTGAGTTATTCAGGTTTAACGTCAGTCGGATTGCCGGTTTGGGGTAAAAAAGTGAATTAAAATTATTTTGTTTCACGCAGATTTGGCAGATTAGAGCAGATTTAATTTTAGATTTTTATTAAAAGTAATCTGCGTTTATCCGCTTAAATCTTTTTAAATCTGCGTGAAAAAAAATTCGTGAATTCGGGGCAAAAAAATCTACTTTAAAAAAAGAGTTTCATAGAATTAAAGGATAAAAAATCTGCCTGATCTGCAAAATCTGCGAGAAAATATAATGTGTAAAATAATCATAATGAAAAATATAGTATCACTTTTAGTTTTGCTTGTCTTCTGTCAAACAATTCAAAGCCAAATTGATCCAGCAAAATTCAATAATCCAATCATAAAAGATCAATATACTGGCGATCCGGCAGCATTAGTTTACAAAGACAAAGTGTATTTGTATGCCGGTCATGACGAAGCACCAAATGATTTCAATTTTTATAAAATGAACGAATGGGTGGTGTATTCTTCATCAGATATGAAAAAATGGGAATCACATGCGGTGCCGTTAAAAGTAACCGATTTTGCATGGGCAAAAGGTGACGCTTGGGCTTCACAAGTAATTGAAAGAAACGGAAAATTCTATTGGTATGTAACAGTTGAACACGGTTCAGTACCCGGAAAATCTATTGGAGTTGCCGTTTCTGATAGTCCAACCGGACCGTTTAAAGATGCTTTAGGAAAGGCCTTGATTACAAATGACATGACAAAATTTACCGATATAAGCTGGGACGATCTCGATCCAACGGTTTATATTGATAATGATGGTCAGGCCTATTTATTTTGGGGAAATACAGCTTGTCATTATGCAAAATTAAAAGAAAATATGACTGAAATAGACGGAGAAATTCACCACATAGATTTACCACATTATACCGAAGCACCTTGGATTCACAAACATAAAAACTGGTATTATTTATCATATGCATATGAGTTTCCTGAAAAAATTGCCTACGCCATGAGTAAATCCATTACTGGTCCTTGGGAGTTTAAAGGAATTTTGAATGAAATTGCAGGAAACAGTAATACGAATCATCAGGCGATAATAGATTTTAAGGGACAATCGTATTTTATTTATCATAACGGAGCGTCACAACCACACGGAGGAAGTTTCAGAAGATCAGTTTGTGTAGACAAATTATATTATAACAAAGACGGAACAATGAAACGCGTTGTAATGACATCTGAAGGAATTCAGTAAATAGTTTACAGTCGTAGTTTTCAAAATAACAGAACAAATTTTCACCATATAAGTTATATAAGTTCATTTAAAACCAGGGTTGGAAAAACTTATATGATTTAGAAAGTAACAGTTTTCAGTTCAAACTTAAATTATCTTACATCACTTATATGGTGAAAAAAAGCATCAACTTATGAAGTTTTACAAAAACATAAAACAGGTATTTTCTCTAATAGTGATGCTGACAGCTTCGGTTTCATTTGCACAGGAAATTGTCGTTCACGATCCTGTTGTCATCAAACAAAAAGACACTTATTATCTGTATTGCACCGGAAACGGAATCAGTGTTTTTAGTTCGAAAGATTTAAAAAACTGGAACAAAGAATCTCAGGTTTTTGCAGAAAAACCAGTTTGGGCAGATGGCGTTGCAGCTGATTTTAAAAACCATATTTGGGCGCCGGATATTTCGTTTCATAACAATATGTATTATCTGTATTATTCTGTTTCGGCTTTCGCCAAAAACACATCGGCAATTGGCGTTGCGACCAATACAACATTAGATCCAAAAGACAAAAACTACAAATGGGTCGATCAGGGAATCGTGATTCAATCGCAACCAAACCGTGATATGTGGAACGCCATTGATCCTAATTTAATCTTCGATGAAAACAATACACCGTGGTTGTCATTTGGTTCTTTTTGGGAAGGATTAAAAATGGTAAAACTAAATCCCGATTTAAAATCGATTGCTCAGCCTCAGGAATGGCACACGATTTCGAAACGTAAAAGAACATTTGAATTACCAGATTCAGATCCGGGAGATGGCGCGCTTGAAGCACCTTTTATCTTTAAGAAAAACGGCTATTATTATCAATTTCTTTCCTGGGATTTGTGCTGTCGCGGAGAAAAAAGCACGTATAAAGTCGTTGTTGGAAGATCTAAAAATGTAACCGGACCTTACGTAGATAAAGACGGAAAATTATTGACAGAAGGCGGAGGAAGTATTGTAGTTCAGGGCGATGAAAATTACTTTGGCGTAGGCCATAATAGCGCTTACACATTTGATGGTAAAGATTATATTTTTTACCACGCTTACGAAAAGAAAACCAACGGAACACCAAGATTAGTAGTTAAAGAAATGGCTTGGGACGCTGATTTGTGGCCCGTTTTAAAATAGAATATTCAACATAATGAAAAAATATACTTTCCATATTTTGACGATTTTTATGTCACTTTTAATTTTTGTTTCCTGTAAAGAAATCAAAAATAAAGTGGTACAATCCAGCGACAAAACTTCTGCCTTAAAAGCAGGTTATCAAATTGAACCGGTAAACATTCAAAATGTAAAATTAACGGATTCTTTTTGGTTACCCATTATCAAAAGAGTGCAGGAAGTTACGATTGCATACGCCATTCAGAAATGTAATGAAGAAGGTCGTTTTGAGAATTTCTTAATTGCAGGAAAACAAAAAATAGGAACAGTAAGAGGCGAAATGCCTTTTGATGATACAGATGTTTATAAGATTATCGAAGGCGCTTCGAATACTTTAATCAGTGCACCAAATCCAAAACTGGATCGCGTTTTAGATTCGTTGATTGCAATTGTAAAAATTGGTCAGGAAAAAGACGGATATCTTACAACATGGAGAACTATAAATCCAGCAAAACCACCAGCGCCTTGGGTTCCGGTTATCGAAGGAAAGCGTTGGGAATCATTGCAAATTAGCCATGAATGCTACAATTCAGGACATTTGATTGAAGCTGCTGTTGTGCATTTTGAAGCGACAGGAAAAAGAAATTTCCTTGATATTGCCATTAAAAATGCAGACTTATTAGTGAAAACTTTTGGTGATAAACCAGGTCAGGTAAAAGGAGTTCCGGGACATCAAATTGTAGAAACGGGTTTGATAAAATTATACCAAATTACCGGAAAAGAAGATTATCTAAAACTGGCGAAATACTTTCTGGACAATCGCGGAAATCCAAACAATCATAAATTATATGGCGAATATGCACAAGATCATATTCCGGTGGTACAGCAAAACGAAGTGGTGGGTCACGCCGTAAGAGCCGTTTATATGTACGCTGGAATGACTGATATTGCCGCAATGACAAAAGACAAATCCTATACGGATGCCGTAAATAATTTATGGAATAATATGGTAAACAAAAAAATGTACATCACAGGCGGAATTGGTTCGAGACACGACGGAGAAGCTTTTGGCGCTAATTATGAATTACCAAACTTAACAGCATATAACGAAACTTGTGCTGCAATTGGAGATGTATATTGGAATCACAGATTGCATAATTTATACGGAAAATCAGAATATTTTGATGTGATCGAAAGAACAATGTACAACGGATTAATCTCAGGAATTTCATTAGATGGAAAACAATTTTTCTATCCAAATGCCTTGGAATCTGATGGCGTTTTTAAATCAAATAGAGGATCTTGCACGCGTCAGGCCTGGTTTGATTGTTCTTGTTGTCCGACTAATTTAATTCGATTTATCCCTTCTATTCCGGGATTGATTTATTCAAAATCAAAAGATGTTTTGTATGTGAATTTATACGCTTCAAACAATGCTTCTTTCGCTTTAGCGAAAACCGATTTACAGATTTCACAACAAACCGGATATCCTTGGAACGGAAAAGTAGCGATCTCGGTTAATCCGAAAAAAGAAGGTCAATTTACCATTAAACTGAGAGTTCCGGGTTGGGCAAGAAATGAAGTTTTACCAGGAGATTTATACTCCTATAAAAAAGCTTCGACTCAAAAAGCAACAATCAATTTAAACGGAGAAGTTTTAGCAATTCAGCCACAAGACGGTTATTTCACCATTACAAGAAATTGGAAAAAAGGAGATAAAATCAATCTTAATTTCCCAATGGAAGTTCAGGAAGTTCAAACCAATGCTAAAGTGGAAAGTAATAAAAACAAAGTTTCTTTAGAATATGGTCCAATCGTTTACGCCGTAGAAGAAATCGACAACAAAACCAATTTCGATAAAATAGATGTAGCCGCCGGAGATACTTTCAAAGTAAAAAAAGAAGCAAATCTGTTGCAAGGTGTAAACATAATCGAAAATTCAAAATTTAAAGCAATTCCATATTACAGCTGGTCAAATCGTGGTGTTGGGAAAATGAAAGTTTGGTTGGATTATAAAGAGAATTAAGATTATAGAACAAAGAAGAAAGAATCAAGATTTTGGGATTAAAACAATTTGCCAAATCTGCGAGAAAAAATATTTAAACACATAGAGACATAGATTTTAAAATGAATAAAAAGAGTATAAAAACAAATCTAGATTTGCACACATAGCTATGTGAATTTAAAAAAATGAAATGCCTTTTTTCAAAATCAAAAGCTATGTCTCTATGTGTTTAAAAATAATAGCTACAGATTAAAGGATAAAAAAAAATTAGAAAATAAAATCTGCTCAGATCTGCAAAAATCTGCGTGAAACAAAAAATAAAAATCCGTTTTATCCGCGTCATCAGCGTGCCATAAAAACACATTTAAATACAAAAAAAATGAAGTCCAATTTAATTACCAAAATTACCCTTTGTGGTTTATTGCTGAACGGCTTTTTAGCTTCGGCACAAAAAAACAATCTTCAGGTTGATGTTGCAAAAACAGTGACCAAAATCGAACCGACTATGTACGGAGTGTTTTTTGAAGATATCAATTTTGCTGCCGATGGAGGTTTGTATGCCGAAATGATCAAGAACAGATCATTTGAATTTGAAACGCCAATGATGGGTTGGAGCGAACCAAACAGCGACCGTCATAAATTAAACCTACAATCCGGAATTGCCAATATTATCCAATATTCGCAAAAAGGAACCAATCATAATTATTGCCGAGTTACAATCAACGACGCAAGCGGTTATGAAATGATCAACGAAGGTTTTAGAGGAATGGGAATCAAAAAGGATCTTCATTATAATTTGTCTTTAAGAGCTTCAAAAATATCAGGAAATATTTCGAAGATTAAAATCCAGTTCATTGATAAAAATAAAAAGGTTTTAGGCGAAACTTCGATCGTTCCAACAGTAAAAGACTGGACAAATTATACGGCACAATTAACAGCAACGGCGACAGAAGCAAAAGCACAAATCAGAATCACTTTTGAAGGAACAGGAGTTATAGATTTAGATGTGATTTCGTTGTTTCCGGAAGATACCTGGAAAGGTAGAAAAAACGGAATGCGTGCTGATTTAGTACAATTATTATACGATTTGAAACCGGGATTTTTACGTTTCCCAGGCGGATGTATCGTGGAAGGAAAAACACTGGCATTGCGTTACCAATGGAAAAAATCGATTGGAAATGTAGAAGACAGAGAAACGATGATTAATCGTTGGAATACTGAGTTTGCACACAAATTGGCACCGGATTATTTCCAGAGTTTTGGTTTAGGATTCTTCGAATATTTTCAACTTTCCGAAGATATTGGGGCTTCGCCTTTACCAATTTTAAGCTGTGGAATGGCTTGTCAGTTCAATACAGGAGAATTGGTTCCGATGGATCAAATCGATCCTTATGTACAAGATGCTTTAGATTTAATTGAATTTGCAAATGGAGATTTAAATACCGCTTGGGGAAAAGTGAGAGCTGATATGGGACATCCAAAACCATTCAATTTAAAATTTATTGGCGTTGGAAATGAACAATGGGGACCAGATTATATCGAGCGTTTCAAAGTGTTTCAAAAAGCGATTAAATCAAAATATCCAAACATTACAATTGTTTCCGGAACGGGACCTTTTCCTGACGGAGATTATTTTGATTACGGTATGACCGAACTTAAAAAATTAAACGCAGAAGTTGTTGATGAGCATTATTATAAAGATCCGGCTTGGTTCCGCAAAAATGTAACCCGTTACGATAATTACGATCGTAAAGGACCAAAGATTTTTGCTGGAGAATATGCAGCTCAAAGTGTAGCGATTGCAAGTCCGGATAATAAAAATAATTGGGAATGTGCGTTCTCAGAAGCGGCTTTCATGACGGGAATGGAGCGTAATGCTGAGGTAGTTCATTTGACTTCTTATGCACCATTATTGGCTCACGTTGAAGGTTGGCAATGGACTCCGGACATGATTTGGTTTAACAATTTACAATCGTACGGAACGCCAAATTATTATGTTCAGAAATTATTTTCGAACAATAAAGGAACTGATTTAATCAACATTACAAAAGACGGAAAAGCAGTTACAGGACAAAATGATTTGTTTGCATCTGCAGTAAAAGATGTGAATTCTAAAGAAGTAATTCTGAAAATTGTGAATACTTCTGCATCGGCTCAAAATGTTTCAATTGATTTAAAAGGAGCAAAATTAGATTCAAAAGGAACAGCGATAACTTTAAAAGGAGACGGCTTAAATGATGAGAATTCTTTTGAGTCTCCAACTAAAATTAGTCCAAAAGAAAGCGAATTTAAAGTAAACGGAAGCAAAGTTCAATATGATTTTCCAGCCTACTCAGTTACGGTTTTGAAAATTAAGTTGAAATAATCGCAACAGAATAAATGTAATACCAACGTTTATTTTTTGTTTTGACCTTAAACTCTTGTTTTGATGCATTATTTGTAAAAATTACAGCCGTTATTTTTATTAAGTGTTTTTTATACACTTATAAATTATTTATATTTATATTTGTCATTATTATAAAATGAATTTCGAATGAAAAATTACGTTATAGGATTGGATTACGGAACAGATTCTGTTCGAGCGATGCTGATTGATACTGAAAACGGGCAAGAACTGGCATCGAATGTTTCTCATTATAAAAGATGGAAAAACAAGCAATATTGTGACGCATCGATCAATCAATTTCGTCAACATCCATTAGACCATATTGAAGGTTTAGAAATCACAATTCAAACGGTTATAAAAGAGAGTAAAGTTGATCCTTCGCAAGTTCGTGGAATTTGTATTGATACAACGGGATCTTCACCTGTGCCTGTAACGAAAGACGGAATTCCGCTGGCTTTGACAAAAGGTTTTGAGGAAAACCCGAATGCGATGATGGTGTTGTGGAAAGATCATACTTCAATAAATGAAGCAAACGAAATCAACGAACTGGCAGTAAGCTGGGGCGGAGAAAACGTGACCAAATATGTAGGCGGAATTTATTCATCAGAATGGTTTTGGGCAAAAATTCTACACATTGCCAGAGAAGATGAAGCGGTTCGAAATGCAGCGCACACCTGGATGGAACACTGCGATTTAATGACGTATTTATTGATTGAAGATAAAGATTTAAAAACCTTCAAAAGAAGCCGTTGCGCCGCAGGTCATAAAGCAATGTGGCATGAAGACTGGAACGGACTTCCGCCGGTTGAATTCTTAGAAAAATTACATCCCTATTTGGCGCAACTTCGCGGAAACTTATATGATGAAACGTATACATCTGATTTAGTTGCCGGAAATTTAAGCAAAGAATGGGCAGATCGTTTAGGACTTTCTACAGATACAGTTGTAGCTGTTGGAACTTTCGATGCACATTCCGGAGCAGTTGGCGCTAAGATTGGTGAGAACACTTTGGTTCGCGTTATGGGAACTTCAACTTGTGATATTTTAGTAGGTTCAAAAGAAGAAGTAGGAACAAAAACTGTTCGCGGAATTTGCGGACAAGTTGATGGATCTGTAATTCCTGGATTTATTGGTCTTGAAGCAGGACAATCTGCTTTTGGGGATTTATTGGCTTGGTACAAAGAATTATTGCTTTGGCCAACTGATCATTTATTAGATTCTTCTACAGTTTTAAATGATGCTCAAAAAGAACAATTAAGAGAAGAATTCAGCGATAAATTAATTGTGGAATTGACTAAAGAAGCAGAGAAAATTCCAGTTTCTGATAGTCTTCCAATTGCTTTGGACTGGATCAACGGACGTCGAACTCCAGATGCAAACCAAGAATTAAAAAGTGCGATTTCAAATTTATCATTAGGAACAAAAGCACCTCATATTTTTAAAGCTTTGGTAAATGCTATTTGTTTTGGAGCGAAAAAAATCGTCGATCGTTTTGAAGAAGAAGGTGTAAAAATCGACAGCGTAATCGGGATTGGCGGTGTTGCTCGTAAATCACCTTTTATCATGCAGACTTTGGCAAACGTTTTAAACAAGCCAATCAAAATTGCAGCCTCAGACCAAACTCCGGCTTTAGGAGCAGCGATTTATGCAGCAGTTGCAGCTGGAATTTATTCGAATGTAATCGAAGCAAGTCAAAAAATAGGAAGCGATTTTGACGGAGAATATTTCCCTCAATTAGATAAAGTAGCAGCATATCACAAACTATTAATAGCGTACGATCAATTAAGTGCTTTTGAAGATCCAACCATTAAAATTTCGCAACATGAGTTCTCTTTATAAAGATTTAAAACAGGAATGTTACGAAGCCAATATGCAATTAAATGCATTGAATTTGGTCGTATATACTTTTGGGAATGTAAGTGCTGTGGATAGAAAAAATGGTGTTTTTGCCATTAAACCAAGCGGAGTTCCGTATGAAGATTTAAAACCGGAAGATATTGTTATTGTAGATTTTGAGAATAATATTATCGAAGGTTCTATGCGTCCGTCATCAGATACAAAAACGCATGCTTATTTATATAAAAACTGGCCAAATATTGGTGGAGTTGCACATACACATGCGACTTATTCGGTTGCTTGGGCACAATCGCAAAGAGATATTCCAATCTTTGGAACCACGCATGCCGATCATTTAACAGCTGATATTCCGTGTGCGCCACCGATGGCAGATTCTCTTATTGAAGGAAACTACGAGCATAATACCGGAATTCAGATTTTGGATTGTTTCAAAGAAAAAAATCTTTCTTATGAAGAAGTAGAAATGGTTTTAATTGGAAATCACGGTCCATTCGCCTGGGGAAAAAACGCCGCAAAAGCAGTGTACAACAGTAAAGTTCTGGAAGTCGTTGCCGAAATGGCGTATCTGACTTTACAAATAAATCCAAATGCACCAAGATTAAAAGATTCCCTAATAAAGAAACATTACAACCGTAAACACGGAAAAGATTCGTATTACGGACAGTAAAAAGTTTGTTTCAGGTTTCAGGTTTTTTTAGTTTCAAGTTATTGGAATGTGAAACTTGAAACGTGAAACAAAAAAAAGTGAAATAAAAAATAACAAAATAATTGATAACAAAGATTTTCGACGATTTCAAAACTTGAAACTTGAAACAAAAGAAAACTTGAAACAAAATAAGAAATGATAGATATATCTCAAAAAGAAGTATGGTTTGTAGTAGGAAGCCAGGAGTTATACGGACCGGAAACCTTAAAATTAGTAGCGGAACATGCTGCAATTATGGCAAAAGGTTTGGATGCTTCATCACAAATACCAGTAAAAATTGTTTGCAAAGACACTTTAAAATCACCTAAGCAAATTTTAGATTTATGTTTAGAAGCAAATTCTGCTAAAAACTGTATCGGACTTATCGCTTGGATGCACACTTTTTCTCCAGCAAAAATGTGGATTGGCGGATTAAGTATTCTAAAGAAACCATTGTGCCATTTGCATACACAATACAATGCTGAAATTCCGTGGGGAACAATCGACATGGATTTCATGAACCTGAATCAATCGGCACACGGAGATCGTGAGTTTGGATTTATCATGTCCAGAATGCGTAAAAAACGTAAAGTGGTTGTTGGACATTGGGAAGATTCTCGTATTTTAAACAAATTGGGAGTTTGGACAAGAGTAGCTTTAGGATGGGATGAACTTCAAAATCTAAAAGTAGCCCGTATTGGAGACAACATGCGTGAAGTTGCCGTTACAGAAGGTGATAAAGTTGAGGCTCAAATTCGTTTCGGAATGTCAGTTAACGGATATGATTCATCTGATGTTACCAAACATATTGAGAAAGTTACCGATCAACAATTAAATGATTTATTGGCAGTTTATGAATCTTCATATTCTCTAACCGATTCATTAAAAGAAGGCGGAGCGCAAAGAAGCTCATTAGTAGAAGCAGCAAAAATAGAATTAGGTTTAAGAGCTTTCCTTGAAGAAGGAGGTTTTGGAGCTTTTACAGATACGTTTGAAAATCTTGGAGTTTGGAAACAACTTCCAGGAATTGCAACACAAAGATTAATGGCCGATGGTTATGGTTTTGGTGGAGAAGGAGATTGGAAAACCGCTGCAATGGTTCGTGCCTTAAAAGTGATGAACGTTGGTCTTGAAGGAGGAACTTCTTTCATGGAAGACTATACATACCATTTTACACCTCAAAAATCATATGTTTTAGGATCTCACATGTTAGAAATTTGTCCATCGATTGCAGATGCAAAACCTTCATGCGAAGTGCATCCGTTAGGAATTGGAGGAAAAGAAGATCCTGCACGTTTGGTATTTAATTCACCTGCCGGAGCTGCTATAAATGTTTCATTGATTGATATGGGGAATCGTTTCCGTTTGATCGTGAACGAAGTTGAAGCGGTTAAACCAATGGCTGATTTACCAAAATTACCGGTTGCCAGAGTTTTATGGGATTGTAAACCAAATCTTGATATCGCAGCAACAGCTTGGATTCTTGCCGGAGGAGCACATCACACAGTATATAGTCAAGCGATTACAACTGAATACATGGAAGATCTTGCGGATATCGCTGGAATCGAATTATTGGTAATTGACGAAAAAACTACGGTAAGAGACTTTAAAGATAAGATCAATGCCAATGAAGCGTATTATCATTTATTTCAGCATGGACTTTAATTTTTTAAGGTGCTAAGGTTCTAAGTTGCAGAGGCTTTGAGGTTTTAATTTTTGTCTTAAAATTTGTTACTTTTAAGCTTTTCACATTTTATTTTTCACAATAATCTAAAAAAAATATTATTTATGAATGTATTAAAACGTTGTTTTTTTGGAATCAGCCTAATGAGTTTGGCTACACTTTCAGTTCAATGCAAAAGCGATAAAAAAATGGATGCTACAACAGTTTCTTCAGATGAAAAAGTCACGGTTACAATCGAAAAATCTTCTTATGGAACCACTTCAAAAGGAGAAAAAGTAGACAGTTACAAATTGAAAAACCAAAATGGGATGGAAGTTGACATCATCACTTTTGGTGGAAGAATTACAGATTTGAAAGTGCCTAATAAAGAGGGCGTTTCTGAAAATGTAGTAATTGGATTTAATTCTTTGGCACAATATGAAAAAGAAAATCCATTCTTTGGAGCTTTGATTGGAAGATACGGAAACCGAATCGCTAAAGGGAAATTCTCTTTGGACGGAAAAGAATATCAATTGGCCATCAATAATGCGCCAAATGCTTTGCACGGAGGTCCGCAAGGATATTTTAATGTGGTTTGGAAAGCTGAAGAAGCAAAATCAGGAACGGAAGCTACATTGAAATTATCGTATTTAAGCAAAGATATGGAAGAAGGTTATCCTGGAAATTTACAGGTTTTTGTAACCTATACTTTGACAAATGATAATCAATTAGAAGTATTGTATGAGGCAACTACAGATAAAAAGACAGTTATAAACCTTACGCAACATTCGTATTTCAATCTATCAGGAGATTTTACAAAAACAATCTTAGATCACGAATTGACTTTAAATGCTGATAAATTGGTTCCGATTGATGCGACTTTAATTCCAACAGGAAAATTAGAAGATGTTGCCAATACGCCTTTCGATTTCAGAACGCCAAAATTAATTGGAAAAGATATCGAAGTGAAGAACGAACAATTAGAAAGAGGAAAAGGTTACGATCACTGTTGGGTATTGAATAATCCTGAAAAAGGAAAAACAATTATTGCAAAAGTATACCACGCAGCAAGCGGTAGAGTTATGGAAATGACAACCGACGAACCTGGAATTCAGTTTTACTCAGGAAATTTCCTTGACGGAACTTTACCAATGCCAAAAGGCGGAACATACGCTCACAGAACCGGGCTTTGTTTAGAAACAGAACATTATCCGGATTCTCCAAACCAGAAAGACTTCCCAACAACGGTTTTAAACCCGGGAGAAAAATATAAGACTAAAACTGTTTTTAAATTCTCAGTAAAAAAATAGTTTTAGAATTTGTTTGGTAATTTTAGTAATTCTCTAAGAAACCTCGAAAGGAGTACTTTCGAGGTTTTTTTATGTGAAAACTGGTGAGAAATTGCACGCAAAGTCGCAGAGTCGCAAAGTTTTTTTAAGCTTTGTTCGTAAACTTGGCGCCTTAGCGACTTTGCCAGATTAATTCATTTGCAACTCTGTAAAAAGCTTAATTTTGCAAAGTAAACGAAAGAAAAATGAAACATCTTTTTAAAGCAGAAGCAAAATGGACTTCAAATCAAAAACAAGAAGATTCAACGAAAAGATTCTACAATAAAAGTCATCAAATCAAAATTGAAGGAAAACCAGTTCTGGATGTTTCTGCAGCCAAAGCTTTCAAGGGCGATCCGGAATTATACAATCCTGAGGATTTACTGTTAAGCAGTTTGATTTCATGTCATATGATGTCCTATCTATATGTCTGCTCTCAAAACGGAATAGAAGTTTTAGAATATTTAGACAATGCAGAAGCAACGCTCGAAGTTTCTCCAGATGGAAGCGGGCGATTTACAGAAGTTCAATTAAATCCTAAAGTAAAAATTTCAAATCCGGATAAAATTGATTTAGCGATTGAACTTCATAAAAAAGCAAATCAATTGTGCTTTATTGCCAATTCATGCAATTTTCCTGTTTTGCATGAAGCGAGTTGTGAATTTTATGCTATTGTAAAATAAGCCTTTATGAAGGTTATAGCCTAAAACTTCCGCTTTTGATAAGGGGTTCCTTTACCATCTTCACAATAACTTTTGAGACTTAAAAGAAACATTGCCCAATTATAATTGCACCATTGGTAAAACTCGGTTAATTCACGCCAATCAAAATGTTTGAGAACAACTGCCGTTACTCCGTCTTTCTCTCTTAGGTCAAATGAAATGCCAGTTCCAATCCATTCTGGGTCAGAATCTACACATTCCCATAATACTCTTTTGTTTGGAGATAATTCCAGTATTTTCATTTTTGTGAGATCATTATCCCCGAAGCCAAACTCATTGATAAACCCTACTTCCGGCCTAACAAGCAATTCTTCTGTCCAAACAGCACCAAGACCTTCTTGTGTTGTTAGTGCTTTATAAACATCTGTAATGGGTGATTTGATATAATTGATGTGTTCTATTTTTTCCATTTTATAACCAGTTATAATTTGCAAATATAAAGGTATAGATTTTTAAGTAGCTCTAACAGAGGTTTTTTTACCCTTAACAGTTAAAATGTCGAACTTGTTTTCCGAAGATTTTAAAAAAGTTTATATGAAATTAAATAAACTAAGTGGTAGTGTTTAAAATCTAATTCGTTGGCTATTATTATAAAATTGCTTGGGCTGGATAAATGGTTAAATTAATAACTGGCCAGTTTAACAAAAAAGAAATGGAATATAATATATTTGCAAATGAAACTACTTTTCGGTGGCCAATTTACTCCTTTTGATAACATTTATGAGTTTATATTATGCTTTTTAATTCGGTAAACTTTGCATTTTTTTTGCTTTTAATATTTATACTCTATTGGTTTGTCGTAAAAAAATCTTTTAAATTTCAAAATATTCTACTTTTAATCGCAAGTTATTTTTTTTATGCTTGTTGGGATTGGCGATTTTTATTCTTACTTGTTTTTTCGACTTTGTTAGATTATTATACGGGGATTAAAATGTCGGAAGCGAAAAGTCAAAGTAATAAGAAATTTTGGTTTTGGTTAAGTATAGCTGTAAATCTTGGATTTCTAGGTATTTTTAAATACTATAATTTTTTTGCCAGTTCTTTTGCAAATGTAATTTCTAGTTTTGGATTTTCTATAAGCCCTTTGTTTTTAAAAGTGATTTTGCCTGTCGGAATTTCCTTTTATACTTTTCACGGATTATCGTATGTAATCGATATATATAAAGACCGAATTAAACCTGAGAGGAATTTTGTTGATTATTCCGTTTTTGTAAGTTTTTTTCCATTGTTGGTAGCGGGTCCAATTGAACGTGCAACACATCTTTTACCACAAATAAAAAAAGAAAGGAATTTTGACTACTCAAAAGCAGTTGATGGATTGAAACAGATTTTATGGGGATTATTTAAAAAAGTAGTAATTGCTGACCAATGTGCAGAGTATGCTAATATGATATTTAATAATTCCACAGAGTACTCAGGAAGTACACTTCTTGTGGGAGCAATATTTTTTACATTTCAAATTTATGGTGACTTTTCAGGCTATTCCGATATTGCAATAGGTACGGCAAGACTTTTTGGGATCGACTTATTGAGGAATTTTGCATTTCCTTATTTCTCAAGGGATATAGCCGAATTTTGGAGGCGTTGGCATATATCTTTGTCAACCTGGTTTAGAGATTATCTGTACATACCTTTAGGGGGAAGTAAGGGAGGAAACTGGATGAAAATTAGAAATATTTTTATAATATTTCTTGTAAGTGGTTTTTGGCATGGGGCAAATTGGACATTTATTGTATGGGGATTTCTGAATGCTTTATTTATTCTGCCTTCGATAATTTTTAATACCAATAGAACTAATCTTGACATTGTGGCTCAGGGAAAATATTTTCCAACCATCAAAGAATTAGTTTCAATGTTTTTAACATTCAGTTTAACTGTTTTTGCATGGATTTTTTTTAGAGCAGAAAATTTATCTCATGCTTGGAATATAATCACGAAAATATTTTCGAAAAGCTTATTTGTATATCCTATGTATGAAAATGATGACTTTGTTAAACCCTTAATGTTATTGATGATTATTTTTGTATTGGTAGAATGGTTTGGCAGGGAACAACAATACGCCATTGCAAAATTAGGGAATGCATTACCTAAAATCATAAGATGGGGATTGTATTACGTTATAATAATTGCTATATTTTATTTTGCAGGCACAGAACAAAAATTCATTTATTTTCAATTCTAAATATGAGAAAATTTATAATACAACTACTGCTTTTTTTAACTCCAATCATTTTCATAGCATACTTTGTTGATGTTTTTATATCAAAAAATTTAAAAAAGTCAAATACTTATGCGGAAGGGGAATATTCCACTTGGAATGATATAATTGATGGAAAAATTAATTCAGATATTGTTATATATGGGAGTTCCAGAGCTTGGACACAGATTAATCCAACAATGCTATCTAATGAATTAAATTTGTCAACATATAATTTAGGGATAGATGGACATAACTTTTGGTTACAACATCTCAGGCATTCATTATTACTCGAAAATAACACTAGACCTAAATTGATTATTCATTCTGTGGATATATTTACTTTAATGAAAAGAAAGGATCTGTATGATTTTGAGCAATTTCTTCCATATATGCTTTGGAATAATAAAATTAGAGCCAAAACAATAAGTTATAACGGTTTTGATTTAATTGATTATGTGATTCCTTTAATCAGGTACTCTAAATGCCGGGATGTTAAAAAAAATGTCTTCTCTATGTTTAAAATTGATAAGGATAAAGAGGTAAGGATAAAAGGTTATCAAGGACAAGATTGGAAATGGAATTCGGATTTTGATAAAGCAAAAAAGAAAATGAAGAATTATGATATAAAATTGGATAATGCATCAGTGCTTTTGTTTGATAAATATTTAAGAGAATGTAAGGATAAAAAAATAGAGATTGTTTTAGTTTATACCCCTGAATATATAGAGGGACAGAAATTCGTTAAAAATAGAGATAGCATAATATTGTTGTACAGAAATTTCAGTAAAAAATATAATATTCCGTTTTATGATTATTCGAATGATTCGATGTCAATTAAAAAAATATATTTTTACAATGCAGAACATCTTAATAAGAAGGGTTCAGAATTGTTTACGCAAAAGCTAATAGACACTTTGAAAACTAACAAAAATCTTAAATCTATTTAAGATTTTATATGAGCAAACGATGTTTTTTTACTCGTTAATCTAATTTTATAACATAAATATTCTCTTTTAAATTAATTATCAAAATAAAACATTTGTGGTTGTTTGTCTGCTGGAAAATGAAAATTGTTGAACCGGGTCAATGCTAAATGTTGTGGAGAAACATAAGAAAATTATATTTGTTAATTATTCTTTACAGCATAGAATGTAAAGATTTTTATCTAAGAATGCCTCAGAAAACACAGAGTTCGTAAAGCTAAATTAATATAAAGCTTTGCGAACTTTGCCTTTTATAAAAGCTAAGAGTAAAAAAACGTAGTGTTCTCTGCGGTAAGTTTTTTTTCTCACTCCAAAAGTTTTATATTGCTGTAATAAAGATGTTTAAAACGAAAAAAGTTTAGTTTTATTAAAGAAGTATAAAACCAAAAAACCTCTTCGAAAGAAGAGGTTTTTGTACCCTTTACCGTTGAATTGTCGAATTTATTCGTTGAAGATTTGAAGAAGCTGTCTTATGCATATAAAGTGTTGAATCAAATTTCATAATCTTAATCTCCTAAATTTGTTATGTCATTTATTTCTAAGTTATCGATACCAGTAAATTGAATGTCAATTAATTCAGTTTCATCAAATTCATATTCAAAGCTTGCTTCAAATTCAAATTCAGTATTTAATACTAAATTCAAATTCTCAATATTAGCATTGAACCATATATCGTCTTCTCTATCATAAGTTGCCATGTCATAATCGATATATGATAAATTTAATTCTAAATATATATTTACGACTATTTGAACTGTTGATGAATCTTTTCCAATATCACTGAAATAAATGTTTTCTAATTCAATTTTCTCAATGATTGGGGTTTCATCATATTCCAATACATCGAATTGATGAATATAATTTTGTGATATTTGATAGCCTATTTCTTCATTATAGTTTTCAATAAGATAATTTTTGACAACATCAAATTGACCTGTAATGCTATCCATAATTTTTTGAACTATTTTTTCACTTTCATGTTTTCTAGAAACGGTGTCAATAAAAACAGTTAAATCATGCAACGGTATAATTGAGGGCTCATCTTTATATTTTATAATATCATTATCTGTTGATATTATATATACTTTTTTTTTGTTTTTTTTGCACCATTGTTTAATTGCACTTAAAGTAAAAGCATCTGGGAATTCATCTTTTTTCTGTCCTTCATGAAACGGTGCTTTTTGCTCAAAATATTGCTCAAAAACTTCTTGAATATCTGCAAGAGAAGAGTCAATTATTTCGATTTCACTATCTTTTATAAAATCATCTAACTGTATTTCTAGTTTCTTAAAAATAGCAGTAGTGTCTAATTTTTTTAAAGGGTAGAAGTTATTAAAATCAGCATCATTTTTTAATATTTTAGCATCAACGTTAATTGTATCTCCAAATTTTTTATATAGCACTCTTGCTGTTTCCAAATTCTTACGCATTCTATTCTTTATCTCACGATAGGTTATGTCAGTCAACTTAACCTTAATAGCCTTACTCTTGGATAACTCACTTATTTTCTTTATTTTATGACCTCTAAGGAAATTTTCTCTTTCGAAGATTCCTGTATCTATAAACACTATATCGGTTTCAATTTCCATTTTATCTAAATTAACAGACGCAAATATATTGTTTTGTTTAAAAACAAAACACGTACTTATACGTGTTGTTTGATATTAAAAGTAATTCTATATTGTTAAAATAATTTATTAAAATGAGGTTTTCCGTAAATGTTTTAAAAATAAAACAATCATATTTACAAAAAAAATCCTTTGAAATATAAGATTATTTAATTATTTAAGAAGGTTTATTAAAAAATGAAGCTAAATTTATGGAACAAGCTAAATTGGAAATTGTAGGTCAGGATGATGGAGTTAAAGGCAAAACAACAAGAGAAAAAGTTAAAAATACTTTAACAGAAGAATTATTTTTAGGAATATGTGCGCCTATTGGTTCGATGAAAGATGAAGTAATATCATCAATTAAAAAAGTTTTAAATGAGAAATATAATTATGAAGTTCAAATCTTAAAATTAGCTGATTATATTGAAAAGTATAAAGTACAAGATTATAAGCAAAAAGATGGTAAGACTGAAGGATATTCTAAATTAGTGTATAAAATTGATGAGGGAAATGCGATAAGATTAAAGTATGATAATAAGTCAGTTTTAGTTGAACTTGCCATTAAGGATATACATAACAATAGAAATAATCAAACTAAAACTGCGGAGGTCTATCCTAAACCTGAAGAATATAAAAGTAGAAGGATATGTTTTATTTTTAATTCAATTAAAAACATTGAAGAGTTATTACTTTTAAGACAAATTTATACTGATAATTTTTACCAATTTAGTATATTTTCTCCTCAAGATGAACGAGAAAATAATCTTAGGAAAAGGGATTTGTCTCCGTCAGAAATAAAAAATATTGTTGAAACTGATGATTATGATAATACTACTTATGGTCAAAATGTGAGGGGTACATTTACTGAAGGAGATTTTTTTTTAAGGGTTTCAGATAAAAATGTTGATAAACTTGAAGATAAAATTAATAGATATTTAAGTCTAATCTTCGAAAGCTCTATAGTTACACCAACCTCCGATGAAATTGCTATGTATGCGGCAAAATCAGCCGCTGGAAACTCAGCTTGCCTTTCAAGGCAGGTAGGAGCGGCAATTACTACAGATAAGGGTAATTTAATTTCAACTGGATGGAATGACGTTCCTAAATTTGGAGGTAATTTATATTCAGAAGGAGACATAACAGATTCGCGATGTATAACAACTGGATTGTGTAGTAACGATGCTCAAAAAGACATTCTTGTAGATAGTATAGTTGAAACATTAAAAAGCGATAAAGAATTAAGTACCATTTTTAATGATGAGAAAGGTTTTCTTGACCTAAAAAAGATTAAATTATTTACATCTAAATTAAGATTTTCTAAAATTAAAGATTTAATAGAATTTTCTCGTTCGGTGCATGCTGAAATGCATGCTATTATAACTGGTAGTCAGCTTTCAGGTAGTAAAATGACAAATGGTAAATTATTCTGTACAACTTATCCATGTCATAATTGTGCAAAACACATAATTGCATCTGGGATAAAAGAAGTTTATTATATTGAGCCATACATTAAAAGTTTATGTATAACTTTGCACAATGATGCAATAACTGAAGACGAGAATAGTGAAGATAAAGTGAGAATATTAATATTTGATGGTGTAGCACCTCTAAAATATCTAAACTTTTTTACTAACTTTACTGATAGAAAGGATAAATCAGGAAAAATTATTGTGAAAGATTTTAAAACGATAACTCCTAAAGTGTCTAAATCACTTCAGGCGTTACCTACTTTGGAAGCTCAAGCTATTCATTCGTTAGAACAATGTGGATTAATAAAAATGGAATAATATATGCAAAAAGACGAAAAAAACGAAGTTAAAAACCAGTCAAAAAATGCTCAATTATCTTTAGAATTTTCCAATAAGCCTATAATAAACCAAAGCGCCAATACAGTAATTACAGAAAATTCTAAAGTAATTTCATTGTCTGAATATCAAAATTCTGACAAAGGTAAAATAGATTATACAAATATGGTTTTAAAATTTACCAAATCATTTTAAGATAAAAACACCTCAAAGAGGTGTTTTTTTATTTATCTTTTTTTGTCAGATTGTGATACAATTGACCCAGCTAGACTTTTTGTATCCTCATTGTATTTAGTACTTCCTAAAACCTTAGATGCAACACTCTCCATTTCAGAGCCAGTTTGATTTCCTTTGTTAACTTGAGACAGGGCTGAACCTGCTAAAGTCTTTTGGATAGCTGATGAGTTTGGGTTTCTTAAAACGTCAGATGCTAATGACGCAATTGACTTTGATGTTTGTTTATTGTTCATGATTTTCTGTTTTTTAGTTGTTATAGTATTATTTTCATTTTAGTTCTCTCTTTTTCAATCAATGTTGAATATACATCTTCAAAAATCTTTTTAGAAAGACCAAATTCGTTTAAAAATTCTTTTTCGCTTCCTATATCTTCTTGACATACTTGGAACATTTTCTTTAATAAAATTGGTTTATTAATAGCTACATCATGTGGTTCACTTTTTCGGTAAGGTGCAAAATGCGTTACCCATCTTCTGTATTGGTCTTGTGTTAAGCTAGTTTCCTTTGCTTTGTACAATAATGCACCAACTGATATTTTCCAATATGCTTTTAATTCGAATAGTTTTTCACTAGTTAATCGTGTAAACTCTCCTCTTAATGCATTTTTTGGGGCAAGAAATTCAGAAGCAAATTGATTAGCTTCTTTTTCCATATCTCTTTCATTTGAGATGAAGAAATCATTGTGATTATGCATTATCAGATGTCCTAATTCATGCGATAAAGTAAAGATTTTTCTTGCATTTTGAATTTTATCATTAATTAAAATTACTGGCACACCTTTTACGTAGAAACTTACACCGTCAAAATTTTTGTTTTGAGCAGAAATAAAATCATAATCAAAAAAATAAACAATAACTCCACTTTTCTCTAGAAGTTTTACTAAATCTTCGATTGGTTTTCGACCTAATTCGAAATAGTCACGAACTTCATTCGCAAGATATTCTGCATTAAGCTTAAATTCTTCTAAGTTCATTTGCGGAATTTTGTTTTCAGGAATTTCTACATACTCAAGTAACTGTTCAATTTTATTTGAGATTATTAATAATCTCGCTTCAAATAAATCAGTATACTTTTTTGCAACAGTTGCACTTGCACGATAATGTACTTTTAAATTTGGAGTACTCATAACTTGCGAAAAAAAGTTTTCACTAAACTCATCCTTTATCTTCTCTATAATATCGTCTGTTAATGGCTTTAAACTTTTTTCTAAATTACTGATTAAGGCTTGTGAGACTTTTAATTTTTCAGCAAATTCTTTCTGGTTCATTCCAAAATAATTCCTAGCTAACTTTAAGGTATCATTTTTAAGTATACTTGCCATAGGTATTCGTTTTAAGTTAATATAACTTTGAAATGGGGATTTCGATTACTAACTAGCTACCAGTTTGCTGGTTGCCTTTTCTTTTTTTTGAAACAACTTTTATTTCATCAGTTGTGTCATTTGTATTAATATTAAATAAATTTGGTCTAAATATTTCTACCAAACTAACCTCATAAGCTACAATACCATCATTATAATGTACTAATCTTATATCGACAAGATTTCCCGTTTTGTCTAAGATGTAACCTATATAATAAATTGGCAAAGCTTTGTTTATTCCCATTTCAGAAAGATTTTGGAGCATATTATTTGAGTAATGTATTGCATTACCGTTCATCATATCTTTGAATCTTTTAGAATAGAATCCGCTTATCTTGCTCTTATTGTCCATTTTTTTAAAACAAATCAAAGCTTTTCCATCCAGTACGTAATAATCAACCCCGTGTGACTTTAGTCGATTGATTTTTTTTGTCAAGAAGTTATCAAGAACTAAATTATTATTAAATAATTTCTTGATGTTAGAGTTCAACCAGACAGCTTTTGCTGACCTGTATTCAAATTGACCAGGGTCATTATTGAATATCTTGACGGAATTTTTCACTCCGTCATTTACTATATTGTATGCCATTTGAATAAATTTAACATACAAATCATTGCCTACGCCTTGCGCATCTAATGAATATTTACTACTTTTGTACAACATTATTAAAATAATATTTGAAATCACCCATTTCAAAGAACTATACAAAAAAGCATCCTTTCCCGTTGGATGCTTTTTTTATTTAAGCAAATTTAAGAATAAAATTCTCTCTGCGCAAATCTATAAAATTTTATCACACAATTATTATTAACAGATTACTGTACTTATTAACAATGATTTCTGTGGAGTATAATTTATTTTACCAGTCGATTCAAAAACTAAATTAGAATAACTGTATAAAAGGCTATTATTATATTTATTATTTAAAATATTTCAAAGAGTGACTTTCTAATTTATCTAAATTTTATTTGTAGTAAAATATTTCTAAATTAGCAAGAATATAAGTTGATTTATAAGAATAGATTAGTTTGATTTAAATCTATGCTGATTGTTAATATTAAAAACCAAATAAAATTTAATTATGTCAATAACGAAAAGTCAGACTGAAAAAATTGGGTCAATTTTCAATGGAAACAGATTTATTATTCCAACTTATCAGCGAAAATATAGTTGGACGGATAATGAAAGAAAGGCTCTTTGGAAAGATATTGAAGAGAGTCTAAAGGATAAAATGAATCATTTTGTTGGAACACTTTCATTTAAAGAAAATAGGAGTGTAGGTTTGTCAACGGATACTGTTTATGAAATCATAGATGGGCAACAAAGAATTACTACAATATTCATCCTGTTAAAAGTTCTTATTGATAAATTATCTGACCCAGATATTAGAGAAAGCCAGTTATCAGCATTTATTGGAAGTAAGGATAACCTAAAATTGCAACCACTTGGCGAAGATGGAAATTTTTTAAAGTTATTACTTTTTGAATTTGAAAAAATAGATATTAATACAGTTAATAAGAGGAGTCAACGCTTTATGTTTTCTGCAAAGAAACTATTTATCGCATTTTCTAACGCTTTGACCTCTGCAGAAATTGAACAAAGAATAATTTTTATCAGAGATAATATTGAAGTTTTGGTTTTTAATGTTGAAAGTCAAGCGCAGGCTGTTAAGATGTTTTCAATTATCAACGACAGAGGTTTGCCTTTAAGAATTTTAGATAAAACAAAAAGTATTTTAATGTTGTATTCGACGTTGCATTTAAAAGAACAATTAAATGATGATATAAATAATAGTTTTGAAAACATTTTTGATAGTTATGATGATTTATTAGTTTGTAAAGAAAACTTAGGAATACTAGGGAGGCTAGAAGAAAACACAATATTTACTCAACACTATTATTCTTCAAGAAAACTTTTCGCATCAACTTGGAACAATAGAGATGGAGCTGATACTATTTTTGATAATTTGAAAACTAAATGTGAAGAATTAAAAGAAAAGCCAAGTGAGTTAGAAAGTTTTATATCACAATACTTACTGGATTTTGAAAATTTTGCTGTTAGTTATTCTAAACTTGTGAAAGAAATTGAAACAAACCCATTATTCCAAAAACCATTTAGACATTTAGAATTTACTGCTACATTATTTCCATTGCTAGTTCGACTTTATATGCAAGGAAAACTCGATTCCTTACTAACGATATTGGAAACGATTGAAGTAAGAGTTTATAAACTACGAGGTACAAATCCAATTGCGGATATTTATTGGCTGAGTTCTCAAATTGTTGAATACGATTTAACTGTAGAAGAAATTAAAAATCACTTAATTAATTTTAGTGAAAAATTTGTAAATAACCACGTATTTGGTACTTATTTGGATGGTGCGATTTATGGTAATGGAGCTGTAAAATATATTCTTTCAGAATATAGTAATGATAATCATGATGTTATAACTTACAAGGACTTTCAGGTTGAGCACGTTTTTAGCAAAGAGCCAAATTATGATGCAACCTCTTATGATTTTTCTGATGACTATGATTATGAGAAAAATCGTTTAGGTAATCTAGGATTGTTGGAAAAGAACTTAAATATTGGCCTGGGGAACTTACCTCCTATTAACAAAGTTAATGGATATTTGAACTCTCAAAACACTGAAATTAGAAACCTAGCAGGGGAAATTCAAAAAGGAAGTTTTAATAAAATGAGCGTGGATGACAGAAGAAAAAATATTATAGATTTTTGCGTAACTCGATTTAATTTAGGATAAACATTCATATATTTTAAAAAATAATAAAATGACAGTTGAAAAAGTAAAAAATGTAATTGAGAAATTAGAAGCTATCAATCCAGAAAATGAATATGCTTACGAAAAAGCAGTTTTAGCTTATTTAACAATAGGTAGATTACCTGTTTTATTATACGATATTCCTGAAAAGTCTGTGTTTTTTAGAACAAGGACTCATGAAAAAGATGATTTATTTCAGTCCATATCAGAGATATCAATAACGCCTAACCATTTTGTTAAAAATTTTGCAAGATGTAATCGCCCTTTCCAATCTAAATTCTATTGCTCAGAAAACAGACCTACTTCATTTGCGGAATTAGTTGAATATTGGTCAGAAACAAAAGAAGTTAATGATAAAGTATACGTAACTATTGGTAGATGGCAGTTGACAAAACCTTTCAGAGGAATTATAGTGACAACACCCGATAAAGAGAATAGGGTTTCAGAGTTTGATAAAGAGCATGGAGCTGTAATGGAAACATTCATAGAGCAATCTGATTTAGAGATGAGAGAGGCAATAATATTATTTTATAGATTCCTTTTTGAAAAATTCAGAAAGTCTTCAAAACATGACCCGAAAACATATATAATCACTACAGCTTATTGTAATGTTGCTCTTGCTCATTCAGAAGGTAAGGCAGACGGAATATATTATCCAAGTGTTCCTTTTGGTGGACAAGGAGTGAATTTAGCAATAAACTCAGAGTTTATAAAAAATCTTGAATTAACTCATGTTTTAAGAAATGAATTGACTGTTTCTAAAAATGGAAATGATAAGCATGAGTTTACAGAAACAGGTAAAATAGATGCATCAAGTTTTAGCTTTGCTCAAAATTTAATCCAATGGTAAATTAATTAAATAAAACTAAAATCTCCAAGTATGTATGATTATTAGAGATTAGAATTGTATTAATAATTATTTTATGAGTAATAAAAATCAGGGTGGAAGTATTCTATTGCTAGCTATTTTTGGGGCAATTGCTCTAATGATATTTGCTGGAGATTTTTTATTTCTTTTCTACATTTTAGGATTTTTCGTCGTAGTTTTTATTTTTATAAATCTTTTTGGACGTCGCTAAATTACTATTTTAAATTTTAGATGATGATACCAAAAGGATTACTATCTTTATTATTCATATTTGAAGATTAGTGTAGTTTTTAAATATGAAGAAGCCACTTTTTACAGAAGTGGCTTCTTTTGTATTACTTAATACCTTAAGTTATTCATTTGGGCTTGGTGTTAATTCAAAATTAAATAACTCGTTTAGTGGTACTTCTAAGGCGCGAGCAATTTTGAATATTGTGCTAACTGTGGGATTTATTCTTACAGTCTCAATTCTCGCAATTTGAGATAAAGTTATTTCGGAACGATAAGCCAGTTCTTCTTGCGATAAACCTTTTTCAGAGCGTATTTCTTTTAGTCGCTTAGCAAGCAACTTTAAACCTTCTTCATCGAAGATTAATTTTCTTGATTTATTATCATCCTTTTTCACTCCATCAAAATGAAGGTATTAATAATAAAATTATTATAGCACATGTGCTATAATTTGTATATTTGAAAAAATAAATGCAAAAAGAAAAACTTAAAAATTGTAAAATCTTTAAAGATGAAAAAAACTCTATTATTTGTAATATTACTGAATGTTTTAACTTCCTGTACTAATAAAAAAGCTCAAAATGTTGAAACAGCCTCAACCGTTTCTTCAATTACAAAAGGTTCAATTTCTAAAGAATTGGGAAAAGAGGAATTCGAAGATAAACTAGAATCTACAAATACAAATGATAAAATCCTACGTGAATATTCTGGGTTTACTTTTGAAGAAACAGGTTACCATGATAATGGACAAATAAGCTTAATAATAGTTAAGCCAAAAGGGACTACAACAAGAGATATAGTACAAGGCACAGATGTTAGAATACTGGTTTCTTATTTTGAAAATGGTAAAATAGAGAGTAAGATGAGAAGTATGGGGACTAAAAAAGAAGGAGAAACGATTGCATATTATCCCAGTGGTCAATTAAGAAGTAGGGATAATTACACAGGAGGTATTCAAATTGACGAGTCTGTTCGGTATTATGAAAATGGGCAATTAATGTATAAAATGAAATACGTCTATGGAAAACCAGATGGTCAAAGTATATCTTATTATGAAAACGGAAAAATTAAATCTAAAGAAAACTTTGTAGATGGTTTGTCAGATGGAGAATTTGTTAGATATTATGAAAAAAATGGACAGTTAGAAGTTAGAACCAATTCTATAATGGGGAAGTATAATGGTAAATGTATTTGGTATTTTCAAAATGGAAATGCTAGCAAAATTGAAAACTATTCAAACGGCGTTTTAATTGGGGAATCTAAAAGATATTCTGAGGATGGAATAATAAAACAAACCATTGATAACGATAATGGAGTTACAACTGATTATGATGTACATGGAAATCCAGTGATTAAAAATGAATAATATTTAAGGATTTACGTGTAATTGCAATTTCAATACGTTTACTAATTCAACTCTCGGAATTCTTTAAAATCTTTTTACATTTATAAAATGATTAAGACCATTATTGTAGACGATGAATATAACGCTAGAGAATTTCTGGAAAAGCTTTTAACCCGCTATTTTCCCGAAAAGTTTCTAATTCTTGACAAATGTGAAAATGTCGATGAAGCTATCATATCTATTGAAAAATTTAATCCAGAATTAGTTTTTTTAGATGTGCAAATGCCTAATAAAAATGGTTTTCAACTTTTTAAAGAATTAAATAAAGTAAAATTTGAAGTCATTTTTACTACCGCTCATACTGAGTTTGCAATTGACGCTATAAAATGTAGTGCTTTAGATTATCTATTAAAACCAATCAATTATATCGATTTGTTGGAGACTATTAAAAAGTATGATAGCAAACAAAATAAGGCATCGCAAGAAGAAAAACTAAGATTGCTTTTAGAAAATATCGATACTGGTGGCTCAGAATACAATAGGATAGCATTACCAACAGAAAATGGATTTGAGTTGCTTAAAACGAACGCAATACTGTATTGTGAAGCAGATAGTAACTATTGTAAAATTGTTTGCTTAGATGGCAGAAATATTACTTTGTCTAAAACATTGAAATACATTGAAGAGCTTCTTCCAAGTTCCATTTTTCAAAGAATTCATAAATCATATTTAGTAAATCTGAATTATGTTACCCGATTTAACAAAACCAATGAACTCCTTGTAGAACTTAGCAATGGGGAAAGTCTTCCTGTATCTGTTAGAAAAAAAGAAGAATTTATAAATGCTATCATTCAGAAAAAGTAACCTTTTATTTATACTGCTTTGTTTTGTTGAAATAGCTTTTTCTCAACAATTTCCATCAGAGAATTTCTCAACAATTGATGGACTGCCAAATAATAGTGTTTATTCCATATACAAAGATAGCAGGGGAATTCTGTGGGTTGGAACGGCAAATGGATTATCAGCAATTCAAAATGGAGGAGTAAAGAATTACTATGTTTCTGATGGGTTGGCTCATAATAACTGTTGGGCAATCGTTGAAGATAGAAATCATAATATGTGGTTTGGTAGTCATGGAGGGGGTTTGACTTTTTATGATGGCAAAAAATTTGAAGTCGTTGATAAAAAGAAAGGACTAATTCATGACAAAATCCGACGTTTATTTATTCATAAAGATTTCCTTTATGTAGGAACAGAATTTGGAATTTCTGTGCTTGATATCAATTCTAAAAAAATCATTTTCAGTAAGAAAATTGTTGGTTGCAGGAATTTATTTCAAGTCATGGATTTTGTTGAAATTAACTCTAAAATCTATTTTGGAACTTTTAATGATGGTTTTTGGCGGGTTGATTTATCTACAGAAAGTATAAAATTGATAAATCATAAAGAACCAGATATATTTTCAATTCATAAGAAAAATGATAGTCTTTTTATTTGTCATAGTGATGCAATTGGTAAATCCATAAGCAAAATTTACATTACCGATTATTTAAAAAATGAAGAATCCAACATTCGTTTTGGGAGTAGTGTTTTTTGGAATTTTGTCACTGATAAAAGAGGAGTGACTTATGTAGCAGGTAATGGAATTAATTTTGCTACGGGGGGGATTTATAAGGAAGTAAATAATAAACT
Organism: Flavobacterium sp. ov086; assembly: GCF_900187965.1. Classification (GTDB taxonomy): domain Bacteria; phylum Bacteroidota; class Bacteroidia; order Flavobacteriales; family Flavobacteriaceae; genus Flavobacterium. The sequence goes on along the minus strand of NZ_FZNL01000001.1, from coordinate 420,722 downwards.
CGTTAATCTTAATAAAGAGTTTGGTGTCGAAAGCTCTGAAATTTGGAGTTTATTTTATGATTCTCCAACTGACAACTTATATATAGGGACTATAAATAAAGGACTATTTAAAATTGATTTGAAACAACAGATTAAATATTATCCTTCATCATTTTATAATAAATCAAAACTAGATATAGTATGTCTTAAGAAGATGGGGAATAATGAGCTTATTCTACATAAGGATGGGCTACTATTTCTTAGCGGAAAAGAAATTACTACTGAAATCACAAATCAGATGTTTTATAATTTTGCTAGTAAATGGTATAAAGAAAATTCAATATTTAGATATTTTGAACACAATGTGTCTTCTGATGCAAAGGAACTAAAAGGTATTGAGTTAAGAAGTATTCAGTTAGTGAATTCAGTTATTTGGGTCAATTCAACGATTGGATTGTTTGGAATTAATTCTAAAGGACAAATAACGCTTTATTCTCCGTATTCTGTAAGCGCTTATAATTTTTTGAATCAAAATTCAATAATTTATCAAGTTGCTTATGGCAAGTTTTATAAATCAGAAAATTTTAGAAATAATAAAGGTTTTAAAATATATGAGTTGTCAGACGAAAATACTCCAAGGGATGCTTTCGCCATTTATTCTTTATATGGTAAATATTATATAGCTTCTTCATCAGGTGGGTTGTATATCTTTCAAAACGATAACTCCTTTTCTTGTGATTTAAATAAGATATGGAATGAAAAAGAACTTGTTCAGGCTAAAGTTAATGATAAAAGTGAACTTGTAATTGCAAATTCTTTCGGAGATGTTTTTGTTATTGATGTTTCAAAAGGATTTAAAGTAATTAAAAAAATTAATCGAAAAGAGTTAATTGGTAATTCAATTTCATTTTTGGAATGCTACAAAGACTTTTTGTTTATAGGTACTGAAAAGGGTTTAAATATTTATAAAAACGGCAGTATTAGATTAATTGATGAGGAACAAGGCTTAAGGACTAAAATTTTTACTTCCTCAAATATTGAAGGAACTATTTTAAAAATTGGAACTCAGGACGGTTACTATGAGTATGACTTTAAAGATTACATCAAAGCCGAAAGTAATCTTATAAAAGTAAAAGTTACAGGAATTGAAGTTAACTTCGAGAAGATTAATCAAAATAGTTTTAAATGGTTATATTATAATTCGGACAAAATTGAATTACCATATAACAGGAATACGATTTCGGTTGCATTTGAACCTCAATTTGCACAATACCCTAATAAGCTAGAATACCGATATAAGCTATTTGGATTAACTAATTCAAATTGGAGTAAATGGACAAAAGATAAAAATATCAATCTTACTTATCTGCCAGATGGCAATTATAAAATTAGATTACTAACCAAAGATTTACACTCTGGTCAAATATCGTCAAATGATATTTTAAATATTGTAATAACTGCGCCTTTTTGGAAAACTTGGTGGTTTTTAATAAGCTGTTTTATTTTTGTTTTTGTATGTGGATACCTAATTTATATTAATCGTATTCGTATCATAAAAAAGCAGGAACGGGCAAAGGCAGAGGTTCAAAAACGTTTAGCGGAAACAAAAATGGAGGCATTGCAAAGCCAAATGAACCCTCATTTTATCTTTAACGCAATGAACTCTATCCAGAATTATATCATCGATAATAACACAGATGATGCCTTAATGTATATGGGAGAATTTTCGAAGATAATTCGTCAAACATTAAATAATTCGTCAATTCAAAAAATTGCATTATCTGACGAAATTGAATATCTAAAATCTTATGTTGCCCTAGAAAATATGAGATTTAGAAATCACATTCAGTTTGAGCTTACCGTTGCTGAAGAATTAGATTTATTTGAAGTTGAAATTCCTCCAATGCTAATTCAGCCATTTATTGAAAATGTATTCGTCCATGCCTTCGATTCTCATTCAATAAGCCCAAAATTATTGCTTTCTTTTAAGCTAGTTAAAAATATTGTTTACATACAAATTTTAGATAATGGTAAAGGAATGGAGTTTAGAAACCTTAATAAACTTCATGCTTCAAAAGGAATAGATTTAGCTAAAGAAAGAATATCGTTATTCCAACCTAATAACTTGAATCCAATATTGATTTCTTCAGAACTAAATGAAGGGACAACGGTAGAATTACGTCTTCAAATTCTATAATTTTTACGATTAATCATAAAATCTGTACGAGAACTAGTTGTTCAAATTTTAATATTTCTGTAGAAGTAGTTTTGCTCTATATTAATCTTAAAAACAAAACTATGAATAATTTAAAATTACTTACGAAGATTTTTTTCTGTGCTTTTCTTATGATAATATCATATAGTTGTACCAGTTCTGATGAAGATAAATTAAGTGACAATTTGTTTTTGCAAATAAATGTTTCAGGAAAAAATTATACAAGTGAAGGATTATATTCAACGGGTTTTAGTGGTCAGGAGAATTGTTTGGATAATGGAGATTTATTTTTACAATATGTTGGTGAAGTAGAAAACTCATCGTTATTTATCGAAGTTAGTTTTGCACATTTTGAAAATTTAATTGACTATTCAAATACGCAAAAAAACAACATTCTTAATACTAGAACAGTAGATACAAATAGTGTCTGGGCATTTTCTACAGATGGGATTGACAGTGATTTTTGTAATCTGAATAATGATTTAAGTATTGTTTATGAAGATAAAAGCACAGATACTTATTTGCATTTAAAACCAAATGCTCAAAGTATTCACAAAATAACCAAAGTTGATTTTTTATCGGAGGATTCTGAAGCTAAATACTATATTGTTGAAGGAAATTTTAACTGTACGTTTCTTAATAAGAATATTGATGTTCCAGTTAGTGGTAATTACAGAATTAAAATCGAAGTTTTAAAATAAGAAATAGACTTTTCCGAAATTAATTTATAAACAGTAAGCCTTATAAAACTATTCAGAGATGAATAGTTTTTTTGTTTGTTGCCAAACGTTAAATTGTTAAATCTTCACGATAACTAATTGGTAAAAGTTTAATAAGATGCTTGTACTAGTTTTGAGATTTTAATCAAAGAAAGTATAAAGAATTTAATCAATTTCAATACCTAAAGTAAAACTTAAAAAGATGGCTATAAGAAAAAGCAAAGAAGAAACCTTTTCTGTAAAAGGTAATATTGAAGAATGGATAAAAAAAGGAGAAAAGGCTCTCCAAAATGGTGGATTTTCAAATGTTAAAAATAATAAGTTATTGAATCAGTTAACAGCGGACTACAAAAAGCTGACAGTTGTCGGAGAGATTATAGTGACTTTAATACCTGAAGAAAATAACATCAAGATTAATGCTAAATCTAGTGCTAATGTTGATAATATCTTTGCTCTATTTACTAGTCCAAATCAAAAGATATTAGACCAATTTAAGAATAGTTTCTAATTAATAAGTACGTAAATAATAGATTATGGAAAAAGTAAGGTTATTGCTAGAATTAAACATGACAATTCATGAGTTGATTGAATGGATAAAGTTAAGAGGAGAAGCTGTAGAGCTTCAGGATAGTATTTTTGGAATCCCCAATGATAAATATATTGAAAGAGTAATAATTCTTTATGATAATACATATTGGGTAATATATGCAATTTACGATAATTTTTTAGAAAGATGTTATTGGGAAGATATGAATGATTTTGATTCTGAAGAAACAGCTCAGATTGCTTATAATGAATTAGTACAATTAGCAGATTAAAGAAAACTTTGCTATGAATAAAATTTATCTATTTCTTCTTTTTATCGTTTTAATCTCTAGTTGTGCTAAAAATAAAAACGAAAAAAATAATGCGGTACATACAGCCGATACCAATATTAATACTATAGATAGTCAACAAGCAAAAAGGGATTCTATTGCTTTCTTGCAAAAAGAAAAATATGAGCAATATCTCAAAGGGACAGGTTTTGAAACAGTAAGCTATGGAGACCAAAACTGGACTAAATATAATTTAAATGTCAGTGTTTTTAGAAATGGAGATAGTATTTCAGAAGCTAAAACCAACGATGAGTGGAAAGAAGCGGGAAGGCTTCAAAAACCTGCATGGTGTTATTATAATGATGACTCTGAAAATGGAGGGAGAAGCTATTACGGGAAGCTATACAACTTTTGGGCAGTAATTGATGAAAGAGGGTTAGCACCAGAGGGGTTTCATATTCCAAATAATGATGAATGGGAAATATTTTTGAAATTTTTAGGTCATGATAGGTATGACCAATGGTCAACTACAGCAGGAGAAAAACTGATTTCTGAAACTGGATTTAATGCTTTGTTAGGAGGCTATCGAGACGATTCAGGGGCATTTAATGATATTGAAAAAGATAATCATTATTGGAATCGTGCACATTGGTGGACTTCTAGTTATCGTAATAATGTAAGTCTTCAAAGCGATAATATATATCCAGAGTATGTTGAGTTAGATAACGAATATAGAACAGAGAGTCCTACTAGTTATGTGTATAATCAAAATTATGGTTTCTCAGTAAGATGTATTAAAGGGGGACAAAATACTCTGCAAGCAAAGAAGCGAGCTAAAAAAGAATTAGAAGCAGATTTTGCTGTTGCGAAACGTAAGGCTGAATATAGTAGAATAGAAGAAGCGAAAGAAAAAGAAAAACAATCAAATGTGGCATTTTCAACTGATGGAACAAAATGCAAACACTGTGGATTAGGAATTTACAGGGGAGGCGTTTGTTCTCAGTGCGGAACCGTGAGTAGAGAAAGATTAAATGAGTCACTTTCAAGCAGACCAAATTGCGAAGGCTGTAATGGGAGTGGTTATGTTAACGGTTACAATGGAGTTCGCTTATGTCAAGTTTGTAAAGGTTCAGGAAAACAAACTTATTAAGAATATAAAATTTACATTATTATGGATATAAAATACTATCACTACACACCAAAATATAGGCTTGAGGAAATTATTGAAAGTGGAGAAATTAAACTTGCAAATGCAAGTGTATATGCGCCTAAAGAAAAAGCTTGTGCATGGGTTTCAACTAATTCTCATTGGGAACACACAGCAACAAAAAGTTTACGGGATAAATCTGGTAATATCAAAACATTGACATTTGCTGAGCAATTAGATATTTTAGGATGTACTAGAATTCAGGTTAAGCCAATTGGATTAACACATTGGGGAAAAATCAAACATCTCGCTAAAATGGACTTAGAACACGCTAAACGAATGGAAAATGTGGGATTAGTTAAAGGGGCGAGCCCTAAAGAATGGTTTGGAAGTCTTGTACCTATCAAGAAAGAAAATTGGATTAAAGCTGAAATATATCGTAATGGAGAATGGGTCGAATATAAGGTTTTTAATTGATGATAAAGGCAGTATTTACTGCCTTTATTAAATATTATGATGATTTTGCAATATTTTTTTTTACTTTAATGATTGTTGCTGAAGATGCTCCTGTAATTTCAGAAATTTCACGAATGGTAAGACCTTTTTGAAGCTTTTTAACAATAGTCTGGTGTCTCTGTAAAAGTTTTTCATCAGTTTGGATGCTTCCTAATTTTCTGCCTGTGAATTTGCCCAGAGCTTTGCCAATTGCTATACCTTCGGCAGTTCTAGTTTTAATGCGGTTCCGCTCCATTTCGCCAATACTTCCCATTACTGAAATCACTAATTTTGCCATTGGATTTTCCTGGCCATTATCCAGAAGGGTTGAGAATCCCTCTTTTAAAGATTTAAGATTAATACCGTTTTGAGTAAATAATTCAATAGTATTCAGAATATCTAATAAATTTCTCCCAAGTCTATCAACTGAATCCACTACGACAGTACAGTAATTATTTTGACTTGTAATTACATCAAACATTTTTATTGCCTCAGGACGTTGCATGAATGGAATATTTCCTTGGATTTTTTCAATGAAAACATATTTTGTATCATAGCCAATGTGATTTTTGAAATTCTCGATTTGGCGACTTGAATTTTGTTGAGTAGTTGAGATTCTAGAATAGAAGTAAAACATAACTTAAAATTTTAATTGATTTTTGCTTTAAAATTAGTCTCTGAATTATTTTAAAACATTTGACTCATTTGATAATGCTTTAGAGAGGTTTAGCTGTTTTAGATTATGGTTATAGTCTAAAACTAAAGCAGGACTGAAATTTATTTACCTTCAATCCAATCGATAACAGGAACTAACATATCACAATATGCTCCTTCAAAAGTTTTAACTACTTCCCGATTTTTGTTGATGAATATTATTGTGTAATCGTCAACCCAACGAAGACAAATTTTTACCCATCCTTTGTGCTTTAACCCATTTACTTGAAAAGATAATCCACCTTCAAATTCATTGTTTTCACTAATTGCGGAAAAGCTTTTGGCTCCCCATGCCATTAAAGCATTTCTGTCCGCATAATTAATTTGTTCTATTATTGTGTGTGCAATTTGCATCGTTCTTGATGTTGTTTCCATGTTTTTTGTAATTACGTTAGTCTAATGCTCCAAAGCTTCTTATATATTCTTCAGGTGTTTTAGGATTCCAGAAGCTTTCAAATTGAATTGCAGTAACAGAATTTGTTCTGATTAGTTCTCCAAGATTTTTAATTGATTTTACGGATAGTGTTCCGCAATCTGTCCAAACTTGATTTATTCTAAAATCATTTCCTTTTGACTCTTCGTTTAAAACTGCATTACCAAAATCTTTTAGGCTAAAATATGGTCTATAGCCATTTTGAGTTACCAATTGAAGAGTTAGCCCTTTTAGGCTTTCTTTGATTTCTCTTAATTCTAATTTAAAGTCTTTTGCGGTCATAAATCAAGTATTGTTTTATTATTATATGACAAAGTAAAGTAATATTTTATTTAAAAGCAAATTTTACTTTATTTTTATCTGAATAAAGTAAGCCCTGCTTTATTTTTTGATTATCTTTGGATTGTAAAAAAACTGAAATGGAAATATTGCGACTAAAACAATTGATGAATTTGAAAGGAATTTCAAGAGATGAACTTGCGACTAAGGTTGGTGTAAGCATGACAACAATCTCTAATATTTCATCAGAGAAAAATTTGCCAACAATAAATTTGTTGCTTCAGCTGGCAGAAGCACTTGATGTCGATGTAAGGGAGATGTTCGTTCCTACTAAAGGAACCTCTATCGCTCAAAGTGAGATTGAGGAAGCTAAAAGTTTTATTGAAAAAGGTTTAATGATTCTAGAAGGAAATAAAACCGATAAGGTCTAAAAAGCTAGTTTAAGCTTAAAAAAATAAAAAAAATTACTTTACGGTATAAAGAGAACTTGACTAAACGTCCAATTACCCTAAAATAAAGGGGTTTTGGAGCTAAAATTGTCTTTTAATACGTGCTCTTTTATTTTAAAATTGTATCAAAATACGTCAAAAAAGTGCTGTTTAAGTACATAAAATAGCCGTTTTTGTCTAAAAATATTTTTTTGGCATCATAGGTAATAAATGCGGTGTTTTTGTTTTTTGTGTATATAAAAGAGAGGTAACGAATAAAAGCATTTTGGTAATTTGATTTCTATGGGGGGAGGGCTACCCCTAGGGGGGGGCTATGTAGAGGGGGTGCTATCAAGAAAGGAGTGATATAGAAAAAGGATTGGTATAATGTTTTTACTAAGATATTATTAGATTCTTAATATATTGGAATTTATGTTGGGATAGTTTTTTAAGATATAATATCCAACTGTTGCCGTAGGCTAATTTTTTGTTTTTGATAGTGTTTTTTAACAAAGAAGAAAATACTTCACTATAATATAAGTTATTTTATTCTTATACTTTTTCTTGTTTTTAATGTTATTTGTATTCTTATTTTATTACTATTCAGAAGGTATAGTGTGTCGGTTTCAGATAGTATAGCGTTGTGTTTTTGATGGTAGTACTATGCTAATTGGGAGGTAGGGTTATGCTATTTTGAATCAATTCGGGCAATATATGAGAAAATAAAATAACACCAAAATTTATTTTTATTGGCTATCCCTAAATTCCGAAGTATATTTGTTATAAGTCAGTAAAGTGCGTTATTTGAATGATTTAACGTTTGACTACTAAAGGAGTTTAATACCTAAAAAGGACAACTGTCTGGTAGATTAAATTCGGGTTTTGAAAAAACTAGAAACTAATTAAATCTTCAATCTGAAATGGTTCTTAAGCCGTTCATGAAGATTTATTTAAAATCATACAATATTTTATTTTATAGTGTCAATCAGTCTGATTGATGCGAATATTAATCCAAATAAATCCCCAAGTTCAATTGAGGATAATAATATTATAATGCAATGTTTAAAAATAAAAAAATAGAATCTGAAGGGTTAGATAATTTCCTCCGTTTATTTCCTAAACTAATGAAAAATAAAGAGCTAACTCTTCTTCAGAAAGTAATCATAAGTGATGTGATATCTAGACAAATCCAGGGACAGCCATACTTTAAAACAAGTGCTGTTCTAGCGAAAGAGTTGGGGGTTTATAAAAAGAAGACTATTCAAATGAATTTCCAACATTTGGAAAGTTCAGGTTATTTGAATACTCAACCCTATAATGATGGGAATCATGCCAATGATTTACGTGAGGCTGAGGTTGTTCAAATTGAAAAATGGATATTTCCAGATGATTTCCTTGAAAAATCAAAGATTAGTATTCTGCCACTAGTTAAAAAAAATAAGGATGGAGATTATGCATGGGATAGAAAAAGAAGAAGGAGTAAATTAGTTTTGCCGAGGCTCAACAGTCGGAATTTTTCAAAGATGTTTTGTGCGACAGTGTTGAGATAAAAGAAGAGTATTCCGAAGACCAAAATGAGATGAATACTACTCATATCACTGAGGCGAAGGCTCTTCATAAAGGCTATCCTTTAATAAGTTTAGAAAATGATGTAGATAATGGATGTTCAATAGGAGAATCTTTTATTGAACAATATAAGTCTACTGGTAGTCTTCCGTTTGAATTCATGTATGTAGATTATGGAGGAGGGACAATTTTTGATGATGAGGTACTTAGAATTCCTAATTCATCAAAGTATTTCCTGAAATCGACATTGATGATGATAGATGAGACATTATTTCCAGAATAATTTATGGAAATAAAAAAGTGTTTACTGGTTGTAAGCATTCTTATTGGGATTTTGTCCCAATAATTAATCTTCCGCCCTAATAACAATTGAGATGGGTGTCTGAGAATAAAATTGTTAAGTATAACAGAGTGTAAAAAAAAATTAAATAAAAATGGTGTTCGTTACACTGATGAAGAAGTAAAATTAATTAGAGGTGTACTTTATAAATTCGCTGAAGTGCATTTTAAAAATAAAATAAAAACAGAAAAAAATGAATAATAATATAAACGTAATAATATATTGCCGTGTGAGTACGGATGAGCAAGCTCAAAGAGGGTTTAGTCTTGATTACCAAGAAGAATCATTAAGAAGATACTGTGACGCAAGAAACTATAATATTGTAAATGTATATAGAGAAGACCACTCTGCTAAAAATTTCAATAGACCAGAATGGTCAAAATTAAAGACTTATGCAAAAGCCAATAAAAGAGAAATTCATAAAGTCTTTTTTGCCAAGTGGGATAGGTTTTCTCGCAACGTTGAGCAGGCATTGACTGTTTTAAGAGAGTTTGACTCAATGGGAATTGAATTAAATGCATCTGAACAATACCTAGACACAAGCAATTCAGATAATAAGATGGTGCTGTCAATATATTTGACAGCAGGGGAGGTTGAACGGGATAAGATATCAAGTCGAACCATAGCAGGAACTTATCAATGTAAAAAAGATGGATATTTTACAGGAAAAGCTCCGTACGGTTATAATAATTTCCGCAATGAGCTTAAAAAGTCTACCTTAAAAGCTAATGGCTATTCAATTTTCGTCAAAAGAGCATTTCATGAAGTAGCTATAAATATTGAACCTGTAGAAGTTATCCGAAAAAGATTGAGAGCAGATGGAATGAAGTTGGAAAAAAGCTCCTTTAGTGAAATGCTCAAAAATATCATTTATATAGGTAAGATATCAGTTCCCGAATACAAGAAAGAACCTGCGATGGTCGTTGATGGGAGGCATGAAGCTTTAATTGATATTGAGACCTTTAATAAAGTACAGGATGTCTTTAAAAGAAAAAGATGGCATGGAATAAAGTCTTCTCACAAAAATTTAGAATTTCCAATGCGTGATTTCTTAATTTGTGAAGTTTGTGGAGGTCAAATTACAGGTAGTTTATCTACAGGTAGAACTAAAAAATACGCTTATTATCATTGTAGAAATAAATGTGAAACTAGAGTTCGTGCTGAGCATGCACATTCTAAAATTGAGAATATACTAGCTGAATTAGGAATTAATGAAAGCGCAAAGGGGCTGTATGTAGATATTTTAAAAGATTCTGAGTCTCAAATTAACGGAGATAAAGAAAATCAGTTGAAGCTAAAAAAAGAGCTTCAAAGGACTTTAAAAACTAAAATAGAAGATGCAGAAGATATGTTGTTGGCAAAAGATATTGATAAAGATAGATTTAATAATATAGTCTCTCGAATTAATAAAGAATTAAACATTGTCAATAATGAAATTGAAATTCTGGGACTAAAAACGGATTCGATAAAGTCGGATGTTGAATCAGGACTTGAGTTACTTATGAATTTACAAAAATTCTTTGCGATTAGTGATTACGAAGGGAAAAGGATACTGGCGGGAGCTATATTTTCTGAAAAACTAATTTTTGGAAATGAAAATTGTCGAACCACTAAAGTGAATGAAGTAATTGAGGTTCTGACTAGGAATATCAAGGCTTCGGAAGGTATTAAAAAACGAAAAGCCGTCAATAATGACAGCTTTTCCGTTAATGTACCCGGAGCCGGAGTCGAACCGGCACGGTTTCCCACAGGTGTTTGAGACCAGCGCGTCTACCAATTCCGCCATCCGGGCTTAGCAGACGAAAAAATAACCAAATAAATCGATCATTTCAACGCAATAAAATAAGTTAATTATGATGTCATAACTGTGCTTATTTCTTTAACACGGTGCAAATGTAAAAAATTAAATTAAATGATCTACTAAAAATACTTAAATTTTTCCTTTCAGTGTCCAATAAATTTTCTAAATTTGCACCTCGTTAAAACGAAGCACACACAACTAACTACACCCGAGGCATTTATACTGGTCTTGCTTTACTTAAAATTGTAAAGCCGAATCGTGTAGAGCGCAGCGGAGCAAAAACAACAAATTATAATGTCGCACCTAGAACCAGAAGCTAAAATTTTTGCTTGTTCACAAAGTGTTTATCTTGCAGAAAAAATTGCAGAACAATACGGAATTCCGTTAGGAAAAGTAACGATGTCAACGTATAGCGATGGAGAATTTCAGCCATCTTACGAAGAATCAATAAGAGGATTACGCGTTTTTATCGTGTGTTCAACTTTTCCAACTGCTGATAATTTGATGGAATTGTTGCTAATGATTGACGCAGCAAAACGTGCATCAGCAAGACACATTACAGCTGTTATGCCTTATTTTGGTTGGGCAAGACAAGATAGAAAAGACAAACCAAGGGTTCCGATTGGAGCAAAATTAGTAGCTAATTTATTAGATGCTGCCGGAGCGACAAGAGTAATGACAATGGATTTGCATGCAGATCAAATTCAGGGGTTTTTCGAAAAACCGGTAGATCATTTATTTGCATCTACAATCTTTTTACCATACGTAAAAAGTTTAAATTTAGAGAATCTAACAATTGCATCTCCGGATATGGGAGGTTCAAAAAGAGCATATGCTTACTCTAAGTTCTTGGAGTCAGATGTAGTAATCTGTTACAAACAAAGAAAAGCAGCCAACGTTATTGATACTATGGAACTAATTGGTGAAGTAAAAGGTCGTAACGTAATACTAGTAGACGACATGATCGATACAGGTGGAACATTAGCGAAAGCGGCAGATTTAATGATCGAAAAAGGAGCATTAAGCGTTAGAGCAATTTGTACACACGCCATTTTATCCGGTAATGCCTACGAAAAAATTGAAAACTCAAAATTAAGTGAGTTAATTGTTACCGATTCTATTCCGTTAAAGAAAGAATCAAAGAAAATTAAAGTAGTGAGTTGTGCACCACTTTTTGCCGAAGTTATGCACATGGTGCACCACAACAATTCCATCAGTGGAAAATTTATAATGTAGTCATTGCGAGAAACGAAGCAATCACACTACAATAAGAATTAGAATATTTATTAATAACTATATTTTTTTTACAATGAAATCGATTACAATTAAAGGATCAGAAAGAGAAAGCGTGGGCAAAGTGTCAACTAAAGCCTTACGTAATGCTGGAGCGGTTCCTTGCGTGTTATACGGAGGAAATCAGGCAGTACACTTCTCAGCAGACGCTGCAGCGTTCAAAAACTTGGTTTACACTCCAAATGCACACACAGTTGTGATTGAGCTTGGAAAAGGAAAATCATTTAATGCAATTTTGCAAGACATTCAGGTTCACCCGGTATCTGACAAAATTTTACACATTGACTTCTTCCAATTATTTGATGATAAAGAAATCACAATGGAAGTTCCTGTAAAAGTTGTTGGTACATCTAAAGGTGTTCTTGCTGGAGGTGTTTTACGTTTGAACACTCGTAAATTAAAAGTAAAAGCTTTACCTAAAAATCTTCCTGATTTTGTTGAAGCTGATATTACTCCGCTTGAAATGGGTAACAAATTATATGTTACTAAAGTTGGTCAACCAGAATACAAAGTTATGCACCCAGAGAACACAGTTGTTGCTCAGGTAAGAATTTCTCGTGCTGCTATGAAAGCTGCTCAAGAAGCTGCAAAAGCTGCAAAAGCTCCTGCAAAAGGAAAGAAAAAATAATTTTTTTCAAATCAAATATCAAAGCATCAATCGAAAGATTGGTGCTTTTTTTTTGAAAAAGATTCTAAGTTGCTAAGGTTCTAAGTTTTCTATGTTGTGTCAGGCTGAGCGGAGTCGAAGCCCTTTCCGGTTAAGATAAATTATCTAATTGCCACATTATCTAATTTTTAAATTTTTCAGGAGCAGAAATTTTCGGTTTTTTCAAGACCAGACGTTCCTGCCATCCGCTATATCTTTTCCTTGCTAAAGAAGCAAGGAAAAGGATATCGCTTCTGTCAGGGCTAGCCAGAGATTTAGTTTTTTATAATTTAAAAAAGGTTCAAAGAGGCAAAGTTGCAAAGGGATAAAGAGAAAGCTCTCAATCTAAAATGAGTATATAGCAGTATAAAACAAAAAAATCAGTATAAATCTGTTTAAATCCGTGTCATCCGCGTACCATTATCTAATTGCCGCATTTCCTAATTATCAAATTATCTAATTGACACATTTTCTAATTACCAAATTAACCCTATTTTTGCAAACATGATAAAATGGATAACAAAACTGTTTTCATCAACACAAAAAGAAGAGAACATAGACAATATGAAAAAATATTTAATCGTAGGACTTGGTAATATCGGTGCCGAATACGTAAATACAAGACATAATATAGGATTTAAAGTCCTGGATTTTTTAGCAAAACAAGAAGGACTTTCATTCGAAACCGTAAAGCTTGGAGCTTTAGCAGAATATAAGTTTAAAGGAAGAAGCTTTTTTCTTTTAAAACCAAATACATACATGAATTTAAGCGGTAAAGCTGTTAAATATTGGATGGATAAAGAAAACATTCCGTTAGAGAATATTCTAGTTATTACAGATGATTTAAACCTTTCATTCGGAACCATCAGAATCAAACCAAAAGGAAGTGACGGAGGTCATAACGGACTTAAAAACATTAATTTAGTTTTGAATACACAGCAATACACTCGTTTTAGATTTGGTATTAGCGATCAGTTCAAAAAAGGACAACAAGTCGATTACGTTTTGGGAGATTGGGATGAAGAAGAAAAAGCAAAATTACCGGAACGTTTAGAGTTAGCTTCAGAAATTATTAAATCTTTTGGAACAGCCGGATTAGAAAATACAATGACTACTTTTAACGGAAAATAAAGATTTACAAGTATTTAAGTTTTAAAAAATTAAATTATCAATTAATTAAATTCAATAATAACGAAATACTATTTTCTATTCCAAAGTTAAATGTTTAAATTTGGAATAAATTATTATAAACCATAAAATCCTAATATCATGGCTTTTGAATTACCACAATTACCTTATGCATATGATGCATTAGAACCACATATCGATGCTCGTACAATGGAAATCCATTATACAAAACACCACAATGCATATACAACAAATCTTAATGCTGCAATTGCAGGAACTGATTTAGAAGGAAAAACAATCGAAAATATCTTAATTAACTTAGATAAATCAAACGCAGCAGTTCGTAACAATGGTGGAGGTTTCTACAACCACAATTTATTCTGGACTGTTATGTCTCCAAACGGTGGCGGATTACCAACAGGTGATTTATTAGCTGCAATTGAGGCTTCTTTTGGAACTTTTGATGAGTTTAAGGCAAAATTTGCTAAAGCTGGTGCAACACAATTTGGTTCAGGATGGGCTTGGTTAACAGTACAAAAAGGCGGTAAGCTAGAAGTTGTAGGTACTCCAAATCAGGACAATCCATTAATGCCAGAAGTTGCTGGTAACGGTGGAACTCCAATCTTAGGAATGGATGTTTGGGAGCATGCTTACTATTTAAACTACCAAAACAGAAGACCAGATTATATTGAAGCTTTCTTCAGTGTAATTAACTGGACAGAAGTTGCTAGAAGATTTGCTTTAGATAAATAGTCTTGAGATAATAGAATAAAGATTAAAGAAAAAAGACGGATGGCTTAATTGCTATCCGTCTTTTTTTTTGTAGTTATATTTTACTATGCGCAACAATCTTTATTCTTTTATCTATTCTCTTTCTTCTAAACATAAAATAAAAAAGGCGGAATCTCTTCCGCCTTTTTTGCCCCAAATCTACCATAAACTTAACCTACTAATGTTATGGTTCAGTAAATGTAAGACAGCTATTTTGATGAAAAAAATTTATTAGACGAATGGCAAATATATCCGATTAAAGGAATGTATTTTCTTATTAATGGAATATAATTTCTTGTGGTAGAAATACTTGAGTTTATTCCAATAAAAAAGGTGGAATCACTTCCACCCTTTTTGCCCCAAATCTACCATAAACTTAACCTACTAATGTTATGGTCTTCCAAAAGTATTGTAGCTTTTCAATTTTACCAAACAAACAGGATGAACGGCAAAAAAAACCGATGAAATGCACAAATTAACCTTTTGTTAATATATTTTTAATAAGCTCTTGCGTCTTTTCCTTCGTAAAAATTCATGAAAGCTCTGTTTACAACTCGATTTCCACCCGGAGTAGGGTAGTCACCTGTAAAGTACCAATCACCTAAATTTTTAGGACATGCTACATGTAAATCTTCTACTTTTTGGAAAATGATTTTTACTTCGGCATTGATTTCGGGAGAACTCAACATTTCGGCAATTTTATCTGAAATTTCCTCAGGAGTAAACTGATCGTAGATTGCAGTAACATAATTCACAACATCGCTATCAATATAGTTTTCCTGTGCTTTACATTTTGCGTAAACTTCGTCTACAATGTGATATAAGTTTCTTTCTTTTAATAAAGCCAATGCTGCTCTAAAAGCAACAAGACCTTCAAGTTTAGCCATATCAATTCCGTAACAATCAGGGTAACGAATTTGTGGTGCCGATGAAACGATTACGATGCGTTTAGGTTTTAAACGATCCATCATCTTAATAATACTCATTTTAAGAGTTGTACCACGAACAATACTGTCATCAATAATAACAAGATTGTCTGTTGGTTTGATTACTCCATAAGTAACATCGTAAACGTGTGCAACAAGATCATCACGGCTGCTGTCCTCAGTAATAAAGGTTCTAAGTTTAGCATCTTTAATAGCAACTTTCTCAGTACGGATTTTTACAGCTAATAATTCCTGTAAAGTTTCAGCAGTAAGAGTGTTTCTGTTGGCAAGAATATAATTGTTTTTTCTCTGATTTAAGAAATCCTGAGCAGCTTCAACTAAACCATAAAATGAAGTTTCGGCTGTGTTTGGGATATAAGAGAAAACAGTGTTATCTGTATCGCTGTCAATTGATTCAAGAACCGCAGGAAGAATTAATTTTCCTAAGTTTTTACGCTCTTGGTAGATTTCAGCATCACTTCCTCTAGAGAAATAGATTCTTTCAAAGGAACAAGCTTTCTTAATAGTTGGTTCCAAAATCTGTTCCATCGAAACTTTTCCACTTTTCTTGATAATCAAAGCGTTTCCTGGTTCGATTTCCTGAACACTTTCAAAAGGTACATTAAATACAGTTTGAATAACAGGTCTTTCAGAAGCTACAACGACAACTTCGTCATCCTGATAGAAATAAGCCGGACGAATTCCTGCAGGGTCTCTAAAAACAAATGCATCTCCATGACCTAATAATCCTGCCATGGCGTATCCACCATCAAGATTTTTTGCTGAGCGGGCTAATATTTTTGCAATATCCAATCGGTCTGCAATTACCGGAGAAGCTTCTCTTTTAGAATAACCTTCTTGTTTGCAATCCTGGTAAAGTTGCATTACTTCTTTGTCTAAGAAATGTCCAATTTTTTCCATAACGGTAACAGTGTCCGCCATTTCTTTTGGATGTTGTCCAAGTTCTACTAAATTTTCGAAAAGCTCTTTAACATTCGTCATGTTAAAGTTACCTGCCAAAATTAAATTACGGTGCATCCAGTTACTTTGACGTAAAAATGGGTGTACGCTTTCAATACTGTTTTTTCCAAAAGTTCCGTAACGAACGTGTCCTAAAAACAATTCGCCAACATATGGTATCTCAGATTTTATTTTTTGAACATCATCGCCAATTTCAGGTTTTGCTTTTAATTCTTCACTAATTCGCTCATTGATTTGCTTAAAAACATCTTGTATTGGCTGCGAATGATTTGAACGAACCCTGCTAATGTAGCGTTGTCCAGGTTCAACGTCTAACTTAATGCTTGCAAAACCAGCTCCGTCTTGTCCGCGGTTGTGTTGCTTTTCCATCATTAGATACATTTTTTGTATCCCGTAAAAAGCAGTTCCGTATTTTTCTTTGTAATATTCAAGCGGTTTAAGAAGTCTAACTAAGGCTATACCACATTCGTGTTTTAAAGCGTCGCTCATTGTGTTTTGTATTTTGTGTTGTTGTAAGTTGTGTGTATTAACGTAATAAAAAAGCCCCGTTATTATCCGAGGCTTTTGGGCATTATATTTCTATGTCAAACTGAGTTAACGACTTAAATTGTTGTAATCGAATCGCTACTTCTGTTTTGCTTAATGTTTCCATCCTTTCGGTTCCAAATTTCTCTACACAAAATGAAGCTAAATTTGAACCGTAAATAATTGCATTTTTCATGTTATTAAAAGAGATGTTTTCGCTTTGTGCAATGAATCCTGAAAAACCACCTGCAAAAGTGTCTCCTGCTCCTGTTGGATCAAAAACATCTTCTAATGGTAAAGCTGGTGCAAAAAACACTTCTCTATTGTGGAATAAAAGTGCTCCATGTTCTCCTTTTTTGATCACCACATATTTTGGTCCCAATTCCTGGATTTTGTTTGCAGCTTTTACTAATGAATATTCTCCAGAAAGTTGTCTTGCTTCTTCGTCGTTAATTGTAATAACGTCTACACGTTTAATTACGTCTAATAATTCAGGTAAAGCGCAATCCATCCAAAAGTTCATTGTATCTAAAACAACTAATTTTGGTTTCTTTTCCATTTGATCTAAAACGCTGCTTTGTACTAACGGATGTAAGTTTCCTAACATCACAACATCAGAATCTTTATAGTTTTGAGGAACTTTTGGTTGAAAGTCAGCCAAAACGTTTAGTTCAGTTACAAGAGTATCTCTAGAGTTTAGATCGTTGTGGTATAAACCGCTCCAGAAAAAGGTTTTTCCGCCTTTTACAATTTCGATACCAGAGATATCAATATTTTTTGAAGTTAAAAGATCTAAATGTTCTTGAGGAAAATCGTCACCAACTACAGAAACAATGGCCGATTGTAAGTTAAAAAATGACGCTGATAAACCAATGTACGTTGCAGCACCACCTAATATTTTATCTGTTTTTCCGAAAGGAGTTTCAATCGCGTCGAAAGCAACTGTTCCAACAATCAATAATTTATTCATTTTACGAATTTCGAATTAGGGTGCAAAGATACTTCATAAGTTGCAATATTGCAACGGTTTAAGTTCTCAAAATTTTCATAAAAAAAGAATATCGATTTCGGGGCTAAAACTATTGTAAATGAGAGAATTATACTTCAATATTTTGAGAGATTAAAATATGTTTTTAGGATTTAAAATGCAAGATTTATTTTGAAAAAAAGCTTTGAATGTTTTTGTTGAATAAATGGAATGAAAAAACTACAATTCATACTTCTTATCAAAATAATTCTTCAATAATCCAATTTGAATCAAAACCATAAACGGAACTACTAAAAGAGCATACAATATATTTTTTGAAATATGAATTCCAGAAAATAGTGCAGAAGCTTTATCTGAATATGTTTTGGCTATTTCAAAATTAGAAATATCATTATTTGAATAAATAGTATAAGTAGTCAAAGCAGTTAAAGTTATACCAATAAATATCCAGGTTGTTTTAGAAATTAAAGGTTTGTATGCTTTTATTTTTCTTTCTTCGGCAGCCAAAACCTGAGACATTATCTTTGAAGTAAAGTCAATAGATGGTGATTCCAAAGTACTTTCGGACATCATTTTATCAATAAGCTTTTCTATATTTTTATCACTCTCTTTCATAACACGCTATTGTTTCTGGTTCTAATTGCTTTTTCAAAATTACAGCTAATTTTTGTCGGCTTCTAAATAATTTTACTTTTACATTGTTTGCCGTAATGCTCATTATTTTTCCAATTTCTTCTAAACTCTGATCTTCAAAATAAAATAAAGTCAGCAGGAAATTCTCTTCACTTGGCAATAAATTCAAACAATTCTGAATGGTCTGTTTTCGTTCCTTATCTTCTAAAGCACTTAAAGCATTATCCATTGTTTTAATCAAATGTGACGAAAATTCATCTATGGATATATTAAGGTCTTCTTTTTTATTTTTCTTCAGATTATCCAAACAACTATTGTAAGCTATTTTGTAAATCCAGGTCGAAAATTTAGAATCACCTTTAAACTTGCTCAACGAATTGTAAATTTTGATAAAAGTATCTTGTGCAACTTCTTCGGCTTCTTCTTTGTTTTTAATCATTTTTAGAGCCAATGAAAAGATCATATCCTTATAACGGTCTACCAGCACGGCAAACGCATTGGTTTCTCCCTGCAGAATTTTATCGATATAATGTTGATCACTTATTGTACTCATATTATATAGGACGACAGTTACTTTATTTAGGTTACAAGAAAAGTCCAATTTTTTTAGATTCCAAATTCCAATCTATATAAGTATAGATAGATCTTTGTAAAAGTTTAAAACTTTGACAAAGATTATGGACGAGATATAGAAATCAAAGTTAATTGAAAATCAGTAGTTTTTTTGGAATTTGGAATTTATCTCGAAGCTTCGGGATTGGGATTTTTTAAAGTTTTTGGAATTTATTTTAAAAAAGGTGTAACCTCAATTTAAAAGCTGTCGTCATATGAAGTATCAATCAATTAATAGAAAAAAATATGGGACCACAAATTTTAGTACCAATCAGTATGTTTCTAATGATCTTCGGGATCGTTTATCTTATTTACTCAACCAGAAATAGAGAGCGTTTGGCACTTATAGAAAAAGGTGTTGATGCGAGTATCTTTTTAAAAGGAAGCGGAAAAGGCGCTCCGGTTTGGAAAATTCTGGTTTTAAATCTGGCATTTTTATTAATAGGAAGCGGAGTAGGTATTTTTGTTGCCTTGTTAATCACAACTTATACCTCATTGTCAGATTCAGCAGTTTACCCATCAATCATTTTTATCATGGCGGGAATTGGTTTATTGGCAGGATTTAGCAAAGCTAAAGATTTAGATAAAGAGTAAAGATCGTTTAAGTTAGTGCCTTTAATAGCGATTATAACGCGTCGGGAACAATTGTTTTCGACGCGTCATTTTTTATGATTTTGAGCCGATGGTTTCGTAATAAACATCAACCGAAAGATTTTTCTGCATAGATGCCATAACGGCCAATTCATCGCAACGTTCGTTTTGAGGATGGTTGTTGTGACCTTTGATCCATTTAAAATCGACTTGGTGTTTGCGATAAATGATTAAAAAACGTTTCCATAAATCAGGGTTTTTTTTGCCGATATAGCCTTTTTTCTCCCAGCCAAAAACCCATTTTTTTACTACGGAATCAATTACGTACTTAGAATCTGAAACAACTAAAACCTTCATATTTGTTTTTTTTAGTTTTTCAAGACCAACAATTACAGCAAGAAGTTCCATTCTATTATTAGTAGTAAGTCGGAAACCTTCGTAGAATTCTTTTTTATGTGGAGTTCCAACCAATTCCATCACTACGCCATAACCTCCATTTCCGGGATTTCCTTTTGCAGCGCCATCAGTATATATATGTACTTCGTGATTCATTTTAGACTTCTTAGATTTTAGATTGTTAGACTTCTTAGATTTTTTTGTTTTTTGGACTTCCTAGAATTTGATATTGCGGACTTCTTAGCTTTTAATTTTAAATAATCTAAATCTAAGAAGTCTTATGTCTAAGAAATCTAAAATCTAATCCTCCAATAATCTAGAAATAATTTCCGGAAAGTATTTTTGTTCCAGTTCGTGAATCTTTTCTGCCACTGTTTCTGCGGTGTCATCTGCTGTTAGAGCTACACTTTTCTGAAAAATAATGCCGCCTTCGTCATAATTTTCATTTACAAAATGAATAGAAATTCCGGTTTCTTTTTCTTTATTCTCTACTATAGCTCTGTGTATGTGCATTCCATACATTCCTTTGCCTCCATAATTGGGTAAAAGTGCCGGATGGATGTTGATTATTTTATTAGGATAATTCTCGATTATATTTTCTGGAAATTTCAATAAGAAACCAGCAAGAACTATCAGATCCGGGTCGATTTCCTGTATTTTTTGTAATACATTTCGTTCTAAAAGTTCGGTTTTTGAGAAGATTTCAACTGGAATTTGATGATTTTTTGCTCTTTCGATAACTTTTGCCGAAGCATTATTGGTAAAAACCGAAACGACGTTTGCGATTTTGGTTTTTGCAAAATATTTTATGATGTTTTCAGTATTAGTTCCTGATCCTGAGGCAAAAACAATAATTTTTTTCATAATCGAATTTAGTTTGAGAATGCAAAAAACGGAATAAAAATCGAAAATAAATAGTATTAAAAAG
The DNA here is from genome assembly GCF_900187965.1 of Flavobacterium sp. ov086. Classification (GTDB taxonomy): domain Bacteria; phylum Bacteroidota; class Bacteroidia; order Flavobacteriales; family Flavobacteriaceae; genus Flavobacterium. Next base: position 399,373 of record NZ_FZNL01000001.1, on the reverse strand, counting down.
TCTTTCTTGAAATTAATTTTATAAATTAGTGTTACATTTATAAACTAAATAGTTGTTTTAAAATAAAGTTTTTTATTTTTGCCAACAAATTAAATTCTAAAATTAAAGATTATGTCAGACATTGCATCAAGAGTAAAAGCGATTATCGTAGACAAATTAGGTGTTGACGAAAACGAAGTTGTAACAGAAGCAAGCTTCACTAATGATTTAGGAGCTGACTCATTAGACACTGTTGAGCTTATTATGGAATTCGAAAAAGAATTTGATATTCAAATTCCAGACGATCAAGCAGAAAACATTGCTACTGTTGGTCAAGCTATTTCTTATATCGAAGAAGCTAAAAAATAATAATACCGCACCCGATTTCTAAAAATACCAATTTTTGAAATTCCAAATTCCAAAATTGGAGTTTGACTTTTGATCCTTGTAATTTTTAAGAATCGGGTGTTATTATTTTTTTTAAAATTTTAAATTTCGATTGATTTTCAATCAAAAAGATATATTTATATTGTAATGCCCATGGCTCTTAAGTAAACAATACAGTTAAGAAAGCGTGGGTTTTATTTGTTTAAAGTACAAAATACATATTTATGGCGTTAAAGCGAGTTGTTGTAACAGGATTAGGTGCTCTTACTCCTATCGGGAATAATATCCAGGATTATTGGGAGGCACTTGTGAATGGGGTTAGCGGAGCCGCTCCTATCACGTATTATGATACAGAGAAGCATAAAACGAAATTTGCCTGCGAAGTAAAAAACTTCAACATTGAAGATTACATGGATCGCAAGGAATCTCGTAGATTAGATAAATTCGCTCAATATGCAGTTGCTGCAAGTGATGAAGCTATTAAAGATGCTGGACTTACTAATGATAATGTTGACAAAACAAGAGTTGGTGTTATCTGGGGAGCAGGAATTGGAGGATTAGAAACTTTTCAGGAAGAAGTTATTTATTATGCTAAAGGAGACGGAACACCAAAATTCAATCCGTTTTTTATCCCTAAAATGATTGCCGATATTGCACCAGCACACATTTCTATGCGTAATGGTTATATGGGACCAAATTATACTACTGTTTCTGCATGTGCATCTTCTGCAAATGCTTTAATTGATGCTTTCAACTACATCCGTTTAGGAATGTGTGATGTTATTGTATCAGGTGGTTCAGAAGCTGCTATTACCATTGCTGGTATGGGAGGTTTTAACTCTATGCACGCTTTATCAACAAGAAATGAAAGTCCGGAAACAGCTTCAAGACCTTTTGATGCGACCAGAGATGGTTTCGTTTTAGGAGAAGGAGCAGGAGCTTTGGTTCTTGAAGAATACGAACATGCAAAAGCCAGAGGTGCAAAAATTTACTGTGAAGTTGGTGGAGGCGGAATGTCGTCTGATGCTTACCATTTAACAGCTCCACATCCGGAAGGAATTGGTGTTATTGCAGTAATGAAAAATACATTGAGAGATGCTGGAATGAATCCTGAAGATGTTGATCATATCAATACTCACGGAACTTCTACTCCATTAGGAGATGTTGCCGAATTAAAAGCAATTAGTGCTGTTTTTGGTGAACATGCAAAAAACATCAATATCAATTCTACAAAATCAATGACAGGACATTTACTAGGTGCTGCCGGAGCTATTGAAGCAATTGCTTCTATTTTAGCAATGCAACACAGTATTGTTCCTCCAACTATTAATCATACAGTAGTTGACGAAAACATTGATCCAGCATTGAATCTTACACTAAACAAGCCTCAAAACAGAGAGGTAAATGTTGCGATGAGTAACACTTTTGGTTTTGGTGGACACAATGCTTGCGTATTGTTTAAAAAATTAGTTGACTAATTTCTGTATATGAATTTTATCAAAAAAATATTTTCTAAATCCCGTTCTCTAGAAGACGGGATTTTTTTTGACACTATTCAGAAAATACTTGGTTTTGAGCCCGGAACAATCGATTTTTATAAGAAAGCTTTTACGCACCGATCTTCAAATAAATTAGACGAAGCAGGACATCCAATAAATTACGAACGATTAGAGTTTTTAGGAGATGCTATGTTAAGTGCCGTTATAGCAGCACATTTGTTTAACAAAGCACCAAATGGCGACGAAGGTTATTTGACCAAAATGAGGTCAAAGATTGTGAGTCGCGAGCATTTAAATGAGTTGGGTAAAGATTTAAATCTGGTTCGTTTTGTAGAAAGCAAAGTGCCAATTCAGCATTTTGGAGAAAATATTCATGGTAATATTTTTGAATCACTTATAGGTGCAATTTATCTTGATAAAGGATATTCATTTTGCGAGAGATTTATTCAAAAAAGAGTTGTCACACCTTATGTTGATATTGCACGTCTTGAAGGTAAAGTAATTAGTTATAAAAGTTTAGTTATCGAATGGTGTCAGAAAGAGAAGAGAGTCTTTCATTATGACATTTTTGAAGATAATGGTATTGATGGTCAACGCTTATTTGGAGTTAAATTAAGTATAGACGATAAAGTAATCGCAAGAGCGCGAGCAACTTCAAAAAAGAAGGCAGAAGAAAAAGCATCACAAAGAGCTTATTTTGCATTTCAAGAAAAAATAGATAAGAAATAACGACAAAATTATCGTAACTTTCTTAAAGCTATAACGTTTTCGTTTATAAATTAACAAAAACATACACCTCATAACTATTGATGCTCCGATAGAAATAGTATATTTACACCTTGATTTTTCATGATATGGCTATTCATAGATTGGATTTAGACGAATTTGACGAAATTGATTATTATTTAATGGCAATTCATACTTCATTAGAAGATTATAGATTGGCTTATTTTATCAATAAAAACCTTCCGATAAACTTAAGTAAGAGCAAAAACGAGATCCATGCTCAAACTAAAGAAGGCGAGGCAAATTTTTCGAGATTTTATTATTATGATTCCGAGAAAGCTATTTCATGGAATTTAATTCAGAATAAAAATGAAATCATTTCTGTGAGTAAGAATGATTTTCAAGATTTGTTTTCCAATGAGACAAGTGAGGTCTCCACAACAATTCATTTACTTCCTGAATTCAAAAAAGTAGATTTTTTCCTGAAAATAGAAAATAGTGAAGAGACTATTGATTTTTCAGAAATTCAACAACAATTAAATACTATAGAGAGTATTGCAGCTATATATGCTGTAGATACGAACAAAATAAAATCAAAAAACAATCTAATTTTTTAAAAAAAATGTTAACAAACAAGAAAACCAAAATTGTTGCTACACTTGGGCCTGCATGTAGTACGAGAGAGATTATCAAGGATATGATCGATGCAGGTGTTAATGTGTTTAGAGTCAATTTTTCGCATGCAGATTATGAAGGTGTAAAGGATAAAATTAATATTATTAGAGGTCTAAACGAAGAGTTTGGTTACACAACAGCAATCCTTGGAGATTTGCAGGGGCCAAAACTTAGAGTTGGTGTGATGGAGGAGGGAACTGTTGTTCATGATGGTGATACTATCACTTTTACAACTGCAGAAGATATTTTAGGAACGGCTCAAAAAGTGTTCATGAAGTATCAAAATTTCCCAAATGATGTTAACCCGGGAGAGCGTATTTTGCTTGATGATGGTAAATTGATTTTTGAAATTCTTTCTACAGATAAAAAAACAGAAGTTGTTGCTAAAGTAATTCAAGGTGGAGAATTAAAATCTAAAAAAGGAGTTAATCTTCCAAACACTAAAATTTCTTTACCGGCTTTAACTGAAAAAGATATTGCAGATGCAATTTTTGCTATCGAGCAAAAAGTAGACTGGATCGCACTTTCGTTTGTAAAAACACCACGCGATTTACAAGATCTACAAGAATTGATCGCTAAACATTCAGAATATAAAATTCCAATCGTTGCTAAAATTGAAATGCCGGAAGCTCTGGAGAACATTGATAAAATTATAGCTTATTGCGATGGTCTAATGGTTGCACGTGGAGATTTAGGAGTTGAACTTCCTGCTCACGAAGTACCGTTGGTGCAAAAAGATTTGATCAGAAGAGCTAAAACGGCTAGAATTCCTGTTATTGTTGCTACACAAATGATGGAGACAATGATTACTAGTTTAACGCCAACAAGAGCCGAAGTAAACGACGTTGCAAACTCTGTAATGGATGGAGCTGATGCTGTAATGTTGTCTGGAGAAACTGCTACAGGAAATTATCCGGTACAGGTAATTCAAAGAATGACTCAAATTTGTGAGGCTGTTGAGGATTCTGAGTTAATTCATGTTCCACAAAATACTCCACAAATTAAAACAAAACGTTTTATTACTAAAACAGTTTGTCACCAGGCTGCTTTATTAGCAAATGAAATTAAAGCTAAAGCAATTTGTACTTTGACAAATAGTGGTTATACAGCTTTTCAAATTTCGGCTTGGAGACCATCTGCGCATATTTTAGTATTTACTTCAAACAAAAGAATCTTAACACAATTGAATTTATTATGGGGAGTAAAATCATACTTCTATGATAAAGACGAAAGTACAGATGATACAGTAACTGATGTTAACGAAATTGCAAGAGCAAAAGGATTTGTTGTAAAAGGAGATTATTTGATCAACCTTGCAGCAATGCCAATTAAAGATAAAGGAATGGTTAATACCATGAGAGTTTCTGAAATAGAATAGTATTCTCTTAAATACACAATACAAAAAACCATCAATTTATAATTGGTGGTTTTTTTATACCCAAAAAATTCACATTTTTTTAGAATTGATTTCTATTCAATTGGCAAAAATCTGAGATAAAAATTTATATGAGTACTTTATAATTCATTTATATGAAAATTTGAAGGCTGTTTTTTATTAATATTTAATATTCATTTTTAGAATTTGATCACTCATCGAGAGTTTTGCTAAAATTCACCTCTCCCATTTTTAATTTTTCTGACTTAAAACGAAAAATCTAACTTCCTTATTAAATGATTTTTGCATGTTTCATTTTATAAAATGAAACACAATGAAGCAAAAAAAACTGTTTTTAACGTTTCATTTTATAAAATGAAACCATGTCAAGCCGTATAAATACGATTGTTAACTTTTTTATTATCTAATTTTGAGAAACTTAAAAAAAAGTTAAGAAAATTCCTGTTTCAAATCCCCCCTCAAATAATGGTGTTTTAAATTGAAACATTCCATTAAAAATTGAAATAAATTCTCTTTTCTAAAATTTAAGTAGGCCATTTTTGGTTTTGCAGAATTGTTGTTTAAAAAAGAATTATTAACAAATTTTATCACCATGAAACAAATCAGATTTAGATGTGGATTTAAGAATGCGATAATACTAATTGCATTTGTAGGTTTTGCCAGTATGCAACTGGAAGCCCAGGATAAAAAAAAGCCAAATGTTTTAATACTTTGGGGAGATGATATTGGTACTACTAATATAAGCGCTTATAGCGATGGTGTAATGGGGTATACTACTCCTAATATTGATCGTCTGGCAAATGAAGGATTACGTTTTTTACATTATTATGGAGAACAAAGCTGTACTGCCGGGCGTGCTGCTTTATTAACGGGACAACATGGGCTTCGTACAGGTCTTACAAAAGTTGGTTTCCCGGGAGCACCAATGGGAATGAGTCAATTAGATCCTTCTATTGGTGGTATCATGAAAAATTTGGGTTACACAACAGGACAATTTGGTAAAAATCACGTTGGTGACCGTAACGAAAGTTTACCGACAGTAAATGGTTTTGATGAATTTTTCGGGAATCTATATCACTTAAATGCTGAAGAAGAGCCAGAATTGCCGGATTACCCTAAAGATCCCGAATATTTGAAAAAATTTGGACCTAGAGGTGTTTTAAAATGTACTGCAACAAATGTTGATGATGCAACCACAGATCCTCGATTTGGAAGAGTTGGAAAACAAAGAATAGAAGATACTGGTCCACTTACTAAAAAAAGAATGGAAACAGTAGACGACGAAACATCTGCAGCAGCTATTGATTTTATCAAAAGACAAAATGCAGCAGGAAAACCATTTTTCTGTTGGTTCAATGCTACACGTATGCATCTTCGTACACACGTTAGAGCTGAACATAGAGGAAAATATACTCATGGAGATAGTGAATATATAGATGGTATGATTGAACATGATGAAACGATAGGAAGTATCTTAAAAGCATTAGATGAACTTGGAATTGCTGATAATACTATTGTAGTTTATTCTACAGACAACGGACCTCACATGAATACATGGCCTGATGCTGCAATGACACCTTATCGCTCAGAAAAAAATACAAACTGGGAAGGTGCATACCGTGTACCTTGTATTGTACGTTGGCCGGGAGTAATTAAACCAGGGCAAGTAACAACTGAAATTATGTCTCATAATGACTGGATGCCAACTTTAGCATCAATTGCAGGAGAACCTGATTTAGTGAATAAACTTTTAAAAGGGTATACTGCCAATGGAAAAAATTATAAAGTCCATTTAGATGGATATGATCAAAGTAACTTTTTGCGTGGTAAAACACAAAAAAGCGCCAGAGATCAATTCTTCTATACAGATGATGATGGATTATTAGTTGGTTTGAGAGAAGGTGATTATAAATATGTTTTTGCAGAACAACGTTTGGAAGGTACAATGGGAGTATGGGCAGAACCTTTTACTAAACTACGCTTGCAAAAAATATTCAATTTATACCAAGATCCTTTTGAAAGAGCAGATATTACTTCGAATACTTTTTGGGACTGGCAGTTGAATCACGTTCAGCTGATGTATGGTGCAATACAAGATGTAGTTGTATTTGCAGAAACATTTAAAGATTATCCTCCAAGATCAATTCCTCCAAGCTTCTCTGCTTACACTATTATGGAAGAGGCAATAAAAGATATTAAAGCACAGAAATATATTGAGAAGAATGTTCTTCCTAAGCTAAAAGAGGATGAAGCACCATCAAAAAAGAAATAATAAAAAATATAAATAGGAAATAATAAAGCTTGAGTCAGAAATGACTCGGGCTTTTCAATAATTTAAAAAATCAATATTATGTATAGAAAAATATATATGTTGTCCCTGTTTTTATTATTGCTAGGCTCGTGCAAAAAATCAGATATTGTTACAACAACTGATCCTAAAGATAGTACAACAGCAGTTGCAACAAGCAGAGATCCATTACCAAGCTGGAACGATGGCGCATTAAAAAAAGATATTATAGATTATGTTGCGAAAGTAACAAAAGAAGGAAGCCCGGATTTTATTCCTGTTGAAAGCAGAATTGCCACTTTTGATAATGACGGAACACTTTGGGCTGAAAAACCATATGTTCAGGAATTATTTGCTTTTTACAGAGTTAAAAAAATGGTAGAGGCAAATCCTGCCTTAGCCAAAAAGCAACCTTTTAAAGCCGTTGTTGAAAAAGACAAGGCTTTTTTTGAAAAAGGTGGTGATAAAGCTCTTATTGAATTAGTTGCAGCAACTCACACAGGTATGACCGAAGATGAATTTGAAGCAGCGACAAAAGATTTTTTTGCAGAAGCACAATATCCCGGAAGAAATGTTGTTCTAAAACAAGTAAGATATCAGCCACAACTAGAGCTTTTGAATTATTTACGTGCAAACGGATTTAAAACTTTTATTGTAACTGGCGGAACTGTTGAATTAGTTCGTGCGATTTCTGCTGATTTTTACGGAATCCCAAAAGATCAAGTTGTTGGAACTTCTTTCAAGTATCAATTTGATGATGCCAAAAATACCATTTTAAGAGAACCTGCTTTAGATCATTTTAATGATAAAGAAGGTAAACCTGTTGGCATACAATTACATATTGGTCAAAGACCTGTTTTTGCCTGCGGAAACGAAGGTGGAGCCGGGGATCTTGCCATGTTAAGATATTCTCAGGGAAGCAAATACCCTTCATTTCAAATGATAGTAAATCACAACGATTCTATCAGAGAGTATAATTATCAGGAAAAAGATAATTTATCCTTAAATACCGCTGCCAAATACAAATATCATGTAATCAGTATGAAAGATGACTGGAAAAAAATATTCCCGGACAAATAATCTGGTTTAGTTAATGTTAAAAAATGAAAACAGTTTTTAGGTTTTGAAGCCTGTTTCATTTTGATTTTAGAATGGTTAAAAATCTTTAAAAGAAAAATAATTATGAAACTACCAATGTGTTCTATTTCAATTAAATATGTTTTTATTGTATTTGGCTTTCTTTTAAATTTTGCAGGCTATGCACAAGAAGAAAAGGCTGGAGCAAGTGCTCAGGAGTTGGCAGACAAACTGGCAAATCCGGTAGCAAGTTTAATTAGTGTGCCTTTGCAAAACAATCTTAATTATGGTATTGGTCCTTTCAACGGATCAAAGTATACTATAAATATTCAGCCAGTTGTTCCCTTTAAATTAAGTGATAATTTAAATTTAATTACACGATATATTCTTCCGGTTGTCGATCAAAGAGATATTACAGGAGAAAACACTCATGAGTTTGGTTTAAGTGATGCAACAGTAACCGCTTTTTTTGCTCCTAAAACAAAAGGACTTATTTTCGGATTTGGACCAGCCTTTTTAGTACCAACCGCTACGGAAAAAGTTTTAGGAACAGAGAAATTTGGTATAGGGCCAAGTGTCTTAGTTATGCATCAGGGAAAAGGACTTTCGGTAGGTTTTCTTGCCAATCAAATTTGGTCAGTTGCCGGAAAAGAAGAACGTGCAGATGTTAATAGTTTTTATACTCAAATATTTCTTTCACATAGTTATAAAAGCGGAGCAAGCTTAGGTGTAAATGCCGAAATCACTCAAAATTGGGAAGCAAATACAACCATGATTTCTTTAAATCCATCTGTTGGGGGCATTACTAAATTTGGCGATCAGATTGTACAGTTTAGCATTCAGCCCTTAATACCAATTGTTGGTCCGCATGAATCAAGACCAGATTGGGGATTGAGAGCCGTTGTCGCTTTTGTATTTCCTGGTTCATAAAATTATTACTAAAAATTAACTCCCATATTATGAAAAAATCATTTCTTATTTTAGTGGCACTCTTTCTATTTGTAAGTTGCAAAAAGGAAACATCAACATCGACAACTCCAACTTCTACTACAGAGAGTAATAGTGCAGTTCCTTCAGATCAGGATATTGTAGATACTTATACTTATTTGTACGGAAGATACTTGGTAATTCAACAGGAAAACCATGATATTAATGTAGAGAAAGTAGGGTATAACAAAATAAAATACAATCCGCTTGGAACAGCTCAATTTGTAAATCCAAATCTTGATGTTGCTTATCTTGAAGCCTGGATTGCGGTAGATGCAACTCATGCTGTCATTTTGAATGTTCCTAAAATAGAAGGACGTTACTATACCGCAGAATTATTGAACGGTTGGGGAGAAGTAATTGTAAATATCAACAATCGTAATTTTCCTAAAACACCTTACGGGAAATTTGCTTTAGTTTTAAAAGGAACAAATCCAACAATTCCGGCTGATGCAGTTAAAATCGAATTACCATCAGAAAAAGCAAAAATGCTTGCCCGTGTAGAATTAAAAGGAACTCCGGATATAGCACAAAAACTACAAAGACAATTTACGTTTACAGTTCCTGATGGAATCAAAATAGCACCACCTTTAACGATTCCTGAGTTTACTCCAAAAGCACCAATTGGCGGAGAAATATTTAACAATGTAGCAGAAGTGATTGCTTCTTACCCTGATGTAATGCCAAAAGCAAAAGAGTATCAGGATAAAGCACTTGCTATTGAAGCCTATAGCAAAACAGATGATAAAGCTAAAGCTCATGTTGATGAAATAATTAAAACAAAAGCAATTCCGGCATTTTTGGCAGGAGCAAAAGGTTTTGGAACTCAAAAAGGAGGATGGTCAGTATCCTATGTTGCCGGTAATTTTGGTGATGATATTCTAGCCCGTGATATTATTAATTATGGAGGATTATGGGCAAACCGTAAAGAAGAAGCTGTTTATTTTATTGGATTAATAGATAGTAAAGGTCAGCCTTTGACGGGTGATAAAGTATATGAAATAAAATTTCCAAAAGAGGCGCTGCCTGATACTGCTGTTGATGGGTTCTGGTCAACAACAGTATATAGTGTGCCGGATTATAGAGTGGTTGACAATAAATTGAAACGTTATAATCTAAATAATGTTTCCGGACTAAAGAAAAATGCTGATGGTTCTTTAAGTATTTGGCTTGGTTCGTCGTTGCCTAAAGGAGCAATAGCAAGCAACTGGCTTCCAACGCCGGCCGGGAAAGGTTTCTCTATCAATTTCCGCACATACATTCCTAAAAAAATAGTTCAGGACGGTAAATGGTTCCCTGCGCCAATTGAGCCAAAAAACTAGTTATTGATAATGACCAAAAAATAAAATCATGAAAAAAATATTTATTCCTCTATTGGCAGTTTTACTATTGATAAGCTGTAAAAAAGAAACGGCAACCGGAAAAGAAGTTGGTAATGGTATAGTTGCCAATGATACAGCAGCAGTTAAAATTGGCATTCCTGCAGGTCCGGTGGCAAACACAATTTTGACAGATGAATATGTAAAACACATTGGAACACTTGCTTATTTATGGGGTTGGCCAATGACAAATATTCATAATAGAAACGTAATGTTCTCAAAACTTCCGGAGCCAAGTTATGAGGGAGGAATTGTACCATTGAGTCCGCCAAATCAATTGTGTATGTTGACAGACTATATTCAGTCAGGTGAAAGAGAAGTAGCTTGTCCGAATCAGGATGTAGTTTACGGATTTGGGATAACTGATTTTACCAAAGACGCAATAGTAGTTCAGGTTCCGGATTTTGGAGATCGTTTTTGGGTGTATCAGGTTTGTAATCAACGTACAGATGGTTATGCAGCTTTAGGAAAAATGTACGGAACAAAACCTGGATTCTATTTATTGACAGGGCCAAAATGGAACGGAAAAGTGCCGGATGGGATTACTGCCGTATTCAAATGTGATACTGATTTGGGAGTGGTGATTCCGCGTGTTTTTCAAACAGATGATCCTGCTGATAAAAAATCAATTCAGCCGATAGTCCAAAAAATAGTAATGTATACTTTAAGTCAGTTTGACGGAAAAGAGAAAACGAAAGACTGGACAAAAATTCCAATTTTGCCTTCACCTGCAAAAAAAGGAAATGAAGAAACAAAATGGGTAAAACCAGAAGTATACTTTGATGAATTACCGGCTATTATGAAAGAAGTTCCGCCAATGCCTGGTGAAGAAGCTATTTACGGACAAATTCAATCTGTTTTGGCTGCAGCTGCAAAAGATCCAAAGATAAAAGCGATACTTAAACAAGCTGCAATAGATGCAGATCAAAAATTAATTACGCCTTTATTTCAATTTTCGAATGTAGGTTATCCATTAAAAGACAATTGGACAACACAAGCAAACGGAGCACAATTTGGATTGGATTATCTAACCAGAACTGGTTGTGCTAAAGCCAATATTTTTGTGAATAAACCTATCGAGACAAAATATTTCTATCAGGACAAAGATGTTTCAGGAGTAAGATTACAGGGAAATAGTAAGTACACAGTAACTTTTGCAAAAGGAGAAGTACCACCTGTAAAAGGTTTTTGGTCGCTTACTTTATACAATCAATACCACTTCTTTTCTCCAAATTCAATCAATCGTTTTTCTTTAGGAACAAAAAATAAGGATTTAAAATATAATACAGATGGATCATTGACGCTTTATGTACAAAATACACCGCCATCAAATGATAAATTAAGTAACTGGTTACCATCGCCCAAAGAAACTTTTTCTCTTTATATAAGATGTTATTGGCCAGAAGACCGTGTTGTAAAAGACAGCTGGCTTCCTCCGGCAGTAATTAAAGGATAAACAGATATTCTATTGGAGATTGAACTACAAGTTTAAAATATGAAACTAACGGAGATTTGATTTGAATTTATGGGCCAGACGAAACTATTTTAAATGGAACCTGGAAAACGCCACAACCGGAATTGGTAAAATAGAATAATGATTTGAACAAGGACAATTAAAACAGATGTATCATGACTGAAAAATTCGAAAAAACAAACGAGAATTTATTTGATCCGGTAGCATCAAAAGCAGCACGTTTTGATAAAGGTGTGGCTGTTAGAAAAATTACGCCTCGTTCAAGTCATCAGGAATGGCATCCATCTGAAAAGCGAGAAGATCCTGTTGAGATTCTAATTAAAACCAGTATTGGGCGAATCGAAGATTTATTGCCAATACGATACAGCCGTATGATGGAATCTCCTTTTGCATTTTTTAGAGGATCTGCGGCAATTATGGCAACAGATTTAGCAGAAACACCAAATACAGGAATTGATCTTCAGCTTTGTGGTGATTGTCATCTAATGAATTTTGGAGGATTTGCGACTCCGGAGCGTAAGCTGGTTTTTGATATCAATGATTTTGACGAAACGCATCCCGGACCTTGGGAGTGGGACGTAAAAAGATTAGCGACAAGCTTTGTAATTGCCGGAAGATGGAAAAAGTTTTCAAGTAAAACCTGCAAAGAATTTGCCTGGCATGTAGCCGATAGTTATAAAAGACATATGCTGGAATACAGTAAATTATCGGCGCTACAGATTTGGTATGCCGATATTGATCTTGCCGAACTCATTGAAAGAGGTGAAGATGAAGAGATCAAGGGATTTCAGGAAAAGCGAATAAAAAAAGCGGCCGAATATACTGCTCATGAAAAGGAATTTGCAAAAATGACGTATCAGGAAGGGTCTCGCGCAAGAATAAAAGATGATCCACCATTAATTTATCATCCGTCAGGAGAAGAAGGAAAACGGATTTTAAGAGAAGCCGGAATAGTACATACAAGATATCTCGAAACATTGTCTGACGAAAAAAAAGTACTCTTGAGCAGATACAGCTTACATGATCTGGCTATAAAAGTAGTAGGTGTAGGAAGTGTGGGAACACTTTGCGGAATAAGCTTGTTGATGTCGGCTACGGGAGAACCTATTTTTTTACAATTTAAAGAAGCCCGAAAAAGTGTTTTGGAAGATAATGTAAAAGCAAAAGATAAATATCCACATCAGGGCGAACGTATTGTAAGAGGACAAAAGTTGATGCAATCAGCATCGGATATGTTTCTAGGCTGGACGAACGATGATAAAGATAAGTTTTTTTATATCCGACAGCTTCGTGATGCAAAAGTAAAACCTGTTCTTGAAATCATGAAAGCAAAAAATATGACCGATTATGCAAAGGCTTGCGGTTGGGCACTTGCAAGAGCACATGCACGTACAGGAGACCCATCTGTCTTGTCCGGTTATATGGGAAAAGGAAATGAATTTGCGAATGCAATTACCAAATTTTCTATTTCGTATGCCAATCAAAATGAATCAGATTACAACAAAATGTTAGAAGCAATAAAAGAAGGACGATTACCAATTTCGGCGGAAGTCTGATTTTTTACAGTAATTAATAAAAATAAAGTATAGGAGCAGAAAATTTTTGTTTTTGATGAGGTTTGTGATTTTGTCAATCGCAAATATATGATCTATAACAAAATCTATTATCAGCCAATTTCAAAAGATCGAGAAAGTAGTTATGTAGTTGTAAAAGGTAAATAGTGTTTATAAAGCTCAGAATGGGCTATTTTATACAGAATAGCCCGTTCTGAAAAATAAGTAAGAAATTTAATCGCTTTGTTGTGTTAATTAAATAAAATAATTTATCTTTGAGTTAGCTGTAAGGTATTGTAATATAAGGTATTGCGATAATTTAACAGTTGTTTAATCTTACAAGCCATTCGGATAATATTTATTCAAGATTTTAATAATTCCATGTTAAAATAATTTAATCATTAATTTAAAATACCACAAAATGAATATTAAAAGAAAGAATCTTCGCATAATTCCAATGTTGCTATTGGGTCTGGTTTACAGTTGCTCACCAACAGTAAAAGTTACAACAGATTATGATCATAGTGCTAATTTTAGTGAATATAAAACTTTTGCAGTTTATGATTTAAAGGCACAGGAAGGTCAGGTAAATCAACTTAATGTTGATCGCGTTACAAAAGCAATCCGCAATGAAATGATCGCCAAAGGATTTACAGAATCAAGTAATCCGGATCTAAAAGTAAATGCAGTATCTATCTTAAAAAATAAAACACAAGTATCGGCAAACACTGATTTCTATGGTTATGGCGGAATGTATCGTCCATACGGATATTGGGGTGGCGGTGCCATGATGGGAGGTGCTAATACAACAGTTAATACTTATGATTATGTTGATGGCTCTCTAATAATTGATATTGTTTCTACAAAAACACAAAAACTAATTTGGCAAGGCATTGGTAATGCTCAAATTGACAGCAAACCAGATAATCCTGAAGAGTTTGTTAATACTTCAATCAATAAAATTTTGGCTGGTTTTCCTCCGGGATTAGCAAAAAAATAGCATATAACTTCTTAAAATAAAAGATACTATACTTATCAACCCCCCGATAAGTATAGTATTTAATAAGTCGACGACCTTTCTTTTTAAATTTATTTTAAAAAGAAAAAGGAATAGTTAAACAAATCAAGCTTAAAACTCATGATCGATATAGTACTTTCACTTTTCTTTTTTATAGCGACAATAGTTGGTTTTGCCACATCGTTTATGGTCCTTTTTTCGAAGAAAAATTATTCCAAAAGTTTTTTTCTGGGATTGTTTTTGTTCAGTCTTGCGGTTGTAAGTATCTATAATTTTTACTTATCAGCAACTGTTTTTAAAAGTTTTCCGGATCTTTTTATGATCACAAAATCTTTTATTTTTTTAGTAGCACCTTCTGCTTTCTTGTATGTCAGGAGCATTTTGTTTTCGGATAAAATGTTTAGAAAATATGACTGGTTACACTTTTTACCCTTTATGATTTACTTTAGTTTAACCGTTTTTGTATGGGCAGGAAATTCTCTGGGATTTAAAGTAGTACATTCTATTTCAGTTAAAATAGACAGCCCTTTTTCAATGTTAAGTTTAACCGTTTGGTTGTCATATGCTTTTTGTCAGACAATGATGATTTTAAATTATGACTTAAAAAAATTCAAAGTAAATCACTTTAACCGAATAAAGATTTTAAGTTGGATAAGAGTATATAATTTAATGGTTTTGTTTTTGTTTTCGACGCTGTTTGTACATTATTTTTTGGTTAATCGAGTAGACAGCATTGATTTTTCCTGTTATATTTTAATATCATCGGTACTTGTTTTTACAGTAGGATGGCTTTATTTTAAACCTCAGGTTTTTTATGATATAAATGAGATAGAAGTAAAGAATAATTATGACTTTGCTGGCGATAATTTGGTAATAGTTAAAACACAGGAAACCAAAAGTGCTTTATCCATAGTAAAGGAATTAACAACAGAAAAAAAAGAACTATATCTGGCAAAATTGGAGAGCATTTTTAACTCAAAAGAGCTCTTTTTGAAAAAAGATTTAGTGATTCGCGATATATCTGATGAAACAGGAATCTCAGTTCATCATCTTTCAAATTTAATCAATTCAGAATTTAATCTTCATTTTCAGGATTATGTAAATCTAAAAAGGATCGAATATTTTAAAGAAAAAATAAACGATCCGGAATGGAAAGATTTATCATTAGAAGGCATGGCCTGGGGCTCCGGATTTAAATCCAGAACAACTTGTTTCAGAGCTTTTATAAAACATACCGGAAAATCACCTTCTGAATACTTCAAAGTAATTAGGATTAATCCAGAGAAAGCAAATACTTATTATTTTAAGCCAACTTCAAACTAAAAGGTTTGTAAAAAGTAGTTGTGTAATCTCTTAATTTTTTAAAATATCAACTATGAAAACAAAATTTGATAACCACAGACAAACCACAAAAATCCTATTTACTTTAGCACTTTTGTTGATTTATTTGTGTGGTAGTGCGCAGCTTAAAGGAGGACATATTCTTGGCGCAATGGGATTACAATCCGGGACGCAAACTCCGGAAAACACATTGAGCGTATATGTACCTGGATATTTCTATACAGCATCATCTTTAAGAGATGCCAATGGAGACAAAGCTTTGGCAAATCCTGATTTAACAATGAGTATTACAGGTGCAGGAGCATCGTATGTAAGCGATTTTAAAATTTTTGGGGCAAACTACGGCGCAACGGTTTTAATTGCTTTTGCGGCCAATACAATTCAGGGAAATAGTGTAAATGCTACCAATTCATTGGCACTTACAGATACTTATATTCAGCCTGTACAATTAGGTTGGCATAATAAACGAGCCGACTTTGTTTTTAGTTATCAGATGTATTTACCAACTGGAAAGTTTACTGCCGGAGCTTCTGACAATAGTGGTTTAGGAATGTTTATGAATGAGTTTTCTGCCGGAACAACATTGTTTTTTAATGATAAAAAAACGATTCATTTTTCGGCATTAGCCTCTTATGAAATAAACGGAAAAAAGAAAGATACAGATATTAAGACTGGTGATATTTTAAGTATTGAAGGAGGCTTGGGAAAAACCTTTTATATGTTGAATGCTGCAAAAACGGCTCCAACAGGAATCCTGAATGCCGGATTAATTTATTATCTGCAATATAAAATGACAAGCGACAAAATACCGGTTCCAATAATCGGAATTGTTGAAGGAGACAAAGACCATATAGGAGGTATTGGAGCCGAAATTAATTATTATCATATAGGTTGTAGTACTTCTGCCGGATTCCGTTGGATCGGTGAGATTGATGCAGTGAATAGATTTCAGGGAAACACATTTTTCTTAACGCTTGCACATGTATTCAGTTTCAAGAAAAAATAGTTTGAAAAAACTGGCATAATTGTTTTTTCAGTTTGAGTTCATGCTTTTTTAAGGAATACAATAAATTTTAAATTGATTTAAATGAAAAATAAATATTCAGTTTCTATTAGGAAAAGCAGAAATATCTTCCCGAAATTTTTTCTTATAAATGTGCTTTTTATTTTGTTAACCACAACAATAATGGCACAAAAGCCACATATAAGCGTAAAAGATTCTTTGGATGGAGCATTCGATTTAAGCGATTATATAATTTATGCACATGGTTTTCTGGTAGTTCCAACCGTTATTACAGAACCGGCTTTGGGTGGAATTGGAGGTGCAATTGTACCTGTTTTTCTTAAAAAGCACGCACCGGTTGTTGATGAAAATGGAAAAAAACGATTTATAAATCCGGATATTACAGGAGCAATCGGAATGTATACTGGAAATAAAAGCTGGATGGCAGGAGCATTTCGTTCCAGTACTTTAATAAAACCACGAATTTTATACAGAGTAATGGCGGGATATGGTAATATGAATCTTTCCTTTTACGAAAATTTGCCTTCAGGGAAAGATTTAGAATTTAAACTTAATTTTAAGTCAACAGTATTTTATACACAATGGCTTAAACAGTTTCGAAACCCAAAATGGAGTGCAGGACCGCAATATCTTTTTCTGAATTCTAATATTGATCTTCCGGATGCCAATCTTCCTTCTTTTGTAAAGCCCAAGGATATAAAAAGTACCGTGAGTCAGTTGGGAGGAGCGCTTCAGTTTGATGGTCGGGATAATATTTTTACACCCGATAAAGGAATCCGCCTGCAATCTGATTTCTTTTGGTCAGATAAGGGATTAGGCAGTGATTATAATGCCTGGCGAGTCAACTTATCAGCAATTGGATATTATCCTATCACAAAAAAACTAATTGGAGGACTCAGATTAGAGGGCGAACAAGCGTTTGGGAACCCGCCTTTTTATCTTTTACCCGGAATTAACTTAAGAGGAATTCCTGCAGCAAGATATCAGGGAAAAACGAGTATAGTGACAGAAGCCGAGTTAAGATGGGACGTATACAGAAGATGGAGTTTAATGGGCTACGGCGGTCTTGCAAGTGCTTTTAACGATTGGGATAAGGCTTTTGCCAAACCGGTAGTTTACAGCTACGGAACCGGCTTTAGATATTTACTGGCAAGAAAGTTCAAACTCCGTATGGGTGTCGATGTTGCCAAAGGTCCCGAAGACTGGGCATATTACGTTGTTTTTGGCAGTAACTGGATGCGATAATACAATTATTAGTACTAAAAATATAAAGAAATTGGTTAGTTAGATTTTCTAAGTAAAGCCTCGATAGCATTGTCTATTGGGGCTTTACGAGGTTAAGGGCGTTATTGTAATAAATATTAAGAAAATATTAACTGTTTTACTTCACACAAATAATTTATTATTTAATTGTTTTGTAACAAAAAGTAAATTACAACTACTAATTTATCAAATCATTAAATAATCATTATGAATAAATTTTCATTCAAATCAGTACTTGCGGCTTCTGTTTTTTTTGTCGGAGCAACAGGCTGTTTTGCACAGGACATTTTAGTTAATTCACTAAAACTGAATGCAAGCGAAAAGAGTAAAGAAGCTTTTAAATTCACAGAGCAAATTAATTTAGGAACAACTTCTGTAAAAACGCAAGGTTCATCTGGAACGTGTTGGAGTTATTCAACGAATTCTTTTCTAGAGTCAGAAATGATTCGTTTAGGGAAACAACCAGTCGAATTGTCACAAATTTATTCTGCAAGAAATGTTTATGTTGAAAAAGGTATAAATTATGTTCGTATGCACGGTGCAGTTACTTTAGGTGACGGTGGAGCTTTGCATGATGTAATTAACATGTACAAAAAATACGGAACAGTGCCAAGAGAAGTTTACACAGGATTAAACTATGGAACTGATAAAAATAAATTTGGAGAAATGTCTGCTCTTATCGAAGGAGTTTTGGCTGCTGTTGTAAAAAATCCAAATGGAGAATTGACTCCAAACTGGCAAAAAGCATATGCTGCAGTTATCGATTCTTATTTAGGAAAAGTGCCTGAAAACTTTACTTACAAAGGAAAAAACTATACGCCACAATCTTTTGCTAAAGAAGTAGTAGGAATCAATCCTGATGAGTATGTTGAAATGTCATCGTTTACAACATCTCCATACTACCAAAAAACAACCATGATGGTACCGGACAACTGGTCATTTGATCAGGTTTACAATGTAAAAGTAAATGACATGACTGATGTTATTGACAATGCATTGAAAAAAGGATACACAGTAGCTTGGGCAACTGACGTAAGTGAGAAAAGCTTTAGCTGGAAAAATGGTGTAGCTTATGTACCAACAAAGAAATTTGATGATATGACTGCCGAAGAAAAAGCAGACATGTTTAACGGACCAAAAGCTGAACCGGAAATTACTCCAGAAATGCGTCAGGCTGCATTTGATAACTACACAACTACAGACGATCACGGAATGCATATTATTGGTCTTGCAAAAGATCAAACCGGAAAAGAATATTACATCGTAAAAAATTCTTGGGGAGAAACAAACGACTACAAAGGTTTCTTGTTTGTAACCAAAAATTTCGTAAAATATAAAACTACTGCCTTAATGGTAAACAAAGGAGGAATTCCAACGGATATCGCTAAGAAGTTAGGGGTTTAATTTTATTCCAGATTTTTAAAGAAATAGAAAAAGCGCTGCAAGTAATTGCGGCGCTTTTTTTTGGATAAAATTTCGATTGTTAAGTGAGTTTTGTTTTGTTAAATCAGGTATAAGTACTTGGGGTGGTTGTTTTTAGTATGTATAAATTCGTATTGCTTAAACGAATGAAGGCGTCTTCCGAAAAGCCTGAATAGAGTAGGATAATCAAAAAACATTAAATCCATGTCAACACCAAAAGTTATTACTGTACCAATAACGGAACAGCAACACCTATTATTTTTATTTATTCCTGTAACAAAAGGTATGTTGGGTAAAGCAATGATTGCCGCCGAACAAGTTAAGAAAGCTGCTAATTCTGTACCCCCTCCAGTTGGAGACCTTCGTAAAACGACTGGCGTACATTATTTTACAATTTATGGACAAGAAGACGGTAAGCCTACACCAGGAATACCTGTTCCGGGATTTCAGTCCTTTCCAGGAAAAGATGTATTGGTAGTTATGTCTATCTATGATGGACAATTCGATACTTATATCAGTGCATTTTTCAAAATTAAAGAAGTCGTAGATGGTTTGACTTTATTGTTGGGTATAATGGATGAAACAGGCATTCCGGGTGTAGATCCTAACGGGTTAACATCTGCAAAACATATATTGATAAAAGGAATAGAGAAAAATGCATCGGCATTTTATTGTTTATTAATGCGCTATAATTTTGGAGATCCAATATTATCTGCCGGTGATAATAAAGATAAAAAAAACAAATATGTCTTTGGTACAAATTTCCCTGGTTTAACGGTAGCTAAGATTATTGATAATTATCCAAATGCAGCCACAATATGGCCTCCGGTTCCGGATGAGGTAACTTATAATTTTCCAAAGTCTCAAAAACCGGATTGTAAATAGTTTGCAATTTGCTTAATAATTTAAACTAATTTAAGATCGTTATGAGCAACACCAAACAGGTTAAGATGAATGACGTACAAGGGTTGATATTACGGGGGTATAATTTCCCAAATATCAGGTACATTATTTTAAGTATAAAAGATACAGCCGGCGCACAAAAATTCTGTGCAGATCTTGCTTCAGGAACTGGTTTAGGGGGATTATGTGTTACCAATGCAGAGCCATGGAAGGATATGGTAAAACCTGATTATTGTCTTAACATCGGGTTTACTTATTCGGGTTTGGAAAATCTTATTGGTAAAGAGAATTGTGATGTGATAACCTCTTCTTCGAGTGCAGAAGTGTTTGGCTTTTTTAAAAATGGTGCTGTTAATGATGCTACTGCAATTGGAGATACTGGCGAAAGTGCACCGGCTAACTGGTGGAAAAACGGAGGATGGATACCAAAGAATGATCCGTATGAAGATGGGAGTGATCTCCATATCCAGATAACCCTTTTTACTTTAACTCCCCAAAACAGAGAGAAATATTATTCGACATTGTTAGCTATGATTTCTAATACGCCATCAGGACCATCGGTAGTTCCTGTATATTATCAGGACTCTGATCCCATAACGGTAGATGGTAATTCCGATTACGTGCATTTTGGTTATAGAGATAGTTTGTCTCAGCCACGTATTGACGGTATTTTATGGAATGAACCTAAGATGAAAATGTTAATGGGTGTAAGTAGTATTGATGACAGGCCAATGGTGCCTGTAGATCGCTTTGTAATAAGTCAGGAAGCATCCGATTACTATGCGCATACATTATTAACAAATGGAACATTTGCTGCATTCAGGCTCTTGTATCAGGATGAGGCTAAATTTAATGAATTTATCCATTCAGGCGAGGATGCTCCTGAACTTATCGCCGCAAAAATTTGCGGACGTTGGCGTGATGGAACACCGCTTGTTGTATCTCCCGATAAAGAAGATAAAAGTTTAGGAGAGCCAGGTCCTGAAAATTTCAATTTTACTAACTTTAATTATTTAGCTCCAAGCCCAAATCAACATGGCAATCAAGATGGTGATGAATCGGGTTTAAAATGTCCTTATGCAGCACATATCCGAAGAGCAAATCCACGTGATGACATAAACGTCACAGATAACAATAATGATGCGCAAACACATAGAATTGTAAGACGTGCGTCGCCTTATGGACCTGTTTATGATCCATCTGAAAAAGGGGAAGTACAAAGGGGTTTAGTTGGATTGTTTATTGGAGCAGTTCTTGGTTTTCAATTTCGGTTTGTTACCAAAGCTTGGTTTGAACTCGGTGGTTTCCGAAATCCTGATGCATCGCCAAATCAAAGTGGTGTTGATCCTTTTTTTGGTCCACAGGTCGAAGATACTAATCCGGGTGATTCAATTTTTGCATATAATGTTGGTAACACCTATAAGGAAATGCCAAATAACCCGAATGAACCAAAACTTACACGTTTTATACGTACCGATGGTAGTTTGTATTTGTTCTTGCCGGGAATTGCCGGTTTGAAATATCTCTCAGAAGGAAAAATACCGCCTCCTCTTACTATAAATTAAAATTGTTTTTTTTTAAGAAGAAAAGGAAATTTTGATAATTCTCGTAAAACGCAACTACATTTAAATTAATGGAGTTGCGTTTTTTAATTTAAAAACTAAAGAACTTCAGGCTAGACATGTACAACGATTAGCGTGGATTTGAAATCCTGAAGTCAGGAAGGTGATAGAAGTAGGAAAAGAGGCTCTCGACCCCTTTAAGATCAGGTTACTTCCCTTTCAACAACTTCTCCAAATATTCTACTTTCTCTTTTTCAGCCAAAACCAAACGTTCATAAAGCTCTACAACTTTATCAAGAGGATTAAATGAGCATTGATGATTTACCGTTGGTCCAGCATTAATAACAGATCCTTCATAGTTATTTTGAATATTGTTTAAAACCGCTTCTTCAGAGAAATTTGGGTTATAGTAAAATACAGAGTTGCTTCTGTACGATACATTTTTTGATGTTTGCAGTACGCAAAACAAAAATAAAAGTTTTCGTACAGATAACAATTCAATCTATTAAAGGAAGGTTTGATAATGGTTTTAACTTAAAGAAAACGAGCACTTAAACGACTTTTAAAGCCGTTCACAGGCATTATAAAGTAAAGAACAGAACATGAAGTACCTTTAGTGTTGCAAACAACTTAATTAAGTCATTATGAAAACTTTTACACTACTTTTTATCGAAATTGTATGTGTGTTTTCTTTTAACTGTTTTGCTCAGCGTACCAATCGCGCTCCTGTCATTGCAGCAACAGGAAATGCACATTTGCAACCCGGAAATACCCCAGAGGGTAATGATCTTGTAATACAATCATATCTTGTTGAAGAAACAGTAAATATGGCTTTTGGACAAAGAATGGTTAGATATGAAGTGCCAAAATTAGAAATGGTCGATACCCATAATCTGGGACCAAATAATACCAGAAAGATTACCCCAATATACG
This sequence comes from Flavobacterium sp. ov086, assembly GCF_900187965.1. Lineage (GTDB taxonomy): Bacteria > Bacteroidota > Bacteroidia > Flavobacteriales > Flavobacteriaceae > Flavobacterium. Next base: position 376,488 of record NZ_FZNL01000001.1, on the reverse strand, counting down.
GAAAACCAAAAGTAAAAAGAGTCGAAGTAGGATTGCAGTCAAAAGTTATACTTGATACTGTTACGACAGTTATCAAGCCAGTTAAAGTTGATGTAATTGCTCCGTCACAAAAAGCAAAAACGATTAGTATTAATGTGTTGAATACTTATGAGAAGGTAATAGACAAAGGTTATAAATCATTGGAAATGCTCAAAAAAGTAGCAGACCGTTTTTATTTTGATAACGACATGGCTACCGCAGCTAAATATTACGCACAATTAATAGAAGAAGCCACAGATTTAGAGTCAGTATATTATTATCGATATGCACTATCCTTAAAAGGAATTAATGAAATTGATAAAGCAAATGAGATGATGCTTTTGTTCGAAAACAAAAATCTGGCAAATCAAGTAGCTAAGAAATGAGATTTTTAAAACCATATTCTATTAACCAAAAAAGACTATCATGAAAATGATAGTCTTTTTTTTGTTCTTATTTTTTAGGACCAAACGCTCGTAAGCTCTGCCATGTACTATTATTGTCATGAGCTAATGATGATTTTTTTGTGTGTTTAGAGTTTTGTTTTTTTCATAAACAGCGACTTGTTGCCTGACACCAGGCATCGCTTTTTCCATTTGCTTTAAGCTAAGCTTTATTCTTTCTTTAGTATTCGATATATTTACGATCTTTTGATCTGCTTTAAGATCAATAATTTCTATTAACGAAATTTCTAATGCGCTTTCAAGTTTACTTATTGTTTCAAGAGTTAGATTTTGTTGTCCTTTAAGTATCTTATTTACTTGTTGTGCTGAAACATTCATTTTTTTTGCTAAATCTTTTTGAGATAATCCTTTTTGTTTTAATGCTTCCAGTACATTAATTGCAACTTTTGATGATTGGTTTATCCATTTTTTGTTGGCTCTGTAATATTCCAACTTTGAAAGAAAATTAGAATGCTCATTGCTTACTAATTTTTCAAACTTGTCTAACCTGTCGTTTAGTTCCATATCTTAAATTTTATAAACTTCAAAATTATCCTGATTTAGAATCCCTTCTTTTTTCAGATGTAAAAGAGGTTTAGTTCACACAATATACAGTGTAAGTGTAATTCATGTTAGAAAAATAAAGGCAAAAAAAATACCACTTACATATGTAAGTGGTATTTAATAAGCTCCCTCTCTTGGGCTCGAACCAAGGACCCTCTGATTAACAGTCAGATGCTCTAACCAACTGAGCTAAGAAGGAATCACCTTAAAGGTAAATATGTTTGCTAAAAAAAGTTGCTCCCCCTCTTGGGCTCGAACCAAGGACCCTCTGATTAACAGTCAGATGCTCTAACCAACTGAGCTAAGGAGGAAGTTGTTGTTGTTTTTAGCGAGTGCAAATATAGAGGATTTTTTAGTTTCTCAAAAACATTTTTGCACTTTTTTTAAAATATTTTACTACTTGACAATTGCCTTATAAATATCGTTTCCGTTAGCAAACAAAAGCAGCGCTATAAGTAGAACGAAACCAACCATTTGGGCGTTTTCAAGGAATTTGTCGCTAGGTTTTCTGCCACTAATGATTTCGTATAATAAAAACATAACATGTCCACCATCAAGAGCAGGAATTGGCAATAAATTCATAACTCCAAGCATAATTGACAATAAAGCAGTGATTGACCAGAACGTTTCCCAGCTCCATGAATTAGGAAAAATGTTAAAAATAGCCGCAAAACCACCTACTTGTTTGTAAGCTTTAGTTTCAGGATTAAAAATCATTTTAAGCTGTTTTCCATAACTTACTAATTGATCCTTACCTTTTTCCAGTCCAACCGGAATTGATTCAAAGAAGCTGTAGTTTTTAGTGCTAATTTTATAGTAACCTAATTTCTCCAATGATTTCATATCTAATCCACCAGCGACTACACCTAAAGTACCTTTGGCAGAAACTTTAACTGTAATAGGTGTTTCTTTTAAATCACGTAAAACAACAGCAGGAATTGTTTTTCCTTTATTATTGCTTAGAATAGCTTTTGCTTCGTCAAAATATTTTACTTTTTCTCCGTTAAGAGAAAGAATCAAATCTTTAGCCTTCAAATTTTGATTTGGAGATGCATCATCAACTTTTCCAATTGCAAAAGGAACACGAATACTAACCAACAAACCTTTCTCTTGTTTAGATAACTGGTCAACAAAATCATTAGGAATGCTGATTGTTTCTTGTTGTCCGTTTCTTTCAATTAAGACTTGTTTAGCCATGATAATATTCATGTTTAAACTACTGTCGTAATTTTCAACTTTTTTCCCGTCTATAGAAATAAGTTTGTCTCCAGTTTTGAAACCCGCTTTGATCATAGCAGGATTTTCGATAAAAACACCATCTTTCAAATCTGCATTTGCAATATAGGTATCGCCATAAGCAAATGCCATTCCTATATATATAATGAAAGCCAGAATAAAGTTCACAGTAACTCCGCCTAACATAATGATCAAACGTTGCCAAGCCGGTTTAGAACGAAATTCCCAAGGTTGCGGAGGCAAAGCCATTTGCTCTTTGTCCATGCTTTCGTCGATCATTCCAGAGATTTTTACATAACCTCCAAGTGGTAACCATCCGATTCCATATTCAGTTTCGCCAATTTTCTTTTTTAATAGAGAATATTTAACATCAAAAAATAAGTAAAATTTTTCGACTCTGGTTTTAAATAATTTTGCAGGGATAAAATGCCCTAATTCGTGAAGAATAATAAGTAAAGATAAACTCAATAGAAATTGAGAGAGTTTGATAACTATATCCATTTTGTATTTTTAGTTCGTATTTAACGCACAAAAGTAACGTTTCTATTTTTAATTTGATAGCGCAATATATTATATAAGGTTTTAAATGTTTGTTAATAATCGTTCTTACTTTTTATCAATTAAAACAAACTTCGTATTTGTTGCTCTATAGTTAGTAATCAATTTGTTCTCAATGTTACAAAAATGTCTTATTCTAATACATTCAAAACTTATCAAGGATGTTTTTCACTCGCATCCCGTTTAATTTCATATATAATTAAAAACATAACTATTCTTAGAATCTTAACTAGAATCGTTTTAATTTTTTACAAATACAAGTATTTTATTAATCTTTACTTTATAAGCCATGAATTTTATTAAACAAATCGAAAGAATTAAAAGAATACATAAGTTGATAAGTTCTGAAAAAACAGGTACACCAAGTGTTTTTGCAAAAAAGCTGCTCTTAAGTCGAAGCCAGTTGTATAACGAATTAGATATAATGAAAGATCTGGATGCGCCTTTAAAATATTGCAAAAAGCGAGAGAGTTTTTATTATGCATCTTCTTTTGAATTAATATTAAATTATTCTTTGAAAATTATTGTAGATGATGAATCAAGAGAAATTTTTGGAGGTTCTAACTTCCGTCCAATTTTATTAGACAGAACTCTGATAAGTTTGCTATAACAAAATAGTTCTCGAGAAAATGATTTTTGTTAAGATTATTAATTAACATTTTAAAATTGAAACTATGGAATTAGCAGTAGTGAATTTAGAAGATTTGAATTTAGTAGAGCTTAATGCTCAAGAAGCGCAGGAAATTGAGGGTGGGATTATCCCATTAGTAATTGCAGTTTTCTTATTGTGGGGAACACATCAAGCTTATTAATTGTTGAAAATTTTAAGGAGCGAATCTACTATTTAGTGATTCGTTCCTTATTTTTTATTAATAAAATATGATACAAGTAATCCAAACTTTACTACTAATTCGTCTTAGAAAATTTTTGCCTGCTAAGGATAAATTGGCTGTCATGCTTTTTCTTTGTGGTTGCCTATTATATCTTTTCTGCTTAAATGAAAAGTTCCAAGTTTTACGAAATTATTCCCTTTTATTTTCTTTAGATATTTTTTTCTACCATCTTAATCGAAAAGATATTGAGTTGTTGAAACTAAATAAGAAATGGAAATTAATATTATTTGGAGAATATTTTATTTATAGTTTACTCTATTTGCTTTTGCTTGCTATAAACAAAGAATATCTATTGGCTTTAATATATCTTGCTTTAATTACTGCGTATATTGTTGTTGTTCCCGAATTTCATAATAAGATAATTAAATATCCTTTTAAATTATTTGATCCATTTTGGCACATTTGCTGGAGGAGGAACAAGTTAATTTTATTTCTTCCAATAACTGTCTTTCTTGTAATTTTAGGAGATTTATACAATAATGAAAACCTTATTATAGCTTCATTTTTTATAGCTTCATTATTTGGTGCATTACCCTCTTTTCAAAGAGAATCTTTAGAGAGTATAAAGATTAGTTCTTATTATGAGAAATATTACCTTACTAATCAATTCAAGACAGTAATTGTGAATTCGTTAATGGTAACTACTCCATTAATTGTTAGTCTTCTTATTTTTCAGAAATGGGAATTATTTTGTTTTGTCCCCTTAATTTTTGCAATTCCATTAGTTAATATCATATTCAAATATTCATTCTTTAAGAATCAATTTCAACATCAACTTATGCTTGCTGTTTTTTTAAGCATGCTTCCGCTCGGAATACCAGTTATAGCTATTCCGTTTTTGTATTTAAAATCAGTTAAAACCATTAAAGCTATTCAGTATGCTTCAAATTGACATAAAAAATAAGTCCTATAAAGACAAAATAGTTTTAGAAAATATTTCGATTTCTATATCTAAAAATGGAATTTATGGAGTTGTTGGGAAAAATGGAGAAGGAAAAACTACATTATTTAGATGTATAATAGGTTTAACTTCTTTTGCAGGTTCTATTAATCATGCGAAAGAGCTTTCTCTTCATGGCAAAATTGCTTGGTGTCCTACTGAGCCTTTAATTTATGAAGAATTAACTGCAAAAGAATTTGCCACTTTCTATCAGGAATTGCTAAATATTGAGAATAATGATTTTCTAATGTTTGATGTGCCACAGGATAAATTGATCAAGGAGTTTTCTACAGGGATGAAAAAGAAAGCTTACATGAATGCTGTTTTACAGAAAACATATTCAATTTATATTTTCGATGAGCCTTTCAATGGACTGGATTTAGAATCTAATTATTTATTAATGAATTATATCCGAAAATTATCAGAAAAGAGTATTGTTTTTATTTCTTCTCATATTTTAGAAATTCTTTATAAAGATTGTGATAAAATCTTTCTGCTAAAAAATAAAAAGATAAAAGAATTTGATAAAAGTGATTTTATAGAAATTGAAAAAGAACTCTTTTCGGCAATGAAGGTTATTTAAAATAATTAATGCAGTTCCGTCCAATTTTATTGGACGGAAGTCTGGTAAGTTTGCTATAACAAAAAAGGTTCTCGAGAAAATGATTTGTTGGATTTATTAATTAACCATTTAAATTTAAAAATTATGGAATTAGCAGTAGTGAATTTAGAAGATTTGAATTTAGTAGAGCTTAATGCTCAGGAAGTACAAGAAGTTGATGGCGGATTCTTTGGCCCATGGTGGGTTGGGGCCGGGAGAGTTAACATTATGAGAATGTATGATTTCGGAGATTCATTAATATATACATAGTACTAATTAGTTAAATAGCTACAGGTTTAGTAAAATAAATTTGTAGCTATTTTTATATATCCATAATTATGAGCTTATACATAATAGTTTTGTTTTTGTTATTTGATGTTTTCGTTTTGAAATTTTTGGCAACGAAATACAAAAAAAAGATTTGGGACTTATCCGGTATTTTAAAAGCTTGGAAAAAAGAATTTGGAGGATAATTGTATTTGATTATTTGTTTTCAATATAGTAGAATAATGATAGAACAACAAAAGAGAAAAGCAGTTTATAATGGCAGTAAATATGAAACAGTAATTTTAAAAACGTTATTAGAAAGTTATTCAATTCAGGTTTTTGAAGACGCTTTTTTAATGTCTGTATTTAATCCATGGGGCGTTTTGAATGGTGATGTAAACTCAGTAAAGTTATAAGTTAGAGAAAATGATTATGATAAAGCAAAAAAAATAATTGATGATTTTAATGCAGGAGCTTACTATCCATGAATTTATTATAAAAATATAATCCAAGTTAAGCCCTATGAACTTCAGTTCAGATCCAACAAACACGCTCGAAAACTTAATCTCGAAAAACAAAACAAAAAGCTTTTCAATTTACAGTAAGATCATATAATTTCATCAATAATGATAATAGTTTTAATTCTAAGGTTAAAACAATACATATACCAAATATTGAATTAACATCTTATAATGCATATTTTAATTTTAATATGAGAAATCAGGCAATACAGATTTCTTTGAAAAGGAATGAATTAGTAGCTTATAATAGAACAGAAATGAGTTTTAATGGAGTAAAACAAATTGTTGAAACAGAATTGATTTCAATAAAAGAAATTGAAATCCCCGAGGAAACGTTAAAGATTTTAGACTACAAAATTATAGAAAATGAAGGAAGTCTCTATTGATTCAAAGAAAGTACAAGTTATAGGTATAATAATTAGTATTCCTATTATAGTGTTGTTTGTTTTAGTATTGTGTTTAAAATGGGATGAAGTATTTAAACAGAATTTAAAAGAAATAAAAGAATCATTACTATTTTTTGATAATAAAAGGGCCAATGTTGTTTTGGTAATACTAATACCAAACTTAATTATTATACTAGGAATTATTATTCATGAATTAATTCATGGCGTCTTCATGGCTTTTTTTTCTGAGAATAGTTGGAAATCGGTACGATTTGGATTTGTTAAAAAGTATTTAATGCCATTTGCAAATTGTAAAGAGGCATTGTTGTCAAAAAAAATGCTAATAGTATCATTAGCTCCCTTTTTTATTTTAGGTTTTTTTCCTTCTTTATATGGGATCTTCTATAATAATCTGTTTTTTTTATTTATTGGCTTTTCTATGACTTTAGGAGCCGTTGGAGATTTTATTTATGCTTACTTAATTATTAAAACTGGTTTGGGATATAAACTTTTAGATCATGATAGTAAGGTAGGTTTCAAAATAGTAAAATAATGATAGAACAACAAAAGAGAAAAGCAGTTCATAATGGAAGTAAAGATGAAGCGGTAATTTTAAAAACATTATTAGAAAGTTATTCGATTCAGGTTTTTGAAGATGCTTCATTGATGTCTGTATTTAATCCATGGGGAGTTTTAATTGGTGATGTGAATTCCGTAAAGCTAAAAGTTAGAGATAATGATTATGAAAAGGCTAAGAGAATAATTGATGGTTTTAATGCTGGAGTATATGATTTACTTAAAAAAATAACCTAAGTACTATGAATTTCAGTTCGGACCCAATAAATTCTCTAGAAAACTTAATCTCGAAAAACAAAACAAAAAGCTTTTCGATTTACTTTATTATTGTTCTTTCAATTATAATATTTCTGATTTTGTTACCAGTTATTAAAGTAGATATTAGCAGTCAAAGCCGTGGCATTATTCGTACTGTGACTGATAATGTACCTATTTCGACAATTGTAAGCGGTCGTGCAACAAGGTTATCTCTAAAGAATAATAGCATTGTACAAAAAGGAGACACCCTTATAAAAATCTCAAAAGAAAATTTAGAAACAGATAAAAGAACGCAAGATACTTTGTCGAGTTCAGTAGTTGCTCTTTTAGATGATATTTCAAATTTATTACAAAATAAAACGACTCATCTATCAACATCAACAGCGCGCGAAGATTTATCTAAATTTCAATCAGGCAAAAATGAATTGAAGAGTAAAGTTTCGCAAGCTCAAATCAACCATGACCGAAATAAAATACTATATGATAAAGATATTATCGCAAAATCAGAATTTGAAAAGCATGAATATGAATTTCGTTTAGCCAAACAAGCATTAGAAACTTATATCAGCCAACAAAAATCTACTTGGGAAAATCAGAAAAGAGACTTAGAAGAACGATTAAAAAATCTAAAAGGAGCTGTTGCCAAAATAAATGTTGAATCTACTAATTATGTTGTTTTAGCACCTATTTCGGGAACAATCGAAAGTTTTTCAGGTATTCAGGTAGGGTCATATATAAATGCTTCGCAAACTATTGCTACAATTTCGGCTTCAGATCGTCTTATTGTAGAAAGTACAGTTTCTCCCAACGATATTGGGCTTATAAAAAAGAATCAGAAAGTAAAATTTCAATTAGATGCATTTAACTACAATCAATGGGGTTTGCTTGAAGGTAAAGTAATTGATATTGATCGAAATATAACCATTCAGGGAGAACAAGCTTTTTTTAAAGTTCGTTGTGTTTTAGATTCAACAACATTACAATTAAAATCAGGTCATAAAACCAATGTGTCTAAAGGGATGACATTGACTGCGAGATATATAATAACCCGCAGAAGTTTATTTGATTTATTATTTGACAAAATAGACGATTGGTTAAACCCAAAACAGTTATCAATTAATAAAACCAACAAAAATGGCTTCAATAAAAATAAAGCAACATGATATTAAAGATTGTGGTGCTGCTTGTTTGGCATCTATTGGAAACCATTTCAAAGTTAATCTTCCTATAGCACGAATTCGTCAATATGCAAATACAGATAAGCGAGGTACAAATGTTTTAGGAATTATTGAAGCTGCCGAAAAAATGGGATTCACCGCCAAAGGCGTGAAAGGAGGCTTGAGTTCTATAGATAAAATCCCGCTTCCGGCTATTGCACATCTTATTACAAAAGAGCAATTACATCATTATGTTGTAATTTATAAAGTAGAAAAAGCCCAAATTACGGTTATGGATCCTGGTTTTGGTAAAATGGAGGTTTATACTTTTGAGGACTTTCAAAAAATATGGTCAGGAGTATTAATTCTTTTTGCGCCAAATGATTCTTTTAAGAGCTCCAATGAGATAACTTCTCCCATAAAACGTTTTTGGAATTTAATTCAGCCACATAAAATTATTTTAATTCAGGCTTTGGTTGGTGCGATAGTATTTACCGTACTGGGATTAGCAATGTCTATTTATATTCAGAAAATAACAGATTATGTTTTGGTAGATGGCAATAGAAATCTCTTGAATTTATTAAGCATTTCTATGATTGTAATCATATTGCTTCAAGCTTATATTGGCTCGAAGAAAAGCATTTTTGTAATGAAAACAGGACAATTAATAGATGCAAAATTAATCCTGGGTTATTATAAACACTTACTTCATTTACCACAACGTTTTTTTGATACTATGCAAATAGGAGAGATTACGTCGAGAATAAATGATGCTGTAAAAATTCGTTCGTTTATAAATGAAGTAGCAATAGAAATGATCGTAAATGTTTTTATTGTAATTTTTTCATTCTCCTTAATGTTTACTTATTATTGGAAATTGGCTTTGGTTATTTTGCTTGTAATTCCGTTTTATACCGTGATTTATTTTATTCTGAATAAATTCAATAAGAAAGTAGAGCGAAACATTATGGAGAATGCTGCCGAACTACAGACTCAATTAGTTGAAAGTATCACTCATGTGCGAACAGTAAAAGAATTTGGAATAGAAGAATTTTCAAACATAAAGACGGAGAACAAATTTGTTAAGCTATTATTTACCACTTTTAAATCGGGTTTAAATGGTGTTTTTGCAAGTACTTCTACACAATTTCTAGCCTCAGCCTTTACTGTAATCTTAATGTGGATTGGATCAGGTTATGTAATTGACAGAGCGATTACACCTGGAGAATTATTTTCATTTTATGCTTTAATTGGTTATTTTACTTCGCCTGTGGCTTCTTTAATTGGTATGAACAAAACAGCGCAAAACGCATTAATTGCTGCCGATAGACTTTTTGAAATAATGGATTTGGAACGAGAAGAAACAGAAAATAAAGTTGAATTGCAAAAAGACAATATTGGGGATATTAGATTTGAGAATGTTTCTTTTAGATATGGTTCCAGAATTGAGGTTTTTAAAAATTTCAACGCTATATTTAAGAAAAATGAAACAACGGCCATCGTTGGCGAAAGTGGCAGCGGGAAAACAACTTTAATTGCATTACTTCAAAACTTATATCCAATTAAAGAAGGGAAAATTTGTATTGGAGATTATGATACTCAATTTATACATTATAAAAGTTTAAGACAATTGATAGGAGTTATTCCACAACAGCTTAATTTGTTTTCAGGAAATATTATAGAAAACATAGCTTTAGGAGCTTCATTCCCTGATATTCAAAGAGTTTTAGCTTTGTCAAAACAATTAGGAATTACCGAATTTGTAGAAAAATTACCTAATGGTTTCGAAACACAAATTGGCGAAAATGGAGCAATGTTATCAGGAGGACAAAAACAGCGAATTGCAATTGCCAGAGCATTATACAAAAATCCTGAAATTTTATTAATGGATGAAGCAACATCATCACTTGATACAAACTCAGAGAAAATGGTAAAAGAAGTTATTGATAATTTCAAGTTGCAAAGAAAAACTATAATTGTAATTGCACACAGATTGAGTACGATCGCTAATGCTGATACAATATTAGTAATGAAAAATGGAGCTATTGTTGAATCTGGAAATCATCTTAATTTACTGGAACAAAAAAAAGAATACTATAATTTGTGGAGCAAACAGAACTTGCTTTAAATGTTTGTTAATTAATAAACATTTAGAATTCTACTTTTCCGAAGAAGCTTTAACTTTACTTTTTTAAAGACTATCATACCTTATAGGTAGTTCAAAACTATTAAAAGTTACAGTTATGGCTTCATTATTATTTTCTCCACTTAAGATAAAAGATATTACATTAAAAAACAGAATCGTTATTTCGCCAATGTGTCAATATTCCGCAATTGACGGATTTGCAAACGATTGGCATTTGGTTCACTTAGGCAGTCGTGCCAGCGGTGGAGTAGGTTTGATCATTCAGGAAGCAACGGCAGTTTCTCCCGAAGCCAGAATTTCACCTTCAGATCTTGGAATTTGGAAAGACGAGCATATTGAGAAATTAAAAATAATCAACGAATTTATCGTTTCTCAAAATGCTGTTCCCGGAATTCAATTAGCGCATGCGGGACGAAAAGCAAGCGTTTCAATTCCGTGGGAAGGCAATAAAAAGTTAGATTTCGCTCAAGGCGGATGGCAGACGGTTTCGGCAAGTGCAATCGCGTATCACGATGACAAACCTTTTCTTCCCGAAGCTTTAGACAAAAATGGAATCCAAAAAGTGATTTCAGATTTTAAAACAGCAACAAAAAGAGCAGTTGAAGCAGGTTATAAAGTATTAGAAATTCATGGAGCACACGGATATTTATTGCACCAGTTTTTATCGCCTTTAACGAATGTCAGAACAGATGAATATGGTGGAAGTTTCGAAAACAGAATACGTTTTACCTTAGAAATTCTCGAAGCAGTTCAAACCGAATGGCCTTCAGATTTGCCTTTATTTGTCCGAATTTCAGCTACAGATTGGGCAGAAGGCGGATGGAATCCTGAAGAATCGGTAAAACTTTCCATAATCTTGAAAGATAAAGGAGTTGATTTAATCGATGTTTCGTCAGGCGGACTGGTTTCGCATCAGCAAATTCCGCTAGAGCCAAATTATCAGGTTCCCTTTGCTGAAAAAATTAAAAAAGAAGGGCAAATTTTAACCGGAGCTGTTGGTTTAATCACAGAAGCGCATCAAGCCGAAACTATTTTAAATAGCGGTCAAGCCGATTTGATTTTGTTTGCCAGAGAATCATTAAGAAATCCTAATTTGCCATTAGATTTCGCCAAAGAATTGAACGAAGAGGTACAATGGCCAAAACAATACGAACGAGCTAAAACAAGATAAATAATAAAACATAAGTTTTTTATTTGAACCATTAAGAGATTAAGTTTCATTAAGCTTTGAACTTAGTTTTAATGGTTGAGAAAAAAACAAACCAGACATTTTATTAAGCAATTAAGCTTTATTTTTCTTAATCTCTTAATGGTTGGAAAATAAAATAAAATGTTGAACTTAATTGTAAAACATACGAAATGCAAAAAATAAAAACAGCACTATTATCATACGGAATGTCGGGAAAGGTTTTTCACGCACCATTTTTAAATATTCACCCGGGATTTGAATTATTAGGTTCTTGGGAAAGAAGCAAAAAACTAATTCAGGCAGATTATCCCACGGTAAAAAGTTATTCTTCAATTGACGAATTATTAGCAGACGATGTTGATTTGGTAATCGTAAACACGCCTGTTGGCACCCATTACGAGTATGCAAAAAAAGTACTTTTGGCAGGAAAACATGCCGTTGTCGAAAAAGCATTTACTACAACCGTGGCTGAAGCCGAAGAATTAGCTGCAATCGCAAAAGAAAACGGATTAAAGTTAGCCGTATTTCAAAACAGAAGATGGGACAGCGACTTTAAAACCGTACAAAAAATAATTAAAGAGAGAATCTTAGGAGATTTGGTCGAAGCCGAATTTCACTTTGACAGATATAATCCTTTATTGAGCGTTAAAGCACATAAAGAAACCGTAAATGACGGAGCCGGAATCCTGAAAGATTTAGGTCCACATTTGATAGATCAGGCAGTATGTTTGTTTGGTTCACCAAAGTCGGTTTTTGGAGATATTCGTTATACGAGAGAAAACTCGCTGGTTGATGATTGGATCGATTTATTGCTGATCTACGAAAATTTCAGAGTGAGATTGAAAGCAAGTTTCTTTGTTAGAGAAGCAAATCCTGCATATACTATTCACGGAAAAAAAGGATCATTCTTAAAACCTCGTGGCGATGTTCAGGAAGATGAATTGAAACTTGGTAAAAAACCAAATCTGGAATCTTGGGGAACAGAATCTGAAACTTTGCAAGGACTTTTAAATACAGAAATAGACGGAAAACCAGTTCGTGAAAAAGTGCCAACACTTCAAGGAAATTATTTTTCGTTTTTTGACGGTGTTTACGATGCTGTTGCAAACAATAAAACAGAACCCGTTACAGCGCAAGACGGTGTAAAAGTGATGCAAATTATCGAAGCTGCAATTGCAAGTAATGCACAACAAAAAGTAATTAATCTGTAATGTAATTGCCCACGGATTTGGTGGATTAAACAGATTAACGCAGATTTTTTTATTCTTTGCGAATTAAAATTAGCATTGTTTAATTCCTTTTAATTTATGAATCCCGATAGCTATCGGGAGTGGCAAAAAATATTTCAATTTTAAACGTAGAGACGCACAGTAGTGCGTCTTTTTTTTATGCAAAAAATAGGATTAGATACTCCCATTTCAAACGAAAAATCTGCGTTAATCTGTTTAATCTGCCAAATCCGTGCGCCAAACAGAAACAAAAAATAAAAAAAACCTTTGTCCCTTTGCACCTCAGAACCTTTGCACCTTAAAAAAAAGAACAATTTATAAACATACAACGTTATAAATTGTAGAACTAGTAGAGTTTTATAGTCTATAAAATTGCTTTTTAGTACTTTTATAGTGTTAAATCCAAAATGCATTACTTTGATAAATTTCAATCCATTATCATTATTTCAGACCAAAGGAAAAATTAAGAAAGTTTATAGAGAAGCAAAAGCATCTTATTTAAACCGAATCCGTTTTGCTGTCGGAATGTTTTATTTCGGAATGGGTTTAAGTTTTGCAACTTGGGCAAGTAGAATTCCCGACATCAAAACGGCTTTACATTTAACCGAAGGAGATTTGGGTTCTATACTTTTTGCATTACCGATGGGACAATTGATTATCATGCCTTTTTCCGGAAAAATGGTAACTAAATTTGGGAGTCATCGCATTTTAATTTTCTCTTTAATAATGTATGTTTTGTGTTTGGCAAATTTAGGTTTGGCAACCACAGCTTTGCAATTGTCGATGGGTCTATTTATGTTTGGATTATTTGGAAATCTCGCCAATATTGCAGTTAATACGCAAGGTGTTTATACCGAAGTTCTCTTTAGAAAAACAATCATGTCATCATTTCATGGAATGTGGAGTTTTGCCGGATTTACAGGTGCTTTAGTTGGTTTAGGAATGTTAGCTTTAAACCTTACACCGTTTCATCATTTTTTAATTGTTGGTGGAATTGTTTTAATTATGATTGCGTTCAATTTTAATTTTTTGGTCAAAGCCAAAGAAAAAATTAAACATAAAACTTCTGAAAAGAAAAAGCTTTTTGTAAAACCTGATAGTACTTTAATCTGGCTTGGCGTAATTGGTTTTTGCAGCATGGCAAGTGAAGGAGTGATGTTTGATTGGAGCGGAGTTTACTTTAAGGATATTGTAAAAGCGCCTGGGCCTTTAGTGATTTTGGGATACACTTCATTTATGATTATGATGGCTAGCGGAAGATTTTTAGGCGACGGATTAATCAATAAATTTGGTCGTGAACGCGTGATGCAAATTAGCGGAATCATGATTTCTGCCGGACTTTTTACGGCTGTTTTTCTTCCTTATATTATTCCTTGTACCATTGCTTTTATGGCGGTTGGTTTGGGAGTTGCAACAATTGTACCGACTGTTTACAGCATGGCAGGAAAAAATCCAACTGTTCCTCCAGGCGAAGCTTTGACTATAGTTTCAAGCGTAAGTTTTCTTGGTTTCTTGATGGGACCTCCGGTTATTGGACATATTGCTGAAACTTTCGGGCTTCAATTTTCTTTTGCATTTATCGGAATCTTTGGTGTTCTGATTGCTTTTATGGTTTCTAAAATTAGAACAACGTAGTTTTTAATCTCGAAGAGACAAAAAGGAACAAAGTTTTTTTGTCTTACATTGACTTTGCCACGAATTCCACAAATTTACACGAATTGGTTATTAAGCTTCTCAATTTGATTAGTGAAAATTTGTGGAATTCGTGGCAAACAAATTTTATGGCTTCACGACTTTGGAAGATACTAATTCAGCAGCTTCCAAAATTTAATTAGTAAGAAATTACTTTATTATTGTTTTTTGACTATATTTGAATTCAAATCAGCCGTTACCTTATTGATTTGAATTTTATACAACTCTTTTCCAGAGGCCAATTTTATCTTTTGATATAAGAATTAAAATGTTTTGAGAACCAAAGCAATTTTATTCTAAAAACTATTTATCAAAATAAATTGGAATTTTCATGAGCAAAACACACATATTGCTTATTCTTTTATTGTCTTTTAAAGTTGCTTTTGCACAACAAGAAACTATTTTTTCAGGAATAGTAATGGATGCAAAAACGCAAAATCCTTTAGAAAATGTTGTTGTAAGTATTCAAAATTCTACAATAACACAACTCACGACCAAAAATGGAAAGTTTGAATTACATTCCTCAATAAGAGGAGAACAATTACTCTTGTTGCGCAGTCAGGGGTATAAAGATTTGTTTTTAAAAATACAATCAAATTTTGAACAGCAGGTAGATTTGGGAATACTTCAATTGGAAGATCGTTTTTCAGATGAAACTCCCGGAGCTTTAATCTCTCTGTTGGAGAGTGATTTGTCAGACGATAGCAGTTCATCAGATATGACTTCCGGTTTATTACAATCGGCAAAAGATGCTTTTATGCAAGCTTCGGCATTCAATTGGGGACAAGCCCGATTTAGAGTTCGTGGCTTAGATAGTGAAAACGGAACCATGATGCTTAACGGAATGGTCATGAACAAAATCTATGACGGAAGACCACAATGGAGTAATTGGGGAGGATTAAATAATGTACTCAGAAATCAGGAATTTTCAGTTGGAGCAGCGGCTTCAAACTACACATTTGGAGGTGTTTTAGGGACGCAGCAAATATCTACGCGCGCTTCAACGTACAGAAAAGGGATGCAACTTACATTCTCAGGAAGCAATACAGCTTATAGTTTAAGAGCAATTGGCACCTACGTTTCAGGAATGAATACTTCTGGTTGGGCATTTGCGATTTCAGCAGGAAAACGTTGGTCAGGAGAAGGTTACTTTGAAGGAACAAATTTTGATGCTGAATCTTTTTTTATAAGTATAGAAAAGAAACTAAACAAAAGGCAATCGTTGAATTTTACAGGATTTTATACACCAAGTTCACGTGCAAAAAATTCGGCAAACACAAAGGAAGTAACAGAGTTAACAAACGAAAAATACAATTCGTATTGGGGTTTTCAGAACGATGAAAAACGAAATGCGAGAATCAAAAAAGTAGAAGAGCCGTTGCTGATGCTCAATCATTATTTTAAGATTAATGAAAAAACAAATCTTAATTCGAGCATAATGTATCAGTTTGGAAAGGTAGGAAACAGTACCATAGATTACCAAAGAGCTAATAGCCCGGATCCTGTTTATTATCGAAAATTGCCGAGTTATTATAGCTCGCTTTACGCAAAAGATAATGGAGAGTTTTCGGGGGAATTTATGCCGGATTATGAAAATGCCGAAAGAAGTAAAATGTTATTTCTTGAAAAGCCTCAAATAGATTGGGAAGCGATGTATCAGGCAAATCAAAAGCCAATTATAAATTCTAACGGAATCCTTACAGGTTATGAAGCTTCACAAAGTCATTATGTTTTGTATGAAGATAGAGTAGATGATAAGACATTTGCAGCAAATTCAAACTTAAATATACAGCTTTCAGAAAATAGTGCATTTGATGGCGGAATAACATTTAGGAGTTTGAAATCGCATCAGTTTCAATATCTTTTAGATTTGCTTGGAGGTCAATATTTTGAAGATATCGATGCTTTTTATACCGGAAACGAAGCGCAGTCAGATTTACAAAACCCAAATCGTCGCGTTAAAGAAGGAGATGTTTATGGCTATAATTATAATTTTATAGCCACAACAATTGATGCTTTTACTCAATTCAAATTCATTTATAAAAAAGTTGATTTCTATTTAGGACAATCGTATTCAGTTTCAAATTATCAAAGAGAAGGATTGTATCAAAACGGAATTTATCCGACATCTTCCCTCGGTAAAAGCCAAAAAGTAAATTTCGAAAATTTTGGCTTCAAGGGTGGATTCACTTATAAAATTTCTGGAAAGCAGTGGTTATTTTTTAATGGAATGCACATGACAAGAGCACCATCACTTCGAAATACATTTTCAAATTCGCGTTTGAATAATTCAATTGTTGACGGAATCGAAAATGAGAATATCAGCAGTGCCGAAGGGAATTATGTTTTTCATTCGCCAAGGCTCAAAATGCGTCTTACAGGTTATTATACACTGATAAAAAACACCAGCAAAACTTCCTTTTTTTATGCAGAAGGAATTTTCGACAGAGGAGCAAGTTACAATAGTACAGATGCATTTGTGAGTCAGACTTTAATTCATTTAGATAAGAAAAACATGGGGCTGGAATTGAGTTTTCAATATCAGATTTCATTAACGCTAAAAACAACTTTATCAGCTGCTTATGGCAAATATACTTACGATAGTGATCCAAATGTTTCAGTTACAAACGATGCAAATGCTGCAAAAGGTGATACACAATTGACGTTTGATTTTGGAGAATCCTACCTTAAAAATTATAAGCAACCCGGAATGCCGCAACAAGCCTACTCGTTTGGATTGGAATATAGAGATCCAAAATATTGGTGGTTGGCTGCGAATATTAATTACATGACCGAAAGTTATATTGATGTTTCATCTATAGCCAGAACAGCCCGTTTTTATAAGAATTCGATAAGTGGTCTTGTATTTCCTGAAGCTACAGAAGAGCGGGCAGCAGCTTTGTTAAAACAAGAAAAATTTGATCCAATTTCTTTATTAAATGTTTCAGGAGGTAAATCATGGAGAATTTCCAGAAAATACATTGGGCTGTTTGCCAGTATAAATAATGTTCTGGATTTAACGTATAAAACAGGCGGTTTTGAGCAAGCCCGAAATGCTAATTTTAGAGCACTTAATCAAGATATCGCTAGTGAAACACCTTCATTTGGTCCCAAATATTTTTACGGATATGGACGAACTTATTTCTTGAATTTAACCATCAGTTTATAAAATTTAAAACACACATTTGTAATGAAAAATATATTTTTGAAGTCACTTTTTGCGTCATTTTTCATCTTGTTCTATAGTTGTAATAATGAAGTTGAAATTCCTAAATTGTCTTGTACACAACCTGATTTAACAGTAAATCAAACGGTTCAAAAAGTTAAAGATCTTTCAGGTTCAGTTCCTAAAACATATAGTTATAATGATGTAATTGAAGCTTATGTAGTATCAAGTGATCAGGAAGGAAATTTTTTTAAGGCAATTTCTTTTCAAACTCTGGGAACTAAAGAAATACCTGCTATAGGATTTAGTGCTCCAGTTGATGTTTCAAATTCCTATATAGATTTTCGTATTGGCAATAAAGTTTATATAAAACTTAAAAATCAATTTACAGATTTATATTTTGGAGGTTTACGAATTGGCAGTTTGTATGTAAGTAATTCAGGTGATCCAACAATTGGGAGAGTTTCGCAAAATGATTATAAAAATGTATTAAATGCTTCCTGTACAGTTTTGGATGAAAGCCAATTAGTTCAGATTGTTTCGATTGAAGAAGCATTAAATGATGATAAACTCAACACATTAATAGAATTAACAAATGTGCAGTTTACAGAAGCTGCAATTGGTCGCCATTATTTTGAAGAATCAAATAATATAGGGGGTTCTACCAATTGGAATCTAAGAGATAATACAGGCAATCAGATTATTTTTAGAACCAGTGGTTACTCCAGTTTTGCAGAGCATCTTGTACCTGAAGGAAGTGGAACTATCAGAGGAGTTTTGACAAAATTCGGTTCAGATTATCAATTGATGATTAGGTCAGAAAAAGATGTAGTAATGAACGGAAAAAGAAATATTCCTTTCTTTTCAGAAGACTTTCAATCGGTCAAAAACAATGTGAATTTTACTTTGCCAGGTTGGAGTAATATTGTGCAAAAAGCTTCAAAATTATGGAAAAGTATGTTGTACGCCGGAAACGGCTACGCAGAGTTTAATACGACAAGTACAACGGCTGCCGAGAATATTGCATGGTTAGTAACTCCAAAAATCAATATGAGTAATTATAAAAATGCAGTATTGTCTTTTAGAAGTGCACAACATGATTTAAAAGTTGATTCTGCATTGAATGCTTTGGAGGTTTATATAGCAACAAATTTTGACGGATCGAATATTACTAAAGCCAATTGGACAAAATTAGAAGCAAATTTCCCTTCATTGTCAACACCTACCAGACAGTTTATAAGCTCCGGAGGAATAGATTTGTCCTCCTATTCAGGAAATATTCATATCGCATTTAAATACATCGGATCTGGTAAAGATAAAACGCTCAATGGTGCTTTTATGGTTGATGATGTTAAGATCTTTGGTGAAAAGTAGGTTGTGTTTTCTTTAAAATTATATTTAAAGCATTGATTTTTAGTGGATAATTTAATAGTGTGCTGTTTTTGAGATTTAAACTGTTAAAATTTGATAGAATTTTGTATTTTGGTCATCCCAAACTAATACAAATACTACATGAAAACCTACTTTATCGCCATCATGATGATGGTTTTGCCTTGCTTGTTGCATAGTCAGGATCAAAATGCTCCGGTTAGACTAAAACAAATTAATATCGTAAAAACAAATTACCAGAATTCTACAGATGGTGAGATTGTAAATAAAACGGTTGTATTTAAAGACGGAAAAATCCAGACGATTACTACTTCAGATGTTATTCAGCATTTCTTTTACAATCCTAATGGATTATTGGATATGACTGTAAAAGACAAAGTTGGAAGTGACTGGAAAGAAGTTGTAAATTACACTTATGATGCTGATAATAACATTACAAAATTTGTCAAAAAATATCAGGAAGGACCTGATTATATTACTAAAGTTGTGACGTTTGCTTATGAAGGAGCAAGAATAAAAGTAACCACTAAAAAAAGTACAAACCATCAGAATTTAGTGGATGATATCGAATATATTGTTGAAAACGGTATTATTGTAAGACGTACTTCACGCGACAGAAATAAAGCTATTATTGGAAAAATAGAATATGTTTACACAAATGATAATGTTGTGAAACATAAAGGTTTGGTTGGAGATAAAATTTCTAAAACCTATACTTTTGACGATAAAAAATCTGTCGATCAGCTAATCGTTCAAAGTCTTTTTGGAGATAACTATAAAGTAATTGTACCGATGATTTCGTATCATGAAGAGGAATTTAGCTTCGAAGCGATCTCTTATAATAACGAAGTAAACTTTAGTCCATCCTCTACAGCTTTAGTTGCTGTAAGCAGAAAATACAAATACAACAAATTAAACTTCCCGATCTCATGTTCTCAAATTGAAGAAAACGGAATCGTGAAAACTGAAAAAACATTTATCTACGAATAATTTTTTGTTTTTAAACTTATTTAAAACCATCTAAAAATTAGATTTTATTGAGATTAAGTTCTTAATATTCTTAATTTTTAGATGGTTTTGTTTTTAGGCAATACGATAAATTGCCAATAAGAACTTAAAAAAGAAATTCTATAAGTGTTAGTACCTTACAAATCATTAAATTTGCACCTTATTCAAAGCTATGTTAGAAAAAGAAGTTATAAATTTTGAAAGAACTGCCATTGTTGGTATTGTGACTCAAAATCAAAGTGAGGAAAAACTTAACGAATATCTGGATGAATTGGAGTTTTTGACATTTACCGCTGGTGGTGAAGTTATAAAGCGCTTTTCCCAAAAAATGGAACGTCCAAACCCGAAAACTTTTATGGGAACGGGAAAAATAGAAGAAATCAATCTTTTTGTAAAAGAAAACGACATATCGACTTTAATTTTTGATGATGAATTATCGCCATCTCAGCAAAAAAATATTTCTAGAATTATTGATTGTAAAATTTTAGACAGAACCAATTTGATTCTGGATATTTTTGCTCAAAGGGCCGAAACTTCTTATGCAAGAACTCAGGTTGAGCTGGCACAATGTATCTATTTATTACCGAGACTTTCTGGTTTATGGACGCACCTTGAACGTCAAAAAGGAGGTATTGGTATGCGTGGTCCTGGAGAAACAGAGATCGAAACCGATAGACGTATTGTGCGTGACAGAATCTCGCTATTGAAAGATAAAATCAAAACGATCGATAAACAAATGGGTGTTCAACGCAGTAATCGCGGAGCAATGGTTCGTGTGGCTCTTGTTGGATATACCAATGTGGGGAAATCGACTTTGATGAACGCGGTTGGAAAAAGTGATGTCTTTGTTGAAAATAAGTTGTTTGCAACTCTTGATACAACGGTTCGAAAAGTAGTTATTAAGAACTTGCCATTTTTGCTTTCAGACACTGTAGGTTTTATTAGAAAATTACCAACACAATTGGTAGATTCTTTCAAAAGTACATTGGATGAGGTTCGTGAAGCTGATTTATTGTTGCATATTGTAGATATTTCGCATCCTGATTTTGAAGATCATATAGAATCTGTAAATCAGACTTTGCAGGATATAAAAGCACATGAAAAACCGGTTATAATGGTTTTTAATAAAATTGATGCTTACAAACATCTGACGATCGATGAGGATGATTTGATGACTGAGAAAACGCCAAGGCATTATACACTTGATGAATGGAAATCGACCTGGATGCATCGTTTAGGAGAGGATAATGCGTTGTTTATCTCAGCTACAAATAAAGAAAATTTTGAGGAATTTAGAGAAAGAGTTTATGAAGCTGTTCGTCAGATTCACATAACCAGATTCCCTTATAATAAATTTTTGTATCCAGATTATAAGGATGCAATCGAAAAAGAAGAAGAACAAGATGAGGAATAATAAATAAAAATTTTACCGCAAAGAGTGCTAAGATTTTTATATATAAAGTAACTTCAAAAAATGAAAAGTTCGCAAAGCTGTATATTGATTTAGCTTTGCGAACTTTTTTTACTTATAAAACTAAGATTTTAAAAAAAAACTTTGCGCTCTTTGCGGTAAATTTTTATATAAACTAAAATCCGAAATTAACTCCTAAACCAAATACTTCTCTGGTTTGGAAGCCCTGAAAAGCATTGTCGTCATATATTGCCTGAAAGGATAAATTGGCAGATAAAAATTTGTTCACTTTCATGATAATATTCAATGAATAATTGATGTCTACGTTTTGGGGATCTTCTAAATAGTTAGAATATAAATTCAAAGTATTTTCGGCAGTTACATTGGTCATAATGGCCAATTTGTAATAAACAGAGGCATAGAAACCCAACTCGTAACGCATAGTTTTGTTTGCGTCTACACCAAAATAAGCTCCATCTACATAAGGTAAACCAGTTGCCTGATCGATTCCTGACGTATAAGCGCCATCTACAAAAGTAAATTTAGAAGTTAAAGGCGCAAAGTTTATTTTTAGATTATCATCTTTTGTCCAATAAATACCAGGACCTGTAGTAAGATAACCCGGAGACATGAATTTTGTATTTTCGGTTCTGATTTCTTTCCCGTTCTCATCCTTGCCATACAGATAACCGGTTGAAAACTGAGTTCTGAAATTTAGAAAGTAAGAGTAATACCATTGACCAAAAGCTTTTTTTCCGACGATTGAATTGAATTCCAAACGGTCATCGGTCTTTTTTTCATAGTCAGCGTTTTTAGTTTGTAAAAGTCCGTATGACGCCAGAACTTTGTTGTCCCACGTAAGATCGTCTTTTTTGTAGTTGAAATCGTAATTGATTCCTAAAGTTCCGGAAAAACTATCTTCACCTCCGGCAATCCAATTGTTAAAACTTGATTGATTTAATAAAAGAGAAACGGTTCCTTTTGCTTTCCAGCCTTCTCCTTCAATCGTATCATTTATTTTCTTTACAGCTTTTTCAGTATTCTGAATTAATTCTTTTTCTGAATTTTGGGCTTGAACAAAAGTTAAGTTTGCTAAAATAAAGAATAATAATGTTAGCTTTCTCATGGTGTATAGTTTAAATGTGTAAGAACAAATATACTAAAAAACCGTTAAAAAGTTTAGAGTTACAGGATGGAAAAGAAAGTTATTTCTTAGATTCTTTATATAAAGGAACCGCAGAACACGCTTCGCCATACATAATGCTTCTTGCAAATGGTTGCAAATAAGTTGTAGCCAAAATGTAAGCACGCATTGGAACAGGTTTTCTGGAACACCCTTTTACAATAACAGGTTTGTTTTTGTATGCCGAGTAATCAATTGTAGGTAAAATTTCTTCGTATAAACTTCCGTCCAAATCTTCTATCGTTCCATTAACTATTTTTTTTGCAAATGGAGCTAATTGTACTGCCACTAAAATTAGAGCCCAAGCTGGAATTATAGCATCTGTACTGCAATTTACTGCCACGTATTGATCTTGATACTGCGACCAATCGTGATTTTTTAAGTGCTCTCTAAAGTCTTTTTCTTTTAATAAAAAACCTTCCAAAAGCCATTGCGAAATGTCAATTTGCACACGAATTCCTTTTGGATAATAATCCTCAAGATCGAAAACTTCTAATGCACTATTGGCAACTTTATTTATGATTTCTTCCATAAGAAATTTAGTTTCAAGTTTCAGGTTTCAAGTTACTGAAACTTGAAACCTGAAACTTGGAATATTTTTTAAAGCATTCCTAATTCTAATTTTGCTTCTTCGCTCATTAAATCTTTACTCCAAGGCGGATCAAAAGTAATTTCAACATCAACATCTTTAATGTTTTCAATTGTTTTTACTTTTTCTTCAACTTCTCTTGGTAAGCTTTCCGCAACCGGACAGTTTGGAGATGTTAATGTCATCAGGATTTTTACTTCGTAATCAGTATTTACCATTACGTCATAAATTAAACCTAATTCGTAAATATCTACAGGAATCTCCGGATCGTAAATGCCTTTTAAAACCTTTACAATTGATTCTCCTAATTCGTTTGTGTCTATTTCTTGTCCCATTTTTTTGTTTTTTATTTTTTCGCTACGAATTTTACAAATTTCCAGAATTAAGTATTTTGCGTAATTAAAAAATTCGTGCTAATTCGTGAAATTCGTGACAGAAGAAATTTAATTTTTATTTTTTGCGTCAAAAGCCAAAGCGTACATTTTGATGTTTTTTATCATTGAAACCAATCCGTTTGCACGAGTTGCTGATAAGTGTTCTTTTAAACCAATTTCGTCAATAAATTCAGTGTTGGCATTTATAATATCAGCTGCTTTTTGATTAGAGAAAGTACGAATTAAAATCGCAATAATTCCTTTTGTTAAAATAGCATCACTATCTGCCGTGAAAACAATTTTGTCTTCGTTTTGTTCGCCTTGTAGCCAAACTTTAGATTGACAGCCTTTAATTAAATTCTCGTCAATTTTATATTCTTCTTTAATTAACGGAAGACTTTTTCCTAATTCGATGATGTACTCATAACGTTGCATCCAATCATCAAACATCGAAAATTCGTCTATTATTTCGTTTTGTATTTCTTTTATTGTCATAATTATTCTTTCGTAAAAGCCAGCAGCAAATTTACCAATTTTTCTATTTCCTTTGGAGGATTACCATTGTCGAAACCTTGAGTCTCGTATGTTTTCTGATTCTGGACTATCTTTAAATTTGCAATTGCAGCACCATCATAGAAACGTTTTTCTGTTGGCGCTTTTAAAGTTGGAATAGTCTCCAAATTAATTTTTGAAAATTCTGCTGCAATCTGTTTCCATTTTGCATCACTTATTTTGCTCTTTACAGGTTCTGTATTTTTTCCATTAATAACAGAAACTGTTTTATTTTCAACAATTATCTTTTTGTAAAGACCGCGAGACATCGCAGAATATTCCATTTGTGTAGTTGTCATGTCGGTTATTTTTTGGCTTGAGCAACTTGTCCCGATGAAAATCGTCAAGAGCAATAAAGATAGTATTCTCATAAAAAAAGTTTTTTTTAGCTTAACATGGTTTTTGCCTTTTTAACTGCTTCAACCATTGCGTCAATTTCTTCGATTGTATTATAAAAAGAAAACGAAGCACGAATGGTTCCCGGAATACAGAAAAAGTTCATAATAGGTTGCGCACAATGATGCCCGGTTCTAACGGCAATTCCTAATTTATCAATAATTGAACCAATATCATAAGGATGTATTCCGTCAATATTAAACGAAACTACAGAGGCTTTATTTTTTCCGGTTCCGTAAATTCTTAGGCCTTCGATTTCCAGCAAACGTTTTGTGGCGTGTGCTAACAATGCTTCTTCTTGCTTCTGAATATTTTCAAAACCAATGTTGTTTAAATAATCAACAGCAGTTCCTAAAACAATTCCGCCAGCGATATTTGGAGTTCCGGCTTCAAATTTATGAGGAAGATCTGCGTAAGTAGTTTTCTCGAAAGTAACTTCCTTAATCATTTCCCCGCCGCCTTGATAAGGAGGCAATTTGTTTAACCATTCTTCTTTTCCATACAAAATCCCTGTTCCGGTTGGGCCACACATTTTATGTCCTGAAAAAGCATAAAAATCACAATCTAAATCCTGAACATCCGGTTTTAAATGCGGAACAGCTTGTGCACCATCAATTAAAACTGCAGCTCCAACAGCATGCGCTTTTTCAATTATATATTTAATAGGATTAATGATTCCTAATGCGTTCGAAATATGATTTACGGTTACGACTTTAGTCTTTTCTGATAACAGAGCATCAAAAGCTTCTATGATCAGTTCGCCTTCTTCGTTCATTGGAATAACTTTTAGAGTCGCTCCAGTTCTCTCACACAACATTTGCCATGGCACAATATTGCTATGATGTTCTAAAGAAGAAACCACAACTTCGTCACCAGGTTTTAAAATAGAAGCAAAACCATTTGTTACTAAATTGATTCCGAATGTTGTTCCAGAAGTAAAAAGTACTTCATGCGAAAATTTAGCATTGATATGATGTTGGATTTTTACTCTCGAAATCTCATAAGCATCAGTTGCCAATTGACTTAATGTATGAACGCCACGATGAATATTGGCATTTATTTCCTGATAATATGTTGCAATCGCATCAATCACGATTTGAGGCTTTTGTGAGGTTGCTCCGTTGTCGAAATAAACCAAAGGTTTTCCGTTTACTTTTTCCGAAAGTATCGGAAAATTAGCTCTTATTTTTTGGATGTCTAACATGTCTTATTTAGAAAAATTCTATTTACAAAAGTACTAAAACTAAATTGGTTTCTCCATCAAAACTATAATTTCCTTTTATGACACCATCAATTACAATTTTGGATATTGATTTTGTATAATTTAATTGTATTTAGTGAAATATGTGAATTTAAAATATGAATTTGATGCTAAATTCGTGAGCATAAATTATTTATATTGCAGTAAAAATATCTTTTAACAATATGAAAAAATATCTCAAATTACTTGTACTTGTTTTAGTTCTTGCATTTTTGTATTTCGGATTTACAACATATCCAAAACTTGATTTGATTTCCGGCTTTTCAGCTAAAAGTGTTGCTTCGGGACATTTTTTAGATCATCGATCGAAAGAGTTAATTGAAAAAACGGACAATGATATTGATATGATTGATTTGGCAAGCAATACAATTGATGATGCTGGAAAATTTGCTATTTCTAATGTTTATGGTTTAAAAGAGCGAAAAGCTATTTATCGAGAAGGTCTGGGTGCAACGTTAATCAATGATGATTTTGATATTTCGAAGCCGTATTTGCTTCCAAAAAGAACGAAATTGGTTAATAATCTTCCTTTTCCTTATGGTAATAATGCGCCAAAAGACACTTTGTTTTCAAACGTTGATTACACAAAGTTGAAAAGTGCTGTTGAAAATTCGTTTGATAAAGATGGAGGAAAAGCAAAACGTACGCGCGCCGTTGTGGTTTTGTATAAAGATAAATTGATTGCTGAAAAATATGATACCGGTTTTAATAAAGACAATAAAATTTTAGGTTGGTCGATGACAAAAAGTATCACAAGTTCTGCCTTTGGAGTTTTAGCCAAACAAGGAAAGATTGACATTTATAAACCGGCACCAATTGCTGAATGGCAAAAAGATGATCGTAAAATTATTACTATAAACGATTTACTGCACATGAATTCAGGTTTAGAATGGGAAGAGAATTACAGTACGATTTGCGATGCTACAAAAATGCTTTTTCAGGCTGAAGATATGGGAAAAGTACAAATGGATAAACCGGCTCAGTTTAAGCCAAACACGCATTGGAATTATTCGTCGGGTACAACTAATTTATTATCCCGAATTTTAAGAAATCAGTTTAAAACGCAGCAAGAATATCTTGATTTTTGGTACAGTGCAGTAATTGATAAAATCGGAATGAATTCGATGATTGTGGAACAAGATATGTCAGGAACTTTTGTGGGTTCGTCTTACGGATGGGCAACACCAAGAGATTGGTCGAAATTTGGGTTATTGTATCTCCATAAAGGAAACTGGAACGGCGAACAAATCTTAGATGAAAGTTGGGTAAAATATACTTCAACTCCAACAAATACTTCTGAAGGAAAATATGGTGCGCAATTTTGGCTAAACGCCGGAGGAAAATTTCCTGATGTTCCGCGTGATATGTTTTATTGCAGCGGTTATCAAGGTCAAATGGTGGCGATTATTCCGTCTTTAGATATGGTAATTGTGCGAATGGGAGTGAAGGAAGAAGAACCTGGATTTGATTTTAATGGGTTTTTGAAGGGGGTTATTGATAGTGTGAAGAAATAGTATTTCGTATGAAACATAAGTTAAATCATGAAATTAGTTTTTTATACCGTTTAGTTTTTAAAATAATTTTTATAGGTTCATTGGGATTTTTGATATATAGTATATTGATTCAGGAAGTTTCCGCAATTATTTCTTGTGTCTTGCTTTCTTCGTGGGGTTTCTTTTTAAATAGAAGATTCAAGAAATTTAAAACAATAGAATTTGATGAAAATGCTATTTATTTCGATGATATAAAAATTGATTTAAAGAACATAGAGAAGATAGGTATGGGGAAAATTATATTCAAAGCGACTTTGGAAGAGAAACCGATAAACTTTTTTTATTCTCCTCTTTTTGATAGTAATTTTAATTTGCTAAAAACTTTTATCAAAAACAAATTTAACCTCAAAGAACGCAAGGTATAAAAGCGCAAAGTTCGCAAAGTTTTGTAATAAACCTTTGCGAACTTTGCGTAAATCTTAGCGAACCTTGCGGTTAAACTATTACAAATCGAATCCTAAATTAACGCCTAATTTTGTAGCGATGATTTTAGTGATACGTTGTTTTAATTCTGGTATTTTGATGCTTTCGATAACAGCATTTGAGAATGCATACATCAATAAAGCTTTAGCTTCTTTTTTAGGAATACCACGTGATTGCATGTAGAACATTGCTGTTTCGTCAAGTTGTCCTACGGTACAACCGTGAGAACATTTTACGTCATCAGCAAAAATTTCTAATTGTGGTTTTGCGTTGATTGTAGCTTTGTCACTCAATAAAATGTTATTGCTTTTTTGGAAAGCATTTGTTTTTTGAGCTTCTTTTTCTACCAATACTTTTCCGTTGAAAACTCCTGTTGAGCGATCAGAGAAAATTCCTTTATAATCCTGGAAACTCTCGCAATTTGGTGTTGCGTGGTTTACCAAAGTATAATGATCAACGTGTTGGTTATCGTTTAAGATTGAAATTCCGTTAAGCGTACTTGTTAATCTTTCTCCAAAGTGATAAAAGTTCAAATTGTTACGTGTTAGATTTCCTCCAAACGAAAAAGTATGTACATAAACATGACTTTCCTGTTGCTGTGAAACATACGTATTGTCAATTAGATTTGCTCCTGTATTGTCATTTTGAATTTTGTAGTAGTCAGCAATGGCGCGTTTTTGAGCAAAAATCTCTGTAACCGAATTAGTTAAAACAGGATTTTCATTCAAACTTTGGTGACGCTCAATAATTTGAACATGTGAATTTTCTCCAACAATAATCAAATTTCTAGGCTGAACCAATAATGCAGCTTCGTTTCCTGTTGAGAAATACATGATCTCAATTGGTTTGTCAGCGACTTTCTTTTGAGGAATATTGATAAAAGCTCCTTCACTTGCAAAAGCAGTGTTTAACGAAGTCAAACTTTCATCTTTACTAGCAATTTGATTGAAGTATTTATCAATAATCATTTTATATTTTGGTTTGGTTAATGCCGATGACATCAAGCAAACATCGATTCCGTCATGTGTTGTAGAAGACAAATGCGAACTGAAAACACCATCAATAAAAACTAATTTATAAGTGTCGATTTCGTGTAAAAAGTATTTTTTTACGTGGTTAAATTCGATTGCATTTTCTTGTTTAGGAAAAACCGTAAAGTCATTTTTTAAGATGGCATTTAACGATGTATATTTCCAAGCTTCTTCTTTTTTGGTTGGGAAACCTTTATTTTCGAAGTTTTTTAAGGCATTTGTGCGTATGTCATGCAAATCTGAATGTACATCGACACGCTCTTCAAAAGCCATAAAAGACGATACTAATTTTTCTTTTAAATCCATTGTTCTTGTTTAGTCTTAAAGTCGAATGTCTTAAAGTCTTAAAGTTTGAAACTTGTGTGTTATCTTACTTTTGATCTTTAAACTTTACGACTAGATTCCAAATATTTTATGAAACCGCTTAATAATTTCGATATTTCTGTTACCGATTCTAAAAGTATCTCAAATTCTTCTTTAATAATATATTCTAAATCAAATGCTAAATATAATTGAGATCTAACTTCTCCTGCTGATGCTTTGGCTACGTATAAAAAGTAAATAAACTCTTTGTCTGTATTTCTTTCAAAACCTTCTGCTATATTTGATGATATAGATAACGATGCTCTTCTAATTTGTCTAACAAAATCAAAGTCTTTTTTGAAATTAGGATTTTCAGTAATCAAATAAATTCTTTTATTAAAGATTCTTGATTTTTTCCAAGAATTAATTTCCTCGAAAGTATTAAACCTACTCATGATTTTCTTTTGACTTTAAGACTTGCGACTTTAGACTGATTTAGTTCTCTGCTTTAATCCAGTCGTATCCTTTTTCTTCCAATTCGTAAGCCAATTCTTTTCCACCAGATTTTACAATTTTTCCATTGTAAAGAACGTGAACGAAATCCGGAACAATATAATCTAACAAACGTTGGTAGTGTGTAATTACGATAATGGCGTTTTTCTCGCTTTTTAATTTGTTAACTCCGTTGGCAACAATTCTTAAAGCATCGATATCAAGACCAGAATCGGTTTCGTCAAGGATTGCTAATTTTGGTTCTAACATTGCCATTTGAAAAATTTCGTTTCTTTTTTTCTCTCCTCCGGAAAAACCTTCGTTTAAAGAACGAGATAAAAATTTACGATCTATTTCTAATAATTCAGATTTCTCACGAATTACTTTTAGCATTTCGTTAGCAGGCATTTCTTCCTGACCGTTTGCTTTACGAGTTTCGTTGATTGCAGTTTTCATAAAGTTAGTTACACTAACTCCAGGGATTTCTACAGGATATTGAAACGAAAGGAAAACTCCTTTGTGTGCTCTTTCTTCAGGAGCAAGATCAGCAAGATCTTCTCCGTCAAGGAAAACTGCTCCGTCTGTAACTTCGTAGTTTTCGTTTCCGGCAATTACAGCCGAAAGTGTACTTTTTCCAGAACCGTTTGGCCCCATGATAGCGTGTACTTCGCCAGCTTTAACTTCTATATTAATTCCCTTAAGGATTTCTTTATCACCAATTCCGGCGTGAAGGTTTTTTATTGATAACATTGTTTTTTTTATTTTTTATATAAATGTCAATTCTATTTTTGTTGTTTGGTTTAGAACGTTAGCATTAAAATGCGCATGTCCTAAATATTCCATGCCTAAATAATCGGCTGATTTTTTGAACGGAATATAAAAACTATCTTCAATTTCATCGTCGTGTGAATTTGATATCACGCCAATTTTCTTTCCTCTAAGTTTTCTTCCGGTTTCTTTTTCAATTCGGATTAAATCCGAAATCCGATCAAAGAAAACCTTCATAATTCCACTCATATTATACCAATATACTGGCGTTGCAAAAATTAAAGTGTCGTACTTTTCGAGTATTCTTCTTATTAAAGGAAGAAAATCGTCTTCTCTGTTTTTGCTTTCGTAATCATAATGAGAAATATTATAATCACTTAAATCAATTACATCAATTCCCGATTCTTTTACAATTTCATCGACAATTTTTGTTGTGTTTCCGTTTTTTCTGGCTGAACCTAAAATGATGACTTTCTTATTTTCCATCTTTCCATTATCCAACAGATCCTTCTAAAGAAATCTCTAATAATTTTTGAGCTTCAACAGCAAATTCCATTGGTAATTTGTTCAGGACATCTTTACTGAAACCGTTTACAATTAAGGCAATCGCTTTTTCAGTAGGGATACCTCTTTGGTTGCAATAAAATACCTGATCTTCTCCAATTTTACTTGTAGTTGCTTCGTGCTCGATTTTTGCCGATGGATTTTTACTTTCGATATAAGGGAAAGTATGCGCTCCGCAATTGTTCCCCATTAAAAGAGAATCACATTGCGAAAAGTTTCTTGCATTATCTGCTCGAGCACTTATTTGCACTAATCCACGGTAACTGTTTTGTGATTTACCAGCCGAGATACCTTTAGAAATAATAGTCGATTTAGTATTTTTACCTAAATGGATCATTTTAGTTCCTGTATCTGCTTGTTGGTAATTATTGGTAACGGCAATTGAATAAAATTCACCTACCGAGTTATCTCCTTTTAATACGCAAGATGGATATTTCCAGGTTACAGCTGAACCTGTTTCAACTTGTGTCCATGAAATTTTAGCGTTAGTTTCGCATAAACCTCTTTTGGTTACAAAATTAAAAACCCCACCTTTACCTTCTTTATTTCCTGGATACCAGTTTTGAACAGTAGAATATTTAATTTCGGCATCGTCCAAAGCGATTAATTCAACTACAGCTGCGTGCAATTGATTTTCGTCACGACTTGGAGCGGTACAACCTTCAAGGTATGAAACGTAGCTTCCAGCATCTGCAATTACAAGAGTTCTTTCGAATTGCCCTGTTCCTGCCTGATTAATTCTAAAGTAAGTTGAAAGTTCCATTGGGCAACGAACACCTTTTGGAATATAACAGAAACTTCCGTCAGAGAAAACCGCTGAGTTTAATGCTGCATAGAAGTTGTCTTTTTGTGGTACAACGGTTCCTAGATATTTACGAACCAATTCAGGATGTTCTTTTATAGCTTCTGAAATTGGACAAAAAATAATTCCTTTTTCTCCCAATGTTTTCTTGAAAGTAGTTGCCACAGAAACAGAATCGACAACAATATCCATAGCGACATTGTTCATCATTTTTTGTTCATCGACAGAGATACCTAACTTTTTGTACATTTCTAAAAGTTCAGGATCTACATCATCCAAAGTTTTGCTTGGATCTACTTGTTTTGGAGCTGAATAATAAGAAATGGCTTGGAAATCCGGTTTTTCATAATGAACATTTGCCCATTCTGGCTCGATCATTTCTTTCCATGCACGAAAAGCCTCAATACGCCAATCGGTCATCCATTCAGGTTCTTCCTTTTTAAGAGAAATAGCTCTTACGATATCTTCGTTTAAGCCAATAGGGAAAGTTTCAGATTCTATATTTGTATAAAATCCGTACTCATATTCTTTTGTTTCCAGTTCGATTTTTAAATCGTCTTCTGTGTATTTGCTCATTTTTGATGTAAAGATTTAAAGATGTAATTAGTCAAAAATTTCAAAGAATTACTCTTTATTAGTCTTGGTATTCTTTATTAATTTATAGCGAAAATGATTCTCCGCAACCACAAGTTCTGCTTGCATTTGGGTTGTTAAAAACAAAACCTTTTCCGTTTAATCCGCCAGAGAATTCTAAGATTGTTCCGGCTAAATATAGGAATGATTTTTTTTCAACTGCAATTGTTATGTCGTTGTCTACAAAAATTTTATCGTCGTCGCCTTTGGTTTTGTCAAATTTTAAATCATATGACAAACCAGAGCATCCACCACTTTTTACGCCTACTCTTACATAGTCGATAGCGGCATCAAAACCATCATCTTTCATTAAGTCGATGATTTTCTTTTTGGCTGTATCAGAAACTTTTATCATTGTTTATGGTATTTGTTTTTATGCTTTCATTTGAAATTGCTGCTTAAAAAGTAATCCAATGGTTACTTTTTAAAGTGCTGTACCTCAATGTTGAAATGAAATTATCTGCAAAGATACGACTTAAAAACCTTTTTCCATAACGGTTGGCATTATTATAACAAATGTTAAAATAGATAGAACTTATTTTGATGTTTTAAGGGCAAAAAAGTGAAGTTATTTTGTTTTGTGTCTTATTTGTTAAATGCTTTGCATTTTTTCAAATTTAAAAAACCGTATTTATACCTGCCTTTACTTGTAAAATAATAGTATTTTTGCAAAAAATTGTGAGTAATTATGAAGAAACAGTACAAGAGTAAGTGGGTAAAAGCACTTTTAGCAGTATTTTTTGTTTTTGGAATAGGTGCAACAGTCTTTATTTTTAGTAGAGTGCCAAATGAGATTGATGAGAAAATTAGAGATGTAACAAAAGGGCGGAGCGCCATCGAATCAAATCAGGAGATACTCGCTCAGAAAAATATTTTAGATTCGTTAACGGCTCTGAAATTGGCTTATGATATGGCAATACTTGAGAAAACAGCCTTGTCACAACAATTAGAAATGGAAAGGAAAAATATAGAAAATCTGATGGAGATTATTAAGGTTTCTAAAAATCCTTCAGTAGAACAAATCCATATTTATAGAAAGCAGCTTTCAGATATGAATACTTCATTAGTGTCTAAAGGCATAGAAGTTAAAAAACTAAAATCTCAAAATAAAAGTTTATTAACCGAAATTGAGAGCCAGAATGTTGTTATGTACATGCAAAAGGCTGAAAATGACACTTTGATTTCAAAACAGAAAAAATTAGAATCTACCTTAAAAGATGCTTCTAGATTGTCACTAAGTAGTTTTAAAGTTATTGCTCTTAGGGAAAAAAAATCAGGAAAAGAACTTGAAACGGATAAAGCAAAAAGTACCAAAAAGCTTAAAGTTAGTTTTTTTGTCAATGGAAATTCAGTTGCTAAAACAGGAAAAAAAATCTTTTATATTCAGGTTCTGGATCAAAAAAATACTGTTTTGGGAGAGAACAAATTAATTGAATTCGGGAACGACAAAGCTTTAGTTTATAGTTTTATTGTAGCGGTAGATTTTCAGGGTAAACCAATAAATGTCTATGGAATTTTAAATTCAGATGAAAATCCATTTACGAAAGGAACCTATTTTGTCAACTTCTTCGACAAACAAGAAATAATGGGAAGCGCATCAATCACGTTGGAATAACAATGTTTTAGCCCACAGATTTTACTGATTTAACGGATTCCTGCTGTATTTTTATTTCTAACAAAGCTGTGAATGTGTAAGTTTCAAACTAAAATAATCTGCGTTGACCTGTTAAATCAGTAAAATCCGTGGGCAATTTTACACGTACAGGAGAAACATTATTTGAGAATATTTAGCATAAGGAGATTGTATTTCCTAGCTTTGTTTTCTTATTCGAAATTTACACTCATGAAGCTTTACCCTATAGAATCCGGAAATTTTAAGTTAGACGGAGGTGCAATGTTTGGCGTTGTGCCCAAAACAATCTGGAACAAAACTAATCCTGCTGATGCCAATAATTTAATTGATATTGCAGCTCGTTGTCTTCTTATTGAAGATGGAAATCGCCTGATTTTGATTGACACCGGAATGGGAGATAAACAATCTGAGAAGTTTTTTGGTTATTATTCGCTTTGGGGATCTCATTCTATTGATAAATCACTGGCAAAATATGGTTTTCACCGAGATGATATTACAGATGTTTTTATGACGCATTTGCATTTTGATCATTGTGGAGGAAGTGTACAATGGAACGCAGGTAAAACAGGTTACGAACCAGCTTTTAAAAATGCCAAATACTGGAGTAACGAAAATCATTGGGAATGGGCAACAAAACCTAATGCTCGCGAAAAAGCTTCTTTTTTATCTGAGAATATTTTACCAATGCAGGAAAGCGGACAACTGAGTTTTATTAAAAGACCTGAAAGCGATTTTGGTTTTTCTGAAGAATTAAATTTCGGGATTTATTATGTTGATGGCCATACCGAAAAACAAATGATTCCGCATATTCAATATCAGGATAAAACCATTGTTTTTTGTGCCGATTTATTGGCTACAGCAGGACATATTCCGTTGCCCTATGTTATGGGTTATGACACGCGTCCTTTGTTGACGATGCCCGAAAAATCAAAGTTTCTGAATGCAGCAGCAGATCAGAATTTCTATTTGTTTTTAGAACACGATGCACACAATCAAATTATCACAGTAGAGCATACTGAGAAAGGCGTGCGACTAAAAGAGGTTTTTACTTGTGAAGATGTTCTTTAAGAACGATTAAAATCATAAAAAAATCCCATTTCAATTTAATGAAAATGGGATTTTTTAGTTTAACTAATTGTAATTATTCGACGATAATTTTCTTAGCCGAAGCTGCGTCCTGATTGATCATATATATATAATAAACTCCTCTTGGAAGTCCTGATAAATCAATTGTATTACTTGTATTGGCAGAGTCTAAAGTGAATGATCTAACTAATTGCCCTGACGTATTATAAATAGTCGCTTTTTCTAAAGTTAAATTATCAATAGTTACTTTTCCTTTTGTTGGATTAGGATACATAACAACTTTGTTGAAAACAGAATCTTCAATACCTAAGTTTTTACAAGTGCTGGAATAAGTCGAAGTCGGTTCTTTTATAGTACTCCATTTTGCATTCGAAAATTCTACATCATCAACCTGAATACACGAAAGGCTTTTATTGTTTAAAAAACTACAAGCGTCAACCTTACCACTTTTCTTATCTGTGCCATTTGATGCAGGTAATATAAAATTTTCATTATTTCCGTTTTGTAGATTTAATGTCGTTAGAGGATTGAATTCAATATAAACAAGTTCTAAAAGAGGATTATGCGATAAGTCCAATGATGTTAATTGATTATTGGCAGCATTTAATCTTTTTAAAAGAACATTGTGATTTAGGTCTAATGAAGTTAAATTGTTATTATAACACTGTAAAATATCTAACTTAAGATTGTTCGAAAGATCTAAAGCTGGAATTTGATTTAATCCACACAACAAGGTAAGTAAATTGGACAGATTTGATGTATTCAATGTTGTTAAGTTGTTAGATCCGCACGAAATGATTTCTAATTCATTGTTTGCAGTTAGATCAAGGACGCTTAATGAATTATAATCAACCGTTAAATAATGAAGCTTTTTATTTTGAGATAAATCAATTGTTGAAATTTGATTTGCCGCAAAACTTAGGTTAATTAATTCTTTGTTTGCGCTAACGTCTAGATTAGTGATCTTATTATAATTTAAATCTAACTTAGTAAGCAAAGTGTTTTGACTAACATTGATTGTGCTTAAGTTGTTAACAGAAAGATCTAAATAGGTTAAAGATGTAAAACCTTCAATTCCCGTCATATCAGTAATATTAGAGCTGGAAAGATCTAAAGAGGTTAATTTGTTTATGCTTGAGTTTTCTATTTTGCCATTTTCACCATCTTTGTCAATTCCCAGTTCAATTAATTTTTTTTCAAATAAAATGTCATTAAGTAAAGTAAAAGTGTTAGGGATTCCGCAGTTGCTGCTATAATTTGCAGACGCATCTTTTATACTGCCCCAGTTGGAGTTAGAGTACGTTACATCATCGACCTGAATGCAAGTTAAATTTGGATTTGTTTGAAAATTGGACTCTGCACTATTTAATAAATTGTTTTTTCCGTTTTTTAAATTAAGTTCAGTCAATTTATTGTCATTACATCCAAGCTGTGTCAAAGCTTTATGATTTGTAAGATCAACCGTTTTTATTAAGTTTTTACCAAAAGACAATTTAACTAAAGCAAGATTGTTAGAAATATCAAGATTACTCAAATTGTTGTCATAACAGTCTAATTCAGTTAATTTGGTGTTTTTAGAAACATCAAGAGCTGTAAAACGATTGCTGAAACAAGTTAAACTAGTTAGGGCAATATTTTTAGAAATATCCAGATTGGTTAGTCCTCTATTAGAATGGTTGTCTATGTTATTGCATTTTAAGGTTTTTAATGCAGTGTTTTTTGAAATATTTAAACTTGTTAAATAGTTTGAACTACAATCTAAATACGTTAATGCAGTGTTTTTAGAAAGATCCAGAGTAGTAAGTTTATTTGAATTACAATCTAAAAGGGTTAAGGATTCAAAATCCTGAATGCCTGTAAAATCCGCAATTGAATTATTGTCGATATATAATGTTTTTATTGATTTAATATTTTCCGTTGCTATCTTTCCATTATAACCATCATTATCAAATCCAAATTTAACTAAAAAGTTTTCAAAATTAGCATCAGGAATAAGTGTATATGCAGTACAAGCTGTTTCATTGTAGATCGCAATATTATCTTTTCCGGTTAACCAATTTGTATTTGAATAAGAAGCATTATCTACCTGAATGCAGCTTAACTTAGGATTAAGTTTAAAGTTATAACTCGTTAGTAGTGTGTTTTTTCCATTTTTTATATCTAAATTGACCAAATTGTTGTTTCCGCAATTTAGTGCTGTTAAATTAGTGTTTTTAGAAAAATCCAGTTTCTTTATCAAATTTGTATTACAGTCTAAAGTAGTTAAAGCATTATTTTTTGAAACATCAAGATACGTTAGATTGTTTACAGAACAGTCTAGATTTATTAAGGCTGTATTTGTTGATACATCAAGATTTGATAGTTGATTAAATCCACAAAATAAATTTAATAAATAAGTATTGTTAGAAACATCCAGGCTTAATAAAGGATTATGATAACAATTTAAATCTGTCAAAGCTGTATTTTTTGAAATATTTAAATTTGATATCTGATTGTTTTGACAATTTAGATTCGTTAAATTTTCAAAATCTTGTATACCAGTCAAATCAGTTATTAAACTTGAAGAAACATCCAGGGAAGTTATCGCTGAAATACTTGTCGTAAGTACTTTTCCGTTTTCACCATCAGTATCAATCCCTAATGCGATTAATTTATTTTCGAAATTGGCATCCGGAATCAAAGTATAAGGAGACAAACAATCATTATTGTAAGTTGCTGAGCTGTCTTTAAAATCGATCCAATTAATAGCAGCATTAGCCGGATCATCGACTAAAATACAGTTTAAATCAGGATTATTTTTAAAATCTAAAGTAACCAATAAATTATTTTTCCCGTTCTTTAAATTCAATGCTGAAAGCTTGTTATCGTTACAGCGAAAAGTTGTTAAATTAATATTCGAAGAAATATCAAAAGAACTTATTTGATTAGAATTACAATCTAAACTTATTAGAAACACATTTTCAAGAACATCAAATGTTGTTAATTGATTTGAACTGCAGTTTAAATTTTTTAAGGCTAAATTTTTACTGATGTTCAAATTCTTCAACTGATTTGAGCTACAGTCTAAATTGCTTAAAACGATATTTTTAGATAAATCAAGGTTTTTTATTTGGTTCGAATTACATTTTAAATCTGTTAATGCTCCAAAATCCTGAATTCCTGACAAGTCAGTAATAGCGCTTGATGAAACATCGAGAGAAGTGATATTTGCAATGTTTTCCGTTAATACTTTTCCGTCAGAAATAGAGGAGTCTAAACCTAAAGCAATTAATTTATTCTCAAAATTAATGTCAGGAATTGAAGTGTAAAGAGTACAAGGTGTATCACTAAAAATCATGTGTTCATCTTTCTTGTCTGACCAATTAGTGTTGGAGTATGTGGTATCGTCGACCAAAATGCAGTTTAGTTGGCTATTAGAAAAGCAACTAAAGCGTGTTATATACTTGTTTCTGCCATTTTTTAAATTCAAATTTAATAGATTATTAGCTCCGCAATAAAAATAATCTAAAGAGGCATTTTTAGAAACATCTAAAGTTGTTAATTGGTTTGAACTGCAGTCGAACCAGGACAGACTTATATTTTGGGAAACATCCAGTTTTGTTAATTTATTTTGTTGGCAAAACAGCCATACTAAGTTACGGTTTTTAGAAACATCGATATTTGCCAATTGATTGTCCTCTAAGTCCAACTCATGTAAAAGAGAATTTTTAGAAACATTAACACTCGTTAATTTATTTTTTCTAAGAATTGCTACTTCCAGCAACGGATTATTAGAGAAATCAAGGCTTGTTAATAGGTTCTCATTACAGATTAGATAATTTAGAGAAATATTTTTAGAGAGATCAAGGCTTGTTAGTTTGTTAGAAATAATATTTATTTCTGTTAAAGCAAAATTCTGTGAAACATTTAAATTATTTAATAGGTTTGATTGACACATTATTTCTTTTAAAGCAATGTTTTTAGAGAAATCTAAAGTGGTCAATTGATTGTCGGAACAATTAAAATACAACAGTTTTTTATTCATAGAAAGATCAATAGTAGAGGATAATAAATTGGTATTACCATTTAATCTTTCCAAAGCGATATTTTTAGTAAGGTCCAGTGTTTTTAGTCTATTATTGCTACAATCTAAAGTTTTTAAAGCTTTAAAATCCTGAATTCCCGTCAAACTACTAATAAACTGTCCAGAAACGTCCAAAGTTGTAATTTCTGCAATACTTGAGGTTATTACCTTCCCATTTTTTCCATCGGTATCAATTCCTAAGGCAATAAGTCTGTTTTCGAAATAAGCATCTGGAATTAAAGTATACGCAGGTGTACATATTGTCTCACTAAAAATGGTGTTTAAGTCTTTTTCAATGAAGTGTGATGTAGCATACGAAACATTATCTACAAGAATACAGGATAAATTAGGATTAGATTTGGTGTCTAGATAAGTTATATCACTGTTTTTTCCATTTTGCAGATTCAAGTTAACCAAATTGTTTTTAGAACAATTAAGACTTGACAAATTTATGTTTTTTGTAATATCAAGTCCTCTTAATAAGTTTGAAGAGCAATCTAATGAATTTAGACGAGGATAAATTGAGGGATCAAAATAGGTAAGAGCGTTTCCGGCGAAATTTAAATTGGTTAAAGATAAAAAATCTTCAAGCCCGGTTAAATCTGCAATACCACTGTAGGATATATCTAAAGTAGTAAGTGAAGAAATGTTTGTGGTGATAACTTTTCCATTTTTTCCATCTGTGTCGATACCTAAAGCAATTAATTTTTCTTCAAAATTTCCATCTAAAATTTTGGTATAAGTATAACAGGCAACATCATTAAATTTAGTAAAAACATCTATTTTTTTTCTCCAGTTTCGAGTTAAATCCACATCATCGACCAATATGCATTCGAGAGTAAAATTGTTTGTAGTGTCTAAGTCGAAATAAGAAAGTTTTTTTCCTGTTTTTAAATTAAGGCTGATCAATCTATTGTAAAAACATCTTAACTCTGTTAAAGCTATGTTTTTAGAAAGATCCAGAATTCTTATTTGATTGTTGTCACAATACAGTGTTTTTAACGACACGAAATCCTGAATCCCTGTCAAATCAGATATATTACTACTGGATATTGATAATGATGTAACAACCGAAACATTGGCGGTAAGAACTTTTCCATCTGGAGTACCTGAATCGATTCCTAATGAGATCAATTTTTTTTCGAAATTAATATCCGGGATTGCGGTGTTTTGAGCATGAATAGAAAAATTTGCTAATAAAAGCAACAAGAGTAGTTTTGTTTTCATAGAAAGAGTTTATGATTCAATTGCGCAAGGATATATAATTAAGCTCAGCTTTCCTTACGGGAAGACGTAACGGGATTTTCTTTTTAATTTTTTTATAAATTTCTATAAATGCTAAGTCAATATATTTGCTGATAAATTAATGTAAAGTGCTGCCAAAAAAAGCTTTAATGGTTTTTAGGCGATGTTCAAGAATGGGCAGAAATTCATAACGCATTGTTAACTGTTAGTTTTTTGTAACAAAAAATCATAATTTAGGCCCATCTTTTAACTTTACAATTATATACAGATATATGAGTCCTATAAAACCCTTTACTTTATCAGCTTGGGTATTACTTGTTTTAGCAGGTAGTGCAACCGTTCAAGCACAAAATTCAACTTCTAAAGTTGCAATTACAGCACCTTTGGCAATCGTAAAAAAAGCACCTCTTAGTGAAAACGAATTACAAAGATGGAGTCATCTTGATTTAATCAAAGATTCTATTGCCGGAATGAGTGTTGATAGGGCTTACGCCGAATTATTACAAGGAAAAACAGGCAAAAAAGTAATTGTAGGTATCGTAGATTCTGGTGTTGACATCGAACATCCGGACTTACAGGGAATGATCTGGACAAACCCTAAAGAAATTCCGGGTAACGGAATCGATGATGATAAAAATGGATTTATCGATGATATTCACGGGTGGAATTTCCTGGGCGATGCTGTTCACGAAAACCTTGAAATGACACGTATCGTTAAAAAAGGCGATGACGGATCAGCGCAATATAAAGCCGCTTTAGCACAATATGAAGAAAGATCAAGTAAGGTTCTTGAAGACAAACAACAAGTAGACTTTTTGTTAGATGTACATAATACTATTAAAAAGGAGTTAAATAAAACGACTTACAAACTTGAAGATTTAAGCACAATTACTTCAACAGATCCAAAAGTGACCAGAAGTAAAATGATCATGACCCAAATTTTTACTAACGGAGGCCCAACTTTTGATCCGGAAGCGGAACTGGAAGATTATAGAGAATCAGTTTACGACCAATTCAATTATAACCTGAACAAAGATTATGACGGAAGAAAAATAGTAGGAGATAATCCTGAAGATATTAAAAACAATCATTATGGAAATAATGTAGTTTTTGGTCCGGACAAAGAAAAAGCACTTCACGGAACTCACGTTGCCGGAATTATTGGGCAAATTCGCGGAAATAATTTAGGAGGAGACGGAATTTCTAATAATGTTGAAATTTTGACTGTAAGAGCAGTTCCTGATGGAGATGAGTACGATAAAGATATTGCATTGGCAATTCGTTATGCAGTAGATAATGGGGCAAAAGTAATTAACGGAAGTTTCGGAAAAAGTTTTTCTCCGCACAAACAATGGGTTTATGATGCCATAAAATATGCTGCCAAAAAAGATGTTTTAATTGTTCACGCAGCAGGAAATGACGGATATAACATCGATGAAACAAAAAACATCAATTATCCAAATGACTCTGAAGACAATGTCAAAGAATTTGCTGATAACGTAATTACGATTGGAGCAATCAATAAAGATTACGGAGAAAATGTAGTAGCTTCGTTTTCAAATTTCGGAAAAATAAATGTAGACGTTTTTGCTCCGGGTGAAGAAATTTATGCAACGGTTCCAAATAATAAATACAAATATTTGCAAGGAACATCGATGGCATCTCCAAATGTTGCCGGAGTTGCAGCTTTGATTCGTTCTTATTATCCAAAACTAAAAGCGTCTCAGGTAAAACATATTTTAATGGATTCAGGAGTTGCGCTTCCGTCGATGATCGTTTTAGGTGAAAATCCGGATCCAACTCAAAAACCTGTTCCGGTTTCTTCAGCGGAATCTTCAAAAACAGGTAAAATGGTGAATGCATACAACGCTTTATTGATGGCAGAAAAAATGTCAAAGAAATAAATAAAAAATAGAATATTAATCTAATGGAAGAGTGGCAACTCTTCCATTTTTATTAAAACAATCATGCGAAAAATTATCTTACTATCTTTTTTGAGTTTTGGTTTAAACTCAGCAATTGCACAAAATGCTCCCTATTGGCAACAACATGTTGATTACAAAATGGAAGTGTCAATGGATGTAAAAAACTATCAGTACAAAGGGAAACAGGAATTGGTTTATACCAATAATTCACCGGATACCTTAAGAAAAGTTTTTTATCATTTGTATCCAAATGCTTTTCAGCCGGGAAGCGAAATGGATGCACGTTTGCATTCTATAAAAGATCC
Organism: Flavobacterium sp. ov086; assembly: GCF_900187965.1. Taxonomy (GTDB): domain Bacteria; phylum Bacteroidota; class Bacteroidia; order Flavobacteriales; family Flavobacteriaceae; genus Flavobacterium. The sequence continues at coordinate 333,659 of NZ_FZNL01000001.1, read as the reverse complement.
TGACGGAAGAATGGTTAGTAAAGTAAAAGGAGCTGATGGGAAAGAGGTTAAACAAAGCCGAATTGAAACTTTGAAACCAAATGAGGTTGGATATCTGAAAATCACAAATCTTAAACAAGACGGAGTAACTGCTCAAACCAGAACTTCGGGAACTATTCTGGAGGTTACTTTGGTTAAGCCAATTTTACCAAATTCTAAAACAACCTTTACATTAGATTTTGATGGGCAGGTACCGGTTCAAATTCGTCGTTCAGGACGTAATAATTCTGAAGGAGTAGAACTTTCAATGTCACAATGGTATCCTAAATTGGCCGAATTTGATTTTGAAGGCTGGCACGCAGATCCATATATTGCAAGAGAATTTCATGGTGTTTGGGGTAATTTTGATGTAAAAATTACAATCGATAAGGACTACACAATTGGGGGTTCAGGATATTTACAAGACAAAAATCAAATTGGTCATGGTTACGAAGATGCCGGAGTAACCGTTGTTTATCCAAAAAAGACAAAAACATTAACATGGCATTTTATTGCGCCAAATGTTCACGATTTTACCTGGGCAGCAGACAAAGAATATGTACATGATATTGTAAAAGGACCAAATGATGTTGATTTGCATTTCTTCTACAAAAACAATCCAAAAACAGCTGAAAACTGGAAAAAATTAGAGCCGTTAATGGTTAAAGTAATGGATTTTTATAATCATAAAGTAGGAGCATATCCATACAAACAATATTCATTTATTCAAGGTGGTGATGGCGGAATGGAGTATGCAATGTGTACTTTAATGCTTGGAAACGGAACTCTTGAAGGTGTTTTGGGAACAGCAACGCACGAAATGGGACACTCTTGGTTTCAGCATATTTTAGCTTCAAACGAATCAAAACACCCATGGATGGATGAAGGTTTTACAACTTACATCGAAGACATGGCTTTGAATGAATTAAAAGGAGATAAAAAAGTAGAGAATCCGTTTAAAGGAAATTATGCGGCTTATTATAAGTTAGTAGAGTCAGGAAAAGAACAACCACAATCGACGCATGGTGATCGTTATGACGAGAACAGGCCTTACAGTATTTCATCTTACGTAAAAGGAAGTATCTTTTTGTCGCAATTAGAATATGTAATTGGAAAAGAGAATGTAAATGCAACTTTAAAAAGATATTACAACGATTTTAAATTCAAGCATCCATCTCCAAATGATATCAAAAGAACAGCCGAAAGAGTTTCGGGAGCTGAACTGGATTGGTATTTAATCGATTGGACTGAAACAACAAATACTATTGATTACGGTATTGCAGCTGTTGCAGATAATGCAGGAAAAACAACCGTTACCTTAGAAAGAATTGGAAGAATGCCAATGCCAATAGATCTAACTGTAGAATATACAGACGGAACCTCTGAGAGTTTTTATATTCCGTTAAGAATGATGAATTTTATTAAACCAAATCCAAACCCTAACTTAAAAAGAACTGTTCTTGAAGATTGGGCTTGGGCAATGTCAAACTACAGCTTTACAATCGATAAAAACAAAACGGCGATTAAAAAAATCACAATTGATCCAAGTGGATTAATGGCAGATATTAAAGCGTCAAATAATGTTTATGAAGTGAAATAAGCAAAAATTATATTTTATAAAAAAGCCCTTAAAACTAATTTTAAGGGCTTTTCCTTTTTTCAAATTTTATCTAATGAAGGAAGATTATACTATTTTTATTTCAGTAATAACTTCAGATTGTGTTTTCTTGAAAGGGAATAACTTTCGGTAACTGGCGGATCTCCATAACCATTCAATTGGGCCATAATTGTATTTTGAAAGCCACCATTTGCTAATGAATAATTGAAGGATGAAGACAAAAACGGCTAATGAAAAGTAAAACCAATAAGGCATAGTATCGGCAATTCCTAAACCAATTCCGGAAAAAATAAAAGCAGCCAGAACATTCTGAACAATATAATTAGTCAAGGTCATTTTACCGCCAGCACTAAAATAACTAAAAATTGTTTTTAGTTTTCCGTGGGTATATAACAGACAAATTCCCGTTGCAATAAAAATCATTGTGCTCAAAACTAACCAGTAAAGCGGATGAAAGATTTTAAGGATATCGACCTTATAAGAAATTATTAAATTGAAACCAATACCAATAATTATAGCCGTAACTAAACTGATACAAAGGGTGTTTTTCAATAACTTTTTCTGTTCGTTTAAGCGATTAAAAAAATCTAGTTTTTGAAGAAGAAATCCAAAAAGCATACAGGCAAACATTACTATATGTGCTGTAATGGCGTAACCCGGAATAATGATTTGTTCGTAAAAAGAAGCCAATAAATTGAATTTAAAAAAGTCCAGCCAGTTTCCGGAATGATACAATTTTAAATATTCAGGATTTGTGGTAATTTCCGGATGTTCAACTTTAAATCCACTTACATAAGCCATTATAAAAGGAATAGCAAGAACAAGAACTGCACAAATAATACTTAAAGTTTTTGCTGAACTTTTATAAAATAACAACATTACAAGACCTAAAAAAGCATAGTCTTTTAGAATGTCTCCAAGCCAAAAAGATGAATTGATAAAAGCCAAAATAAAAAGCAAAATCATTCGCCAGGCAAAAAATGTAACTGGATTTTTTCCTTTAGCTGCTACATTGTTAATTAAAATAGCAAAACCATAGCCAAATAAAAGCGTTAATAAAGTCCAGGATTTTGCTGCAAAAAAATAGCGATTAAAATAAAAAAGGATATCAGATATTATGCTATTGTTGATTTTGTGCTCTACACCGATGTGTAGAAAATCAGAATAATTGCCAATGGCGACTCCCAAAATAGCCCAGCCACGAAGAATGTCGACAATAGCAGTTCGTTTGCTTTGATCGATCGGATGATAAGAATTTGTCATTTGATTAACATGTTTTTTGTGATTTGATTGATGATTTTAGATAAAATTTGAAATTATTCTAACGGAATCAAAAATAAGAAAATTATGTAATGACCAACTTTATCCAAAAAATATATTTTCGCAAAAAAGAAAAGCCTGTTATTTTAAAAATAACAGGCTTTAAATTAGAACCGAATTTAAGATTATCCTAAATGTTCCAGCATATCTTTGGTCATAGTTTCAAGATCAAATGTATGTTTCCATCCCCAATCTTTTCTAGCTTCAGCATCGTCGATACTTGCTGGCCAGCTATCCGCAATTTTCTGACGGAAATCAGGCTCATAAGTAATCGTAAATTCAGGAATATGTTTTTTAATTTCATTAGCAATTTCTGTTGGAGTAAAACTCATCGCTGCTAAATTGTATGAAGAATGTATTTTGATTTCTTCAGCCGGTGCTTTCATAATATTAATCGTAGCATCGATTGCGTCATCCATATACATCATAGGCATTTTTGTTTCTGATGATAAAAAGCACTCGTATTTTTTATCGGCAATAGCCTTATAGAAAATATCAACCGCATAATCAGTAGTTCCACCACCAGGAGGTGTAGACCAGCTAATTAAACCAGGATAACGGATGCTTCGAACATCAACACCATAAATATTATGGTAATATTCACACCATCTTTCTCCCGCTTGTTTACTAATTCCGTAAACCGTAGAAGGTTCCATAACAGTATATTGAGGTGTATTTTCTTTTGGAGTAGTTGGTCCAAAAACTGCAATACTTGAAGGCCAGAATATCTTTTTTACTTTTTTGGCTTTAGCCAAATTCAAAACGTGAAATAAGGAGTTCATATTCAAATCCCATGCAAAAGCAGGATTCTTCTCGGCTGTAGCCGATAAAAGTGCCGCCATCAAATAAATATCTGTGATTTTATGCACTTCAACAAGATGCTCGATTTGATTGAAATCTAAAGCATTTACCACTTCAAAAGGACCTGAATTAACAACGTCAGTATTTAATTTTCGAATATCAGAAGCAATTACATTTTCTGTTCCGTATAACTTACGTAGTTTTTGAGTCAGTTCTGTCCCAATTTGACCGCAAGCGCCAATGATCAATATTTTTGGATTCATTTTGAATAGTTTTTAGAGACGCAAATATAACGTTTTCGTAATTATTTTTACTTTTTAGAAAAACAAATTATAAATTTAACAATGATAGAGATGCTTTTTTGGATTATTCGTTGTGAGAGTATTATTGCAGGATTTAATTTAAAGATGAATTTAGTCACAGATTTATACTGAAGCAGATTGTTTTACCGCAAAGCACGCAAAGTTTTATTATCTAAAATGCGCATATAAACGCAAAGTTCGCAAAGCTTTGTGTTGATTTAGCTTTGCGAACTTTGCGTTTATATGCGTAATCCTGAATAAAAAACCTTTGCTGACTTTGCGGTTAAATTTTTCAGATAAAGATTTTAAAAATAATCGGTGTAAATCTGTTTAATCCGTTAAATCTGTGGGCAAAAAAAATATGTTAATCTGCAAGATTTATAGGTAAAAACAGAATTCGTAATTGTAAAATTACTTTGTAACTTTGTAGCTTAATGTTTTACCAAATGAAATATAAAATATCTCTTTTTCTACTTTTAATTTTTGTGCTGAATTCATGTCAAAATGAAGATGAAAAACGTCGTGCCGAAAACGCAAAGGAAGCTAAGAAAAACGAAATTATTTTTAATAATATCAATAAAGCCTGGACATTTATTGACGAGCCAATTAACGAAGTTGCTGAGCAAAAAGTAAGTTCATGGGCAGAATGGCGTGATTTCCTTAAAGAAATTGGAGATAAACCCAGAAAAACAATTGGAGCTTTTCAGAAAAAATCAGCTGCAATTTCAAAAAAAGCATTGGCTTTAAACAACAATATTCCTATCGAATTTAATGTTCCTCAAATAAAAAGCCGAATTTCAATTTTGATTACAAAAGTCGAAATGATGGATTTATTTATTAATCTGAATACAATTCCGGACAAGAAAGTAACGTTCTTGATAGGAGAAATTAATAAAGAACTTATTTCATTAGAGCGACAAATGGATCAGGTTGTAGCAAAAAGCAAAATTCCAAAAGAAGAAGGAGAAGAGGACTTCCTGAAAATGTTAGATACAACACGCGCAATTCCAAATTCGAATACAGTTCCGGTCCCTCCAATGCAAAGCAATATAAATAAAAAGTTACCAACAGTTGACTAAAAACGCCTTATATACTACGTATGATAATCTGCCAAAATCACAGCAGATCGCCACACAATTACTAGAGCAAAATCAAATAAAAATGCATCTTAACGGATTGTTGGGATCTGCAGTTTCATTTGTGATTCGTGCTGTTTTCAAAAAAACCGAGTTGCCTTTTCTGGTTGTTTTAGACAATAAAGAGGAAGCAGCTTATTACTTGAACGATCTGGAACAAATGATTGGAGAACAAGATGTGTTGTTTTATCCTGCGTCATTTCGCCGTCCGTATCAAGTTGATGAAACAGATAATGCCAATGTTTTGCTTCGCGCTGAGGTTTTAAACCGAATTAATTCCCGCAAGAAACCAGCAATTATTGTTACGTATCCCGAGGCACTTTTCGAGAAAGTAGTTACACGTCAGCAATTAGACAAAAACACTTTAAAAGTCGCTTTAAACGACAAAATTTCGATCGATTTTATTAACGAAGTTTTGTTTGAATACGAATTTAAAAGAGTCGATTTTATTACAGAACCCGGAGAATTTTCGGTTCGTGGAGGAATCGTCGATGTATTCTCATTCTCGAACGATCATCCATACAGAATTGAGTTTTTTGGTAATGAAGTAGATAGCATTAGAAGTTTTGATGTTGAAACTCAATTATCAGTTGAAACACATAAAAAAATCACGATTATCCCGAATGTCGAGAACAAAATATTTCAGGAAAACCGAGAAAGTTTCTTAGATTATATTGCAGAGAAAACGGTTGTTTTTATTCAAAATACAGACGGACTTTTAAGTCAGTTAGACAAGCAATTCGCAAGAGCCGAAGAAGCTTTTGAGAAGCTTTCAGGAGAAATAAAACACGCAACTCCCGAACAATTATTCTTAAATCAGACCTCGTTTATTAAACGAGCTTTAGATTTTTCGATAGTGGAGCTGGCTTCAAAACCAATTTTTAAAACCACAAAAACGTTCGAATTTCATATTCAGCCACAACCATCATTCAATAAACAATTTGATTTGCTGTTGAATAATTTGAGCGATAATCATTTTAACGGATATAAAAATTATCTGTTTTGTTCGAATGAAGCGCAGGCAAAACGTTTTCATGATATTTTTGAAAGCTTAGACGAGGCCAATTCAGAGAATATCCGCAAGCAATATCATACGATTGTATTGCCTTTGTATCAAGGTTTTATTGACGAAGAAAATCAGATTACGGCATACACAGATCACCAGATTTTTGAGCGTTATCATAAATTTAATATCAAAAACGGATATTCTAAAAAGCAGAATATCACGCTTAAGGAATTAACGGCACTTTCTGTTGGTGATTATGTAACCCATATCGATCACGGAATAGGGAAGTTTGGCGGATTGCAAAAAATTCAGGTTGAAGGCAAAACGCAGGAAGCCATAAAATTGGTTTATGCTGATAATGATATTGTATATGTAAGCATTCATTCGCTGCATAAAATTTCAAAATACAACGGAAAAGACGGAACGCCTCCCAAAATTTATAAGTTAGGATCGAACGCCTGGAAAATTTTAAAACAAAAAACCAAAGCGCGCGTCAAACATATTGCGTTCAATTTGATTCAATTGTATGCAAAACGCCGTTTAGAAAAAGGTTTTCAGTTTGCGCCGGACAGTTATTTGCAAAACGAATTAGAAAGTTCGTTTATTTATGAAGATACACCAGATCAGACTAAATCGACTCAGGAAGTAAAAGCCGACATGGAAAGCGATCGCCCAATGGATCGTTTGGTTTGTGGTGATGTAGGTTTCGGAAAAACTGAGGTTGCGATTCGTGCTGCTTTTAAAGCTGTAGACAATAGTAAACAAGTTGCGGTTTTGGTTCCTACTACTATTTTGGCGTACCAACATTACAGAACTTTTACAGAACGATTAAAAGATATGCCGGTTTCTGTTGGTTACTTAAACCGATTTAGAACGGCAAAACAAAAAACACAAACACTAAAAGATTTAGCCGAAGGAAAACTAGATATCGTAATTGGAACACATCAATTGGTAAACAAAAATGTAGTTTTTAAAGATCTTGGTTTATTGATTGTCGATGAGGAACAAAAGTTTGGAGTAAACGTAAAAGATAAATTAAAAACTATTGCTGCAAATGTTGATACGTTGACATTAACGGCAACGCCAATTCCAAGAACGCTTCAGTTTTCATTAATGGCAGCGAGAGATTTATCTGTTATTACGACACCTCCACCAAACAGATATCCGATAGAAACGAATGTAGTTGGTTTTAATGAAGAAGTAATTCGTGATGCAATTTCGTATGAAATTCAACGAAACGGACAGGTTTTCTTTATCAATAACCGAATCGAAAATATAAAAGAAGTTGCCGGAATGATTCAGCGTTTGGTTCCAAATGCCAGAGTCGGAATTGGTCACGGACAAATGGAAGGTGCCAAACTCGAAGAATTGATGTTAGGTTTCATGAATGGAGATTTTGATGTTTTGGTTGCAACCACAATAATCGAAAGTGGTCTGGATGTGCCAAATGCCAACACGATTTTCATTAATAATGCAAACAACTTCGGATTGTCAGATTTGCATCAAATGCGTGGTCGGGTAGGGCGTAGCAATAAAAAAGCATTCTGTTATTTTATCTGTCCACCATATTCATCAATGACCGAAGATGCCAGAAAACGTATTCAGGCTTTGGAGCAATTTAGCGAATTAGGAAGCGGTTTCAACATTGCAATGAAAGATCTTGAAATTCGTGGAGCAGGAGATTTATTAGGAGGAGAACAAAGTGGTTTCATTAATGAAATTGGTTTTGATACCTACCAAAAAATCATGAACGAAGCCATCGAAGAATTAAAAGAAAACGAATTCAAAGATTTATATCCGGCAGAGAACGATATTGAAACGAAGGAATATGTAAAAGATCTGCAAATCGATACTGATTTTGAGTTATTGTTTTCTGATGAATATATTAATAATGTCACAGAGCGTTTGAGTTTGTACAACGAGTTGGGCAGTGTGAAAAATGAAGAAGAACTGGTAATCTTTCAAAACAAATTAATTGACCGTTTTGGACCAATGCCACCAAGAGCGAATGCCTTGATGAATAGTATTCGTATCAAATGGATTGCGACTAATATAGGAATTGAGAAACTGGTGATGAAAAAAGGCAAAATGATTGGCTATTTTGTTTCTGATCAGCAGTCTGATTATTACCAATCGAAACGTTTTCATAAAGTGATAAAATTTGTGCAAACGCATAGTAATATTTGTACAATGAAAGAAAAAGAAACTCCAAATGGTTTACGACTTTTACTGACTTTCGAGAATGTAAAATCTACGAAACGTGCTTTGGAATTAATGGAGATGTTGGGAGAGTAAAAGAAAAAACGTTGCCACGAATTTCACGAATTTTCGCAAATTTTATATTGTAATGCGAAATTTTCATTCGTGCTCATTCGTGAAATTTGTGGCGAAAAGAAAATTAAGTTTTATTTATCTTTTACTTAAGAAAAATCTTAGAACTAATAAGTTTTCTTTGAGAGAAATTTTAAAGCAAACTTCTCTATGCAATATCAATTTATTCTTTTGTTCTTGTTATTTGGATTAACCTCAATTTTCGCTCAGGAAAAGAAGCAAATCATTTCAAAAGATACTCTTAAATCAGAAACAATAGATCCTTTACGTCCTGCTAAAGCTGCATTTTATTCGGCTATTTTTCCTGGTTTAGGACAAGTTTATAATAAAAAATATTGGAAAGTTCCTCTGGTTTATGGAGCGATAGGAACAAGTGTTTACTTCTATATCGACAGTCAGAAAAACTACAATATTTATCGGGACGAATACAAAAACAGACTTGCCGGAAATTCAAGTTCGTCTACAAGTTTGGCCAGATTAGATAACAGCAGATTAATTGCCGCTCAGAAACAATTTCAACGAAACAGAGATTTATCAGCTTTGTTTATTGTTGGTTTTTATGTTTTAAATATCATTGATGCCAATATTGATGCTGCTTTGTCTCAGTTTAATGTAAGCGAAAATTTGGCTTTTAAACCAGTTATGAATACGAATACGATCACTTCAAAAACTGATTTTGGGTTTGCTTGTGCTTATTCATTTTAAAAGTTTTCAAAAAATTAAGATTATTGGCAAAAAAAAAATCACCCAAGATGAGTGATTTTGATGGTTAATGTGGTTTTTTGGTTTAGATAATCTCGTCATGAACTTGAAAAATGACTTGCATTGATTCTAATGCTTTGCTCATTTGGTTCCTGATGTATTTATAGAGATGCCGAATTTCTGGCTAATTTCTTCATAACTCATTCTCTTCTTATCTGTTGAGAGTTTAACAAATATATAAAAATATTATTCTCAGTAAATAGTATTGAAAAAAACTTAATTCTATTTTTTTTAATAAATTTTATAGAAAATAGCAGTAAAATGATTGTCAAGCCGCCTTTTATCAAGTCTGTAGCTTTTTGGTTGATATTTGTGTAATAAGTATGATGAATTTTAATTCTTACGAATATTCTTATTCTAAAATAAAGCAATTAATGGTTTTGTAATGAGTGTAAAAAAAAAATCCTTTCATCTTTTCATTGAAAAAAGATAAAAGGATTTTATAAAATGAAGAATACGGAGGGATTCTGATAAGTCAAATTTGGATTAGTTTTTCAAGTCTTTGATTACTTTAAAAGCAACATCAACCTGATCTTCACCAACTAAAATTGTAAATTCATTTGAAGTCGAAATTACCTCGTTTATGATAATTCCCTCCCAGGCCAAACGTTGAAAAATGAAGTAATAAATACCAGGAACAACAATGTTTTCCTTTGGTAATTTTACTGTAATTGAGGCTAAATTATCTAATTTCTGAATCAGTTTTTCACGCATAAAGTGTTTTTCAACCAAATGATTTACGCTGCTGCTTACTACTATATTAGTTTCATTTACACCACGAGATGAGGTATAAAAAATATCAGATAAGGCGTTAATATCAGAGATTAAATCGGCTTGTTTGTTCAGGACAGTTTCTGAAGCAGCAAAAGTATAATCTGTCAATTCAGATCGAACCGTAATCTCTCCAATATTCTTGATTACCTTATTAATTTTATGATTTAGTTTAAAATCGAGTTCTTCCGTGAGTCGTTTTAGCGACATTACAACAGCGCCTTGTTTTACCTCTTTGCCAAATTCACTTTCCAGTTCGGTCATAATGTTCCGGGAGAGAGAAGTTAGATTGATGATGCCAAGCGATAACGCGTTTAATAAAAAAGGTTTTGTTTTGATGTAATTTTCGACGATTGAAGAAACGGTTTTCATAATTTTTTTTCTTTTTTTTTGTAACTTAATTGGGTTGGTTTAGTTAATAGTGATGTTATAAATCTATGCAAATATAAATAAAAAAACAATTTGTTACAATTATAACAATAAAAAATTATGTTAAAAATGATAAAAAGCATCGGTAAGATGTTCAATTGCAAATGTTTCGCCACTTTTGTGAACTGCTATTATGTCAAAACGAATTTCACAATCTTCTTCAAAATCCTTTTCCCTATCGTTTATGTAGGCATTTACTGCTTTTATGAGTAACTGAATTTTTTTTGGTTTCACAAAATCTTGTGGTAAACCAAAATCTAAACTTGATCTTGTCTTTACTTCGACAATAGCTATTATGGATCCTTTTTGAGCAATTATATCTATTTCGGCTTTTTGAAAAGTCCAGTTTCTATCCAGAATTTTATACCCATTTTCCTGAAGATATTCTACAGCGAGATTTTCACCTTTTTTCCCGAGTTCGTTGTGTTCAGCCATTTTTTGAATTATGAATTATAAGTTATAAATTTTTATGCTGTAACGAGCAATTTGCACACAAAGTCGCCAAGACGCAAAGTTAAATTCTTTGTGTCTTGGCGACTTTGTGGGATTATGATATTTGGTATTTAATTCCTTAGGGAAAAGAAATTTTCAGAAAATATTATTTTTGAAAAACAACAGTACTTCCGGATTCATTTACGTCAATAGAAATGGTATTTCCCATAATTAAAGCTCTGTTATCCTGAATATGTCCGGCGGGGAAATTAAAAATCACCGGAATATTGTATTTTTTGGTTACATCGTCTACAATTTCAAGCGCATTTTTCCCCCACGGAACTTCGTTGTCTTTCATTTTTGTCATTCCGCCAATGATAATTCCTTTTAGGTTTTCGATGCATCCATTGCGCCTTAAATTCATCATCATACGATCAATATGATACAAGTATTCATCAAGATCCTCGATAAATAAAATCTTATCCTTGCAGTCAATTGCCGATTGTGAACCTAATAAACTGTATAGAATAGATAAATTCCCTCCAACTAATTCACCGGTTGCTTTTCCAAAACGGTTCATTTTATCCGGGACAATAGAGTAGGAAAGTGGCTCGCCAAACAAACTCGATTTCATAGAACTTATAGCCGCCGGAGTAGCACGCGGAATCGTTACAGGCATAATACCATGGATAGATTTGTAACCCATAGTATTCAAATGATTGTGTAAAACCGTTACATCGCTAAAACCAATAATCCATTTTGGGTGTTGTTTGAATTTAGTGAAATCCAATAAATCAATCATTCTTACCGTTCCGTATCCGCCACGAGCACACCAGATTGCTTTAATATTAGGATTGTCCAATTGATGCTGAAAATCAGCAGCACGTTGCTCATCAGTTCCTGCTAGTTGATTAAAATCGAGTCCGATTGTAGTTCCAACAACAGCCTCTAAACCCCAACTGTGCAGTAAGTCTATCGTAGGTTTTAAGTTGTCATCAATATTTTTTCTGGCAGTTGCTAAAATGGCAACAGTATCTCCTTTTTGTAAATAAGGTGGTGTAATCATCTTTTGTTGGGATTGACAGGTAAATGAATGTAAAGCAAAAATAAGAAATACGAATGTACCAAAAGCAAAGCTTTTCCTGAAGTCTTGGAGTTTGTTCTTGTTCATGATTTCTTTTTGCTTAAAATTATAAATTATTTTTTAAATCGGGCTGAGATTAAAATATCAACCGCCATATTTGTTTTGCAATTCTTCTAATAGTAATAGAAGTCCTTTGTCAACTTCTTCAGATTGTACATTAGCAAAAATGATGAAAGCTTTGTTGATTGCTTCGCAAATATACACTTTGGTTAAAAAAGTTCCGGGATTTCCGTTATGAAAAGAATATTTTAAGTTGCTTTTTTCGTTTATTTCTGAATTCCATCCAAACGAAAATTCGGGTAAACCATAATGCATGTATTCGAATTCTTCTTTCGTAAGCACTTTCGATTTTCCTAATAAGCCTAGAAGCTGCATTTGAGTAAACTTGCAATAATCTGGTAAACTAACCTTTATGTTTCCTGCTGATGAAAGCCAGTTTAATTTATAATTTAAGGCAGGCTCTTCTGGTTTCAATTCCTCATCATGTCCCCAAGGTTGGTTTTTATCCTTTAGATTTGGTTGACCAAAATCAAAATCGATATTCAGTTTTTCCCCCAATTCTTTTACTAATGATTCATAGGTTTTGCCGGTTGCTTTTTCGAGCATAAGTCCTGTGGCAACATAACTTGGATTTGACCAATATACAGGTTGTTTTTCTGTAGAAGGATTTTGCTGCAAAAACCAAGCGATAAACTCATAACGCTGTTGCTGATTATTGCCTTTAATTTCGTCCTGAGTTGGAGTATCATTTCCGTATGACCAAGTGTTGATTCCCGCACGAAAAGTTGTAAAATCCTGTAACGTAAAATTGTATGTTGCAGGATTGCTTTTAGCTTTTAATTCTGGATATAAATCAAAGAATTTAGTATCCCATTTTATTTTTCCTTCTTTAACTAAAACCGCAGCAAGATAACTCGTAACTGTTTTTGTAATAGACCCCAATCTAAATTTATCATTAATTTTCGCCTTGTATTTTGAGTTTATTCGCTGGTATCCTAAAGCTTGAATTTCTAAAACAGAATCGGCAGAAACCACGGCATATGCTAGTTCCGGAATATGGTATTTTACCCGAATACTATCAGCAAACGAACTGTTTTTTTGAGCGTTTGTGTTATTAAAAAAAATAAGAAATAGAAGGGCAAAAAAAGTTTTTTTCATTTTTAGAAAAGGCGAGTTTAAACGAGCAAGTTACGAGACATTCTAGGATAATCAAAAAATAAAGTAATAAATAAAATAGAAATTTCCTACAAAATAATTAAATTTCCTTACATTGACGATTCTAAAGAATTATTTATGCAAACACTCTGGTTTAAGTTTTATATAATGGCTTTCTTTTTATTGTCATTTGCGCAGGCACAATCAAAAAAATATACAATTCATACAGTTGCCTTTTACAATTTCGAAAATCTTTTTGATACCCATGATGATCCAAGTACAAACGATGATGAATGGACGCCAACCGGAGTACAGAATTGGACGCAAGAAAAATACGAACAGAAATTAAAGAACCTTTCAAGAGTTTTATCAGAAATTGGAACGCCCGAAAATCCCAATGCACCAACTATTATTGGAGGTTGTGAAATTGAAAACCGTGGCGTAGTCGAAGATCTAATCAAACAATCCAAATTAGCAGATTTTGAATACGGAATTATTCATTTTGATTCACCCGATAAACGCGGAATTGATGTTGCGTTATTGTATCAGAAAAAACATTTCAAACCCACTTCATATTCAAACATTCCTTTATTTATCTACAAAAATAAATTGCCCGTTAAAGAAGATAAAAAAGAAGAAACCGAGGATGATCTTGAACTTAAAGTCAAAAATAACAATCGAATTTTTACACGAGATCAGCTTTTGGTTACTGGTTTTCTTGAAGACGAAGAAATACATATTATTGTTAATCACTGGCCATCAAGATCTGGTGGTGAAAAAGCAAGCAGTCCTTTTCGGGAAGCCGCTGCAAATTTAAATCGGAAAATTATTGACTCATTGCAGCAAATTAATCCAAATGCAAAAGTGATCACAATGGGCGATTTAAATGATGGACCTTTTAATAAAAGTGTAAAAATTGCACTTGGTGCAAAGTCAAAAAAGAGTGAAGTTCCGGAATTTGGTGTTTTTAACCCGTTTGAAGAAATGGCAAATAGAGGAATGGGAACAATCGCTTTTAGAGATTCCTGGGATATTTTTGACCAAATTATAATTACTGAATCGCTCATAAAACCTGATTTCTCCACTTATAAATATTGGAAAGCAGGAATATTCAACAGATCGTATCTTATTCAAACTTCTGGACAATATAAAGGTTATCCGTTGCGCCACAGTTTAACCGAAGTTGGTTTTAGCGATCATTTTCCGGTTTATATTTATCTGATAAAAGAGATGAAATTGTAGAGACGCACTGCTGTGCGTTTCTACACAAAACTTTTTCCTTAACTTAGCTACTTAGAAACTCAGTACCTCAAAAAAATGTCAATAGCAAAACCTTTCAATCTTACCAAATGGATCGACGAAAACCGTCATTTATTAAAACCGCCTGTTGGAAATAAAAATCTTTATGTTGATTCCGGCGATTATATTGTCATGATTGTTGCAGGTCCAAATGCCCGAAAAGATTATCATTACAACGAAACCGAAGAGCTTTTTTATCAGCTCGAAGGCAGTATAAAAGTTGTAATCCAGGAAGACGGCCAACGCAAAGAAATGGAATTAAATGCCGGTGATATGTATCTTCATCCAGCTAAAATTCCGCATTCCCCAGTTCGTTCTGAAGGTTCAATTGGTTTGGTAATCGAGCGCAAACGCGCCGGAAAAGGATACACAGACGGCTTGCTTTGGCATTGCGATAATTGCAATCACAAACTTTACGAAGTGCTTTTTGAACTTCATAATATAGAGAAAGATTTCTTGCCACATTTCGAACATTTCTACAATTCATTAGAATTAAGAACTTGCGATAATTGTGGCACAATAATGGAATCTGATCCTAGATTTGTTGCTAAGAAGTAATATTATTCTTAAACTAATTACATCAAAAAAAGCCTATATGTCTTTTTTTGATGTATATTTGTATCATAAATGATATAAAATTAAATTAAAAATGATACAAGAAATTATCACATATAAGAATATTGTTTGTAATCTTGAAGATTTGATGAATAATTCCCCTTTTAAAAAGAATTATATTATTGAAAAAGTTGGTATACCAAGCCCAACATTTTACCGAAAATTAAAAACACAAACTTTTACCCCAGATGAAATGCTTTCAATTGCAAAAGTACTTTCTCCGGAAGAAAATTTTAGATTAGAATTAAAAGCAGAAATTGAGCAAGGTAAACTTGATTTTGAAAATGGAGATTATATAACTCACGAAGAAATGCTAGAGGAATTGAGAAGTAAAAAACTCATATAAAATTTATAAACTACCAATCTCTGCAGGATGTTGGCGATTACTCCAAAAGGCAATAAGTCTAATATGATCTTCCTTTGTTTGATAATACAAAGTAACATGCTTTGAAATTACTATTTCCCGACATTCTAAATCTGCTCTATACTTCCCTAATTGAGGATTTTTTTCTAATAAGCCATTAACGTGTACGACATCATTAATGAATTTTTTAGCAGCTAATGGAGTCCAATATAGTTCGAGATAATTCTGAATATTATAAAAGTTATATTTTGCTTTTTTAGACCAAATAATTTTCATTTAAGATTTAATCATTTTGCTAAATTATAAAAAATAACCTACAAAAAAAGTAATTATAACTCAAATCGTTTCCCTTGTTCCGGATAAATAATCTTCAAACCTAAATCATTCTGATTTTTAAGTTGCTCTTTAATTTTTACAATATTTTTAGCTGGAGGTTTCAAATGTGTAATAATGATTTTGAAGCCTTTCAAAGAATCTTTTCCAGCTAATTCTTCTAAAGCATGAAGTTCTTTCATTAAATAATTTGGTGTCAAATGACCGAACAAGAATTTATCAGGTTGCTCATTCGGAAAAGAAACTTCAATGAAAATTCCTTTTAGTTGTTTGTCTTTTACAAGTGGAGCAATTGCAGTCCATAAATCATGTAAGTCGGTACTTTTTTCAACAGCGTCAGGTCCGGTATCTCCCAAATATAAAGCATAAGCATCTCCATTTTTAATTAAAAAAGCAGTGCTTTCAAACGGATTTACGTGACTTAAGGGAAACGCTTTTACTGTCATTGTTGTATTCGTTAGCGGAGTTTCTTCATCAATTGTTAAAGTCTGAAAGTGATATTTTTTCAAAGGAAAACCAACTCCTGCATCTCCAAAATTTGCCCAGGTTTGATCATTGAAATAATGGTTTTCCATCATTTCCATGCATTTATTAGTCGCATAAACTGTCTTTGAAGAATCAGCTGGTGAATTAATTATTAAACCCGAAACGTGATCTAAATGTGCATGTGAGATCAAATATCCTTTTATATATTTTCGTAAAACTTCACTGGTTGAAACCTTAAAAGCTTTGTTTTTTATGGCAACTTCAATTCCGGCATTTACTGTTCCGGCATCAAGACAGATAAAATCTTTTGTATTAATAGGGGCTAATAAATAAGCTGAAAGATTTTTTTCGTCAATTCCGCCTTTTATTCCTAGAGGAACAACCTGAAAAGTAGGTTTTTGTTCTTTTTGAGCAAACGTATTTATCGAAATTAAAAAGAAGCAAAGCAGAAGACGATTGAAAATGGTCATATTTAAGTAATTTTGTTAGTGCAAATTTCATGAATTATAGCGAATAAATTATAGTGTATTTCTTTAAATGCTATTAATTAACCCTAAATTTACTTTGATTTTAACAATGGATTTTGGTTTAAATTCAACTCTAAATAATATCTTTACATTAAAAATATAACAATTTTAACTAAAAAAGTTACAATGACAACAATAGCATCGCAATTTGGAATGAATGAGGCTCTGGAAAAATTGGGCATCAAATTGATAAATGACGGAACATCAACTGGAACGCAAAACTTTGCTTCGGGAGGAAATTTGGATAGTTTTTCACCAGTTGACGGAAAACTAATTGCTTCGGTAAAAATGTCAACACAAGCTGATTATGAAAAGGTAATGAAGGCAACTACGGAAGCTTTCAAAACATTTCGTTTAATTCCTGCACCACAACGTGGAGAAATTGTACGTCAGTTTGGGCAAAAGTTACGTGAAAATAAAGAAGCTCTTGGTAAATTGGTTTCTTATGAAATGGGAAAATCTTTGCAGGAAGGTTATGGAGAAGTTCAGGAAATGATTGACATCTGTGATTTTGCTGTTGGATTATCGCGCCAATTACACGGATTAACAATGCATTCTGAAAGACCCGGACACCGTATGTATGAGCAATATCATCCGTTGGGAGTTGTGGGAATTATTTCGGCATTTAATTTCCCGGTTGCAGTTTGGGCGTGGAATACAGCTTTAGCGTGGATTTCGGGAGATGTTTGCGTTTGGAAACCTTCTGAGAAAACACCTCTTTGCGGAATTGCATGTCAAAATATTATTGCTCAGGTTATAAAAGAAAATAATTTGCCGGAAGGAATTTCATGTCTAATAAATGGTGATTACAAAATAGGAGAATTAATGACAGCTGATACCCGAATTCCGTTAGTTTCTGCTACAGGTTCAACCCGAATGGGAAAAATTGTAGCACAAGCAGTTGCGGGTCGTTTAGGGAAATCATTATTAGAGTTAGGAGGAAATAACGCTATTATTGTAACTCCGGATGCCGATATTAAAATGACGGTTATTGGTGCCGTTTTTGGTGCTGTAGGAACTGCAGGACAGCGTTGTACATCAACTCGAAGACTGATTATTCACGAAAGTATTTATGATAAAGTAAAAGATGCTTTGGTTGCGGCATATAAGCAATTAAGAATCGGAAATCCGCTTGACGAAAACAATCATGTTGGTCCGCTAATAGATACTCATGCGGTTGAGTTGTATGCTCAGGCTTTGAATAAAGTCGTGGCTGAAGGTGGAAATATTTTAGTTGAAGGTGCAGTGCTTTCTGGTGAAGGTTACGAAAGTGGTTGTTATGTGAGACCGGCAATTGCTGAGGCTCAAAATTCATTTGCAATTGTACAACACGAAACATTTGCTCCGGTTTTATATTTGATTAAATATTCTGGAGAAGTTGACAATGCAATTGAACTTCAAAATGGTGTTGCGCAAGGATTATCATCAGCAATTATGACAAATAATCTTCGTGAAGCCGAAAGATTTTTATCTGTTGTAGGTTCAGATTGCGGAATTGCAAACGTTAATATCGGAACTTCGGGTGCTGAAATTGGTGGAGCTTTTGGTGGAGAAAAAGAAACCGGTGGAGGTAGAGAATCAGGTTCTGATGCTTGGAAAATTTATATGCGTCGCCAAACCAATACAATCAATTATACTACAAGTTTACCTTTGGCACAAGGAATTAAATTTGATTTGTAAAACGAATTTTTTATATTAATAAAACCGCTTTTTAATTCATTTTTAAAAGTGGTTTTTTTTATGCTTGATTTTTTTCTATTTTATTTAAATTTGGTTAAAATTCCAAGAAATGAAATGTAAAATTTTTTTGTTGTTAGCCGCAATTTCTCTTATGGGTTGTGCTAAAAAAACAGATGTAAAAGCAAAAGCTGCAGTGTCAAAAAAAGATACTTTGAAGCAAGAAGTTTTCGACGAAGAATATGAAAGTGAACCTGAAGTAGTGACTTTAAAAGAGCTTAAATTTCCAGCAACAGGAAACAATGCGGAAGATTTTGTTCCGGAACCTTGTGAAATAAAAATGCGGGCAGAAGGTTTTTTAAATGACGACGATCTTAAAGATATTGTAATTGTTTTGCAGAATGAAAACAACAATACCGATTCGCGTGCAACATTGGTTCTTTTACAACAAGAAAAAGGAGAGTATAAACTTCAGGATATTTCTTGGGAAGCTGTTGATCCAGAATATACAGAAAGTGGTTACCAGATATATACATCAGAGGAAATTTATATCGAGAATAAAGTATTGCACATTATGCTTCAGAGTGGCGGAGGACCAGCTGGTACAAGAGAAACATTATACAAATATGTTAATAATGATTTAGTTCTTATAGAGATGCATACTTTTAATGCCGGAGCAGGTTCTCATTTGTCCAGTGATTATAATTTAATAAAAGGAGTGGCTGAACATGAAGTTACAAACACTTTAAATGATAGTATGCCAGATAAGTATGAAATCAAAAAATTTCAATTGAAGCGACAGATGTTATTTACAAAAGACAATCCAAACATCGTCTTAGAAAATTTGCCAGGGTCAGAAAATTTTTAAAAAAACAAAAGGCTTCTGAAAACAGAAGCCTTTTGTTTTTTAGATTATAGATTTATTTCTTCAAAATAGTTTGATTTAATGAACCATTAGCAGTGTAAATTTTTGCTAGATAAGTTCCTGGAATTAATCTCGTCATATCAATACTTTGAATCCCTTTTTGAGCAGTTTGTACTAATGTTCCTGACATATTATAGATTACAACTTTTTCTACTTGTTGATCAACATCTGATAAATACAAAGTATCTGTTACCGGATTTGGGTATAAGATTGCTTTAGTATTATCTTTAATTTCTGCTACTTCGGCAGTTTGTGCCATACGGGCTGTGCTTCCATTATATTCAGTACTAATATAGAATAGATTGGCCACAGATCCTTTGGTTATTGTATTTGTTCCTGCAGGAATTGATGCCGTAACGATTCCGGCAGTTGCGGTATAAGAGACATTGTTTACTTTAATTGTTCCGGTAAAGTTAGAGTCAAAAACCAAAGTTAATGTTGAGGCACTTGTTGTTGTGTAAGTAATCGAAGTGCTTGATTCTATTTTTAAACGTGCTGTCAATGTCAGTCCTGCATAAGTTACTGATCCGGTAGTAGAGTTCATATTTCCTGTAATGGCATAAAATGTACTTGTTTTTCCAGAGGTAGTAAAATTATGAATTTCATTTCCTGTTGGAGTTCCGGTTGTTACCGTTATAGTTCCTGATCCCGTAGCGGGAGTTCCGGTTCCTGTAGTTGCTATAGAATATGATACAGTAGCAGTTGGCGTTCCTGTAATTGTAATTGTTTTAGCTGTTGTGTTTTTTACAAAACTAATTCCTGAAGCAGGCAATCCTGTTACTGTGGCATCTGTTGCATTTCCTCCCCAAGTAAAAACTATTGTACCAATTGCTGTTCCGCTTGCGACAGTTTGGTTGTTGTTTGTCGTAGAAGTAAGGGTTTGGCTTCCTGAAGCTGTCACTGTGATAGTTCCTGATCCTGTTGCTGGAGTTCCAGTTCCTGTCGTTGCTATAGAATAGGCTACTGTAGCCGTTGGAGTTCCTGTAATTGTGACTGTTTTAGCCGTTGTGTTTTTTACAAAGCTAATTCCAGAGGCAGGTAATCCGGTTACTGTTGCATCTGTTGCGCTTCCTCCCCAGGTAAAAACAATAGCACCTATAGCTGTTCCGCTAGTTACGGTTTGATTATTGTTTGTTGTCGAAGTAAGGGTTTGCGGATTCGCTGGCGGAGTTCCTTCACCTTGTACAGCCACTAATGAACCCGTGTAATTAGTAAGTGTCGACTTTAGAGCAGTAATTACAAGTGATGATGTATCGTCAACGCTATTGTTGAATACCCATTTTAAATCTCCACCGGAAACACGCCCCGAATATTGAGTTACTTTGGTTTTTGCAGTAGCAGGCTGATCAATAACTAAGTTTTTTACGTATAAAGCAGCGTCAGTATCGAAGTTGTTATACGTGTTTGCACCAGATTTAGATTTAACTGCATTGCTTACAGTTTCGCCTCTTGTTGCCGCAACGTAAGCATCAAAATCTGTTACAGAACTAATTTTTCCTGTGATATTGTATAAAGGATTCGTATCGCCATAAGCAACAAAACGCATATTGTTAGTCGCATTATCAGCATCAAAAGTATTGTTGAATGCTTTGATTGAACCTCCTGCTTCGCCTGAAAAAGTTCCCATTGTTCCTGCATTATTTACCTGATTGGCTTCATCCCAAATATCAGATCCTTGCAATGAAGTAAGCATTGGATGTTTACTATTGCGGTAATAATTTCCCTCTATAAAAAGTGATGATCCCAAAGTTGATCCTGCACCATATTTTGAAACTCCGTCATAATAATTATTGTAAATGTGTGCCGAGTAATAACGAACACGTGGATGACGAGAGTCAGAATGGTCAAACCAGTTATGGTGATAGGTGATGTATAATCCAGTTGTAGTTCCTTCACTTAAGCCCAAAAGACTCGCTTTTCCGTTGTCCCAAAAGTGATTGTATGACAAGGTTATATACGTCGAAGATTTGTTGTCAAGAGCCCCGTCACCTTTTATTTGGTCAGCATCACTACCTGCATTTCCATAAAATAAATCACAATTATGAACCCAAATATGATCATTATCCTGCTGCATGCCCACATTATCTCCTGCCGTACTGTTGCAATTCATAAAACCAATGTTGCTAACTTCGATGTTTGAAGCTGTCTTAAGACGTACACCCCAGCCATTTGCAACAGCATCATTTCCAACACCTTCAATAGTAACATAACTTGCAGCGTTGTTGGCATTTTCGATAACAACGTCTCCGCCTTCCATTACGGTCATGTCAGTTATATTTCCAATTAAACGAATGATAAAAGGTCTTGTGTCCTTTCCTTTTTTAATGGCGTATAGAATATTTTGTAAACCAACACACGGATTTACACTAGCACCGGTAATATTCATCGAAATTGTATTTTTTGTGTTTTGAGTGATGTATAGAATCACTGCGCCATCTTTAGGAGTTCCGTCGGCTTTGTATCCCCCTGGGACGCGACCGCCATCAAAAGCAAAACCATTTCGATCATGTGCTAGAACGGTTAAATTACCTGTTGTTGATCCGGTTCCTTCTGAGCCTGAAATTACTGGTTTTACTTTGACAGTATAGGTTCCAGCTTTAAGTCCCGGAATATCAGCTCTGAAATAATTTCCATAGCTTCGGATCAATTGATCGTCTATTTTTTGGTCTGTAATTCCTTGTCCGGAATAATAGACGTTATAGCTTTGAGCATTGCTAACGGGCTGCCATTTTACAAAAGCAGATTCGAGCCAACCTGAGGCTTCGTTAATTTGAACTTGTTGTGCCCACGTTTGAAACGCGACAAGAAGAACAGTAAAGAAAAGTAGGTTTTTTTTCATAATTGTTTTGTGGTTAAGGTTGTTGATAATTAGTTAGTTGTATAGATGCTTAAAATTGCAATTTTAAATTGTAATCGATTACACAAAAATATATATTATTTTTGAATTCTGATTATTTTTATAATAAAAAATAGATAATGTAAAAAATTATCAATTAATTTACTCATTATGTAATAAATTGCATTAATTGTAATTTATTACATAATTCAATAAAGCTTTGCTAAGTCTTGTTTTTTATGGCTTTTAAGAAGAGGAGTTTGTAGAGTTTTACTGATAGAAGCAAATTTTTATCATTTTGTTTAATTTTAAAAGCAATTTTTTAAAATAAGATTTATAGTGTTAAAAATTTGAATTCTTTGTAGGCTTTCCAGATAAAGAATCACTTCACGGAATGTTTTCGATAAGAATATAATTTTAAAAAAGTCTTTTTTTCTAAAATTAGTACGGTTTAAAGACTTTAAAAATATTTATGAAGAGAAGAGAATTGAATTCAAAGGTTTAAGAAAAGATATTTTGTTGTTAAAAGGAGGGCATAAAAAAAGCCTTTTTGAATTTCAAAAAGGCTTTTTAATATAGATAGAAAGAAATTAATTCTTGCTTGATAATTTTGATAATAATCTTAAGAATTCGACATACAACCAAACCAGTGTAATCATTAATCCCATTGCGCCGTACCATTCCATGAATTTTGGCATTCTTTGTTGAACACCTTTTTCAATTTGATCAAAATCTAAAAATAAGTTTAAAGCAGCGATGATGATTACAAAAACACTAATTCCAATACTCATCATTCCATTTCCGTAATGAACAGGAGTGAAATTAAAAATCAAAGAAGCTACCCATGAAATTAAATAATAAGTAGCAATTGCTAAAGTAGCAGCAATGACCACAGATTTAAATTGTTCAGTAACTTTTACAATTTTAAATTTATATAAACCTAAACAAACTAAAAACGTGACTAATGTTGCGCTAACGGCATTAACTACAATTCCAGGATACATAGCTTCGAAGATTGCAGAAATACCTCCAATAAACAATCCTTCAAATAAGGCGTAACCTGGAGCCAAATATGGAGAAAGTTGTGGTTTGAATGCTGAAATTATAACTAAAATAAGTCCAACGATAGCACCGCCAATTGTTGGTAACATTGCATTCATTCCGTTAAATGCCATCCACCATGTAACCATTGCAGATCCGCATAATATTAAAAATAAAATAGCTGTTTTATTAATAGTACCTGACAAAGTCATTTCCTGATTGTAATCAATAATTTGTGCATGGTGTACTTCTTCAGCTTTTGAAACAGCATTTGATGAAAAATGCTTGTTGCTTAAAAATGGATTTTTTGAATTGAAGTTCATAGTTCTAATACATTTAATTGTACCCAAATATATGGAGTTTTTTCGAAGTCCTATAGTTTCGGTTCAATTTTTAACACGATTTTCTCTTCTGTAAAAATTGGCTTTAAATAAAAAGTCCATCAAAAGAAACTCTTGATGGACTTGTATTTATTTTGATTGTATTTTTATTTCAATAAGTCTAAAACTAAAGATGGAAATAAACCTAAAGCGATATTTAAAACAATTGAAATAATTGCAACTGCATAAATAAGGAAAGGTTTTCCGGTACGTTCCTGATTTGGTTCTTTAGAATACATTGCTAAAATTAGTTTGAAATAATATCCAACACTAATAATGGAGTTGATAACCGCAACGATTACTAAAGCAATATATCCGGCTTGAATTGTTTGGTTGAATAAGAATAACTTAGCAAAAAATCCGGAGAAAATTGGAATACCAGCCATAGATAATAATGAACCTGTAAGGATCGCAGCCAATAAAGGATTTGTTTTCCCTAAACCGTGAAAGTTAGTAACATCTTCGTTATCCTGATTTTTGCATACATATAGAATAACGCTAAAAGCAGCGATTCCGGCTAATGCATAAGCTGCTGTGTAATATAATAATACACCTGCAGATGTTGCAACCGTAAGCAATGTCATCAACATAAAACCTGCGTGTGAGATTCCTGAGAATGCCAACATACGTTTTACATTTACCTGACGTAATGCCATTATATTTCCAACGGTCATAGAGGCTATTGAAATGATTACTACAATCGTTTCAAATGTTCCTAAAAGATCTTGATTGTCTAAAGACGGAACCAGATTTAATGCTGAAACTAGTTTGTAAAGTGTAGCAATTGCTACAACTTTAGCCAAAGTACTCATTAAAGCAGTTGTCAATGCAGGAGATCCTTCGTAAACGTCCGGAGCCCAGAAATGAAAAGGAACTGCCGCTACTTTAAACAACATACCAATAGTCATTAAAATCATTCCGATAGGAAACCAGATTGGTAATTCGGCAGATAAAGAACTTTCGTGAATTTCTGCAACATCAAAACTTCCCATTGCTCCGTAGATCAAACAAATTCCGAATAAAATAATTCCAGAGGCAAAAGATCCCATTAGGAAATATTTCATACCCGCTTCATTACTTTTTAAATTCAAACGATCACTTGCTGCAAGAACATAAAGTGCAATTGACAAGATTTCGATTCCTAAGAAAAACATTGCTAAGTTTCCAAAAGAAACCATTGCAACTCCTCCAGCTAATAAAAATACTTTTATCGCAACAAAATCTGAAATTTTGGTTGGATGATTTTCGTAAAAATTATGACTTAATGCTACTAAGAAAATAGTTAAAACAATAAACAATGATGAGAACGCAGTTGAGAATTTACTCACTGTAATCATATTATTGTAATAACTCTGCTCTAATCCAAATTCATAATAGTTAAGTGCCAAAACACCCAATAAACCAATAATGGTAATTGGAACAATGGCCTTTCTTAAATTAAGAATTTCAAACAATAGGCAGAAAATACCCAATCCTGTTATAGCTATTAATGTATTCATTTTTGTTTTTTTGATTTAGGAAATCTAAAACTAATGATGCCCTAATTTATTTTTATTTAAAATATTAATTTTTATTGATAACGTTTAGAATTGTTTCTAAACTTGGTGTAATCAAATCTGTAATTGGTTTTGGATAAAATCCGAAGAAAATTAAAACCGCAATAATTACGACTAATGAAATTCCTTCATTAACAGAAACATCAGCAAAAGTTTTTGAATTTGTTTCTCCCAACATTACATTTTGAAACATTTTAAGCATATAATAAGCTCCTAAAATAATAGTTGTTCCGCCTAAAACAGCAAACCAAATATTAATTTGAGAAAGACTATACAAAACGGTAAACTCTCCAACAAAGTTAAAAGTACTTGGCAAAGCTACAGAGGCTAATACCAAAATTAAAAACATAGAAGTGAATTTTGGAGATTGTGTACGAATACCACCTAATTTTGAAATTTCTCTTGTTTCGTATCTTCTGAAAATAATTTCAGCAGCAAAGAATAATCCAACTACAACAAAACCGTGAGCGATCATTTGCAAAACAGCTCCGCGTAAACCATCAATAGTTAAAGTGTAAGTTCCTGCAGCAATTAATCCAACGTGCGCAAGAGAAGAATAAGCCAATAATTTCTTTAAATCCTTTTGTCTTAATGCAACGATTGATCCGTAAATTACTCCGGCAATTCCTAAAGCAATAAAGATATTCATGTATTCTTTTGCAGCTAATGGTGCAATTGGCAACTGCCAACGAATAACACTGTATAATCCCATTTTTAACATGATACCAGATAAAAGCATAGTTCCAACAGTTGGTGCTTTTTGGTATACATTTGCCTGCCATGTGTGGAAAGGAATAATTGGAATTTTAATAGCATAAGCTAAGAAGAAAGCTAAGAAAATCCAAAGTTGTTCAGAAGCAGATAAATCTAATTTGTATAAATCTTCGATTAAGAAACTTCCAGCTTTTTGGTATAAATAGATGAAAGCAACTAACATGAACAATGAACCTGCAAGTGTGTAGATAAAGAATTTAACTACTGCTTTTCTGCGTTCTTCAGCATCACCATTACCCCAAATAAGTGCAATGAAATAAATTGGAATAAGTGCTAACTCCCAGAAAATATAATATAATAGACCATCTGCTGCAAGGAAAGTTCCTGTCATAGCAAAAGCCATAAATAAAATTAAAGCATAAAAAGCTTTAGCATTTTTATATTCATTTCCAAAAGAAGAGAATATAATAATTGGCGTTAAAGCTACAGTCAATAAAAGCATTGCCATACCTAAACCATCTGCATTTAGAGCAAATGAAATTTTAGGTTGTGTAATCCAGGCATTGATCAAACTGATGTTTTCGCCTGCACAAAAATGATTTAGTAAAACAATTGAACAACCTAAAGCCGCCAAACTAAAGAACAAAGCTACTTTTGATGCTAGTTTATCACCAACAAAATAAGTGACAAATGCACCAATTAGAAGAATAATTAATATAAGAGAAACGTTCATAGTTGTAAAATTATTTAGCTAAAAATATATAGGAAACAATGGCACAAAGCCCTAAAACAAAAGCAAAAAGATATAATCCGATACTTCCGTTTTGTAATTTTTTACCTTGAAAAGCTAGTTCATTGGTTACTTTTCCTAATCCAAAAACAAGTGCAGATAAACCTGTTTCAACACTGTCTCTGAATAATCTTGATAATCCGTTGATAGAGCGCACAAATATTGCATCGTAAGCTTCGTCTACATAATATTTATTGTATAAAACTTTTGTCAAACCAGTAATGTTTTCGTCTGCTTCAGGAACATTATCTTGTTTAAAGTATTTAATGTAAGCAATTAAAATACCTAATAATCCACCTACTACAGCAACAGCCATTAAGGTATATTCTGTTGGGCCTAAATGATGTTCTTCACCTGCCACTTTCGTGAAAAGTGGAGCTAAATATTCATTCAACCAGCTATTTCCAGGTAAACTGATAAGTCCACCAAAAGTAGCTAAGATTGCTAAAATGATTAAAGGGAAAGTAATTAACCCGTCACTTTCATGTAAATGATGTTTTTGCTCTTCAGTTCCTCTAAAATCTTTGAAGAAAGTAAGGAACATTAAACGGAACATATAAAACGCTGTCATAATTGAAGCGATAGATCCAACAACATAAAGTGAAATATTGTGGTGGAAAGCCGTCATTAAAATTTCGTCTTTAGAGAAGAAACCTGAGAAAAACGGAACCCCAGAAATTGCTAATGAAGAAATCAACATTGTCCAGAAAGTGATTGGCATTGCTTTACGCAAACCACCCATTTTACGCATATCTTGTTCTCCGTGTAATCCGTGAATCACAGATCCAGAACCTAAGAATAAACAAGCTTTGAAGAAAGCGTGCGTAATTACGTGAAAAACTGCCACTTCATAAGCACCGAATCCTAATGCTAAAAACATTAAACCTAATTGAGAAACGGTAGAGTAGGCCAAAACCTTCTTAATATCTGTCTGAACTAAACCAATTGTTGCAGCTACTAATGAAGTAATTGCTCCAATAACGGCGATAACAGTTTGAACATCTGGAGCTAAATCAAATACAAAGTTTAATCTAGTTACCATAAAGATACCAGCTGTAACCATTGTTGCAGCGTGAATCAATGCAGAAACCGGAGTTGGTCCAGCCATCGCATCAGGTAACCAAGTGTATAACGGAATTTGTGCTGATTTTCCACAAGCTCCAATAAATAAACATAATGCAGCCAATGAAAGTAGTGGCAAGTTAAGGTTTGTTGCTCCGGCGATTGCAGTTTTTAAAGTTGCATAATCTAAAGTTGAGAACATTGAACCAATAATGAACATTCCGATTAATAAACCTAAATCTCCAATTCTGTTCATGATGAAAGCTTTTTTCGCAGCATCATTGTAATCCTGGTTTTTATGCCAGAATCCAATTAACAAGTATGAACAAAGTCCAACACCTTCCCAACCAATAAATAGAACTAATAAGTTACTTCCAATTACAAGTGTAATCATGAAGAAGACAAACAGATTCAAATACGCAAAAAACTTATGCATATTTTCGTCATCGTGCATATAACTAATAGAGTATAAGTGTATCAATGAACCAATACCAGTTACAAAAAGTAACCAAAGTAAAGATAATTGATCTAATAAAAATCCAAGATTGATATGTAAATTACTAATTTGAATCCAGTCAAATAAAGTAACCTGAATGGCTTGTTTTGTTTGGCTAATTTGATTGAAAAAGAAAAGCGTAATAGCAAACGAAACTACTATAACAGCAGTTCCAATGATTCCTGATACTGTTTTTCCTAAGCTTTTACCAAAGAAAACATTGATTAAAAATCCTAAAAAAGGAGCTAATACTAAAACTAAAGCTAAATTGGTATCCATTTCCATTTATCCTTTTAAATTTTTTAAATTATCGATACTAATCGAACCTAAATTTCTAAAGATCGAAACTAAAATAGCCAATCCAACTGCAACTTCTGCTGCAGCAACTGCCATCGAGAAGAATACAAAGACTTGTCCTTGTGCATCTTGATGATAAGTCGAAAAAGCAACAAATAAAAGGTTTACAGCATTCAACATGATTTCGATAGACATGAAAACGATAATAGCATTTCGTCTGTACAATACACCAAAAATACCAATACAGAAAAGTACAACACTTAAAAAGATGTAGTTTTCAATACCTATTTGATTTAATATATTACCCATTATTTATTTAATTTTTCTTTTTTAGACAATAATACAGTTCCAATCATGGCTACTAAAAGCAAGATCGAAGCAAATTCAAACGGAACCATATATTCGTTCAATAATATTTTACCCAAAACTTGAATAGATTGGAAATCTTCACCAGTCGAATCGTATTCACCAACAATTGGTTTAGAGTTGATAAAAATTGCAATCAATACAATACAAATCAAACAGAAAGAAACAATTGCGCCTAAACGTGTAATTCTAGGTCGGTGTACTTCTCGTTGTTCATTTAAATTCATTAACATGATTGTAAACAGGAATAGAATCATGATCGCTCCGGAGTAGACTATAATATGTACTACAGCCAAAAATTGAGCATTTAATAATAAATAGTGACCAGCAATCGAGAAAAAACAAATTACTAAATAAATAGCACTATGAATTGGATTTCTACTATAGATAGTCAGGAAAGCAGTGATTACCGTAATAAACGCTAAGAAACAAAATATAATTTGTACAGTTGTTGCGTGTGCAAAATCAGGAATATGTATCATTTAGTTAGCATTATTAAGTTGAGCGTTTTTCATTGCCACGTCAAGAGGCATCACTAATCTGTCTTTTCCAAAAATGAAATCTTCTCTTTCATAGCTAGAAGGAACCAAAACTTTTGAAGTCGTCAAATAAATTGCATCTTTCGGGCAAGCTTCTTCACATAAACCACAGAAAATACAACGTAACATATTGATTTCATATATCGAAGCGTATTTTTCTTCTCTATATAAATGTTTTTCATCTGTTTTACGTTCTGCAGCTTTCATCGTGATTGCTTCAGCAGGACATGATAAAGCACATAATCCGCAAGCAGTACAGTTTTCACGACCTTGCTCATCGCGTTTCAACTGATGTTGACCACGATAAACCGGACTCATTTCACGTACTTGCTCAGGATAGTGAATCGTCACTTTTTTTCTGAATAAGTGTTTAAGAGTGATAAGCAATCCTTTCACAATCGCCACAAGATACAATCGTTCCCAAAAAGTCATCTCTTTGTTAGAGACCATCTTTTTTCTACCCGATAATGATATAGTTTCTATTGACATTTTTTAATGTATGATTTACGATTCACAATTTGACGGTAAAATCAAATCCAAAATCTATTTTATTTTTTATTTGTAGCTAATCCCGCTATCCGCTATATCTTTTATCCGCCGTGGCGGACAAAAGGATGTCGCTTCTATCAGGGCTAGGTGTTACGGTTCTTAGAATCCTAAAGCTGCTGCGATATCATGTCTTAAAATAACAGCTCCGGTAATCATGATATTAATAATCGAAAGCGGAATTAAAATTCTCCAGCCTAAATTCATTAATTGGTCATATCTAAATCTTGGAATTGTCCAACGTACCCACATATAGAAAAATATGAAGAAACATAATTTTGCAAACAATGCTGCAATTCCTAATAGATTAGCAATATTTACTCCTGCATGTTCTATCATCCAACTCATTCCAGGATAGTTATATCCTCCAAAGAATAAAACAGAAATAATAGTAGCCGAGATAAACATACTTGCATATTCAGCAAATAAATAGAATCCCATTTTCATGGATGAATATTCTGTATGATAACCTCCAATTAATTCATTTTCACATTCTGCAAGGTCAAATGGAGTTCTGTTAGTTTCTGCAAACGAACAAATTAGAAAAATCAAGAATGATAAAGGCTGATAAAATACGTTCCAATTCATTTCTTCTTGTTGTAGAGATATTTCTCTTAAGCTTAAAGTTCCGGTCATCATCAATAAAGCAATCATTGATAATCCCATGGCAACTTCATAAGAAACCATTTGAGAAGCAGCGCGAATGGCCCCCATCAATGAGAATTTATTGTTAGATGCCCATCCACCAATCATGATGCCATAAACTCCTACTGAAAGTATACCAAAAATGTATAGGATACCGATATTAATATCAGTTGCCTGTAAAAGAACATCTCTTCCAAAAATATGCAATTTATCTCCCCAGGGAATTACTGCGCTTGTCATCAATGCTGTACTCATGGCAATTGCCGGTCCTACAACAAATAAGAATTTGTTAGGTGTATTTGGGAAAAACTCTTCTTTTGAGAATAATTTCATACCATCAGCAAGAGGTTGTAATAATCCTCCCCATCCAGCACGGTTAGGTCCTACACGATCCTGAAGATAAGCCGCAACTTTACGTTCAGCCCAAGTAGAGTACATTGCCATAATCATTGTTATAGCGAAAACCACAACAATCACAACACTTTTTTCTATAATAAATGTACCATCTACCATCGTTATGAATTTTTGTTGTTAGTGTTTAATGGAATTTCTGCCATACTAATTTTTTTACGGTCGATATCTCTACCCATAAGGATTGTTTTTTCAGTATCGATTTCTACCTTCTCTAATTTCTGAGTGTAGTTATTTTGATTGATAACAGAATCTTTTTCAAATTCTCTTGGTCCTTCGATAACCCAGTCAGTTACATTTTTGTGTTCAAAACGGCAAGAATTACAGATGAATTCTTCTACTTCATGGTACTCATCTTTACGACCAGTTACACGTTGAATCTCTCCTCCAAACATCCAAACCGTAGTTTTCCCACAACATCCGGGAGTTGTACACTCTCTGTGTGCGTTATAAGGTTTGTTGAACCAAACTCTAGATTTGAAACGGAAAGTTTTATCAGTCAATGCTCCAACAGGACAAACATCAATCATGTTTCCTGAGAATTCATTGTCAATAGCTTTTGAGATTCCAGTTGAAATATTGGCGTGATCTCCACGGTCTAATACTCCGTGAACTCTATTGTCTGTCAATTGATCTGCTACTTGTACACATCTTTGACATAAAATACAACGGTTCATATGTAGTTGAATATTTGGACCAATATCTTCTGGTTCAAATGTTCTTTTTTCTTCAATAAAACGGGATTTTGGATTTCCGTGCTCAAAACTTAAGTTTTGAAGATCACATTCTCCTGCCTGATCACAAATAGGGCAATCTAACGGGTGATTGATCAATAAAAATTCTGTTACAGATTTACGAGCTTCTGTTACACGATCAGAAGATTTACTGTTTACTTCCATCCCATCCATACATCCTGTTACACAAGATGCCATCAGTTTTGGCATTGGTCTAGGGTCAGCTTCGCTTCCTTTAGAAACTTCAACTAAACAACAACGACATTTACCGCCGCTGCCTTTTAATTTTGAGTAATAGCACATGGCTGGCGGTACCAAATCTCCACCAATCATACGTGCAGCCTGCAGGATCGTTGTTCCTGGCTCTACGTCTATACTTTGACCGTCTATGGTTACTTTCATCTCTTATTGATTTGAATGTTGAAAGTCGGAATATTGAAAAGAATTGCTGTCCTTTTTGATATTATTAACTTTATAACTTTCTGCTTTATATTTCTTTATACGATTACTTTACCGCCTACTAAATGTTTCACTTGCGAGAAAGGTTCAGCAACAAAGTGATCTCTGTTTTTTATTTTTTCAGGGAAACGAACGTGATATTCGAACTCATCTCTAAAATGACGAATCGCTGCTGCTACTGGCCAAGAAGCTGCGTCACCAAGTGGGCAAATTGTGTTACCCTCGATTTTGCTTTGAATACTCCATAACAATTCGATATCCTCTTCACGGCCCTGACCGTTTTCGATTCTCCACAATATTTTTTCTAACCATCCTGTTCCTTCGCGGCAAGGTGTACATTGTCCGCAAGATTCGTGGTGGTAAAAACGTGCAAAATTCCAAGTGTTTCTTACCACACAAGCAGTGTCATTATAAACGATAAATCCTCCTGAACCTAACATCGATCCGGTAGCAAAACCACCATCACTTAAAGATTCGTAAGTCATTAAACGATCTTCACCATTTGCAGTTTTGAAAATTAATTCAGCAGGTAAAATTGGCACTGAAGATCCTCCTGGAACAAACGCTTTTAAAGGTCTGCTAGAAGACATTCCGCCTAAGTATTCGTCAGAATTCATGAATTCGTCAACACTTAAACCTAATTCAATTTCATAAACTCCAGGGTTTTTAATATGTCCTGAAGCAGAAATTAATTTAGTTCCTGTTGAACGACCAATTCCGATTTTAGCATAATCATCACCAGAGTTATTGATGATCCAAGGCACAGTTGCAATAGTTTCAACATTGTTTACCACTGTTGGATTTGCCCAAAGTCCTGAAACCGCTGGGAAAGGTGGTTTAATACGAGGGTTTCCTCTTTTACCTTCCAGTGATTCAATAAGTGCAGTTTCTTCACCACAAATATAAGCTCCGGCTCCACAGTGAACATAAAGTTCTAAATCGTAACCTGTCCCTAATATATTTTTTCCTAACCAACCGGCAGCTTTAGCTTCGGCGATTGCTCTTTCTAAAATTTTGTAAACCCACATATATTCTCCACGAATGTAGATATATGATAAGTTAGCGCCCAAAGCAAAACTTGAAGTAATCATTCCTTCGATCAATAAGTGAGGAATAAATTCCATCAAGTAACGATCTTTAAATGTACCTGGTTCAGATTCATCGGCGTTGCAAACTAAGTGTCTTGGTTTGCCTGATTTTTTGTCAATAAAACTCCATTTCATTCCGGCAGGGAAACCTGCACCACCACGACCACGAAGTCCTGATTTTTTTACTTCTTCAACAACTTCGTCTGGCGTAAGTGTTTTCAAAGCTTTTTCTACAGAAGCATAACCACCATTTTGACGATATACTTCGTAGGTTTTAATACCTGGAACATTGATTTTATCTAATAATATTTTCTGTGACATATTATTTATCGTGTAATATTATTTTATCATCTCTACAATCAGCAATTAACTGATCGATTTTTTCTTCTGTCAATTTTTCTTTGTAGAAATCTCCCAACTGCATCATCGGAGCATATCCGCAAGCACCTAAACATTCTACACCGGCAATAGTAAACATTCCGTCTGGAGTTGTTTCGCCCATTTTAATGCCTAATTTTTCAGAAGTATAATCCATTAAATTTTCAGCACCATTTAAACAACAACAAGAAGTCTGGCAGAATTCGAACATGTATTTTCCAATTGGTTTTTGGTTGTACATGGTATAAAAAGTGACCACTTCGTAAACCTCAATTGGTTTGATGTGCAAAATTTCAGCAACTTTATCCTGCAACTCAGTGCTTAACCAGTTATCATGCGCGTCCTGCACTTCATGCAAAACAGGCAACAAAGCCGATTTTCTTTTGTCTTCTGGATAATGACTGATTAATTCATTGATGCGAGTCATCAATGCTTCAGTCATGTTTATTTCTTGTTTGTAATGTTTTCTTTCCATTCTTATTTTGGATTTAGATTTTAGATTTTAGATTTTTCAATCTGTATCTATAACCTGCATTCTGCAATCTTTTATAATTTTAGATTTCTGACTTAAGATTTTGGACTTTTCAATCTGCAATCTAAGTTCTAAAATTTGCAATCTTTTACGCGTCTAATTCTCCAGCAATAACATTTAAACTTGACAGAATAACAATTGCATCAGACAATAATGAACCTTTAATCATTTCAGGATATGCCTGATAATAAATGAAACAAGGTCTTCTGAAATGTAATCTGTATGGAGTTCTGCTTCCGTCTGTAACTAAATAAAATCCTAGTTCACCATTTCCTCCTTCAACTGCGTGGTAAATTTCTGCAACTGGTACAGGAACTTCTCCCATTACGATTTTAAAGTGATAAATTAAAGATTCCATAGAAGTATAAACATCTTCTTTTGGAGGAAGGTAGTAATCAGGAACTTCAGCATGGTATTCGTTTCCGGCCGGCATTTTAGCCAAAGCCTGACGAATAATGCTTAAACTTTCCCAAACTTCAGCATTACGAACACAGAAACGATCGTATGTATCACCTGATTTTCCAACAGGAACTACAAAATCGAAATCTTCGTAAGAGGAGTAAGGTTGTGCAACACGAACGTCGTAATCAACTCCGGCAGCGCGTAAGTTTGGACCTGTAAATCCGTAAGCCATTGCTTGCTCTGCTGAGATTGCACCTACGTCTACGGTTCTATCCAGGAAAATTCTGTTTCTTTCAAATAAGTTTACAAATTCTTGCCAAGCGACAGGAAAATCTTGTAAAAATACATCTAATTTGCGGAATGCCTCTGGTGACCAATCTCTTTCGAAACCACCAATTCTTCCCATATTTGTTGTTAAACGAGCTCCGCAAATTTCTTCGTAGATCTCGTAAACTTTTTCTCTAAATTGAAAAACGTATAAGAAACCAGTATATGCACCAGTATCTACACCAAGAATCGAGTTACAGATTAAGTGGTCTGTAATACGAGCCAACTCCATTACAATTACTCTTAAATACTGCGCTCTTTTAGGAACTTCAATATTTAACAATTTTTCTAAAGTCATCCACCATCCCATATTATTAATAGGAGAGGAGCAATAGTTCATACGGTCAGTAAGAGGTGTAATTTGGTAAAAAGGACGATTCTCAGCGATTTTTTCGAAAGCTCTGTGGATGTAACCGATAGTTGGTTCAGCTTCAAGAATTCTTTCGCCATCCATCAACAGGATATTTTGAAAAATACCGTGAGTCGCCGGGTGCGTAGGACCTAAATTTAGTACTGAAAGCTCGCTTCCGTCTGCGTTTAGTTTCTCCTTAATTATTTTAGCATATCGATGCTCTGGTGGTAATAATAGTTCTGACATTTTATAATGTTGAATTATTTATTTTTTAGCAATTTGTTGTTGTTCTTCCAAAGAATCTGTCGTCTTTATCTGTTCTTCCGCTGTCTTCCATTGGGAATTCTTTTCGCATTGGGAAAGATATCATTTCGTCCATATTCAAAATACGTTTCAATTGCGGATGTCCAATAAAGTTAATCCCGAAGAAATCGTATGTTTCTCTTTCCATCCAGTTTGAACTTAAGAAAATGTTTGAAATGGTTTTGATCTCTGGTTTTTCACCGTTTAAGAATACTTTGATTCTAATACGTTTGTTTTCGTACCAGTTATGTAAATGGTATACGATTGCAAACTGACGTTCTGTTTCGTTGTCCGGATAATGAACACCGCATAAATCGGTTAAAAAGTGGAAACGTAAATCAGAATCGTTTTTCAAAAAAAGAATCAGGGCTGTGATTTTATCAGCTGAAGTTTCTAGTGAAAAAATATCTCTTTCTTGTTGAAAGTTAAAAACACTTGTATCAAATGTTTCTGTAAGTTTATCTTGAATCAGGGTATTTTCTAAAGCCATCTTATGAAATATTATATGAAGCTAGTAATTCTTGGTATTCTGGTGAGCTTCTGCGTCTAACAGATTCGCTTTTTACCAATTCTTGAAGTTTCATTACTCCATCAACAATTTGCTCTGGTCTTGGTGGACATCCAGGAACGTAAACGTCAACCGGTATTACTTTGTCAATTCCTTGTAAAACTGAATAAGTATCGAAGATTCCACCTGATGAAGCACAGGCTCCAACTGCAATTACCCAGCGAGGTTCAGACATTTGTTCGTAAACTTGTCTTAAAATAGGTGCCATTTTTTTAGAAATAGTTCCCATTACCAGCAACATATCTGCCTGACGAGGAGAGAAACTCACACGCTCAGAACCAAATCGTGCTAAATCGTAATGTGACGCCATTGTAGCCATGAATTCGATACCACAGCATGAAGTTGCAAAAGGTAATGGCCATAATGAATTGGCTCTTGCTAAACCTACAACATCATTTAGTTTTGTAGCGAAGAAACCTTCTCCTACAACTCCTTCTGGCGGCGCAACCATATTTACATTTGAATCGCTCATTTTATTTTAGATTTCTGATTTTAGATTTTAGATTTGG
The DNA here is from genome assembly GCF_900187965.1 of Flavobacterium sp. ov086. Lineage (GTDB taxonomy): Bacteria > Bacteroidota > Bacteroidia > Flavobacteriales > Flavobacteriaceae > Flavobacterium. The sequence continues at coordinate 296,877 of NZ_FZNL01000001.1, read as the reverse complement.
GAAATCGTAAAAGTTAAAATCAATTTTTTTAAATCAGTATATTAATTTGAAGAAATCAAATTTCAAATTGTGGTTTTATTTAAGCTCAGACATCTGCTAATTCTTAAATCTAAAAGCATCAATTTAAAATCTAAAATCGTGTTATTCCCAGTCTAATGCTTTTTTCTTGATGATGTAGAAAAAGCCAACTAATAGAAGTGACATAAATACGATCATCTTTAGCATTCCTTCAATTCCTAATTCTTTGAAGTTTACTGCCCATGGATAAAGGAAAATTACCTCTACATCAAACAATACAAACAAAATAGCAACCAGGAAATATTTTACTGAAAAAGGGATACGTGCGTTACCAACAGATTCGATACCACACTCAAAGTTTTTATCTTTTACTTCAGAACTTCTTTTTGGTCCTAATTTTCCAGAGATAATGATTGTTCCTACCACAAATCCAATAGCTAAAATTGCTTGCATTAAAATAGGAATGTAACTGTATTGATCAGATTGCATAAACTTAGGGTTTTTACTTAAAGAATAAGCCACAAAGATAACTTTCAACTCTGTAAATCACAAGCTAAAAAAGGATTTAAGTGTACGACAAAAGGGTTAATGTTTGTAATTTTTATTGATTATAAATAACAAGCTGCTTTTTTAAGTTTTTTTTAAGATTTAAGCAAAAAAAAACGTTTCGAAATTAATCGAAACGTTTTCAAAACCATTCAGAGGCAAAAAAAATAAATTGCTATATTTTTCTTAGATTACTGCTACTTTAGCAGCAACTTTCCCTTTTCTTCCTTCTTCTTCTTCATAGCTTACACGGTCTCCTTCGCGTAATTCTTCCGCGTTAATTCCTGAAGCGTGAACGAAGATATCTTTTCCTGTTTCTTCGTCTGTAATGAATCCATAACCTTTAGATTCATTGAAAAATTTTACTGTACCTGTACGCATTGTAATTGTAATAATAATTTATAATGAAGCAAATGTAATATATAAATTCATACAAAAGACAATAAGGTGTTAATTTTTTGTAAAAATTATTGATTCACAGTGTTTTCGCTATTTATATTGCATCAATTTTGATATGCAGATACTTTATTTGAGAATCATCAATTGTAAGAATAAAAAGTTAAAAAAGTAGCTTATAGTTTACAAAAATTTTGTATATTATGCCAAACCTGTTCTGTAAATCTGAGTTTATGTGAGAGAATACTTGTATTTGTTGGCTTCGCAATTTTTAGTTAGTATTTTTTTAACACTGAGCCCAGAAGAAAATGTATAAAAAAACGGCAACTAATAAGATTTAGCTGCCGTTTTTATATTTTTAAATTCATAAGAATTTATATCGCATCAAGTTTGATGTGTAGTTCTTTTAATTGTGAATCATCAATTTTTGCAGGTGCATCGATCATAACATCACGCCCTGAATTGTTTTTAGGGAATGCAATAAAATCTCTAATAGTTTCCTGACCTCCTAAAATAGCCACCAATCTGTCTAAACCAAAAGCTAGACCTCCGTGTGGCGGTGCTCCAAATTGGAAAGCATCCATTAAGAAACCAAATTGTGCTTTTGCTTCTTCTTCAGTGAAACCTAAATATTTAAACATTAATTGTTGAGTCGCTTTGTCGTGGATACGAATCGAACCTCCTCCAATTTCATTTCCGTTAAGAACCATATCATACGCATTAGCACGAACCTTTCCAGGATCAGTTTCTAACAGAGCCATGTCTTCCGGTTTTGGAGATGTAAACGGGTGGTGCATTGCATGGTAACGACCGCTTTCTTCGTCAAGTTCTAATAATGGGAAATCAACTACCCAAAGTGGTGCGAATTCCTCTGGTTTACGCAATCCTAAACGAGTTGCTAATTCCATACGAAGTGCCGAAAGTTGCGCACGTGTTTTATTTGCCGGTCCTGAAAGTACAAAAATCATATCGCCAGGTTTTGCTCCGGTAATTTTTGCCCATTGTCCTAAATCGTCCTGATCATAGAATTTATCTACAGATGATTTAAAAGTTCCGTCATCATTGCATTTTGCATACACCATTCCTGATGCTCCAACTTGCGGACGTTTTACCCAGTCAATTAATCCGTCAATTTCTTTACGGGTATAATTTCCTGCTCCCGGAACTGCAATACCAACTACTAACTCGGCAGTATTGAATACTGGGAAGTCTTTGTGTTGTGCAAATTCGTTTAATTCACCAAACTCCATTCCAAAACGAATGTCCGGTTTGTCGTTTCCGTATGTTTTCATTGCATAGTCGTAGGTAATTCTTAGGAATTTATCTACTTCGATACCTTTAATTTCTTTTAGTAAATGTCTTGTCAATCCTTCAAAAACATTCAAAATATCTTCTTGCTCCACAAATGCCATCTCGCAATCGATTTGTGTAAACTCAGGCTGACGGTCTGCACGCAAATCTTCGTCACGGAAACATTTTACGATCTGGAAATATTTATCCATTCCGCCCACCATCAATAATTGTTTGAAAGTTTGTGGTGATTGTGGCAATGCATAAAATTGTCCTTCGTTCATACGGCTTGGTACAACGAAATCTCTCGCCCCCTCAGGAGTCGATTTGATTAAGTAAGGAGTTTCAACTTCGCAAAAATCTAAATCAGATAAATATTTACGAACTTCCATTGCTACTTTATGACGGAACAACAAGCTGTTTTTTACAGGATTTCTTCTAATATCTAAATAGCGATATTTCATTCTGATATCTTCTCCACCATCAGTTTCATCTTCAATTGTAAATGGAGGTGTTAAAGCGGCATTTAGAATAGTTAATTCAGAAACTAAAATTTCGATTTCACCAGTTGGGATATTTTTGTTTTTAGCTTCACGCTCAATTACAGTTCCTTTTACCTGAATTACAAATTCTCTCCCAAGAGTTTTTGCCAATTCAAAGACAGTTTTATCACTACGACTTTCGTCGAAAATTAATTGTGTAATTCCGTAACGGTCGCGTAAATCAACCCAATTCATAAATCCTTTATCGCGTGATTTTTGAACCCAACCCGCTAGTGTAACTTCTGTATTAATGTTTGAGGCATTTAACTCGCCACAATTATGACTTCTATACATGATCAAAATTTTAGACTGCAAAAGTAAACAACAAAATCCAAATTAATATAGTAAAGTGATAACTTGATGCTCATTTAATTTGAAATATTTTGTTAATTCTTAAATTTTGCCGCCGTAATTTCTTTAGATTTGAATCACTAAAAACAAACTTTAATACTTATGAATAAAATTTTTGCAACTGGTCTGTTGATTTTTAGCGCTTTGAATGTTATTGGTCAAAGTAAAAGCCAAGTTAAATTTACTGCTAAAATTGAGAATAGAAATAGTGACACTTTAGTCATTAAGGGAAATGATAATTTTAAACAAGTTATTCCTATCAATAAAAAACAACTTTTTGTTGCTTCTTTTGATGCTCCAAAAGGTTTTTATGTGTTTTCTGATGGGACTGAATCTTCGAGATTATATTTAAAACCAAATTCTGAAGTAAATCTAACAATGAACGCCAAGGAATTTGACGAAACTATTGTTTATAAAGGTAAAGGTGTGGACGAAAGTAATTTTTTGGCACAACAAGCTTTAAGAAATGAAAAATTGGAAGAAGCTTTTTCTAAAGAACCGGCTGAATTTGCAGTAATATTAGAAGCTAAGAATAAAACAGATAAAGAAAGTTTAGAGAAAGGATCTTTTGATCCTGAATTTATAACTGCAATGAAAAGTAATTTTGAACGCTTTAATGAATTTGCTATTAGGAATTATGAAAGTGCAGCTAAAGCAAATAAATTTACAGGAAAACCTTCTCCTGATTTTGATTATGAAAATTTTAAAGGAGGAAAAACAAAACTTTCTGATCTAAAAGGAAAATATGTTTACATCGATCTTTGGGCAACCTGGTGTGCACCTTGTAGAGCTGAAATTCCGTATTTGCAAAAAATTGAAGAAAAATATCATGGAAAAAATATTGAGTTCGTAAGTATTTCAATTGATAAATTGAAAGACAATGAAAAATGGAAAAAATTTGTAACAGATAAAAGTTTAGGCGGAATTCAATTATTCGCTGATAAAGATTGGGAATCTGAGTTTGTAACGAGTTATGGTGTAACCGGAATTCCGAGATTTATTATTGTTGATCCAAAAGGAAATGTTTTAAGTGCAGATGCTGCAAGACCATCATCTCCAGAGCTTCAAACGCAATTAGATGCATTATTGAAGTAATTTATTTACCAAATTTATAACGTTATAGTAGAGTTTCGCTTTTGCGGAAATACCAGTAAAACCAATGCTTCGGCGTTGGTTTTTTTGTTTTTAGATTATCTCCAATGTTAAGTTTTTATCCAATGTTACCAAATTGTTAAGTAAAAGTTTGTTTAATGTAAACAATTAACTATATTTGATAATGATTTGATAACATTAAATACCTAAAGATATGAAAAAGTGTGTAATTTTAGTTGCAATATTGTTCTCTGGAATTCTAGTTGCACAAGAGGTAAAACCAGAATTAGAAGCTGTTGGAAACAAAGTAAAAGCTACTTACTATTATGAAAATGGTAATGTACAACAACAAGGTTTCTTTAAGGATGGTAAACTAGATGGCGTTTGGGTATCGTATGATGAAAAGGGAAATAAATTGGCAGTAGGAGAGTACACAGACGGAATGAAAACTGGAAAATGGATTTTCTTCAATGAAAAAAGTCTTTGCGAAGTTGCTTATGAAAACAGCCAAGTAAGTTCAGTAAAGAATTTACAAAAAAATGCTTTGGCAAACAGAAATTAATAAGATTTCGAAAACATAAAAAAACCGCTGACTAAGCGGTTTTTTTATGCTTTTATTTTTTTGCAGGATTTGTTTTTTCTTCCGTACCAAATTACAAAACCCGTTACTGGTAGTGCAGCAGCTATCAGACTAATGATAAAAGCGATTATTTTTCCGGGTAAATCCAAAATTTGACCTGTATGAATGCCATAATTCATTTCGACAACCTGTAAACCTAAACTCTTTTTATGATAGGGATCGCTCTGAATTAATTTTCCGTCACTTGGGTGAAAATAATAATTACTCTGATGATCGTATCTTAAAGTATGCGGGTATGCTCCTGTACCAATAATATCGCCTTTTTGCTGAGGAAAAGTGACAAAACACATTTCAGCTTTTGGCTGAAATTTCATGGTTTCGATAAAAGCGCGATCAACGGCAACAAGTGAATTACTATTAAATTTAGTGGTATCGATTACCGGAGTTTTTGTTTCGGCAGCTTTGTCTCCTCCAAAATTGAAAGTTTTATAAATTCCGTCGCCAACCCATTCATACGTAAAAGTTAAACCGGTTATGGCAATAATTGCCGCGATAATTGCAATGTAAAATCCGGATGTATTGTGCCAATCGTAATTTACACGACGCCATTTTGCCGACCATTTTACGGTAAAACTTCGCTTAAGATCACTTCGTCGTTTTGGCCACCATTGAATAATTCCAGAAATCAGTAATAGTATAAAGATGATTGTTGCACCGCCAATAATATGCTTGCCAATATAATCAGGCAAAAGCAAATACAAATGAATGTATTCGACAATGATAAAAAAGTCAGTTTTAGGATTTTCAGTTTTTAGATATTTTCCCGTATAAGGATTAAAATAGAGATATAGATTTTCAGTGTCAGAATACGTGTAGACAATTGCCGCTCTGTTTTTTCCATAATAAGAAACCATACTTGCTTTATTTTTTGGAGCAATTTCTTTGGCTCTTTCTTTTAAAACAGACGGTAAAATAAAGGATTTGTTTTCAGGTTCAACTAAGCGCCATTCTTTTCGGGTAATATCTTTTATTTCATCATGAAAACAGAATATACAACCCGTGATGCAGACTATAAAAACAATAAGCCCGGATATTAATCCGAGCCATTTATGAAGAAAACGTATTTGTGTTTTAAAACTCATGTTTTGATTAAAAACGTAAAAGTATACGCAAAATCAATAGAGGGCAAATTATTTAAGCTAATTTTTAAGAGACTGTTCAAAATGTAAAAAGAGTTAGCATCGAATTTCACAAATTTCTACAAATTTAATTCGTGCAGATTCGTGAAATTCGCGGCGGAAAATTTAGGCTTTTGTTTCCGCAATAATTTCTTTTTTAGGCTTTAGATGATATGCTGTATAAAGGGTTAATGAAGCCAGAACAATCCAGAAAACATCAATAAAGAAAATCTGAATTTTATTTTCCATAAACGAAGTCCAAAACCAATTTCCAGAAACAATTCCGTTTGTAATTGGAATTAAAAAGCCTAAAATACTTCCAGAAATTAAACAAAATTTATTCGTAAAAGCATCATTCTTTTTAATGATAAAAAAGATTGTAAGCACTAACCATCCTACAAAATAAACAAGATACAAATTGTCCTGAGTCAGTGGATAAAATATTTTGGTTACAATAAAAGCAAGTGCTGTAATAGGGTACATGCTCAAACAAATTGCCAAATAAATGCGAACAACCGCAGCATTGAATCGTCTTTTCTTTTCGGGTAAATTGTTCTTTTGTCTTGCAACTAACCAAATCATAACACCAGAAATGATAACAAAACAAGTGATGATTCCCAGAACAAAGCTTACTATTTTTAATGCATAACCGCCGTAATCTCCAAAATGAATTCTGTATAGAACATTTTTTACAACATCAATATAACCGTTTTGTGTAACAGGGTTTTTGCGTGCAATTTCTTTTCCGTCAGAAATACGATAGATTACTTTTCCAATTCCGGTAAATTTCTTTTCGCTTAATAATTCACCTTCAACTAAAACGTGCATATTGGCATCGCCGTAATTTTGAATAAAGACACGTGTAATTTCAAAATCAGACCAATTGCTTTTTGCTTTAGAAACAAGCTGATTTACATCAAAAGGAGCGGCTAATTTTTTGTATTCAAATTTATAATCGGGATCGTTGTATTCTAATTCTTTGTAAAGTTTGTCCTGATCGCCTTTGTATAATGCCATTACGGCTGGAGCTACTATTAAAAGTTTGATCATAAAAAATGCTCCGGTTACAGCATACACGAACTGAAACGGAAGTCCGATCATTCCTAATGCTGTGTGTGCATCTGTCCACAAGGTTTTTAGTTTTTCTTTTGGACGGAAAACATAAAAGTTTGAAACAATTTTTTTCCAATGTAATAAAACACCCGTTATTATTGCAAATAAGAAAAATAACGCAACAAATCCAGAAAGATAATACCCCACAGGATAAGGAATCTGTGCCAGAAAGTGAAGGCGATATAAAAATTCTCCCAAAGAATAGGATTCTTCGTAAGTATAAGATTTAAATTTTTTATTGTCTAAATAAAAGAAAGTTCCCTCTTTTTGTTTGGCTGGAGCCAAAGTATCTTTGGTTCCTTCCATATAAACTGCGACTCTATTTTCTACAGATGGCTTAGAAATTGTGATGTTTCTTCCGTGTAAAACGTATTCTTTATCCAGATTTTTTAACGCTTTGTTGTAGTCCAGCTGAATTTCTCTTGTAATAGCGGTAGATTCACTTCTTTCCCAATTGATGATTTCATCTCTAAAAAAAGAAAAAGATCCTGCAAAGAAAATTACAAACAGCACAACGCTTATAACAATACCACTAACGGTATGCGTGTGAAAATAGATATTGTAATGACGATTGTTCATATTTACGCAGCAGGATTATAAGTTTGACCAAGATAAATAAGAAGAGAAAAAAGTAAAGAAAGGAGAATATAAATACCCCAGATTTTCCATCCGCTTTTTGCCAGAAACGCGAGAACCATTAGTACAACCCACAGAATAAATCCGCTAAAAGCCATTGTTATTAGAACTGCAGGGCGGTTAAACCACGAAGCTAAAGCTAAATGAAAGGTAACAGAAACAAAGTAACCGCCTAAAATAGCAGCGGTAATTTTGGCAAAACGAGGCCAAAAAGCAGGGGTTAAATATTTTTGGTTTGCTGGCATTGGTTTAAATGTGGTTTAGTTGTAATAAAGTTCTAAAAGAACAGCCATAATTAAGATTGCTAAAAGCACTTTGCTGTTTACTTTTTTTAATGGAGCCAGAATGATAATTAAACTTCCTATTGTCATAAGCTGAATAAAAAACATTAAGGTGCCGCAACCAAAAGACTGAGTAAAAAGCCAAATAGTATAAGCGCCGGCTAAAAGAACTAATCCGGTGATTTTGGTTTGTTTTGGATTGTTCTTCATCCATTTTTCAAAACCTAAGTCATAGGATAAAACGGCTCTTTTTGAGGTGTAATACAAAGTATAAAAAGCTAAAAAAACGATAAGGCTTGCTATTGTTATCATAATTTAATAGAATTTAAAAAACACCTTTCTAAAATTAAAGAAAGGTGTTTGTATTTGTTTTTTATTAGAACTTATAAGACAGACTTGCTGCTACACTTCTCATGTTTCTAGGGTGAAGTGTTGACCAGCCATCGTAAGTGTCTACATTAGCAATATTGTCAAGTTTTAATGTCAGGATATATTTCTCTGTTCCGTAAAATACAGATGAGTTTAAAACAGTGTAAGATGGAATTGTGAATTGACCTGTAACCGTTCTGTTCATGATTTTGTTTTTGTCAGCATAATTCCCGCCAAAACCTAAACCAAAACCTTGTAAATCACCTTGAGTAAATTTATAACTTGCCCAAAAATTAGCTAAATTTTGCGGTCCGGCACTTTCTGGTCTATGGCCTACAAAATCTGGATCACCGGCAGTTAAACGAGAATCATTATAGCTGTATCCAAAAATAAGATTTAAACCATTAATTGGGTTCGAAACAATTTCGGCTTCAAAACCTTTATTTCTTTGTCCGCCATCCTGGTAAGATGTTTGATTTGGAACCGTTGGATTTCCACTGTCTGAATAAACAGTATAGACCTGATCTGTTACTTTTATATCATAGTAACTAAATGTAGCATATAATTTATCTCTGAATATATTCAGTTTAGTACCAAATTCAAGTTGATTAGCATGTTCCGGATTAAATGTTCTTGGAACCGGATTTCCGTTTACACGATCTGCTTTTGGTGCCGTATTTGTAAAACCATCCATATAGTTTGCAAATAAGGAAACCTTATCGATAATTGGCTGGTAAACAATACCAAATTTAGGAGAGAAAGCAGTTTGATTAAAATCGTCATCACTTATTGTAACATCACCACTATTTACAAAACGATCTACACGTAAACTAGCCATTGCTGACAAAGCAGGGGTAATGTTAAGTACATTTGAAACATAGGCACTGTATACTTCTTGTTTTGTTTTATTGTGGTTTGCGTTTTCGCCTGCTAAAAGTGCATCAACAGCTGCTTTTGATAATTTTCCGCTGTCACCATTAAGGATGTAGTCTTTTGGCGTGTGAATTTTAAATACACTATCGTTAACTGTTTTTAAATCATCGTTACCAATGTAAACATCACCGTTTGTAATATATCCTGTTCCGTTGTCATTTTGTGTTCTGCTAAAATAATCAACACCAACAACCATACGGTTTCTCATTTTACCAATTTTAAAGTCGCCAATAAAATTTTGCTGGATGTCTGTTGTTAGATCTGTTGCATTTTGATAGTTTAGAGAACGTCCTAAAACCACTCCTTTTGTGATTGCCGGATAAAATCTGGTACTCTCGTATAAATAAGTATAGTATCCTTCAGATTTTGATGAACCTCTTGAAACTACAGTTTGAGAAGTCCATTGGTCTGAAAGTTTATAATTCATTTGAGCCTGAAGGCTGTAAGAAGGAGTTTTTAATGTTAGTTCGTTGCTAGTGTAAGAACGTTTGTTGTCATATCCTAATTCTTTAATATTATGAACTCTTAATGGAGCACCTCTGTCAAAAAACAACATTGTTGGATTTGTTGCTTCACTGCTCATGAATTCTGTATTAATCAAGAATGATAATCTGTCGTTTACTTGATAAGATAAAGAAGGCGCTATAAAAAATGACTTTTTAAATCCGGCATCCTGAAAACTTTCTTCATTATGATAGGCTGCGTTTACTCTTAAATTTACTTTATGTTCTTCGTCAAGAGGAGTGTTTATGTCTGCAGTTACGCGGTTTAAACCATAGCTTCCGCCAGTGTAATTTATTTCTCCGCCAAAGTAATCGTAAGGTCTTTTTGTAGTAATATTAATTAATCCTCCATAAGATATTAAACTGCTTCCAAATAATGTTCCCGAAGGTCCTTTTATAACTTCGATTTTGTCAATGTTGGCGGGGTCTAAACTTCCGTTAGTTAATCCCGGTAAGCCGTTAATCATAGTAGGTTGTACTGCAAAACCTCTTAAAGAGAAATATCCTGCACCATCACCTGCACGTCCGGTAGAAGACCAAAGCTGTGTTATTCCCGGAGAGTTTTTAAGCGCATCATCGATGTTAGTAACTACTTGTTCTTTTAGTAACTCACTTGTAATAGTAGAATAAACTTGTGGGTTTTCAAGATTTTTAAGTGGTAATCTAGAAACTTGCTGCGTTTCTTTTCGGGCAAAAGAGTTTTTCTTTTTGGCACCATTTATTACAATTTCGTCTAATTGTTCAGAATTTGAACTAATTGTAAAATCTTCTATTATTTCATCACCAGCATTTAAGGAAATACTTTTTTCTTTAGAGGAATGCCCAACAGAAGAAACTTTAATTACATAGCTTCCAGGTTTAAGATTTTTAATTTCGTAAAAACCATTATTGTCTGTATTCGTTCCTATTTTAGTTCCTTTTAGAACTACAGAAACATTGTCTGCAGCCTGATTATTTGCTAAACTAATTTGTCCTTTAACGCTTGCTTTTTCCTGTGCAGAAATTGTTGTGCTTGCTAATAGAAATAAGCAAAAACTCAAAAAAGAAATTGTAAATTTATATTTCATCATTATTTAGAATTGATTTGAATAGTGCAAATTTAGCTGTTGAACAACAACGAAGCAAGCTATTTTTATTTATTCTAAATAAAATAATTTTTAAAGGGTAAAATTTACGTTTGTTTAAAAAATTAACATCTTAAGCAAGATTTAAGCCAATATTAAGAAAAAAAAGCCTGTTCAGATTGATGAACAGGCTTTCTATTATTATAGGAAATTATTAAAATTACAACTCTAAAGCACGTTTAGCATCGCCATTCATTAATAATTCTACTGGATTTTCTAAAGCTTCTTTTACAGCAACTAAGAAACCAACTGACTCACGTCCGTCGATAATTCTGTGGTCATAAGAAAGAGCCACATACATCATTGGGTGAATTTCAACTTTGCCATTTACAGCAATTGGACGCTCAATAATATTGTGCATTCCTAAAATTCCTGATTGAGGAGGATTGATAATTGGAGTACTCAACATACTTCCAAAAACACCACCATTTGTAATTGTGAAAGTTCCCCCAGTCATATCGTCAACTGTAATTTGACCATCACGAGCTCTTAAAGCTAATCTTTTGATTTCAGCTTCAATTCCACGGAAAGTTAATAATTCAGCATTACGAACAACAGGAACCATTAAGCCTTTTGGTCCGGAAACTGCGATTGAGATATCAGCAAAATCGTAAGCAATTTTGTAATCACCATCCATCATTGAGTTAACATCAGGATATAATTGTAAAGCTCTTGTAACTGCTTTTGTAAAGAATGACATGAAACCTAATCCTAAACCACCATGTTTTGCTTTGAAAGCATCTTTGTATTCGTTACGAATTTGGTTAATTGGAGTCATGTTAACTTCGTTGAAAGTAGTTAACATTGCAGTTTCGTTTTTAGCAGCAACTAATCTTTCTGCTACTTTACGACGTAACATTGATAATTTTGTACGCTCAGTTCCACGGCTTCCACCAGTTGGAGTTCCCATAGAAGGTACTGCATTTACAGCATCATCTTTAGTGATTCTTCCACCTTTACCAGTTCCTGAAACTGTTGCTGGTGCTATATTTTTTTCGTCTAATATTTTTCTTGCTGCAGGAGATGGGGTTCCAGCTGCATAACTTGTTGCTGCTGGTGCCTGTGCTGCTTTTGGTGCTTCTGCTTTTACTTCAGCCTTTGGAGCTTCTGCTTTCGGTGCCTCAGCTTTTGGAGCTTCTGCTGCCGGAGCAGATCCTGAAGGTTTTACTCCGTCAGTATCAATTAAACAAACTACAGCTCCTACTGCAACTGCATCACCTTCTTCTGCTTTTAGCGTAATAATTCCGCTCATTTCAGCCGGTAATTCAAGAGTTGCTTTGTCTGAATCAACTTCAGCAATAGCTTGATCTTTTTCTACATAATCTCCGTCTTTTACTAACCAAGTTGCAATTTCAACTTCTTTTATTGATTCCCCTGGTGATGGGACTTTCATTTCTAAAATCATCTTATTTTTTGTTTAAGGTTTTTATGGTTTCAGTCCCGATAGCTATCGGGATTGAAACTTGAAACATTCTTTTTATCTGAATAAATTTTTATCGAAAACCATTCTAATTGCATCTGCATGACGACGTTTTGCACGTGTGTAACTTCCTGATGCTGGTGCAGCGTAAGCTTTTAATGATGCTAATCTCCATTTTACAAGATCAAAGTTCATTAACATAAAGCTGTAAGCTCCCATGTTTTTAGGTTCTTCCTGAGCCCAAACATAATCATCAGCATTTGGATATTTTGCAATGATTTCTTTTAATTGTTCTACTGGTAAAGGGAATAATTGCTCGATACGAACAACTGCAACGTCATTTCTTCCGTTGTTTTCTCTTTCAGCAACAATATCATAGTAGAATTTACCAGTAACAAAAACTAAAGTTTTTACTGCTTTTTTATCTACTGCATTATCGTCGATAGTTTCCTGGAAACTTCCTTTTGCTAATTCTTCGACTGTAGAAACACATCTTGGATCACGCAATAAACTTTTTGGAGAGAAAACTACCAAAGGTTTACGGAAATTCGTTTTCATTTGTCTTCTCAACAAGTGGAAGAAGTTGGCTGGAGTTGTACAATCTGCAACGTACATATTTTGTCTTGCGCAAAGTTGTAAGTAACGCTCCATTCTTGCAGAAGAGTGTTCTGCACCTTGTCCTTCATATCCGTGAGGTAATAATAAAACAATACCATTTTGGTTGTTCCATTTGTCTTCACCACAAGAAATATATTGGTCAATCATGATTTGAGCTCCATTAGAGAAATCTCCAAATTGTGCTTCCCAAATTGTTAAGGCATTTGGATTTGCCAATGCATATCCGTAATCAAAACCAAGAACTCCATACTCTGATAAAAGAGAATTGAATACTCCGAATTTTCCTTTTTTATTTTCTATAGCATCCAATAGAATTACTTCTTCTTCAGAATCTTCTACTTTTACTACAGCATGACGGTGAGAGAATGTACCACGTTCTACGTCCTGACCAGAAATACGAACATCAAATCCTTCTGTCAAAAGAGATCCGTAAGCAAGAGCTTCTGCAGTTCCCCAATCGATAGTGTTATTGTCGTATCCAGTTTTTCTATCTGTAACAATTTTAGTTATTTTATTGATGAATTTCTTATCAGCTGGTAATGTTGAGATTGTATTGATGATAGAATCCAAACCTTTTTTGTCAAAAGCGGTATCTACTTTTTGAAGCATTTGAGTATCTGTCACTTGAACAAAACCATTCCATTCGTTTTTCATGAATGGAGTTATAATTGTCAAATCTTTTTTACGGGAAGCTTCTAAATTCTCCTCCATATTAGATTTGTATTCTTTTTCTAAAGCATTTACATAAGAAGCATCGATTACGCCGTCTGACAATAATTTCTCAGCATAAATATCTCTTGGATTTTTATGTTTTGCGATGATTTTATATAAAACCGGTTGAGTAAAACGAGGTTCGTCACCTTCGTTATGACCGTATTTTCTGTATCCTAATAAATCGATAAATACGTCACGTCCAAATTGCATTCTATAGTCTAATGCAAAAGATACTGCATGTACAACAGCTTCAGCATCATCAGCATTTACATGTAATACTGGCGATAAAGTTACTTTAGCAACGTCTGTACAATAAGTAGAGGAACGAGCGTCTAAATAATTTGTAGTAAAACCAACCTGATTGTTGATTACGATATGGATTGTTCCTCCAGTTTTGTAACCGTCAAGTTGTGCCATTTGGATGATTTCATACAAGATACCTTGTCCTGCAATTGCAGCATCTCCGTGAACGGCGATAGGTAATACTTTAGAGAAATCGTCAGCATAATATTTATCTTGTTTAGCTCTTGTGATTCCTTCAATTACAGCTCCAACCGTTTCTAAGTGAGAAGGGTTTGGTGCTAAATTGATGTTAATGCTTTTTCCAGATCTTGTTTTTTTGTCAGCCGTAAGACCTAAGTGGTATTTTACGTCACCATCAAAATATTCCTGATCATAATCTTTACCATCAAACTCACCAAAGATATCCTGAGTTGATTTTCCGAAGATGTTTGCCAAAACGTTCAAACGACCACGGTGAGCCATTCCCATTACGAATTGTTCAACACCTTTTTCAGCAGCTTGTTCGATCAAAGCGTCTAAAGCCGGGATAATAGATTCACCACCTTCTAGTGAGAATCTTTTTTGACCAACATATTTAGTATGTAAGAAGTTCTCGAAAGAAACTGCTTGATTTAATTTGTTTAAGATAGTTTTCTTTTCTTCAGAAGAGAAATTAGGCTGATTAACATTTACAGCTAATTTATCCTGAATCCATTTTACAACGCCGGGGTTTCTGATGTACATATATTCAATACCAATGTGTTGGCAGTAAATAGATTTAAGACGCGTTACAATGTCTTGTAATGAACATGGAGGAACTCCGATAGTCTGAGCAGCATCAAAAACTGTTGAAAGATCAGCAGTTGTTAATCCAAAATTTTCAATGTCTAAAGTCGGAGATGAAGTTCTACGGTCACGAACAGGATTTGTTTTTGTAAACAAGTGTCCTCTTGTACGGTATCCATCAATTAATTTTAGAACGTTAAATTCTTTTTGCAGTTTTTCTGAAACTTTACTGTAATCTGTGTTGTCGCTAGTCACATATTCAACAATTTGTTGAACTGGATTTTCGTCATTATAAGTCGTTTGTCCAAAGTCGAAACCTTGAAAGAAACTTCTCCAGCTTGGCTCAACGCTATCTGGATTTACTAAATACTGATCATATAATTGTGCGAAAAACTCTGTATGCGCTGCATTTAAAAATGAAAACCTATCCATAATATGAGTGAATATACTTTTTGTTAAATAGAAAGGCAAAAGTACAACAATCGCATTTATTTAAATCTTTTTTTTACGTACTTTTACGTAAAAATTTGTTAAAAATAGCTCTTACTATGAATATAAATCAAATTTCAATCGTTTTCAAAACCTTTTTTGTGATTTTGATAGTCTCATTTTCAAGTTCGACAATTGCACAGCAAAAATATGTTATAGATAACAGCAATCACTTTTGGGAAAAAGTTCAATTTGGTGGTGGTCTTGGTTTAGGAATTGGTTCTGGTTACACGGATATTTCGGTTATGCCAAGTGCAATCTACAATGTCAATGAAATTTTGGCGGTTGGAGTTGGTCTGCAATTTGGATATTTATCTTCAAAAAACTATTATGATTCCTTTGTTTACGGTGGAAGTTTGGTTACACTTGTAAACCCAATTCCTGAAATTCAATTGTCTGCAGAGTTAGAACAAGTGCGTGTAAACACAGATTATGATTCGACACCTTACAGACCATCTTACTCTGATAATTATTGGAATACTGCCTTATATCTTGGTGCAGGTTACAGAACGGGAAGCGTAACTATTGGTGCGCGTTACGATGTTTTATATAATGCTGAAACCAGTCTTTATGGATCAGGATTTATGCCTTTTGTGAGAGTTTATTTTTAAGAGGTTCAAAGTTGCAGAGTGACAAAGGTTCAAAGGTTTTGTGATATCTGCATTTAAATCTTGTTAAAGTAAGGAAAGACCTCTGAGCCTGTTAAGATTCTAAGTTTCTAAGGTTTTTAATTAGGGAAAATAGATTACATGGATTATTACACATATTGGTCTATTTCAGACTTGCCAACAAATTCGATCAAATCTTTCGAAGTTTTCTTTTGGATTGGTATTATATCCTTACTCGTTTGGATTATTACTAAAAAATATAAAAAGAATAATGGAGATTATGAAAAATCAATATTATTATGGTTAATAGGATTGATTTTTTTATTTTCAACTGTCATGTTTTTTTATCTTAAATTTTGGAATATTGATCATTCAGAAGAAAGAGTGCAAAGACTTCTTCATTCGTCATATGTTGAAAAAGTTGAGGGAAAAATTTCTGATTTTAAAAGTTTTAATCCAGCTTCTCGGAGAGGACAAGTCACTGTTGAGAGCTTTATGATTGACTCAATCAATTTTGAATATGATGACGCTATGTTAGGGCGTTTTAATCGTTTTAGTAAAACTAAAAATGGAGTATTTAAAAATGGTCTAAATGTTAGAATAACTTTTGGGAAAATGAATCATGAAATTTTAAAGGTAGAAATTGCCGAATAAACTAGCCTTAGTAACTTAGAATCTCAGTCCCGAAGCTTCGGGATAGAGACTTTTTATAAAATTATTGATAAATGTAAATAGTTACATAGGCACCATCATCTACTTTTATCAAATATCCATCAGTATCATAAAAATACTTATAAGTTTGTGATTTTTGAACGGCTCCATTGTCTACCAATTTTTGCTCAATTATGTGCAAATATGGGTTTGGTAATGTTTGTCCAAGTATAGTAGAAAAAGTTGTTGCAATTTTATAGTAAGGTTCATTGTTGTAAATTCCGGCTTTTGTACCGTCATATTTAGTGATCACCACTCTTCCGGTAGCAACTTCTCCTTGAGCAGGTAGGACGTCATATCTTGTTTCTTTGACTTCATCATCAGTATATTCGAAAGTTGATGCATTCAATGCGCCAGAACGGTGAATTACTCTTCCGCTGGAATCGTAAGTATATGTAGTTGAATAACCATCAACTAAAACATTCGTTATAAGTCCGTTTACATAAGTGTATGGAGTGCTGTTGTTAATTACATTTCCGTTACTGTCATATTCGTATGAAAATTCAATTCCGGATGAACCCATAGAATTAGGGCCTTTTAAAATATCAATTCTTATAAGTTGTCCTAAATCATTGTAGGTAAAGGTTCTTACATCACCTTTTGGTGTGTTTGCGTTTAGAACATCCTCAGTAGGTGCGTATAAATTATCCGTTAGAGAATAGTCAGATGTTTGGTCAATTATGTATTTGTCTTTTTCGTATTGAATAGATTGAACTAAATGTTTAACGGTTTCATTTCTTTTTCCGCTGGCAGATTTTTTATTGATATTTTTTACTGCCGGTTTAAGTAATGCCGATTGTGGAAGTGTAGCTTTAGGTTGCGTTATTTCTACAATTGCACTAAGACTAAGACCTTTACTGTCTGTAATGATGAATGTGTAATTTCCTGCAGTTAAACCAGTTTGTGATGGTGAAATTGTATAAGGAGGAGTTCCTCCTGCTGGCATAAAAGTGACAGATCCGGTATTCCCTCCATAAACTGCTACATCAACTTTTGTAAATGTTGCTGCTAAAGGCTTTACTACTACCGGATCAGTTGGGACAGGTGTTTTTGTCGGTTCGTCTGATGAGCAGGAAGTTATTATAATTAAAGCTAATAGAAGGATAATCTTTCTCATAAATTTTGGAAATTACCCAACAAATATTAAGATTTTTTTTGAATAAATCTAAAGGTTTTATAGAAAAGCATTATGAACCTACAATGTTACTTGTAATAGTTGCGAAACCAAACCTTCTGCCATTCTCTTTTTAAAACCAAAAACGAAACTTGTTCAGCCAGAATAACCAAATCAGAACCGTCTAGTTTTTTGATTTCACTTTCCGATACATCGATGATATAAAGCAGGTTTAAATATTCAGCGAATTTGTACTGAATCATTCGGTAAATTTTTTCGTGAAGCTGAATTTTTAATTCGTCGGGAGAAATGCTTAACGGAAAATCTATGCCTTCATTTGCCAAATTAAAGTCCTTATTAATTTGTTCAATTAAGTTTAGATATAGGTTTTCTTTTTCGGCATCAGCCAATAAAAAATCGGTATTTTCAGGAATTGGAAACATTGATGCTTTTTAAGAATTGAGGCAAAGTTAAAACTAAAAAATCATTTAACGGTTGATTCTCTTTCAATGATTCTTGTAGGAAGTTCAATAATTTGATGCGTTACTGGTCGATGCTCTTTTATATCCATAATTTCATCAATTAAAAGAGAAACCGCCTGATGTCCCATTTCGAATCCGGGTTGATCAATTGTTGTTAATTTTGGTGAAATAACCGTACTCATAAACCAATTGCTGAATCCAAAAACTGCAACTTGTTCAGGAGTTTTTATTCCCGCTTCATTAAAATATTTTATAATCCCGATTGCAACCAAATCAGTAATGGCGAAAATGGCATCAATATCCGGATTTTCGGTCATTACTTTTTGTGCATTTTCATAACCGTCTTCAAAATCGGTATTATTATCACAAACATACACCAGTTTCGAATCGTACTCAATTCCGTGTGCTTCAAGCGCTCTTTTATAGCCTAAAAAGCGATCAATAGAGTTTTGTGGAACATAAGAACCTCTAAAATGTGCAATTTTTTTATATCCTTTATTAATAAGGTAGGTCACGGCATCATAAGCAGCCTTGGCGTCATTGATAACTACTTTAGAACAATCGACTCTTTTGGCAATTTTATCAAACAGAACAACAGGAGTATTTTTTCGAATTGCTTCATTAATATGAGTAAAATCATCCGTTTCATTCGAAAGCGACATTAGAACGCCATCAACTCGTTTTTGAATTAATAAAGCAAGTTGTTTTTTCTCGAGTTCATATTTTTCATTTGATTGTAATATAATGACCAAATAACCTCTTTTTTCGGCTTCTTCGAGAATACCATTTAATACACTCGAGAAAAAATGATGTACAGTAGCCGGAATAATGACGCCAATTGTTTTGGTTTCATTAGTTCTTAGATTCACCGCAACCGAGTTTGGCATGTAGTTCATGGTTTCGGCCATTTCGATAACTCTGGCGCGCGTGGATTTACTAATATCTGTATATCCTTTTAACGCTTTTGAAACCGTTGTAACTGAAATTCCCAGTGCCGAGGCTATATCTATTAATTTTGTGTCATTCATGAAATAAAAGTACTAAAAATAAACCGCATTGATAAAATTTTAAGTTCCGAAAACGTTTTAGGTGTTTTCGAAAACGTTTTCGTTTTTTAATTCCTATATTCCTTATTATTAGTTACTAAGTTTGACAGTGATAACCATAATTACTAACTAACCGAACAAAAAAAATGAAAAAGCTACACTATTATTTAGGCACATTACTTTTGATGTTTTGCCTATTTTTTTTACCAAATAATGGGTTTGCCCAAAATCAAAATACTGTTTCAGGAAAAGTACTCGACGATAGCGGAGTAACGGTTCCCGGAGCCAATGTATCGATTAAGGAAACAGGAAAAAGTACAATTACGGATGAAAACGGAGGATATTCATTCTCTAATATCGGAGCCGGAACGTATACTATTATTGCAACAAATGTGGGTTATAAAACTTTCGAGAAAAAAATTGCAATAAAAGAAGGAGAATCCTTAGAGGTAAATTTACTTTTGGAAGGAGAATCACAAAGTTTGAAAGAAGTTGTGGTTACAGGATCTTCAAGTCCAAGATCAAAACTTGAATCCAGCGTTGCAATCACAACAATGGGAGCAAAAGCAATCGAAGACAGAGCGCCATCAAGTACGGCAGCTTTATTACAAACCATTCCGGGATTTGTAGTTGAGGCATCTGGAGGAGAAATAGGAAATAACCTTTTTGCAAGAGGAATTCCATCAGCAGGAGCTTATGAATATGTGCAAATTCAGGAAGACGGATTACCGGTTTTTGAAGATGGAGCTTTGCAATTTGCCAACGCCGACACGTTTTATAGATTAGACGAAACCGTGAGTAAAATGGAAGCAGTTCGTGGAGGTTCGGCATCTATTTTTGCGAATAATGCTCCGGGGGGAATTATCAATTTCATTTCGAAAACGGGTCAGAATGAATTTATGGGAAGAGCAAAATTCACGACTTCAGATTACGGAATGTTCAGAACTGATCTTAATTTATCAGGTGCTTTGATTAAGGATAAATTATTTTTTAATGTTGGAGGTTTCTACAGAGCCGATAATGGCGTAAGAAATACTGGATTTACAGCAAATAAAGGAGGTCAGATAAAAGGAAACATCACGTATAAATTTGATGACGACGATTATTTGAGAGTGAACTTCAAACATCTTGACGACAGAAATACCTTTTACTTGCCAATTCCGCTAAAAAGCAACAACGGAAAAATTGAAGGAATCCCAGGTTTTAATCCAAATTACGGAACATTGACTTCAGTAAACTTCAGTCATTTGAATGTGCCTCAATATGGTGGCGGAACTTTTAGTGCAGATTTAGAAGATGGTTCTCATCCGGTTATCAACTCAATTGGAGCTGAATTCAAAAAGAAAATATCTGAGAAAGTAACGTTCAAAAATGCTTTCAAAAATACCAATATCGATTTAAATTATAATGCAATTTTTCCAAATGGAGGTCCTTGGACACAAGATGCTTACGCAACAAGTGTTCAAAATACGACGGCAAGTAATCTAACGTATTCTTATGTAGACAATGGTCAAACGCTGGATCCAAATGCCTTAATTATGAGAGCTGATCTTTGGCATATTGATAAAAAGATGAACAATTTTGCCAATAATTTCTCTTTCAACTTTGATTTAGATCCTGTAAAATTAACTGCTGGTTACTATTATTCTAACTGGAAATCAAATCAATACTGGAACTGGAATTCTTATTTGGTAAATGTTTCAGACAATCCAAGATTATTAAATGTAAAAGACAATACAACCGGAGTTGATCATACCTGGAATGGTGTAGAAAGAATTACTTGGTTAGAAAGAGACGCACAAACCAAAGGACTTTTGAATGATGTTTATGCTGATGCCGAAATTAAAGCAACAGATAATTTGACTTTCAACGCTGGTTTAAGATACAATAAAGACAAATATTCAGGTTACAGAGATAACGCAAGATTTTTTGCTGAAGATTTAGGAATCTTAGACAACAATACGGCTGATGATGCGGTAACAACAGTAAAAGGGAACCCTTATACATATTGGAGATATGATGTAAGTGAATGGTCGTATACTGCTGCAGGAAACTACAAATTCAACGACAATATGGCTTCGTATGTTCGTTACAGCCACGGTTTTAGATCGCCAATTGAAGAGTCTTTTTATGATAATGCTGCCGATTTAAGCAAATTAGAAAATACCGAAGTAAATCAATTCGAATTGGGTTACAAATATTCTAATTCTTTCTTTAATGTGAATGCCAATTTATTTCACATGGGCTTGAAGAACGTTGCTTTTACAGATATTTTATCTGACGGATCTTCAGAAAATAAATTTGCTGACGTAAACAATATTGGACTTGAAGTAGAAACCAATGCAAGATACAAAATGGTGAAATTGAACTTTACATTTACGGTTCAAAAACCGGAGTATGATAATTTTACTGGAACAAATGCTGATGGTTCTACTTTTGATTTTAACGGAAATACAGCAAGAAGAATTCCTAAATTTTTCTGTAATCTAAGACCTGAAGTAGATATTACAAAAGATCTTACAGCGTATGTTCAGTTCTCTTATTTTGATAAAAAATTCACAAATCAGGACAACAAACAAGTTTTACCGGCTTATAAAGAGGTTGGAGCGGGTTTAAATTATACTTATAATAATCTTCGTTTTGCAGTAGATGCATCGAACTTATTCAATGAAATTGGTTTAACCGAAGGAGACCCAAGACAAACAACTTCTGCCGCAAGCGATGTGTTTATGGCAAGACCAATTTTAGGGCGTGCCTTTAGATTTTCGGTAGCGATTAATTTCTAAATTTATATAAAATCAAATGGTATATGGTATTGTAGAGGCGTACAGCAGTGCGTCTCTCACACCGTAACCACACTGTAGGGAAACAAATCACATCTAGAAAAATGAAAAACTTAGGAATAAAAATCTCTCTTTATCTTAATTATTTTGTCTTCGCTATTTTGTTAAATAGTGTAGGCATTGTGATTTTAAAATCGCAAAGAAATTACGGAGTAGATGAAGTTCAGGCAAGCATTCTTGAAGCTTTTAAGGACATGCCAATTGCTATTGTATCTTTTTTTATAGCCTCTTTTTTACCTAGAATAGGCTATAGAAAATCGATGCTTATAGGTTTAGGTTTGGTTACTTTGGCTTGTATTTCTATGTATTTTGGAAACTCATTTGACAATGCCAAAATTCTTTTTGCAACCGTTGGAGTTTCATTTGCTTTGATAAAAGTTTCCGTTTATTCGTTGATAGGAACCGTGACCGAAACCAAAAAAGAACACAATGCATTAATGAGCAGTATCGAAGGTTTTTTTATGGTAGGAATTGCGTTGGCTTATTTTTTATTTCCAGCTTTTAATAATGAAGAAGATCCTAATTCATGGTTGAATGTGTATTGGTTTTTGGCAGCATTATCATTCTTATCGTTTCTGTTTTTGCTTTTTGTAAAATTCGAAGAAGCTGAAGTTTCCGCGGGAGCAAACCTTAAAGATGATTTCCTGCAAATGTTCCGGTTAATGGCAAAATTACTTACCGTTATTTTTGTTATAAGTGTCTTTTTGTTTGTCATGATCGAACAGGGAATCCTTTCTTGGCTGCCCACTTTTAATACAAAAGTGCTTCATTTGCCTGAGAATATTAGTATTATGATGGCGAGTATTCTGGCTATTTCATTAGCAATTGGCAGATTGATTGCAGGTATTGTAACCAAAAAAGTAAATTGGATTTGGGTTTTAAGTTTTTGTATACTTTCTGCCATGCTGATTGTCATTTTTGTACTTCCTAAAACAGTTGGATTAGAAGTAAAAAACATCAATACACTTTCAGATATTCCCTTAATTGGTTTTGCATTTCCATTAATAGGATTGTTTATTGCGCCTATTTATCCTTTATTAAATTCGATTGTATTGAGTGCTTTACCAAAGAATCTGCAAAGTTCAATGACCGGATTAATCGTGATTTTTTCTGCTCTTGGCGGCACATTAGGTTCCAGAATAACAGGTTGGCTGTTTAAAAATGAAGGGCCGGAAAACGCATTTTATTTTACTTTAATTCCAATGTCTTTATTATTAATATCCTTTTTTATTCTCAAAAAAATAACTGCAAAAGATGAAATTTAAATTACATATACTCCAAACCATCGAAAAATTATTGGCTCAGGAAGATACTGATGGCGATAAAAAAATAACGATCGATGATAATGGTCCAAAAAAGTTTTTGCTGCATGATGAAAACGGAAATTCTGCTTTGATTGAAGGAACTTATCAGCTTTCGAATTTATTGCAGGAACTGGCTTTGGCAAAAAAAAACAATACCGAATTTGCCGAAATCAATTTAGATGAAATCACCGAAGATCCAGTAAAACGAATTTCGGGAAAAATAAAAAATCTGTATTGGAAAGGCCTTACACGAACGATTGATGCTGATGGTGTAAAGAAAATTCTGGAAGACAATAAGATCGAAAATGAATTGGCTTATTTATATGTTCCTTTTGGTGATGAAATTGTTTTTGATTATTTCAAGAAACTAGAAGCGGTAACTCCAAAATTAAAGGTGGTACAAATGCCTAAAAATATTTCGCCTGAATATGTTTTATCGCTGAACCAAAAACCAGGCATTTTGGCTTTGGCACTTCAAATTAAGAATAATGAAATTTCAGGAGTTCCGTTTGTAGTTCCTGGCGGAAGATTCAACGAAATGTACGGTTGGGACAGTTATTTTATAGCCAAAGGACTTTTGATAGATGATAAAATCGATCTTGCTTTAGGCATTGCAGAAAATTTTAAATATCAAATCGATCATTACGGAAAAATTCTAAATGCTAACAGAAGTTATTATTTAACCCGCACGCAACCGCCGCTTTATACATCATTAATTATGGATGTTTTAGAAAAGTCAAATCCTGATATTTTCTGGATCGAAAGACATTTAAAAACCGCAATAAAAGAATATCAAACCGTTTGGATGGAAGAAGGAAAACGACTTACGGCAAATGGATTGAATCGCTATAAAGCCGAAGGAATCGGGCTTCCGTTTGAGGTTGAAGAGGGTCATTTTGATGATATTCTGGAGCAATACGCACCAAAATACAATTTGTCTACTCGCGAATTTGAAAAGAAATATTTAGAAAGAGAAGTTGTCGATCCTGAATTGGATAAGTACTTTGTTCACGATCGCAGTATGCGCGAAAGTGGTCACGATACAACGAATAGATTGGTCGGAATTTGCGCCAATTTAAATACGGTTGCGATCAATAGTTTGCTTCATAAATACGAAACAGATATTGCTTTTCTAATCAAAAAATATTTTAAAAACGAATTTCAGTATTTTGAAGACAAATCGTTTTCAAGTGAATATTGGATTTCTAAAGCTGCTTCGAGAAAGGAAAAAATCAATAAAATGTGCTGGAATTCTGAAAATGGAATTTATTTCGATTACAATTTTGTAACCGAGGAACAGCATTTCTTTGAAGCTGCAACTACTTTTTATCCGCTTTGGGCGAAAATAAGTACACAGGAACAAGCAGATATTTTGGTAAAAAAGACACTTCCGAAATTTAAAATGAAAGGGGGAATTGCGGGATGTACCAAAGAAGCTATTGCAGATGTAGATGAAAATGCACCAATTCGACAATGGGATTATCCTTTTGGATGGGCGCCGCACCAAATGCTTTTATGGGAGGGTTTGCTGAATTATAATTTTAACGAAGAAGCGCAGGAAATGGTATATCGCTGGCTTTGGCTGATTACCAGAAACGCTGTTGATTATAACGGAACGATTCCGGAGAAGTTTGATTTATCGATAAGTTCACACAAGATTTTCGCAGAATACGGAAACGTAGGAACCGAATTTGATTTTATAACTGAAGAAGGTTTTGGCTGGATGAACGCTTCTTACCAATACGGATTGACGATTTTAGAAGGTAATCTAAAACAAAAATTATCAGATTTGGTAGATCCGGATGATTTGTTTTAGATTTTAAATGACAAACCCGACAGGTTTTTAAAACCTGTCGGGTTTACTGTACGTGAAAATTTGTTGCCACGAATTACACGAATCTACACAAATTATTCATCATAATTAATTAGTGAAAATTGGTGTAATTAGTGGCAAAAAAAACTAAACTTTTCTACTCATTAGGTTTTCCCCAAAAGTTCTCAGAATGTCTTTCTTTTCAGCGTTAATATTCATTTTTTCTAAAGTTTCAAAAGCTTTAAAAGTATACATTTCAATAGCATCCTGAGTCGCTTTTGAAGCGCCGGATTCATTGAAAATTGCTTTTGCAGTTTCTATTTTTTCTGTATTATTTTCTAATTGCAAACTGAATAATTTTTCTAATTCAGAAGCTTTCTCAGGTGTAGAAAACTCGCGTGCTTTTAGATATAAATAGGTTTTTTTGTTTTCGATAATGTCTCCTCCAACTTGTTTCCCAAAGGTTTCCGGATCTCCAAAAGCATCTAGAAAATCATCTTGAAGTTGGAAAGCTAATCCTAAATTAAGTCCAAAATCATAAATAAAATCGGCTTCTTTTTCAGAAGTTTTGGCTACAATTGCACCCATTTTCATGGCAGCAGCAACTAAAACAGCCGTTTTATATTCGATCATTTTTAGATATTCGGGAATTGTAACATCGTTTCTTTTTTCAAAATCGACATCCCATTGTTGTCCTTCACAAACTTCAAGTGCAGTTTTACTGAATAACTTAGCTAAATCTCTAAAAATGCTCGGTTCGTATTGTTCAAAATATTGATAGGCAAGAATTAACATTGTATCTCCGGAAAGGATTCCAGTATTCAAATCCCATTTTTCATGTACCGTTTCTTGTCCTCTTCGCAAAGGCGCATCGTCCATAATATCATCGTGAACCAATGAGAAATTATGAAAAACTTCTACTGCCATTGCAGCCGGAAGCGCTACTTTATAATCGGTATCAAAAACTTCTGAAGCCATTAAAGTTAGTACCGGACGCATGCGTTTTCCGCCAAGGCCTAGAATATATTCAATTGGTTCGTAAAGGTTTTTAGGCTCTTTGTTGATGCTTTGTTTTTCTAAATATTGTATAAAAAAATCCTGGTACTGACTTATATCGTGCATAAAATGAAATTCTGATTTACGAGGCTCAAAGATACAATTCAATTATGAATAATTCTCTTGAAAAAGTTAAATGCTGAGGAATATCTAATAAGGCTCATTTAGAGTTTTTTAAAATATTTTGAAAAAAAACTTGGAAACTTTTTTGGTATTCAGAGTTTCCTGTCTATATTTGCGCCATCAAAAGGAAACTTTGAACACTGTAAAAGTTTCCATGATGAATTTGAGTAATTTATAACCTTACTAAAATCAGATATTTATGAAAACAACATGGACCTTAGATTCGAGCCAATCAGATGTTTTAATTAAAATGAGACATTCGATAATTGCCTATATGGGGGGAACTACAAATAAATTTGGTGGTTATGTAAATATAGAAGACAACGAAATCGAAGATGCTTCGGTAGAATTTTCTTTAGACATTAATAACAAAAAAGATAGCTTTCAGCAAATAGATACGTATTTACAACTTCAGGACTTTTTTGATGTTGATGAGCATCCAATCATTAGTTTTAAATCGACTTCATTTCAAAAAGTAAACAATAATATCAATTTCTTTAAAGGTGATTTAACGATAAAAGATGTTACCAGAGTAGTAGAACTTGATGCAGAATTCATTGGTGTGAATACATATAATGGAGAAAGAAAAGTAGCTTTTGAAATTAAAGGCGATATCAA
Source organism: Flavobacterium sp. ov086 (assembly GCF_900187965.1). Taxonomy (GTDB): domain Bacteria; phylum Bacteroidota; class Bacteroidia; order Flavobacteriales; family Flavobacteriaceae; genus Flavobacterium. The sequence goes on along the minus strand of NZ_FZNL01000001.1, from coordinate 269,898 downwards.
ACGTCAGGACTTCGGTTTAGATTATAATTCTTTTAATCATAATGGTGGTTTAGCATTAGGCAAGGATATTAAACTTATTGCAAATTTAGAATTTAGTATATAAATCTTACTTGGTGAATAAATTAATGTAAAATTATTACAAATATATTGGAAACTATTTTTCAGTTTTTAGTTTCCTAAGTATATTTGCAATGCAATTTGAAAATCAAAATGAAAGAGAAAATTATAGCAAAAGCTAGTGAATTATTTTTAAAACTTGGTTTTAAAAGTGTTACAATGGATGACATTGCAGGCGAAATGTGTATTTCTAAAAAAACGATTTACAAATATTTCTGTAATAAAGAAGTCCTGATCGAAGAGAGTACTTCGACTGTTCACAGACAAGTGCATGAGGTAATTGATACGATTGTCGCAAAAGGTTATAATGCAATTCATGAAAATTTTGAGATAAGAGAATCGTTTCAAAATATGTTCCAAAACAATATTGATACTTCACCTCTTTATCAGCTTAAAAAGCATTATCCTGAAATTTATCACAATTTAATGACGCATGAAATGGACCAATGCAATCATTATTTTAAGGATAATATCTTGAAAGGGATGAATGAAGGTTTGTATCGTAAAGATTTAAATATAGACATCTATGTCAAATTTTATTATACGCTGATTTTTCATATCAATGAAACTACAATTTCAGAAAGAGAAGCACAAAAAATAGAATTAGAAGCGCTGGAATATCACACCAGAGCAATGGCAACCGAAAAAGGAATAATCGAATTAGAAAAGCAACTTAAAAAAATTACTACTTAATCATCAATCTATGAAAAGAATAATTCTTATATTTTTGTGTACAATTGGCTTGTCTGCCAACGCACAAGTCAAAACATTAACCCTAAAAGATGCTATTACGTATGCGCTTCAGAATAAAGCTGATGCTAAGAAAGCAAAATTAGAGGTTGAAAATAGTGAGTATCAAATTCAGGAAGTACGTTCAAAAGCGTTACCTCAAATTTCTGCAAACGGAAGTTTAACTTATAATCCTGTAATACAAACTACGGTTATTGACGGAGCTGGTTTTGGTCAGCCGGGAACTACTATACAAGCGGCATTTGGTCAAAAATGGACTTCAGGTGCAGGGCTTTCGCTAACTCAGGCAATATTTGATCAATCTGTTTTTACAGGATTAAGAGCTGCAAGATCTACTCGTGAGTTTTATCAAATAAACGATCAGTTAACAGAAGAGAATGTAATTGAAAGAGTAGCTAATAACTATTACTCTGTTTATGTGCAACGTGAAAGATTGACATTATTAGACAGTAATTATGTTAATACAACTAAAGTTCGTGATATCGTAAAAGGACAATTTGATAATGGTTTAGCTAAAAAAATTGACTTAGATCGTATTATCGTAAAAATGTCAAATATTGACACAGAACGTCAACAAATTAAAAATCAAATTACACTACAGGAAAATGCTTTGAAGTTTTATATGGGTATGCCTATTGAAACTCAAATTGAGATTCCGATAGAAGAATTTGAAGTAATACCTGCTTCATTAACAGAAGTTCCTAATGTTGAAAACAGAACGGAATATTTGCTTTTGAAAAAACAAGAAGAGCTTTTAGTATTTAATAAGAAAGCTGTTGAAGCAGGATATTATCCAACACTTTCTTTAACTGCCGGTTACAATTATATTGGTCAAGGGCCTGAAATGCCTTGGTTTGCAAAACCTAAAGATGGAGTTTATTGGTCAGATTACTCTGCAATTGGATTGAATTTACATGTGCCAATCTTTACAGGTTTCGGAACTCGTGCTAAAGTAAGACAAGCCGATGTAAAGATCAGATCGCTTCAGGAGGATATCAAAGACACAAAACTTTCACTTGACTTAGATTACAGAAATGCAATGGCTCAAATTGAGAATAACCTTGTAACTATCGAAAATCAAAAAGAAAATATGCGTTTAGCATCTGAGATTTTAAGCAATACAAAAAACAATTACCTTCAGGGATTAGCATCATTAACAGATTTACTAGATGCTGAAAATGCATCACTTGAAGCACAGAACAACTATACCAGAGCAGTCTTGAATTACAAAATTGCCGAAGTAGCATTAATCAAATCAAAAGGCGAACTAAAAACTCTTATTAAATAACTAAAAAAAAATGAAGAAAGCAATTATAACAATCGTAATCATAATTGGAGCTCTAGCTTTGATTGGATTTGTCTTAAATAACAATAAGAAAGAGAACAAAGCTAAAACAGATATCGTAGCAGAAAAAAATGCTGCAGTTTCGGTTAAAGTTTCTCCTGTAAAAACAGAAGATGTTTCATTAGACTTTGTTGCAAATGGAAATTTTCAACCAATTCAGCAATTGACTTTCTCTGCTGAAAAATCAGGAAAAGTAATTAGTGTTTTGGCTAAAGAAGGAGACTATGTAAGAGTAGGTCAAACTTTACTGACAGTAAGAGGCGATGTTGTTAATGTAAACGCGCAAGCTGCAGAAGCCGCATATCAGAATGCAAAATCGGATTACAACAGATATGAAAATGCTTTTAAAACAGGTGGTGTTACCAAACAACAATTGGATCAGGCAAAATTAGCTTTAACAAATGCACAATCTCAATACACACAAGCTAAAATTGATGTTGGGGATACAAGAGTAAAAGCACCAATCAACGGATTCATCAATAAAAAATACATTGAACCAGGATCTATCTTAGCTGCAACGCCAGCTACTGCATTGTTTGATATTGTAAATGTTTCTAAATTAAAATTAGTAGTTACAGTAAACGAAAATCAAGTAGCTAGTTTAAAAGTTGGAAATAATATCAATGTAACTGCTAGTGTTTATCCTGATAAAACTTTCTCTGGAAAAATTACTTTTATTGCTGCAAAAGCAGATGAGTCTTTAAACTTCCCAGTTGAAATCGAAATCGCAAATAATACACACAACGACCTAAAAGCAGGTATGTACGGAACTGCAAATTTTGCATCAAACCAACAAAAACAACATTTGATGGTTGTGCCCAGAAATGCATTCGTAGGAAGTGTGAGCAGTAACGAAATCTTTGTGGTTAAAGATGGTGTTGCAAAATTAAGAAAAGTAACTGCTGGAAGAATTTTAGGAGATCAGGTAGAAATCATCAATGGATTAACTGACGGAGAAACTGTAGTTATTACAGGTCAAATTAACTTACAAGACGGTAATACAGTAGAAATTATTAAATAATTTAAAGCCTTAAGCTATACGCCATAAGCCATAAGCTTATTGCCTAAAGCCTGCAGCCTAAAGCAAAATATATGAAATTAGCCGAAATATCCATAAAACGTCCGTCGTTAGTAATCGTATTGTTTACGATTCTAACACTTGGTGGACTGTTTAGCTACAGCCAGTTAGGTTATGAGCTGATCCCGAAATTCGAACAAAACGTTATTACAATTTCTACTGTTTATCCGGGAGCTTCTCCAAGTGAGGTAGAAAATACCGTAACCAAGAAAATTGAAGATGCGATCGCATCCTTAGAGAACGTTAAGAAAATTGACTCGAAATCGTACGAGAGTTTGTCTATCGTTTCGATTACATTAACATCAAATGCAAAAGTCGATTTCTCTCTAAATGATGCACAGCGTAAAATAAACGCCATAATTAGTGATTTACCGGATGATGTTAAAACGCCGGCACTAACCAAGTTCTCGCTGAGTGATTTACCAATTATGACACTTGGTGCCAATGGAAAAATGGACGAAGCAGAGTTTTATGACTTAATTGACAAAAAAATTGCGCCTATTTTATCTCGTGTACAAGGTGTGGCTCAGGTAAATATCATTGGTGGTTCAGAACGTGAAATTCAAGTAAACCTTGATGCATTAAAAATGCAGGGTTATGGACTTTCTGTTCCTCAGGTGCAACAAAACATTTTGACATCGAACTTAGATTTCCCAACAGGAAACATCCAGACTCGTAATCAAAAAATATTAATTCGTTTAGCGGGTAAATATAAAAGTGTTGAAGAATTAAGAAACCTTGTAGTTTCGTCTCAAAACGGAATTCAGGTTCGTTTAAGTGATATTGCCGATGTTCAGGACACTCAAAAAATTGCTGAAAAAATATCACGTGTAGACCAGAAAAGTGCGATTGTTTTACAAATCGTAAAACAATCAGATGCAAATGCGGTTGCGGTAAGTGAGCATTTATTAAAAACAATTGCTACTCTTGAAAAAGATTATAAAGTAAACCAGTTGAAATTAGAAGTTGCAAAAGACAGTACCGTTTTTACTCTTGAAGCAGCAGATTCTGTAGTACACGATTTATTGATTGCGGTAATTTTGGTAGCTTTTGTAATGTTGTTCTTCTTACACAGTATTAGAAACTCATTGATTGTAATGGTGTCTATTCCGGCATCTTTGATTGCTACTTTTATCGGAATTTATTTTATGGGATATACCTTAAATTTAATGAGTTTATTAGGATTGTCTCTAGTTGTAGGTATTCTTGTGGATGATGCGATTGTGGTATTAGAAAACATCTACAGGCACATGGAAATGGGTAAAAACAGAATCCGTGCCTCTTATGATGGAACTGCAGAAATTGGTGGAACAGTAACTTCGATTACATTGGTAATCGTGGTAGTATTCTTGCCTATTGCGATGAGTTCTGGATTGGTATCAAATATTATTACACAATTTTGTGTTACAGTAATTATTTCAACGATGCTATCGCTTTTAGCTTCATTTACAATTATCCCTTGGTTATCATCTCGTTATGGTAAATTAGAGCACATTGAAGGAAAGAATTTATTTGGAAGAATTATTCTTGGCTTCGAAAGTTATTTAACACGTTTTACAAACTGGGTTTCTCATTTATTAACCTGGTGTTTGGATCATTATGTTAAAACTATTTTAGTTGTTCTTGTATTGTTCTTCGGATCAACAATAGGTTTAATGGGTGGAGGTTTTATTGGAGGAGAGTTCTTTGCTTCTTCTGATAGTGGAGAGTTCTTAGTTCAAATCGAAATGCCAAAAGATGCGTCGTTAGAACAAACGAACTTCATGACTCAAAAAGCAGAAGCTTATTTAAAAGCACAAGAATATGTTCACAGTCAAATTACAACTGTAGGACAAACTTCTGAAGGTTTTGGAGCATCGCAAGCAACGGCGTACAAAGCAGAGATTGACGTAAAAATGATAGAACAAAAAGATCGTACTGATGATGCTAACGTTTACGCAGCAAAAATCAAACGTAAATTAGAAAAAGTATTAGTTGGAGCAAAAGTAAAAACCGTTCCTGTAGGTATCTTAGGAACTGCTGAAGATGCTACGTTAGGATTAATCGTAACAGGTCCATCTACAGAAAGTGCTATGGCATTTGCTAAATTAGCTGAAGCTGAATTACGTACTATTCCTGGGACAACAGAGATTAAATTAACTGTTGAGGACGGAAACCCTGAGATCAACGTTAAAGTTGACCGTGATAAAATGGCTGCATTAGGATTAACACTTCAAACTGTTGGTTTAACGATGCAAACTGCTTTTAGCGGAAACACAGATGGTAAATACAGAGCTGGAGAATACGAGTACGATATCAATATTAGATATAATGCATTCGACAGAAAAAGTATTACAGATGTTAGTAACTTAATCTTTATTAATGCTGCAGGGCAACAAATTAAATTATCTCAATTTGCTACTATTACAGAAGGTTCAGGACCTAGCCAGTTAGAGCGTAGAGATAAATCTGCGTCGGTAACTGTAAAGGGACAAAACGTTGGAGTACCATCAGGAACAATCGTTCAACAATGGCAGGTTAAATTAGACAAGCTTAAAAAACCGGCAGGAGTAAACTATATCTGGGGTGGTGATCAAGAGAACCAATCTGAAGGATTTGGTACATTAGGAATCGCTTTATTGGCCGCTATTATTTTGGTTTACCTTGTAATGGTTGGACTTTATGATAGTTTCGTTCACCCGTTTGTGGTATTGTTTGCAATTCCGCTTTCGTTCATTGGTGCGATGTTAGCATTAGCTTTGACTAATAACTCATTAAACATCTTTACGATTTTAGGTATCATCATGTTGATTGGTCTGGTATGTAAGAATGCGATCATGCTTGTCGACTATACCAACCAACGAAGAGCTGCGGGAGAATCAATCAGAGCGGCATTAATTCAGGCGAATCACGCTCGTTTACGTCCGATCTTGATGACAACAATTGCGATGGTATTTGGTATGTTCCCAATTGCATTAGCATCTGGAGCAGGAGCCGAGTGGAAAAACGGATTGGCTTGGGTAATTATCGGAGGATTAATTTCTTCTTTATTCCTAACCTTGATTGTAGTTCCTGTAATTTATAATATCATGGAGAAAATAATTCATAAATTCTCTAAAGGAGAGAAAATTGATTACGAAGCTGAAATGGTTGCCGATTATGTGCATACAGAATTAAGCGAAGACGGTTTTAATCCTAAACATACCCATTAATTTTTGATTTAATTTAGATTGAAAAAATCCCAAATTCCTCACGGAGTTTGGGATTTTTTTTGATTAGTTATAAAATTTAGAATTGAAATTTATAAAGTTCAGAAGCAATACAATTCGCTTTTTAATAGACATAGTTTCCGCTTTCGGCTTTATCTTTTTACGGTGAAGATCCCGAAGCCTCGGGACATCTCAAAAAAGGATACCGCTTCAAACGAAGTTCACTGAACTCCTATGAAAATAAATGTATAAATGTTAAGTGAAGTAATCTGGGCTAGCCTCAAACATTTGGCTTCTTTTAAACAATAAAAAAAATCCAAACTCCTACCGATATTTCGGAATTAGAGTTTGGATTTTTTTATTGATTCTTCTCAATCTGAAATTTCAGTCAAGATTGGAATTTGATCCTGAAGCCTCGGGATTAAATATTGGAATTTAAAAAAAACCGTTATTTCTTCACAAGTTTAACAATTTTCACTTGTCCTTCAGATTTTACTTTCAAGAAATACAATCCCGAAGAAACATTTGATAAATCAATTTCAGAATGATCACTATCTATTCTTTTAGATAAAATACTTTGTCCGGAAGCAGCATATATTTCGATTTCATCAATCAGAGCAGTATTGTTTATCGTCAATATATGCTTCACAGGATTTGGATAATACTTGAAATTAGGAAGTACAAAATCCGGTGTCGAAAGTGATCCATTTGATTTAGCCGTAACAGCAAGACGTTCTTTGCTTTCCACTCCGTTTATGGTTTGAGAAGCATAATAAGTCACACCGTCCACAAGAACAGTTGTTAATGGCAATGGAGTTTCATTTGTTTTGTTATTTTTTCCACCAGAAGGATTTTGACTGCTATACCATTGAATATTTTCTCCTTCAACGATTAAGTCTGCCAGGGTTTGTCCAGGTTTAAATTCAATAGTTGTTGCCTCTTTTCCTTCAACCAAAGGTGCTGGAGGTTCAATAACAAAACTTAATGTTATATAACATCCGCTTGGATCCTGAACAATTACACTGTAATTACCAACTTCTAAATTTGTGAATGTATTACTTGATGTAAATACATTAAAATTAGGTGAAATAGCATATAAATAAGAACCTAAACCACCAGCAACAGTAATTGTCGCTGTATGACCTTCTACATCCACAGAAGCAATAAGAGGTTCCGGTTGTTTTAATTCTACAGCTACCATTACGAGACACCCATTAATGTCTCTGGCAGATATAGTATGAGTACCTGCAGGGACAATAAAAGTATTACTAACTTGAAATGGACCGCTATTCAAGGAATAGTCATATGGAGCACGACCACCGGAAACAGTAGCTTCTATTGTTCCGTTTTGAGAGCAAGTTATTGACGAGACAACTGTCGCCACTAAACTTAAAGGATCTAACGGAGACAAAACAGCAACAATTGATGTGATGTTGTTTTGAGCATCACGCACTTTTATTTCATAATTTCCAGAAGTGAAAGTAGAAAATATGTTGGAAGTTGTATAAGTAATTCCATTATCAAAAGAATACGTGTAAGGAGCAGTTCCTCCAATCGCAATTACCGTTATAATTGCCGGGTTGCTACAACCCACAGGAATTACGGTATAGGTTGCCACAAGAGGTGATGTTACTAAGATATTAATTCCAGATTGTAAAATTATACATCCACGTGAATCAGTCACCTTTACGGAATATGATCCCGGTGTTAAATCTGTAAATACATTAGAAGTTTGTGTCGGGACTACAATTGATCCATTATTATTTTGAAGAGAATAAGAATAAGGAAAAGTTCCTCCAAAAGCTGTAACAGTTATGTTTCCGCCGTTAGTAGTAGTTGCATTTATAACACTTGTAGTTACTGCTAAAAGAGTAGGTTGTAGTATTGTTATTGTTGTGGTAGTAGTGCATCCAACAGCATCTTTTACCGTTACATTGTATTGTCCGGCAGTTAGATTACTGAAAACTTTAGAGGATGTAAATCCGTTTCCTATTGAATAAGTATAAGGAGCATTTCCTCCCGTTGCAGCCGCTACTACTGTCCCATCCTGAGCTCCGTTACAATTTACATCAGTTTTAGTCAAATCGAGTGTTAATGGAACGTATGTTTTTACTTTATAATAAAACTTACTTGTATTACCAATAGCATCTTTTGCATAAAAAATATAATTCAAGCCTGATTTTAAATTTGCAACGCCAGTAATTGATCTATAGGTTTCACCTAAATCAACCGAATAAAGATAAGGCGGTACACCTCCCGATGCGCTAATATTTAAGCTTTCTCCCGTATTTTCGCAAGTAATAGGAGTAACATTACTTATGCTTATTAAAATTGGTTCCGGAAGTACGAGTGTCGCATCTACGCTTTCAGACTCGCAACCATTAGCATCTTTAGCAGTTATAGAATAAGTTCCCTCAGGCAATCCGATATAGCCTATTGAAAGTGAATTGTCAAATATTACTTTACCTGTAGCACTATCTTTAACTTTATAGGTATATGGAGTAACACCATTACTGGAACTCATTGTTATTACTCCGGCAACATAACCTTCAGAAGTTTCATATGAAACAGTAGCAGTTGTTTTTACAGGAACATATGGTTTGACAATAAAATAAGATTGAGCTTCGTTACCAATCGCATCTTTTAATAGTATTGAATAAGTGCCCACAGTTAAATTGGTTAGTCCCGGATTGTTAGTTGTATAAGTAACACCACTATCATACGAATAAAGATATGGCGCAACACCTCCGGAAGCAGTTACAACCAATGAAGCATTTTTTATACAGCTAATAGGTGTTTTAGCAGCATTCAATACAATTGGATTTGTTATCGTAACATTTACATTACTATTAGTCACTTTACATCCGTTTGCATCTGTAACGCTAATTGTATAATAGCCTTCGGCCATACCGCTATAGATTCTGATATTTTGATTTAAGGATACTTGTACACCTCTTGTGTCATTTCTTACAGAATAAAGATAAGGAGCTTTCCCTCCGGAAGCATTTAGTTTTATAAGTCCGCCAATTGATCCATCATTATTTATAGATTTTACATCAACATCAAGTACTAAAGCATTCGGTTGAGAGATCGTTGCAGAAGATGAAGCGACACATCCTTTGTTGTCTTTAACATATAAAGTATAAACTCTGACAGCTAAATTAGAAAAAGTATTATTTGCTGAATAATTACTATCATCTATAGAATAAGTATATGGATATGTACCACCAGAAGCATTTACCGTTATTGCTCCTGTTGCGGAATCATAACAGGTTGCATTGGTAATATTTGTAACAATAGCTATGGCTGCAGGTTGTGTAATTACTGCAGGTAAAATACGAACACATCCTTGTTTGTCTTTTACTGAAACTACATAATTACCTGCAGCTAAATTAGTAAAGAGATTACTTGCTTGGTATGTAGTGCCAATGGAATACGTATAAGGAGAAACTCCACTACTTGCTAAAACTCTTATTGATCCATTATTGCCGCCGAAGCAAGTTACATTTGTAATCATATTACTTATAGATATAGGATTATATGACGGAATATTGATTACTTTTTGAACGATACAGCCAGCTGAATCCCTAATGTTTATAATATAATTTCCGGCAGCAGATACGTAAAAAACATTTATAGCGCTATAAGCTCCATTATTTATTGAGTACTGATAGGAAGCAGTTCCGCCAGTTACAGTAGCTTTAATACTGGCACTGCCGTTACAATCCAAAGGTTTAGTAATAGCAAGAGTTGCAACTAATTGAACAGGCGGATTTATTACAATTGTATTCGTGTTTGAAAATGTATTTGCAACATCTTTTACAATTACATTATAGGTTCCCGCAACGACATTAGTAAAAACATTGCCAGATTGGTAAGTTGCTCCCCCATCTATAGAATAAGTATAAGGAGATTGTCCTCCGATAGCTGTTGCAGTTATTGTTGCATTACTAATACAATCTAACGTTTTTGTAATAACTGCTGTAGAAGTTAAAGGACTTGGATTTTTAACAATTATTGTAACAGAATTAAACTCGCATCCATTTGCATCTCTTACTTTAGCAATATAGGATCCGGCTTGTAGTCCCATAAAAACATTAGATAATTGAAAAGGGCCACTTGGTAATCCAAGATCGGCTGCAATTGAATAGACATATGGAGCAACTCCTCCGAAAGGATTCACCGTTATTTCTCCATCATTACCATTCGCAGAAGCAGCTTTAACTACTGTAGAAGCTGATAAAGCATCTGGTTGTGATATTGTTACCATAAATGTAAAGAGACATCCATTATCATCTTTTACATTTATAGTATAATTTGAAGCTGCTAAATTATTGATTACATTACTTGAACTATAAGGATTATTATTTAAGGAGTAAGTGTAAGGAGCTTTTCCACCCGTTGCCGTTATTTGTACAGATCCGTCATTAGATCCTATACATCTTACATTTGTATAAATAAAAGAAGCTGTTACTGGACTAGGTGTTTGTAATGTAATTGTATTTGAATTTGAAATCGTATTTTCAGCATCCTTTACTTTTATAGTGTAGGTTCCGGCAGATATATTAGTAAAAGTATTAGTCGATTGATAGGATATTCCTCCATTTATTGAATATATGTATGGAGGTTTACCACCTGCAGCATTAACAGTTACTGAAGCGCCACTAATACAATCCATTGCTTTAGTGATAATTGTAGAACAAGTTAAAGGATTTGGAACTGTAATTGATGTTGCGAATGTTTTTATACAGCCGTTAAAATCTCTTACTTGTACCGTATAATTCCCTGAAGTTAAAACTTTAATAATATTACTAGTCTGATAAGGACCGCCATCTAAAGAATATTGATAAGGAGCAGTTCCTCCAGAGGGAGTTAAGGTTATATCCGCACCTGAAATGGATAAAAGTGCAGTTAAAGCAGTTGTTGGCTGATTGATGATGTGATTAATAGTTGACACACAATCGACAGCATCTCTTACTTTTAGCGTATAAGTCCCGGCAGTAAGTCCGTCGAATGTATTACTAGTTGCATAAGCACCATCGTTTATAGAGTATTGATACGGAGCTTTTCCACCAGTAGCATTAACAGTTACAGAGCCAGAATCGCCGTTGCATAATATTGAAGTATTTGAAGCAGTTGCACTTAAAGGCAAAAACGGATCTATTGTAACATTAAAAATTGAAGAAACACAATTTTTCTGATCTTTTACAGCGACACTATAAGTACCGGCAAGAAGATTAGAAAAAGTATTGTTAGAGCTATAATTTATTCCGCCATCGAGAGAAAAAAGATAAGGGCCTTGTCCTCCGGTAGCGATAACAGTTATAATTGCATTATTAGAACAGGTTATAGGTGAAACTGTAGTATTTACACCTATTGGAAAAGGTGGATATATTACAATTGGAGTTCCATTTGAGACTGTATTTACAGCATCTTTTACCGCTATATTATAAGTTCTTGCAGGCAGATTACCAAAAACATTGTTTGTTTGAAATGTAGCCCCTCCATCTATAGAATATTGATAAGGGAGTTGCCCTCCGGATGCAGTAACAGTAAATACAGCACCGCTATTACAATCAACTTCTTTAGTAACAGCAACTGTAGCATTCAAAGGAGGCAGAACAGTAACTGGAACCATTACTATACAGCCATTAACATCTCGCACCCTGGGAGCATAATTTCCAGGAGTGATAACCTGAAAAACATTGCTAGCTGAATAACTCATTCCGTCTAAAGAGTATTGGTAAGGCACAGTTCCTCCTGTAGCGGTAACAATTACATTTTGATTAGAAACCGTACTAGTTGCAACTAAAACAGTTGGTTCTGTTATTTGAAAGGCTTGTTGCATTGATGGACAACCCAAAGCATCTTTTAGTATTATCGTGTGAGTACCCGCTGGTAAATTATTAAAAACACCAATTGGATTACCAATATAAACAGTAAAAGGACCTCCATCTAAACTATAAGCATAAGGAGTTTTACCTCCGGAAGGAACTACAGTTAAAGAACCGTCATTTTGCCCATTACAGCGAGCCGGTGATGTAACAGTTGTTAAAGTTAAATCTTGATATACCTTTATATTAAAAAACTTTGTTGTAATAGTTCCTTGATTATCTATTCTGGCATAAATAGTTTTAGACAATGCCGAGCTAGTATAGGCTGTTGGTTGTGCAATTGCATTTATGTTGGCAGTTGCATCTTCAGCACTTAAGTGATAACTAATTGTAGTTTCAGCAGGGTTTAAATTACCGAGTAAAAGGGACTGATTAACCGTTAAATCAAATTGGGTATCTCTGAAGCAATGCTCTATATCATTGACCTGAGCATAAAAATAATTGGTAAACAGTAAAAGAAAAAAAAGTAAAGTTTTTTTCATACGTATAGGATTGTTAAAATGTTTTAACAAATATATGTAAAAAACTCAATTACGATAAATATAAAATAATTATTGTTAAAAAGTAAGGAATTCAGTTTTGAAGCCTTAATTACCAAATGTATATTGAATTTGTAATTATAATTTAAGATACAAATAATGATTATAATAATCTATAATTGCTTTCCCTTCAAGAAGAACATCGGCGCCAATAATACCATGAACAGGTTTTGCCTTAAAAGATTCTAAAGCTTCATTGACATGCGAAAGATCAAAAATCACGATACCAAAGTCCGTGTTTTTCCAACTTCCGAGTTCTAACTTATTATGTGCCGAAATCTGTGTTTTCATTCCGGTTCCGCCAGCGCCTGAAGCTTTGGTTTTTGATTTTTTTGCATTTAATTCAAAACGTTCAATGCTTTCAAATCCAACGCAGGAATTTGATGCTCCGGTATCCAGAATAAAGTTTCCCGAAATACCATTGATTTTGGCTTTTACTAAAAGGTGTTGCGTCTTGGTAACTTTGAATTTTATTTTTTTGTATTTCTCTTTTTTGAGAACCTCGTGAAGATTTTCCATTTCTGATAATGATTGAAAACCAAAAATAAACCAATTACAGTCAATAAACTAATGATGTAAAAGATATAATTTGTTGATTTCTCTTCTGCCGAAATAGATCCGTAATACACAAATGAACTCCAATAGTATGGCGATTTTTTGGCATTTGGAATCGATTTGTCGTTCAGGAAATCAAGTTTAGCATTGGCGTTCGCTTCAAAATAAGGAAGACCTTTTTTAATGTTTTTATAAAAATCATCCATAAATACAGATGTTGTGTAATCATTTACCTTCCATAACGAAAATAATAGATTCTGAGCTCCCGCAAACTGAAAACCTCTGGCAACGCTCATCGCACCTTCTGCTTTGTACAATTTTCCAATTCCGGTTTCGCAGGCACTTAAAACTACTAAATCAGGATTTATATTAAGATTATACAATTCTGAATATAAGATTTCCTGATCGTAAAACTTAATGCTTGCCGGAGTTTCAATATCTCCCGAAGAAGCGTGTGTGCTTAAATGCAAAATCGAATATTTGCTTGCATTATTTTTGAAATTACCAAAAGTTGCTTCTGAATTTTCTAAATATTTTCCTTTAAAGTTATTTCGGATCGATTCCAGTTCATTCTTAGAAAAACCCAATTCAAAAGGTGTTTTTTCGAAAATTGGAAAAACGCCCAAAACTGTTTTTTCTGATTTTGAATTAGGTTTAGAATTCAGATAAATATTAGCCGAAATATTATATCCAATCTTGAAATCATTCAATAAATAATGCATTTTGACAAAATTAGTTGTAGAAGATTCCTGCGTAATTAAAGCTTCAAAAGGCAGGAAATTCAAAATTCCATCCGGAACAATGATGAGGTTTTTATACACAGAATTATTTGGCAATTTTAAAATATCAAAAACTTCTTTACCACATTTATTATAGCCAGGAATATCATTTGTAATGGCATCAGCCGAATCAAAAAAATCGACAAACTGTGCAATTTTTGAAATTGATACGTGAGACGTATTAAGGCGATTTAAACTAATTAAGTTGTTTTGCAAAGTAAAGTAATATTGATTCTCAAATCCCATAAAATAAAAAACCATAATGGCTTTGTCATTTTTTAATTTTGAAAACAACACCTTTAAATCACATTTTTCGGGAATATAATCTTGATTTTGTGATTGAGTTTCCTTAAGTGCAAGCATTAATTTATTCTGCCATTTAATAAAAGCATTTATTTCTGAAATATCTGCCGAATTTCCTTTTTGCTGTTCTTTTAAAATCGCATTATTTACATTTTGAAGTTCAAGAAAAAGCTGTTGTTCTTCTGAAGTAGCATTTTTAATATTCAAGCGATAGCCTTTTAAAATTCCTGATTTTGTTTTTTCAGATAATTGAAAAGCAGTTTCCAAATAAGTAATTTTTCTTTCTTTGTTGTATAAACTTTCATAAATCGAAATGCATTTTTCAGTACGATTACGCGCCCGTAATTGTGCAATAATTTTTGAATTTTCGTAAACCAAAGAATTCATCAATAAGTCTTCAATGTAAAAAGAAAGTTCAAAAGCTGTGAGTGCATTTTTTGGTTTCTGAAGTCGCAGAATTTCTGCCTCTAAATCGAGCGCATCAACTAAAACCGTTTCCGCATACAATTGATTTTGGTTTGGAAGAATGTTTTTTGAATTATAATTCGGGATTAGAATTTTAAAAATGCCTTTTATTTGCTTTTCACTTTCATCATATTTTTGCTCATCAAAAAACAGTAAAGCTTTATCATAATAGAGTTTTGCCATTTTACGAGGTTGAAAGTTCGTTTCTGAAAGCAACTTTTCTGCTTTTACCAAATAAGAATTAGCAAGGTCAAATTTTTCTCTTTTGCGACTTAATGTTGCCAGATTACGATAACAATTTGATAAAGATTCGGATTGATCTTTTTCATTTTTCAAATATTGAACAGCCAATTCAAATGAAGTTTTGGCTTTTTCATAAATCTCCGGTCGCATCAAATTTCCTATTGAACTCAACAAATAATTATTCCCCAAATTATTCCATAAAATTCCCTTTTGAGAATTGGATAATTTCTCCGTTTTTAAAGTGCTTTCTAATAATTCAATTGCCAAAGAAACCTTGCCGGAACTTTGATATACATTCGAAAGATTAAGAATCGCAGCAAACTTTAGTTTCTGCGCTTCAGGATAATTTTTAGAAGTATTTACAATAAAAAAGTATTGCTTTATCGTATTTTCGGCATTGTCATAATCACCCAAAACAGTATATAAATTGCCTAAAGGTTTTAGGCAAAATTCAATAATATCGTAATTTGAAAGTTTCTTTTTTTGATAAATTTGCAAGGCTTTTTCGTAACTCGCAATTGCTTTGTCGGTTTGCCCGAATTGATTTTCATAATAAGCTTTATTGCAGTTTAAAACCACAATTGCCAATAGTTCATCTTTGGTTTTTGGTTTCGGATTTTTCCAAAAATCAGTTTCTGTACTCGTTAAATTTTGCAACGCTTTCGCTGAAGGATTCGCAACAAAAATATCAACTGCATTGTATATTCTATCTTCTTGAGATACCGATTTCTGTCCGAATGAAATCAGAGTGAAGAAGAAGAAAATGTAGCAATATAGTTTTATCATATTAAAGTTTTTTCTGCCACGAATTGCACGAATTTGCACGAATTATTTTTTAATTTAATTTGCACATTGTTTTGCGTCCTGTATTTGTGAAAGTTTGTGCAATTCGTGGCAAACTTTTTTCTTTGTGAATCTCTACGGTTTAAGTCCTAAAACTTCCAGATTCCGTAGAATTGGAAATAATTAAAATTCTGTTCAAAATTAATCACATAACGTGCGCCTAAACTTGGACCAATTCTGGCAAAACCAGCTGTTAAATCAAATAAAACTCCCGTTTTTAAATTACCAAATGAGTTTTTAACTGAGTTTGATTTTGTCTGGGTATCTATTAAAAACTGATCTGTTCCGCCTTCAAAACTTTCAATTTTTTTAGTTTGAGTTTGTTCAGATGAAACATCAAAATTCGCCTGAATTCCCGCGCCAATTCCTATATAAGTATTAATATTATATCGCAGTAAAACGGGAACTTCCCAGTTTACATTTTTATTTTCGATTGTTGTTGTAGTGCGTTGAAATTGTTTTACGCCATTTGGGCTTACCACGTTCTGACTAACTACAGTTGTGCCACTATCGTATTTGTTCAGCGCATTTAACCATTCGGCTTGCCAATAAAAACGATACGATTTAAAAGGCGAGATAGTTGCACCCACAAAATAACTCGTCGATTTTTCTAAATCAGGATATAGGTTATAACCTGCTTTTGCCCCAATCGAAATTCCGGGTAAGAATCGGGTAGTGGCATAATTGGTAATTATAGGTTCGTTTTTATCGAAAATAATGGCGGTTCGGCTTCTGGTTTTTACTTTATGAAAGTCTTCATTAAATTTCATGGAATATTTGACAAAACCTTTTGTGCTGTCTTTTTCGTGTACATTTTTTTGTTCGCTTCCGGGTAAGTAAATATTTTTGAAGGTAAAGAAAATCTGTTTTTGTTTGATAATCGTATCGAGACAACTTACGGTTGGTTCTTCGCCTTTTGGACAAATTGGACATTTGGGATACATATCTTCGATCTGAAATGTTTTTTTGTCAAACATATCCGGAATATCAGTTTCAAGCCTGATCATTCTTGCCGGACCTTCGCCATTGTTTTGGAAACGAGTTTTAAAATTCACTCTTTTAAAACGAACTAATCTATAATTGATAAAACTTCCGTTAGAGCCCATCTTATTAGGATCATGAGAAGTTACGATTTCCATTTCGAGATTTTTTATTTTGTGGTTTTTGTAACTTCTGTTTGGGACAAAAATACCACGCATTGTAACTGTTGCGCTGGTATCTTTGATCATTTCCGGAGTAGTTTTAAAAGTATAAAACACATTTCGGGTTTCGCTTGGATTTGCATCGTCAAATTCCAGAACTGATACATTATGATATAGCTTATTGGCTTCTAATAATGAAGCGTCAAGATCTTCTTCGGTAGTTGTGTTTCTGTATTTTTTGGTTTTGAAATTGTTTTCGGCAGAAGCCAAATAAGAGTTTGTGTCGTCTAAATCGTCTACAGAAGCGACGGTTTTTTCTTGTATTTCACGTTCATTTGCATAGGTTCTAAAATCGACTAATTCGAAGTTATTGCTTTTAAATTGTTTCTCATTATAAAAAAGATAGAGTTTTCCGCTTGCTACATAATTCTCCAGATTTTGATAACTTACTACGACTACCATTTCCTGATCCGGAATGGGATCGCAGTTTTTTAGGATCGCAAATCCATTTTGATCTTCGATTGATGCAATGTCTTTATAATTGGTGTCGGTAATGTCGTTTATGGCAACTTTTTTTGGCCGCGTTGCAGGAGGTTTTCCGTTGTCGTAATTGTTGGTTACGGCAAGTCTTGTGGTGTATGTTCCTTTGTTTTTATAGACATGTTTGGGTTCGGCTTCTTTACTGTAATGTCCGTCTCCAAGTTCCCATAAATAAG
This sequence comes from Flavobacterium sp. ov086, assembly GCF_900187965.1. GTDB lineage: Bacteria > Bacteroidota > Bacteroidia > Flavobacteriales > Flavobacteriaceae > Flavobacterium. The sequence continues at coordinate 251,941 of NZ_FZNL01000001.1, read as the reverse complement.
AATAACTTGGTTTTGGTGCACCCGCAATCGGAATTAATGGTGGAGTTTCCGGTTTATAAGTAACAACGTTTCCGTTTTGGATAAAACCAATATTGGCTCTTCGGGTTATGGTGTCTTTTACTTTGGTTTGTCCTATTGCGAAAATAGAAAATAGAAGAAAGAAGATAGATGATAGTGGTTTCATAACTAGAGGTTTTTTAGCCCTGATAGTAGTGGAAATCCTTTTTCTGTCCGCCGCGGCGGACAGAAAAGATTACTTCACTTAATTCATATTTAATCGGAGTTCAGTGAACTTCGTTTGCAACGAATAGCAGGATTAGCTTCTGAAAATCATCAGAATTAATTTGAAAACTGGATTAAATGTAAAAAAAAGTGATGAGCAAATCACCACTTTTTCTTAAAAAGTATTTTGTAAGTTACTGAATAGCATTGATTGCTGCTACCAGTTGAGCTTCTGTGCCGACTGTTGTTTCGGCAAGTGTAAAGGTGTAAACATCGTTGGCCGCAACGGTTACAGCTTTAATTGCATAGCGCCATTGTCCATTATCTTCGGTTACAAAAATCACGTGACAAGCTAAACCAATCGGGATTTGACCGTAGTGTTCGCTGAATAATCCAGCAGGCGTATAAGTGTCGAGTTTAGCAAGTGCATTTGTTCCTTCACCATCGTATGATAGGTAAACAGCGCTATTGTTGTTGTCGTAACCATCAGGAGCATCCACAAGAAGCGTTGTTTTTGGTCTTGGATCACTGTAAAAACGGTCCACATTTGTCCATCCAAAGTTTCCAAACGTTACATAATAATTAGTTCCTTCGCCTTGAACGCCTCCTTTTCCTCCGGCACCGTCAGCGTTTGGTTTAGGCTGTTCCCAGGCAAGATCGCCTCTGTCGTTAATTACTCCATTCCATAAAGTCATTGTATTGTCTACACCATCTGTTAAAGCTGCAGGAACTACCATGGTCATGTAGCAGGATGTTTTAAGTTCAATTCCGCCTTGCGTGGCTTTGATAAAGAATTCTCCGCCAGAAATTAGTAAGTTTTTCTTTCCGTCAGGCGTGATTCCCATTGTTGGTTTGTCGGTAATCAACATATTTCCTTTGTCAAAAAGTTCGATGTATTCGATATCAACAGCTCCGGTTACGGCAACTCCGTTTTTGGTTAAACAATCTCCGGGAATGTTCAGTTTAACTCCTTTTGCAGATGTTATCGTTACAACACCAGTTCCGGCTGTAATGGTAAAGTTTTGGGTGTTTTTCTTAACTCCTTTTGAGCTGATGCTTTTAAATGCTGCTGCGGTTGGAGGCAAAACAAGATTGTTGTCACCTTCGTCGCTTGTACTGCAACTTGCAAAAGTGATCACTAATAAAAATAAAAGTCCGATTTTCTTAAAGTGTGTGTTCATGATTTCTAGTTTTTATAAATCTGTCCTGATTAGTATCAAGTGGTTTTTCAGATTTGGTTGTTAATTATATTTATGTTGTTATATCAATTAAGGTTTGATATTGTTACCCTTGTTTTTGCAATTATTTTTTTGAACGTGTTTTATAATGCTATATCAACTTGCTTATAAAATTGTTACCCCTGATTTTTATTTTTTTTTAATTTATGCTGAAAGGCATTTGTCTTCAAACAAGTTTCCGTCTTCGTCTACGGCAACAAGAATGTTTTTTTTCCGCGAAAGCGTAACGATTAAATAAACCCAAACAATTGCCCAAAGCCCAAAGGTGATGCAGGTAAGAAAGAGATGAAGGAAATGGTTAATGGATTTTTTTTCTTTGGATAAAACCACATAAGGCAGCTTCTCATTGTGCTCAATAATTACAAAACCATTGCGTTTTTTTGCTGCAATCATTTCGTTAAATTGATCTAAGGTTTTCTCGTTTGTAAATTGATACGTTTCCATTTCTCTTAATTTTAATTGTTCAGAAAGATTTTTTGCCACTAATTGCACTAATTAGCGCGAATTATTAAATCAAGAATCAGTGCCAATCTGTTTAATCCGTCTAACCCGTGTGCTCTTTTCTTTTGCACTTTTACTAATGCTAAAAGACTTTTGTAACGTTATATCAACTTGATTGTATAATTGTTACCCCATTGTTTAAAATTTATTTCAGATTCTTTTTCTTAAATTAGCTAACAAAATGTTTTTTTATGAGTCAAACTAAAATTCATCCTGATCAAATGTATATTGAAGGACTTGCCGCAAATGACTCGGCAATCATTCAGACGATTTACAAAAAGTTTGTTCCTAAGGTCGTTATGTTCATTATGAACAACTCTGGCGACAAAGAACATGCGCAGGATGTGGTTCAGGAAGTCATGATTTTACTTTTTAATCAGGCCAAAGCCAATACACTACAATTAACTTGTCCGTTTGATGCTTACTTTTTTCTATTGTGTAAAAGAAAATGGCTCAACGAATTGAAAAAAACATCAAATAAAGGGGTAACAATAAATGAAGATGCGGTATCTATGAATGAATCTGCACTGGAATTAATTGGGCAAACAGAAGAATTTGACGAAAAACAACAGCTTTTTGATACGATGTTCCAGAAATTGGGCGATAAATGTCAGGAATTGTTGAAGTTGAGTTTTACCATTAAATCAATGGAAGAAGTTGCCGAAAAACTAAACGTAACGTACGGCTATGTCCGCAAGAAAAAATCGTTATGCGTTGGTCAATTAACACAGTGGATTCAGGAAGCCAAAAATTTTAAATCTCTAAAAAATAATTAGTCATGAACGAAGAACGCTACATATTATTCGATCAATATCTTCAAGGCGAACTAACGGTTGATGAAAGAAATAGTTTTGAAAACCAACTGACTCAAGATCCCGGAATGGCAGCGGAATTTGAGACTTTCAAGAATCTGCATGTTCAACTGGAAAATAAATTTGTACATGAAGAAGAAAGAGAAGCGTTTAAAGCAAATTTGAAAACCATTTCAGACAAACATTTCAACACCACTAAACCAAAAGTTATAGGCTTAAATGCCTGGTATTTTGCTGCTGCGGCTTCTGTAATAATCTTATTTGGATTGTTCTTTTTTAATTACAATCAGAATCCAAATTTTGAAGATTATAATCATCCGGAACAAGCTTCTTTTACTGAGCGAGGAGAAGAACAGGAAAATTTGCAACAAGCACAAATTGCCTTTAATGAAAGACAATATGCAGAAGCAATTCCGTTTTTTGAAGCAATTTTAAAAGAAAAGAAAACACCCGAAGTTCAATATTTTTACGGCGTTTCTTTATTAGAAGAAAGCCAGTATAAAAAAGCTGAAACGGTTTTTAACGAATTAATATCCGGAAGTTCTGTCTATAAAGACAAAGCCAAATGGAATCTTGCTTTATCTAAATTAAAGCAAAAAGATTATAAAGGATGTAAAGAAATCTTGGGGACTATATCTGAAGATTATGAAAACTACGATGATGTTCAGGATCTTCTGGACGAGTTAGATTAGATATATTCGTAGAGATATATAAAGAATTACACAAAGATTCGCAGAGTTTTAAAAGCTTTGCGAATTTTTTTATGCGTATTCAAACCCGACAGGTTTTAAAAACCTGTCGGGTTTACGGTGTGTAATCTTTACGGGACTTCGACTACGCTTAGTCTGACAAAAAATCCGTTTTCATCCACGTTTTTACGAAGTGAATCCGTACCATCCGCGTGCCATTTTTTTCAAATTGGGAAAGTTTTTAATATTATCGTAATTTTGACCCTTTAAAAATTACAAAAATTGAATTCAACACCTATAATTACCGACACGCACACACATTTATATTCAGAAGAATTTGACCAGGATCGTGACGAAATGATGCAAAGAGCCATAAATGCCGGAGTAACACGTTTTTTTATTCCTGCAATTGATGCCGCTGCAACACAATCAATGTACGATTTAGAACAAAATTATCCTGATTATGTATTTTTGATGATGGGTTTACATCCCACTTACGTGAAAGATAATTACGAAGAAGAGTTGAAACATGTAGAAACTGAATTGGCAAAACGAAAGTTTTATGCCGTTGGCGAAATCGGAATTGATTTGTATTGGGATAAAACCCATCTTAAAGAACAGCAAATTGCTTTTAAGAGACAAATTCAGTTGGCAAAACAATACAAATTGCCAATCGTGATTCATTGTCGCGAGGCGTTTGACGAAATTTTTGAAGTTCTGGAAGAAGAGAAATCAGATGATTTGTTTGGAATTTTTCATTGTTTTTCGGGAACACATGAGCAGGCACTTCAGGCGATTTCTTACAATATGAAGTTAGGAATTGGTGGAGTAGTGACGTTTAAAAACGGAAAAATTGATCAGTTTTTAAATCAAATCGATCTAAAACATATTGTTTTGGAGACAGATTCTCCTTATTTAGCACCAATTCCGTATCGTGGTAAACGCAATGAAAGCAGTTATTTAGTAAATGTTATTAGCAAATTAGCCGATATTTATGACGTTTCTGAAGAGGAAATAACGACAATTACGACACAAAATTCAAAAGACGTTTTTGGGATTTAACCCATACCTTACAATACTTTGATTTTTTTTTTGTTCATTTGCCCACTAAAATAGATATTTATAATGCAGAAATTTGATGCCATTCGACCGTTTTATGATTCCGAAATAAATGAAGCACTTCATGATGTTGTTAATCATCCGATGATGAAAACCATGATGAACTTTACTTTTCCGGAAGTAGAAGATGAGGTTTGGAAAGAGCAACTTAAGAAAACACATTCGATTCGTGATTTTCAATGCAACTTTATTTATAATACTATACAAAGGGTTTTAGAAAAAAGCTCTGAAGGACTTACAACTTCGGGATTTGATAAACTGGAAAAAAACACTTCTTATTTGTTTATCTCCAATCACAGAGATATTCTTTTAGATACAACTTTACTAAATGTTTGTTTGTTCGAACATGGTTTAGTTATGACAGCATCTGCAATTGGTGATAATTTAGTTAAAAAAGCATTCCTGAGCACATTGGCAAAGCTAAATAGAAACTTTTTGGTTCTAAGAGGTTTAACACCAAGAGAAATGTTACAAAGTTCGAAATTGCTTGCTGAATATATGGGGCAATTATTGCTTCGCGAAAATCGTTCGGTTTGGATTGCTCAAAGAGAAGGACGTACTAAAGACGGAAATGACGAAACCAATCCAGGCGTTTTAAAAATGATCGGAATGGGTTCTGATGAGCCAAATTTGATGGATTATTTTAAGAAATTAAAGATCGTTCCGGTTTCAATTTCATACGAGTATGATCCTACAGATGTTTTAAAAATGCCACAATTAATGGCAGAAGCAAACAACGAAGTTTACGTAAAAGATAAAAACGAAGATTTCATGACCATCATAAGTGGTATCATGGGAACTAAAAAGAGAATACACATTTCGGTTGGAGATGTTCTGGATACCGAAATTGATCAGATTGTTGCCGAAAATGACAATGCCAACAAACAAGTTCAGGCTCTGGCACAAGTAATCGACGATTCGATTTTGAAGAATTACCAATTATGGCCAACTAATTTTATTGCATACGACATCTTAAACGAAACAGATCGATTCGCTCATTTGTATAAAGAAAATGAGAAATCATTGTTTGAACGCCGTTTAGAAATGCGTATCGGAAGTGATAATCCAGTTACAAGACAAGGATTTCTATGTATGTATGCAAATCCAGTTGTCAATAAATTAAAATACCAAGATGTCATCTAAAGCTAAAATATTGCTGATTTATACCGGTGGAACCATTGGTATGAGTAAGGATTTTGAAACAGGCGCACTCAAAGCGTTCAACTTTAGTAAATTATTGCAAAAAATCCCTGAGATTAAGCAACTAGATTGTGAGATCGAATCGGTTTCGTTCGAAAACCCAATCGATTCTTCAAACATGAATCCTGAAGAATGGACAAAAATTGCCACAATCATTGAAGAAAACTACGCTGCTTACGACGGATTTGTAGTGCTTCATGGTTCAGATACGATGTCATATTCGGCTTCGGCATTGAGTTTTATGTTAGAGAATTTATCCAAACCAGTTGTGTTTACAGGTTCTCAATTGCCTATTGGTGATTTACGTACCGATGCTAAAGAAAACCTGATTACAGCAATTCAGATTGCTTCATTGCAGGAAAATGGAAAACCGGTAATCACCGAAGTTTGTTTGTATTTTGAATATAAATTGTACCGAGGAAATAGAACTTCAAAAGTAAATGCCGAGCATTTTAAAGCATTTACGGCACCAAATTATCCTGAATTGGTAGAATCCGGAGTTCATCTTACCTTAAACAGACATTTATTTCTTCCTGTAAATACAGATGCAAAACTGATCGTTCATAAAAACTTAGACAATCATGTTGCCATCATAAAAATGTTTCCGGGAATGAGCGAAATTGTTTTATCGTCAATTCTGGCAATTAAAGATTTAAGAGGAATTGTATTAGAAACTTACGGTTCTGGAAATGCACCAACAGAAGATTGGTTTTTGAATTTAATTCAGAAAGCAATTCAGTCTGGTTTACATATTGTAAATGTAACACAATGCTCCGGCGGAAGTGTCAATATGGGACAATACGAAACCAGTACAGCTTTAAAATCCTTGGGAGTTATCTCAGGAAAAGATATTACTACAGAAGCCGCAATTACAAAACTTATGTATTTGTTGGGTCACAATATTCCTCAAACAGAATTTAAAAATGTTTTTGAAACTGCTTTACGCGGGGAGATTTCACTTTAATCTTTTCACCATATAAGTGATATAAGTTCATATTAAAAAGGCAAAAACGACTAGTTTTATCATCCTTCGTTCAGGATGACAAGATTGTGGATGATTGGAATTTGGAATTTTAATTTTTCTTAATCTTTATAACGAACTTCACAAGTTCCAAACTCTTCCTGAGAACTGCGATTTTTGTAATACACATAAACAATTACCGAAATAATACAAATAACACCTTGAATTGCCACAGTTTCTCGGGTTCCTATAATGTGAGAAACATAACCGATAATCAAACTTCCCACAGGAATCATTCCCTGATATGCCATCAAATAATAACTAATACTTCTGGAACGCATTTTTACAGTACTTTGCGTCTGAACGTAAATGTTTATCGATGAGGTTTGTGCCATCATTCCCACACCGCTCAAAGCCATACAAATAAGTGCTACAGTCAAACTATTAGAGTAAGCAAGTATGATAATGCTAAAACCTAATAATAAACTCGCAGAAATCATTATTTTGCCCATATTGTCGGCTTTTTTAAGATTAGCAAGATAAATAGCAGATAGAATTGAACCAATTCCGGCGGCACTTTCGAACCAGCTAAAAGTCTGAGCGTTTCCGCTAAAGATATCTTTGGCAAAAACCGGCATTAAAGTATTAAAAGAGATTACGAATAAACTGCTGCACATAAGCATTAAAAGCATTTTCGCCATTTCGGTTTCTTTTTTCACATAATCCAAACCTTCAAGAAAATCGTCTAGCATTTTCATTTTGTCGGTTGCTTTAATATGCGGTGTAATTTTCATCATCAATAAAGAAATCAAAACCGGAATATAACTTAAGAAGTTTCCAATAAAACAAATGTCTTCGCCATATTGATGTAAAATGATTCCTGCCAAAGCGGGTCCGGCAATTCGGGCAAAATTATTTAAGGTTGAGTTTAGGGCAACTGCATTTGGTAAATCCTCCTTATTATCGACAATATCAATCATCATAGTTTGACGGCAAGTCATATCAAAAGAGTTTATAATTCCCTGAAAAAGACTTAATGCCAGAATATAGTTGATGTTGTAAATTTTTAAGTAAATCAATAAAGCCAAAGCTCCGGCTTGAAGCATCGCCAAAGATTGTAATAATATCATGGCTTTGTGTCTGTCATAACGTCCAATAATACTTCCGGCCAAAGGAGCCAGAAATAAAGACGGAATCATACTTAAAAATGTGGCTAAGCCAAGTAAGAAAACAGAACCCGTAACGCTGTAAACCATCCAACTCACAGCTGTTTTTTGAAGCCAGGTTCCAATTACTGAAACAGATTGTCCGTAAAAGAATAACTTGAAGTTTTTTGATTTTAACGCTTTAAACATGATGCCTGATATTTTTTTACAAAGTTCGGGATTATGATTTCATTAGAAAAATTAATAATTTTACTTATAATGAGTAGTAAAACTTATCGATATGGAAATTTATCAATTAGAATATTTTATCAAAACAGCTGAGGTCCTTCATTTTACTAAAGCTGCCGAATTGTGTTTTGTAACGCAATCCGGGCTATCGCAGCAAATAAAAAAACTAGAAGAAGAACTCGGAATGCCTTTGTTTATCAGGATTGGCAAGAAAGTTCAGCTTACAGAAGCTGGATCTGTTTTTTTGATTCATGCCAAACAAGTCATCGAAAATGTTCAGAGTGGGAAACAAGCCATTGAGGATTTGAACGAAATGATTGGTGGAGAATTACGAATAGGCGTAACTTATATTTTCGGACTTTTGGTTTTGCCAATTGTCAATTTGTTCGCAAAAAGATATCCGAATCTAAAAATTGTCGTAGAATATGGCTCAACAGAACCTTTAGAACATAAATTATTAAATAACGAATTAGATTTGGTTTTGGTAATTTCTTCTAAAGAAATAAAAGAAACCATTCAGAAAATCCCATTATTTACTTCAAATCTGGTTATGGCAGTTGCAAAAACACATCCATTAGCGGTTTTAGATAAAATTTCCTTTAGAAAAATAGGAGAACATCCGCTTGTTTTGCCTGTAAGAGGATTTAGTTCGAGGGAATTCTTAGATGAATTGTTCTTGAAAAATAATATGAAACCAAAAGTTTCAATAGAATTAAACGCCGTTCACGCTCTTTTGCAATTGGTAGAAGAAAGTGATTGGGTTACAATTGTAACCGAGAAAGCTTTAAAAGGCTGGGATAATTTGAAAGCAATAGCCATTACAGGAGTTCCCACACAAAGAGAATCGTTTATGTTAACGATTGAAGGGGCGTATCAAAAAAAGGCTGTAAAACTGTTTATGGAAGAATTTAGAAAAAGTATGTAAACTAGTGGTAGCAGAATTAAATGAAAAAAGTTGGCCACGAATGTCACGAATTTACTCGAATTATAATTATCTATATTTTTACGCTTGCAAAAATTAGTGCAAATTAGTGGAATTCGTGGCGAAAGATCAAAATACTCAAGAGAATGAAAAGTCTTCTAAACTATTGTTGATTTTGTTTTTCTAACTCAATTTTTTTTGTGTTATTTGCAAACCAAATTAGAGAGGTGTCCGAGTGGTTTAAGGAGCTAGCCTGGAAAGCTAGTATATGGGCAACTGTATCGAGGGTTCGAATCCCTTCCTCTCTGCAAATTTCAACTTAAATAATACCAAACCCCGGAATCTGTATTTCGGGGTTTTTTTATTGACTTTTTCCAATTACCAAATCAGTACAAACTAATTAATATTGATAGTCAATAGATTGTAGTGCGTTTGTCTATTTTTTTAAATTTAGTAAGAAATATCTAAAAGGTTGTTTTTAAATATCTAAAATGTATACTTTTGGTTTTCGAAAGAAAAAACTGAAATATAACCATGAGAACTACCAAACTGGAGAAATTAAAAATAACAAAAAGAATATTTCTTTTTGTTTTAACATTGGCACTAACCAATTGTCAGGATAGTGAAAATTCAACAGAACAGGAACAAAGCAGGATTAAGACCGTAAGTATCAATGATGCTAAAACATTCTTAACAAGATCAACTAATAATCCTACGGCTAAATTAGCAAGTAATGAAATAGGCGATCTTGAATTTGATAAAGCAACACTTGAAAAATTAAATGGAAGCGATCAGTTATTGACCGTAATCCCTTTTGCAACAAATAACGAAGTTCGAAATGATCGTGTTTTGGTAGTGAAGATAGATGATGAAATTAGAAGTGTTATTCTTAGTATGCAACCTGAGGAGAATTCTACTCAAGATCATTTTTCTGGAAAAGTGTTTATTTACTCCCTTGAGGGTGATTTTATTACTGGGTACGGAGCAAAAGATGGAATTTATATAGGTCAATATCTAAAGGAAAAGAGTAATTCAAAAACAAGTAAAAATCCTCAGGACGGAGAAGGAGGAGTACTTATTATAAATTATTACAAAAAACCCGTAAATGCCGTAAATGCTACTGATTGGGACGCGATATGGGGAAGTGCAGGTTCAAGTATGGGTTGGACTCCTGTGGGTGGTGTATCAGGAGTGACTTGGGATGCTACAGGTGGCGGTGGCGGTAGTGGTATTACAGCACCAACAAATGATCAAATTATAGCAGCACTAGAAAAGCAAATTGACGGTACTGCGCTAGATCCTTGTCCTAAAGCTGTTTTAGAACAGTTAAAAAATGCAACAAATTGTGATATAGCAAATATTCTAACTAAACTGAATGCAAACAAAACATATAATGTAAAAGTTACTTCTGGAAATTCAGGAAATGTGCCTGCATCTACTGTACGAACTAGTAACAATAATTATAGCATAATTTTAAGTAATGATAGTTATACTTCTTCCTCTCAATTATTCAAAGCTTCTATTTTGCTTCATGAGATAGGACACGCTTTTTTTATGAGTTTAGTGGATGATTATACCGCATCGAAAAATCCAGCAGTTTTTGGTGAGTTTCCAACGCTTTTTCAGAAGTATGTAGATACAAAATACCCAGGAAGTAAGGAAGATGCTCAACATGAAGAAATGGCAAATACTTATGTAAATTCAATAGGAGCAGCATTGCAAGAATTTCAGACGGGAGTTCCTGTAAAGAATGGAGTACCCCCTAACCAGATTTATACTGATTTAGCATGGGGAGGCTTAAGAGATGCGCCAATATTTGACAAGAAGTTTCCACAAGGAACTGCTGAAAGATTAAGAATTGATAATAGATTGGCTTCTGAACAAACTAGTCACACAGTAGGAGCAGGTACTCCGCAAGAACAAACCCCGATAGGTAAACCTTGTAATTAAACGTATATGAAAAAAATATTGTATATATTTATTGTTTCTCAATTTTTATTTAATTGTTCAATAAATAAGGATAAGCAAGCTCCTATTAATGATTATATGTCTAGTTTAAATTTGAAAGAATCAGATAAAATTATGATTATTCAAGAAAAAATTAATAATAATGTGACAATTGATATCTTTAAGGGAAAGACTTATTTTGAGCCCCAAACCAATAAGTACGAAAGAAATGAAGGAGTTGATAAACCTTTATTTGACGAAAAAAATTGGGAGAAAATGAAGTTTAAATATGAAGATAAATACATTAAAGATTATTGGATTAAGGGTATTTATTGGACTTTAAACGATTTCAAGCATCAGAATATCATTTTTATAAAACAGGAAAAATTTCCTAATCCCGGGAAGTATGAAAAGTTTGATTTTCAAGAAAATTACAAAGTTTTCTCTTTCTCAGATCCAATTTATTATAAGAATAATAAATATGCTGTTTTTTCGATAAAATCAACTACAACTGACTATAAAAATATTGATGAAACTTCAATATTAATTATGGTTAAAATCAAAGACAAGTGGACTGTTATTGAAAAAGTCGGGAATGGAATATATCAATAAAATTTTAATAAATCTAGTTTATTTATTCTTCCACCTAGGAATATATGTACTTATAGCTACCCAGACCCCACACGAATCCTTTCATGTGACACAAAGTGAATAAACAAAGAATTAAAACCCTACTAAGAAAAAGCTTCAGAGAAATCTGAAGCTTTTTCTTAGTAGCGAGACTTAATGAAGCTTACATTTTCAATAAAAACTATCCTAAGGATCTCAAATAACTATTTGACTGAGAAAAACAACGGTAGTAATGACCCTGCGTATACTCCAAAAGGAAAATCTTGCAAATAATTGAAATTATGAAAAAAATAATATGGTTAATTTTGGTTACAACTTTTATTTCCTGTTCATCATCAAAAACAGAAATGAAAGTAATAAATGATTTTTTAAATAAAGAATTAAAAACAGATAAATCTAGTGTTGTTTTAGTTGAAGAATCGTTACCTAAAATTAAAGCTTTGCAATATTATGAAAATGCTTACAATGAACGAAATCTTTATGAAGGTGAAATACGTTTTGCGCCAAATGGATACCCTCCATACACTTGGGAAATCGATTCAATAGAAATAGCTGTTTTAAAAAAAGAAGTTTTAAAGGATACAATTACATATCATTGGAAAGAGTCAGATTTTAAAGACCAAAAATTAAAAATTATACCTTACAAAACAATTAAAAAGCGAGGAAGCCGTCAATTAGGAGAAAATGGAATTTATTTATCAAAACCTTTAATAACTACAGATAAAAAACATGCATTTTTATTTTATAGGTCTTTTGCGGTTGAGATAGGCTTTTCTGATGAAAAAGCGGTATTGTTAAAAAAAGTAAATGGTATTTGGGTAGAATTGAATCATTACAATAACGTTATGGAAATCAATTAAAATGTAAAAGAAAGCTTTAAGACAATTATTGGAAGAAGTGAAGAAATAGCACATTTTTAAGGTCCAGATCCCGCACGAATCCTTTCGTGTGACACAAAGTGAATAGACAAAGAATTAAAACCATACTAAGAAAAAGCTTCAGTTTTCTCTGAAGCTTTTTCTTAGTACCGGAGTGGTCTTAATGAAACTTACATTTTCAATAAAAACTATAAAGACAGTTTAATAATCTTCGCTAGAATTAATACAGAACAAACAGGAAATGCTGTTGGATATAGTACCGGACAGCCTCAAAACCCAATTGGTAAACCTTGTAATTAATTTTTACTATGAAAAAAATTAAATATTTGTTTTTGATTATTTTATACTGTAGCTGCTCAGTTACAAAAAATAATAATGCTCCAATAAATGATTATTTGGAATCTCAAAAACTAGGGGATCAAAAAGTAATGATTATTCAAGAAAAAATAAATAACAATACTACCATTGATATTTTTAAAGGTAAATTTTATTTTGAGCCGTTATCAAATAAATACGAACGTGATGAAGGTATACAAGAACCATTATATGATAAGGCAAAATGGGGAAAAATGAAATCAAAATATGAAAGTAAGTATATTACAGATTTTTGGATTCGGAATAATAATTGGACTTCTAAAGATTTTAAACTTCAAAATATTCTGTTTTTTGAACGTGCTAAGTTTCCGAATCCAGGAAAATATGAAAAATTTGGTTTTGAAGATTATTATACTGTTTTTTCCTTTTCTGATCCGATATATTATGATAAAAAATATGCTGTTTTTACCTTGCAAAAAACAAATACAAACGATATGGTTCTTGGGAATACTTCGATATTAGTTTTAGAAAAAAAGAATGGAAAATGGGTGGTTATAGAAGGAGCTGTAAATGGTATATATAATTAAATACCAGCAATTTAATATTCAGCAATTATAACATCAAGAAAAAATATATCATTCTATTAATAATTTTGAATTTATCAATATATGGATGTTCTTCTTCCAAAGAAAGCTTACAATCTCCTGTAAATATATATGTAAGTTCCAGAATTAAAAACAATGACACTATCATTGTCATTGCAAATAAAATAAATAATAATTATGCAATAGAACTTTTTAAAACAAGATCTCTTATTCCAGTAACTGCGAATACCCTTGAGAATAGCATTCTTTTAGAAGATCCGAAATTCAATGAAAAATATTGGAGTGTGATGGCTAAAAAATATCACAATGATAAAACAAATGAAATTTGGTTAAAAAATGATTTTTGGAATCAAAATGATTTTAAAAATGTTAAAATTAAATTTATAAAAGAAGTTGATTTTCTTAAACCTTGGATTTATGATGAATATATGACGGAAAAAAAAGCTGAAGTTATTGTCTTCGCATTCTCTAATCCAATTTTTTATGAAAATGGTGGATATGCAATATTTGCAAAATCTGAAACTACTACTAAAAAACAATTTAATGAACCTACTTGTATAGTTATAATGAAAATGGAAAATAAAAAATGGAAATTCGTACAAGAAATAAATGACGGAAATTATTATTAAGAATTTTGTTGTAAATAAAAGATGATATTAGATTTTTGGCTAGTAACAAAAAACATCGAATCATGAAAATTATATTAAAAACATTCGCAATTCTATTTTTATTTATTGGCACTAGTTGTAGAGGACAACAAATGGTGCAAACACCTAGAGATATTTATAAATTAAAAGCAAATGAACAGCAATTTCTTAATAAACCATTGAAAAATCTTCTTAAAGAAATAAAACCTGAGATTAAAATTGCTTATGGAACATTAGATTATCCATCTTATTTTTCTTTTAGGTTCATTAGTCGAGAAGAAATGAGTCGTAAGACATTAAACGGGAATATTTTAGGACTCTATGTTTATGTAAAAGAAGATGTTAAAGAATGGAGTCATGGTACAAGACCAAAAGAAAAAGAGTTTACATGGACGAAAGAGGATGCGGAGAAATATGGTAACTTTACTGTAATTAGAATTAGGGTCAGTGGTAAAGATTAACAAAAATTACTCATAATCAAACAATAGAAAACAGAAAACAATTCCTGATTAGTAAAATAATCAGGGATATTTATTTTATTATAAATGAAAAAAATTATAACACCAATTTTATTGTTCATCGTATTAACAAGCTGCAAGGCCCAAACACCCGAAACAATTGTAAATAATTTTGTAAAATCAGTTTTTTTTGAAAAAAGTAAAGCGAAATTTATTGCTGATAATTATATGTACTTTGAATCAATTGATAATGCAAAATACACTATTGCTTATCGAGTAAAGATTCTCGATAAACATTTAAAAAAAATAAAAAAGGAAAAAAGTTCTTTAATAGATTCAGCTAATTATTCCATTATAGAATATAAGGATTATGAAGGAACTAAAGTTACTTTTAACAAATCACCAGATAGTATTTTTATTTTGGTTAGTAAAAATAATCCTGTAACGTATTTTTATTTATTAAATGATAAGATCTTTTCATTTGACTATATTCTTAAAGGAGATGAGGGACTGTTTATTACATACTAATTTAGTATGGTAAATATTATGAGATACTTAAAAAAAATATTTTTAGTTATTCCTTTTTTCATTTTATCGTGTTCTAGTAAACTATATATAGAAAGTTACGAACCAATAAACGCATTTTTAGATACGCAAAATTTGGATAAGAATAAAGAATATATCTTACAGAGTGATAAGGAATTAAATAAGCAAGCATTAAGAATTTTTAATGGTGAAGAAGGGAGTGAGCATATAATTGACCCTTATGGTCCTTTGGAATATAATACAGGAGGATTGTTTGTTGAGAAATACTGGAAAAAAATGTATACCGAATATGCCGGTGATACTCTAAAGAAGTATTGGAAAAAAGAAGATTTTCCTCATTACAATTTCATTTTAGAAAAAGGAATTGGTTTAACATTAAAAGGATCTTTTCTAACAAAGTATATGAACAGTAGAATTAATGAAATGATTATTCTTTCAGAACCAATGTATTACAGGAATAAAAAATACATTATGTTTTATTATCTAAAAGTATATTTTGATAGTAGCGGAACGTCTCAAGTTGTTATTATGAAAAAAGAGAACAATAAATGGGTTGTGGTTAAAATAGTTGGAGATTATATTTATAGCTAATTATCTAAACAACAAAAGCCTGTGCCAATGCTTCTTGTTTCATGTCTTTCAGTTCACGAATACGGCTTATTTTTCGCCCTATATGATATGGTTTGATTGTTGCGCTCATACATCAAAGGTATTTAAAATTTTTAGAGAAAAATAGCTTTTAGTAAAAAACAGACTTGCTTTTGTAAGATACGGTTTTCATTTATGCTACCGGAATATAAATATCAAATTTTGCCCCGTGATTCAATTTACCAGTTGCGGTAATAACCCCTTTATGGTTTTCTACAATTTTTTTCACAATCGTTAAACCAATTCCTGTTCCTTTGTATTCTGCTTTACTGTGAAGTTGCTGAAACATTTCGAAAATACGATTTTCAAATTGCGGATCAAATCCAATACCATTATCACTAACCGTAATGTGACAATAATCATTCTCTGATGGAAGATTTTTAGAATTGGGTTTCGTATACTGGCTTTCTATTGTAATATGCAACGCTACATCCAGCTTCGAAAACTTTAGTGAATTGCTTATTAAATTGCATATAAGCTGATCAAACTGAGAAGGAATTATAAAAGCTGTACAATTTCCTAATATTTCGATAACCGCTTTTTTAGATATTATTTCTTCATTTAAATCTTCCAGAACTTTATTTATAAGATGATTAAGATTCAAATTTTCAAATTTCTTTTCTGTAACATTCGTACGGGAATAAGTCAATAAATTATTTATAAGTGTTTGCATATGAGAAGCAGAAACTCCTATACGGTCGAAATAATATTTTCCTTTTTCTGTTAGATTCTGATGTTCATCTGTCGAAATACGATCTGAGAAAACCTGTATTTTTCGCAAAGGTTCCTGAAGATGGTGGCTGGATATATAGGTAAAAGCTTCCAATTCATTATTCGCAAGAACTAATTCGGCAGCGCGTTTTTCTTTTTCATCGTTCTGAAAAATAAGTTCTGTATTTGCAATAAGAAGTTCGGCGGCGCGTTTTTCTTTTTCTTGATTCTGATAAGCGAGTTCTGTATTTGCAATAAGAAGTTCAGCAGCGCGTTTTTCTTTTTCTTTATTTTGAAAGGTTAATTCTTTATTTGCAATAACAAGTTCGGCAGCACGATCTTCTTTCTCCTGATTCTGATAAGCGAGTTCTGTGTTTGCAATGAGTAATTCGGCAGCACGTTTTTCTTTTTCTTTATTCTGAAAGGTTAGTTCTTTATTGGCAATAACAAGTTCGGCAGCACGATCTTCTTTCTCCTGGTTTTGATAAGCGAGTTCTGTGTTTGCAATGAGTAATTCGGCAGCACGTTTTTCTTTTTCTTTATTCTGAAAGGTTAGCTCTTTATTAGCAACAGCAAGTTCGGCAGCGCGGTCTTCTTTTTCCTGATTCTGATAAGCAAGTTCCTTGTTAGCGATCACAAGTTCGGCGGCACGTTTTTCTTTTTCTTCGTTTTGATAGGCCAATTCAGTATTAGCAATAATTAATTCTGCGGCACGTTTTTCCTTTTCTTCATTTTGATAAGCCAGTTCCGCATTGGCAATAATTAACTCTGCGGCACGCTTTTTCCGTTCTTCTATTTGTTGCGCCAACCTTTTGTTAACGAGTAGCAATTCGTCATTATGATTTGCTTTAGCCCGTTCTGGAAAAGTGGTATTTTCAGGTTGAATAATCTTTTTTTTGCTCATGATTTCCAGCGCATTTATTCAAATATAATCTAACTGGATTTAATCGCTTTGTTTTGAATCTAATAAGTGAAAATATAATCGATAAATAACGCTAATGCTCAGGATCTTTATTTTGTAAAAATAAGTTTTTTCTTATTTTTTTAAAATAGTTAAGGTTTTTGTTAAAAATTTATATTTAAGAAAAACAGAGTATTAAACACCATTTTTGCTGGGATTATATAATTTTTTCGATTTTACTTCTGAACTTAATTTCAAAAACAATGTAGCATTTTTAGTTTATCATCGTCTTGATTTAAAATGCTCGAATTGTCTGATTTGCAAAAATGGCCAAAAAAGTAAAAAGACTTAGCAAACAATCATCAATCAAAAAACGTCAATCACAATCATGAGAAATTTATTTTCCAAATCAGTAATAATACTTGTTTTAATAGGTTCAATGAGTTTTACAGTTAGTTCGCAAAAGCCAACAAATTAACGATAGTATCGATCTTTTTCTGAAAGAGAAAATGCAAAAACTCCATATTCCGGCGCTTCAGCTTGCCGTAGTTCAATACGTAAAATGAATTAAACGATTTTGGATACAAATTATTAGCAGAAAATAAACAGGCTAGCGCCTTGAAGATCTTCAAGTTAAATGTAGATCTTTATCCACAAAGCGGAAACACATATGATAGTTATGCCGAAACACTGGCTAGTTTGGGTAATAAAAAGGAGGCTATAAAAAATTATAAAAAAGCATTCCAATTGAATCCAAAAAATACAAATGCTCAGGAACAAGTAAAGAAACTGGAAAGTATATAAAACAATGTTTCTATTAAAAACAAAAACCCTTGTGAAATTTATTCACAAGGGTTTTTGTTTTAAAGCTTTATCTCAAACAAACTAAAAGAACCTTCTTTGTAATGTTCCGGTAATTCGCTTGTCCATTCGATTACGCTAATTCCTTTGTAGTCAAAACCGCAACTAGTGTAGTATTTGTTTATTCTTTCATTTCCGCTATGTGTATCAAGTCTAATGTATGATTTTCCGTTTTCTTTGGCGTATATTTTAACCCATTCAATGATTTTTTTGACATACGATTGTCCTCTGAATTTTGGATTCGTTGCAATACGATGCAAATAAACAGCGGGGTCTTTACTGGCTTCTTTCCAGATAATTAAATCATTAAAGGTTAGTACAAATGTACAGGCAACTTCATTTCCTTCTTTGATTATAAAATGACGATTTTCGGCAATTTCTGTTTCTATAAGAGCTCTTTCAAAACCTCTCCAGCTTTTATTGTTGACGGTTTTTTGATAAGACGTAGCTTCATTATAAATATCGAAAACAGCATCGATATCTTCATTTGTAGTTTTAAAAAATTCCATTATTGGGATGTATTCTGTAGATTAATCAATCCTGTAAAGATAAATTTTCAGAGGCTTAAAACGGAATGAATTGTAATACTTTTAACTTTTTTCAGCAGAGTTTAACCAAACTACATTTTGCTCTGATTGGTGATTTTGTCCAATAATATCGCGGTATAATTCTGGTCTTCTAGCTTTTATGTAGCGATTTCCTCCCGCCTGAATACATTTTTCAGGAGTAATTATTGCTGTTGCAAAAGAATCGTCAAAAGTTCGACATTCGGCCAGAATATCTCCAAAAGGATCAATAATCATCGAACAGCCATTTTTTAATTGATCGTCGTCCATACCAATCGGATTGGAGAAAACGGCATAAATTGCGTTGTCATAAGCTCTTGCAGGCAACCATTTCATTAACCAGTCACGACCTTTCATTCCGTCAAATTCTAATCTTAAAGAAGTTGGATCGGCTTCGCGGTTTTCCCAAAGCTGAGGTGCAACAAAACCAGCACCAGGTCGGGTCGAAGGCGTGCACATAGTAACGTGCGGCATAAAAATAATATTCGCTCCCAGAAGTTTTGTTGCTCTGACATTTTCAATAATATTGTTGTCGTAACAAATTAGAATTCCGCATTTCCAGCCTTTAATTTCAAAGATACAATATTGATCTCCCGGAGTTAAATATGGATTTATAAACGGATGAAGTTTTCGATATTTTGCAACCAAACCATTTTTGTCGACACAAACATAAGCTTTGAAAAGATTGTCGTTTTGATCCTTTTCAAAAAGACCGGCGAGAATTACAATATCATTGTTTTTGGCAATTTCGATAAGTTTTAGAATGCTTTCTCCAGTCGGAATAACTTCTGCCAAATCCAACATTTGTTCTTTCGATAAATGCCTTGCAAATGTATATCCGGTAATCGAACATTCATGAAACGAAATCACATCGCAACCTTCACTGGCAGCTTTTCGCGAAAGCGTTTCGATTACAGATAAGTTGTACTTTTTATCGCCACTTTTATTCTCAAACTGAGCGGTGGCTATTTTTAGATTTTCCATTTTTTGAAGCTATTAATTGGAATCAAAAGTAGCATTGGGAATATTCTATAAATTGTACAAAACCGACATTTAAGGGATCAATCCTAAAGTTGTGGAGAAACATTAAAAAATTATACTCCTAATTATTTTTTAACGCAGAGAACACAATCCCGATAGCTATCGGGATTCGCAGTGTTCACTAAGATTTAAGTTGTGCTTACAAAATCTAAGTCCGCAAAGCTTTGTGAACTTTGTGTTTTACTAAACTTAGCATATTTAAAAAACTTTGCGTTCTCCGTGGTAATTTTTTTTTTCTCTCTCTACAGTTTTTCTTATTGATTCCATTTAAGATATAGTAGCAGGAAGTGTTTTGATAAGATTGTTGGCTAATTTTCTACTATTGTACAAATATTCTGTTGGAGATATTCCAGTATGTTTTCTAAAATCTTTGATCAAATGCGATTGATCCGAGAATCCCGCATCATAACAAATACTTGTAAAATTTGCATCAACAGGTTTATCTTTTAATAACTTTAAAAAATGATGTAGCCTTACAACGTTGCCAAATTTCTTCGGGTTTAACCCAATAGATTCTTTAAATTTTCTTTCCAAATGTCTTTCAGTATAACCAGTATATTTAACCAATTGCGTCACAGAAAATGTCCTTTGTTTGAAATTATAAAATCTAATGAACTATTTATAATGACTTGATTTGTTTGTGATTTTTTAGAGATTTGATTTCTGAAAAACTGATTTAAAAGTTCAATTCTTGTTTGATTATTGCTTTGTTCAGATAATTTATCTTGTAGAATTTCTCCGTTTTTTCCAAATACAGCATCAATAGAAACAATAGCATCCAGAAACTCATTGGCAGGAATACCTAGCAATTGATGAATTCCGTTAGGCTGAAAAACGACAATGATTAAAGCGATTTCATCGTTAGAATAAATGTCTTTAAAACCATTGAGTTGTCCATATAAAAAAGAATTCGGCAAATAGTTTTTTACTTCGTAATTGCTGATTTCGGAAATAAGTTTACTCTTAAAAGAAAATACAACGCCAGTATTTCCATCAGAAAACAGTCGAAGTTTTTGAATATCAGTTGCCGCATTATCTAAAAAAAGATAATGTTTGATATAAGGCGATAATTCTTCTGATGGTGAAACTTGCATTGTTTAAATCTTAAAAAGCCAGCTTTTGCAAAATTAAGTATATTTTTTCGATTATGGTTTTGCAGATTCTTTGTAGATATTTCTATCCATCGTGATGTTTAATCTCGCAAACATTTCGGCAATATCAAAACCTTCTTTTTTATAGGAAGCTTGAACCGCTTCTTTTGCTTTTTTCAAAACAGCTTCATTTTCCCAAATGGCAATAGTCATAAAAATGAAATTTCCGTGTTCGTCAGTACGTTCATAAGCCTCGTCTTTTATGAAACCGTTTAAGTTTTTAATGAATTTTCTGTTGATGTTTACTCTTTCTAAAAATTCTTGTTTTGATTGTGCGGGAACGATAAATTTATCGATAAAAATTTGTTTCATGTTTTCTGATTTTTTGGTTTCTATTTGCGAATTAATGGTTGCTGATTGTGCATTTGTTTTAGAGCTAAACAATGCCAAAACGATAATTCCGATTAAAAGATGTGTTTTCATAATTCTTGATTTTTTGTTGATGTAAAATTCAAGATTATAGAAACCAATAAATTGTAAAAAATCATTGATTTACCAGAAAGAAGGGAATTTAAAAAATTCGGAAGGAGTTTGTCCTGTAAATAATTTGAAGTCTTTGTTGAAATGTGATTGGTCAAAATATCCGGCATCAAATGCAAGTTCGATAAGGTTTTGGCTGTTTTGTTTTTGATCAATAATCGATTTTATCCTAACCACATAACAAAACTGTTTGGGTGATGAACCGATTGTTTTTCGGAATCTTTTCTCGAAAGCATCCTGACTTATAAAAAGTGCATCTGCCAGATCTTTTATTTTAATAATGCCTTTTTTAGATTGAATTATAGCAATCGCAGCGGTGATTAACGCATCAGGTTTGTAATCGTGTAATCCTGACAAAAGGAATTGTTCTATTACGGCAATCCTTTGATTATTGGTTTTCGCTTCCGCCAAAAGTTCTTCTATAATTGCTATTTTTTGTTGTGGAAAAAAGTTGTCTAAAGAAACACTCTCTTCAAATAATTCATGAAGAGGTTCTTTAAAAAATGCTTTAGCTCCAACTTCGTTAAAATGAACAACAACTGTAGTCGTATTTTTTGAATAACCAATTAATCGCGCCGATTTCCGAATACCCGAAATTGCCGAAACGGGTAAACTATCATGGTTATTTCCTTTAATATAATTGACATTTCCTTTGCATCGAAAAGCAATTGTAAGCGCAGTACCCGGCAAAACCCGATTGACCAATTCATCTTCACTTTCGATAATTCGATAAGTTTTTATAAATGGTTTTAATTGTTCCGTTGGGGTAAAATCTACAATTGTCATTTCTTGCGTAGTTTGTTGACAGTAAAGATAATAAAAAGTGATTTTGCCGTAAATACCTGGCTTTTGAATGGTTACTTGAATAATAGTAATTTGACTTGCTGTAGGTCAAAACAGATTATTTGTGTTAAAATTATCCAATAAATATTATATATTTGAATCGTATATAAAATTTTTAATGGATTTACCCTCTTATTCGCCAGGCTTGCACAAGCTGGTTACTTTACATGTCGATGAAACTCAAAAGCTAACCAATAGTGATGGTTTTGTTGCTGTTACAAATTCAATTTTAGAGAAATATAATCTGGAAAAAGTAGGTGTTATTGTTCATGATTTTGACAATGATAGTTTTACGATTTCGTTTTGCCTCAAGGAATCTCATATTTGCATACACACCTGGCCGGAATATAATCAGCTTACTTTAGATGTTTATTTGTGTAATTATCAGCAGGATAATTCTCAAAAAGTAAGACAGGTTATGGCAGATTACGTCACTTATTTTGAAGGAACAATTATAAAAGATTTTGAAATTAATCGATAAGCTATGAGAGTTCCTTGTTATAATTGTGATACCGTTACTGAATTAGAAGTTGGTTTTGAAGTGGTGAATTTTGTTTGCCCAAATTGTCATAGTTCTTATTTATCAGATAGTGAAGGACAGTTTCGTTTAAAATCGAAGTTCAAACCCGAAGTAAATGATTTTTGCTTTAAAATTGGAGAAAAAGGCATTATTAAAGGAACAGAATATACTGTTACCGGCGCAGTAGTTAAAAAAGTTTCCCGAAGTTATCTTTGGACAGAATACATTCTGAAAAGCCCAAATGGTGATTTCGTTTACCTTTCTGAATCAGATGGGAATTGGATTTTTTTAACCGAAATGGAGGAAAAATTCGATGTAAAAAATCATCCTAAAGTTATAAGACATAATAACACCAATTTTGATCTATATGAATATTGTGATGTTGAAATAGAAAATGCCCAGGGATTTTTTGATTTTGTTTTACCGTCAAGAAAAATTCATATGGTCGAGTATATTCAGCCTCCATTAATGATTTCTATTGAAAAAATTAATGATGATGAAACGGCTTATCTTGGAGAATACATTACTAAAGGTGAAATTAAAAAAGGATTTCCAAATGCAAATTTACCATATCAAACGGGTGTAAATATTACTGAACCTTTTTATTTTGACATAACAAATACAGGGATAATATTTTGCATTTGTGCCTTAATGATCCTATTTTCAAATTGGTACATTTACAAAGATCAGACAGAACAAACGGTATTTAATAAGACGATTGCTTTTACTGATTTTAATAATAAGGAGTTTACAAGTGAATCATTTGTTATAAAGGGCGGTTCGGCTCCAATGAGTATCCACGTTTCAACAGATGTAAATAATTCATGGGCAAACGTTGATGTGGCACTTGTTGACGAAAAAACGAATGATGAAATTCATGCGAATAAAGATATTGAGTTTTATCACGGATATGAAAGTGGCGAAAGCTGGACAGAAGGAAGTTCATCTGAAGATTTTAATATTTGTGGTGTTAAAGAAGGAAAATATCATCTTTTAATTACGCCGGCGAAAGCGCCTGAGGATGCAAATAATAATATGATGAGTATAAGAGTAGTTTGGAACGAGCCTTCGAACCGAAATGCTTGGCTGACCATTATTTTTATGATTGTTGTTTTCATTTTGATACGATTTCTAAAATTAAATTTTGAGAAAAAAAGATGGGCGGATAGTTCCTATTCTCCTTATAGCGAATAATAGATTATGAAAAATATATCTGATTTTATAAAGAATAATTTAATCGCAGCAGCAATAGCATTGTTTTGCTTTGCAGCCTATTTGTATTTCGCTTATTCAGGAAACCGAATTTGTGATTGCGAAACAACAGAAAAATATAGTACTGCGTCAGGAAGTCGTAGTTCAGTTAACCATTTTTATCATAAATAAATCTCTAAAGTATGGATTTAATACATTTTCAGCCAATCGTTAATTCGATCATTTTTTCTCTTTTAGGAATCGTAATCTTAATAGTAGCTTATTTTATTGTCGAAAAAATTACTCCGGAGAATACCTGGAAAGAAGTGGTTCAAAAAAATAATATCGCTGTTGCAATTGTTCTTGCAGCATTTATCATTGGTATTTCAATGATTATTAGTGCCGCGATTCATGGGTAAAAAGTTTCTCAAGTTTGAATTTTTACTTCTATTTGCCGTATTTGTTATTGCGACTTGCGGGCTTGTATATGAGCTTGTTGCAGGAACTTTGGCGAGTTATTTATTAGGCGATTCAGTAAAACAATTTTCATTTATTATTGGAGTCTACCTGTTTTCAATGGGTATTGGCTCTTTTTTCTCTAAGTTTTTTCATAAAAATTTATTGAATACTTTCGTCGAGATCGAGATATTAGTTGGTTTGATTGGCGGTTTGAGTTCAGTAGTTTTGTTTTTATTATTCGAAAGTGTCGAGTACTTTCAGTTCATTTTATACTTACTGGTTTTTATAACAGGTTTTTTAGTTGGACTGGAAATTCCGTTACTAATGAATATTTTGAAGGATAAAGTCGAATTTCGGGATTTAGTTTCCAATGTTTTTACATTTGATTATATCGGGGCTTTATTAGCATCAATACTTTTTCCGTTGATTCTGGTTCCGAAATTAGGAATAATGGGAACTTCATTATTCTTCGGAATGATCAATATTAGTATTGCTATTGCTTTGTGTTTTCTTTTAAAGAGAGAATTGAAGAATAGTTATTTCTTGAAAACAAAAGCCATTTTTTCGTTTGCAATTTTGTTAGGTGTTTTTATTTTTTCAGATAAAATTTTGGCTTATTCAGAAGGGAAGCTTTATGGAGAAAATATTATTTACACCCATTCAACTCCCTATCAGCGCATTGTTTTAACGCATAATAAGAGCGATTACAGGCTTTATTTAAATAACAACCTACAATTTAGTTCTGCCGATGAATATCGTTATCATGAAGCCTTAGTTCATCCCGTAATGTCAATTGCTAAAAGTGTAAAACATGTTTTGGTTCTTGGCGGTGGAGATGGTCTGGCTGTGCGCGAAATTTTAAAATATAAAGAAGTTGAAAAAATTACACTGGTCGATTTAGATCAGGGAATGACAAAGCTGTTTAAAACCAATAAAGTATTAACAGATTTCAACAAAGGTTCGCTTAATAACCCAAAAGTTACCGTTATAAATACTGATGCTTATATATGGGCAAAAAGCTGCAAAGAAAAGTTTGATGTTGCGATTATAGATTTTCCGGATCCGTCAAATTATAGTTTAGGAAAGTTATATTCTTTAAATTTCTATCAAACCATAAAAAATATTCTACAACCGGATGCAGCAGTTGTGATTCAGACAACATCGCCTTATTTTGCTCCAAAATCATTTTGGTGTATCAACAAAACAGTAATGCAGGTTTTTCCTCAGGTTGATGCTTATCACGCTTATGTTCCTTCGTTTGGAGAGTGGGGCTATACTATTGCAATTAATGGTTTTGGAACCACTTTTAATAATGTGAATAGAAAAGCCCTGAGATTGAAATTCTACAATTATCAATTTGATAGATTCAATTATTTTACCAAAGATATGATCTCAAATGAAATTGAAATCAATCGATTAGACAATCAAATTTTAGTACGCTATTTCGATGAAGAATGGGGAAAATTACAGTAAATCAAGGCGCAGTTTTGTAAAAGGAATTGGAGCTTCTTTACTGTTGATTCCTTTTTTACAATTTTGTTCTGATAAAATCGTCCTTTTGCTGATTCGCCTTTCCGGAACAAATCATCTTTTGGGACATCGGCTTTGGGTTAAAGATTTCCCTAAACCAACAACTCAAATTCATATTTCTTATCTTATTGTTGGAGGCGGAATTTCAGGATTAAGTGCTGCCCGACAATTTCAGAAAAAAGGAATTTCTGATTTTCTTTTAATTGAATTAGAAGGACATTTAGGCGGGAATTCTTCCAATGGAGAAAATCAATATTCTAAATTTCCGCTAGGAGCACATTATTTACCACTTCCTAATTTTCAAGATAAAGAATTATTGCAATTTCTTGAAGAAGAGAAAATTATTTTAAGCTATGATCAAAAAGGATTTCCTGTTTTTGATGAATTACAATTGTCTTTTGCTCCCGATGAACGTTTGTTTTACAAAAATAATTGGCAAGACGGAGTTGTTCCTAAAGAAGGAAATTCAAAAGACGAAGATTTAGAATTTCAGCGTTTTTTTAAATTAATGGATACTTTTAGAGAAGGAAAAGGAAATGACGGGAAGTTTTTATTTGATATTCCGCTTCGTCTTTCTTCAGAAGATACTACAACTAGGAATTTAGATAAAATTACCATGAAAGAATGGTTTGAAACTAATAATTTCAAAGCAAAACCTTTGTTTGATTATATCGATTATTGCTGCAAAGATGATTTTGGACTTGGAATAGATTATGTTTCAGCTTGGGCTGGAATTCATTATTTCGCCGGAAGAAAACAAGATGCAACATCTGATAAAAAAGAAAGTGTATTAACCTGGCCTGAAGGAAACGCAAGATTGGCATCTCATCTAAAAAAATATACAGATCAAAAGACGTTAAAAAATCATTTGGTTTATGAAGTTAAAGTTGAAAACAATAAAGTTGTTGCAAAAGCATTTGACGATATTAAAAAAACTTCGGTAGAGATTATTGCAGACAAAGTTATAATGGCAACACCTCAGTTTGTCAATCAATATTTGATCAAAGACAGGAAAGAGTTCACAAAAGAGTTTCATTATACACCCTGGCTTTTGGCAAGTTTAACAGTAACAGATTTATCAGATAATTTCAGTTTTCCGCTTTCTTGGGATAATGTTATTTATGATGCAAAAGGATTGGGATATGTTTATGACCAACATCAGTCTTTGAAGCAAATTCAGACTAGAAAAGTAATCACATATTATTATAGTTTTTCTTCTTCAGATTTAAGAAAATCACGAAAAGAACTGTATAAAAAGAGTAAAGAATATTGGAAACAATTTGTTTTTGATGATCTTAAAATTGCACATCCTGATATTGAAGATTGTACGGAACAAATGGAAGTTTTTTTATTAGGTCACGGAATGGTAAGTCCTGCACCCGGATTTATTTTTGGAGAAGCAAAAAGACAAGCTTCAAAAAACATTCAAAATCGGATTTATTTTGCCCACACGGATTTGTCAGGAATCTCGATTTTTGAAGAAGCTTTTCATCATGGAATTAATGCAGTAAACCAAATTTTAGATGAAACAACCCTGGATTCATAAAGCCAAAACAGATTTGATTTTTATCATTGGACCGTCCTTTTTTGTGTTGGTATTCATTTTTTTGTTTCAAAAATATATTACCACAATTGAGAATAAGTATTCATTTTATACCTGGCTTTTTCTAATTGTTTTTATTGATGTTGCTCATGTTTATGCAACTTTATTTAAGACCTATTTTGTAACTGATGAGTTCAAAAAGAACAGAAAGAGATTATTGTTGTTGCCGGCAATTTGTTTTGCGATTGGCTTAGTTCTTTTTTCTTTTGGAAGTTTAATCTTTTGGTCATTTTTAGCCTATGTTGCCGTTTTTCACTTTATCAGACAACAATATGGTTTTATGCGATTGTATTCTAGAATCGAAGAAAAAACAAAGTTTTCTGTTGCTATAGATAATCTGGCAATTTATGCTTCAACGGGATATCCAATGTTGTATTGGTTTTTTTCTCCCGAAAGGAAATTTAATTGGTTTGTTGAGAATGAATTTTTTCGTTTTCAGAATGCATTTTTATTAGAAATACTCTTTTGGATCTATATAATCATTATGTTGGTTTATACGATCTATACAGGTTATAAAAGCATAACTCAACAGTTTTTTAATGTTCCCAAAAACGCTATTATTTTAGGAACTGAGCTTTCCTGGTATTTTGGAATTGTTTATTTTAATGACGATCTTATTTTTACTTTATTGAATGTCGTTTCTCATGGAATTCCATATATGGCTTTGGTTTATTTCCGAGAAATCGAAAACAAATCAAATATAGATTCGGGAGTTTTTAGTTATTTAAAAAGATATAATGCGATCCTTATTTATGTTTTAATTTTATTGGTAATCGCTTTTATGGAAGAATTTCTTTGGGAAGTTTTAGTTTGGAATGAAAATATCTCTCTAACAACTTTTGATTTTTCTTCGTGGCAGTTTTTAATAGTTCCGCTGTTAACTGTACCACAGTTTACACATTATTTATTAGACGGATTTATCTGGAAATCTAAAAAAGTTTAATCCTGCAAAGCCACTTTTACTTTTGGTAAAATACGCTCTGTAAATAAAGTGTATGCTTCTGCTGAAGGATGCAAACCATCATTAGCCACTAAGCTTGGCTTAATAAGGCCATTACGGGTAATATCAGTAATTGAAATAAAAACTATTCCATTTATGGTGCAGTAATTTTCAGCCAAAATATTATACTGATTTATTTCATTAGAGATTCTCGCACCTTGACCCTGCATTTGAATTGTTCCAAATGGTGTGTAAGCATAATCTGGAATCGATAAAACAATTACATTTTTTTTGTCACCTTTTGCGAGGGTAATTGCTTTGTTTACAAGTTCAGGGAATTCTTTTTCATAAATAGAAAAATCTCGTCCTTGATATTGGTTATTCACACCAATTAAAAGTGATACTAAATCATAATTAGAATCAGGATTTACACTATTTATTGCCGAGATTAAGTCTGAAGTTGTCCAGCCTGTTTGGGCAATTACTTTTAATGAAAAGTTAGTTTGTGGGTAAATTGCTTTTAAACTTGCTTTTAATTGTTCCGGATATCGGCAAGTTTCACAAACACTTTGACCAATAGTATAACTGTCGCCTAAGGCTAAATAATTTATAAAAGAGGGAAGAGGTTTAGTGGGAACTTCTGTTGTTGGAGGAATACCTGAAGGCGGTACTTCAGAAGACGAATCGTCGGTACTGCAGCTGAGTAGAAATATAGAGAGAACAATAGTAACTATTTGTTTGAAATGTGATTTCATAATTTGGACAAATTAAGTTTCGGGTCATTTTAAACAAATAGTTACGTTAAATAACTTGCTTTGGTTTTTAAACCATTTCTGTTTTCATTACGATTTCTTCTTCAATGGCATTCCAAAGTCCAATTCGTTTTTCTAAGGCAAGGATTGAAATTTCTTCTACTTCTTTCCATTTTTGAGCATCATCTTCACATAAATCTGTGATCATTTGCATCGCCATTGGTCCATGTTCGTCAGCGTCTAATTCTATATGTCTTTCAAAATAATAAAGCAATTTGCTTAAATCAGTATCAGGAAGGTTTTTTTGAAAGTTTTTCAATATTGCAGTAAACATACTCGGAATCAAATCTTCTCTTCCAAAAGTAAATGCGGCAGCAATTTCGTGTGGTTTTCCTTCTTCGATTACTCTAAAGGTAAAATCTAAAAATGCTTTTGTATTTGGATGTAATGAACTTTGTTTTATGGCAACAAAAATATTATGCAATGAATTTACCTGAGATAAAAATGAATTAATTCCGGTTGTATCAGCACCGCAATCTTCCATTGCTTCAAGATACATTTCATAATGACTTTGTCTTCTTCCGTCAATGCTTAAATCCGTTTCTTCGGCAAGAACAATCTCATTGATTAAATATCTTGTTTCAGGGTTTTTTGTAGCAAACCAAGGCGTTGTTGTACAAGTAAGTTTGGCTTGTAAAGCTTTTAATAATGACATAAAATCCCAAACTGCAAAAACATGTGTTTCCAGGAAACTATGTAAGTCGTCAATATTTTGAATTTTATTGTATAAAGAATGCTGTAAAAGTTGATCTTTTTGAGGTTGAATGCTATTGTTGATAGTTTCAATATTCATTTTCGTAAATTTTTTGCAAATATAAAAAGCTTCTCGGTTAGAAGAAGCTTTTTATATTGTTTTTGTATATATTTTAATAGTTGTTCGCTATTTAAATGCTGGAATTCCAGTAACATCCATTCCGGTTATTAGCAAATGAATGTCGTGAGTTCCTTCATAAGTTATCACACTTTCGAGATTCATCATGTGGCGCATAATCGAATATTCTCCGGTAATTCCCATTCCGCCCAGCATTTGTCTGGCTTCGCGTGCGATATGAATTGCCATGTCGACATTGTTACGTTTGGCCATCGAAATTTGAGATGTTGTTGCTCTTCCTTCATTTCTCAAAACACCTAAACGCCAGGTTAATAATTGTGCTTTTGTGATTTCGGTAATCATTTCTGCAAGTTTTTTCTGTTGCAATTGAGTTCCTCCAATTGGTTTTCCAAACTGGATTCTCTCTTTTGAATAGCGCAAAGCAGTATCATAACAGTCCATCGCCGCTCCAATAGCTCCCCATGCAATTCCATAACGTGCCGAATCTAAGCAACCAAGTGGTGCGCCTAAACCTGATTTGTTTGGTAACAGGTTTTCTTTAGGAACTTTTACGTTATCAAAAATCAATTCTCCGGTTGATGATGCACGAAGCGACCATTTATTATGTGTTTCAGGAGTTGTAAAACCTTTCATTCCACGTTCTACAATTAATCCGTGAATTCTACCTTTTTCATCTTTTGCCCAAACTATTGCAATATCGGCAAAAGGTGCATTAGAAATCCACATTTTGGCACCATTTAAAAGATAATGATCTCCCATATCTTTAAAATTGGTAATCATACTTCCGGGATCAGAACCGTGATCTGGTTCTGTTAAACCAAAACAACCCATGAATTCCCCTGTTGCCAATTTTGGCAAGTATTTCATTCGTTGTTCTTCGTTTCCGTATTTCCAAATAGGATACATTACAAGTGATGATTGAACAGATGAAGTAGATCTTACTCCTGAATCTCCTCTTTCAATTTCCTGCATGATTAAACCGTAAGAAATTTGGTCCAATCCAGCACCACCATATTCATGAGGAATATAAGGTCCGAAACCTCCAATTTCTCCAAGTCCTTTTATAATTTGCTTAGGGAATTCTGCTTTTTGAGCATATTCTTCAATGATAGGAGAAACTTCTCTTTTGACCCATGCGCGAGCAGATTCGCGAACCAATTTGTGTTCGTCTGTCAATAAATCGTCAAGGTTGTAATAATCCGGGGCTTGAAATAAATCTGGCTTCATTTTTTGATAGTTTAGCAAAAACAAATTTACGTAATATAAATATAACAAAACACCTATAAATTGTTATATTTTTTAAAACAAAAAGAAGAAAAATAGTAATAACAGGAATTAAATTTAGTTTATTGATAATTTATAAGCTATTTTTGAGTTTCCAAAAACAAATTAAATGAGGCTGATCATCTCTTTTTTACTCTTTTTTGTTCTGAATACCGCATTTGCACAAAAAAATGTATTGACAGAACAGGAGTATTCAACATTGCAGAATAAAATCCGACTTAATTTTAATGCAAATGTCGATAGTGCCATCGTATACGCTAATCAAATGGCAAAATCTAATGATTTTAAACATCAGGCATTTGCTAACGGATCATTAGCTTTTTCGCTGCAATTAAAAGGGAATACAAAAGAATCTCAGGAAAAATATAAGCTGGCGATTGATTATTTACGTAAAATACCAGAATCTAAAGATAAAAAGCAGCTAGAATCCTATATTGAGAATTTTGTAGGAAATGCCCAATGGAAAAAAGGTGATTTTAGTGAGGCTATTGAACATTATCGAAAAGGAATGAAGCTTTCTGTAGAGATAGGAGATATTCTGCAAACTGTCAAATTTAAGACTAATATTGCTGTGATTAATGAGGCAGTTGGTAATTATCAGCTTGCTATTAAAGATATAAGACAACTTGATGAGTTTATTGATAAAAATGAAAATCTATTTACGAAAGAAGATTTTTTAAATAGAAAGAGTAGTATAAATAGCAACTTGGCCAGTTCCTATGAAAGTTACTTCATGAAGAATAAAAGTAAAAAGTATCTGTTGGACTCAGCGGAATATTTTTACAAAAAAGCAATCACATATTCAAATAATAACCCTTACAATAAAATCAGTTCAAAACTAAGTTTAGGGAATGTCTATAATTTTAAGGGAGATTATAAAAATGCTGAGAAAACCTACTATGATGTTGTGTTCTTGTCACAGCAAAATGATAAAAAAGATTTGTTGTGTGTGGCAAATTATAATCTGGCAGATATTTATTTTTCTACCAAAAAATACGATAAAGCATTAGTTTTTTTTAAAAAATGCGACTCAATTGCTGCTTTAACAGATTTAAATCAACTTGATTTTTTAAAGTCTAATTATTATCAGGCTAAAATTTACAATATATTGAAAAGGCCAGAACTGGCTTATAAACATTCTCGAATTTATTTGGATAATTATGAGAAATTCGAAACAAAATTAAACGAGCAAGCATTAGAGGTAAACTACAAACAAGGAGTTGGCAATCTAACGGACGAAATGGTTACAATTGAGAAGAAATATAAAAATGATGTATTCTTAAATAGAGGATTGAAAGTTTTTTATGTACTTCTTTTTGTTGTAGTTGTGTTTTTATTGATTAAAAATATTAGAGATAAAAATAAAGCACATAAAAAAATGAATGCTTTAATCGAAGAATTTAAAGCAAATATTGAGAAGAGAAATAATCCTGAGTTTGAGCAAGAAGAAGTAGGAGCTATAGAAGAGTTTGTGCTTGAACCGGAAGAAATTCATCTTAAGAAGGAAAATGTCAATTTAAGTATTGATGAAGCCAAAGAAAATAAAATAGTAGAGAAGTTATTGGCTCTGGAAAGTAAGTTAGAGTATTTAAATGCTGATTTCACGTTGCCATATGTAGCAAAAAAAATTAAAACAAATACAACTTACCTGTCTTATGTTGTCAATAAGCGATTTGGTAAATCATTTGGAGAATACTCTAATGAGCTTAAAATAAATTATGTAATCAACGAGATGATTACTAATCATATGTATCGTAAATACTCTACACAGGCTATTGCAGAGAGTGTTGGTTTTAAAAATGCAGTTTCTTTTGCAAAATCATTTCGTAAAAGAACCGGAGTATCTCCAGCTCAGTTTGCAAGTAATATCTAATTTGGGAATATTGTAAACAATTTTGATTTTCTAATTCAATGAGGCTGATTATTTGTTTTTTAGTTTTTTTGGTTATCAATACTACATTTGCTCAAGATAAAAAGGCGACGACAGAAGAGGAGTATGCTATTTTGAGACATAAAATCAGACAAAATTTTAATGCAAATACAGATAGTTCTCTTGTGTATGCGAATCAAATGGCAAAATCAAATAATAATAAACATTTGGTTTTTGCAAACGCCGCATTGTCTGTTTTGTGGCAGAATAAAGGAAAAACAGAATTATCAAAAGAAAAATATAAAACTGCACTTTAT
Source organism: Flavobacterium sp. ov086 (assembly GCF_900187965.1). Classification (GTDB taxonomy): domain Bacteria; phylum Bacteroidota; class Bacteroidia; order Flavobacteriales; family Flavobacteriaceae; genus Flavobacterium. The sequence continues at coordinate 218,297 of NZ_FZNL01000001.1, read as the reverse complement.
TATCTGGATAAGATTCCAGATTCTCAGGATAAAATACAATTAGAATCCTATGTGTACAATTATGGAGGATTAGCAGAATTCGACAGAAGAAATTTTGGCGCTGCACTCGAAAAATTTCAGGAGGGAATCAAACTTTCTGAAAAAGTAAGAGACATTAATCAGATTGTTAATTTCAAGGCTAATATTGTTTTAGCTAATGAAGTAATAGGTAATTATAAAATAGCAATTAAAAACGGAAAAGAACTTGATAAGTTTCTTCATGAGAATAAAGATTTATTTGATAAAGAAAGTTATCTAAATAAAAAAAGCAATATCAATCTGAGTTTAGGAGGTTCTTATGAGGATTACTTTAAGGCAAATCAAAGCAAAAGATTTTTGTTAGATTCTGCAGAGTATTATTATAAGAGGACGATTAATTATTCGGATAATTATCTTTATAATAAAATCACGGCAAAATTAAACTTAGGTAATGTTTACAACTGGAAAGGTGAAATAAAAAATGCCGAAAAAGTATATTATGAAGTGGTGCTTCTTTGTGAGGAGAATGATCAAAAAGAGTTACTATGTATTGCTAATTTTAATTTAGGAGACATTTATTATATACTCAAAAAGTATGATAAAGCATTGTTTTTTTATAAAAATACAGATTCACTTGCACTTTTAAGCAATTCAAATGAGTTAGATTATCTGAAATCTAATTATTATCAATCAAAAATTTATACTATTCTTAAAAAGCCAGAACTAGCTTACAAGCATTCAGTGATTTACTTAAATAGTAAAAAGGAATATGATGCGAAATTAAAAAAGGAAAAAACAAAAGTCGATAAATTACAGGGAATAGGTGATCTCACGAAAGAAATGGTTGCGGTAGAGGAAAACTATAAAAAAGATCTTCTTTTAAATAAGTGCCTGAAAGGGTTTTATACATTTTTCATTATAGGGATTGTTACTCTATTGGTAAAAAGCAACAGAGATAAAAACAAGGCTAATAAAAAGATGAGTGTTTTAATACAAGAACTTAAAGCAAGTATTGAAAAAGAAACTACTTCAAATTTCAAAGCAGAATTACCTGAATTCGATAAAGTTGAATTGAAAACTGAAAATGCCAGTTTGTGCATTGATCTCACTAAAGAAAATGAAATTGTCGAAAAACTTTTGGATCTTGAAAGGAATTTAGAATACTTGAATACAGATTTCACTCTGGCATATGTTGCCAAAAAAATCAAAACAAATACAACTTACTTATCTTATGTCGTTAATAAGCGGTTTGGAAAATCATTTGGAGAATATACAAATGAATTGAAAATTAATTATGCGATCCATAAAATGATTACTTGCGATGAGTATCGAAAAAAATCTACACAAGCTACTGCAGAAAGCGTAGGTTTCAAAAATGCAGGTTCTTTTGCAAAATCATTTCGCAAAAGAACTGGAGTATCTCCAGCTCAGTTTGCGAATAATATTTAAATAGTTTTTTATTGACCTAACTATCAATTTTTCCTCCACTTTTTCCAGGGTCAGCTGCTAGGGGTTCAGCAGGTGGATTTGGATTAGTTAAATTTTCATCTCCACCACGAACGGTTTTTTGTTGATTTTTAGATAATTTTTGTGCTCTAAAATCGTCTAGTTTTAATACTTGAGTTGTCATGTTTTTATGTGTTAGGGTTATTGCATTGTCAAAACTAGACAAAAAGCAAAACCCTTAATCGAGAATGGGGTTTTAAGGTTTTTTATAAAAAATAAATACACTTAAGTTGTTGATTTTTAGATTATTGAGATATGTATTATGAGTTATATAATTTATAAATTGTATGTAGTATAATTGATAAAATGTCTGCTTTTGGGATTATTTTTCGAATAAAAACACCAATATTTGTATTGTAATTATGATTTTAAACAGCCGAAAAGATGTTAAAACTTGTCCAAAAATTTCTTCAAATAAATAGATACTCGGAAATTAAAAATGAGTTTAAGGATCTGTTTCTTTCTCATCCTAATTATCCAAGTTTATTTGCAATAACAGATTCTTTTGATTTACTATCTATAGAGAATGCTGCAGTGAGAGTTTCAAAAGAGCAGATTGTTGATTTGCCTTCAAATTTCTTAGCTTATTTTAAAGAGGAACTTATATTGGTAGAAAAGGCTAAAAACTTTGTACTTATTAATAGTCAGAAAAAAAGAAACTATAAAATGGCTTATGAAAAATTCCTTTTAGACTGGAATGGAGTAATTGTAGCTATAGAACCTAATAATGTTGTAGCAAGAGAAAATTTAAAAATCGAATACAATTGGTTGAAATATTTTTCACCTCTTTTGCTTTTAACAGGATTATCATTTTTTTATAATACTTATAATTGGTTTAGCCTTATTTTTTTGGCAACATCAGTTTTAGGATTGGTAGTAAGTGTTTTAATAGTTCAGGAGAAACTGGGTTTTAAAAACGGTATAATTTCAAAGATTTGCAACTTAAGTTCTAACTCTTCTTGTGATTCAGTGTTAAATGCCAGCCTGGGAATTCAAAATAAATGGATTAGTTTTTCAGATTTGCCATTACTTTTTTTCGGAGCAAGCTACGTATCCATATTAGTGCAGCCTTTAAATTCAGCAATTTTTATTGGGTTTTTAAGCTTATTAGCGATTCCTGTTATAGTTTCTTCTATTTGGATTCAAAAATTTGAAATTCAAAAATGGTGTGTAATGTGTCTGATAGTTTCATTTTTGATCTTTTCGCAAAGCATTGTTTGGTTTTCATCGGATCTATTTACGTTGGAATTCAGTTTTGAAAATGTTTTTCCATTCTTTTTTTCATTGCTGCTTCTAATGCCAACATGGTATTTTATCAAATCAATGATAAAAAACGTATTGGAGAATGAAAACTCGCTAAAAGAACTGAAAAAATTCAAAAGAAATTATTCTTTGTTAAACTTTTTATCCAAAAAAGTACCAAATCCTAAAGGTTTTGAAGATTTGAGAGGGTTAAATTTTGGAAACAGAAATGCAGTTGTAAAACTTTCAATAATAATAAGTCCGAGTTGTGGGCATTGTCATAAAACTTTTCAGGAAGCATTCGATTTAGTTTTAAGATTTCCAGATAAGATATTTTTGAATGTTTTGTTCAATATTAATCCGGAAAACAGTGATAATCAGTATAAAATTATCGTCGAAAGACTTTTATCAATAAACAGATCAACACCTGGAAAAACAGTTGAAGCTATTTCGGACTGGCATATTAAAAAGATGAGCCTGAAAAAATGGATGAAAAAATGGCATGTCGATTCTGTTAGTATGATGATAACACAGGAAATAAACAAACAATACGAATGGTGCTCAAAGAATAACTTTAATTATACACCGGTTAAGATTGTAAATGACAAATTATTTCCAAACGAATATGAATTAAACGAACTAAAATACTTTTTGAACGATTTTGTTGAAGAAGTTGAAGTTTTGGAAAAAATAGCTTAGCGGCACCAATAAATTCCTGCGCAGGGATAGACATAAGCTTCAAGTGTCTTTAAATGATTGAAGGTCTATTATTAAGAAACAAAAAACACAAATCATGTTAGAAAAATTTTTAAAAACAGAAGGCACTAAAAAATTATCAAAAGAAGAACAAAAAAATACTGCAGGCGGAACCTTCCCTGAAGTTGGAATGTGTTGGGATGTTAATAGAGGATATTATAAATGCCAGTAAAAAGAAAACCGTGTGGAGAAGTTTAAAAGCTTCTCTGCATTTCACAAGAATGAAAGAATAAAAATAAGTTGTTGTTTTGAATAAATGAAGGAGAACTAAAAATTGAAGATTATGCTAAAGAATATTTTAAACTTAGAAGGAGCTCAGGAATTAAGCATTTTCGAGAAAAAAAGTATTAATGGTGGGGCCTTTCCAGTTGAACCAATTTGCGGAAATGTTGTATGGAGCGCAAGTGAGACAGTGTGTTTGAACTACAATCCTTATTATGGACCTGTTTATTTAGGCAATAATAAATGTTCAATCGTGGGTGATGTATGCTAGGATGTGATAAGAAACATTAAAAAAAGTACAAAATGTTAAAGAAAATTTTAAATCTGGAAAATGCTCAGAGAATAACCAAAAATGAGCAAAAAACAATGCAGGGAGGAATTCCTGAATGTTGGATTTATGCGATTGAAGCAGGATGCGTTTTAATACCAGTTGGCGGGACTTGTCCAATAGACACTTTACCGGGTATTTGCGACTCAACTCGACTTTGTTGTTAATTTTTAACTTTTTTAGAAGTAATTACAATATAGCCTTTTTTAGAATTTAGTCATGTTTTTTTTAATTTGTAGGCGCTCGATCGTGGAACATTGAGCAAATTTCCCACATTGATGATTGGTGTTGGGATTCTTAGGAAAATTGGTCACTGAGTTGATTTTATTTGGTTAGGGTTAACCAGTGCCATGTCCTACAGGAATTGGATTACTGATAATAACGTTTTTAAATACTTAACAGAAAGGAATAATATTTCCTTTCTGTTTTTTTTTTCATTCATAGAACAAGACCAGTAATTAAATATTACGATAATTTTTAGCAGACAGACGCTTCAACTGTCTTGAAATGATTGAAGTAATAACAAATCAAAAAACAAATTATGAAAAAATTGAAAGATTTAACCGGAGTTGAAATTTTAAGTATTAGTGAAAAGAAAAGCATTAATGGCGGTGGCTTCGGAGTCGAGGCTTGTTATTGTCCGGGAACTGGTGTTTTTGCGGGTATTATACATCCCGGTGAAGGAGAAACTTGTGCGTCAGTTATTGAGGAAAGTTGTTTGCTAGATCACTAATTTTTCATATTTTAAAACAAAAAAACCGCCTTGTATTTTTATTTTGGCGGTTTCTTTTACATAAATCTTTGAGTTTATTTTTTTAACTGTTTCGTTGATAGAGAATTCCTCTTTTTTTAGAATAATTCGTTTGTTGCGCGGTAAGCCCGCTTAATTTGCAAATAGAAATTGAAAGTTTCACGCATTTAATAACGTATCATTTATTTTGGTTAAAGAAGAATTATAAAGGAAATAAAATATTTAGAAAAGTTCCTGATAAATATTACATTAGCAAAACTAAAATTTACCATAAAAGGTAGGAAATTAATTAAGAATTGAAACAATTTGCCAATTACAAACAAGCTGATTATAAAGATTGTGGTCCGACATGTTTAAAAATAATAGCCAAGCATTACGGTAAAACAATCAACATTCAGGAGTTGAGAGACTTTAGTGAAACAACTCGTGAGGGAAGCAATTTGCTTTTTTTAAGTGATGCAGCAGAGAAAATTGGTTTCAGAACATTAGGAGCAAAATTAAGTGCCCAGCGATTAGATGAAGCTCCACTACCATGTGTTTTGCATTGGAATCAGAATCATTATGTAGTACTTTATAAAATAAAAAAAGGAATTTATTATATTTCAGATCCGGCTTTTGGATTAATTCAATACCATAAAGAGGAATTTCTTAAATTCTGGATCGGAAATAATGCTGATGAATCTACTGAAGAAGGAATCGCATTATTGCTGGAAGCTACACCAAAATTCTTTCAGACAGATTTTGATAAAGAGGATCATAAAGGATTAGGTTTTAAACTCTTATCGCAATATATTTTAAGATACAAATCATTTTTGATACAGTTAAGTATCGGATTATTGGCCAGCAGTTTACTGCAGTTGATCTTTCCGTTTTTAACACAGAGTATTGTCGATATCGGAATCCAAAACCAAAACATCCATTTTATTTATTTGATTCTTTTTGCGCAATTGTTTCTTTTTGCAGGGAGAACTGGTTTAGAGCTCATCAGAAGCTGGATATTATTGCATCTTTCAACCCGAATCAATATATCGCTGATTTCAGATTTCTTTATAAAACTGATGAATCTGCCCATTTCGTTTTTTGATGTTAGAATGACAGGCGATATCATGCAGCGTATCAATGATCACCGCAGAATCGAAAAAATTCTGACAACTTCCTCTATAAATGTTTTGTTTTCTGTGATCAATATGTTCGTCATGGGAGGAGTATTGGCGTACTTTAACCTTCAGATCTTTTTTGTTTTCTTTATTGGAAGTTTTTTTTACTTCGGATGGATCACGCTGTTTTTAAAACGAAGAGAAGCTTTAGATTACAAACGATTTGCCGAAGTTTCGCAGGAACAGAGTAAAGTCATGGAACTCATTAACGGCATGCAGGAAATCAAACTCCATAATGCCGAAAAACAAAAACGATGGGGCTGGGAATATGTACAGGCAAGACTTTTTAGAGTTTCTATAAAAGGACTAATATTAGAACAAACCCAAACCATAGGTTCATCGGTAATCAATGAATTGAAGAATATTTTTATCATATTTCTATCGGCAAAATTAGTGATTGATGGTTCAATTACCTTGGGTATGATGCTGGCTATTAGTTCGATTGTAGGGAGTTTAAACGGACCAATCGCGCAGCTTATAGAATTTGTGAGAGAACTTCAGGATGCAAAAATCTCCTTGGCGAGATTGTCTGAAATCCATGAAAAAGAAGATGAAACGGAACAGGAAGTACATCAAACCAGCGAAGTTCCGTATGATTCCGATATTGAGATCAAGAATCTTTCGTATCGTTATTTAGGATCAGATATTCCTGTTTTGGATAATTTGAGTTTAATAATTCCAGCCAATAAAGTAACCGCAATAGTAGGCGTCAGCGGAAGCGGAAAAACAACACTGATGAAATTGCTTTTAAAGTTCTATGAACCTGAAAAAGGAGAAATCAACATAGGCAATTCACAACTAAGGAATATTTCGCAAAAAGCCTGGAGATCCAATATTGGTGCCGTGATGCAGGAAGGTTTTATTTTTAGTGATACCATTGCTAATAATATCGCAATTGGAGTAGACAAAGTTGATAAAGAAAGATTAGTATATGCAGCAGATGTTGCCAATATAAAAGAATATATATCAGGATTGCCATTGGGTTATAATACCAAAATCGGTTCGGAAGGAACCGGAATGAGCACCGGACAAAAACAACGATTACTAATTGCAAGAGCCGTTTATAAAAATCCGGAAATATTGTTCTTCGACGAAGCAACTTCGGCTTTAGATGCTAATAATGAGAAAGAAATCATGAGAAAACTCGATATCTTTTTCAAAGACAAAACCGTTGTTGTTATTGCACACCGACTCAGTACGGTTATGAACGCAGATCAGATTGTGGTTTTGGACAAAGGAAAAATCATTGAGATAGGAAGTCACTCGGCATTAGTACAGCAAAAAGGGAATTATTTTGAATTGGTTCGAAATCAATTACAATTAGGAAATTAAATCATGGCAGAAGATACATTTGAATTAAGAAGTGAAGAAGTTCAGGATATACTCACCAAAGTACCTCATTGGATGATACGTTGGGGAACCGTTTTGATATTTGCCATTATATTTTTGCTGTTTTTTGTGTCCTGGTTTATCAAATATCCGGATGTAGTGAATACTGAAATCGTTATTACAACCAATATTCCGCCAGAGAAAATAGTTTCGAAATCATCCGGTAGGATTGAAGCTATCTTGGTAAAAAATAAAGCAATAGTCCCAAAAAATGCAACACTTGCTGTTATAGAAAATACAGCCAATTACAAAGATGTTTTTTTATTAAAAAGCATTGTTGATGCTTATAATGTTAACGATTCAAAAAAAGCCTTTCCGTTTGCATTGCTGAAAAATACACAATTGGGTGAAATCGAAAGCGCCTTTGCTGTTTTTCAAAAAGACTATCAGGCAGAACAGCTAAATGAAGATTTACAGCCTTTTGAAGTCGAAAACCGAGCGCAGGTTTCAGAGAAAGTACAAATCAAGGAAAGATTGGAAATTCTGCAACAGCAAAAAATCATCAACGAAAGCGAATTACAGCTTCAAAAGAATGAGATTGCCCGTTTTGAAACCCTTTACAACAAAGGAATTATTTCGGCTCAGGAAATGGAAGCCAAGAAGCTGACATATCTACAGGCTCAGAAGAGTTATAAGGGCTTGTTATCGTCGATTTCGCAATTAAGGTCCTCTTTAATAGATAATACAAAATCAAGCCAGAGTTCGCACATAAACAGCACCAAAGAAGAAGTTAACCTGGGGCGTAACATGGCACAATCGTTTTATCAGCTTAAAAAAGTAATAAAAGATTGGGAATTGGCTTATACCTTAAAAACATCCATAAGTGGAGTGGTAACTTTTTTGCAGGTTTGGAATGAAAATCAGACAATAAACGTTGGCGATAATGTTTTTTCTATAATTCCGGATGCTAAAAACGGCTTTGTTGGAAAAGTCAGAGCTCCAGCTTTAAATTCAGGTAAGATAAAAGTAGGTCAAAAAGTAAACATCAGACTGGCAAATTTCCCAGATAGAGAATTTGGAGTTCTGAGGGGAAAAATCCAAAACATATCACTGGTTCCGGACAAAGATGGAAATCTGTTGTTGGATGTTGCTTTACCAAACGGACTGGAAACCTCTTATAAAAAGAGAATAGTGTTTCAACAAGAAATGAAAGGAAGCGCTGAAATTGTAACCGAAGATCTAAGATTGATCGAAAGAATCTTATATCAGTTTAAAAGTATTTTTGAGCAAGTTTAAAATTAGCCATAACTATTTAACTAACCAAAACCGTTTTTTCAAATGAAGAAAATTTTTCTTTTAGTTCTTGTTTTATTATTTCAATATTCTTTTTCAAAACCAATAAACGAAACTCAAAAATTAGCTGCAACATGCAAAATCTGGGGCTTTCTAAAATATTACCATCCAAATGTAGCTGATGGAAGTAAAAATTGGGATGAACAATTATTTCAGGTTTTATCAAAAGTTGAAGAAGCACAATCAGCAGAAGCATTTTCTTTGGTGATCGAAAATTGGATTACTTCTTTGGGAGAAGTAAAAGATTATAAAACTTCTAAGTCAACTTCTAAAATTGATTACTTTGACAAAAATTTTGATTTGTCATGGATTTCTAAAAATGATTTATTCTCAAAATCACTTTCAAAAAAACTAAAATTTATTGAAGAAAACCGTATTCAGGGAAAGCAACATTTTGTTGATTATGTGAATGGTGGCAGTATGTCTTTAGAATTTATTAATGAAATAAAGTATCCTGATTTTAAGTGGACAGATAAAAATCTTCGTCTTTTGGCATTGTTTAGATATTGGAATTATATTGAATATTTCTTCCCTTATAAATACCAAATGGATCAAAATTGGGATAAAACTTTAATTGAATTTCTCTCCCGATTTGACAATCCGGAATCTGAGAAAGATTTTGTTTTGGCAATGCGCGAAATTTCAATAAAATTGAATGATACGCATGCCTCAACGCAAATGTCACAATTGTTTGATTATTTTGGAGATAAATTTATTCCGGCTGATGTAAAAATAATTGATGAGAAAGCAGTTGTTGTTAAGTTGAAGAATGATTCTTTAGCAAAAATTAGTGATATCAAAATTGGAGATGTAATTACAAAAGTTGAAGGGAAAACTATTGCCGAAATTCTAAAAGAAAATCGGAAATATGTTGAAGGCTCAAATGAGCCTTCGGTTTTGAGAAATGCTTATTGGACAATTTTTAATGGAAAATCAGATTCATTTGAAATTGAATTTACCAGACAAGACAAAACGGAAGTTAAATTGATAAACCGTTATAAATATAAAGATTTAAAAATACAATTTCCTGACGAAGAGAAATGGAAAATTTTAGAAGGGAATATTGGATATGTTAATTTTGATGCCTTTGAAGCTAAAGATGTTCCGAATTTAATTTCTGAATTAAAAAATACTAATGCTATTATTTTTGACGACAGGAAGCGTCCGCATGATGTGATGTATGCGATTTCGGACTGGCTTAATCCGGAACAAAAAGAATTTGCAAGGTTATTGTATCCGGACTTAACTTATCCGGGACGTTTTATTTGGAAAGCAGATATTGAAAAATGTGGTAAAAGTAATCCGGATTATTACAAAGGGAAAGTAGTTGTTTTGATTGATGAAAATGCAATAAGTCATGCAGAATATACAGCTATGGCGTTGAAAACAGCACCTAAAACAACAGTAATTGGAAGTCAGACTGGTGGCGCAGATGGAGGTAATTATAGATTTTCACTCATAAAAGGATTTGGTTCATCTTTTACTTGTTATGGTGTTTTTTATCCTAATAAAAAAGAAACCCAACGTATTGGTATTGTTCCTGATATTGAAGTAAAACCTACTATTTTAGGAATTCAGCAAGGTAAAGATGAAATTTTGGAACGTGCTATTAATTTTCTAAAGAAGATAAACAATTAAATACAACCTCTAAAAATATTAAAAATAAAGGTATAAGTTTACTTTTTTAACTAAATTTTAACGATTTTAACAAGTTATTGTTTAAAATATTTTATTTTTATTTGTAATAACTAATTGCAAGTGACAATTAGTAGTATTAACAAAATCAAAAAACACCATTATGAAAAAATTAAATCCAAAGAAATTGGAATTAAAAAATTTGACAATAAAAAAATTGTCTGAAGAAGAGCAAGAGAAAATTAAAGGAGGATATGTTAAAGGAGAACATTCAGATGATTCTGAAGATATGTGTTGTAATGAAACATCATCTTGGCCAATAGATTGCTCTTAATATCATTGGTTATTTAAATATCTTAATTACTGAATAGTAATTTCTGTTTTAATAGAAATTACTATTTTTTTTTATTAAGAGATGTTTTTTAAATGTAAATATTTAAGGTATTAGTATATGAAGGATGTTATTTCTAGAATAGAAAAAAAAGTTTGGCAAACAATTCCAGGAGAAAATAGAATTGGTCTTTTAGATGGTCTTTCAGGAATTGCAATGTTTTATAATTTTTTAAGCAAGACGTACAATAACATTGAATATCAAGAAAAATTATTATTAATTATTGATAAAATAAATAATTTGATATCAGAAGAATCAAACAGTTCTTCTTTGTGTTCTGGTCTTGCAGGTTATGGTTGGGTTTTGTTAAACTTAAACAATGATGATATAGAAATTGATGAAAGTTATTTTGAAAGTCTCGATTTAATTTTAGCTGAAGATTTAAAAGAATTGCTAAATAAAAATAATTTTGATTTTTTGCACGGAGCAATGGGTATCGTTTTTTATTTTATAAATAGAAATAATATTGCTAAAACTGATTTTTTAATTGAAACTTTAAATAACTTTTCACGAGAATTAATAGGGAAAATTAATTCGAATTTAAATGATGTCCTAATTAGAGAATCTGCATATCATAATGACAAATGCTATTATTTTGGGATTGCACACGGAGTATCAGGTCTAATAAATTTTCTGATCTATTTGTCTAATAATTTCAAAGAACTAGAAATTGATGTTAAAGAGCCTTTAAATATTTGTATTGATTTTTTAAAAAAAGGAAAAAAGTATGATTTAAAATCAAAACAATTTTTTCCAAATGTTCATATCTTAAAAAGTGAAATTTCAACTAGTGCTTTGTTGGGATGGTGTCAAGGAGATTTAGGAATTAGTAATTCACTATATAATGCAAGTATATTTCTTAATAATAATGAATTAAAAAATGAAGCGATTGCATTAATGGACAATACAAAAAATATTTCGTTAAGTGAGTCAAACGTTAAAGATTTTGGCATTTGCCATGGTTCAACAGGAATAATAATGCAATACCATTTTGCAAGTCTAAAGTTTGGAATTGATTATTGTAATGAGATTAAAATTTGGGATGATGTAATGAGGTTTCAAACTAAGAATTTTAGTGAATTTTTGGCTCATACAGGAAATGGACAATATATAGAAGAAGCTTCTATATTGAAAGGAGCGTCAGGGTTAGGGATGGTGCTCCTAACAATAAATAACGAAATAAATCCAAATTGGCTTAGTTGTATTAATTTACATTGAATTTGAATGTAAGTATTTTAATATTAGGTTGTTTTTAAAATCATATTTAATAAATTCTATTTATGCTTTTTTTTGATTCAGTAGTTAAAAGAGTTGTCAATTTTCCTATTCAGTCGTATGATAGAAATAAAGGTGACATGTTGGGCTTTTTTAATAATAATGAAATGTTTAAACTCGCTATTTTAATTTCTTCAAGAAGTTTGTATGAAGATATTAAAAAGAATAAAACTGAAAAAGTTCTACTTTCATTAGAAAGATATTTTTTAAGATCACATTTTAATCCAACGCCTTTTGGAGCTTTTAGCAGTGTCGGATCTTTAATCTGGAGTGATATCACTTTAATAGAAAAAGGATTGTCTACAGAGTTAGAGATTGATTATGATAATTCATTCATTTCTGGAATTGTTAAGGAATTGTCTTTAAATCAGCAGAATGAGTTTTCCTATTTTTCAAATCCTTCAATACATTTTTTGAATGAAAATAGAATTAGTTTTTATAGATCTAAAATTCTTAATAGCGGGAAAATTGAGATTAATTATGTTGAAATTGATTATGATGAAAACTTAGAGTGGTTAATTAATAAATTTACTTCTGGCGCTAAAATTAGTTCGTTATTAGAAGAGCTAATAAATGAAGGCTTTGAAAAATATGAAATTGAAACTTACTTGGATGATATTGTTGAAGCAGGGCTTTTGATACATGAATTTTTATATTATCCATTGAAAGGTAAACTATGTACTTTATTAGGTGTAAATGATTCTATTCTTGTTGAAAAGAAAAAGTTTAATTTGGGAAATATCTCTGAAATAACAAAGTTTTCAGAATTACTAAAAAGAGAGCAGGATAACTATGTTACATATAATGTTGATAATGTTAAATCTTTTCATGCGATCAATTCCTTCGAATTTGGATCAGGAAGTATCGATGTTGAAATTAGAAAAAAAATTGAAAAATTTATAGATTTTTCAATTTCTTATAATAGCAGTGGAACACCTTGTAATGATAGATTAAATAAATTTGGGAGACAGTTATCTAGTCGTTTTAACGATGGTTTTATACCATTGAGTGAAGTATTTAATCCATATTCAGGGATTAAGTATTCTGACATGCGCTCTGAATCGCAAATGAAGCTCCATAAAGATATTATAGCAAAAATTTTACGTTCAAATGAAAAAGAGCTTTTCCTTGATTTAGATTCTAAAGATAGAGTAAATTTAAACACAAATTTGCCAGCCAGTTTTAGCGTTGTTTTAGAAGTTTTAGTTTCAAAAACGACTGGCGAAGAAGTTGTTTATTTTAAAAAAGCAGGTGGAACTTCGGCTTTAAATTTAATTTCCAGATTTGGAAATGTTACGGATTCTCTTTGCGAGGAAATTGTAAGTTTTGAAAAGGAGATAAATGCTGATAAAATTATAGCAGAGGTAAACTGTATGGGAGATTTACGAACTATAAATATTTCACCTACTAGACATTATTATGATTATACTATTCCTATAAACACGTCAGTTTTAAAAAACACAATACCAATTTTTTTTTCAGATATTTACATTCATCTACAAAATGGTAAAATCTCATTGGTGTCAAAAGAATTTAAAAAACAAATATTACCGAAGTTTATATCTGCGGTTAATTTTAGATTGTCTGATTCAGATATAAATTGGTTTTTGAGAGAAGTAGAATTTCAAAATCAAGAATTTTACTTTATAAATTTTAATTTCAATTCATACGAAAATATGCTTAGGGAATATGTTCCTAGAATTTATTTAGAAAAAGGTATGCTCCTAAGTGCTGCTCAGCTTTTACTGGTAAATAATGAAATGAGCTTTAATGAGTTTTTGGACTATTTGAAAGCTCTGATAGAAAAACACAGCTTTGCAAAAAAAATCGTTTTTAAAGATGTTAAAGGAGACTTGATTGTTGATACTGAAAACGGAGGTCATGTTCTTGCCTTTTTTAATAAAATTCAAGACAAAAAATATTTTTATGTTTCAGAGTGTCTGTATGACTCTTTTTATCCTAAAATCGCCAATAAATCTGGAAATTTTGCCCATGAAATTGTTGTAGCTGTCAAGAATACGGAGTATATTCCAAATAAGATTAATTATAGAGATTTAGATGTTGTTTCGAATAGATATTCACGAGAAACGTTAATAAATGATTGGTTATATATTGAATTATATTGTAATTCATATGCAGATTCGGATATATTAAAATATGTCCACCAAAATATAATTTTAAAAGACATATGTGACCAATTTTTCTTCATTCATTATGGAAGCCCTGAAAGACATTTACGTCTAAGATTTAAGACTTCTTCTTTGGAAAATAGACAATATATCACGAGTGTAATTAATTATTTAAAAATAAAGGGTTACGCCAGTAAATATCATATTTCTCCTTATGTTCCTGAGAATCATAGATATGGAGGCGGAAAACTAATGAAATTAGCGGAAGTTATTTTCGATTTGGATAGTAAAGATTTTTTAAATAATGTTATCGCTAAAGATCTAGAAGAAGAGGCGATTCAGATAGTTGCTATACTGAAAATTAAATATTATCTAGATTTTATGGGGCTTTCCCTGGAAGAGATGATATCTTATTGTGAAAACTGTATAAACAAGTTTTCGAAAGAGTTTGAATTAAATCGCGAGTTGAGAAAAGATTTCAATAAAAAATACGCAAAAATTAAGCTAAAAATTACAGACTTCAATTATCAAAGCCTTTTCACTGATGAAAAATTTATAAGTAATATTTTTAATGGGTTAGAAAAAAGCAGTTTGAGTAAAAGGACATACTTTTCTCTTCTAATTCATATGAGTATGAATAGGCATTTTATTGAGGATTCAAGATTTTATGAGTTTAAGTCGTACTATTTAGCTAAATGTTATTTAAATCAAATTAAATATACCGAAGTTATGGTTAGTATATAACTAACTGATTAGGGTTTTAAGGGCTACATCTTCAAATAAAACTCTTTAGTCAATTCAGTATATTCAGCTGTATAAACGTGTCTGTCGATTTCGATAATTAATTCGTTGATTTCGATTTCAGAAGTTTCATTTCGGCTAAAAGCCAATAAACTACGCTTGATTTCAGATTTTGGAGTTCCTTTTACGCGGGTAATTTTTATGGGATATAATTCTGATTCTCTCGCTAAAGCGATAAAATTTTCTTCTTCTTTATATGGAAGGATAACAGCAAATATTCCATTTTCAGAAAGTAATAAATCGGCGGCTTCAATTAATTCTTCAAAAGGCATTGCATCTTGAAAACGAGCTAAATCACGTTGTTCATTATCTGTTTTGTAATCTTCTGAATAAAAAGGAGGATTTGAAACGATCAAATCGTATTCGTCTTCTGGTTCGTCTATAAATTCATCTAAACCGGCATGAAAACAAAATAGACGATCTCCCCAAGGTGAATTTTCAAAATTTCCAACAGCTTGTTCATAGGCATCTTCGTCAATTTCAAGGGCATCAATTTGTTCGGCATGAGTTCGCTGAGCCAGCATCAAAGCAATGATTCCGGTTCCTGCGCCAATATCTAAAACGCTAAAAGGATTGTGATCTATAGGAGCCCAGGCGCCAAGTAAAACACCATCGGTTCCTACTTTCATAGCGGTTTTGTCTTGTTTTACAGAAAATTGCTTAAACTGAAACATTTTGATTTATGATTATAGGTTAACAATTGGATTTAGAAATTAAATATAATCTAAAAATCCAACAATCTAAGAAGTCTAAAAATCTAATTAAAGGTACATTTCAACAAGCCCTTCTGGCAAGTTCATAATGACTTTTTTATTCTCACGGTCAATTTTTACGAGGAAATGATCGATCATCGGAATTAGCATTTCGACTTCACCATTCAAAACTTCAAAAAGAGGTTGGGCTGTTGTATCGTTTACGGCAACAATTTTCCCGAAAATACCTACTCGTTGATCTTCAATTTCAAAACCTATTACTTCGTGGAAATAAAATTTGTTACCGGAAAGTTTTGGTAACATATTTAAAGGAAGATAAATTGCATTGCCCATAATAGCATCTGCATCTTCTTCGGTATTCATATCTTCAAAACGAATTCTAAGAAAGTCGTTTTTGTGCAGCGAGCTTTTCTCAATAAAAAAAGGAACCAAGTGTTTGTTGCATTCAACAAACACTGATTCCAAGTTTTCGTATAACTCAGGTTCGTCCGTGTCTAAATAAGCCAGAACTTCACCTTTGAAACTAAATTTTTTAGCGATTTTACCTAAATAAAAACATTCTTCTTTACGCATTCTCGCTAAGTATAATTATGCTTCAGTTGTTTCGTTATTCTCTTCAGCAGCAGGAGCTTCTTCAGTAGCAGCTTCCGCTTCAACTTCAGCAACTTCTTCTTCAACTGCAGGAGTTGCAGCAGCGATAGCATCAGCTTCAGCCTGAGCTGCAGCAGCTAAACGTTTAGCGTTAACTTCTTGTTCTGCTTTGAAAGCTTTAGCTTTAGCATCAGCTTGCGCTTTTGTTAAACCGTCTTTTTTAGCATCTACTTTTCCAGCTTTAGCTTCTAACCAAGCAGCTAATTTTGCATCAGCTTGCTCTTGAGTTAAAGCACCTTTACGAATACCTCCATCAAGGTGGTGTTTCAATAAAGCACCTTTGTAAGAAAGAATTGCTTTAGCAGTATCAGTTGGTTGTGCACCATTGTGTAACCATTTAACTGCACTATCAAGGTTTAAGTCGATAGTTGCTGGGTTTGTGTTTGGATTGTAAGTACCGATTTTCTCTAAGTATTTACCATCTCTTTTTGAGCGTGCATCTGCAGCTACAACCCAGTAAAAAGGTTTTCCTTTTTTACCGTGTCTTTGTAATCTAATTTTTACTGACATAATCGTATGATTAAATTTTGAGGTACTCGACCTCTGTTAATTAAGGGCGCAAAGATATAATTTTTTTGTGAATAATGAGTTTTAAACCTTATTAATTATAGCAGAGATAGATTTTTACTGATTTTTTTACTGTTTTCGACTCCGTTTTTTTAAATTATTTGTCTTAATTGTAATACTTTTGCTTGAAACTTATCATTTTATGAAAAAATATTATTACTTATTAATCACTATTTTTTTACTTGCATCTTGTGAGGAAGATATAAAATTTAATACTCCGGCCTTTCAAAGTTTAAAAGACAACGTTTTTTGGAGAGCTCAAAATTATTCAGCTCAGGCAAAAGCTGGCGGAGGTGTATATATTAGTGGTGGTTTAGGAACCAATGTGGTAACTCTTAAGCTTCCTTCATTAGAAACAAAAACATATGTTTTGGGTGTTGATAATTTAACCGCTGCTTCTTATTCGGATAGATTTGCGATTGACAAACCTGAGTTTACGACTGGAACAAATAAAGGTAGTGGGCAAGTTGTAATTACAGAATTTGATAACAATAAGGGAACTATTTCCGGAACGTTTAAGTTTACTGCAGTAAATACAAATGCAGAAGATCTTGAAAATCCCAGTGTAACTTTTACCGAAGGTGTTTTTTATAAGATTCCATATACTCCGCTTGTTAACTTTAATAATTAGATTTTATTGGTTATTGTTTGGTTTTGTTGGTTTCTGTTTTTTTAAAATCAAAATAAAAACATAAATAAACTAATATATAGTAGATTACGGAAAAATAAGCCTACATTTGCTACATTATTATAAATAAGTACATATGAACATTTTTGTTGGAAGCCTTCCATTCAGTATTGAGGAAGCAGATTTAAGAGAGTCTTTCGAGGCTTACGGAGCAGTAGATTCAGTTAAAATTATTACAGATAAATTTACTGGAAGAAGCAAAGGTTTTGGTTTTGTTGAAATGCCAAACGATGCGGAAGCTCAAAAAGCAATTGATGAATTGAACGGAGCTACTGTTCAAGGTCGTGCAATTGTAGTTAATAAATCTGAACCGAAACCTGAAGGTGAAAGAAGAAGCTTCAACAATAACAGCCGTGGTGGAGATTCACGCGGAGGTTATGGTGGAGGAAACAACCGTGGTGGAAATGACCGTGGTGGTAACAGAGGAGGATATTAATATTTTTTTCTAAATATATAAAAGGGATCAACGAAAGTTGATCCCTTTTTTTATGTGGTAAATTTTGTTTCAGGTTTTTATTTATTTGTTTCAAGTTTCAGGTTGCGAAACTTGAAACAAATAAAACTTGAAACAAATTATAGGTTTTCTACAAGCCAATCTCCAACTTCGCTGGTTTTGTAGGCTTTAGTTCCTTTTGCCGCTAAATCTTCTGTTACAATTCCTTGTTCTAATGATTTGTTTACAACAGCTCTAATTGCTTCAGCTTCGTCTTTTAATCCAAAAGCATCTTCAAACATCATTGCAGCAGATAAAATCGTTGCTAATGGATTTGCAATATTTAATCCTGTAGCTTGTGGATAAGATCCATGAATTGGTTCGTACAATGAAGTATGCTCTCCAACAGAAGCAGATGGCATTAATCCCATTGAACCTGAAATTACAGAAGCTTCATCAGTTAAGATATCTCCAAATAAGTTTTCTGTAATCAATACATCATAAGAGTTTGGCCATTGAACCAAACGCATCGCAACAGCATCAACAAATTCATAGGAAACTGTAACTTCAGGATAATCTTTTTCCATTGCCTGAACAGTTTCTCTCCACAAACGTGAAGTTTCCAGAACGTTTGCTTTGTCAACGCAACATAATTTTTTGCTACGAGTCATCGCAAGTTCAAATCCTTTTTTAGCCAAACGCTGAACTTCGGCTCTTGTGTAAACACAATTGTCGAAAGCAGTTTCTCCGTCGTCTCTTCTTCCTTTTTCTCCAAAGTAAATTCCTCCGGTTAATTCTCTTAAGAAAACTAAATCAGTTCCTTCGATTCTTTCTCTTTTTAAAGGAGAATTGTCAATTAAAGAAGGAAATGTAAATGTTGGACGAACGTTTGCGAACAATCCTAATTTTTTACGCATCAATAACAATCCTTGCTCCGGACGAACTGGTGCGCTTGGATCATTATCATATTTTGGGTGACCGATTGCTCCAAATAAAACAGCATCGGCAGCCATGCAAATTTCGTGAGTTTCGTCAGGATAAGGAACTCCAACGGCATCGATAGCACATGCTCCTGTAAGAGCCGGTGTCCAGGTTATTTCGTGATTGAATTTTTTTGCAATAGCATCAGATACTTTTACAGCTTCATTAATTACCTCAGGACCAATTCCGTCTCCTGCTAAAAGGGCTATGTTAAATTTCATTTTTTTTAAGTATTTTGTTTGTTATTTAGGTTCAAAGAGGCAAAGGTTCAAAGGCTCAAAGTTTAAGGTAACAAAGAGGAAACCTTTGCACCTTTGTTACCCTGAACCTTTGTCCCTATATTAAGGAATCACATTCAACATTTTTTGAGTTGCTATAATTGCGGCAACTGTTTGATCTGAATCTAATCCTCTTGTTTTAAATTCTTTTCCGTTATTTACCCAGGTGATGATAGTTTCGCATAAAGCGTCAGAGCTGCTTCCTGGAGGGATTCTCACTGCGTAATCAATCAGTTTTGGGAGTGTTAGTTTTTTGCTTTTGTAAATTTTGGATAAGGCATTCATAAAAGCATCAAACTGACCGTCGCCTTGTGCATTTTCTTCGATGATTTCGTCATCAATTTTTAGAAGTAAAGTTGTAGACGGACGCATTCCTTTTGAGTGCATTAATACATACGACTCAATTGTAATTTTATCCTGATAAGTATGACTGTCCAAAACATCTGAAATAATATATGGAAGGTCTTCTTTGGTAACGGTTTCTTTTTTGTCGCCCAATTCGATAATTCTTTGGGTAACCAATTTCAAATCTTCCTGGTTTAATTTTAAACCTAATTCCTGAAGATTTTTTTCGATATTGGCTTTTCCTGAAGTTTTTCCGAGAGCGTATTTTCTTTTTCTTCCAAAACGTTCCGGAAGTAAATCATTAAAATATAAATTATTTTTATTGTCACCGTCGGCGTGGATTCCGGCAGTTTGTGTAAAAACATTGTCACCAACAATTGGCTTGTTGGCAGGAATTCTATATCCTGTAAAGGTTTCGACCAGTTTGCTTACCGTATAAAGAGAAGTTTCTTTAATATTGATACTAACTTCTGGTAAATAATCATTTATAACAGCAACAGTACTTTCAAGTGGAGCGTTTCCGGCACGTTCTCCCATTCCGTTTACGGTAACGTGAAGTCCGTTTATGCCTGCTTTTACAGCTTCCATAACATTTGCGATACTTAAATCGTAATCGTTATGAGCGTGAAAATCAAAATGAATTTGAGGATATCGAGCTCTTATTTTTGAAAGAAATTCAAAAGTTAAAGACGGAATTAAAACGCCTAAAGTATCTGGAAGTAAAATTCTTTTGACAGGTTGAGTAGATAAAAAGTCTAGAAATTGAAAAACATATTCCGGAGAATTTCGCATTCCGTTGCTCCAGTCTTCCAAGTAAACATTCGTTTCAATATTGTTTTCTTTTGCTAAAGCAATGATCTGTGCAATTTCGGCAAAATGTTGTTCCGGAGTTTTCTTTAATTGATGCGTTAAGTGATTCATTGAACCTTTGGTCAACAAATTCTGAACTTTAGCTCCGGCCTCCTTCATCCATTCAATTGAAACGCCTCCATCTACAAACGAAAGTACTTCAATACGATTAATATAACCTTTCTCGGTTGCCCAAGTTGTAATGCCTTTTACGGCTTGAAATTCGCCTTCGCTCACACGGGCTGAAGCAATTTCGATTCTATCAATATTTAATTCCTCCAACAACAATTGCGCAATGGTAAGTTTTTCTGCAGCAGAAAATGATACTCCCGAGGTTTGTTCACCATCGCGAAGCGTCGTATCCATTATTTCAATTTTTCTTTTTTCCATATTGATTTTCTATATTTCTTTAAAAAGTGAATTATAGTTATTTTTATATTTTTCCTCTTACTTCGTTTAGCTTCATAGTCATCGAAAGGGCTGAATTTTCTATCCAGTCATTGTATTCTTCGATTGCCTTCAATCTTAATTCATCTTCTAAATAACCTTCTTCGACCATTTGTCTGGATCCGGCAACTTTGGACCAAATCCCAACTTTCGATTTAAAATCAGCATCTGCCTGAAGGTAAACTTCATCTGAATTTATTTTTTCGATAGAATGAAAACCTGCTTCTTTTAATAACAGAGGTAAATCTTCTCCTATTTTATTATTCATTCCGGCATCTGCCCGCCATTTCAAAAAAGTTTTATAAAACTCCTGCATGCTTTCCGGTGGCAACGGATTCCAGATTAAATTGGTGTGATCATAATCCAGAATTGATATTTGACCGTTTGGCTTCAATAATGATTTCATTTTTATTAAAGCTTCTTTTGGGTTGCTTAACCATTGCAATGTTCTGGCGGAAACAATTAAGTCGAATTTTATATCCGGGTTGTAATCAAATAAATCAACAGCAATTAATTCTAAATTAGCAACTGATTGATAAGATTCCTGACCGCTTTTTATAAAGTTTTCT
Source organism: Flavobacterium sp. ov086 (assembly GCF_900187965.1). Taxonomy (GTDB): domain Bacteria; phylum Bacteroidota; class Bacteroidia; order Flavobacteriales; family Flavobacteriaceae; genus Flavobacterium. The sequence continues at coordinate 196,883 of NZ_FZNL01000001.1, read as the reverse complement.
GTATTGTCAATGGCAATAACTTTTCCGTTTGGGCCAATATTATTTGCAATGTCTCTTGAAATTGAACCTGTTCCGCAGCCAATATCTAAAACGGTTATTCCGGGTTGTAAAATCTGAGTCAGATTTCTATAATTTTTGGCTAAACTTCTATCGTTGAATATTTTTGTTGCATTTTCGTCTCTTTCAATATGTTTATTGCCTTTCATTTACAATAGGATTATTTAAAACTTATTTTTTTGTCGGATTAATTTCTGAAATATTCTTTCGATCGATTTCATTTAGAAAGACCCGACAAGCTTTGAAACCTGTCGGGCCTAATAGACTGAATGAGATTTCTTTTTAGTAAGGAAGTTTATCGGCGAAAGCCACAATATCTTCTTTAATATTTTGCAAATAATCAATGTCATCAAAGCCATTAATCATATTGTTCTTTTTGTAGCCATTAATCGCAAAAGATTCTGATTGACCGGTCGCCAATAAAGTAATCGTTTGGTTAGGCAAGTTGATTTCTAATTGTGTATTAGGATCAGCTTCAATTGCTTTAAAAATTGTATCAGCAAATTCAGGACTAACCTGAACAGGAAGAACTCCAATATTTAAACAGTTTCCTTTGAAGATATCTGCAAAGAAACTAGAAACTACAGCTCTAAAACCATAATCGTAAACTGCCCACGCAGCGTGTTCTCTTGAAGATCCTGAACCGAAATTTTTTCCTCCAACAAGGATTTTTCCAGTATAAGTTGAATCGTTCAAAACGAAATCAGCTTTTGGAGAATCGTCTCCGTTGTATCTCCAGTCTCTGAAAAGATTGTCTCCAAAACCTTCACGTTTTGTAGCTTTCAGGAAACGAGCCGGAATAATTTGATCTGTATCTACGTTCTCAATTGGCAGCGGCACTGCACTGCTGGTAAGTATATTAAATTTATCGTATGCCATTTTAATTTTAGATTTTTGGATTTTAGATTTTAGATTTTCTGAAAATGAGAATCGATATTTAAATCTAAAAGCAATTTATTGAATTTTTGAAATTGTTATTGCCATTGTCATTGACTAGAACAGCTCTCTCGGATCTGTTAGTTTTCCTGTAACAGCAGCAGCGGCAGCCATAATTGGACTCGCTAATAATGTTCTTGAACCAGGACCCTGACGGCCTTCAAAGTTTCTGTTTGATGTACTTACTGCATATTTTCCGGCAGGAACTTTATCATCGTTCATTGCTAAACATGCTGAACATCCAGGCTGACGTAATACAAAACCAGCTTCTGTAAGAATATCCAAAATACCTTCTTCTTTAATCTGAGCTTCAACAACGTGAGAACCCGGAACTAACCAAGCCGTAACATTATCAGCTTTTTTTCTTCCTTTTACAATTTCGGCGAAAGCCCTAAAATCTTCGATACGACCGTTTGTACAACTTCCTAAGAAAACATAATCAATTGGTTTTCCAATCATCACATCGTCTTCATGGAAGCCCATGTAAGCAAGAGATTTTTTATAAGTTTCCTCTCCGCCTTCAACTTGATTAGCGTTCGGAATATGTTTAGAGATACCAATTCCCATTCCAGGGTTAGTACCATAAGTTATCATTGGTTCAATGTCTGCAGCGTTGATGTTTAATTCAGCATCAAAAACAGCATCAGCATCGGTTTTCAAAGTTTTCCAATAAGCAACTGCTTTATCCCAGGCTTCACCTTTAGGAGCAAATAATCTTCCTTCAAGGAAATCAAAAGTTTTTTGGTCAGGAGCGATCATTCCACCACGAGCACCCATTTCGATACTTAGGTTACAAACCGTCATACGGCCTTCCATAGTCATATTTTCGAAAACATCTCCGGCGTATTCAACAAAATATCCAGTTCCTCCAGAAGTCGTTAATTGAGCAATAATATAAAGTGCAACGTCTTTTGGACCAACACCTTTACTTAATTGACCGTTTACGTTGATACGCATTTTCTTTGGTTTTGGCTGCATAATACATTGCGTAGAAAGCACCATTTCAACCTCAGAAGTTCCAATACCAAAAGCAATTGCTCCAAAAGCACCGTGAGTAGACGTGTGAGAATCTCCACATACAATAGTAGCACCTGGCAAAGTAATTCCGTTTTCAGGACCAACTACGTGTACAATTCCATTTTTAATGTGACCTAATCCCCAGTGCGAAATTCCGTATTCGGCAGCGTTATCTTCAAGCGCTTTAAGCTGATTTGCAGATAGTGCATCTTCAACTGGTAAATGTTGGTTTATGGTTGGTGTATTGTGATCTGCAGTTGCAAAAGTACGCTCTGGGTATAAAACCTTAACGCCTCTGGCTTTTAATCCTAAAAAAGCAACAGGACTCGTAACTTCATGAATGAAATGACGGTCAATAAAAAACACATCTGGTCCATCTTCAATTTTACGCACTACATGTGAATCCCATACTTTGTCAAATAATGTCTTACTCATTTTTTATTTTTTTTAATTGTAATTTCTATAATCACAGCAATTCCTGATAATAGCAAAACAAAATTAGAAAAAGATACAAAGTGGTCAATTTCAATATTTCATTATATACGATACCCAAACTAAAATACAAATTGCGATTCGCTTTTTTGTGATCAAATTTGGTTATAGAATGAATATAAATTGGTTTTACTTTTCCTTTTTAGATCAATTTTGCTTGGATTGCTTTAATTTTAATAGTTGGCAAATTTATCTCAAAATCATTATTTAATTTGGATTTTTATTCAAAAAAATGTAACAAAATGAAGTAAAATAGTAATAATTGCTGATTTTTATTTCTTTTTTTAGATTTTAAAATGAAGACTTTGAGTACTTTTAAAGCGTTTTAAAAGCAAATATTTAGAGAGGATTCTGTTTTCTTTTTTTGATAAAATACTACGACATCCAAGAGGTGTATTTTTTTGTTTTTTAGAATGAAATTAAATGAAAGTTAATAATGTCAGTTTGGAAGAAATTGATTGGTAATGACAAGTATCTGACATTTACTTTTAAAAAGAACCGCTAATATTGAACATTCTAATTTTAAAAATAATAACATTATGAATTTAAATCAATTTGCCTATAAACTGGGTGTTTTAGGAACTGTGATTATTTTAGTTTGGGTGGGACTTTTTAAGTTTACGGCTGTCGAAGCCGGAGCGATAAAAGCTTTGGTCGAAAATCATTTTGCCATGAGTTGGATGTACAAAGTAATGACGGTTCAGCAGGTTTCTAATTTTATTGGAATCTTTGAAGTTCTTACCGGAATTGGATTGTTTGCTTCCTTGTTTTTTAAGCGAGTTGGTTTTTATGCCGGATTTGCTTCTGCTATTATATTTGTCACGACACTTAGTTTTTTAATTACAACTCCGGATGTGTTTAAAACTATTGAAGGTTTTCCGGTAACCGATTTTTTTATTTTGAAAGATATTCCTTATCTGGCAATTTCGTTAATGGTTTTTGTGAGAGGCAAGGAATAAAATAAGTACGATTCTTAACAAAATTCAGTAGCTAATTTGTTTAAAAAATGATTAAATTTGAACTTCTTCCATAATGCATTTCGAGATTTTTTATAGCTCATGTAATCAATGATTTATGTGATGAAATAACTTGTGATTTGGAGATTAATTTTTGTTATTTATACCTATGTACTTAATATTCGATACCGAAACTACTGGATTACCAAAACGTTGGGATGCTCCAATTACCGATTCTGATAACTGGCCTCGCTGTATTCAGATCGCTTGGCAGCTTCATGACGAAATGGGGCAATTAATCGAACATCAGGATTACTTGGTTAAGCCTGACGGATTTAATATTCCGTATGATGCGGAGCGTATTCACGGAATCTCTACAGAATTGGCTGAAGCCGATGGAATCACGTTGGCAGAAGTTTTGGAGAAATTCAATATTGCTTTAAGCAAAACCAAATTTATTGTTGGTCAGAATTTAGGTTTCGACGTTAATATTATGGGAGCCGAATTTCATAGAATGGGAGTAGATTCTCCTATGAGTTCAATGCCTGTTTTGGATACTTGTACCGAGGTTACTGCTTCATTATTAAAGCTTCCGGGAGGTCGTGGAGGAAGATTCAAATTACCAACATTAACAGAATTACACGAATACCTTTTTAATAAACCTTTTGCGGAAGCGCACAACGCAACTGCCGACGTCGAGGCAACTACACGTTGTTTCTTAGAATTAATAAGAAGAGAAGTTTTTACCAAAGAAGAACTGGATGTTCCGAAGGATTATTTCAAGGAATTCCAGAATAGAAATCCACAGGAATTTCCGCTAATTGGTTTAAAACACATCAATTTAAAAGCGGCTTCTGATAAAATCAGAGAGCAACTAAAAGCTTTAGAATCGGTTGGTAAAGAACCTGCAGTTTTACATTCTGACAGAGAAGATTTTAAAGAGGCAAAATATGCGCATTTACACAATCATACTCAGTTTTCGGTTCTTCAATCTACTATAGGTATTGGAAATATTGTTTCGGCTACAGCCAAAAACGGAATGCCTGCCGTTGCGATGACCGATACTGGAAACATGATGGGAGCTTTCCATTTTGTGAGCGCCGTTATGAACCACAATAAAGCTGCATCCGGAAAAAATAAAGCTTTGGTTGAAGCTGGTGAAGAGCCAACAGAAACTGAGATAAAACCAATTGTAGGTTGTGAATTTAATGTCTGCGACAACCACTTAGATAAGACTAAAAAAGATAACGGAAATCAGGTTGTATTGTTAGCCAAAAATAAAAATGGTTATCACAATCTGGCAAAAATGTCGTCGATTGCGTTTACAAACGGATTTTATTATGTTCCGAGGATTGATCGAAAAATTATCGAAAAATATAAGGAAGATATCATGGTTTTGTCCGGAAATTTATACGGAGAAATTCCGAGTAAAATTCTGAACATTGGTGAAAACCAAGCCGAAGAAGCATTGATTTGGTGGAAAGAACAATTTGGCGATGATTTTTATCTCGAGATTATGCGCCACAATCAGGAAGATGAAAATCGTGTGAATAAAACCCTGATTGAATTTTCTCAAAAGCACAATGTTAAATTAATTGCGACAAATAATACCTATTATTTAAATAAAGAAGATGCCAATGCACACGATATTTTATTGTGTGTAAAAGATGGTGAAAAGCAAGCCACACCAATTGGTCGTGGTCGTGGATATCGTTACGGATTACCTAATCAGGAATACTATTATAAGTCGCAAGAAGAGATGAAAAAACTCTTTGCTGATTTACCTGATTCGATTATTAATATACAGGAAATTGTCGATAAGGTTGAGGTTTATTCGCTTTATCGTGATGTATTGCTTCCTAAGTTTGATATTCCCGAAGAGTTTGTAGTTGTCGAAGATGAAGCTGATGGTGGAGTTCGAGGTGAAAATAAATACCTGCGACACCTTACAATGGTTGGGGCACAAAGACGATATGGTGAAATTACCGAATCGATTCAGGAACGTTTGGATTTTGAGTTATTGACCATTTCGAATTCCGGATATCCAGGATACTTTTTGATCGTTCAGGATTTCATCGCCGAAGCTAGAAAAATGGACGTTTCGGTTGGTCCCGGTCGTGGATCTGCTGCGGGTTCTGCCGTGGCATATTGTTTAGGAATTACGAATATTGACCCTATTAAGTACGATTTGCTTTTTGAGCGTTTCCTAAATCCGGATCGTGTATCGATGCCCGATATTGATATCGATTTTGACGACGAGGGTCGTGGTCGTGTTATGGATTACGTAATTAATAAATACGGTCAAAATCAGGTTGCGCAGATTATTACTTATGGTAAAATGGCAACCAAATCTGCGATTCGTGATACGGCGCGTGTACTGGATTTACCATTATTTGAAGCCGATAGAATTGCAAAACTGATTCCGGCAATGATGCCATCAAAATGGAATCTGGCGCGTTTTATTTCTGAAAGCGAAGAGGAGGTTAAAAAAGCCCTTCGTTCTGATGAATTTGATAATGTAAAAGAATTGATCGCCATTGCCAATGAAGATGATTTGGCGGGAGAAACGATTCAGCAGGCAAAAATCCTTGAGGGTTCGATGCGAAATACCGGAATTCACGCCTGTGGTGTAATCATTACGCCATCGGATATTACGAATTTCGTTCCCGTGACCACAGCAAAAGATTCTGATTTATATGTAACGCAGTTTGATAACTCGGTTGCAGAAAGTGCCGGATTGCTAAAAATGGATTTCTTGGGTCTAAAGACCCTTACGCTGATAAAAGACACCGTTAAACTGGTAAAATATAGAAACGGAATTGACTTAGATCCGGATACATTCCCGATTGATGATGTTGAAACTTACGCACTTTTCCAAAGAGGAGAAACAGTTGGAATCTTCCAATATGAGTCACCCGGAATGCAGAAATACATGAAGGATCTGAAGCCAACGGTTTTTGGAGATTTAATTGCCATGAATGCCTTATATCGTCCGGGACCTTTGGAGTATATTCCATCTTTTGTAAGAAGGAAAAATGGAGAAGAGGAAATCAAATACGATTTAGATGCCTGTGAGGAATATTTAGGAGAGACTTACGGAATTACGGTTTATCAGGAGCAGGTAATGCTTTTGTCGCAATCGTTGGCTGACTTTACAAAAGGTGAGGCAGACGTTTTGCGTAAGGCGATGGGTAAGAAGCAGAAGGACGTACTGGATAAAATGAAGCCTAAGTTTGTTGAACAAGCAGCAAAAAAAGGTCATGATGCAAAAGTTTTAGAGAAAATCTGGAAAGACTGGGAAGCATTTGCGAGTTACGCCTTCAACAAATCGCACTCGACTTGTTATGCCTGGATTGCTTATCAAACGGCATATTTAAAAGCGCATTATCCAGCAGAATATATGGCGGCGGTTCTTTCGAATAATATGAATGATATTAAACAAGTATCGTTTTTTATGGAAGAATGCAAGCGAATGGGATTACAGGTTTTAGGACCGGATGTTAATGAATCATACTATAAATTTACTGTAAATGACGAATATGCGGTACGTTTTGGAATGGGCGCTATCAAAGGTGTTGGTTCCGGAGCCGTTGCAACAATTGTAGAAAGTAGAAAAGACGGAAGATATAAGTCGATTTTTGACTTGGCAAAACGTATTGATTTGCGTGCAGCCAATAAAAAAGCAATCGAAAACCTGGCACTTGCCGGAGGTTTTGATTCGTTTGAAGGAACGACCAGAGCGCAATATTTTCATGATGATGGTGATGGAATTACGTTTTATGAAAAAGCAATTCGTTACGGATCGAAGTTTCAGGAAAACGAAAATTCATCGCAAGTAAGTTTGTTTGGAGAAACAAGTGAAGTGCAAATTGATGAACCTGTTGTGCCGCCATGTGAAGATTGGAGTACGATGGAAAAACTGGCTAAGGAGAAAGAAGTTGTTGGGATTTATATCTCTGGACATCCTCTTGATGATTTTAGATTTGAGATGAAATACTTCTGTAATTCCCGATTGGAATCTCTAAAAAGTATGAACGAATATGTAGGTAAAAATCTAAATTTTGCCGGAATCATTAACAATGTTCAGCATCGTGTGGCAAAAAACGGAAAAGGTTGGGCAGTTTTTAATTTAGAAGGATATGATGAAAGTTATGAGTTTAAGATTTTTGGTGAAGAATACTTAAAGTTCCGCCATTTCCTGATTCAGAATAATTTTGCTTTCATTAAAATATTAATAAAAGACGGTTGGGTAAATCACGATACAGGTAAAAAATCAGATCCAAGAATGCAGTTTGTTGAAATAAGACAATTGCAGGATATTCTGGAAGCTTTTGCTAAAAAATTGATTTTATTATTGAATATAAAAGATTTACAAGAGGAATTTATTCACAGGTTGAGTCATTTATTTAATGAGAACAAAGGAGATAATTCTGTGACATTTGAAATCATGGAGCTGGAAAAAGTAAAGCGTCTTGTTGAGGTTGAAACACCAACTGATTTTGAGGAAAATGATGATGCAGTTTTTGCAGATGAAGCCGAAGATGGAGATGCGGCACTCGACGAAACTAAAATTCAGGAGGTGAATGAAGTGGAAGAAATAAAAGTAGTTACAAAATTATCGATGCCAAGTCGTAGGCTAAAAATTAAGATTTCTGCGGAACTATTGCAGGAATTAGAGAAAATGCAGATAAATTTTAAACTAAATTAAATTTTAACAGTTAAAATTTAGTGGAATGCATTTTTTTTTAGTTAAAAATATGCATGCATAATACTTTTTTAGTAATATTGTGTAAAATTACAACGTTTTCGCTCTAAGTATAACAAAGCAAACTTTAGACATATGTTAAAATATTCTATGTTTGTAAAAATTAATTAAATCAGAATTATGAAAAAGAACCTATTTTTATTAGGATTATTAGTTTGCTCTATGGCCACAATGGCGCAAACAGAAAAAGCAGATAAACCAGAAACTTGGTATTTTAAATTGGGAGGATCTTATTTTATTCAAACTGCGGCTGCTGAGTTTCCAACTGTATCAGGAGCATTACCAAACTCGGATGTTTATGCTGCTAATGGTACTACTTTAATTTCTAGAGAAACTAATCATGGTTCTTTTGGACAAGGATTTCGTACAGGTTTAACTGCAGGATATCGTTTTACGCCACGTTTAGGTGTTGAGTTAGGATTTAATTATTTTAACAGCGCAGATAAAACTATGGTTGAAACTACAAATAGATTAGTGGCAGCCGGACCAACTTTTGCAACTGGTAAAGCAGTAGGAAAACTTGAAGCTTTTGATATTGCTCCTGCTATCGTTTTGTTTTTAGGAGAAACTCATGGTTTTGAGCCTTATACTAAAGTTGGAGTTATCGTTCCTATTCATGGAACATTAGATATTGAAACTACTAGAACGTATACTAATCCTGCTGGAATTGTAAATACTTATTCAAAAGATGTTATTAAGCCAAACCCAACTGTTGGATTTACTGCAGCATTAGGAACATCTTATAAATTAGGTACTCATATTTCACTTTTTGCTGAATTAGAATATCGTAATTTTACAGTACATGGAAAAACAAAAGAAACGGAAGTATATACTGAAAATGGGGTAGATAAATTAAATACTCCAACTACTTTCCGTCCGGATGCATCATATTCTGCAAATCATACTAAATATGTAGAACAAATTAATACTACTTCAAATAATAAATTAACTAATGCTGCTGGTTTTGATAATACAAGAGCAACTGATGATATTAGTTCTTATGTTGGAATCTCAGGTTTAGGATTAACTTTAGGTCTTAAATATAGCCTATAATCTTAAAGATATTTATAGCTTATAAAAAAGAGGATATTCATTTGAATATCCTCTTTTTTTGTGCTTTTATAATTTTTTGTCAATTTCGACGGAGGAGAAATTACACTAGAAACTCCGCAATCAAAATCGTTAATCTTTGTCGAGCTGTGCGTGTGATTTACTTCGTCTGTTCGCTATCGCTCGGGTCTCCTCCGTCGAAATGATATAAAATGAGAGAAGACTTTGAGATTTAGCGACTTAGCGAGATTAAATAACAAAACTGTATCAGTTTTTATTTAGAATCCCTAAACTCCTTCAAAACTTCATCAATAACCCAGGTTGTTCTTGCAGCGGAATTTCCTCTTGAAGGATTAATGCCTTCTGTACCTAAAATTTCTGCAACAACAGTTTCAATAAGCGGTTGCTGAATGTGAAGCGGATTCTCAATTGTAATACTTTCTTTTTCTCCGTCTAAATATTCAATATGAATGGGATCATTTCCGAAAGTAGAGAAAGAGATTCTTCCTTTATCACCTACAATATCAGTATTGTCATAACGTTTAAAACTAGCGAAATTCCATAAACCTGTTCCATGAATTCCGTTTTCGAATAAAAACGACATCGAAACAGCATCTTCGGCAGGATATGCTTTAAGCTGAGAACTGGCATGTCCGCGAACAGATTGAATTGGTCCCAAAACAAAATCCAGAAAATCTAAAGTATGACAAGCTAAATCAACAAAAATTCCACCGCCGGAAATGTGTGGTAAAACCGTCCACGGAAGATTGATTTCGTCATCATATCGTTGTTCGAATGGATGATATAAAACACAGTTTACATGTCTTACACTTCCTATTTTATTTTGATCTATTAGTTCTTTTATCTTTAAGAATCTTCGTAAGCTTCTTCTGTAATACGCCACAAATAGTGGTACATTATGTTCTTTACAAACGCTAATCATTTCGTTGCATTCCTCGAAGTTTAAAGCCATTGGTTTCTCTACGTAAACAGGTTTTCCTGCTTTGGCGCACAAAATAGTATATTCTTTATGAGACGATGGAGGAGTAGCAATATAAACAGCATCAACTTCTGGATCATTGATTAAATCAACAGCATTTGAGTACCATTTGGCAACATTGTGGCGTTTGGCATAATCCTCGGCAAGAGCCGCATCTCTGCGCATAACAGCAACCAAAGCTGAGTTAGGCGTTTTTTGAAATGCAGGCCCGCTTTTAACTTCGGTTACATTTCCACAACCTATAATTCCCCATTTTACAATTTTCATTTTTGGTGTTTTAGTTATTTCAAATTTAAAAAAAGGTTGCCACGAATTTCACTAATTTTCACGAATTATTTTTTCACGCAGATTTTGCAGGATTTAATTTTACCGCAAAGCACGCAAAGATTTTATACTTAGAAGATTTTATAAAAACACAAAGTTCGCAAAGCTTTGTGTTGAACCAGCTTTGCGAACTTTGTGTTTTTAGAAAGCCAAGCTGATACAAAAACTTTGCGTGCTTTGCGGTAAAATTCTCCAGCCACAACAAAAAAGTCTTGGCAAAAAAAATAACCACGAACTCACAAAATAATAATTCGTAAATTCGTGGCTATAAAAAAAAATAGACTAAAGTTTACTTTTTAGGTAAAGCCTTAAATCCCATATTGTAAAGTGTGAAGGCTTGAATGTCTACGTTTTCCTGAATTGTTGCCGCAACAGATTTTCCTGCTCCGTGACCTGCTTTTACATCAATACGAATCAAAACCGGATTGTCTCCTGTTTGTTTGTCTTGCAATTCAGCAGCAAATTTAAAACTATGCGCAGGAACCACACGATCATCATGATCACCTGTTGTAACCATAGTTGCAGGATATTGAACGCCTTTTTTAACGTTTTGAACCGGAGAATATCCTTTTAGGTATTCAAACATTTCCTTGTTATCCTGAGAAGTTCCATAGTCGTAAGCCCAACCTGCACCTGCAGTAAAAGTATGGTAACGCAACATGTCCATTACGCCAACTGCTGGCAACGCTACCTTCATTAAATCAGGACGTTGTGTCATTGTTGCTCCAACTAATAAACCTCCGTTAGAACCTCCGCGAATAGCCAAGAAATCAGATGAGGTATATTTTTGAGCAATCAAATATTCACCCGCAGCGATAAAATCGTCAAATACATTTTGTTTTTGCAATTTAGTTCCCGCATCATGCCATTTTTTGCCATATTCACCACCACCTCTTAAATTGGCAACAGCATAAACACCGCCATTTTCCAACCACACAGCGTTTGCAATGCTAAAACTTGGCGTTAAGCTAATATTGAAACCACCATAAGCGTAAAGAATAGTTGGGTTTTTACCGTCAAGTTTTAAACCTTTCTTATACGTGATAATCATTGGGATTTTAGTTCCGTCTTTAGAAGTGTAGAATACTTGTTTAGACTCGTAATCGTCACTTTTAAAATCAACTTTAGGTTTTTGGTACACTTCAGATTTACCTGATTTAGGTTCCAAAGAATAAATGGTTCCGGGAGTTGTATAATTGGTAAAACTATAATACAATGTTTTGTCATGTTTTTTTCCGCCAAATCCGCCTGCAGTTCCTACCGCCGGAAGTTTGATTTCACGAACTAATTTTCCGCTATAATCGTATTGTTGTACAAACGAAACCGCATCTTTAGTATAATTGGCAAAGAAATAACCACCACCAGTTGAAGGCGATAAAATGTTTTGAGTTTCTTTGATGAAATCTTTCCAGTTTTCCGGTTTTGGATTTTTTACATCTACAGAAACCACACGGCTATTTGGAGCGTTCAAGTCCGTTTCGATAAATAATTTAGTTCCTTCATTTTCAATAATAGAATTTGAGCTGTTAAAGTTGTCTACAATAGTAACAATTGGACTATTTGCAACGGTTAAATCTTTAATGTATAACTCGTTTCCGTAAGTCGAATTTGCAGCAGTAATTACTAAAAAACGATCGTCTTCAGTAACAGAACCACCAACATATCTGCGTTTTTGGTCAGCGCCAAAGATCACTTTGTCTTCTTTTTGAGAAGTTCCTAACTTATGAAAATACAATTTGTGCTCATCTGTTTTTGCAGAAAGTTCACTTCCTTTTGGTTTTTCATAACTAGAATAGTAAAAACCTTCATTTCCATGCCATGAAACACCGCTAAATTTTACATCGACCAAAGTGTCTTCCAGAACTTTTTTGGACAATGCATCAATGATAATAACCTTTCTCCAATCGCTTCCGCCTTCAGAAATTGCATATGCAGCTTTCGATCCGTCTTTAGAAAAATCTAATCCGCCAAGCGAAGTAGTTCCGTCTTTAGAAAATGTGTTTGGATCTAAGAAAACTTCCTCTTTACCATCAGTTCCTTTTCTATAAACAACAGATTGATTCTGTAGTCCGTTATTTTTTGAATAATAAGTAAATTTTCCCTCTGTATATGGAGCACTAATTTTTTCATAGTTCCAAAGTTTTTCCATGCGTTTTTTCAACTCGTCACGAAAAGGAATTTTATCTAAATAGCCATAAGTAACCTCATTTTCAGCTTTTACCCAAGCTCCGGTTTCAGCTGATTTATCGTCTTCAAGCCAACGATAAGGATCACTTACTTTAGTATCAAAATAAACGTCAACAGTTTCTCCTTTTTTAGTCTCGGGATATTGAATTTTATTCTGCCCAAACGAAATTCCTGCGGTTGTGATAGCCATTATAAGAAATGTTTTTTTCATAATTTAAATTTAACAGTTGTAACAAAAATAACGCTTTTTGTGAGATAGATGGGTATTTAACCGCAAAGTGCGCAAAGATTTTATCTAATCGGGACGCTTAGAAAACGCAAAGTGCACAAAGCTAGAAATGAATAAAAGTTTTATGAATATTTAACCGCAAAGTTAGAAATCAATACAAAGCTTTGCGAACTTTGCGTTTTTATAAAATCAAGTATGTATAAAAACTTCGCGTGCTTTGCGGTTAAATAACAAAATTACAAGTTGAAATTAACTCCCAGAACAATGTTTCTTCCAATATTAGGAATACCGTCTGTCTTTAATCTCGAAAGGTGTGCAATGTATTTTTTATCGAATAAATTGTTTCCGTTCAGGTTCACATCAAAAGCATGTTTACCAAGTTTTACCGTTCCGCCAAAACCAAGATTTACCAACGTATATCCGTTTGAAGCCGTTTCAAAACCACTAACATTATTTTGATTAAAAGTCGAAGAAACATTCAAAGAAGCATATCCTTCTTCGAACCAATCTTTGATTTTAAACTCCGTTCTCAATGTATTATTCCAGTTATTTGCCGGAATTAAAGGCAAGTAATCACCATTTTGTTTTTTTCCCGTTACGGTTTCAAAACTAGTTTCAAAATGCAACCAATCTAACGGATGCGGATGAAAATGCAAACCAACTTCACCACCATATAAATTGGCATTATCCTGAGTATAAGCAAAAACATTATTGTCTTCACGAACTTCTCCCGTTGGCGAAGTGTAGATGTAATTGTTTATGTGATTGTAAAATCCGTTGATGAAAAACTCAAAATGCGTGTTTTTGTATTCTAAATTCAAATCCGTCTGAACGTTTTGTTCCGTTTTCAAAGCAGCATTTCCAATTTCATATCGGTTAGTTCCTTCATGAACACCATTTGAAGTTAACTCTGCTAAGTTTGGTGCTCTAAATCCTGTCGCAACATTCAATCGAAGCGTTAACGGATCTGCCAGTTTTGTTTTATATCCCAATGAAGCATTGAAGCTGTCAAATGAACGATCTAAAGGTAAAAAGTAACCTTCTTCACCTTCAATTCCGTGTGCAATAGAAGTAATTTTTCTGTTGTCAAAACGTAGTCCGGCTTGTAAAACATTACTTCCCCATTCGTAATTTGCAGTTCCAAAAGCACCAAAATCATTTGTTGTTGCGTCAGGAATTAAGTATTCTTCACCAGAGTTTTTATTGGTTTGATGCATTCCCTGAACGCCAAAAATAGCTTCAATTTTACCAAATTTCGGAAAATGATATTTAGCATTATAATTAAAAGTATTCAATTTCATATGAAGAGAAGCTTCGTTGCTGTCTTCAAACTCGCTTCTGTCATTGGCGATATAACCTAAATCAACATCTAACTTTGAGTTTTCAAAAAAGATTACGTTGTTTAAACTCAATAAATGATTGAATATTCCTTGTCTCGGAAATTCAGTGTTTTTGCTTGAAGATTGTTCTGCAATTCCATTATCCGGCATTCCAAGATCCAGTTTATTGTAGTTGTATCTCAAAACACTTGAAAAGCTTGAGTTACTGTATCCAATTCCGGTTTTAAAATCAGTTTCGTTATAACGTGTATTCGTTACGCGATCGCCATCATCACCAATTTTATAATCGGAATGTGTGTTGAAACTTCCGCGCGCTAAAAATTTCCAGTTATCAGTAGAAGTTTTTAATCCAATAGAAGAATTGCTTCCTTGTGTATTGGTGAAATATTTTTGACTAAAATTTGCCTTAAACGTATTCGCGTCAGCAAATTTCTCCGGATTAAAATACAAAACTCCACCCAAAGCATCAGAACCGTATAACAATGAAGCAGGACCTTTTATAACTTCAACACTTTCAATTCCCGCATCGTTTAAACCTAAACCATGCTCGTCTCCAAACTGTTGATTTTCGATACGAACACCTTGCGAATAGACCAAAACACGGTTTCCGCTAAGTCCGCGAATTACCGGTTTCCCGATAGAAGTTCCTGTAGAAATTTGCGAAACTCCCGGAATCGTTGCTAAACCTTCGATTAAAGTTGAAGTTCCTTTTTGCTGCAAGGTTTTAATGCTTTCGTGCTCGACTTTCATTACGTTTTGCGATTGCAATTTGTTGAAAGGTGTTGAAACCACAACTTCATCCATTTCAAAAATAGATTCTGAAAGCGTTACATCCAGCGTGTTTTCTTTTAATAATTTATTGATAGTTTTATTCTGAGTTGTATATCCAACAAAAGAAAAAGCCAGTCCTAAACTTCCGTTTGGAAGATTTTTAAATTCGTATTTTCCGTTTTCATCAGTCTTAGTTCCTTTGTGTAATTCAGGCGCATAAACAGAAACGTTAGGCATAGGTTTGTTTTGAAGATTTGTTACCGTTCCTGAAACTGAATTTTGAGCCGAAAGCAGGCTCGAAAACCCTAAAATAAGGGCTAATATTATTTTTTTCATTTGAAAATGATGCTATAGTTAATTGATTTTTTCCTTTTAAAACAAAAACCTAAAAAGAATAGTAAAATTTGCCGATTCCGAGAGTCTCAGAATGGGGAAAGCCACCAATTTTTTTGAATTAGATTAAAAAGATTTTAATTGTATTTCGAGTAATCGAAAATTAAGTAACTATAGTTTGAGGAGGACCGCGTAGTAAATAAGCACTTTCTGAAACTGAAAATATTTTTTCTGAAAGAGCAAAGAAATAAGGGATTTCTTTATGAAATGTGCGAAATTGAAATGAAAATTCTTCAGGAACAACATAACTTCCAAAAGCAAAATGACATACATAACATAAGTCATAATTATGGTGCTGATGTGTTATTTCGCCACTAGGATCATTGTAGTTGTGGTGACATTGTTTTTCTGAAAGTTGCTTTACAATATGCTCATAACTGTGTATCGACTGAAACAATATTGAGAACAATATTGTCAGAGCGAAAGAAACACTTAATATGAGCTGCTTTTTCTTCATGCATTGCAAAGGTATAAAAGAGCAGTGAAAAATTGCTCTATTTTTTAGATTCTGTTGCTTATTTATTGAAAAAAGCGCAACAAATGGTTTTATTCGTCGTTAAAAAGAGAATAATTACTTTCTAATTGTCTCCTGAACTAGCATTATATTATATTTGTAAGTAAAATAAATACACCCTAAAAAACATTGACTTGAAAAACTCTTTAAAACCAAAATACGATATGCGAATTCTTTTTAGTTGTTTGTTTTTACTGTCGTTTTTTAACGTTTTTTCGCAAGGAGATGTTAAACCGGAAATAAAACCTGTTGTTAAAATAGATTCCTTATATCGTGAAGATCAGTTTTATTTTTTGATTACTTATAACCTTCTTACTCAAATTCCGCAAGGGCTTAAACAAAACAAATTTTCTGCGGGACTTTCCGGAGGTTTTCTGCGTGATATGCCTATCAATAAAAAAAGAACCGTTGCAATTGCTGCAGGTTTGGGGTTAAGTTATCAGAATTATTATCAAAATCTTACTATTTCTCAGGTTCCAAACGCTGGTTTAGCGTATGAAGTAAGTGATTACAATGACATAAAATCAAACCGATACAGGCAATATCTGGTCGATCTTCCGATAGAGTTCAGGTGGAGAAATTCGACATATGAAAGTTATAAATTTTGGAGAATTTATACTGGATTTAAAGTAAGTTATGTTTTGTCGAATAAATCGGTATTGGACAATGGAGAGGAAAGTTACAAAGTCAAAAACAATCCCGATATTAATAAGTTTCAATATGGAGTTTATCTGGCAGCGGGTTATAATACCTGGAATGTTTATATTAATTATGGTTTGAATACTTTGTTTAAAAAAGATCTAAAAACCGTTTCCGGACAAAATATTGACGTAAGAACCCTTAATGCAGGTTTGATTTTCTATATATTATAACCACAAATACAAAAACAGAAGCTGCGGTAATATCCCGATAAACGTTCCAATTAATAATTCATTTGGCGAATGAGCTTCCATTTCTAATCGCGAAGACGCAACAACTCCAGTTAATAAAATCAAAAGAGCTGACCAATAAGGGTTTTGTATTTGTAAATGAATTGATAGGCCAATTACAAAAATTGCAAATCCGCTAATCGCCATCATGTGCAAACTTGCCTTGATTTTAAAAAGCGAACATACCAGAGCCAAAATTGTACTGAATAAAGCTCCAAGAAAAAAGAAATGTAACTCAGGATAACGTGTAATTATAATGCTTCTTTTTACCAATAAAATATATAAAAAGCATTGTAATACAAGCGGAATTTTGCGTTGCGAAGTTTCATGAATCATTACTGATTTTACATGTCCTGTTGAACGCAATAACATGAAAAACAAGATTGGAACTAAAATAGTAATGATCAGAATTTGAAATAAAACATAATATTTTTCCTGATTGGTAAAGATGTCGTCTTTGCAAAAAAGATAAAACAAAGTAGCATACATCGAGATGAAAATCGGGTGCAGGATATAGGAAAATATAGGAAGTATTTTTTTCAAAACGTTGCATTTAGTGGTGTCGAACAAATATAAACAAATAATGTTTTTTGCCACGAATTTTTAGTTTTGTAGATATTAAGTTTTTTTGCCACGAATTTCACGAATTAACACGAATTTTAAATTATACTTAATATTTCTTTCATGCAGATTTAATAAATAAAAATCTGCGTGCATCTGCTTCAATCTTTTTAAATCTGCGTAAAAAAATAATTTATGAATTCGTGGCAAAAAAAACGTCACAAATAAGAAAATCATTTTAATCCACTTATCCCGATAACTATCGGGAGTGGCAAAATAAAATAACCGCAAAGAATTAGTGATAATTAGTGCAATTCGTGGCAAACTTTTTTAATCTATGGCAAAAAAAATAACCACAAAGAATTAGTGAAAATTTGTGAACTTGGTGGCAATCCTTTTTTTAAATTTGACAAAAGAAATTTTCTAAATGAGCATAAACTTAAAAAGCCTAATCTCAGTTTTTAAAGCCGAATGGATTGGCTCAGACACTGATATTTTTGTTGATCATATTTCGATCGACAGCCGTTCGTTGCAAAACGGATCACAAACCTTATTTTTTGCCTTATCAGGCGTTAATAATGATGCTCATTTGTATATTCCGGAACTTATAGAAAAAGGTGTTCAGAATTTTGTTGTACAATATATTCCTGAAAATTGCTCCGGAAAAGCAAATTTTCTGGTAGTCAAAAACTCCTTAGATGCTTTGCAGGAATTTGCCAGTTATTATAGAGATCTTTTTGATTTCCCTATTATCGGCCTGACCGGAAGTAACGGAAAAACAATTGTAAAAGAATGGCTTAATTTCTTGCTGAGCCCGGACTATAATATTATCAGAAGTCCTAAAAGTTACAACTCTCAGGTTGGGGTTCCATTATCTGTAATTGCGATTAATGAGAAACACAATTTAGGCATTTTTGAAGCCGGAATTTCTACGGTAAATGAAATGGTTAATCTGGAGAAAATTATAAAACCGACTATTGGTGTTTTGACCAATATTGGTTCTGCGCACGATGAAGGTTTTCAGAATCTGGAACAAAAAATCAACGAAAAATTATTGCTTTTCAAAAAATCAAAAGTGATCATTTATCAAAAAAATGAGATTGTAGATTTGTGTTTGAATGATTTTTTAAAAACAAATGATTTAAAAGACAGAAAGATTTTCTCGTGGAGTTTTACAGATAATTCCGCAGATGTTTTTATTCTGAAAAAAGAAAATAAAAACGACATCACAATTATTCAATATAAATATAAAGGAGAGAGTTTTAGTTTAGAAATTCCTTTTAGCGATTTGGCTTCAATAGAAAATGCCGTTTCCTGTTTGTTGGTTTTGCTTTATTTTGAATATGATTTTGCTACGATTCAAAATCGCATGCAAATGTTATATCCGGTGCGAATGCGATTAGAAGTTAAAAACGGAATCAACAATTCTAGTATTATCGATGATAGTTACAGCTCCGATTTTCAGTCGTTAAAAATTGCGTTGGATTTCTTGGAAAGTCAGAAAAAGAAGAATGCCACAAAAACAATTATTTTATCTGATATTGTTCAAAGCGGATTTTCAAACGAAGAATTATATACTAAGGTTGCGCAGCTTATTGCGGATAATAAAGTGAATCGGATTATAGCAATTGGAGGAACAATTTCTTCATTCGCCGCTAAATTTCCGAATTGTATAACTTTTCCAAATACAGCCGAATTTATTGCTCAGATTGACAGCTTAAATTTCAATAACGAAACCATTTTAATAAAAGGGGCAAGATCGTTTCAGTTTGAGCAAATTGTTTCTTTACTTGAAGAAAAAACACATGAAACGGTTCTTGAAATCAATATGGATTCGATTAGTCACAATCTGAATTATTATAAATCAAAACTTGCCGATGATGTAAAAATCATGGTGATGGTAAAAGCTTTTGGTTATGGTAACGGTGGGTTGGAAATTGCAAAATTACTAGAACATCATAAAGTAGATTATCTGGGTGTGGCTTTTGCCGATGAAGGAATCTCGCTTAAAAACGGCGGAATAAAATTGCCAATTATGGTTTTGAATCCTGAGTCGACTAGTTTTCCTTCGATAATTCAATATGAGTTAGAGCCCGAAATTTATAGTATAAAAGGATTAAATGCCTTTTTGAAAATTGCCCGTGAAAAGAATTTAAAAGACTTTCCTATTCATATAAAACTGGATACAGGAATGCATCGTTTAGGTTTTGAAGAGCATAATTTAAGCGAATTGATTGAAACTTTAAAAGGAAATTCATCTGTAAAAGTAAAAAGTGTCTTGTCGCATCTCGCAACAAGCGACGAGGTAAAACATTTTGATTTTGTGCTTTCGCAGATTAATTTGTTTGATAAATTATCTTCTAAATTAATTTCGGCATTAGATATAAATCCAATTCGTCATATTCTGAATACATCAGGAATCAGTAATTTCCCAAATGCGCAATTCAATATGGTGCGTTTAGGAATTGGTTTGTACGGAGTTTCTAACGATCCGGCAGAACAAAAATATCTGGAGAATGTTGGAACCTTAAAATCTATAATTTCTCAGGTTCGTACTATCCCAAATGGTGATAGTGTTGGCTATGGTCGTCGTTTTATGGCAGAGAAAGAAACCAGAATTGCAACAATCCCAATTGGTTACGCTGATGGGATTTCGAGATTATGGGGGAATCAGGTTGGATTTGTCATAATCAAGAATCAAAAAGCGCCAATTGTAGGCAGCGTTTGTATGGATATGTTAATGGTTGATGTAAGTAATATTGATTGCAAAGACGGAGATTCGGTTATTATTTTCGGCGAGAGCCCAACGGTTGTGGAAATGGCTGAAGCATTGAAAACCATCCCGTATGAGATTATGACAAGTATTTCGCAACGTGTAAAAAGGGTATTTTTTAGATAATTGTAAGAAATGTAAAGAAAATTGCGTATTTTCGATACTCATTTTAATTATAAACAAAAAGAGACAATTATGGGATTTTTTTCTGAATTTAAGGAATTTGCAATGAAAGGCAACGTAGTTGATTTGGCTGTCGGTGTAATCATTGGAGCTGCTTTTGGTAAAATTGTGAGCTCATTTATCGAAGATGTAATTACACCGTTGTTATTGAAACCGGCTTTAGATGCGGCGCATTTGTCTACTATCGAGGAATTAACGGCTTTTGGAGGAGTGAAGTATGGTTTGTTTATTTCGGCCGTAATTAACTTTGTAATTGTTGCTTTTGTGTTGTTTCTCATCATCCAGGGAATTAACCACGCTAAAAAGAAAAATGAAGTTGCTCCACCACCAGCAGGACCAACTCAAGAAGAGTTACTAACGCAAATTAGAGATTTGCTTAAAAAATAATTCCGCTACACTATGTCTAATTTAACCGTTCCTTAATTGGGGCGGTTTTTTTTGGTTTGTTACTAGGTTAAAAATACAATAATCAATTTATACTGATATTTATGGGATGCGATGTAGATTTTTATCTTTTAAAAAGAGATGTTTTAGTTGCTAAATTCATTGAACTTGAAAAAAACGACGATGATTATATTTTTTTTAAGAATTACTTGATTGAAAAAAATATTATTGAAGGAAATACATATTCTAAAACAGATGCAAATATCCTAATTCAGAAAATTAAAAGGGATACGTTATTATTAAAAAGGGATGAATTGTACTACATCAGAAGTTATATTTTTGAAGTATCTGTAGGAATAAAAAAATACGGTTATATTCCCGAAGACAAGAGATTTGTAAAAAAAATGAAGCAATTTGGGTTCGAATTAATACATGAAATATCACATGGCTGCGCAAGTCTTTTTCTTTTAAGTCTTGGTGATTCTGAATCTGTAGATTATTCAAGTTGGAATTATGATGAAAGAGACAGGATGAATCTTAAAAAAGAAGAGTTTTTAAGAGAACTGGATTATATTATACTTCTACATAGTAAAATACAACTCAGGGAATGTGATGATTTGGATAAAAAAAATGAACTAATTGGGACTATTAATAATCTTGAAAAAAATGAGTTATTGAAAAATATAGTTGAAAGTCATTTTGATACCGCTATGGAAGATGAAAAGCTAATGAATAATAGCTGGACGATACTTTTTAATGCTAGAGAACTGACCAAAAAAGTTGAAACTGTTGAGGACGGTATTATAATTTTAGATTCTTAAAAAAAAAACAGTATTGTTTGTTTTATAACATTTTGTTATTTTTTGTGAAGCGTCTTGTTTTGACTTTTATATTGTATACTTTTGCATTATAATTTAGATTTAATTCATACTATAAAAATATAAAAATGAGAATAGCCGTTGTAGGTGCCACTGGTATGGTTGGCGAGATAATGCTTAAAGTTTTGGCGGAAAGAAATTTTCCTGTTACAGAATTAATTCCTGTTGCATCTGAGAAATCAGTTGGAAAAGAAATTGAATATAAAGGAACAAAATATAAAGTTGTAGGAATGCAAACGGCAGTTGATATGAAAGCTGATATCGCTGTTTTTTCTGCAGGAGGAGATACATCATTAGAATGGGCTCCAAAATTTGCAGCAGCCGGAACAACTGTTATTGATAATTCATCGGCTTGGAGAATGGACCCAACAAAAAAATTGATAGTTCCGGAAATCAATGCTACAAGCTTAACAAAAGAAGATAAAATTATTGCAAATCCAAACTGCTCAACTATTCAAATGGTTTTGGCATTGGCTCCATTGCACAAAAAATACAACATTAAAAGAATCATTGTTTCTACTTACCAATCTATCACAGGAACTGGAGTAAAAGCGGTAAGACAATTAGAAAACGAGTACGCTGGAGTTCAGGGAGAAATGGCTTATAAATATCCAATTCACAGAAATGCAATTCCACATTGCGACAGTTTTGAAGAAAACGGATACACTAAAGAAGAAATGAAATTAGTTCGTGAAACTCAAAAAATCCTTGATGATAAAACGATTAGAGTTACAGCTACTGCGGTTCGTGTTCCTGTTGTTGGCGGACATAGCGAAGCGGTAAATGTTGAGTTTACAAATGATTTTGATGTAAATGAAGTTCGCGAAATTCTTCATAATACTGATGGAGTAGTAGTTCAGGATAATTTAGACACATTTACTTATCCAATGCCATTATATGCAGAAGGTAAAAATGATGTTTTTGTTGGAAGAATCCGTCGTGACGAAAGCCAGCCAAATACTTTAAACATGTGGATCGTTGCTGACAACTTAAGAAAAGGTGCTGCAACAAACACAATTCAAATCGCCGAGTATTTAATTCAGGCTGGTTTGGTATAAACTAGAGATTAAAGAAAATTGTTATAAAGAAAAGACCGTAATTACAGTAATGTAATTGCGGTTTTTTTGTATAGAATTATGAAGAACTATAATTAAGAAAAGATATTTTTGTTCTATTAAAACGGTGAAAGTATGAGAACAGAAACTAGCCATTTTTGGTTTGGAAAATTTAAATCAGAAGAAGCATATTTTGATTTTTTAGGTGAAAATGAAACTTATTATGAAGATGATGAAGAAGAAAAATACATATCAGAATTTGCAAAATCTCAAAGTGAGAATTTTTTAGATCATGACTTTATGGAAAGTGGATTTGAAAATGAAAATGTCTCCTTTGAAGAAAAATTTAGTCCATATTCGTATTCTGAAAAATGGCTTGCAGAAGCTAGAGAAAGAGTAGTCAAACAAAATCAAGATCCTGAAAAAGTTAATACAGTTGTATTTATTTCAAAAGATCAGATTCAAAAGCCAATTTCGATACAGGATTCAAAATTTGAGTTGATATATATTGGCGAGATTGAATATGAAATTTGAGCGAAAGACAGAAATGATTTTAGTAAAAATCTTATCTTTATAAATACAAAAGGTATGAACTTCGATAATTACAAAATAATCCCAAACTACAAGACTAATAAAACGGATTTATTCCTTGCCGATGAAGAGGATATTCTGGCTTGCGAAAAGACATTAAATATCGTTTTTGATGAAGATTATAAAGAATATGTTTCAACGTATGGAAGCGGAATTCTTGGCGGAACTTATGTTAGAATCTATCTTCCGGAAACTATAATTTTGACTTTGTCAGAATGGAAAAGCCGTATTGCCGAATATTGGTTTTGGGATGAAGGTGCAGCTGTTTTGACAAAGGACGAAGTTTTAAACGCTGTTAGAATTGGAGATACTTATGACGGAGATGAAATTATTCTTCTTAAAAATGAATGTTTTATTTTGCCAAGACATAGCGAAATGATTTACAAAGCAGGAAACACACTTGAAGAAACTATAAATTGGTTGTGCTCGTCAGGAATCTTAACTGAAGCATTTTCTGAAAGAGAATTTGAGCCTTTTGACCCAACTGATCTTTCATAAAATCGAAATAAAAAATCCAAATTCCAAAACAACATCTGTTATTTGGAATTTGGATTTTATCCCGAAGCTTCGGGGATTGAAAATTTCTTATTTTAGTATTCAGGTGCTAATTCCAGCTCTAATCCTTCTAATTCTGTAGTAATTGGTATCTGGCAACCTAAACGGCTATTAGCTTTAACATAAAATGCCTCCGAAAGCATAGCTTCTTCTTCATCTCCCATTTCTGGTAATGCAATATCATTTAGAACGTAACATTGGCAAGAAGCACACATTGCCATTCCTCCGCAGGTTCCTTCAACAGGAAGTTCGTATGCTTTGCATAACTCCATTATGTTCATTGCCATATCAGTTGGAGCTTGTAATTCGTGTATAACTCCTTCTCGATCTTTAATCTTTATTAATACATCCATTTTAATTATTTGGAATTTTTGTTCGGATTTGATAACATGAACAAATCCTTATTTAAATTAACTTGTTGGTTTTAAGCTAAAGGCGTATTCTCGTCTTTCGTTGTCTTTTGAATGTATTTTAATACCCAGAATATTACCTCCTTTGTTTAAAATTGTTATTACAGCAATTATCGAATAATAATCTCTATCAGATTGAAAAATCAGAGTTCCTTCATAAGTTGTATTTACTACCCCTTGTTTATCCGTTTGTGCTGTGAGTTTTCTTGGATGAGAAAACTCAGCGGAACTGTAGGTTGCTTTGTTTGAGAACTTTGCTTTTCCGTCGCAAAGATCATACAAAAAATCATAATTACCAATTCTAAGACTTCCTTCTTCGTTACTTGGTATTGTTGAAAATACAATTTGACCTGAATAGTTAAAATCTGACCATTCTTCATCTTCGTTCAACCAGGCTTTATCGACAACTAATGTTGCAGCACTTTGTTGAGCATGACTTAACGTTAAGAAAAGAAACAATAAAAAGAGAGTGTAATATTTCTTCATAAATTTAAGATTTAGAGGTTCCTTCACAAATTTAAGTTAAAAATGTAAAAACACTCCCCTAAAACCCTTAAATCTTTGGATTGTTTTTTGCTAAATCTGCAATTTATTGCTATATTGTGATTGCTTTTTTGTGGTTTTACAAGTTAAATGACTTAAGCGCTATTATTCTTGTTAATTTAACATACTTCAAAAAGGCTAAAAAATATAGTTTTTACTACATTATATTTACCACAGTTTCTATTTGTGGAGCATATTTTTTTATTGTTGTTTCAACTCCTGCTTTAAGTGTCATTTGGTTTACACTGCAGCTAATACATGCTCCTTCAAGACGAACTTTGACATGTTTGTCATCGTCTATAGAAACTAGTGTAATGTCTCCTCCATCAGAATTTAAAAAAGGTCTGATTTCGTCCAGAGCCAATAATACGTTGCTTGTTAATTCTTCTGTTGTCATAATTTTATCAATTGGATAATTAGTTAATTAGATAATTAGAAAATTCACTTTGAAGTAAAATTATCTAATTATCTAATTTTCATATTATCTCATTAGTTTTATCTCAATTATCTAATTTATTTCTTTACTGCTGAACAACCTGCCATTGTTGTAATTTTTATGGCTTCTGTTGCAGGCAGGTTATCGTTTCTGTTAACTGTTTCCTGTACAACATTTCGAGTTATTTCTTCAAAAATGGTTTCGATCACCGAAGCTGTCTGTAAAGCTGCCGGGCGTCCGTAATCTCCTGCTTCACGAATTGATTGTACAATTGGCACTTCTCCTAAGAACGGCACATTCAAATCTTCTGCAAGATTTTTAGCTCCTTCCTGTCCAAAGATATAATATTTATTATCAGGTAATTCTTCTGGTGTAAAGTATGCCATATTTTCGATAATTCCCAAAACAGGAACATTGATGTTGTCTTGCATAAACATTGCAACTCCTTTTTTAGCATCGGCAAGAGCCACAGCTTGAGGGGTACTTACTACTACAGCACCCGTAATAGGCAATGATTGCATGATCGAAAGGTGAATATCTCCAGTTCCCGGAGGTAAGTCAATTAGCATAAAGTCTAATTCTCCCCAATCTGCATCAAAAATCATTTGGTTCAAAGCTTTAGCAGCCATTGGACCTCTCCAGATTACTGCCTGACTTGGAGCCGTGAAAAAACCGATAGAAAGTATTTTGATTTCATAACTTTCAATTGGTTTCATTTTTGATTTTCCGTCAACGGTAATCGAAACTGGTTTTTCGTTTTCTACATCAAACATAATAGGCATAGAAGGACCGTAGATATCAGCATCCAGAACTCCAACATTAAAACCCATTTTTGCAAGTGTTACGGCAAGATTTGCTGTAACTGTAGATTTTCCAACTCCTCCTTTACCAGAAGCAACGGCAATTATATTTTTGATTCCCGGAATTGCTTTCCCTTTTATTTCATTAGGATTTTCCTTGGCTTCAACTTTAATGTTTACTTTAACTTTTGCATCAGCAGAGATCAAATCATGAATCGTTTTTTTGATATCATCTTCGGCTCTCTTTTTAATGTGCATTGCCGGAGTATGTAATAGTAAATCTACGACAACTTCGTCGCCAAAAGTTAGTACATTGGTAACAGCACCACTTTCAACCATATTTTTTCCTTCTCCTGCTATAGTGATTGTTTCTAAAGCTTTAAGAATTTCTTTCCTGTCTAATTTCATTTTAATCGTCTGTTTTCTAATGAAGGAAACCAATTTAACAACTGTGTTTATTTAAACTGATTTCAGACTACAAAGATAACAGATTATGTTCGGATTCAAACGCTTTTAGATTGTATTTATTGATATTAGGATTGGTTAGAATGATTCTATCTTATTTGAATTTTGAGTTTCTAATCGGATAAATCATTGTGATGGCTTTTTGATCATTTCTTATGAAGATCTTATTTAAGGGTTGGATGTTTGATTTTTAGTATAAATTTAGAGCGTTTCATGCTATAATTGTCAATAATCTTGGCTATATTTGAGTACCCTAAATCGATGGATTTCCAATAATTTAAAAAATGTGTGAAAACTTATTTTTAGGTATTCTATGAGTTTTCGTTATTTTTTAAATATGATTTTTTTAAAAATTTAAACCTTAAAAATATGCGAAATTTTACTTCTCTATCTGTAATTATTGCTTTTAGTTTTTTAATGTTTTCTTTTGGCTCTATAAATAATACGAGCAAATTAAAAAATGAGAAAGCAATATCGGAAGATGCTTTTAAAACCAATTACTGCACTTCTTTGTTTGTTATTAATACTGAGGCAATTAATAATTTTTATAAAAAATATCCCAAATTAAAGATTTATCAAAAAGATGTAGAAGATCTGTATAAAAAGAAAGAATTTAAGTCGATTTGGTACGATGATAAAAACATTAGTGAATTTGGATCTTTATTATACCATAAAGTACGACAACTCAATGAACAAGGTATTAAAGCAACAATGCCTTACAGAAATTTGATAGATGATGTTTTTAATGAAAATGTGACAGAAGATTTACCTCAGATAGACACAGAACTTTTGTTGTCTAATATGTATGTGTTTTATGCCAGCAATGTTTACTCAGGAGTTGATCCTGCTACTTTAAAGAAAATTGGCTGGTTCTTGCCTACAAAAAGTATTTCGTATACAAAAATATTAGATTCACTTATGGTTGATCCTGACAGGTTAAACAAAGACGAAAATCTATTGTTTGGACAGTATTATAAACTTAAAGCAGTCTTAAAAAAATACCGTACAATCGAGAAAAATAATCTTTGGAAAAAGATAGAAATCGATAGTGCCAATTATAAAGATTTAAAACCTTTTGACAGCGGCGTTGCAGTAAAACAAATTAGAGAACGCTTGTTTGTTGTGGGAGATCTGGCGCAAGATTCTAAAAGAGATGTGTATGACGAAGAGATGATGGCCGGTGTTTTGAAGTATAAAAAAAGATATGGACTTAAATTAAATTATACTTTAACCAAAGAGCATATCGACCAGATGAATGAGCCAATTAGCAAAAGAATCAAGACTATAATGCTAAATATGGAACGTTGTCGATGGATACCGACAAATTTGGCGCAGGCAAATGAGTATATCATGGTTAATATACCATCGTTTAAACTAGTGTATGTTAAAAACGGAAAATATGATTTAGTTTCGGATGTTTTTGTGGGAACGAGAATGACCGAAACAGTAATCTTTAGCGGAATGATGGACAGAATTGTATTTAGTCCGTATTGGTATGTTCCGCAGAGTATCATTAAGAACGAATTAAAACTTAAAATGGCAGAAGATAAAAACTATCTGGCAGATCATAATATGGAGTGGAATGGCGGAAATGTCAGACAAAAACCGGGACCAAAAAACTCTTTAGGATTGGTGAAATTTATGTTTCCAAATCCAAATGATATTTATTTGCATGATACACCGGCAAAAAGTTTGTTTGAATTTGAAAAACGTATTTTTAGCCACGGCTGTATCAATGTAAAAGAAGCAAAAAACTTAGCACTTGAAATTTTAAAAGACGATCCGGATTGGCCAGTTAGCAAAATTGACAGCGCAATGAGCGGCGAAAAAGAAACAACCTGCAAATTGAAAAATAAAATTCCAATCTATATTGGTTATTTTACCGCCTGGGTAAGTGACGACGGAGAAATTGGATTTTACCCTGATGTATATGACAGAGATCCGCAGTTAGATAAATTACTTTATTCAGATACTCTTGCTATGAAATAAGACATTAAGCAGTTAAATCTTGGAGGTTTTATCTGTTAAATAAAAAACTAGAGAAACCCGTCAGATTTTATTAATCTGACGGGTTTCTTTAAAAAAAAAATGGTCTACAAGCTTATTCGTATTTTAAATATTTTAAGATATCTATTTTGGTTACCTGATAGGCTTTAGTTAAAACAATTAGTAAAGTTAAAAACAGTAAAGAAACTAATGCAACACTAAATGGAATAGCTGAAACTCCGATTCTGAAAGCAAAATTTTCCAGCCATTTTTGCAATAAAATATAAGCAGGAACAATCCCGATTGCAAATCCCATTAAACAGAAAAGAATATATTGTCTTGATAATTCTTTTAATAAAATATCAGTTTCGGCACCCAAAGTTTTTCTGATAGCAATTTCTTTTAACCTTCTTTCCATTGAGAATGATGCTAAAGCAAACAATCCAAAAATGGCAATGATGATTACAACAAGGTTTAAAATGAAAAATAAATTCTTTTGTTTTACCTGTTCTTCATAAGTTTTGGCAAATCCTTTGTTTACAAATTCATAATCAAACGGATAATCAGGATTTACATTAGTTTCCCAATATGTTTTTAGTTTAGCTAAAGTTTCAGTCAGATTATTAGGGGAAACTTTTACATAAACATTATCAAAATTATTCCATTTTAAAGTTTTCATGTTGATAAAAACCATCGGAGGAACTTTGTTTTGAAGTCCTGTAATGTGAAAATCTTTGACAACTCCAACAACTTTAAATTTTAAGTTTTCTTCATTACCCCAACCCGAGGTTATTACTGTATTTATAGGGTTTTTAAGTCCTAATAGTTTAGCTAAGGTTTCATTTATCAGCCAATTGTTGATCGTGTCCGAAGCAAATTTAGGAGATAAATCCCGGCCTTCAACAATCTTAATTTTCATCATTTCGAGAAAACCAAAATCCATTTCAACATTTCGTGGTTGTACAAAAACACCATTGTGTGTAAAACCGGAACTCGAGTTTGTACTGTTACCAAAAGAACCTGCAAAAGTAGAAACATCCTCAACTCCTGACATTTTACTGATTTCTTGTTTTGTAGTAAAATATTTTTGAGCTTTTTTACTATGATCAGCCGAATTAAATGGGATTCTGATGACCTGATTACCGCTAAAACCAAGATCTTTATTCATCATATAATCAACCTGAGAATTTACAATTAAAGCACCGATGATGAAAAATGCTGCGATCCCAAATTGAAAAATAAGCATCGAATTTCTAATCCAGATACCGCTTTTACTTCTCGAAAAGTTTCCTTTTAAGACTTTTAAAGTTTCAAAGTTTGAGATATAAATGGCTGGGAATATACCTGCAAGAATGATTACTAATCCAAATATTAAAATAAGCTGCAGGTAAAATTCGCCTCCATTCATAGTTAGAGTTTTGCCTAAAAAAGAATTATAATAAGGCAAAGAAAGTTCTACTATTGCCAAAGCAAAAATAATCGCCAAAACAACAATAATAGCAGTCTCAAATATAAACTGAGCGATAATTTGATTTTTACTTGCACCAACAATTTTACGAACACCTACTTCTTTGGCACGTTTTATAGCCGAAGCTGTTGCCAGATTAATGTAGTTTACAAGAGACAAAATCAAAATCAAAATTGATAATCCAGCCATAATATAAAGAAGCTGTAGATTTCCTTTTCCTTCAGGAGTTGTTGATCCGGAAGCTTTTGTACCATGTAGATGTAAAGTTTTTAACTGATCCAGAATAATCTTGATTTCTCCATTTTCCTTTACATATTGGGCTACAGTCTGACCACTTTCTTTTGCGTCTTTTAAAGTCCTGTTGACATAATTGACATTATGCATTTTCTTTAAAACTACAGCAGGGTCAACATTCTTTTTGATTTTGACCATCATACCATAATTGAAATTCCCCCATTGGTTAAGGTCCTGTTCACGCATAACTCCTCCAAAAACATAATTAGGTTCAAAAGAAGAAGGTTTCATAATGCGATAAAGCGCCTTTACGATATAAGATTTGTTATCATAAATAATAGATTTTCCAATTGGATCTTCGTCTTTAAAAAGCAGTTTTGCCTGATCTTCTGCAATAGCAACACTATTTTTTTCTTTTAAAATGTCTTTTTTAGAACCTTTTATTATTGGAAAAGGGAAAAAATCAAAAAAGTTACTGTCAGAAATCGTAATTTTTTTATCGATTACTTTTTGATTTTGATATTTGATAACAGATTCACCATACCAAATGTTTAAAAAACAAATTTGCTCAATTTCAGGAATCGTTGCTTTACAAGTTTGCCCAAAAGGAATTGAACTCGTTGCCCAAGTGTCTCCAGTTGCGCCTATTACATTCAGGACTTGATAAGAATTCTCTTTTTCGGGATTCCATTGATCATATGAGTTTTCGTTATTCCAATATAAAATTGCAAAAATAACCCCTGCAATTCCAATGCTTAAACCCATAACATTCAAAAACGAAAACAGTTTGTTTTGCTTTAAATGATAAATAAATATTTTAAACCAGTTAAAAATCATTGCTTAGTTTTTTTATAGTTATTTTTAGAAGTTTGATAAATTTCTAAAAAAGGTTAGTTGTTAGATAATAGCCAATACTTTGCAAACAAATCCTACCAGGAAAGTGATTACAGTGATAATAAAATTGATCATTTTGAAATTATTTAGCGTCCATAAAAACATCCACATTTCTCTGATTTAATCGCTCAGAGAATATAACACCGTCTTTCATATGAATCGTTCTTTGCGAAAACGAAGCATCATAATCAGAGTGGGTAACCATCAAAATTGTAGCACCTTTAGCATGCAAATCAGTTAAAAGTTCCATAACCTCATTACCATTTTTACTGTCCAGATTTCCTGTTGGCTCATCGGCCAAAATGATTTTTGGATCATTTACCAAAGCCCTTGCAACAGCAACTCTCTGTTGTTGTCCTCCTGAAAGTTGCTGAGGATAATGTTTTAAACGATGCGAAATGTTTAGCTTCTCGGCAATCGCTTCGATTTTTTGTTTTCGTTCCGATGCTTTTACATTGTTATAAAGCAAAGGCAATTCGATATTATCATATACAGAAAGTTCGTCGATCAGATTAAAATTCTGAAAAATGAATCCAATATTTTCTTTACGAACTTGAGCTCTTCCTTTTTCTTTTAAGCCAATCATTTCCTGACCTAATAATTTATAACTTCCATCAGTTGCACCATCCAGAAGTCCAATGATATTCAATAAAGTAGATTTTCCGCAACCTGAAGGTCCCATGATAGTTAAAAAATCACCTTTTTTAATTTCTACATTAATACCGCTCAAAGCTGAGGTTTCTACTTCTTCGGTTCTAAAAACTTTGGTTAAATTTTGAATTGTTATCATATCTTTTTTAAGGTATTAATTGTTGTTGATTGTGTTTTTTGATTGATGATTGAAACTCTTTATTTTTTTGCCACGAATTACACGAATTCGCACTAATTATTTTTATTTTTTTTTGGCCTCGAAAATAAAAATTCGCGCTCATTCGTGAAATTCGTGGCGAACTTTTTAATCGGTTTTTGTGACTACTGTGACTGCGAATTACTAATCGATAATTCTTCAATGTCTTTATAATCTGCATATGACGATGTAATCACAGATTCGCCTTCTTTCAAGCCATCAAGAACTTCATAATACGAAGGGTTTTCTCTGCCCAGTTTTATGTTTCTTCTTTCTGCTTTATTGCCTTTTACTACAAAAATCCATTTTCCTGCAGTTTCCTGATTAAAGCTTCCTTTTGGAATAACTAGAGTTTTATTCTTTTCAGATAAAATCAATTTCACGCCAAAACTTAAACCGTCTTGTAAAGTAATTTGCTCTTTAGAAGTAAAAGCCAATTCTACAGTAAAATGTCCGCTTTTAACCTCAGGGATTACTTTGGTAACCAAAACTTCCAATATTTTTCCTTTAAATTCTACCTGACCTTTTAAGCCTTCGCGAACTTTTTCCAAATAGAATTCATCAACGTCAGCCGTAAGTTTGTAACCTTTTTTCGAATCGATTTTCCCGATGCTTTCTCCCGCTTGAAAAGTTTTTCCTAAAATAGGTTCAAATGAAGTCAATCGACCGGTTTCCGGCGCAGTAATCAAAAAGTTCTTTTTGTTATCTCTTAAGATATCCAAACTTTTCTCCATGGTTTGAATGGAACGATTGATTTGCGAAATCTGAACTTGATTCGTTTGTTTCTCCTTTTGAATGCTTTGCTGAATCGTTCTTTTGCGCTCTTCCTGAAAACGAAGACTTTCTTTAAACGTATTCCAGTCATTTTTAGAAATCACCTCTTTATCATATAATTTAGCGTTCATGTCATACAATCTTTTCGCGTCATTATAATCATGTTCGATCAAAACTAAATCTTTGTTAAGGTTTAATTCCTGATTTCTGATATTCAGTTTTCCGGTATTCAAATTGTTGATTTGTTCAATAATTGCCGTTTCCTGAGTTAGGTAATTAAGTTCAGTGTTCGGGTTGTACAAACGTGCCAGCGATTGCCCTTTAGTTACCATTGCACCATTTTCGACAAAAATTTCTTTTACAGATCCACCTTCAGTAACATTTACTAACATTACATTTAGAGGTTCAACTTTAGCCTGAAAAACGACGAAATCTTCAAAAAAAGCTTTTTCAATTTTTTGAATCGAAAGCTCGTCTGATTTTACATTCAAGCTTCTTTTTGTGTTAAAAGAAAAAAAGATGATCACAGCCAAAACTAAAAAAACAGTAATTGCTATTGTGAGATATCTAAATTTTCTATTTTTACGAGGGATTACCTTATCCATTTTTTAAATAATTTACTGATAGTCAATAGGTAAATACTGTGCCATAAAATTTATTATTTGTAAAGTATTGATTTTAAAGAAGCTTTAAAAACTATTAAAAAAAGGACTGTTCGATAATGAACAGTTGACCGTTCGATAT
Organism: Flavobacterium sp. ov086; assembly: GCF_900187965.1. GTDB lineage: Bacteria > Bacteroidota > Bacteroidia > Flavobacteriales > Flavobacteriaceae > Flavobacterium. The sequence goes on along the minus strand of NZ_FZNL01000001.1, from coordinate 163,342 downwards.
CGAACAAAAAAAGACAGCATGCGAAAAAAACAAGCCCAAATATTAATCGTCGACGATCAGGAAGAAATTCTTTTTTCGGCAAAAATGATTCTCAAAAAACACTTCGAGACTATTTTTACGACAAATAGTCCCAAAAAAATCATTTCTCTTTTAAGCGAAAATGATATAAATGTGGTTTTATTAGACATGAATTATAGAATTGGTTTTGAAGATGGGAGAGAAGGAATTCATTGGCTAAAAGAAATTAAAACACTTTCGCCACAAACGATCGTGATTTTAATGACCGCATTTGGTAAAATTGAAACAGCCGTTGAGGGAATTAAAATTGGCGCTTTCGATTATGTTTTGAAACCGTGGCATAACGAAAAATTACTCGAGACAATTGATAAGGCTGTCGCCGAAAGTAGAAAAAACACCAAAAAAGTTGTAGAAGAAAAAATAGAAAAAAGATACTTTGTTGGAACTTCGCAAAAAATAAAACAAGCCTATTCTATTGCCGAAAAAGTAGCTAAAACAGATGCTAATGTTCTAATTCTGGGCGAAAATGGAACAGGTAAATATGTTTTTGCCGAATTTATTCATCAAAATTCAGAGCGAAAAAATCAGCCTTTTGTACACGTTGATTTAGGTTCCTTAAGTGATAATTTGTTCGAAAGTGAGCTTTTTGGATACGCGAAAGGTGCTTTTACAGATGCGAAAACAGATACAGCCGGAAGGTTTGAAATGGCTTCAGGCGGAACTATTTTTCTGGATGAAATAGGGAATATTCCTCTTCATTTGCAAGCTAAATTATTGCATGTTTTGCAAACTAAAACCGTTACGCGTCTCGGCGAAAGCAAAGCCAGACCATTAAATGTTCGCATAATTGCCGCGACAAACAGTGATATAAAAGCCGAGGTGAAAAATAAAACATTTAGAGAAGATTTGCTGTATCGAATCAATACAATGGAAATTCATTTGCCATCATTGCGTGAACGAAAAGATGATATTGTACCAATGGCTCATTTTATTTTAGATCAAATTGCCGAAAAATACAATCATGGTCCCGAAGCTTCGGGATGGCAATTTGAAGATAATGTTGCGCCATATTTAGAAAAATATCCGTGGAAAGGGAATGTGCGTGAAATGGAAAATAAGATTGAACGCGCCTTGATTTTAGCCGATAATAATACAATAGGTGTACAGGATCTGGATATTTTGAACTTTGAAGATTTCCAGGAAAACGACGAAAATCCATTGTCTGAGATGGAGCGAAATGTAATCGAAAAAGCCTTATTTAAACACCACGGCAACATCAGTAAAACCGCCGAAGAACTTGGTTTGTCAAGAGCTGCATTATACAGAAGAATTGAGAAATACGATTTGAAAAACTCATAAAATAAAAAACTAGTTTTGCCACAGATTAAAGGATTAGAATGATTCTTAGAATTTGTTTCACGCAGATTCTGCAGATTTAGGCAGATTTTTTATTTTAATCTGTTTTAATCTGTTTTAATCTGCTTCAATCTTTTTAAGATCTGCGTGAAACAATTTTTTTTAATCTTTTATCCCGATAGCTATCGGGAGTCGCAATAAAAAATAAAAACATGAAAAACTGGAAGTTTTATAATGCATTATTTGTGAGGGTATTGTTTGTAATGATACTCTTTTTCTTTTGCGTTTTTTTGAGCTATAAAACATTTTATTACAACGCGCTGTTAGTTGGTTTTTTTGCTATTGTGATGTTGTTTGAGATGTACTTTTTTGTCAAAAACAGCTTGTTGTTTTATGACAGAGCATTGCTTTCGATGTTGAAAAAAGATTTTACGACCAATTTTCCTGAAGCCAATAAAAGAGATAGTTTCAAAAACTTATATCTTTTGTATGATGCTTTAAAAGTGCAGCAACAAGAGCAAACTTCAAAAGAACTTGTTTATCAGTCTATTTTAAATAGTATCGATACCGCCGCTTTAATCTTAGAAAAGGAAAATGAGGAATGGAATATATTTTTAATGAACGATTGCTTTTCCAGCTTATTCAAAGTGCCAAAAGTCAGCCATTGGAAGTACCTTAAAAATTATTTGCCATCACTTTGTACTGAAATTGAAAATGTAGGTTTCACAGATTTAAAATCAGCAATTTCGATAAAAATTGAAGAACAGGATTTGCAGACTTTTATGCTGCAAACGTCGCATGCAAAAACGTATAATAAAGAGTATTTTATAGTTTTATTAGACAGTATTCAGCGTGTAATAGAGAAAAAAGAAAAAGAAGCCTGGATTAATCTGATGAAAATTATTTCGCATGAATTAATGAATTCCCTAACGCCAATTCGAGCGCTTTCGCAGAATTTACTCCACATAGTTGATCAGGAAAAATTAGAAGATGATGATTTTGAAGACATTAAAAGCAGTATTTCGACCATTATAAATCGAAGCGATCATTTGCAGGTTTTTGTTGAGAACTACAGAAAACTAGCCATGCTGCCGACACCAACAAAGGAAATGACGCCTATAAACGCACTTTTCGAAGATTGCCTCCGAATCATGAGTCCAATTTTAAAAGCAGAAAATATTGAATTTGTTAACGAGATTCATAGCTCACGTTCGATTTTAATTGATAAAAATCAAATGGAGCAAGTGATTATTAATTTGATCACGAACAGTATTTATGCTTTGAAAGATAAGAGCGAAAAGAAAATGTTTTTATCCAGTTATACCGAAAACAACCGATTTTTTATCGTCATTTCAGACAATGGAAAAGGAATTGATCAGGAAATTAGAGATAAAGTATTCTTGCCGTTTTTCACCACTCGAAAAGATGGAGCAGGAATTGGATTGACGCTTTCTAAAAATATCATCGAAGCACACGGCGGTTATCTAAGCTACCAAACCGATGAAGATAAAACGAGCTTTGTGATTTGTTTAATTTGATATTGAACCATATAAGTGATATAAGTTCATTTTAGCTTTGGTTTACTTTGTCATTTAGTCTCGCAATCCCGATAGCTATCGGGAGCAGAGTCGCAAAGTTTTTTATTTCACGCAGATTTTGCAGATTCTAGCAGATTTAATTAGATTATCTACGTACATCTGCTTAAATTTTTTTGAAATCTGCGTGAAATAAGTGACTACAAATAAAAAACTTTGCAGATCTGCGAGAGATTTATACGCAAACCTTAAATGAACTTATATCACTTATATGGTAGAAACTTCTGGTGTCCAAAAGTGTTTCTCCAAATCTATAATTTGATTGTTTTCTACAATAATACCTTCGCTTTCCAAAAGTTGCTGCATTAAATTGGTTCCGTCAAAATGATGTTTTCCGGTCAAAAGGCCTTTTCTGTTTACAACTCTGTGCGCAGGAACATCATCCATATTATGACAAGCATTCATGGCCCAGCCTACCATTCGGGCAGAACGTGCGGTTCCTAAAGCTTTTGCAATAGCACCATAAGAAGTTACTTTTCCGTACGGAATTTGTCTTGCAATAGCATAAACTCTTTCAAAAAAATTATCTTCAGCCATACGTTTAAATTATTTTACCATTAAGATATTAAGTTTCATGAAGTAAGAGCTTAATTTTTGATCTAAAAACAATTAAGAAAGTTAGGTTTTTACAAAGTACTGCTTAATTTTTCTTAATCTCTTAATGGTTTAATCTTATCCGAAATAGTAATTCAGAATATTAAAAAGTGTCCCTACAGCGATTAAACCTGTAATGCTCCCTATAATAGTATTCATATTTCGCATTAGATAATCGGTCTTCTTTTCTATTCTTCCAAAGAAGCCAATGTAGCTGTATAAAGCAGCAAATGAACCCAAAACAGACCCAAATACAAAAGTAAAAATAATGTTGTGTTCGAATGCAAAAAGATGATAAGAAGCCAGAGTAACACTCACAACAACATAATACGGAATCGGGAAAAAGTTCAAGCCCGAAAGTAACATGCCTAAAAAGAAACGACTCTTTTTACTGCTTTTTTTAATCTTGGATTTTTTGGCTTTTGGTTCTTTTGCGATAAACAAAAAGTAAATCGTTAAGATAGAGAAAATAACAAACCCAACTTCGCGTAACAGCGTTACAACATCCGGACGATTGTCAATTACCTGCGCAAATAGAACCGCTAAAGAAACCTGAAAAAAGATCACTAAAACAGCTCCGGCAACAAACCACAAAGCATTCTTTTTACCCTCTTTCAAATTTACTTTGGCTGCGGTCATGTTGATTAATCCAGGCGGAATAATCCCAATGAAAGCGGCAAGAAAACCTAAAAGTAATGGGGTAAGTAATGCCATTCAATTATTTAATGGGTTTGAAAATTCGTTTTAAAATTAAATTAGTCTTTAATTTTAAAGCGAATATACGTAATTGCCTTGTTAATTTCTAAATATTGTTTCTCGTAAAAAGTCTGAAAAGCAGTAACTTCTTCCGGACTTCCTTCATTTGTGTATACGTTGTGGTTGGCATATAAAACCTCGTGTCCTTCACCATGCAGTAATCCCAGTGTATAACCGTGCATAAATTCACTGTCGGTTTTTAAGTTTACGACACCGTCTTTTTTAAGAATTCTTTTGTATAATTTCAAAAATTCAGAATTGGTCATTCTGTGTTTTGTTCTCTTGTATTTGATTTGCGGATCCGGAAAAGTAATCCAGATTTCATCCACTTCATTTTCGGCAAAAATATGATTGATTAATTCGATTTGAGTTCGAATAAAAGCAACATTATGCAAGCCGTTTTCTACAGCGGTTTTAGCACCTCTCCAGAAACGAGCCCCTTTGATATCAATTCCGATAAAATTTTTGTTAGGATATCTTTCTGCCAATCCAACAGAATATTCTCCTTTTCCACATCCTAATTCTAAAACTAAAGGATTATCATTTTTAAAGAAATCAGAGTTCCATTTTCCTTTTAAAGGCATTAAATCGCCTACAACTTCTTCTCTGGTTGGTTGAAAAACGTTTTGAAACGTTTCGTTTTCTCTGAATCTTTTTAGTTTATTTTTACTTCCCACTTTTACAAAAATTTTCAGCAAAATTAAGGAATATAAACGAATGATTACTGAGCAATTGTGTTTAAATTTTTTGCGACGAATTACACGAATTTTCACGAATTAATTTTCATGGTTTGAGCGAAAAAAAAATTAGAGAAAATTCGTGTAATTTGTGGCAACCTTTTTTATCCGTAATGTGCTTCCGTAATTGGTTTTAATTTAGGATCAAGCGTTTCATCGTGTTGCGATAAATCCAATCCAATATGTTCGTTTTCTTCTGAAACTCGTAGCGGAATAATAAAGTTCGTTACTTTAAACAAGAAATATGCTCCAAAGAAAGTAAAAAGCGAAACCAGAACCAATGCCATCATGTGGTGTGCAAAAACATTCCATCCACCGTGTAGCAAACTTGCATCTTCGCCATGAGCGAAAATAGCCGTAAGTATCATTCCCATAATTCCGCCTACACCATGACAAGCAAAAACATCAAGCGTATCATCAAATCTTTTAGAGAAGCGACAGTTTACAACAGAATTTGAAACTAAGGCAGTCACAAACCCGAAGAACATACTTTCAGGAACCGACACATATCCTGCGGCAGGTGTAATAGCAACCAAACCTACAACAGCCCCGATACAAGCGCCAAGAGCCGAAACTTTCCTTCCGTTCATACGATCGAAGAAAACCCAGGTTAACATGGCTGCAGCCGATGAAGTTGTTGTTGTTGCAAAAGCCATTGCAGCAGTTCCGTTGGCAGCAAGAGCAGATCCGGCGTTGAATCCGAACCATCCAAACCATAACATTCCCGTTCCTAACAATACAAACGGAATATTGGTTGGTATATGTTGGCTATTTTTTCTTTTTCCTAAAACCAGAACTCCCGCCAAAGCAGCAAATCCTGAACTCATGTGTACTACAGTTCCTCCGGCGAAATCTTTTACGCCAAAATAAGTTCCTAAAATTCCTGTTGGATACCAAACCGAATGGCACAAAGGCGCATAAATAAAGATGGTAAACAAACTAATGAATAATAAATATGATATAAAACGAACACGCTCTGCAAACGAACCTGTAATAATTGCCGGAGCAATAATGGCAAATTTCATTTGGAACAAAGCAAATAACATAAACGGAATCGTACTTGCCAATTGTTTATGAGGCAAAACGCCCACATAATCCATAAAAGCAAAAGTCCTTGGATCGCCAAAGAAACTATAAAAGTGACCTCCCGAACTAAATCCTACAGGATCTCCAAAAGCCAAACTAAAAGCAACCACAACCCATAAAAGAGTTACAACGCCCAAACAAATGAAACTTTGCAACATGGTCGAAATTACATTTTTTCGCCCAACCATTCCTCCGTAGAAAAATGACAATCCGGGAGTCATAATCAAAACCAGACAACAAGAAGTTAACATCCAGGCAACATCAGCAGGTACAATATGATCGGTTGTACCAAATTCTGATAATACATAACTATTTTGAGTAACAGTTGGCCAAAATGCCCCCGTAATACAAACAATACTTATAATAATAAAGGAGATGATCCAGCGTTTTTCTATTTTCATTTTTCAAATACTTTATTTAACCCTATTTTTTTTGGGGTCAAAGTTAAAAAAAAATAAAGATTTTGATTTTGAAGGCTGTTAAAATAGAGGTGTTGCTTTTATTTTAGTTAATATTGTAAAATTCGAACCATTTTTTTGAGACAATCTTATTTTGAACTTCCAAATAATGGGTAATATTGTCAATTATATTATAATTAAATTGATATCAGATCTTCTAAAGTGCTAGAAAAGTTAGGATTATAAGAAGAAAGCTCAAAAATGTTTATTTTTTCTTTAGCTTCTCAATCAAAACATCTTCGATTGGTGCTTTTACTTTAATCACTGCATTGATATCATCATTCGGAATTGTCATGGATAAAACGTAATGCTGAATTTTCCATTCTTTCCCCACTTTAACCAAAACACCAGAACCGCGGCAAATTTTCATTTGCGTATTTAGCAATTCATCAAACCAGGCAATTTTTCCCGTTTTATCAAAAAAGATATGACGCTCAAGCGCCGTAAAATTCCATGTAGTTCCTTTGTCGAAAAACGGTTTTGCCCAAACGCTAAAATCTTTTTTATTCCAGTTTTCGGTAGCGTCTGTTCCAATGAAAATTGCATCATCGGCCATTAAATTAAAATAAGCGTCAAATTTCACATCGGCAGCCGCTTTGTGCCACAAATCGATAGTTTGATTGACTTTGTCTTTTTCAGAAGTTTGTGCATTTGCAAAAGAGGCAACGAATAATAAAAGTAAAATTGATTTTTTCATGATAAGTTATAGTTTGGTTTAAAGTTAGAAAATATTCTTTTAAGGGTGCAAATCATAGGTGCAAAGGATCATGGGGTCAAAGGTACAGAGTTTTTTGTTGGGTTAATTTAATCTCTCAAAATAGCGAAGGCGCAAAGTTTATTTTTAGGAATCATCAAAATCACACTAGAAGCACCATATAGAATGTCGTTAATCTTTGTCGAATTTCTTGCGATGGACGGATTGATTCCGAAGCCTCGGGACATCCCTACAATATGATCCGTTCCTCCGGAACTCTTTATAAAATTCCGAAGGAATGACCTATTTTGTAGCAAGGGATTTCAATCCCTTGAAACGCAACGTAAACCCAATATTTATCAGAAATGAAACAAAATGAGAAAAAAACTTTGCGTCTCTGCGACTTTGAGAGATTAAAACAACAACCCAAAAACTTAAATTTTCTTACATAACTTATATGGTACAATAGGATTTACTATATTTGATAGCTTTAAAAATAGACATCATGAATCCAAAAATACTTATCACCTCAATATTTGTAGTTTCTTTAGTTTTTACTTCTTGCAAGAAAGAATTAGAGCCACAAGAAAGTACGCCAGCTTCTGAATTAGTGAAACTGGGATTGGCAAAAGACACTACTAAAACACAATCAGTAGTTCAAACTCCGGTTGCTACAAATCCGAATACCGTTTTGAGTAGTAACGCCGGATTAAATCCTGCACACGGACAACCCGGACATCGTTGCGACATTGCCGTTGGCGCGCCATTAAATTCGGCACCAACGCAACAAGTACAAACTACAGCGCAGCCTGTGCAAACTGTTCAGGTAAATCCAGGTCAACAAAATGTGGTTACAACAACAACTGCGGCTCCTGTAAAAGTGGCGAAAGGAATGAATCCATCGCACGGACAACCCGGACACAGATGTGATATTCCTGTTGGAGCGCCACTAAATTCTCCTGTAGCCAAACCAGTTGCTGCGGCTCCTGCACAAAGCGGAACTGCAACACAAAACTTTACCGTTACACCACCACCGGCAAACAATGCTGTTCCGGCTTTATTAAGTACCGAAAAGCCAGTTGTAACAGCCGAAGGAATGAATCCGCCACACGGACAAACGGGACATCGCTGCGATATTGCCGTTGGAGCGCCATTGCCAAAATCATAAAACAACGCCTGTAAAAATAATCTGGGCGTGCCACCAATAAAAAAAGGGGCTGACTTTGCAATAGCATAGTCGCCCCTTTTTTTATTGCTGTCGGGCTATTCGTTCCGCCGCGGCGGATTCCTTCTATCCCTCACGCAAAAAATTAGATTGTGTTATAAAATGTTGTGTAGTTTGTATGGGCAATGTCATTAAGTTAAGCTTTTAGAAAATAAAATCTGTTTTTATCTGCGTTTTTACGAAGTAAATCTGTTTTATCCGCGTCAAAATTAGACGCTGATTTTACTGATTCGCTAAAGCGAAAACGCTGATGAAAACGGATTTTTCTAATTACTTTCTTGATTAAACCGTTAAAAAAAATATAGTTTTTCTTTTATTCAATTTCAAAAATCGCCTGAATTTCTACAGCCGAATTTATCGGTAAAGAAGCAGCACCAATTGTAGCTCTGGCATGTTTTCCTTTTTCTCCAAAAACCAATGCCGTCAAATTCGAAGCCGAATTCATAATTCCCGCATGTTGTGTATATTCCTGAGTGGTATTAAAATATCCTGTTAGTTGCACACATTGTTTTACTTTGTTCAAATCGCCTCCGCAAGCCTCTTTCAAAACTGCAATAACATTTAGCATTGTTTGGTAAGTTGCTTCCTTGGCTTGTTCATCTGTAACTGTTGCGCCAACTTTACCCGGATTTAGGATTTTTCCATCTTTCAAAGCCACTTGATTAATATAAACTTTATGATCTGAAATTGTAAACGGAACATAATTTCCAACAGGTTTTGGCGCTTCAGGAAGTGTAATATTATTGTCTTTTAATGTTTTGTTGATATCGATTTTAGTTTCAACCGAAGTTGTTTTTACGGCTTTTATATTCTCTGTATTTTTCAATCCAGATGCTGTTCTTGCCAAAGCTTTTCCTTGTTCTTTAGCCAAATTCAATTCGCTTTGCGACGGACGAGTTCCAACAGATCCAGCCAAAGAAGTCGCTCCAAAAGGAGTATTTCCCTGCGGAACAGTTTTGTCTAACGTCGCTGTTCCCATAATTCCGGTAGGTACGATAATCATTCCGTGAGAAGCAAGGATATTCCAAAAAGATAAAATTGCAGCTTCTTTTCCTGCTCCGGATCCTGCAGACATAAATACAGTTGCCGGTTTACCTTCTAAAGTTCTCGATGTCCAAAGCGGAATACTCTGGCTGAAAAAGTAATTCATATCGGCGCTAATATTCGCAAAATGAACAGGGCTTCCAAAAGCGATTCCGTCATAATTTGCCAATTCTTCGATCGTAGCAATTGGTAATTTCTCGACATCAGCATTTAATTTTTCTTTTGGATTAATTGAAGGAACTCTTTTTATGGTTGCTTTTGTATTTGGATATTCCTGAATTCCTTCGGCAATAGCTTTTGCCATTTTATAAGTTCCACCGTTTTGAGAATAGATCAAAACCAGAACATTTGTTTCAGAAGATTTTACTTGTGCATTTACGCCAAAACTTAACAAAATTGCCGTTAGTAATACGAGTAGTTGCTTTTTCATGAGTGTTTTTTTAAATAATGTATTGTAGATAATCCCAAGCAATGCGCTTGTTTTCGATTGAGAATCAAGTTCGTTTTTTGGGATTGCAAATTTACTTCTTACAATCCCGAAAAGCGTTATTATTATGTTAATCGTTCTGTTTAAATGTACATTGTTCTGCGAAAGAAAAAGGTTTCTATGTATTTAAATAATTCTATTGTAAAGGATTAATTATAAAGTAATTCAATAATTTTACAACTTACAGCAAACAAATCATCGTATGAAAAAAGCAATTGTTTATGGCGCAAGCGGACTTGTAGGATCATATATTCTCGAAAGTTTATTGAATGATACCAATTATGAGCAAATAATAATTGTTGTTCGGAAAGATCTAAACATTCAGCATCCAAAACTAAAGATTTTAATAGGCGATTTTCATTCTTTGGCAAATGTGGTAAAAGGCATTTATGCAGACGGAATTTTTATCGCACTTGGAACCACACAAAAGAAAACACCTGACAGAAAACAATACTATCAAATAGATCATGATTATCCCATTTTGGCAGCGCAATTAGCCAAAGAAAACGGAGCAAAATCGGTTTTTCTGGTTTCTGCTATTGGAGCAAATGAGAATTCATCTGTTTTTTACGTAAAAATGAAAGGCGAAACCGAGCGTGATATTATTAATTTAAATTTTGATCATACCTATATCTTTAGACCTTCGATGATTCTGGGAAATAGAAAAGAAAAACGAACTCTCGAAAAAGTTTTGATCTCGATCTTTAAAGTTATAAATCCGTTATTTATTGGAAAATCCAGTAAGTATAAAGGAATAGAAGCAAAGGATATTGCCCAATCGATGGTCAAAGCAGCCAATAAACTCAACGATCCGGTTAAAATATTAGAGTGGGAAGAAATGACTGCTTTACTAAAATAAAAAATGGCATTATCTGATTAAGATAATGCCATTTTTGCATTTGTTTGTATCTGAATTAATACTCTTTCATTTTTTCGAAAGTCGTAGTAAGTGATTTTTTTGCTTTCGCCAAAGCGCCTTGAAAAGCCTTTTCGAGCGTATCGGCGTGTTCTGTAACGGTTATGGGTTGTAGTTTTGCTGTACGAACCTCGATCACACATTTTTTATCGTGTAAGCTGAATTTTTCTCCGTTCTCATCTCCAAAATGTACTTCGATGCGGGTTATTTTTTCCTCAAAACGCGTTAAGCCTTTTTCTAATTCTCCAGAAAAATAAGCTTCTAATCTTTCGTGTCCTTCGATGTTCTTGTCTGTATTGATTTGAATTTTCATATGGCTTTATATTTAATGATTGTTTCTCAAAGCTATCTTATTTAAGACAAAAAGACAAGTGAGTTAATAAAACATTATGAAAATAATTACAAGATTTATACGCAATTTTTGTCATTTCGTTGAAGCTGAAATCACACTAGAAACTCGACCCGTTATTTCGTACAAATCACAAGGTTTTTTGGTATCTTCGCAGTCCTAAAATGCAAGACTTATGAATTCAGAAAAACTTTGTGCCCGTGTGGTATGGTGGCGGTATTGGAAACAACTGCAACGCTCTTGCAGCGTAGGACACCTTAGCTACGCGGGTTTTATATTTCCTAAAATGCAAGAATCATGAGTACAAACACCTTATCAAAAGAAACCGAAACGCGGTTAATTGATTTTTTCAACAAATCAGTAGATCCACAAAGTATGGCAAAAACAATCCGAAGACTAAATTATCTACTCGCCTTAAGTATAATGCGAGATTACCAAACCCTCCAAACCGACAAAATAAGCATCGAAGACGGTTTTTACTGGCTCAACGAACTAGCCGAAGTTTTAAATCCTTATTTGAATGTTGAATAATAAAAGATGAAAAGCCACTGCGAAGTGGCTTTTTTATTTTGTGGTTTTTTCTTCTTGCTCTTTTCCTGCTTGCTTTGTCATTCCAAAGAATGAGGAATCTCCATATTATTGTCAGGCTGAGCGAAGTTGAAGCCCCGCAACAATTGTCAAACTAAGCTTTATTATGTTTTAATAATACGAGAATTCAGATTCTTTTAATTTTAAATTTTGTTAGGTGATCGCAAACATCACATTTTACAAAACTATTATCATCTACAAACAGATCTATTTCAATTTCGTAATCACAAACAGGACAGTTATAAATAACATCTATAAGTTTTATAGGCGGATTAAGAACAGTTGGAATTTCTAAGATTGAATATTCTATCATGTTTTTCTCTCCATATTTTAAGGTTAGCCAAGTTGTATATAGTCATATATAAAATCATTTATTTCTTCTCCTTCAGAATCAAATTTCAAAATAATTCTAGAGCATAAATTTTCAACCCAATTTTCAATTTCTTCTAAAGAATCAATTTTATTTAGAAAAGACAAAAGCTCATTTTGATCAGTAAAATCATCTATGAAAATAACAATATCTTCTTTAAAAGTATCTGCGTAATTCTCATTTGCTTGCGACAAGTAATTTTCTAAATGCTGAATTTTTTCATTTAAACTTAACATAGGAATTTTATTTCAAAGATAAACAAAACCCCGACTATACTCCGTTGTTTTAAAGTCTACATTTTGCAACTTTTGTTAACATGGATATTAAGCAAAAATTCGGACTTAAAATTAAGGAGCTTAGAAAACTCAAAGGATTATCTCAAGAAAAGCTAGCCAATTTAGCAGAGATAGACAGAACTTATTTACCAACAATAGAAAAGGGAGAAAGAAATGTTTCTATTGAAGTTGTTGAGCGACTAGCGAATGCTTTAGGAGTTACAATAAAAGACCTATTTGATGAATAGGGCTTATTATGTGAATTCTATTTACGATTTCTGTATCGAAGATGGAGACAATATTTTTGGAAAAATTTCTGGTGGATATGATTTAAATAAATTGACTATTCAGCAATCTAATGCATGGCAAAGTCAAATTAAAATTTTAAAACAGACAATTTTAAGTTTTAAAGGAAGGGTTTATTTTGAGTTTACAATTCCGAGAATGGGTAAAAGAGTTGATAATATTTTAATTATTGATAATTGCATCTTTGTTTTAGAATTCAAGATTGGTTCAAAAGATTATGATAAATATGCAAAAGATCAAGCTTTTGATTATGGATTAGATTTGAATAATTTTCATGAAGGAAGTCATAAGAAAATTATCATACCAATTTTAGTTGCAGATAAAGCAAGTAATGTTAGTAATATCTATAAAAAATCTCTTGATAATTTATACGAAACAATTGTAGCAAATGAAAATAATTTATCAGAAGTAATATCTAAGACTTTATCAGAATTTAAAAGTTCGGAAATAATAAACGTTGAAAATTGGGAAAATTCGATATATAAGCCGACACCAACAATTATAGAAGCGGCAACAGCTTTATATAAAAAACATAATGTTTCTGAAATATCAAGAAGTGATTCAGGTGCGGAAAATTTATCTGTTACTTCACAATGTATTTCTGAAATTATAGATTATTCAAAAAATAAAAGTAGAAAATCAATTTGCTTTATCACCGGAGTTCCTGGTGCAGGAAAAACATTAGCAGGATTAAATATTGCTAACTTACGTTCAAATTATGAAGAGGAAGAACATGCTGTTTTTCTTTCAGGAAATGGTCCTTTAGTAGATGTTCTAAAAGAAGCTTTGGCTAGAGATAAAGTTAAAACTGCTAAAGAGGAAAATTTAATTATTACCAAATCTTCGGCAATATCTCATGTAAAATCTTTTATCCAAAATATTCATCATTTTAGAGATGATTCAATAAAAGATGAAAAAGCTCCAATTGAAAAAGTAACCATTTTTGATGAAGCTCAAAGAGCATGGACAAAAGAACAAGCTTCAAGTTTTATGAAAAGAAATAAAGGGATTTCAGATTTTGATAAATCAGAGCCCGAATTTCTTATTGAAGTAATGAACAGACATGAAGATTGGTGTACAATTGTTTGTTTAATTGGAGGAGGACAAGAAATAAATACAGGAGAAGCAGGTTTAGAAGAATGGATTAGACCTTTTTCAAATAAGTTTCAGGATTGGGATATCTACTATTCTTCTAAAATTGTTGAAGATGAAAACTATATCAAAGACAAAGAAGCTTTGTTAATTTTAAATGACAAGAAAGCTCTAAAGAAAGATGAATTGCATTTATCAGTTTCATTAAGATCATTTAGAAGTGCTCAATTATCTAGTTTTATTCAAGAAATAATAAATAATAATATTGAAAACGCTAAACAAATCTATGAGTTATTTATTAAAGAATCTTATCCAATAAAAATAACTCGTGATTTAGATAAAGCTAGAAATTGGTTGAGAATTTCCGCTAAAGGATCTGAAAGAATTGGAGTTGTAGCTTCATCTGGAGGAATTCGTTTAAGACCTTTTGGATTAAATGTAAAAGCTAAAATAGATGCGCCAATTTGGTTTTTAAATGATAAAGATGATATTCGTTCATCTTATTTTCTTGAAGAGGTAGCTACCGAATTTGATATACAAGGATTAGAATTAGATTGGACTTGTGTTGCTTGGGATGGAGATTTATTTTACCATAATAATCAATGGAATTATAGAAAATTTAAAGGAACGAAATGGCAAAATATTAATAGCCAAGAAATTATAAATTACTTGATTAATTCTTATAGAGTTTTGTTAACTAGAGCAAGACAAGGAATGGTAATTTATATTCCGTTTGGGAATAATGAAGATGTTACGAGATCAGAATTTATGTATGATGGAACTTTTGAATTCTTTAAATCATTAGGGATTGAAGAGATATAGATCCTTTCTTTTATTTACTTAAAAATTTTATTATTAAAAAAAGCTCCAAAATCAGTATCAAGGGCGGAAAGTATTTTTTCTATAATTTCTATTGAGACATTTCTTTTTCCCTTTTCTATATCAGAGATGTAAGTTCTGTCAATATTAGAAATATTGGCTAAATAATCTATTGAGTATCCTTTTTGTTGTTGACGTTCTTTCACTTCAAAACCGAATTTTTCTTTGATATTCATAGTCTGTAAATATAGCTTTATTCTTACTAATAAATATGTATAATTAGCGCCAATTAATAATAGTTTCTAAAGTATGAAATACATGACAAGTAAAAGAAATAAAGTAATTACGATTTTAATCATTAATTGTAAATATCTATCTTATACCAATTTCGGTTTCTATAATTCTTTCGCATGGTGGTCCTGCTGGTGCTTCTTACTGGATTTTGCCATTTAGTATTTTAATAAACTTATTTTTCGTGCCAGCTGTATTGTCATTTAAAAAGAATTTTGAACAGCGAGTTTCAAGAATTAACGAGGTGGGAATTGCGATGATTGTTTTAATATTCATTTTGGGAATCTTGTCAATATACTTTGTTTAAACTATCTGGAATAAGATAAAGTTCTTATGAAACCAAAAGCCATAGCCCTGATAGGAACGGCATCCTTTTGTGGCGGTCCCGATAGCTATCGGGAGCCATAAAAGATATAGTGGAGAGCAGGAAATAGCTTCAAGAAATTCCAATTTATATCCCGAGGCTTCGGGACCAAATTCCAAAAAAAGCAAATCTTTGTAGCGTTTCTTGCGAGGATTTACTTCGTCTGTTCGCTATCGCTCGGGTTTCCTTGCATCGAAATGACAAGATTGGTTGATTAGCGGTTGTTATCTAGTTCGTGTTAGACAAGATTGGGTAAGTTTCTAGTGTGATTCTTCGTTCCTCAGAATGACAAGATTGAGATGAGTTTGTGTTTATTATGTGGTAAAATCACTTTTCTTTATCCTTCTTCCCCCATTTAATTTTCATTTTTCCTTCATCATCTAATGCAATCAAATGCAGAACAATTCCGCGGTCGCGAACGGCGTCGCGTTCGGCTTTGGAGGCTAGTTTGGCGTCGTTTTTAGAGTTTCGGAGCGGGATTGTGAGGGCAAGATTGGTGCCTCGTCCAAAAGAGTAAATTCCGTTGACGTCGAAGTTAAGGACGCTGGAACTTATGGTTAGATTATTGACGTCGACTTGTTCACCGCGCATGTTGAGGTTTCCGGACAAATCACTAAAAGTTATGTTCTTGACATCGCGAAACGGAAACGCAAATTTCCCAATTTTAACAATAGGTTCAAAGTTGAGCAAAGCGCCCTGATTGACATTAAAAACCAGTTTTCCGTGCATAGAATTCGTAATCAATTCGCCTTTACTATTAATTAATCCGGTGACATTTGCGGTGCTGCTGAGTTTTCCTTTGATGTTATTTGAAGAAAAAGACTTGATTCCGAAGTTGTTAAACGATCTTAGAAAACTCGCAATATCAACCCGATTTACCTGTGCATTCGAACTAAAATTGAAATTGTTGCCATTTGGCGCAACGATGGTACTAAAAGTAATGCTTCCGCCAGAAGTTTGCAGTGAACCGTTTTTGATAATAAGCTTGGAATCGATCATCTGGATTTCGGCTTTGGTATTGGTTGCCGTCAGTTTATTGTAATTGATTTTGTCGGCTTTGAAATTGATATCTACGATGCATTTTTCAATGGCATTTCGCAATTGATGCGACATTGTGGCTTTTTTAGGCGCTTCTTTGTTTTTTTGCGAATTCGCCAAAACGCCCAGAAATTGTTTCAGATCGATATTTGGGCAGTAAATATCCCAGTTTACAACCATTTTTTCGGGTGCATCATAATACAAATTGAGGAAGTTATCGATTTTGCCTTCAATAGTAAAGGCATTTTTATTGTGTTTGTAGGTGATTTTTTTAATCAACAAAGCCTTTTCGGTAAAGTCAAGCTGAACGTTGATTTTTTCGGCATGAATGTTTTTCGGAATAAAATGAAAAGACACATTCTGAACATTTACACCACCTATAAAACGAGGTTTGGTGATAAACAAATCGACGATATCAAACTGAAATTTGAGATTTGCTGTGGCGTGACCTTCAGTAAACTGAATCCATTTGTCATTGCTTGCTTCATTTAGTTTTGTAACATCAAAATCCGAACTTACATAACCTGTTGCCAATGGTTTTTCGAGATTATTGATAGACAACTGCGGAATCTTAAGTGGTATACTTTTATAATTACACACAAAATGGTTCAAAATAATAGCTGAATTTGCATCGTTAAAACCTTCTTTTGGTTTAAAATTATTGGTAAAAATGCCTTTAAAACTACAATCGGTAAGTAATCCGTCCGGAATACTGAGTTCGTTATTTTTTATCACAGCCTGAACTACAATTCTGGGATCGCCTTCGGCATTAAAATCGCCTTTGATGTCGCAATTCACATCGATTTCTTTTTTTAAATTAAATCGGTTAAGCTTAGAACTGATGTTTGCCGATAATAAATTGGAAGCATTTTGCCATAAAATAGTAGTCCCAATATTGATTCCGAAAAGCGCATTTCCTTTGGCTAAATTAAAATAAGCGGTAATATCAAAAGCGTCTGTTCCAATTTTGAGACCTTTAGTTACAACATCAATTTTTTGTTTTTCGGAATCATAAGAAACCGCAAAAGTGCCTTTGAGCTGTTTTTGTTTTGCAAAACTTCCGTGTACGGTATTAAAAGCTAAACTGGCGATTTGCGTGTCCAGAAAAACATCGGTTTGCCAATTATCGCCATCATATTCTACTTTTGAAGTTAGATCGGCAACATCAAAATCAAACAATTTATGTCCCAAACGATTGTCGAGAATAAAGTGAACGTCGCTGAGTTCGATTTGGTCAACGGTAGTTTCGGTTTCTGATTTATTTTTGGGATCTTTTTTCTTTTTGGGTTTAAAGATGTTTGCGTTCGAATAGCCATTTTCGGCTTTATAAACATAAATATTAGCGTCGTTAATGAGAATTTTATGGATTTTGATATCGTGCTGCAATAAACTCCAAACGTTCAATCGAACTTCAATTTCTTTTGCGTTGAGCAACGTATGTTTGTGTGTTTGCCATTGATTGTCTTTGATTTCGACATCTCTTAAAGCCAATGTAAAATTGGGAAAACCGGTTAGAAACTTATAATGAAAATCACCAATATGAAATTTTCCGTTTATGTTCTCGTTGATTTTGGTGTTAACTTTCGCAATAATTTCGGTTTTATTCTGATTGAAGTAAATCGATAATCCACCACACGCAAGAAGCAGTAAAACAATAAGTCCCAAAACAAAAAAGCCGAAACGTTTGGCATATTTCTTAAAACGAACCGATTGTAAAAAGTTTTTTAGTGGTTGTAAAATTGCTTTCATCTGGACGAGTTTTCGGAATCATTAAAGATAAGGTAAAATACTGACAATTTTATAAAAAGATGATCCTCAACTGATTGTAGGTTAAAACTTATAAACAATACTTTTCGTGTTAATATAATTATTGACAATACATTTATAATGAAAACTAATTTAGGAATGGTGTTTCATTTGTATTTAATTTTTAAATTTGTACTCTAGTTTGAAGCATAACAATTCAGACGATAATTTTAAAAAGATAAGAAATTATGGCATTAGCAATAACAGATGCTACTTTTGATGAAGTAGTTTTGAAATCAGATAAACCAGTAATGGTAGATTTTTGGGCAGCATGGTGCGGTCCTTGTAGAATGGTTGGTCCAATCATTGACGAACTAAGCAACGAATACGCAGGTAAAGTTGTTGTTGGTAAAGTTGATGTTGATGCAAACCAAGAATTTGCTGCAAAATATGGTGTGCGTAACATACCAACCGTTTTGGTTTTTCATAACGGTGAAGTAGTAGGAAAACAAGTAGGAGTTGCTCCTAAACAAACCTACGCAGATAGTTTAGACGCTTTGTTGTAATCGTAAGATTATAATTTATATAAAGAAGGTTTGGCGAAAGTCAAACCTTTTTTATTTGGTTTTTTTGCCACTAATTGCACAAATTTTCTGGAATTATTTATTTTGATGCTGCTTAAAAAGTTTGCCACAGATTAGATGATTCTCACAGATTAAAAAATCATTTTATCCCGATAACTATCGGGAGTGCCTAAAAATTATATTCAATTTTAATTAGTGTTAATTCGTGAAATTCGTGGCAAACTTTTTTTATTTTTACAGATCTAACATTCCTTTAAAAATGAAAATTTTCTACAGCTTTCTTTGTTTTTTTACATTCATTACAACTGTTTTCTCCCAAGCTAAACAAAAAGAAAATTTGGTTTTAGATAACGGTGTTTCAGAACAATTGGCGCGTTTTCGAAAACATCAAATCTCTAATGTAACTTATGGGCTTTCGTTTGAAATTCCGACAGAGAAACAACAAGATATTAATTCGAATCTTAATTTGAATTTGACAATATCTGATTTGAGCGAACCTTTATATTTAGATTTTAAAGAGAAAATTCAAAATATAAAAACAATAGAAAGTAATGGAAAAAGCATCGCAATTGTTCCTGAAAAAGGACATATTGTAATTGTTCCATCGGCTTTGGTTTCAGGAAAAAACATCATCGTAATTTCTTTTATTGCAGGCAATTTATCTTTAAATAGAAATGATGATTTTTTATACACTTTATTAGTTCCTGATCGTGCGAGTACCTTGTTTCCGTGTTTTGATCAGCCGGATATTAAAGCGACTTACAAATTGAGTTTGACAGTTCCAAAAGATTGGTCTGTTTTGGCTGGTGCCGATGTGAAAGAGAAAGTAGAAAAAGGTGATTTTACAGCCTATACTTTTAAAGAATCGGATAAAATGAGTACGTATTTGTTCTCGTTCGTTGCAGGAAAATTTAAAAGCATAACAGAGAAACCAGGAAATCTCGAAATGACAATGTTGTATCGCGAAAACAATCCGGAGAAGATACAAGTAAGTACGGATACAATCTTCAAGTTACACCAACAATCGTTGGACTTTTTAGAAAAATATACCAATTATCCTTTTCCTTTTCAGAAGTTGGATTTTGCTTCGATTCCCGTTTTTCAATATGGCGGAATGGAACATGTTGGAGCTATTCAATATAAAGAATCGAGCTTGTTCTTGGATAACAGCGCCACAGATAGTGAGAAACTTGATCGTGCGAAATTAATTGCGCATGAAACTTCGCACATGTGGTTTGGCGATTTAGTGACCATGAAATGGTTTGATGATGTGTGGATGAAAGAAGTGTTTGCGAATTTTATGGCAGACAAAATCATGAATCCGATTTTCCCGAAAATCAATCATAATTTACAGTTTTTTGCGGCACATTATGCAAACGCTTACGCGGAAGATCGTTCGTTGGGCACACATCCCATAAAGCAAAATTTAGCCAATTTGAAAGATGCAGGTTCGCTTTACGGAAGTATTATTTACAACAAAGCGCCCATTATGATGCGTCAATTAGAAGCTTCGATGGGAAAGGAAGCTTTTCAGAAGGGAATCGAAAAATACATTAAAAAATACGCCAACGACAATGCTGATTGGAATAATCTGGTAGAAATTCTCGATGCCGAAACGCCACTCGATATGCAAAAATGGAGTAAAGTTTGGGTGAATAAATCCGGAAGAGCAATTTTTACCGATAAAATAGAATACGATGCTAAAAACCAAATTAAAAAGTTCGAGATTCAGCAAAAAGCAGAAGATAAATCAGATAATATCTGGCCTCAGGTTTTTCAGATTGGTTTGGTTTATTCGGATAATGTAAAGGTTATTGATGTTACTATTAAAGATAGAAGCCTTTCTTTAAAAGAAGCAATTGGACTTCAGAAACCTTTAAATATCATTTACAATTATAATGGTTTTGGATATGGAGTTTTTCCGCTTGACGGGAATAATTTAAATTCTATTTCGAGTTTGAAAGATGAGGTTGCAAGAGCATCGGCTTACAGCAATCTTTATGAAAATATGCTGATTGGAAATGTTTCTCCGGATAAAGCTTTTGATTGTTTTACAAAAGGAATTCAGACGGAACAAAACGAATTAGTTTTAAAAATAATTACAAATCAAACCAGTGCTGTTTTTTGGAAATTCCTGACTGAAAAACAACAAAACAAAGCACAAAAAGAGCTTGAAGATGTTTTGTACGCCCGTTTAGAAGTTGATTTACCAAGCAATATCAAAAAGACATTATTCAATTTATTTAGTTCAATCGCTTATTCAGATTCGGCAAAAGCTAAATTATATCAGATTTGGAATAAAGAAATTGTGATTCCGGGTTTGAAATTAAATGAAGACGATTATACTAATATCGCCATGAATCTTGCAATATTCAAACATGAAAAAGCAGATGAAATCTTAAATAAAACCAGAACGACAATCACAAATCCTGACAAACAAAAGCGATTTGAATTCTTGCTTCCTTCTTTGTCAAAAGACGAATCTGTTCGTAATGCTTTTATGGAATCTCTAAAAGACGATAAAAACAGAGAAAAAGAGGCTTGGGTTTCTGTGGGATTGGCAAATTTTCATCATCCATTACGTCAGGAAAGTGCTCAAAAGTATATTAGATTTTCATTAGATTTGGTAGATGAAATTCAGCGTACAGGAGATATTTTCTTTCCAAAGGATTGGCTTAGTAATACCGTTGGAAAATATTCATCGAAATATGCTTTTGATGAAGTACAGCGATTCTTAAAAGAAAACCCTAATTTTAGTCCGATATTAAAACGAAAATTATTTCAGGCAACAGATGCTTTATATCGCGCACAAAATATTAAAAAAGAAACCGAATGAAAATTGAAACGGAAATAGAGAAGGTCTCCAGTTTTCAGCATCTCGAAATGCTGGCAAATCAGGTTGTAGAAGGTTTTATATCCGGAATGCACAAAAGTCCGTTTCATGGATTTTCTGCCGAATTTGCCGAGCATAAAGTCTATAATGCCGGAGAAAGTACCAAACATATCGACTGGAAATTATTTGCCAAAACAGATCGTTTGTACACCAAACGTTTTGAGGAAGAAACCAATTTACGTTGTCATCTTATTGTCGATAATTCGTCTTCGATGCATTATCCTGAACTAAAATCGAATCAGCCTTTTTATGAAAAGAAGATTGGTTTTGCGGTTCTGGCTTCGGCAGTTTTAATGAATATCTTAAAGAAACAGCGTGATGCCGTGGGGTTAAGTGTTTTCTCAGACAGTTATGAATATTATGCTCCGGAGAAAGGAAGTGATCGCCATCATAGAATGCTTTTGAACAAGCTCGAAGAATTATTACAGCAGCCAAAAGTCAAAAAAACGACCGACACGATTACATATCTGCATCAAATAGCAGAGAAAATGCACCGTCGTTCGATGATTATTTTATTTACCGATATGTTTCAGTCAGAAGATGATGAGAAGCTGTTTAATGCTTTGCAACATCTTAAACACAATAAACATAAAGTAGTTTTATTTCATGTTGTAGATGATAAAACCGAGCTTAAATTTGACTTTGATAATGCACCACGAAAGTTTATTGACTTAGAATCAGGCGAAGAAGTATCTATTTTTGCCGATAATGTAAAAGTAGAATATGAAAAAAGGGCAGAAGAGTACTTTAAAAAACTGTCTTTAACTTGTGCAAAGAACCAAATTAAGTATGTTCCGGTGAATGTGGGCGATAATTTCGAAAAAATATTGACTACATATTTAGTTGAAAAACAAAACTTTGGCTAATAAATTAAAAATATATTTAATTTTTTTTATCAAAACACTTGCAGAAACGAAATTCTGTACTATCTTTGCAACCGCAATAACGCAGAGGTTTGGTAGTTCAGTTGGTTAGAATACATGCCTGTCACGCATGGGGTCGCGGGTTCGAGTCCCGTCCAGACCGCAATATTGGGAAAAGCCTTTCTGTTAAGAAAGGCTTTTTTGCCCAAAAACGGTATCTAAGATTAGTTGTGTTGTTTGCTACGACTTTGTAACTCGTAGCTGGTTTAGTAGTTAGACCAATGAAAAGCTTTCCACTTTTGTGGATGGCTTTTTTGATTTAGGACACTTTTGATTTAACCGCAAAGAGCGCTAAGATTTACGCAAAGTCCGCAAAGTTTTTTTTAAGCTTTGCGGACTTTTTGTTTTTACTTATGTTTTTTAACCGCAAAGGTCACAAAGGTTTTACTTTATACTATGTTGAGAAAACACAAAGTTTACAAAGTTGGTTCAATACACAGCTTTGTGAACTTTGTGTTTTTAAGACCAATCATACATGAAAACTTTGCGCACTTTGCGGTTAAATTCGACTTTTTAGCTTTTTATATCTGGAATTTGGTCCCGAAGCGTCGGGATTTAGGTTTGGAATTTATTTAAAATCAGTTCGTTAAAAAAATTTCAATTTTTATTCGCAAAAACCCTTGCAGAATCCAACTTCTGTTGTATTTTTGCACTCACAATAACGCAGTTGGTTTGGTAGTTCAGTTGGTTAGAATACATGCCTGTCACGCATGGGGTCGCGGGTTCGAGTCCCGTCCAGACCGCAATATTGGAAGAAGCCTTTCTTAACGGAAAGGCTTTTTTATTTTTTATGCTTAATTGCAAAGAGCGCTAAGATTTACGCAAAGTTCGCAAAGTTTTATTTAAGCTTTGCGAACTTTGCGTTTTTACCTTGCGGGCTTTGCGGTTAAATATTTACAATCCAACCTGGGAATTTTGAATTTAAATTTTATTTCTTCTTATATTTAATATTATAAAACCGTCGTATTAGGCTTCAATGGAACAATTCAATAATAAAATTGAGAAGTATTACATTAAAAAAGTTGATGCTGATAAAAAGAGTATTTATTGTCATCATGATTTAATGGGAGAATTGTTTGTTACCACACACAAACATGATAAAGCACAATTACTGTATGCCGAAGGCGATGTTGTTTTTGTGACTACTGAAACCAAAACTTATTTTTTACCTGCTCGACATTTGATATGGCTTCCGGCTGGAGTTGAACACAGTATCCATCCCAAGTCTGAGAATGTAATGATGCGTAATCTATACTTTCCGGTAGAAAAAGACGAAGATGCTTTTTATCAAAACGAAGGTATTTATCCGGTGAATAATTTACTGCTTCAAATGATGCTTTTCACCAATCAATGGAATGGCGATTTAAAGAAAGGTTCTCCAAATTTTGTGATTGCAAAAGCCATTAAAGCTATTCTTCCGCAAATATGTCTGAGTAATTTACCTTTAGAATTGCCACAGCCGAAAGATGTGCGTTTAAGTAAGATCTTGCGTCATGTTGAAAATAATCTAGGAGAAACAATTCTGTTTTCGGAGGTTGCGCATGAATTTGGTTATAGCGAACGCTCTTTGTATCGCTTATTCCAGAAAGATCTCGGAATGTCATTTATTCAATATTATACTATTCGTAGAATTCTAAAAGCGATTGAGCTTCTGCTTGACAGAAAACTTTCGGTCAAAGAAGTGGCGCAGGAAGTAGGCTATAGTAGTGTACCGACATTTAGTAATACATTCTTCAAAATCCTCGGTCAACGTCCTTCCGATTATTTGAATGGAGAGAATGTCTTGAGAAAAAAATAGAAAATATTTCACGCAGATTTGGCAGATCAGCGCAGATTTATTTAAAAAGTATTTATCTAAATCTGCGCTAAACTTTCCTAAGAAATAAAATTATCTGCGTATATCTGCCTAAATCCTTTTATCTCGATAGCTATCGGGAGCGTGAAACCTTCAAAGCATGGTATTTTTTTTAATGTTTTGTTTATCAGTATTTTAATATAACGTTTTCGGGAAATGCGATTTTAACATTTGTCCGAAATGAATATGTTATTGACTTTTTAGAATTATCAGTCACCAAAAAAATGCAGGAACTTTGCAGTATCAAAATATTTATACATTCATGTTCCTTAAAATAACAAATTCTACAGAAGATTGTTTTCTCAAAATCGTGTTGCTATTTTTAATTGTATTGACATTTAATAGTCTACAAGCGCAGGAAATTCATTCGGTTTCTTTGAACGAAGCGGTGAAACTGGCTAAAGAAAACAATAAAAAAATCCTTAGATCTCAATTAGAGACTACGCTCTCTGAGCAAAACATCAAAGAAAGAAAAGAACTCCGTTTGCCGGAAATCGAATTGAACGGTGAGTATTCCAGAATTACCAATATTACGGAATTCAAAGGAAATGGTTTCCTGAATGGTAAAGAAGTAACAAAGGCGATTCCTGAAATCTATCAGGTAAATTCCACTTTTAAAATGCCAATTTATGCAGGAAATAAGATCAATAACGCCATCAAAATTGCCAATCAGGAAAATGAAATTGCCAAAATAAAAACAGAAAAGACCGAGAATGATATCGAGCTCGAAGTAGTGGCAAATTATCTGGCGATTTATAAAATGATGGAACTTCAGAAGATTTTTGAAGAAAACATCAAAGAAGAAAAAAGCCGATTAAAAGAAGTTCAGTCGCTGCAAAAACACGGAACGGTTACCAAAAACGAAGTTATCAGAGCGGAATTGCAGCTTTCGGACCGTGAATTGAATTCGCTGACAAATTCTAAAAATATAAAAATCGCATTACACGATTTAAAGACTTTGATTCAGCTTCCTGAAAACGAAGAAATGGCGATTGATACTACGGCAAATATCGATGAAATGAATGGTCTTGATCCGTATGATTTTTATCTAAACAAAGCTTTTCAGAACGAAGAAATGCGAATCGCAAGCCAGGAATTAAATATCAAAAAAACAGAATTGAAGTTGGTGAAAGCAAATTATTTGCCAACGGTAAACTTCTTTGGGAATTATGGTTTTTATTATCCAAATTACAAATTTTTTCCGCCAAATCCATACTTATATACTTTAGGGCAAATAGGTATAGAAGCGCATTTTGATATTTCGGCTTTGTATAAAAATAAGGTAAAAGTGCAACAAGCTACGACACAAATCGAATGGCAAAAAATGCAGTCTGAAATTACAAAAGATGAAATTCAGGACAAGCTTTTTAAAGAACATACCCAATATCAGGAAATCCTTGAAAAATTTGTGGTTGTTGATAAAGCTTTGGATTTGGCCAATGAAAATTACCGAATCGTAAAATTAAAATACCTTAACCAATTGGTTTTAATAACTGAAATGGTTGATGCCGACAATGCTTTATTACAGGCGAAATACAATAAGATTTCTACCCGATTGGACGCGATTCTTAAACATTATGAATTGTTGCACACCGCGGGGATTATGCCGGAAAGTTAGATGTTAGAGAAAAGATGTTAGAGAAAAGATGTTAGAAGAAAGATGCTAGAAGAAAGATGCTAGAAGAAAGATGCTAGAAGCAAGATGTTGGCGGAAGATGCTAGAAGCAAGATTTTGGCGGAAGATTTTGGATTTTGGAAGCAAGAGAATAGAAAATAGAAATAAAGAATATAAAATAATATGGTTAAGATAAAAAATGAAACTAGAAGAAACAGAACGTTTCATGTATTAATAACAATTATTGCTTGCGTATTGGTGGCAAGCGGAATCATTTTAGGAATTTGGTTTTATATGTTCAATAGCAATCACGAAGAAACCAATGACGCTCAGGTCGAACAATATGTAATGCCTATTATGTCGCGTATTACGGGTTATGTGCAGGAAGTTCGTTTTGAAGAAAATCAGTTTGTGAATAAAGGCGATACTTTGGTTGTGATTGATAATAGAGAATACAAATCAAAATTGAATGTGGCTCTTGCCGATGTTCAAAGTGCGAAACAAAGCAGCGTTGTTGCCGAAAAAAATGTGGCGACAACAGCAAGTACAACCACAATTGGCGAGTCGCAATTAGCGGCGGCAAAAACCAATCTTTGGAAAACAAAACTAGAATACGAGCGTTATCAGGCTTTGGTAAAAGACGAAGCTGCAACATCGCAACAATTAGAGAAAGTACGAGCAGATTACGAATCGGCGCAAGCACATTTTCAGGAAATGCGAGATCGAATTCAATCTTCAAATTTAAGTACGTCTCAGGCTCAGGCAAATGTTCCTACCATGCAAACTAATATTGCGTCGAAACAAGCTGTTGCCGATAATGCGGCATTGTTTCTTTCGTACACTATAATTACTGCGCCTTATGACGGTTGGGTTGGCAAGAGAACTTTGCAACCGGGACAAATGGTTAAGGAAGGACAATCATTGCTTTCTATAGTAAGTAAAGAAAAATGGATTACAGCCAATTTCAAAGAAACGCAATTGCAGTATTTAACCGTTGGTCAGGAAGTTCGCATTCAGGCCGATGCTTTGAGTGGTAAAGAATTTACGGGAATCATTACTTCATTATCTCCTGCAAGTGGCGCGAGATTTTCGTTATTGCCTCCGGATAATGCAACAGGAAACTTTGTGAAAATCGAACAAAGAATTCCGGTTAGAATTCAATTGAAAGAAACCAATAAACAAGCTGACTTTTTAAGAGCCGGAATGAATATCACGGTTATTGCTGAGCATAATTAAAATGGAAGATAAAAGTATTTTTAAATCCTGGGTTCCAAAATGGGCAATCATTATTATTTTGTTTGTCTGTCTCTTGCATTCCATGATTTTATTGGGAGTTTATACTTCAAACGTAACCTATGCAGCAAGTTTTCTGGACATTGAGCCGGAAGATTTGCAGTTTGCAATGTGTGTTACATACGGAACTTTGCTGGCCACGATTTTGATTGAAAGTAGATTTTCGAGTTTTTTTCCTGCCAAGAATTATTTGATGGCGGTTTATTCCATTATTGGGATTACGATAATTTCATCTGCATATATTACCAATTTTTATGTCTTTTTATTGCTGCGTGTTGCCGAAGGAATTTTAATGGCGCTTCCGGTAATTACGATCAGACAATTGTTGATCGAGCAATTTAATTCTAAAAACGCCATCATAATTGGTTTCTCCTTTTATTACGGATCATTGTTATTGTCAACGCCTTTTATTATGAATATCGCCGTTTGGTTTCTGGATCATTACGATTGGAAATACATGTTGTATGTTTCGGGCGGACTTCAGGTTCTGAATGTCTTTTTGATTCTCGTTACTTTCCGCGGACATAGAATCACAAAGAAAATTCCGTTGTATCAAATCGACTGGATCAGTTATATTTTGGTTTTAACGGCGATTCTTTGCGGTGCTTACTTTTTTGTTTATGCCGAAAAAAAGTATTGGTTTGAGTCTTCTCAAATGGTTTTAATGTTAATGATTGCGCTTATTACGGGAGGTTTATTCATCTTTAAAGAGCTTTTGGTAAAAAGACCAACTTTTAATTTTGAAGTTTTTAAATACGCCAATCTCCGAATTGGGTTTTTATTGTTCTTCCTTTTTTACATCAGTAGAGCCACGCTAAGTCTTTGTCATTCGGCAATGTATTCGATCTGGAATTGGGATCCGTCCCGAGTTGCGGGCGTACAATACATAAACGGACTAGGAAATGTAATTGGATTAATTTTAGCCGCTTATTTTCTGATGAAATCTGTTTCTACCAAAATCATTTTTATAATAGGTTTTTCGCTAATTGCGTTATTCCACTTTTGGTTTACGTTTCTTTTTGTGCCAGATGTCGCTTTATCAGATATTATCATTCCGTATGTTTTGCAAGGTATTGGCGTTGGGTTTTTATTTGTTCCGTTAATATTATTCACCACATCATCGGTTCCGGCAAAAATGGCGGTTTCTTCGGGAATTGTTGGCGTTTCAGGACGTTTCTGGGGAAGCACAATTGGATTTTGTGTAATGCAGAACGCAATGGCATTCCTGAATAAAAAACACTTCTTAAAGTTGAGTCAGTTTGTAACCGGAGATAATCCACAAGCTCAGGAAACGATCGCGAAAACCGCTCAAAGTTTTGCCGCAAAAGGATATTCGCTTGACGAATCAAATACATTAGCGCTCAAAAAAGTTTTTAGCACCGTTGCCAAACAATCGACTTTACTGGCCGATATGGAGATTTATACTATTGTAGGTTATGGTCTTGTGGTTTTAATTATTCTTATTGCTTGTAATCAGCATTTAAGACAAACAATGACGTTGGTTAAGAGCAAGATTTGGATAGGGTAAAATGTTTTTTTGTTTCAGGTTTCAGGTTCAAAGTTGTTCGCATTTTTTGTCATCCTGAGCGAAGTCGAAGGACACGCAAGAAACTCCGCAACGAAAACCCAATCTTTGTCGGGTTTAATCTCGCAATCCCGATAGCTATCGGGAGCAAAGGCGCAAAGTTTTTTTTAAACCACAGATTAGAAGATTTAAAGGATTTTTTTCACGCAGATTCTACAGATTTTAGCAGATTTATTTTTGATTATAATAATATCTGCGTTTATCTGCTTAAATCTTTTTAAAATCTGCGTGAAACAAAAAACTTTGCGTCTTTGCGAGATTTAAAAATAAATCTTAGCAAATCTCTGCGAGAAACCTCTGTGCAACTCTGCGGAAAAACTTATCTTGCAACCGTTAAAAAAACAAAATATACAATGAAGCAGCAATGTGTTATTTTTGATATGGATGGCGTGATTTCTCACACGAATCCGCATCATGTAAAGGCTTTCGAGGCATTTTTCGATAAATATCAAATTCCTTATACCAACGAAGAATTTGAAGAACATATGTACGGAAAACATAATAGTTATATTATGACGCATTTCTTCAAGCGCCCAATTGCGGGAGACGAACTTATAAAACTCGAAGATGAAAAAGAAGCCATGTTTCGGGAGATTTATAAAGACAAAGTCGATACGATTCCGCATTATTTGGAATTTTTAAGCGAATTGAAATCTCGAGGTTTTAAAACTGCTGTTGCAACTTCGGCACCGCGCGCCAATCTTGATTTGATTATAAGCGCCTTAAAAATCGCTGACAAAATGGATTCTATGATGTCAAGCGAAGACGTAACGTTTCATAAACCAAATCCCGAAGTGTATCTGGAATCTGCCAAACGTGTTGGCGTTTCTCCGTCTGATTGTGTAGTTTTCGAAGATTCTTTCTCGGGAGTTACAGCGGGACTAAATGCCGGAATGAAAGTTGTTGGCGTTTTGAGTACGCATACAAAAGAGTATTTGCCACCATGTAGTTTTTATATCAACGATTACAGCGAAATTAATGTTGATAAGATTCTGGAATTATTAAAGGTGTAATGAAATTCCAATTTTATATCCCGAGGCTTCGGGACCAAATTCCGAACTATACGAGAGACCTTTGTCAAAATTTTAAACTTTGACAAAGTTTTTTTTTACGCACAGTTCATTTCGAGCGAAGGGAGAAATCTTCGCGAGAAGCTCGACAAAGATTGGATTCTCGTTGCGGAGTTACTCGCGAAGATTTCTCCCTTCGCTCGAAATGACAAACTTGGTGGATTTACTCTTCTTCCCAAAAGATTTTTTGATTATGCTCAACTAGATATAAACAAGTTTTTCCTTCTTCATCTAGTGCTTTTTTCAAGTCAAAAACATAAGATCCTTTAGATTCTTTGTTTCTTTCTGTTCCGCAATCGCTCCAATTGAGTTCATGTATTTTTTTGTCCTTTATGGATCCACTAATTTGTTCGTATGGGATTCCGCTATCAAAAAGAAATTCTTTATAATTTATATATTCTGTTGAACCACCATTTTTCAAATGACCAATTAAAGTTCCTGCAACAACCAATGAATCAATATTTTCTCCAGTTTTGTTGTAGAATTTTACATGTAGATTTTTGAAATTCAGGTAAAATGCAAAACCGATTATTATCAAAATAATAAAGATTATGATTTCTGTTTTTCTTTGTTTTGATAATTGCATCCCTTTTATGAAGATTTGTTAAGAAATAAAATGAGTATAATATGAATTACTTCTTGCTTTAATTGGAGGTTTTTTTTATGTTTTCTAAGAAGTTCTATTGATAAGGGTTTTGTAAGTTTAAATAAGGATTTCCATTTTTATCAGAGTCGATTTGTATGTCGTAAATAATTTCTCCCTCAGTTACCATTTTCCTTCCTGAGGCACACCAGCTCCCATTGATATGGTGTAATTTCTTTTTGTTTATAATAGCAGTTATTTTCTCTCTCGGGAAGCCGCTATCAAACAGTAAGCCTTTAAAATTTATAAATTCAGTTGAGCTATCTTTTTTAATTTGTCCAATATAGGTGTCGCCAACAACCAATGAATCAATGTCTTCTCCGGTTTTATTGTAAAATTTTATATGTAAGTTTTTAAGATTTAAAAAAACGGTTAAGAAAATTATAGCCGCTAATGCAATAATGGATAGTTCTATTTTTTGAGACTTTGACATTTGCACTTTTATTAAAAGGTTTTGCTAGAAGGTAAATTTATAAATTATTGGCTTTCATTTTACATAGAATCACTTAGCATAACAAATGTAAGTGCTAAGCTTACAAGTAGAAAAGGAGCAACACTTAATAGGAACCATAGCGTTTTTGAAAGAGGCTTTGTTTTTAAATCTCTAATAACTAGAATAGAATTGGCGAAAGAAAAAACAACAAGAAAAATACATAAAATTAAAGTGCTAAAACTACCGTATTCATATATCCATCGAAATTCGTCAGA
Source organism: Flavobacterium sp. ov086 (assembly GCF_900187965.1). Lineage (GTDB taxonomy): Bacteria > Bacteroidota > Bacteroidia > Flavobacteriales > Flavobacteriaceae > Flavobacterium. The sequence continues at coordinate 131,969 of NZ_FZNL01000001.1, read as the reverse complement.
AAATCTAAATCTCTCAATAAAACGTTTTGTTAAACAGCTCAAAATAAACAAAACAGGAATTGCTATTGCTAGTTTTTGTGTTAGATTAAGATTGTAATATTTTTTTAATATACTGTTTTGCATCACTTTATTTTGCGGAGAATTATCTGTTTTTAACTTTTAAAAACACTTCATTTCTAAACCAATTTTCATCTTCTCGAGTTTCAAAAATTCGTTTTGGAAAAAATAAAGATTGACTTTTTGAAATATATAAAAGGTAAAGATCTTTTAGTTCGAAAGCTTTTATAAAATTCTGTGCACCATATGTACTCTCAGATGTTTCTCCTGAGTGTGAAATAATTTTATCGATGAAAATTTCATGTTGCGTTTCGCTGAAAAATATCTCGTTCTCTTTTGAATTTGCAAATCTCCAATATTGAAATAATGTAAGTAGCGGATATATGAAGCCAAATATAATTACAAAAATATCAGAAGAATCTTTGTTATCCTTAAAAAGAATTGCAACAGAAAGCATAAGCATAAATGCATAAAGCCACCATTTCTTTTTTAATAAAATTCTAATAATGAATGATAAATATTCTTTTTTGGTAAGTTGAAATTTTTTGGTTTTAATCATTGAAGGTTAGTGGAAATTGAATTTAAGGTTTTTTATTTTAAAGGAAAATCAAACAATTCTTTAGGTTCAACATCTAAAGCATTTGCAATTTTTACAAGAGTTTTTACGGTTGTATTTATTTCAGCTCTTTCTATTCTGCCAACTTGATTTTGGGTAATACCGCAGTCGTCACCCAAGTCTTGTTGCGACATGCCTTTCTTTTCACGTAATTGTCTAATGTGAATCCCAAGGTTTGCAATAAAAGTTTCTTCTGAAATATTCATATTTCAAAAGTGATAAGATTTATTTTTCAATTACACCCATGTATGGGTGTAATTTACTATATTTACTAAATCTAAAAAATAAGACAATGGCTACAGAAAGTTTTTCAAAAGAAACCGAAACCAGATTAATAGATTTTTTTTCAAACAAGATAGATCCTAAAGATCTGGCAAAAACAATCCGAAATCTTAATTATGTAATTGCTTTGGGAGTAATGAGAAAAGATGAAACTCTTAAATTACAAATTACCAAAATAGAAGAGGGTTTTTATTGGCTAAATGAATTGGCAGAAATTTTACATCCTTATTTGGAGGTTGAATAAAAGAAGTTTTTGTAAAGTTTGTCATTTCGATCGAAGGGAGAAATCACACAAGCAATTCGACAAAGATTGGGGACATTCTGTACGGAGTTTCTATTGTGATTTCTCCCTTCGATCGAAATGACAATATTGGGGTTACGTTGCGTTTCAAGGGATTGATAACGAAGCTTCGGGACCTAGCTACAAAATAAATCATTCCTTCGGAATTTTATAAAGAGTTCCGGAGGAACGGAACATATTGTAGGGATGGATTTCAATCCGTCATTCGCAAAGAATTTGACAAAAATTAATGACATTCTATGCGGAGTTTCTATTGTGATTTCTCCCTTCGGTCGAAATGACAAATATTCGGGCTATTTTGTGATTTCGGCGAAAGCCAAAATTATCATTCCCCTAAACAATTGATTAAATAAAATTACTCTTTTACGGAAAGTCGTAAAATGAATGATTTTCACGGGATTACATTTGGGTATTATTAATTAAGAAAAAAAAATGAAAAAATTATTATTAGCAGTTGTTTTGGTTTTTGGTTTTAATCTTCACGCACAAATAGTGAGACATTCTGAAGATAGCAAACCTGATGAAGTGATTTCTGTAAACATGGGGACTACGGAAATGCGTAAGTATGGAGAAATTTATAGCTTAAATATGCCAGACGGAACTTCTAAAAGTGATGTAAGATGGAGTTATATATTGAAAAAATCAGAAATGATAGAGATTTACAATGAGGTGTTTAAAACAATGAATAGTGTTGAATACAAAAAAGGAGAAAGCTTTGATTATAAAAATTCGAAAGGTGATATAGTAACAATTCGTTATGATAAAATGATGGGAACTAAAAGCATTCAGTTTATAACAATGCAAAGCGGATCGGTGGAGCATATTGGTGGTCCGCTTACTTTAAAAAATTTACAAAAGTTATTTAGTATAGATAATGTACAAAAAGTGAACTAAAACTTTAGGCCCGATACAAAAAAATGTAATCGGGTTTTTTATTGTCCTCTTTTTTAAACTGCTTTTGTTATTTGAAAAGGATTTAATCACATGAAACTAAAATGAACTTAAATCACTTATATGGTTCAAATACTGGTAAAATTCGGCGAAAGCCATAAAACAAAAAAGCTTCTGATTTCTCAGAAGCTTTTTTCAGTGCGGATAATAGGACTCGAACCTACACGCCTTGCGGCACCAGATCCTAAGTCTGGCATGTCTACCAATTTCACCATATCCGCTCAATTGTGGGTGCAAAGATAAACATAACTTCTATATTTCAAAGCATTTTTTGAAAAAAAATATTAATTCTCTTTTTTGTATTTTTGAATTTCTATAAAAATTATTTCAATGGAAAATATTAAGTCCTACGTTCAACAACATAAAGATCGCTTTATCAATGAGTTGATCGAATTATTAAAAATTCCGTCGGTAAGTGCCGACACTGCATATTCGCAAGATGTTATCGATACTGCCGAGGCAGTAAAGGAAAGTTTATCAAAAGCAGGCTGCGATTTAGTCGAAATTTGTGATACTCCGGGGTATCCAATTATATATGGAGAGAAAATAATCGACCCAAATTTACCAACAGTTCTTGTTTACGGACATTATGATGTTCAACCACCAGATCCAATCGAATTATGGACATCGCCACCATTCGAACCCGTAATTAAAAAGACCGAAATTCACCCAGAAGGCGCAATCTTTGCTCGTGGCGCTTGCGACGACAAAGGGCAAATGTACATGCACGTAAAAGCGCTTGAGCTTATGGTGCAAACCAATACTTTGCCTTGTAATGTAAAATTCATGATTGAAGGCGAAGAAGAAGTAGGTTCTGCAAGTTTGGCTTGGTTTGTAGAACGCAATCAGGAAAAACTGAAAAACGACGTAATTCTAATTTCAGATACCGGAATGATCTCGAACCAACAACCATCGATCACGACAGGTTTACGTGGTTTGAGTTATGTTGAGGTTGAGGTTACAGGTCCAAACCGCGATTTGCACTCCGGTTTATACGGTGGAGCAGTGGCAAACCCAATCAATGTTTTGGCAAAAATGATCGCTTCAATGCATGACGAAGACAATCATATTACTATTCCTGGTTTTTATGATAAAGTACAGGAATTATCTCTTGAAGAAAGAGCCGAAATGGCAAAAGCGCCTTTCAGCCTTGAAAAATATAAAAAAGCCTTAGACCTAAACGATATTTACGGCGAAAAAGGATATGTAACCAATGAACGCAACTCAATTCGCCCAACATTAGACGTAAACGGAATCTGGGGCGGATATCAAGGCGAAGGTGCAAAAACCGTTATTGCGAGCAAGGCATTTGCGAAAATCTCCATGCGTTTGGTTCCAAATCAGGATTGGCATGAAATCACAGAACTTTTTACGAAACATTTTCTAAGTATTGCACCGGCTGGAGTTACCGTAAAAGTAACACCACATCACGGCGGGCAAGGTTATGTTACGCCAATTGACAGTATTGAGTATAAGGCAGCAAACAAAGCCTATACAGAAACTTTTGGAGTTCCGGCAATTCCGGTTCGTTCAGGCGGAAGTATTCCAATTGTAGCTTTGTTCGAAAAAGAACTAAAAAGCAAAACCATTTTAATGGGCTTCGGTTTAGATTCTGATGCAATTCACTCACCAAATGAGCATTTCGGAATTTTCAATTACTTAAAAGGAATCGAAACTATTCCGTTGTTTTACAAATATTTTGTAGAATTAAGTAAGTAATATTTTGCCACCAAGGCGCTAAGGCACAAAGTTTTTGAGGTTTAGATTTTTGTTAAAGTTTTAAACTTTAACAAAGATAAAGTCGAGAAATACAATTCAAAATCCGTTCAGAAATGAGCGGATTTTTTTTATGGGCGTTATCCGCCGCGGCGGACGGGCTTTCGGCTATATTCCCGATTAACAAAAACTACGGCAAAAATGCCTTGTTTTTCTAAATCCGGAGATACCGCCTCAATTCTTAACGCGGAAGAGAGGTGCAAAGAGACAAAGGAGCAGAGGTTCAAAGGTTTTTTGCATTAAAATTGAATAGCCCTTAGTTTTAACCAGGGAATTTTTAGAGAAAAGAAATGGGCTTTAGCCGAATTTTTTTGCAACTTTTTCTTTCATGTTAAGTAAAAATCTTACGTTTGTAATATAACTTCCAGATCGTACTTATGAAAAAACTTTTTTTAATCTTGTTTTGCGGAATATTGCTTTTGAGTTGTAAAAGCAAACTGGTTAATCAGAAAATTGATCATAAAAAAGAGGGTAAGTGGGTTGACGATTATACAGATGACGGAATGAATATCAAATCGTATGAATACTACAAACACGACAAACCTGTCAAAAAATGGAAAACCTACAACAGCGGGAAAATTTACAAAACAGAAAAATATAAAAACGGGATTTGTATCGTAAAATATTATTTCGAGAACGGAAAATTACAATCAAAAGGAAAGACTAAAGTTGAAATTGATTCGATTGAAACCCATTGGTTTTATTTTGGATCGTGGAAATTTTATTCGGATAAAGGAAAATTAACCGAAGTCAGACAGTACGATAATGGTAAATTAATTTCGGAAAAAGATTTCTGACAGATAAAAAAAATCCGCTTCTGGATTCCAGAAGCGGATAAATAAAAAACTAAAAAAAAATTCTAAAAAACAAACAATCCAAATCTTAGAACAAATCTGGATTGTAACCAAAATAGGGCATAACTTGTTCATTAAAAACAACCCCATATTCTTCTAACTCCTTCAAAATTGGTTGATATACTTCTTCCTTTATCGGAAGCTGTACGCCGGGAGTTGTAATTTTTTTATTCAAAATCAATAATGTCGCCATTGCAACCGGTAATCCAACCGTTTTTGCCATTGCAGTATACGTTTGATCGTCGCCAATACAAACCATTTTTGAGTCTATTTGTTTTTTCTCGCCATTGATTTCAAAACCAAACTTATGATACATTACAATCATATCTTTATCGTTTGGTTCCAGAGTCCAACTGTCCGAAAGTATTTTTTCTAATATTTGAGCCGGAGTCGCATTAGGCAAATTCACTTTTTTGTCATGATTAAATAAATCCAGTTCAAGAAGTTTGTCCCACATAATATCGTCCTGATCTATTTTTAAAATCAATCGCATTTTGATTTCTACAGAATCCGTTGGGTGATATGGCAAGAAAGAATTCACAAACTGACGATAACTCATGTTTTCAGAATCTTCCATGATGTAACTGTCATCTGTCATTCCTAGTTGTACAAACATATTCCATGCTTTAGAGTAACCAACTCTTCGAATAGTTCCTCTATATAAAGTCAGGATATCATCTAAACCGTAAATTGATCTGTATTTAAGAGAATCGCGGTTAGAATAGGCTTCAAATTTGCCATAACCTTCTACTTCAAGAAATTCGGTTCTGCGAAACAAAGTTCCGTATGGAATATATTTATAAGTTCCTTCCTGAATAAACTTTGCAGCACCGCCCTGACCCGCCAAAACAACATTTCTGGGCGCCCAGGTAAATTTGTAATTCCATAAATTATTATCAGATTCCGGAGCGACTAAACCTCCGCAGAATGATTCAAAAAGCAACATTTTGCCGCCTTTTGCTCTTATTTCATCAATAACTTTCATGGCGCTCATATGGTCGATCCCGGGATCAAGACCAATTTCATTCATGAAGATCAAATTATTCTTCTTTGCTTCTTCGTCTAATACCTGCATTGCATCACTTATATAAGATGCAGTTACAAGATGTTTTTTAAATTCTAAACAATCTTTGGCAATTTCAATGTGCAAATGTGCCGGTAACATCGAGATTACAATAGAAGCTTTTTCTATAGCAGCTTTTCTTTCGGGAGCATTAAAAATGTCTAAAGCTATTGGAGTTGCATTTGGGTGGTTCTGTGTCTTTTTTTCGGCTAGAGCCAAAGATAGATCAGCTACTATAAGATGTAGATTTTCACTCTCAGATTTTGATAACAAATATCGTATCAACGATGATGCAGATCTGCCTGCTCCAATAATTAAAATGCTTCTCATGCTTTAAATTTATAACACAAATATATTAAAATGTTATATATGTAACAATTTTAATTTACTAAAAATACATTATTTTTTATTTTACTGCTAAAATGTGGCGGATTTCCTTTTAATGAAAGATTTTTGAAAAGTAAAAAGCTTTTTAATTTCTATTGAAGTATTTTTGTTTGAAAAATTGAAAAGTATAGAAACTATGGAAAGAAGAATTGTTTTGACAGGCGCTTTTATCGGAATGTTAGCTATTGTTTTAGGAGCTTTTGGAGCGCATCTATTAAAAAAATATTTATCTGTCGAAGAACTAAATACTTTTGAAGTTGGAGTTCGCTACCAAATGTATCATGCTTTCTTTTTATTCTTTTTGTCTACCAGAAAAGAACTTGCCGAAAAAACCTTAAAAACAATTTATAACTTGGTTATTGCAGGAGTACTTCTATTTAGCGGTTCGATTTATTTATTGTCTACAAAAAGTATTACTTCGTTCGATTTTAAAATTATCGTATTCGCAACTCCTTTAGGAGGTTTGTTATTAATTATTGCTTGGTCGGTATTATTTCTTACGATTTTAAAGAGAAAATCATAAAATCCCGAATAAAAAATTCTATCTAAAAATTAATCTTTAATTTTGTCTCATAAATAACATATAATCTTGTTTATGTGAATTTATTTTGTTTTTTACTTTAAATAGAAGAAAATGTAACAAATTCATTTATAAGGTTATAAGAAAGTAAATTAAAAGCAATTATTTTTTTGTTTTATTAGTTTTAAAGATCAATTTTTACTTTATTGATATAAATTAAAGTGAAATTGAAATATTTTTAAAGGTTTAATAATAAATTCTATAATTTTGCTTTTTATTAAATATCACACACAACTAAAAATTTATGGACACTAACACACTTTTCTCGCAATCGATTTCGTTAAAAGAACTAGGAATTGAAAATGCAAAAGTTCGCTATCAATTATCTGCGGATGAATTGCACGCGATTACTTTGCAATCAGGCCAAGGTGTTGAAAACTCTACAGGAGCATTGGCAATTAATACAGGCGAATTTACTGGGCGTTCTCCTCAGGATCGTTTTATTGTAAAAGATAGTATTACTGAAGATCAGGTTTGGTGGGGAAATGTTAATATTCCATTTTCATCAGAAGCATTCGAAAAATTATATAATAAGGTAACTCAGTTTTTATCAGACAAAGAGGTTTTTGTACGTGATTCTTATGTTTGTTCAGATGCAAATTACAGATTAAATGTTCGCGTTGTTACAGAAACAGCTTGGTCAAACTTGTTTTGCTATAACATGTTTCTAAGACCTGAAGAGTCTGAACTTGCAAACTTTACTCCGGAATGGACAGTAATTTGTGCTCCAAGTTTTATGGCAGACCCTGCTGTAGACGGAACACGTCAGTCTAATTTTGCTATCTTGGATTTTACTAAAAAAATAGCACTTATTGGAGGAACAGGTTATACTGGAGAAATGAAGAAAGGAATTTTTTCTGCATTGAATTTCATTTTGCCGGTTTTCAAAAATACTTTACCAATGCACTGTAGTGCAAATGTTGGTGAGGCTGGAGATACTGCAATTTTCTTTGGATTATCAGGAACAGGAAAAACAACTTTATCAGCAGATCCGGAACGTAAGTTAATTGGAGACGATGAACACGGTTGGACTGCAGAAAATACTGTTTTCAACTTTGAAGGAGGATGTTATGCAAAAGTTATTAATTTAACAGAAGAAAACGAACCTGACATTTTTAGAGCAATCAAAAAAGGAGCTCTTTTAGAAAATGTGGTTTTCAAAGCAGGAACAAACGAAGTTGATTATGATGATGTTTCAATCACACAAAATACTCGTGTAAGTTACCCAATAACACATATCGATAATATTCAACCGGGATCTATTGGACATAATCCTAAAAATATATTTTTCTTAACGGCAGATTCTTTCGGAATTTTGCCTCCAATCTCAAAATTAACTCCAGGTCAGGCAGCTTATTATTTTATTTCAGGATATACTGCAAAAGTAGCCGGAACAGAAGCTGGAGTAACAGAACCACAACCTAACTTTTCGGCTTGTTTTGGAGCGCCATTTATGCCATTGCACCCAACACGTTATGCAGAAATGCTAACTAAGAAAATGGAAGATGCTGGTGTAAAAGTTTGGTTGATCAACACAGGTTGGACAGGCGGACCTTACGGAACAGGAAGCCGTATGAAGTTGAAATATACTCGTGCTATGATTACTGCAGCCTTAAAAGGAGAATTGGATAATGTAGCATTTAAAAACCATAAAGTATTTGGAATTGCACAACCAGAAAGTTGTCCTAACGTTCCAAATGAAATTCTTGATCCAAGAAATACTTGGGCAGATCCAGAATTGTACGATAAAAAAGCAGTAGAATTGGCTCAAAAATTCAAAGCTAATTTTGCCAAATTTGAAGAATTTGCTAATGCCGAAATTTTGGCTGGCGCACCGATTACAGAATAAGGAAAGTTACTAATTCAAATTAAAAAAAGCTGTTCAGAGATGAACAGCTTTTTTGTTTTATTTCAAGTTTCAAGTTTTTGTTTGAACCTGAAACTTGAAACCTGAAACAAAAATTACTTCTTCGCTTCGTCAATACGTTTCTGAATCAAATCCCACACATAATAGTGAAAAGTCATTCCGTTGCTCATGGCTACAAAAAGACCATTTTTAAAATTTCCACCTAAGTTTACACTAGTTACATCGGCTCCGTCACATTCAATTGTTGATGTTGGAATTTCTGCTAACAAAGGATAATTGTTTGGATTGCCTTTTGCACCTTCTCTAGGATAAACCATAAAAGTATTCGCTTGCTGATTTGATACTAAAATATATCCGGTAGAATCTGTTTTTTTGTAAATCGCTATTCCTTCATTATCAGCTTTAAAACCAGTTTTCCCGAATAAAGCAATTTCTTTATTATCATTTAAAGCAGGATCAGCCTTATATTTTCTAATTCCGAATTGTTCGTCGCAGTATAAAACAGTTCCTAATTCGTTGTCAACTGCAATGGCTTCGATTTCTTTTTTTCCGCTGTAAGCGCCAAATTTACGAATCACTTTTGCAGTAGCGAATTTTCCATTTCCAGATAGTTCGTATTGCCATAAATAAGAACCAGAAGGTCCTGATTTTCTTCCCACTATAGCAAAAATCTTGTGATCGCTTGGGCGTGTGTACAAAGCGATTCCCATTGGGTCACGTAATTCTTCGCCATCAAAAACAGAGATTCCGCCGTTGTCAATGGGTTTTAAATCAGGTAAACTAAAGATTCTTATTTTATTAGATTCACGTTCTGTAGTTACCGCGATATCAACTTTTTTTCCGTCGATTACTAAACCATATGCGATGTCAACATTGTTAGGACGCTTTAAAACTTCTGATTTTGCAACGATTTTTCCCTTTAAATCAAAAGCATACAAACCTCCGTCCGTGTCTTTATCCGTTCCCACAATAATACTTTTAGACGCATCTGTTGGATGAATCCAAATCGAAGGATCATCAGTATCGTGAGGTAAAGCTTCGGTAACTACTGTTGGTTTTACGGCATTTGGAGCGATTGGCGCTAATTTATCGTCTTTACAAGCTATGAATAAAGTGCTCAAAAGTAAAAAAGCTATTATACATTTATTTTTCATTAGGATTTCATTTGAATAAATTAGACAGAACCGTAAAGTTCTGTCTAATTTAAGGAATTTATAAATTGATTATTACAAGTCAAGTTTCAAACCAAAATTATATCTGGCTTGGTAATACTCTGCTTGTTTGGTGTGCGCCTCAACTCCTTGGTAGTAACGTAAAGGCTGGTTAGTTAAGTTGTTAGCTTCGGCAAAAAGACGAAGTTTTGGAGTAATCTTGAAAGAAGCATTTGCGTCTAAGAAAAACTGTTTGTCATAATAACTGTCTTTATAAGATTCTGAACCCAATTCATCTAAATAATCTGAAGTGAAGTTGGTCGAAACTCTGGCAGAAAAACGTTTGTTTTCCCAAGACAATGAACCGTTAAACATGTGTGGAGTTGTTCCTGGAAGACTAATATTATTTCTTTCGTTTCCGTCTTCATCGGCAATTCCTTTTGCTTTAGATTTCGTGTAAGTATAGTTCAAATAAATACCAAATCCTTTAAGGAATTTCCCAGGAAGAAAATCTAACTGACGTTGAAACGCCACTTCAAATCCGTAAACATCAACTTTGTCTCCGTTTCTGGATTGTAAAAAAGACCACTTTTCTCCAACCGGAATAGGGTTTGTCTGATTAGGGAAATCAGCAGCAAATTTTGCAGCGTCATATTGATTGTCGCTATAATTATAGATAAAATCATTTAATCTTTTGTAGAAAACACCTCCCGAAATTAAACCAACAGATTTGAAATAATTCTCGGCCATGAAATCATAGTTGTAAGAGTAAGTGGCGTTAAGATCTGGATTTCCGGCAGTAATTTCTTTATCAGCAGCAATATTATTTACATAAGGAGCTAATGCGTAATAGTTTGGTCTAGCCAATGCAGTTGTTGCAGCAGCTCTTAAAACTAAATCTTTGGTAGCATTATATTGAAGAGAAATACTTGGCAACACGTTTGTGTATGAATTTTTAGTGTTGATTTTACTTTCTAATTCTTCTTCATCCAAAACTCTGTTTCCGGTATAATCAATATGAGTATTCTCTACACGGAAACCTAAAACCATTGAAAGTTTGTCGTTAAAATCCTGATCCCATCTTACATAAGCGGCATAAATATTTTCTTTAGCATTATAATTTACTGCTAAAAATTCTGCCGGATCTGCTGATTTTTTAAATAAAGCAGCGTTATTTAACTCTAAACTTCCAAGAAAACTAGCCGAAGCGAAACTTCCCGGAACATATTTGCTTCCCGGATTAAAGTTTTGACCATCGTAATAACTGTTTGGAATTTGCGATAACAAAGCCATATCAGTATTAATTGGTGTGTAAGCGTAGAAATTGTTATCTCTTTCTTTTTCTTTTAGTCGAAGTCTAAGTCCGGTCCTCAATCTTCCCTTTTCAGAAGGAATAATGGTGAAAGGAAAACGAATATTAATTTTTGCTCCAAATTCGCTTTCACTGGTTTCATCTGTATTTTCGGTAACCGTTTGAAATTTGAATTTATCCAATGATTCTCCGGTGGTTGTAATTAAAGGAAATCTCAAATCAGATAAGTCTTCGGTCATATCCAGACCTTTCTGACGGTATTCGATATAACGTTCCTCAGGGCGATATTCTCTGGCTTTAGCATAATTTGCAGACCAGTCTAAATCTAATTTAGAGTTGATTAAATGTTCTCCACGAATCGAATAATTCTGAACGCGCTGATCTTCTAATCTTCTGTTTTTGTTGCGATCATTGTCAACTCCACCTTTTGTCTGACGTTTTACACGACCTTTAAAGCCTGTAATTTCTTCTCCATTATAAATAGGATTAATATCATCGTAAGTAGTTCTGAAACGGTTTTCTCTATCGTCTCTCCAATTGTAAATAGCATTGGCAAAAATGGTGTTGTTTTCGTTAAATTTATAATCTAACGCCACAGATCCGCTACGACGAATGCGCTGTACGTCGTATTTTCTAATTTCTGAAGCTTGAAGATATTCATTCCCGAACTTATCTTTTACCCATTGGTTTTCGATATTGTCAGACCCATAATTTACATTATTATAAGATCCGCTAAAAACTGCTCCAAGTTTATTGTCCAGAAAGCGATTTCCGTACACCAATCCTGCAGTATAAGTTGCGTGCTCGCGAATTGGCATATAACCGCCTGCAAGTGTTGCAGAGATTCTTTCGCCATTTGGAGTTGCTCTGGTTACTAAATTCACAGAACCTCCAATTGCATCAGCATCCATATCAGGAGTTAGTGTTTTGTTTACTTCGATTGTAGAAATCATATCAGACGGAATTAAATCCATTTGTACGTTTCTGTTATCTCCTTCAGCAGACGGAATTCGGTCACCATTTAAAGTTACTGAGTTCAATGACGGAGCCAAACCTCTAATGATAATATTACGAGCTTCACCCTGATCATTTTGCATTGTGATACCCGGAACACGTTTTAAAGCGTCTCCAACATTGGCATCAGGAAAACGTCCCATTTGATCTGATGAGATTACATTTCCGATATTTTTACTGTTTTTTTGTTGATTCAACGCCTTTGCCTGACCTTTTAAAATGTCTCCAACAACCACTTCGTTCAATTCTGTTCCTGATGTTTTCAGCGAAAAATCAAGAACGTTATTTTTACCTGGTTCTACAGTAATATCTTGACTAATTGCTGTATATCCTATATATTTTACTTGTACTTTATAAGTTCCTGCATTAATGTTAAGTAACTCAAAACGACCATTGTAATCAGATACTGTGTATTTGTTTTCTCCTACAATTTGAATCATCGCTCCCGGCAAAGGAAGTTTATCGTCAATGTCTAGTACTTTTCCTGAGATTATTGCTTTTTGAGCATAACCTGAAAAGGCTAAAAGCATGAATGTTACTATTAAATAAATTTTTTTCATTGTGTTTTAGTTTGATTTCTTGCGAAACTAGAACCTTAATGTTATTAAAGGCGTTAAAAAAAATTAACATAGTGTTATGATTCCCTTTCAACATTAGAAATAGATTAATGTTAAAATAACATTTAATAAAGCTGAAATTTATAGGTGCAACTAAAAACAAATCAACTATTTATCTCAGAATTAATTTTTTGGCGCTAAATTTGCCCTATCAATCACAATCAAAAATCATCAATCATGTTAAAACAATTTTTTATCCTATGTTCCGGGACCGATCGAGACTTACTCGAAGGTTGCTCAGAAGGCGAACAAACCAAATATGTTGGTATTGGCGCCACCGTTTTTTTTACTGCAGTTATGGCTTTCCTTGCCAGTGCTTATGCGCTTTTTACTGTTTTTGACTCTATTTATCCAGCCATAATTTTTGGGTTTGTGTGGAGTTTATTGATTTTTAATTTGGACCGATTCATTGTTTCTACTATCAAAAAGAGAGATCGTTTTATGGATGAATTTCTGCAAGCGACACCTCGAATTATGTTAGCGATTATCATTGCAATTGTAATTTCGAAACCATTAGAGATTAAAATTTTCGAAAAAGAAATCAATACCGTTTTGCTGAAAGAAAAAAACGAAATGGAGTTGGCAAACAAAAAGCAAGTTGGTAATTATTTCAAATCAGATTTAGATAAAAACAAAGCTGAGATTGCGGCTTTAAAAGCTGATATTTTGAAAAAAGAAAAAGAAGTAAATGCCCTTTATTCGACCTATATTACAGAAGCCGAAGGAACGACAGGAACTAAAAAACTAGGAAAAGGACCAGTTTATAAAGAGAAACGCGAAAAACACGATGCAACTTTAAAAGAATTTGAAATCTTAAAAACGACTAATGAAGCCAAAATTGCAGAGAAAGAAAAAGTAGGTAAACAACTCCAGGCGGATTTAGATAAAAAAGTATCGCAAACACAACCAATTATCGAAGGTTTTGATGGTTTAATGGCGCGTATTAATGCCTTAAACAAATTGCCTTGGTTGCCATCATTCTTTATAATGTTGTTGTTTTTGGCTATTGAAACGTCTCCAATTATTGCTAAATTATTAGCTCCAAAAGGCGAATTTGATTTCAAACAAGAAGAAGCCGAAACTGCAATGAAAGCAACTTTGGAGCAAAACAAATACCAACGTGATTTACTAGTCAAAACGAGTGCAGAAATGCACGACAAAGTTTATGCAGATATCGCCGAAGATAAAAGTCTATATGATCTACAACGTAAAAACGCCAAAGAGTTATTAGAACTGCAATCGAATAGTTTTGTAGAAAAACAGAAAGCGACTCTTTAAGTCTTAAAGTTTGAAAGTCGAAAGTCTGAAAGTACATCGCTTTATATAAAAAAGAAAGCCAGAAATAGAAAATTCTATTCTGGCTTTTTTACTTTAAAAACTTTATGACTTTAGGCTTTTAGACTAAATTACATATAGCTTAATATTTCTTTTTTGAACGCATCATATTCACCTTGCATGATTAATCCGTTGTCCAGTAATTTTTTGTAATTCTGTAACTTATCAAAAAGTTCTTCTTTAGATAATTCACTTAATTTACGATCTCCTGTTGAAGGTTGAGTTGGCTGAATTGGTTCAAAAGTTTCCGTATAAGATGGAGTAGTCGCTGGCATAATTTCAGCATAATTTATAACTTCTTCCGTTTCAACTTCTTCAACTTCAAGATCATCTTCTTCCTCAATAAGTTGTGCAGTTTCTACAACCGGAGTTTCAGCAACAACCGGATTTTTAAGTAAATCTAATTGTTCTTTAGCATAAGTATAAATTTTTCTAGCCTGAGTTTTCGGAATATAATCTATCGAAATAGTCAGGTCAGTTGTAGTTCCAAATGAAAATTCAGAACCCAAAATATTTTCTTTTACAAAAGTGCTTGCAATATCATCCCAAGTATAATCTGTAAAATCCATTGAAAGACCTAAATTCTTAGGTTTACAAATAATGATACGTTTGTTGGTTAAGATTATGCTATCTGGAAAAACAGTAATTGCAGGTTTTTTTTGAACCGCGATATAACCAATTTCTTCGTTTTTCATCAATAAATCATTGAGTTTCGAAGTGATTTTTTCAATCGCTTTTGGATCTTGTTCTTCGTTCAGAAATTTTTTAAATTGTTCTTTCATGTTCTATAAGTTGCTAAGTTGCAAATTAATTGAGTGGTTAAGTTTAAATCTTACGCTGCAAATGTAATGCCTAATTTTCTAATTCGATAATTTCATTCTGAATTTTCTTTGTCAAACTTTTGAAAACCAATTCATACGAGTGATCAATCAATTCTTTGATAAAAGCAGTCGATAAACTTCCGCTTAATGAAACCGTATTCCAGTGTACTTTGCTCATGTGAAAGCCAGGTTTTATCTCATCATATTCGGCTCTTAATTCCTGAGCGCGCTCCGGATCGCATTTTAAATTGACCGACGGTTCGTTCTTTTCCCATTTAGACAAGGAAGATAAAGCAAATATTTTTCCGCCAACTTTAAACACTAAAGTATCTTCATCAAATGGGAAATGTTCGCTAACGCCTTTTTTCGAAAGACAGTATTCGTAATACGTTTCTAGATTCATATCAATTTTTATTTACCAATTTCACCTAAATGAGTGTATTTAAATCCCTTTTCATATTTCAAACCATAACCAAAAATCCGATCCATTGCAGCATGTGAAAATAGAATAATGCCTATAAGCTGAACGATTTCAATTTTTAAGTAACAGCCAATTATATAAAGTAAAACTGCAATGCCTTTATGATGAACTAAGTTGTACAAAAAAGCACCAATTTTATTACCAAAAGTATAACCAATCATAGAAAGATCTGGTGCTAAAATCAAAACCAAAAACCACCACCATTGATAGTTTAAGAGACTAAATAAATAGATTCCGAGAACAAATAGTCCTAATTCTTCAAGTTTGAGTATTGTTTTCATAATTTCTTTTCCATCATTTTCTCTGGATGTTCCAAAGGTTTAAAACCAAATTTTTCATATAAAAAATGAGCGTCGGTTGTAGCTAATCTCCAAATTTTAATCTCTTTCAAGATAGGTTCATTCATCATAGTTTCTATCAAAATAGACGAATATCCTTTTCCGCGATGTTCTTCAGTAATAAAAACATCCATTACATATCCAAAAACAACATAATCAGTAATGACACGCGCAAAACCAATTTGTTTGTCGTTTAAATAAATTCCAAAACAAACAGAAGCATTAATTGTAGTTTGCACTTCCTCAATAGTTCTTCCGGCTGCCCAATAAATATCTTTTAAAAAGTTTTGTATAAAAGGAATGTCAAGTTTGGTTTTATCTGTAGAAATGGTAATCATAATATTCAGTTTTTTTGCCACGAATTTCACGAATTTTCACTAATTTTTATATGCCAGCTGAAAAAATAATTCGGGAAAATTAGTGAAATTTGTGGCGAACTTTAAATTTTATATAAAATTGGTTTGCTTGGACTTGCGTCATTTTCAAACGATGCAATTTGTAAATTTAGTATATAATCGCCATCCTGAATTTCGTCAGGAACAAAAATCATTTCGGTAATTGTGGCATTTAATCTCGCATCAGAATTTAGGTTTAAAGTGTTTTTTACATTCCAGAATGCTTTGTGTGCTAATAGTTTTCCTTCATCATGTTCCCTGTCAACACTTGGCAAATCAATCAATAAATGCTGGATTTCGCTTTCGCGGATGAAAATCGCTGCTTCTTCAGACAAATATGGAGGATTCGTGTTTGAATACTTTAGTGACTTTTTAGCTGCCTGATTTGGAAGTGTTCTGATAATTAAAGCCTCAGTTTTTCCACTAAATGCAGTCGAAGTGTTTGTCACATTGAGCGCAGTCGAAATGCTTTCTTTCGTAATCACCAAATCATCATCAATTTTTTCAGGTTCAATTGTAATCAGTTTTGCAAAAAAGAAAAACTGTTTCAAACATTGATTAATGCTGTAAAAATCGTTTGTAATATGACCTAAACATTCCGTATGAGTTCCGTGCCCATGCGGATTGAAGAAAATATTATTGAAATTGGTCGAAGATTTTCCTTCAGAAACTTTCCCAATCCAGTCTCCAAAAACTACAGGTTCAATAACTGGTTTTTCAATATACCAAGCAATCGGATTTTCGTCTGTATTGGTTAACGGAATCGAAATATCAATTGGTTTTGATAAGTCTATTTGATATTTGTTGTCAAGTAATGCTAGCATAATGGAACGCGGATTTTACAGATATTCTAACGCAGATTTTTACGGATTTATCAGCGTTGCTTGCATCCGTTTTATCAGCGTTCAATTTTTATTCTTCCAAATTTAGATAAAATAAATCTGAAGCAATTCCATCGGTTAAAAATTTTCCTTTTGCAGTTGGTTTTAGAATGTTGTTTTCAATTGAAACCAAATCATCATTTAGGAATTTCTGACTTTGTTTTTTGAGATAATTCAAATATTCCAAACCAAATTCAGTTTCAATTCGTTCTAACGAAACGCCCCAAATTGTTCGCAATCCAGTCATAATATATTCATTATAACGATCCGATTTTGAAAGAATTTCGGTTTCGATAGGAAGAATGTTGTCCTGAATTGATTTTAAGTAAAGAGAATTATTGGCAATATTCCAGCCTCTTTTTTCTCCATCGTAACTATGTGCCGAAGGACCGATTCCGATATATTTTTTTCCCAACCAATATGCCGAATTATTTTTAGAGAAATAATTCTCTTTTCCGAAATTCGATAATTCGTAGTGAATAAAACCATTTTTTTGGAGTGTATCGACCAAAATCATAAAATGGTTTGAAGCCACTTCGTCTTGTGGTTCAGCAATTTTTCCGGTATCGATTAATTTTCTTAAAGCTGTTTTTGGTTCAACAGTCAAAGCATAACTGGAAATATGCGGAATACCAAAACTCAATGCCGTTTCAATATTTTTCTTCCACATTTCATCTGTCAATCCCGGGATTCCGTAAATTAAATCAAGCGAAATATTATCAAAATATTTAGTAGCTTCTTGTAAACATTTGATGGCTTCCGCCGAATTATGAGCACGATTCATCATCTTCAAATCCTCTTCATAAAAAGACTGAATCCCAATGCTTAAACGATTAATTGGACTTTTAGATAATTTGAGAATTCGTTCTGCAGATAAATCATCCGGATTTGCTTCGAGTGTAATTTCAGGATTTTCTACAACTTTATAATTTTTATAAACTTCAGAAATTAAGAAGTTTATTTCTTCATTTGACAACACAGAAGGAGTTCCGCCACCAAAATAAATGGTTTCTACAACATCATCTTTAAATTCACTTTTACGCAAGATTATTTCTTTGGCTAAAGCCAAAACCATATCATCTTTCTTTTTCATGGAAGTCGAAAAATGAAAGTCGCAATAGTTACAAGCCTGTTTGCAAAAAGGAATATGAATGTAGATACCGGACATTAGTTTTATAGTTTTTCTTTAAAGACTCCGTCGGTTATTGCTATGTTTTCTTTTGTTATTGGATTAACAGCTATAAATGAAAAAGTTCCTTCTATATAGGACATGTTTACTTTTGTGATTTCAAATTTTCCAGTAGTTATAAATTGTTCCGGACCCATAAAGTAATCATCCGGTCCAATTGTATTTGAATGGTACTTGAAAAAATTTATGGTATAATCTGTATCCATTTCCGAGCTCTTATTAAAAGTGTATTTTCCAATTTTGGCATTTTCTTTAGGAATTACAATGCTTATGCTATATTCATTGTCTCCACTAATTTTTACAATGGAACTCTCTCTAGCAAAAACATTTGTCCAAATATAGGCTGCACCTCTCCAATTTTGATTATTTATCTTCATTGTCGTCCCGTAAGTTTTGCGAGAATTTATAGGATTTTTTTCTGAATAAGAGATGGATATCGTACCGCTTAATTTTTTATTGAATTGATAAATCTGGTCCCAATAGTGTTCATATACTTTACCATTAAATTGTATGCTTAATTTTTTATTGGCCTCATCTATATTTTCAATATGAAATTCAAAATGATCTTTTGAAAAATAAAAAGGAGGAGAAAGAATTTTGTTAGTTGCATAATCCTGAATTGAAGCCCCTAATAAAGTTCCGTCTTTATGAAAGTAGAAAGATGGAGCACTTGCCGCCAAAGATAAATTATGGGTAAATTCTGTTTGATATATTGAAAAAAAATCTCCATCTCTTTGTGCTTCTAAATCTGAAATTACAAGAGGTTTATCATCATAGCTAAAAGTGAATTCAACTGTTGGAGTTTCTGTTTCGGTATCAGATGAACATGAAAAAGTAAAAATAGAAAGCAATAATAATAAAATAAATTTAATTTTTGTCATTTGTTAATTTGTTAGGTTTATTTCTGACAAATATAGTTATTTTCTTACTTTATTTTCATTTTGTTTTACAAATGCATCCCAGCCGGAGTAACTTTTTCCGGCAACGATTTTTCCAGAGTTGAAAAAGTGGCAAACTGCCGCTGCTAAACCATCTGTTGAATCGAGATTTTTAGGCAATTCTTTTAAACCTAAAAGCTGCTGCAGCATTTTAGCAACTTGTTCTTTACTGGCGTTTCCATTTCCGGTAATAGCCATTTTTATCTTTTTTGGTTCGTATTCTGTAATCGGGATATCTCTCGAAAGTCCTGCCGCCATTGCAACGCCTTGTGCGCGACCCAACTTTAACATCGATTGAACGTTTTTACCAAAGAAAGGTGCTTCGATCGCAATTTCGTCTGGATTATGTGTTTCGATTAATTCGATGGTACGCTCAAAAATGATTTTTAGTTTTTGGTAATGATTGTCGTATTTGGACAATTGCAATTCGTTAAGCTGCAAAAACTCCATTTTTTTATTGATGACCTTAATCAATCCAAAACCCATAATCGTCGTTCCGGGGTCAATGCCTAATATGATGCGTTCTTTTGTCAATTTCTTTAATTTAAATAAGAGAATTTATCTTCAACTTCTTTCTTAGAGATATTCGCTTTAATTATTTTGTTTTTATTATCTACAATGAAATACTTTCCATTTTTTAAAACATAAAATTCAGTTCCATTTTTATTTGGTACAAAGGCTAAATCGGTGTAGATTTTTTCATAATCAAAAGGAATTACATTTTTATTATGAATAGTTACAACGCCATATTTGCCATTTTTAGAGAGAATAATTGTGTTGTCATCGTTGTAAAATAAAGTGTCGTAAATAGGTGGAATAACAATTTTTCCTTCTTTAGTTATCAAACCATTCTTATTATTTTTAGTTACAAAATGATAATTCGATCCAGGACCATATTCTACCCAATTTGACATTTTACTATATTCAAAAGGAATAATTGTTCGTCCTAATCTGTCTATTACACCATATTTATTATCTTTTTTTGCAATAAAACGATTTTGATCATAAAAACAAGGCGACAAATCCTGATAGTCAAATTTTAGAATTGGTTTTAGATTTTTATCAATAATTCCAGCTGTGTTGTTCTTGTTTATAATGTAATAGTCTAAATCCTTCCATGTCATTATTGATTCACATTCAATAGGATAAACAATTTTATTGTCAGAGTTTACCAGGCCAAATTTCTTTTTGAGTTCAACTATTGTATTTGCGTTTCCGTTAAAAGCCTGAATTCCATCATAAATAAAAGGAATTATTACTTTTCCCTCACCATCAACTACACCGTATAGGTTTTTTAAATTCCGAATGATATAAACCCTTTTAACTTTATTTCCCAGACGACTAAAATCAAAACTATAATCTTTTATTTTATCATAAATTTTATTTCCATGTTTATCCAATAAAGTGATATAATTTTTATTCTTTCCTTCAAAGATTTCAGATTCATGATAATCTTCTTCAGGATGTCCTAATGTGTCATATTCAGGTTTAAGGATTTCTTTTCCAAATTCATTTATGATTCCATATTTGTGATTTTTAGAAATAATTGCAATTCTGTTTTGATTGAATCCTTCTGCTGAGTCATATTTTCCAAAAGGAATTACTTCTTTTAAATTTTTATCTAAATATCCGGTTTGACCATTTTTTCGAACTAAAATTAATCCATTTTTCCAGAAAGTATCTCCTTCTATTCCTTTTAAAGTAATATCGGTTAAAGCAATTTCATCGTATATAAAATCTGTTTTTTGTTTTCCAAAAGAATCGTAGAAAGCCCATTTTTGATTTTTGCGTAAAATGACCAGACTGTCAAAAGTGGTATTGTCTGCATTTTGATAAATTATCGGAATTATTTCTTTCCCTTTTTTATTAATAAAACCTTGAAGATTTCCCTTTTTTACTAGTGCCAATCCTGTCTTTCGAAAATAACTCTCGTTGTCAAATTGAGTTGGAATTATAATTTTTCCATTTCTGTTAATATATCCGTATTTGTTGTTTTTCTTTACAAAAGCCAGTTCTTCAGAAAAAATACCTAAAGCATCATACTCAAAAGGGATAACTATATTTTCATGAATGTCAATGTAACCATATTTAGTACCTTTTTGTGCATAAATCATTCCTTTCTCATCAATAGGATTTAAGAATTTATATTTTCCTAATGGGATAATAGAATTCCCTTTTTCATCGTTAAATCCCCAGGAATTTTTACCCATAATTCTGATGTACAGTTTTGGCGGGTCATTGTCAACCTTATTGCATGCAAACATCAGCAAAAGTAGAAAGGACAATATGATGCGTTCTTTTGTCAAGTGTTTTTTGTTTGAGGTTTCAAGTTTAGAAAATTGACTCATTTTCTAATTGGCACATTTTCATTGCCACATTTTCAAATTGATTACTTTTGCGGCATGATTTCAATTCCTCACAAAGCTAAACAATTCCTGGTTCTTCTAATCAAACTTTTGATTGTAGGTGGCGCATTTTATTTTATTTATGATCAATTGGCGCACAACGACAAACTCGATTGGCAAAAGTTCATCACATTGTTTCGAAAAAACCAATCGGTTTTAGGGATTGGATTTATATTGCTTTTGAGTGTTTTGAACCGTTATTTTGAGATTTTGAAATGGCAGAATCTGGCCAAAGTCATTCACGAAATTTCTTTGGGAGAAGCTACAAAACAAGTTCTGGCAGCTTTAACGGCGGGAATTTT
Organism: Flavobacterium sp. ov086; assembly: GCF_900187965.1. Taxonomy (GTDB): domain Bacteria; phylum Bacteroidota; class Bacteroidia; order Flavobacteriales; family Flavobacteriaceae; genus Flavobacterium. Next base: position 110,056 of record NZ_FZNL01000001.1, on the reverse strand, counting down.
TACGCCAAATGGAGTAGGAGAGTATGCAGGAAAGGCGTTGTATTATCCAAAATCAGAAGCTAAAAAAGTGGTTTTCCTGAACTTGATTTGCAACGGAATCCAGATGATCCTAACAGTGATTTTTGGTCTTTTCGGATTGATGTATTTCAATGCAAAACATGAAGTAATAACGACGCAAACAGTAGCAATTTTATTCGGGATTTTTGTGTTGCTTTTTGTTGTTTTATTCTCTTTGAAGAAGATAAAAATCAAAGGATATTCGATCGAAAAATTACTGCATAAAATTAATGAGATTCCAAAGCCAATTCATCGTAAAAATATTCTTTTAGGAACTTTACGTTATTTGGTTTTCTCACATCAATATTACTTTTTGTTTTTGGCTTTTGATGTCGACTTGCCTTATTTTACTTTGATTGCTACAATTGCCGTGGTTTATTTTTTGGCTTCATCATTACCAACTTTTCAGTTTTTAGACTTTGCTGTAAAAGGAAGTGTTGCCATTTATTTCTTCGAAAAGTTAGGTGTAAACGAATGGATTGTAGTTTTTATAAGCACTTTAATGTGGTTTCTAAATGTGGTTTTACCAGTGGTTATTGGATCTTATTATGTGCTGAATTTTAAAACGAAAAAGGTAGAATGATTTTCGTTTTATTTCTCATATTGACTATTTATATACTTAGCATCGGAATGCTTATTTATGGTTTTACCAAAGTGAAAAAATATCAGAAAACAGATCTAAAACCTCAAACAAGTTTTACAATTATAGTTCCGTTCCGGAATGAAGCCGAGAATTTACCCAAGCTTTTGCAGAGTTTCTTAGAACTTAATTATCCTAATGATTTGTTCGAAGTTATTTTGGTGGATGATAATTCGGATGAAAAGTTTCGTGTTTCACCTTTTGCATTTCACGTTTCACAAATAGACAATATTCGGGTTTCGAATTCACCGAAAAAAGACGCTATTTCAACAGCAATGCAACACATAAAAACCAATTGGGTAATTACAACTGATGCAGATTGTATTGTACCTGAAAATTGGCTTTTAATGTTTGATAATTACATTCAGAAAAATGATGTTTTGATGCTTGCAGGCGCAGTTACTTATGAATGTGATAATTCTTTTTTACATCATTTTCAGCAATTAGATTTAACGAGTTTACAAGGCGCAACAATAGGCAGTTTTGGGCTTAAGAAAGCTTTTATGTGCAACGGAGCCAATTTTGCATACACTAAATCATTGTTCGAAAAACTAAACGGATTTGATGGAAACAATAAAATTGCCAGCGGAGACGATGTTTTTTTATTACAAAAAGCAGCAGGTTTATTTCCTGATAAAGTTCATTATCTAAAATCAGAAGAGGCAATTGTTATTACAAAACCAACTGAAGACTGGAAATCTTTGTTTTATCAAAGAGTGCGATGGGCGGCAAAAACAAGTTCATATCAAAGTGGTTTTGGAAAGGTTTTAGGTTTAATTGTTTTCTTCGGTAATCTCAGTTTTGTTGTTGGATTTTTATTTTCTGTTTTCGCTATTTTGCCATATCCGTTTTTTGTATTGTTTGCTTTTCTAAAGTTTACAGTTGATTTTGTTTTGCTTTATATCACCAATCAATTTTTGACAAAAAACAGAATTAAGAGTTTACTATTAAGTAGTTTGCTTTATCCCTTTTTCAGTTCGGTTGTGGCTTTATACAGTTTGTTCGGTTTTTATGAATGGAAGGGAAGAAGATTTAAATTGTGACTTTGTATGAAAACAAAAGCCCTAGCCCTGATGGGAGGGAAAATCCTTTTGTGCCGGGGTTCGGCATAAAAGATTGGAAGGAACAGCAGGAAATAGCTCCTTATTCTTCAACTAAAATTAGAATGGCAATAAGAATGAATAATTAAATGAACTTATATCGCTTAAATGGTAAAAGGTAAATATTATTCTTTGCCTTTAGCTTTAAGAATAACGGGTAAAATAAACTGAGTTTTTACCGGAAGTCCGCGTTTAAGAGCAGGATTTATTTTTGGAAAATCGACCAAGCGAGCATGTAAAATACTATCGATTTTGATAGTGTCATAAGCAACAGAATCTTTAGGAAACTGCGGTTCGAATTTCATGGTTGCATTTGGGAAAACGGTTACTTTTACTTCTATTGTATCGAGTTCCGGATACATTATCGAAAGCGTATCAATGTCTAATTTCTCTTGGATAAGTTGCGCCATTACTTGAAAAAAACATTGCTGACGCTGTTTTTTGTCGGCGATTTTTTCGCAATTGGCAACTGATGGATATTCATCGACTTCTTTCCAGTTAATTGTTTTTAGTTCTTTTTGAAGTAATTCTTTTTCAGATGGAACCTGCTTGTCAATATATTGACAAGAATGGAGGGCTAAAAAAGCTAAAAAAAGGAAAAACTGCTTCAAGATTATGAATTTGAATGAATAAACTAAATTATTGGTATAAAAATACGATTATTTTTTTTGAGAAGCTTTGAATTGTAAATATTCTTCATAGCTTTCTGAGAGCCATTGCTCTTTATTTTTTGCTGCAACTTCCTTTTGTTCAGGATATAATTTAGCAAGCCGATCAGAAAAAGTAGCGATTTGAACCGTGTAGTTATAAAACTCAGTTTTTGTTAAAATAATATCTGCATCATTTTTGCGCTTAAAGTATTCAAAGAAAAGTGCATCGAATTCTTTCATAGAGAAGTTTAATACTTTTTTCTTATTACTTTTATAAATGCTGTCTTGCAATAATTGATCGTCAATCGAAAGTTTTTTAGACTGTGCATACATTGAATTACTGATCGGGATGATCAGAAATAAAAACAATATAAGTTTTAAAAGTCTACGCATTTATTAGCTTTACTAAATGATTTGTAGGGACAAAGTTACAAAAAATATTATGGATTTACTATTGCTATTGCTTGGTTTTATATGTATGATTGTTGGTGTTTTTGGGAGTTTTCTTCCTGTTTTACCTGGTTTATCCAGTTGTTGGGTAGGTTTGCTGTTATTGTATTTAACAAAAGCGGTCGAGAATAATTATTGGGTTCTGGGTATTACACTTTTGCTGACCATAATTATTACTGTTCTGGATTATGTAATTCCAGCCAAAGGAACCAAAAAGTTTGGAGGAAGTTCCTACGGAATTTGGGGAACTAATATTGGTTTAATAGTTGGTATTCTGGCACCTATACCTTTTGGAGTTATCATTGGTCCTTTTGTAGGAGCCTTGGTCGGAGAATTAATTTATGATTCTAAAAATCATAAGCGTGCATTAAAAGCTGCCACAGGTTCATTACTGGGTTTTTTGGCTTCGAGTTTTATCAATTTCATGTTCTGTATCATTTTTTTGGGTATTTTTCTGAGTATAACATGGAAATATCGAACATTATTGTTTTAATTGTATAACATACATTTAAGCTTTTTCTTATCTTTTTTAAATTTTAAGAAAACTATTTAATTTTTCAAAAAAAACTTTTTTGTTTGTTTTGATAACTAAGGGGTTATGTTTACTGGCGATTCGAGATTTTGGTTTTAGATAACTGTTAATTTTGATGTTATTATTTTAACTTCTTTTTTGGAAATGTTAAAATATTTTATATTTTTATCCTGATAAACGATAAAAAGCCTCACTTTATCGATTATTTTGAACAAATTTAAATAGTAAATTTATGACTCCAAACCTACAAATTGAACTTAGACGTTTCATTTCGTCTAATGTTGTCTCAAAATTGAATAAATTTTATTTTGAAAACGATGCACTTTTAATTAAGGGAATTGATGTTTCAATAGGAACAGTTTTAATGGGATTGTATAATAGGGCCGGGGAGTCGGGTTTTTACAAAGAGATTATTTCATTAATAAAAGACGATTCGACATTTTATCAGGAAGTTGATTTTGCTGCAGGACGAATTTTATCAGTCGACGACTGCTACCGATTAGAAGGAAATGCTTTACTAAAAGAAATTTTTACAGTAAAAAAAGGCAGAATTTCCGAAATGATTTCTAATGAAGTCGGAATCAAAAGCGAAACGGCAAGAGAAATCCTTAACTTCTCAGCACTACTGGTCGTTTCTTATCTAAAGAACAATATCCAATTATTAGACAGTTTAAAATTATTGCTTGAAGAGCAAAAAAGAGAGATTTTAAACAGTATCCATCCTGGAATCAAAATCATCTTAGGTTTCTCTTGTTTTGAAACTATTGAAGATAAAAACCAATCCATCGGAAGATCAATTTTTACATTATTCGGACATAACTTTTTTTAGTTTATAAAAAAAATCCCATCTTACGAAAAGTAAAACAGGATTTATATTTAAGTCCAGATTTGAAGCGTTTTAAACGTTTTTCAAATTGATGATTTCTTGCTCGGTCAAAAAGCGCCAGTTTCCTCTAGGCAGATTCTTCTTGGTTAAACCAGCAAATGATACACGGTCTATACGTAAAACATCGTATTCAAAGCTTTCGAAAATTGCACGAACCACTTTTACATTCGATGAACGTAATTTAAGACCTACCTCGCTTTTTGCTTCTTTTTCAATATAACTTATTTCTTCAACAAACACGCGGTGTCCGTCAAGAACCAAACCTTTACTAATTTTTTCTAAATCCTCAAATTTCAAGTTTTTATCTAATGAAACCTGATAGATTTTAGATGATTTCTGACTTGGTAAAGTAAATTTACGAATCATATCTGTATCGTTAGTAAACAACAACAAACCAGTAGTGTTTTTGTCCATTCTTCCAATCGGAGCAATTTTTGCCGTTGTAGAACCACGAACAAGTTCCAGAACGTTACGGTATTCCTGACCTTCGTCAAGAGCAGTTGTAAAGTTTTTAGGTTTGTTCAACAAGATGTATTCTTTCTTTTCAGGAGTCAAAACAACACCGTCAAAGTTTACAACATCATTCAATTTTACTAAATAACCCATTTCAGTTACGGGAACGCCATTTACTTTTACGTTTCCAGACTGAATGTATATATCGGCATCACGACGCGAACAAACACCAGAATTAGAGATGTATTTGTTCAAACGAATTTCGTCTGCAGCTTTTTGTCTTTTTGGAGCCTGGTTCTGTTTTTTAATTTTTTCCACCTTTTCTTCTTCGGCAGCTTTAACAGCAGGTTTCACTTTTTTTGGCCCTTGAGCGCGCTTCGCCATAGGAGGTTTTGGCTTGTTAGAGTTTGGCCTAGAGCTATTTGGTCTAGATCCGCCTCTTTTATTATTGCCTTCCTTATTGTTCATAAATTCTGTAATTTGTGCAAAGATAGTTTATTCTTGCTAAATAATCCTAAGTTCATTGTTCTTAGATTAATAGCTATTAATTTTTGAAGTTATAGAAGCATCATAATTGGCTTTTTTTCAGGCATAATTTCCCACTTTTCGTTTCAATCTTTTATTTTTGGCAGCAAAAATAAAAGGATTTTCACTTCAAACGAAGTTCACTGAACTCCTATGAAAATAAATGTTAAGTGAAGTAATCGGGGCTAGTTTCAAACAATTGGCTTCTTTTAAACATTTAAAAAAAATATCACAGAGATTTACAAAGTTGAAGAGTTACACAAAGTAAAATAAAGATCTGTGCAAATCTGCCTAAATCCGCGTCATCTGCGTGCAATCTTTAAAATTATTTCAAAAGCAAATTCTTCCCGTGCCACAAAACACTCGGATTAATCAGGACGATGCAAAAAACACCCGAAACAATAAGGAATTTAAGAACATTATGCAGTAATAAAAATTGTTCTTTAGAATTTGATCTCCATAAATAAAGCAGGAAAAACAAGAGAACAGCAAAACAAACATAAAAGTAAATATCCATATAACCTACATCATAAATATTGATCAGAATATAAACCGGAATCACCGTTAAGAATGTCAGAACCGTAATAATTTGTTTAGAAACCGTTTCGTTATAAAGTATCGGAATTGTTTTGTAATCATTCGCCAAATCACCTTTTAAGTTTTCTAAATCCTTTATCATTTCCCGGATTAGTAATAATAAAAACAAGAAAACAGCATGTGCCGAAATCACGGCAAAATGACTCATATGATCTTCGATTTCTTCAAACGAAATCTTATTATAGAAGTATAGTAAAATAGCAAAAAAAGGAATTACAGCCAGCAATGCAGATGTTAGATTGCCAACAATTGCGTATTTTTTTATTTTATGAGAGTAAAACCAAATCAGAAAAATATATACTGAAAAAAACAGAAAAGCGCGCCACGAAACAATCAGCGCCATTAAAGCCGCAATAAAATTAAGCGTAAAATAAACGGATAATTTTGTTTTCTGACTCACTAATCGGTCTAGCATTGATTTGTTTGGACGATTAATCAAATCCTTCTGACTATCATAAAAATTATTAATAATATATCCCGAAGCAATCGTAATTGCCGATGCAAAGACAATCAGAAATAAGTTGAAATCAAGTAGAATATCGAGAGCTCTTTTTTCGGGAGCTAATATAAAAATTGCGGATAAATATTGTGCTAAAACAATAATCGGAATGTTATAACCTCTTACCACAGAGAACAAACTGACAATTTTCATCACTAAAAGTTTGTGCTGTCTGCTTAACATTTTTTAATTTCAGTTTTTGAGATTGAGGCGTAATTTAAGATTTTTTGTTGAGGGAACAGCAAAATCAAAGTTTATTTTTTAGTAATTCCTTAGAACCAAAACCTAATTTTCGGATACAGGCCAAAGCTTGCTTTTGAGTCATATTGACTTCTGTGATGTCTTCTTTCTTTACAAAAACAACAGAACCGCTCCACGGATTTGGAGCGTCCGGTATAAACACGGTAAAATTATTTTCGTCGATTTCTTCTATTAAAAAAGCAAATTGCAAACCAGCATCCGTCGGTACCAAAATAACTTTTAAATCCTGATTAGATTCAAAACCCATTATGCTTTCGTTCATGCTTTTCATAAAAGAATAACCGGGAACGAAGCTTAAAATTCCGTCTTCTAACCTTCTAATTAATTTCTGAGCGTATTCGGTTTTAGAGATTAAGCCAGCCGTAAAACAAATAAAAGCAATGATAAATATGGCAACAACTTCTTCGATTGCTAATCCCAAAATTTTCACTTTTGGAAAGTGATTGATAATAGGATTAGTGATTTTTTGAATAATATTAAAGCCTTTTTCTAAAAGAACCAAGAGTAAAATTAATGGCGCTAAAAATAGAATTCCTCCTAAAAAAGTCGCTTTGATAATCTTTAAAATACTCTTCATATTCAATAGCTTTTTTAGGGTTAAGGTTCTAGGAAAATGTACTCAAATAACTAGCTTTTAGGAAGATTTAAATTTAAAACTGATAAACTACTTCTAGTTTGTAGTCTTTCAAAGATGCTTTGGCACGTTCTAGATCTTCGGTAAAACCAAGAATATAACCACCTCCGCCAGAACCGCAAAGTTTTAGGTAATAATCGTTTGTGTCAATTCCGTTTTGCCAGATTCCATGAAATTGCTCCGGAATCATAGGTTTGAAATTGTTTAAAACAACTTTAGAAAGCTTTTTAGTGTTTGTAAACAAAGACTTCATGTCGCCATGTAAAAAGTTCTCTACACAAGCGTCAGTATATTTTACAAATTGGTTTTTAAGCATGGTGCGGAAACCTTTGTCTTTTAGGTTTTCCATAAAAATATTTACCATTGGAGCCGTTTCTCCAACAATTCCAGAATCTAATAAAAATACAGCACCTTTTCCGTCAAAACTTTGAGTCGGAATGCCGGTTGCTTCAATATTATCTTTAGAATTGATTAAAATCGGAATACTCAAGTAACTGTTTAAAGGATCTAAACCAGAACTTTTTCCGTGGAAAAAACTCTCCATTTGAGCAAATATATTTTTTAATTGTAACAGTTTTTCACGAGTTAAATTCTCTAAAACTGTAATTTTATGTGTAGCATATTTGTCATAAATAGCAGCAACAAGAGCGCCACTACTACCAACTCCGTATCCTTGCGGAATACTTGAGTCAAAATGCATTCCGGTTTCAACATCGTTTTTTAAAGTAGCCAAATCAAAAGTAACCAATTCAGGTTGTTCTGTTTGTAGCGTTTCAAGGTAAGATGCAAAACGTTTTAAACTTGCATTTGATGCGATTGCTTCCGCCGAAGGATCTTCGATTTTCTTCAAAGCACCATTATAAAAATTATAAGGAATAGAAAGTCCTTTAGAGTCTCGGATGATTCCGTATTCTCCAAAGAGTAATATTTTTGAGTAAAATAATGGTCCTTTCATGTTTATTTTATGTCTTTCTTAATTTTATTTGGGTCTTGTAATACGGTAAATGATAAATATATGTGGTTTGTTTGAAAAATACTATCTGTATTTTTTCATTAAATCTTCATAGCTCACAAATTCACCTCGTTCAATTTGTCTTTCGCTTTCTTTAATTTCTTCTTTTTGCTCATCACTCAAATCATCCCACCAATCTTTTTTCTTTTTCGAAAAAATTTTCTTGATAGAATTTATGATGGTAGGATCTTTAGTCTCTACTAGCTTTTTTATCAAATCGAGTTTTTCCAATTGAATGTCCATAACCTAAAATTTTAATTAAAGATACGAAAATTATCTCTTCATTGCACCGTCTCCAATTTGGTCACAAATGTACTGACCATTCTGGCAAAATACAACTAATTCGTCCTGAATAAATTGTAGTACTTTTTCGCTAACGTTTTCGGGATATAAAACGTGAACATTTGCACCTGCATCAAGCGTAAAACAAACCGGAATTTGGGTTTCATTTCTAAATTTCCAAATTGCATTAATGATCTGTAATGTGTTTGGTTTCATTAAAATAAAATACGGCATAGAAGTCATCATCATAGCGTGTAAAGTCAAGGCTTCACTTTCGACAACTTTAATGAATTCGTCTAAATTCCCACTTTCGAAAATCGCAATTAATTGATCCAGATTCTCGTGTGCCTGAGCAAAACGTCTTTCGGCATAAGGATGATTGTGCATTAAATCATGTCCTACAGTGCTTGAAACTTGTTTTTCGCCTTTATCGACCAATAAAATGGTATCTTGATAATTCTTGAAATTTTCATGAATTGTATATGGAAATTCAACTCCATATAAATCAGTACTTCCTTGAATATTCGCCTGGTTTCCCCAAACAACAACATTTCCTTTTGTACTTCTACAAGCACTTCCGGAACCTAAACGGGCCAAAAATGATGCTTTTTGATAAAAGTATTCATCGGTCATTTCAGGATTCAATGCTTTTTCTAAACTCATAAAATTCATCGCCAAAGCCGCCATTCCTGATGCCGAAGAAGCAATTCCGGAACTGTGCGGAAATGTATTTTGTGTATCAATCGTAAAATGATAGTCTTTCAAAAAAGGCAAATACACTTCAATTCTTTCTAAAAACTTCTGAATTTTTGGTTTAAAATCTTCCTTCGGTTTTCCTTCAAACAATAAATCAAATGAAAAAGAATTTTGATTTTCTCTTTTTTCAAAACCTAATTTAGTAATCGTTTTGCAATTATTTAGTGTAAAACTCACAGAAGGATTTGCCGGAATTTGATTGTCTTTTTTTCCCCAATATTTGACTAATGCAATATTGCTGGGAGCGCTCCACTCAAAATTTCCATTTTCGATGGTCGAAGTATATTTTTTAGGAATAAAATCAGTTGCTGTAAACATGAATTATAAAATTTTGGCAAAGATAGTTTTTATACTATTTCACCATATAAGTTATATAAGAAATTATAAGTTTGGCTTTTGCTAAAATGAACTTATATCACTTCTATGGTTTAACCTTTCTTTTTAACTATTTTTGAAAAAAAAATCAAGAGGAAGATGAACAAGACAGTCAAGATTGCAATAGCGCTAATTATTTGTTTAATGGTAGGATATTCTGCAAGTGTCGTAACGAGACCAAGTGTAGAAACGTGGTATCCAACGATTATAAAACCAAGTTTTAATCCGCCCAATTGGATTTTTATGCCGGTTTGGACTTTACTTTATATTTTTATGGGAGTTGCGGCAGGATTAGTTTGGGATAAAATAAAAGAACAAAACGAAGAGGTAAAAAAAGCCTTAGGTTTCTTTTTGATTCAGTTGACATTGAATGCAATTTGGTCCTATATTTTCTTCGGATTAAAAAACCCGATGTTAGCCTTTGTTGAAATTGCATTGTTGTGGTTGATGATTTATGAAACTTATTTCAAGTTCGACAAAATCAATAAAATCGCTGGATATTTATTGATTCCATATATGGCTTGGGTTGCTTTTGCAGGAATTTTGAATGCTAGTATTTGGTGGTTGAATAGATAAGGATTTTTGTTTCAGGTTTCAGGTTTTTTTAGTTTCAAGTTCAGGTTCAATCAATACGTTTATTTTATGAATAAATTCAAGGTTTTTGTTTTTGTGTTGGTCTTGTTTTCGTTTAAGACTTTTGCTTGTTTGAATGGGGAAACCAAGACATTGAAAAATGGTGTTATGGTTTATGTCGATTTTCAAGGACTTGTTCCTCATGGACATAGATTTTCAATAGAAAATTTTCCAAAATTGATTTCGGAGCTTGATAGTTTGTATAAAAAAACGAACAATATAGATTATTTGTCTGATAAAGGATATGTGTTAATTGTTCAGAAAAAATATGACGAAGCTTTAAAGTTGTATCTGAATATTGAAAAAATTAAGCCTAATCGATATTCAACAGCGTCTAATATTGGAACTCTTTATGAGTTGATAGGCGAAAATCAAAAAGCATACGGTTGGATTAAAAAATCAATTGAGATTAATCCGGAATCTCATAATGGCTCTGAATGGTTGCATTTGAAAATATTGGAAGCTAAGATCAAGAATACCAAAGATGTTTCAGGTCAGTTTTTAATAAACACGAGTTTTGGAAATACCGGAGTTCCTAAGACTAAATTGTCTAAAAATGAAGTAGATGAATTAGCAAAAATGGTTTATTATCAGGTAAATGAGAGAATGTCATTTATAGAACCAAAAGATAAGATTATTTCTATTTTGCTTTTCGAATTGGGAAATCTTATAGAATTAAAAGGTGAACATGAGAATGCACTTCAGATTTATAGAGCCGCAAGAACGTATGGTTATGACGGTGATTTAATAGTTGCAAGAATGGTTAACAGTACAGAAAGCAAAGTTAATTATTTGGAAAAAAAGACTTGGGATTTAACTGAGAAAATGAATTCTTTAAGAAAAAGTAAAGAAGGAGTAGATCTAGATTATGTAAATCAAATCGAAACTAGTTTGATTATAGTTTTTATAATTGGTTTGCTTTTATTGATTAGTTTTTTAATTCTTTATTTTAAATGGAAAAAGTTAAAAGATTATATCATTTTAAATGATTTTACTAAGTAAATATTTCTTTCGTTTTAATCATTTCGACTGTTTCAATTTTCTAAATTCTAACGGATTAACGCCTTCATGCCGACTAAAATATCTTGAAAGATTTTTGATATCGGTATATCCGCAAACATCTGAAATTTCGGTTATGGATAAATCTGTTTCGATCAAAAGCTGCTTTACTTGTTTAATTCGGAGTGTATTTATCTCGTCGAGAATGCTTCGTTTTAGAACCAATTGAAATCTTTTTTCTAAAACTCTTCGTGACAATGCCGTTGCATTAACAACATCATCTACAGATATTCTTTCTTTATAATTGTAATAGATGAAATGCAATGCTTTACTTATTTCTTTGTCATTTACAGCCAGGAAATCAGTTGATCTTCGGGTAATTATTTGCAAATGTTCTACATAAATATCATCATAATGACCTTCTTTATTCAGCATCATTTTATTAAGAAGCTGAGCAGTTTCGAAACCGGCTTTTTCAGTATTTAGAGAAATACTCGATAAAGGAGGATCAGATAAATTACAAATACTTAAATCATTGTCAACTCCAAGAACAGACACTTGCTCAGGAACATTAATGCCAATTGCTTTGCAGGCTTCCGTGACGTGTTGTCCCTGATTATCATCGCAAGTCATGATTGCTATTGGTTTTGGCAAAGCTTTAAGCCAATCTGCGAGTTGAGATTCTTTGTAACTCCATAATGGTGGAGTTTCTTCTTTTTGATGTTGGTAGATATGAACATTAAAATTGAATTCTGCTGCTTTTTCGCAGAAACCTTCACATCTTTCCCGAGACCAGACAATATTATCGAAGCCATAAAAGCCAAAATTTTTAAAGCCTTTTTCAATAAAATAAGAAGCCGCCATTTGTCCAGTTTCTTTATAAAATCCCGTAATATTTGGGATGCCTATAAAACGTTCGTTTGTGTCCTGTGCAATGATTGGAATGTCTAATGAAAGTAATTTTTCAAAATCCTGCTCGTTTTCAATTTGAGCAATAATACCATTTGCACCCCAGGTTTTTGCCCATGCAATGGCATTTTTTAACTCCTTTTTATTTCCGCTTACAATTGGAATTCTGCAAAAGTTAAACGGTCCAAATAGTCGGGAATATTTCGCAATTCCGTTCAAAAGTCCTCGTCCATATTCTTCTGAAAAATTAACTAACAGTAGTACCTTGGGGATCATCTTATTATATATTGGTTGATATAGAGAGTTTTATATTGAAATGAAATCAGAGAATCATTAAGTGTTTACTTTGATTTTTATAATTATAAATATTCGCAAAATGAAGATTAATTATCGCAAATATACCATTGTCAATTCAATTACAAGTCTACTTTTGTTTCGTGGTTTTCAATAAAAAACATAAAAATGCTTTAATTATTAGTTTTTTTAACCTTTTTTAAATGCATTTAACTTTTTTTACTCCTTTTGGTAAAATATACCATTTGCCTTTTTGTAGTAAAAAAATGATGAAATTTTTAATAAGCAACCAAAGAATTTAAAACGTTTTAAACACTTGAATTTTGTTAACCAATACATTAATCTCTTTATTAGATTAAAAGAAAAATTATGAAGAATATAAATTATACTAATGGTACAATGATTTCATTCCTTTTATGGCTTATGTGCAGCTTAGTTACTGTGGGTGCTCAAAATGTAAAATTTGAGAAGCAATTAAAAGAGGGATGGAATATAGAATCATCAGCAAAAATAAATACTACCGGAGATAAAATTTCACAGGCTAATTTTGATGTCACAAAATGGTACAAAACTTCAGTTCCGGCGACTGTAATGGCGTCTTTAATTGCCAATAAGGAATATGCGGATATTTTTATGGGGGAAAATATCAATAAAGTTGATACGACAAGATTTAGAGTTCCGTGGTGGTATCGAAATGAATTTGTTATCGAAGATGCTTCAAAAAATACAGAATTAATATTTGAAGGAATTAATTACAGAGCAAATGTTTGGCTAAATGGAAGTCAGATTGCTTCTGCAGATAGTTTATTTGGAGGTTTTAGAATATTTGCTTTGAACATTTCGAAGTATGTGAAAAAAGGTAAGAATGTTTTGGCTGTCGAAGTTTTTAATCAAAAAACACATGAACCTTCTATTGGTTTTGTTGATTGGGCACCAATGGCTCCGGATCGTGAACTGGGATTATGGAGACCAGTAAAGCTTAAAATATCAGATAAAACAAGTCTGAACAACATTTTTGTAACTTCAAAAATTGATAAAAAAGGCTATAAAAGTGCTGAGTTAGAAATTTCTGCGGAAGCAGTAAACAATACTAATGAATCGATAGAAACAGTTGTAAAAGGAAAAATTGAAAATATAATTTTCGAAAAGAAAGTTAAACTTCAGCCTTTAGAAAAACGAGTGATTGTTTTTAACGCTTCAGAATTCAAACAGCTAGAAATTAATAATCCTCGTTTGTGGTGGACGTATGAATTGGGAAAACCTAATTTGTATAAGCTAATAATGTCTATCGAAACCAATAATAAAGTTTCGTTTTCAAAATCTACTGCTTTCGGAATACGAGAAGTTGAGGATTACATGACGGTAAAAGGCTACAGAGGTTACAAATTAAATGGTGTTGAAGTGCTGATTAAAGGCGGTGGCTGGGTTGATGGAATGTTCCTGAATGATACCGAAGAAAAAGTAAAAGCACAATTAGAGTATGTGAAACAAACTAACATGAATACGGTTAGGATGGAAGGTTTTTGGGGAAATAACGAAAGAATCTATGAAATGTGCGATGAAATGGGGCTTTTGATGATGGTGGGATGGAGTTGCCAATGGGAATGGAAAGGTTATCTGGACAAACCTGAAGATGATTTTATGTCGATCAAAACGCCTGAAGACATGGATCTTATTATAAATTACACTCGCGATCATGTGAATTGGTTGCGAAACCACCCGAGTATTTTTGTTTGGGTGATGGGAAGTGATAAATTACCACGTCCGGAATTGGAAGCAAAATACAATGTTCTATTTAAAGAAGTTGATCCTTCAAGACCGCTTTTAATGTCTTGTAAAGGAATGGAAAGTTCAATTTCCGGAAAAACCGGAGTAAAAATGAATGGCCCTTACGATTATGTTGCTCCCGGTTATTGGTTTGAGGATACAGAAAATGGTGGCGCTTTTGGATTTAATACCGAGACTGGTCCAGGTCCGCAAGTTCCTTCGCTTGAAGTGATAAAAAGTATGATTCCCGAAGATAAATTATGGCCAATAAATTCAACTTGGGATTTTCACTGCGGGAGAAATGAATTTCAAACGCTTGATCGTTTTACAAAAGCATTCGATAAGAGATACGGAATCCAGAAAAATGTTGAAGATTTTACTTTTAAAAGCCAAGCTTCAAATTTAGAATCTATGCGATCAATGTACGAAGCTTTTGCAATAAACAGAAGCAATACAACCGGAATCGTTCAGTGGATGTTTAATTCTCCGTGGCCAAAATTAATCTGGCAGTTTTGGGATTATAATTTGTTACCAAATGCCGCTTTTTATGGCGCAAGATTAGGCGCGCGCGCCGTAAATATTGCCTACAATTATGGAGACAATGCGGTTTATGTAAGCAATCTAAATCCTGAGAAAACTAAGAATCTGAAAGTGAAATTACAGATCTATGATTTTAATGGAAAAGTAATTTTCGAAAAAGAAGCAACAGTTTCTGTAAACGGAAATGCTTCGGTTAAAACAATTAATTTGCCTGATAATGCAGCCTATTCGAAAGTATATTTTCTGAAGATGAATTTATCTGATGAAAAAGGAAATTCAATTGCAGACAACTTTTATTGGTTATCGACTAAAAAAGATGTGTTCGATTTTGCAAAATCAGATTGGATCAATACTCCGTTAAGTGAATATGCTGATTTTATGGATTTAGACAAATTACCAAAAGTAAAAATTGAAACTCAAAACATTATTAAAAAAGAAAATGACCAATATGAGGTTACAGTACAACTTAAAAACTCATCAAATTCTATTGCATTTTTAATTGAATTAAACATTGTTGGAGACGTTTCAGGAAAATCAATAGTTCCGGTTTTATGGGACGACAACTATATTTCATTAGTGCCAAAAGAAAGCAGGACAATCAAAGTCACTTTTCCAGTCTCTGCTTTAAAAGGCGAAAAACCTGTTTTTAAATACAAAGGCTGGAATGTAGAATAAAAAGATCAGGATCGATTACTTGAAATAGTAAAATACTATTTAATAATTAAAGTGAATTAGAAGTCCAAAAAACGGATTTCTTTTTCAGAAGAAAAACTCATGTCTAAATCTAAAATTTTAATAAATAAACAAACAAATGAAAACGAGTAAATTAACAGTAGGATTGGTGTTTTTGACCTTTTTTGTTATTTCTTTTCTGACTAACATTATGGGGCCATTGATTCCGGATATTATCAACAGTTACCATTTGTCACTTGGTATGGTTGGTTTTCTTCCGTTTTCGTTTTTTGCGGCTTATGGTGTAATGTCAACTTCAGCGGGAGTTTTGCTCGAAAAATACAGAGAGAAAAAAGTAATGGCATTTTCGTTTCTGATAGCTGCATTAGGTTCGCTTTTATTCGGTTTGTTTCCGTATTATTCTATGGCGCTGGTTTCCTTGTTTTTAATCGGAATCGGGATGGCGGCTTTGCAAGTAGCAATTAATCCGTTGTTGCGAGTTTCAGGAGGCGAAGAACATTTTGCGTTCAACTCTGTAATGGCGCAATTATTCTTTGGGTTAGCTTCTTTTTTAAGTCCGTTGGTTTATAGTTACTTGGTAACGAATATTAAACATGACAAAACAAATTCAAATGAGTTTCTGGAAATCTTGTCAAAACTCGTTCCTGCAAATCTAAACTGGGTTTCTCTCTATTGGATTTTTGCCATAACAGCGCTTGCGATGGTTCTTATTATTTTACTTTTTAAGTTTCCGAAATTTGAATTAGACGAAACCGAAAAAGCAGGAACATGGAGCGTTTACAAAGATTTGCTTAAAAACAAAACGGTGCTTTTATTCTTCTTCGGAACTTTTGCCTACGTAGGAACGGAACAAGGAATCGCCAATTGGATGTCGAAATTTTTAAGTGATTATCACGGTTATGCACCGCAAACTATTGGTGCCGAAGCTGTGGCCTATTTTTGGGGACTTTTGACCGCGGGATGTTTGCTAGGTTTGGTTTTGCTTAAATTTTTGGACAGCCGAAAAGTACTTATTCTATTTGCAGCCGGAGCTATTATTCTTCTAACACTTGCCTTATTTGGTTCGGCAGAAATCTCGCTTTATGCGTTTCCACTTTCCGGTTTTGCCCTTTCGGTAATGTGGTCTGTCGTTTTTTCATTGGCACTAAACTCTCTTAAAAATAATCACGGAGCCTTCTCCGGTATTTTATGTACCGGAATTGTTGGCGGAGCAGTTATGTCATTAATCATTGGGAAACTTGGCGATATATTTGGGCTTCAATATGCAATGACCACCTTATATATTACTCTCGGATACATCCTGAGCATTGGTTTCTGGGCAAAACCTTTAGTCAATAATGCCACAATAAATTTTATGAATATCCGTGATTAATACCAAGCCAAAAAAATAGCCACAGATTTCTTAAATAATAGCAATGAAAGTCGGGGATAAAAAATATTAAAAAGTTTGCCGCGAATTTCTCGAATTTCCCCGAATTATTTTGATTGCACAGATTAAAAATCTGCGTAAATCTGTGGCTAGCTTTTAAGCAGTTTCAAAATAAAAATTCGCGAAAATTTGTGTAATTCGTGGCAAAAAAAACATACTTGATACTTCGCGGACTGTCATAATTAATTTAAAGAAAACAAAAGAAAATCAATAATTATATAAAGTTTTAAAAATGTCGGAAAGAAAGATCATAGGCGTTGACATGGGAGGGACAAAAATCCACACTAGCCTTATTTTAGGAAAAGAAATAATCTCCGAATGTGTAGTAGATACACCCGCCAAAGAATCTGAAAAAGTAGTTTTAGACAGATTAATACACGCCATAGAACAAGTTTATCAACCCGGTTGTGAAGGTATTGGTATTGGCGTACCAAGTGTAGTAGATTGGAAAGAAGGAATTGTATATGATGTTGTTGCCATCCCATCATGGAAAGAAGTTCATGTAAAAAAAATACTCGAAGAGCACTTTAAAATCCCGGTGTATGTCAATAATGATTCGAACTGTTTTGCTTTAGGCGAAAACTTCTTCGGAAAAGGAACGGACTCTGCAAATTTTGTGGCAGTAACTATAGGAACCGGTCTTGGCAGCGGAATCATTATCGAAAATAAATTATATCAAGGAGTAAATACGGGAGCTGGCGAAATAGGAAGTATCTCTTATAAAGACGGAATTATTGAGCAATATTGTGCCAGTGAGTTTTTTATTTCCCGTGGATTAGATGGAGAAAAAGTCTATCTCGAAGCTAAAAAAGGAGATCAAAAAGCCTTAGAGATTTTTAAGGAATACGGCAAAAATCTTTCTCAGGTTATCAAAATAGTTTTATACGCCTACGACCCCGAAATCATAATTCTGGGAGGCTCTATAAGCAATGCTTATGAATTTTTTATTGACGCGGTTTGGGAAGGACTTCATGATTTTATGTTTCCTGTCGAGCTAAAAAAACTCAGAATTGAGAATTCAGAACTTAAAAACAGTGCAGTATTAGGAGCAGCTGCATTAGTGTACAATTTTAACCTCGAAACGGTTTAGTTTCAACCAAAAGCATTTATAACCACATTAAAAAAATAACTAAACAAAAACCAAAATTATTAACCAAAAAAATATTACGATGAAAAATAGTCTACAAAAAGGCTTAATGGTTATTATAACCATGCTATGTACTAGTTGGATGTATTCGCAAGATGTGTCCGGGCTGGTTTCAGATTCTAATGGCCCGTTGCCAGGCGTTTCAATATTAGTAAAAGGAAGCAAAAATGAGGCTCAAACTGATTTTGACGGAAGATTTACGATTAAAAACGTCGGCAAAAGTGCGGTATTGATTTTTAGCTATATTGGACTTAAAAATCAGGAAGTAAATGTCGACGGACGCACTAAGATAAATGTAGTAATGGCTCAGGACCGCAGCGAACTAAATGAAGTTGTCGTTGTGGGTTACGGAACTTCAAAAAAGAAGGATTTGACGGGAGCCGTTGATGTACTTTCGTCAAAAGATTTTGACGGAGTTTCAAATACTTCGCCGGCTTTATTGCTAAGAGGTAAAGTTGCCGGAGTACAAGTTACCCAAACAAGCGGAGAACCAGGTTCTGCAGTTACGATTCGGGTTCGTGGTTCTTCTTCTGTTCGTTCCGGAAATGGGCCTTTAATTGTGGTAGACGGAGTTCCGTTAAGCGGAGGAGATGTATCTGCGGAAGGAGCTGATTTATTGGGGACTTCTTCAGCAAAAAATCCTTTAAACTTTATCAATGAAGCCGATATCGAATCTATTTCTGTTCTAAAAGATGCTTCTTCAACAGCAATTTATGGTGCGCGTGGAGCAAATGGAGTAATCGTAATTACAACCAAAAAAGGAAAATCGAACGTTCCTGAATTCAACTTTAGCACCTCAACACAGTTTAGTACAAAAGCAGGAAATTTTAATGTAATGAATCCTGATCAGTTTGTTGCAGCAAGTAAAGCAGCCGGTGTACCATCTATTCCTGCGGATCCTGTTGCAGGAACTCCGGCAATTAATAACCAAGATTATGGAGGAAGAAATTATAATTGGGAAGATGCTGTATTGCAGAGGGGAGTAGCAGTAAACAATAATTTATCTTTTAATTCGTCAAGCGAAAATTCGAGCACCAGAGTA
This sequence comes from Flavobacterium sp. ov086, assembly GCF_900187965.1. Taxonomy (GTDB): domain Bacteria; phylum Bacteroidota; class Bacteroidia; order Flavobacteriales; family Flavobacteriaceae; genus Flavobacterium. The sequence continues at coordinate 90,894 of NZ_FZNL01000001.1, read as the reverse complement.
TCTTTTTCTACCAGTAATAATAAGGGAATTGTAAAAAATACAGGATTAGATAAATACACGATTTCGTTTTTTAACTCAAACAATTTCTTTGATAAAATATTAAAAGTAGATACAAAATTGCTTTATGCAAGTATAAACGACCAAACGACTTTAATTACTAATAATGCGAGTTATATTGGGAACGTTATTGGATCTGCATTATATTGGAATCCGACACGACCAATTTACAACGCCGATGGACATTATAATGTGGTAAGTGATACGTATTTAAATCCGGTACAATTGCTGGATTCTTATAAAGATTATACCAATACAAACAAATTATTAGGAAGTATAAATGCGGTACTTAGATTAGGAAATCATTTCAAATATAATTTCTTATTTGGTGTAGAAACTTCAGGATCTACGAGAAAAAGTCAAATTTTGCCAACGATGCAAATTCAGGGAGAAGCATTTTTTGGTACAGTTCCGGGATCAGATCCTGTCGTTACAAAATACGGTACAGCGTCTATTCAAGGACTTAATAACTTCAATAAAACTTTCGAAAATAATTTAAATTACACCAATAAGTTTAGTGATAACTTTAACCTAAATGCCTTAGTTGGATATTCTTATTACTATTATCTGGCAAGTGGTTTTGTAACTTCGGGAAAAGGATATGACTTGGCACAAACCAATTTAATAGACAATATCGAAGGCGGACTTCAAAATGAATTTAGAACCAGTTCTTTTAAAAACGCTTCTGAATTGCAATCTTTTTATGCCAGAGCCGACGCTACTTTTTTCAAACAATATGTAATTACGGCAACTGTTCGTACAGATGGATCTACAAAATTGGGAGCGAACAACAAATACGGAACATTTCCGTCAATAGGTTTTGCTGACAATTTATTTCAGGATAAAGACGGAATCCTTAATAATTTAAAAATTAGAGGAAACTGGGGTATTACCGGAAATCAGGAATTTGCTCCAAACTCCGCTATCGGAAGAGCGAGTTATGGTAATAACGGAAATTTAAATATCGATACAAATGCCAATGATAATCTGAAATGGGAAACTACAGAATCATGGGGAATTGGAACGGATTTTACTTTATTAAAATACAGATTAACCGGTACGGTAGATTATTTTTATAGAAATACCAAAGATTTAATTTTCCCTGTTCCGCAAGCGTCAACGCAGCCGGGACCAAATACGCCGCGTAACAAAAACTTACCTGGAAACTTAATCAATCAGGGAGTTGAGGTTAGTTTGGATTATAAAATAATTGAGACTGAAAACATCTCTTGGGAAATTGGTGCGAACGCTTCTTTCCTTAAAAACGAAATGAAAAACTTTAGCGGAACTGTTGGAACAGGAGGTTTAAACGGACAAGGATTAGACGGCGCGTATACGCAGGTAATCACGAATAACAAACCGCTTTATTCGTATTATTTGTATGATTTTAAAGGATATGATGCCAGTGGAAATTCTATTTATACAAATGCTGCAGGACAACCAGTCGGACTTGGAGACGCTTCAAAACAATTGCTGAATAAACAGCCATTACCAAAAATAAACTATGGTTTTTCATCAACCTTCAAATACAAAGGATTTGATGCCGTAGTTTCTTTCTATGGAGTTGCAGGAAATTATATTTATGATAATACACAAAATGCTTATTTCTTTAAGGGAGCTTTTTTAGGAGGAAGAAATGTTACTGAAAAAGCAGCTTATTCTGAGCAGGCGCAAGGAGATCCAAACTCGCCTTCGACTAAATTTCTGCAAAAAGGAGATTTTTTAAGAATGGGTGAATTAACCTTCGGATACACTTTTACAGGAGCTTTAATCGAAAGAATGAAATGCAAAAATGTACGAGTTTATGCAAACGGTTCAAACCTGTTATTGTTTACAAATTATACCGGATTTGATCCTGAAGTAGATATTAATAAACAAGTTAACGGAGTTCCGTCTGCAGGAATGGATTATCTGGCTTACCCAAGATCAAAAGGAATTGCTTTTGGACTTAACGTAACATTTTAATTTTAAAAACTATGAAAACTATCAATATTATAAAAAGTATCTTTTTCGTAAGTACACTAATTTTAAGTGTTAGCTGTACGAATTTGAATGAAGAAGTTTTAGACGGAATTCCAACAGGAGGAGAAAATGAACCTGTAAATACAGCGGCTTTATTGCGAACTGCCTATCAGGGTTTAAGAAATTTTCAGGTTCAGGAACAAATGCATACTTTAAACGAAATGTCGACAGATGCATTAGTTGGTCCAACGCGTGGAGGAGATTGGGACGATAATGGTACCTGGAGACAATTTCATACACTTACTTGGACTCCGGATAACGTAGAAATTCGAAATGCATGGAATAGTTTGTTGGCAAGTGTATACGATTGTAATACAATTGTCGAAAATTCTAAAGATGCTTCAGAGATTGTTCAGGCGCGTTTTTTAAGAGCCTTTTATTATTATAATGTGCTGGATTTATACGGACAAACGCCATATAGAGAAAAAGGAAGCCCGTTGACAAGTGATCCTAAAGTATGGACGAGAGCTCAGGCGACTGATTTTGTAATTAGCGAATTAGAAGCTGTTTTACCAAATTTACCGGCACGTGTTGCAGGAGATGCAAGTATAGTAAATGCAGATGCAGGGCATTTTTTATTGGCTAAAATTTATTTGAACCTTGGCGTTTTCAAAGCTGCAAATCCTGCAGGACCATATACTTTTGAAGCCACAAATATGAATAAAGTTATCGCTCATGTTGAAGCCATAAAAAGTAGTTTAGCCAGTTCTTATTGGGATAATTTTGCACCGGACAATAACAATTCACCAGAGATTTTATTCTCTTCAAAAAATGTATTGGGAGATGGTGGAGCTCTTGGAGATTATTGGAGATACGGTATGCATTACAACCAAACGCCAGATGGTTATAACGGATTTTGTACGGTGGGAGAATATTATGATCGTTTTAATGCGCTTGATGAACGTCGTCAGCATTCTACACCTGAAATTATTGCACATTTCGGCAACCCAATCGGATTTCAATACGGGCAAATGTATGCACCTGAAACTACAGATGAGGTTACAGGTGCAATCACACCGGGAGGAACAATTCCGTTAAAAGACAGAAACGGAAATCCTTTATTCTTTACCAAAGAAGTAACATTAATTCTTTCCGGACCAACGATTGAAACAGCCGGAATTAGAACTCAAAAATACCAACCCGATGTTAATAATCTGGATAATCCTGAAAATGACTTTATCTTAATGCGTTACGCTGATGCCTTATTAATGGAAGCCGAAGCAATTCTTAGAGGTGGAGCAGCATCAGGAAATGGTTCGGCTCAGAATATTATGGATAAAATTGCTGTGAGAACAGGTGTTCCTGCGCCAACTGCAACTTTAGAAAATTTATATGCCGAAAGAGGCAGAGAATTATGGCTGGAAGGTTGGAGAAGAAACGATATGATCCGTTTTGGAACTTTTTTGAGTGCGAGAGAATTGAAAAAGAATGTTTCACCAGAGAAATATTTATTGTATTGCCTTCCGTCAGATGCTTTATTTAATTTGAACTTAAAGCAGAATCCGGGATACTAAACGTATTATATTTTCATGTTTAGTAAATTCGATATGCAAATTCCTAAGGGCAAAGGTTTTTGTATATCGAATTTGTGTTTAAACAAATGAGAATTATATTCTGCGGATTAATTTTTAGGCTCCATTTTTATTTTTTTGAACATCTCATTTTTAGCGTACAAAAAATCCATTGTAGTTAATACATTATTGTTTTCTAAAAGGTTTTTAGATTTTGGATCTGCATCGCAGAAATCCAGAAACAGTTCAACTTCTTCGGGAGGTAATTTTAAATCCTTGGTAAAAAAAGTGGAAGGAATTGATGCCGCTACAAGTTTTTTGAAAACAGTTTGTTCCGTTTTCTTTTTTAGTTCTTTGTCTTTATCTTTTTTGAATAAATTTATAAGCCCTGTTCCCATTCGGCCGAAGTCCGCACCATTTGTAATTGTTCCGTTGTAAACGCCAGTATATTTTTGAAGAGATAAGGCATCTTTTGTGAGCTTTATGTCGTCCAAATCTTGTTGAGAAATCTTAAAAGGATTAAGTTTTATAGAAGTGACTACTACTTCGTCCAGTTCTTCGGGCTTGATAACCATATTTATTATAAGATTATTTTTAGAAATGTCTTCAGGAGTTATTTTTAATCTGGTAAAAAAGTAATCCTTAGAAAAAAACAGTAAACTGTCTTTCGCTTTTACCAAAATTGAAAAGTCTCCTAAATAATCTGTTGTTGTGCTGGTTTTCGCTGTTTTATTGATAACCTCTACTTTTTTAAGAGGATAGTTGTTAGACAGGACTTTTCCGTGAAGTAGTTTTTCCGTTTGAGAAATTGAAAGCTGGTACGTGAAAAAAGAAATTGTAGTAAGTAATTTTGCTTTCATCTAATAGTATTTAGTTGATAGTAAAATTATTTGAATTCTCTTAACTAAAACTTAGTAAACATGTAAAATCTTGTTAATTATAGGGTTGGATTTTTTCTACGAATTTTTCTAATTCTCCATTATTTATTAAAACAGGACCATGTCCAAAACAAAGCAATTTAGGTTTTAATAAAGCTAGTTTTTTTATAGACTCTCTGTTTCTTTTCGGATTGGTCGTAAAGAGGTTTGGCGGTTCATGCAAACCAACAACTGTAGTTAATAAATTCATGTTGGTCATAACGTCTCCAACAATAAGAACACCATCAAATTCTCTGAAAAAAGATAAATGACCGCTCGAATGACCCGGAGTTTCAATAACAGTAAATCCTGCAATACGATCTCCTTCTTTTAAAGTATGAGAAACCGGATGTCCTTTTCCTGCCCAGAATTTCTTTTGAAATTTTGAAATAAAATGATTGGGATTTGGGTATTCAAAAATTACATTTCCGTTTTCTGCTGCTTGTTTTTCGAGTTCACTGCACCAAAGCGGAATATTCAACGTTTCACAAATAATTTTACTACTTCCCTGATGATCCGCATGAGCGTGAGTCAATACGTGTTTGGTTATTGTTTTGTTTTTTAGCGCATTCAAAATAATATTGGAAGAACTTCTAATTCCAGCATCAATAAGAACATCTTCAATTACATAACAATTAATGGAGTTGCGAGGAAACAAGGGAATCTGGTAAACATCTTTGGCTATATTCTTCATCTTTTCAAATTTTATATTTGCAAAGATTTGAATTCAGCTGTTCAATTGACTTGATAAATGTTAAGAAATACTTTGTCTGATTCTGCTCAGCGATTCTGGCGTAATTCCTAAAAACGAAGCGATATAAATTAAAGGCGTTCGCTGGATTATTTTGGCTGGAGCCGATTCTAAAAAGGTTAAATACTTTTCTTTTGCCGGAATCATTTGAAGTTTTAAAACCCGATCTGCCATACAAAGGTAATTCTGCTCTGCTAAAATTCTTCCAACACGTTCCCAGTTCGGAATTTCTGAATATAAATATTGCATTTTTTCATGAGTGATAGAAAGCACTTCGCAATCCTCTATGCATTCAATGTTTTCAAAAGATGAGGTTTGATTGATAAAACTCGAATAAGAAGCAATAAAACCGTTGTCACAACTCAGGTAAGTGGTGATTTCTTTTCCATCTTTTAAATAATAAACACGGGCCAATCCTTCAATAATAAAAAAGAGTCTGTTGCTTATTTTCCCAAAAGAAGAAAGATCTGTTTTAGCATCAAATTTTTCATATCCAAAACAAGAATCAATTCTATAGATTTCATCTTCAGAAAATGAAGCGATCGAAAGTATGTGTTTTTTTAATAATGCATTCATGATTTACTTAAATTAAAACGACAGTTTTTATACTATTTGCATTAAATCTAAAGGAGAATTTAGTACTACTTTCGCACCGCTTTCAATTAATTCCTTTTCTGTTCTGTAACCCCATGAAACCCCAACAGGAAACATATTAGCATTATTAGCGGTCAGCATATCAATATCAGAATCTCCTATAAAAATGATTTCTTCCGGTTTCAAATTCCAGTTTTTGCTTATTTGTATTGCCTCAAACGGATTTGGTTTTTTAAGTGATTCAGTACTTAATCCAATTGCAGCATCAAAATAATCAGGAAATATTTCGGCTGCTATTTTTTTGGTAAGTTCATCGGCCTTATTCGAAAATACAGCCAATTTGAAATCTTGCGTTGTCAAATGATCTAGTAATTCGACAATTCCGTTATAAGGCTTTGTTTTAAAAGTACAAATCTCACGATATTCGGTAATCATGTTTTCAAAACAAGTTTCAATTTGTTCGTCAGTATTATTATATGCGGGTAAAGCTTTGCTGACCAGATTTCGCAAACCACTTCCAATAAAATATTGATATGTATCGTAAGTATGAGTGGGATAATTTAAATCTGTAAGTACGGTATTCATTGCATCTGAAATATCCTCTAATGAATTTACTAACGTTCCGTCTAAATCAAAAATAATTCCTTTAAATTTCATTCTATTAAATATTATTTGCCAAAATAAACCCGCTTGTCCAGGCATTCTGAAAATTAAATCCTCCTGTAATGGCATCAATGTTTACAATCTCTCCAGCAAAATAGAGGTTTTGATGCAATTTGCTTTCCATGGTTTTGAAGTTGATTTCTTTTAAATCAATTCCGCCGGCGGTAACAAATTCTTCTTTAAAAGTACTTTTTCCGTTAACCTGAAATTTTGCTTTTGTCAATTGAGAAGCTAAGTTTTGCAATTGTATTTTAGATAAATCTGCCCATTTCGTTTCTGCTTCAATTTCTGAGGCTAAAACCAGGCTTTCCCACAAACGATTTGGGAAATCGAATGGAGATTTCTTTGAAACCGCTTTTTTAGCGTGTTCCTGTTTTAAGTCTTTCAGGATTTTTTCGGCATCTTCCGTATCTACATCATTTAGCCAATTAACGAAAATCGTAAACTGATAATTTTTATCAAATAAAGTACGTGCGCCCCAAGCCGAAAGTTTTAAAATCGCTGGTCCGCTCATTCCCCAATGCGTGATTAACAAAGGTCCGGTAGATTCTAGTTTGGTATCTTTTACATTTACAGTAACTTGAGCCGCAACACCAGGTAATTCTTTTATTCTTGGGTCTTTAATATTAAAAGTAAATAGGGAAGGAACAGGACTTACAATTGCGTGTCCTTGCGTTTGAAGCATTTCCCAGATTTTAGGATTACTTCCTGTGGCAAGAACCAATTTTTCTGTGGCATAGTTTTCATCCTGCGTATCAATTTTCCAATGATTCTCAGCTTTAAAAATCGATTGTACACTTTGTCCGGTTAAAACTTTAATGCCTAATTTTCCCGTTGCTTCTAAGAAACAATCTATTATAGTTTGAGAAGAATTCGAAACGGGAAACATTCTGCCATCGTCTTCAATTTTTAATTCGACACCATGTTTTTCGAACCATTCAATTGTATCTCCCGAACAAAACTGGTGAAAAGGTCCACGAAGTTCTTTTTCGCCACGCGGATAAAATTTAACCAATTCGTTTGGTTCAAAACAAGCGTGAGTTACGTTGCATCTTCCACCACCGGAAACACGAACTTTAGAAAGAACTTCTTTCCCTCTTTCTAAAATGGCAATTTTCAGTTTCGGATTTTTCTCTGCAATATTAATAGCCGTAAAAAAACCTGCAGCGCCTCCGCCAACAATAATTATGTCGAAATTTTTAATCATCTTATTTTTTTGCCACGAATTTCACGAATTGGCGCTAATTTTTTTATTTGCTACTCCCGATAGCTATCGGGATAAAACGATTTACACAGATTTTTTTGCTCGGAATTCACAAATTTAAACATAAATTAATTCGTGTAAATTAGTGAAATTAGTGGCGGAAGAAAAATCCTTTTAATCTGTGAAATCTGTGGCTACTCTTTTATTATAGTCTATCCGGAAAATCACTTATGATTCCGTCTACGTTATAACTTTTTATTCTTTGAATGTCCTCAGGAGAATCTACTGTCCAAGGCAGAACCTGAAATCCTTTTTCCTGTATTTCTTTAGTATTTTCCAGATTCAATAATTGAAAATCCGGATTAATGGCTTTTGCTTTTATGCTTTCGCCGAAAGCCAAAGCTTTGTTTACATCTTCTTCGGTTAAAACTCCAATTGCAATATTTGAATTTAGATTGTGAACTTCCTCAAGCATATTCCATTCGAAACTCGAAATAATGAAATCCTCATATTTCCAGTTTTTATCCGAAATATATTCTTCAATCAAAGCCACAACTTTACTAGCAGTTCCAACACCTTTCAACTCCACATTGATTAGACATTTTTTGTCTATCAAATCAAAAACCTCAATTAAAGTTGGAATCTCAAGCTGATCTGCAATCAAAAAAGACTTTAATTCGGACAAAGATAAGTTATTTACAAGACCTTTTCCGTTCGTCGTTCTGTCGATGGTTTCGTCGTGAATGACAATGATATGCCCGTCAGAACTTAAATGAACGTCAAGTTCAATCCCGTCAGCATTTAGATCTAAGGCTTTTTGGAAAGCTTTTAAAGTATTCTCGGGCTCATATCCAGCACCGCGATGTCCTATTTTTAGCATTGTTGAGAGTTTTACCGCAAAGGTCGCAAAAAATAGATTTGCTCTGCGTAGTTTTACCGCAAAGTGCGCAAAGTTTTTTGATATGCGAGATTTTATAAAAACACAAAGTTCGCAAAGCTTTGTGTTGATTTAGCTTTGCGAACTTTGTGTTTACTAAAGATATTACGAGATAAAAAACTTTGCGGACTTAGCGGTTAAATTTTTAAATTTTTTCCAACAGAACAAAATTGAAATCACTGTCAATTGAAATTTTTCCATCAATGACTTCAACTTCCTGATTAGAATAAGTATCTCTTAGTTTTGTTCCGTTTTGGAAAATAGAATTCACTTGGATTTCTTTTTTGCCTTGTGGTAAATCCAGACCAATAATAACCTGATCAGTGAAAGTATCTTTGGTAAATGTTCTCGAAAAAACATAAGGTTCACCGCTTATTTGTGAATGAATTCCGGCACCAATTGCAGGATGATTTCGTCTAAACTGACCTAGTTTTTGCCAATGCAAAAGTGTTTTTTGAGTTTCTTGATTGTTCTGAATGTCGTCCCAATTCATGTTCGAACGTAGCGTTGCATCGCCCTGAGTTCCTTCGACAACTAAAGATCGATTTGATTCATCGCCATAATATACTTGCGAGATTCCAGGCGAAAGCAATAGTTTAGTTCCGGCTTCGATACCTTTTACTCTGTTAGCGTCAAAAGGCTGACCATCGTCATGTGATGATATATAATTAAGGACCGAATATCCTTTTAATTCATTATTTAAAGCGTTTGAATATTTCGAAAATAAACCTTCGTAATTGTTTTGAGCAGCATTCCATTTGAATTCAAAATTAATCATGCTGTTAAAACCATTCTGAAAGTAGTTTACTTTTCTATCTCCAAAATCATAATCTTGTCCGCCGCTAATTCCGTAACCATAAACTTCGGCAATGGTATAAAATGGATTTTGATCTAAAACTTGTAACGGATGATGTTTTTTCCAGTTTTCAAAAGCATAATCACATTCTTTTTTAAAATCGGCCCAAACACTTTCTTCGGTATGTTTTACGGTATCTCCGCGGTAACCATCAACCCCAAATTCTGTAATATAATCGGTGAGCCATTTTATGATGTAATATTTTGGAGTTCTTGGATAATTTGTTCTTTTGAAAAATTCATCCAATGAAGCTATTTCTTTTTCATAACGACCTTCTTTTTTCCATTTTTCGATTAAAAAAGGCGGTAATTCTACTTCCTGAACACTTTCAGTTCTAACATCCGGAAGGTTGTCTACCAAAGTACACATTGTTGTGTTTTCGAATGATTTGTAATCGCAAACAACGCCGGTTCGAACCCAGTCTGATGGCCAAACAGGATCTTCGGGAGTTACGGGACCAGTATGATTAATAACGCCGTCAAGCATAATTCGGATGCCTTTTTCGTGGGCTTTTTTGACAAGATTAGCTAAGTCTTCTTTTGTTCCGAAGTTTGGATCTAAAGCTGTCCAGTCTCTTGCCCAATAACCATGAAAACCATAACTCAGTCCGGTTCCTTCATCAACTCCATCGTGAATTTGCTCTACAATCGGCGTAAGCCAAATGACGTTTATTCCTAATTTATCAAAATATCCGGATTCGATTTTCTTGGTAATTCCGATGATATCTCCGCCTTCAAAACCACGTAATTTTCCCGGAGTTTTGGTTCGGTTGAAGTTTAAATCGTTAGAAGTATCTCCGTTATAAAAACGATCGGTAAGTAAAAAGTAAACATTTGCTCCTTCCCAAACGAAAGGTGTTTTTGAAGTATTGTCGTTATTCATTGATACTGATTTTGAGCCAGAACAACTCGTGATTAAGAATACTAAAGGTAAAAAAAGGAAAGTGAGTTTTTTCATTTATTCTAAATTTAACAAGCATTTATAATTTGACTAAGACAAAAAAAAGCCACGAATTCACGAATTTTTATTTTCAAAGATTGTCAAAAAATAATCCTTTAATCTGTGGCTAAAAAAACGCCACGAATTCACAAATTTTTATTCCAAAGATTGTCAAAAAATAATTCGTGAATTCGTGGCAGAAAAAATTAAAACGTAATCTGTTTTATTCCAATTCTAAAACCACAGCTGATTTAGGTTCTAAAGTAATTTCAGTAGCCAAATTGAATGTTTTTCCGGTCAAAATATCTTTTCCTGATTTAAAGGTTTTGATGTTTTCTTTGAAACGATTGGTTTTGATAGTCTGTTCTTTTGCATTGTTATTAAAAACCACCATTACGGTTTTAGCATCCGTATATCTGAAATAAACATAAGTGTTATTTTCCGGAATATAATGCGTCATTTTTCCGAAATGAACAGCTTCATTTGATTTTCTCCAGTTGAATAATTTCGAAGTAAAATCGAAATATTTTGCTTGTTCAGCGGTTCTTCCTACTGCGGTTAAAGCATTGTTTTTATCGCCTGCCCATCCGCCCGGGAAATCCTGACGAATATCTGCATCACCTTTACCTTTATCACCGCCCATTCCAATTTCTGAGCCGTAATACAATTGCGGAATTCCACGAACGGTTGCCAATAAAGTCATTGCCAATTTGTATTTCGTAAAATCGTATTTATAAGTATGATTAATACGATCTGTATCGTGATTTTCGGCAAAAACCAAAATGCTGTTTGGGTTTGGATATAAATAATCCAATGCAAAATTGTTGTAGAATTTAATCATTCCGTTATCCCAAGTTGCTTCACTTTCATAAAAAGCAGCACCAATTTGATCTTGCAATGTAAAATCCATAACGCTTGGTAAATTCGAATTGTAGTTTTCGATCGCACCAATTTTACTGTCTTTTTGCCAATAGGCTAAATTCGCCTGATTGTGCATCCAGATTTCTCCCACAATATTAAAATTCGGATATTCAGTTGTGATTGATTTTGCCCAATTAGACATCGCCGTTGGATCAGAATAATTATAAGTATCCACTCTAAATCCGTCAAGATTGGCAAATTCTATCCACCAGATGGCGTTTTGAGTTAAGTATTTTGCAACCAAAGGATTTTTCAGATTCAAATCTGGCATTGACGGAACAAACCAGCCATCGATACAAACTTCCTGATCTAATTTTGAAGCATGAATATCTGTAATAACTTCACGTCTGTGATGTGTTTGTGTGAAAGTTTCAAACTGATTAAACCATGTTTTCGTCGGAATATCTTTCATCATCCAATGCGTAATTCCCCAGTGATTGGTTACATAATCCATAACCAGTTTCATGTTTTTTTTGTGCATTTCTGCAGAAAGGCGAGCATAATCATCATTGGTTCCGTAACGTGGATCTATTTTATAAACATCAGATTGTCCGTAAGTATGATACGAATGTTGTTTGTCGTTGTCTTCGCATAAAGGCGTGCTCCAAATTGTTGTTGCGCCAAGAGAGGAAATATAGTCTAAGTTTTTGATGATTCCTTCAATATCTCCGCCGTGACGTCCACTTGGATCTTGACGGTTTCCTTTTTCAGTTAAAACGGCATCACTGTCATTTTTCGAATTTCCGTTAGCAAAACGATCCGGCATAATTAAGTAAATCATATCCGATGCATCGTAACTTTTTCTGTCTGCCGAATTTGGTCTTCTTTCTTTAAGAGCATATTTTTGAGTAAAAGCGACTTTGTTTTTGGTTTTGAAAGAGAAAACCAATTCAGAAGCTTTTATGTTTTGTGTATCAATTGTAACAAAAAGGTAGTTTGGATTTTCTGTTTTTTCTACATTTTTAATCACAATATTATTAGAAACCGAAGCTTCATATTGTGCAATATTTTTTCCGTAGAACATAATTTGTAGCTCCGGATTTTTCATTCCGGCGTACCAAAAAGGCGGTTCTACTTTTTGGATTTGCGCTTTCGCGGAAGCAGAAAAAAGCAGGACCATTAAAATTAATTTATAGATATAGTGGTTTATTTTTAGGTTGTTCATAATAGTTTTAAGGTTTTATTATAAATATTCGAAAGGTTGATTTCGCTAATATTTATAAGTGTTCTTTAATTTTTCTGAGATTAACCTCAAAAAAACTGTTAAGACGGTTTTAGTCACAGGGAATTCCAAATAGATCTAAACCATTCACCCAGAATTTTTTTATAGGTTTATCTTTTTTTACGATATAGATTGTTCTTCCGGGAAATTTACATTTGCTTTTATCAGGATATTTGCCCCACATAAAATCATCGTTATACGCAAAATAAGCATCTCCAACATTTGCAAATATTATTGTTTTAATGTCGTCTTTATAATCATAGTTTTTGCTTTCCTTTTCTTCAAATGCCCTTACCTTTTTCTCAATATCAGAATAGTTGTCTTGATAGTTTATTTTTAATAGTTGCTTTGAGCAAATAACAGGTTTCCCGTTTTTAGCGGTGTCAAAATTTTCAATTGGAAAAGCAATAATATTGGTTCGGCATTCATCAATTCCGCAAACTACGTTGTTGATCGTTACTTTCGAAAATCCCTTTGTACCATAAACGTAATAACTCTTATCGACAATCTTTTTAATCTCACGTTCTAATGTTTTACTTTTAATAAGTTTGAAACTTCCTAATGTATCATAATATTCAAAGTTTTGCACTTTAGTAGTGTCTTGGTATAAAACATTATCTAAAGAATCTTTGGCACTCACCTGATTAAAAATTTTATCAAATTCAGTTCCGTTAGGAGTTTCATTTTCATTTAGATTCACCACAATCGCGGTTGTTGTTTTTGATAAATTATAAACACAAAAAAGCGTTTTATCGATATCAATTTTAACTAAAGAGTCTGACTTTTTATTTTCGGTACTTGGTTTAAGGATTTTTTCGTTTTTCTGATTGCAGGAAAGAAGTAAAAGGCTTAAAAATAAACTTATAACGTTTTTCATTTTATATTGATTTGATTAATGCAATTTAAATTTCCGTTATCGTTTTGGAAACCTTGCAATCCAAATATAGCAATCTTAAAAAAAAGACAAGTAATCTTGGTGAAAATCACTTGTCTTTAAAAAATTATTTAGGTTCGATAATGCTTATTGCATAACCTCCGCCCGGAGCAGATAACTGCGATAATTTTGATTTGTTTGTTACAGCAATTTTCTTGATTGTATAAGCTTGCGGGTTTGTTTTGTAGTGCGCATCTTTTGCATCAGCATAAATTGTAGCCGTATATTTTTTACCTTTTTCAAGGAAACTGAAATCGATGTTTGATGTGCGTGGAGTTTCTCCGTTTACGTTTCCTACGAACCAGTTGTTTGTTCCTTTTGCTTTACGGGCAACAGTAATATAATCTCCAGGCTCAGCCTCGATATATTTACTTTCTGACCAATCTACAGCAACATCTTTGATGAATTGAAATGCATCTGGAAAACGGTTGTAGTTATCGGGAGTGTCAGCCGCCATTTGCAATGGGCTGTACATGGTAACGTATAATGCCAATTGGTTTGCAATTGTGCTGTTTACATGAGATTTGTTATCAGGATTCATTTTGCTGATATCCATTTCGAAGATTCCAGGAGTATAATCCATTGGTCCACCAATTAAACGTGTAAATGGTAAAACGGTAACGTGATTTGGTTTTGAACCTCCAAAAGCTTGGTATTCTGTACCTCTTGCGGCTTCGTTTCCAATTAAGTTCGGGTACGTTCTGCAAATTCCAGTTGGACGAACAGCTTCGTGAGCATTCACCATAATTTTGTAATCTGCTGCTTTTTCGATAGCATATTGATAATGATTTACAATCCATTGATCGTAATGATTTTCACCGCGAGGCAAAATATCTCCAACATATCCGCTTTTTACAGCATCGTATCCGTTGTCTTTCATGAATTGGTAAGCTTTATCCATGTGACGTTCGTAGTTACGAACAGATCCTGAAGTTTCGTGGTGCATAATAATTTTGATTCCTTTTGATTTAGCATATTCGTGCAAACCTTTTACGTCAAAATCAGGGTAAGGCGTTACGAAATCAAAAACATAATCTTTTGAATGTCCAAACCAGTCTTCCCAACCTTCGTTCCAACCTTCGACTAAAACAGCGTCAAAACCATTTGTAGCTGCGAAATCAATGTATTTTTTTACGTTTGCGTTGTTTGCTCCGTGAGTTCCGTTTGGTTTTGCTTTAGAGAAATCAGAAACTCCCAATTGTACTGTTGGGAAATCGTTTGTGTACGACCAAGAACTTTTTCCTGTAATCATTTCCCACCAAACACCAACGTATTTTACTGGTTTAATCCAAGAAGTATCGTCAATTTTTGATGGATCATTAAGGTTTAATGTCATTTTTGAAGACAAGATTTCTGTAGCATTATCGCTTGCCATAATCGTTCTCCAAGGCGAGTGACTTGGTGCTTGCATGTATCCTTTATCTCCTTTTGCATCTGGTGTTAACCAAGATTCGAAAATCATGTTTTTGTCATCCAGATTCAAGTGCATACAAGAATAATTGATCAAAGCTGCTTCGTGCAAGTTGATGTAAATTCCATCGTTTGTTTTCAACATCAAAGAAGTCTGAACTCCTGTTGGTGAAAAGTTTTTTTGCGAAACATTTGCCGTATATGCTTTCTCAGATAATCCTCTAATTTCAGATAATTTGGATTTTGTATAATCGTATTCCTGAGTATCGTAATCTCCCGGAATCCAGAAAGCAGTGTGGTCGCCCGCCATTGCAAACTGAGTTCTTTCTTCTTTAATTACGAAATAAGTAAGGTTCTTTTGAGCCGGAAATTCATATCTAAATCCTAAACCGTCATCAAATAAACGGAAACGAATTATGATTTGTCTGTCAGTTCCTTTTTGATTTAAAGTTACCGCCAATTCATTATAATGGTTTCTAATATTGTCTACTTCCCCCCAAACCGGTTTCCAGGTTTCGTCAAAAGTGGATGTTTTTGTATCTACAACTGTAAAATCATTCAATAAAGATTTTTTGTCATCTTTAAGTTCAAGACCTAATTTACTGGTTTTAACAACTTCTTTATTTTTGTATTTTAAACTGTAAGTTGGAGTTCCGTCATTTTGAAGCGAAAATTCCATTACGAACTTGCCTTCGGGTGATTTTAATTGTTGCGCTTTTGCGATTGAGCTAAAAGCAAACAAGATTAAACTTGCGAAAAATAAGTTTTTCATGTTTTTTAGTTTTTAAGGGTATTGTAATTTAATTTATTTGTACAAATTTACTTGCAATTACAGGGTTTCCGTTAACGACAATTGTTAAATCTTGATCTCCATCTACAGTAAAATTAGTTTCATTATGATTTACAGACACTTTTAAAATTTGATTTCTGAAATTAATTTTAAAAGAATATCCTTTCCATTCTTTTGGGATTTTTGGAGAAAAATGAAGCTGGTCATTTTTAACGCGCATTCCGCCAAAACCTTCTACAATACTCATCCATGTTCCAGCCATTGACGTAATGTGACAACCTTCTTCAACTTCTTTATTATAATCATCAAGATCAAGACGAGAAGTTCTTAAATAGAAGGTATACGCCATATCCATTTTGTCTAAATGTGCAGCCTGAATCGAGTGTACGCAAGGCGAAAGTGAACTTTCATGAACGGTAAACGACTCGTAGAATTCGAAGTTGCGTTTTAATTCTTCTTTAGAAAAATGATCTTCAAAGAAATAAAAACATTGTAAAACGTCGGCTTGTTTGATGTAAGGCGAACGTAAAACGCGATCCCAAGACCATTTCTGGTTGATTGGTCTTTGCGAACGATCTAGGTCTTTTACAGGAACTAAATCTTTGTCTAAGAAACCGTCTTGCTGCAAATAAATTCCTAATTCTTTAGAAGTTGGAAAATACATATCATCGGCCACTTTTTTCCATTCCTGAATTTCGGCAGCCGAAAGATTTACTTTTTCTAATACACGTTTGTGATCTGCAGGATATTCTACAGCGACTTTTGTGATTTGTTCCGATGCATAATCAATACACCATTTTGCAATATAATTGGTGTAAAAATTATTATTAATATTGTTTTCGTATTCGTTTGGACCTGTAACGCCAAGAATTACGTATTGATTTTTTTCTTTAGAAAAAGAAGCTCTTTGATGCCAGAAACGTGCAATACCAATTAAAACTTCCAGACCTTTTTCAGGAATATAAGAGTAATCTCCGGTGAAACGGTAATAGTTATAAATCGCAAAAGCAATCGCTCCATTTCTGTGAATTTCTTCGTGTGTGATTTCCCATTCGTTATGGCATTCTTCTCCATTCATGGTAACCATTGGATAAAGAGCTGCGCCGTTTTTGAAACCTAAATTGTCTTTGGCATTTTCAATTGCTTTATCCAATTGATTGAAACGGTATGTCAACAAATTTCTCGCAACTTGCTGATCTTTTGTCGCCATGTAAAACGGAATACAATACGCCTCAGTATCCCAATAAGTCGATCCACCATATTTTTCTCCGGTGAAACCTTTTGGTCCAATATTCAAACGAGAATCTTTTCCTAAATACGTTTGGTTTAATTGAAAGATATTGAAACGGATTCCTTGTTGCGCTTTTACATCACCATCAATTGTAATATCTGACATTTCCCAGATTTTACGCCAAGCTTCAATTTGATTTTGAAGTAAAGCATCATATCCTAAATTAACGGCAGCTTTTATAGTTTTTTCGGCTGCAGCCAAAGTATTATCGTGGTTTAAAGAAACGGTATATCCACCAATTTTCTGAATTGCTGAGGTTTGTCCTTTTGCGATAATAGTTCCGTAAGTAAACTGAACTTTATCTGTTGTTGAATCGATTGTAGACGGTGAAATATTTACATTTTCTCCGTTTGCAAAAATCGTATTGTGCATGAAAGTCGTAACCTTGAAATGCGTTTTAAAAGTTTGCGCCGTTACAAAAGCTTCACTACTAGATTTTTTTACTTCTAATGGTTCCCAGAATTTTTCTTCCCAGTTGGCATCTTCATTTGTAACTCCGGCGTCAATATAAGGTTTGTAAACAATCTTTGCGTCTTTGTTTAAAGGAGTAATTTCATATTTGATAATTCCTGCTTCATCCAGATTCAAAGAAAGAAAACGACGTACATTTACGGCAATTTCGGTTCCGTTTTTCAACGTAGCTTCAAAAGAACGATTGTACCAGCCTTCTTTCATATTCAATTCTCTACGGAAGTTTTTAACTTCGGTACAAGTGTTTAAGTCTAAGTTTTCTTCGTTGATTTCTACGTCAATTCCAATCCAGTTTGGAGCATTTAATACTTTCGCAAAATACTTTGGATATCCGTTTTTCCACCAGCCTACTTTTGTTTTATCCGGATAATAAATTCCAGCGATGTAACTTCCCTGAAAAGTTTCGCCAGAGTATTTTTCTTCAAAATTGGCACGTTGTCCCATCGCACCGTTTCCGATACTAAAAAGACTTTCAGACGATTTTACTCGTTCGGCATCAAATCCTTCTTCAATGATGGACCAATTGTCTGGTTTTATATAATCTTGATTCATTTGTTTAATTAGATAATTTGGCAATTAGGATAATTAGATAATATGTCAATTAGAAAATGAGATAATTACTTTTCTTTGGCTACTTCTAGTTTGATTCTATCCTTAATTGCTTGTTGTTTTACTATTTTACGTTTTTATTTAGATGATTTATATTTCAAACTAATGAGATAATTAGTCAATTAGATAATTAGAAAATTCACGTTTGGGAAATTATCTAATGATCTAATTGGCACATTTTCTAATTGATAAGTTTCTCGATAAACTCTGGGTTTATTTCTGTGAAATCTTTAAAAATATAATCAGCTTCATGTAAAACTGTTTCCTCACCAATTCCTACACTTACCATTTCTCCTATGTTTGCCGCTTGGATTCCGGCAACTGAATCTTCAAATACGATTGAGTCTTTTGGATCAATTTTTAGTAATTGAGCCGCTTTTAAGAAAACTTCCGGATCTGGTTTTGCATTGGTAACGTCATTTCCGTCCACAATAACATCGAAATACGAAAGGATTCCTGTTTTTTCAAGGATTGGTCGGGCATTTTTACTCGCTGAACCTAACGCAATTCCTTGGTTTTTTTCTTTTAATAGTTGCAGCGTTTTAAGTACGCCCGGAAGAATCTCACTTTCATCCATGTCAACTAAATAAGATAAATAATCTTCATTTTTTTGAATTAGCCATTTGTCTTTATCTTCCTGAGAAGCCTGAACATTTCCTAATTCAAGTATTATATCTAACGATCGCACGCGGCTTACTCCTTTAAGCAATTCGTTGTTTTCGTGTGTGAAATTTATATTTAATGCCTGAGCTATTTTTTGCCAGGCCAAAAAGTGGTATTTAGCGGTATCAACGATCACTCCATCAAGATCGAAGATGAATGCTTTTTTATTATTCATGGATTTCAATTTTAGTTCTGCTATTTACTCGAAGGGTCAATAATCCGGCGAATATCATGGATACACCTCCAATAATTAAGGCGTAAATAGGTTCATTGTGAAAGAATTGTTTGATTACAAATCCTAATATTGTGGCGGCTACAATTTGTGGAATTACAACAAAAAAGTTGAAAACTCCCATGTAATAACCCATTTTGGCTGCCGGTAAAGCGCCTGATAACATGGCATAAGGCATAGATAAAATACTTGCCCAGGCAATACCAACTCCCAACATTGGAAGTATTAGCATTTGTTTGTCACCAATAAAATAAATTGAAATTAAACCAACACCTCCAGCGCATAATGCTAATAAATGTGTTGCTCTAACGCCTACTTTTTTTGCAATAATTGGTAATAAGAAAGCTACGGCAGCAGCGATTCCGTTATAAACAGTAAACAAAACCGAAACCCAGTCAGCAGCATCATTATACACTTTTGAAGTGGTATCTGTTGTGCCAAAAATGTGTTGTGTAACGGCTTGCGTAGTATAAATCCACATGGAGAAAAGTGCAAACCAAGAGAAAAACTGAACCCAAGCCAATTTTTTCATTGTGACTGGCATATTCAATAAATCGGTCATAATGATTGTGAAGCCATTATGAACTTGAGAACTTCTTAATTGTGAAGCAATCATAAATAGAACTCCCATAAAAATTAAACCTACAAATAGAATATAAAGTTCTTTGGCAAGGCTATTTTCGAAAATCAAAAAGGAAACTAATGCGCCAATTACGGTCAATAATATCCCTATAGACAATTGTCGCTTAATGTTGCTTTTAGATTCTGTTTCGGGATTTATGATCTGATCTTCTTTGTCTTTTTTGCTTTGCGCTTCAAAAGCATGAAGTTCTTCGGGCGTATATTCTGTGGTTTTAAAAACGGTCCATAATACGGAAAGCAGAAAAACGATTCCGCCAATATAAAACGACCATTTTACTGAATCCGGAATAATTCCTTCGGGTGCGGTATTGCTTACGCCAAAAACATTTGTAAAAAGATACGGTAAAACCGAGCCAACAACGGCGCCGGTTCCAATAAAGAAACTTTGCATGGCAAAACCTAAAGTACGTTGTTTTTCGGGTAAATTATCGCCAACAAAAGCGCGAAAAGGTTCCATAGAAACATTTATCGACGCATCCATTATCCATAAAGTTCCTGCAGCAATCCATAGTGTTGGAGAGTTAGGCATAATGAATAATGCAATGGATGATAAAACGGCTCCAATTAAAAAATAGGGGCGACGTCTGCCTAAACGAGTCCAGGTCCTGTCACTAAAATAACCAATTACGGGTTGAATTATTAATCCTGAAACGGGAGCAGCAATCCATAAAATCGGAATTTCGTCAATTTTAGCGCCTAGGGTTTCAAAAATTCTTGAAGTATTTGCGTTTTGCAGTGCAAAACCAAACTGTATTCCTAAGAAACCGAAACTCATGTTCCAAATTTCCCAGAAACTTAATTTACGCTTTTCCATTATCGTAATTAAAAAATTAATTAGACGATAAGCGCTTTGCTTATCAAAACTTACTTATGGTTTCGAAGTAAAAGTAAAAGCTTTGAGCAGGCGTAAAAGTATTAATTATTTTTTTATTTATACTAACAAAAAAGTCATAAATGTTATTTATGACTTTAGAATGTATTGATTTTAAGAATTTTAGTCAGTAGATTCTCGTTGTATTAAATGGGTTTCGATCACTTCTGTGGTGTAATTTTCGTTTTCTTCATCGTCATCGTCATGTTCCGCTTCGAGTCTTTCAATCAACATTTTAGCTGCTTTATTTCCCATTTTCTCACCACTTTGGCTTACAGTTGTAATACTTGGAGTCGAATATTTAGAGATAATTCCGTCCGTAAAAGCGATTACGGCAAGATCTTCAGGAATTTTAAGCCCCATTTTGCTTGCTGTTTTGATAATTGTGACGGCAAAAAGTTCATTTACAGCAAAAACAGCATCAAAAGCTCTGTCGTGTAGAAGTTGACTGATGGTAATTTCGCAAGTATCGACGTCTTCAATTTTAATAATTAAATCCTCGTTGAATGGTAATCCGTTGTCCAGAAGTGCTTTTTCGTAACCGTCCGTTCTTAATTTTCCAACGCTTACATAATCAACAGTTGTTACGAGAGCGATCTTTTTTCGACCGTTATCAATCAGGCTTTGAACGGCTTCATAAGCGGCAGCTTTATCATCGATAATTACTTTATCGCATAAAATATCATTGGTCACACGGTCGAACATTACAACGGGCATTCCTTGATTTATGACTTCGGTAATATGATGAAAATCGCCTTTGTATTGGGTTTCTTTAGAGAGTGACATGATAAAACCATCGATACTTCCGTTGGCTAACATTTCCATATTTAAAACTTCTTTATCGAAAGAATCATCTGATAAACAAATCACAACGCTATATCCATTTTCGTTAGCAACTTGCTCGATTCCGTTGATGACCGTAGAGAAAAAATAATGTACAATTTCCGGAATAATAATACCAATACTTTTGGTTTTCCGATTTTTTAAACTAAGGGCAATATTGTTGGGTTTATAGTTGTAAAACTTAGCAAAAGCTTGCACTTTAAGACGTGTTTCTTCTCCTATTTCCAGACTGTTTCTAAGTGATTTTGAGACAGTTGAAATAGATACGTCAAGTTCCTTTGCGATCTGTTTCAGGGTTATTTTGCGTTTCATAGTAGTTATTTGAAAAAAATCTAATTGTTAATAAAGGTATCTTATATTTTTAGAATTGACAATTTTTGACTTAAAAGATTACAAAAAATAGAAAGTTTTCAACACTACCACGTTTTCGTAACTCAATATAAATTGTCGCTGGTTGGTCGTGTTAATAAATTCCTAATTTTGAAATTCGAAGTAAAATTAAAAACTTAACTAACAATCAAAAACTCAAACTAATTTAAACAAAAAGTATGAAAACAATTTACAAAAAGTTGTTATTTTTATTCCTGCTGTTGCCGTTTACTGTACTCGCTCAAAGTACTTTAAAAGGAACGGTTGCTGATCTGGCAACGGGACAACCAATCCCGGGAGTAAACGTAAATGTACAAGGTGCGCCAGGCGGGGCATCAACAGATTTTGACGGTAAATTTCAGTTATCTAATTTAAAAAATGGAGACAAAATCTCGGTTTCATTTATTGGATATAAAACGTCAACTGTAACTTATAACGGTCAACAAACATTAACGATCTCACTAGAGGAAGATACAAATCAACTTAAAGAAGTTGTGGTACAGGTAGGTTATGGTACTGTTAAGAAAAAGGACGCAACTGGATCTGTTTCTCAAATCTCTTCAAAAGAATTTAATAAAGGAATTAACGTAACTCCGGAAAGTTTAATCAGCGGTCGTATTGCTGGTGTAAATGTTGTTGGAGGTGGTGCTCCGGGTGCAAAAGCAGATATAAGAATTCGTGGAGGATCTTCGTTAAGTGCTTCAAATGAGCCATTAATTGTAATTGATGGTCTTCCTATGAGTAATGCTGTTCCTAACGGTTCAACAAGTATTTTGTCTACAATTGACCCAAATGATATCGAATCTTTTACGGTTTTGAAAGATGCTTCTGCAGCTGCAATTTATGGTTCAAGAGCAGCAAATGGTGTAATTGTTATTACGACTAAAAAAGGAACTAAAGGTAGTGTAAAAGTTAACTTTAGCTCTCAGGTTGGGATTAATACAGTGGCTAATACGGTAGATGTTTTAAGTGCTGATCAATTTCGTGCTTTAGTAAACGAAAAAGGTAATGCAACTCAAAAAGCTTTATTAGGCACAGCAAACACAAATTGGCAAGATGAAATTTTTCACACTGCTTTAACAACAAACAACAATATCTCTGTAAGTGGTGCTTTGTTTAATAAATTACCGGTACGTTTATCGGTTGGAAATGTTGATAATCCAGGAATCTTAAGAAATACTTCTTTTGAAAGAACTACGACATCGATATCGTTAAACCCAGTATTGTTTGACAATCACCTGAAAATTGATATTAGCGGAAATTTAGCTTTTGGGAAAAACCAATTTCAGGATGAAGGTCCGGTAATTAGCAGTGCAATCGCATTTGATCCAACGCAACCTGTTTATCAGGCAGGATCTCGTTATGGAGGATATTTTGAATGGTTAGAGGCAAACGGAAATGTACCATTATTACCGGCAAGAAATCCGGTTGCAAGATTAAATCAAGACGATCGTAGAGCTACATCTACCAGAAAATGGGGTAATATTAGATTAGATTATAAATTTCATTTCTTCGAAGATTTAAGAATCATTGTTGAAGCAGGTATTGATAAATTTAATAGTGATGGTTACACAAGAGTAAGTAATGAAAGTATTTTAGGGTATCAACCTACGACATTTGATAAGGGTAACTGGACTAATTTAGGAGGAGATATACATTATACAGACAGTCGCCAGAATAAAAACTTAAATACTTATTTTAACTATACTAAAGACTTAGGTAAATTTAAAATTGATGCAACAGCAGGATATAACTATCAGTTGTTTCAAAGAGTTGGATATGATTCAGGACAAACAAGAGAACCAAATCCTAAAGAAGATGTTACTACTGATCCGGATGTTAATTTACAATCTTATTTTGGTCGTTTGACTTTAAATTATGACAGTAGATATTTATTAACTCTAAACTATAGAAGAGACGGAACTTCACGTTTTTCTGAAGATAACAGATGGGGTAATTTTGGAGGAGCTGCTTTTGCATGGAATATTGCTGAAGAAGATTTCTTAAAAGGGAATTCAACTTTGTCTAGTTTGAAATTAAGAGTTGGTTACGGAACCACAGGTCAACAAGACATTAAACCTCAGTATGATTATTTAAGAAGGGTAACTTTAGGAACAATCAATACACAATATCTTTTTAATGGAGTTATTTACAAAGCAGCAAGACCTGAAGGATATAACCCGAATATCAAATGGGAAGATTTGGCTGAGTCAAACGTAGGAGTTGATTTTGGTTTCCTTAATGATAGAATTACCGGTACTGTTAACTATTTTGATAAAAAATCAAGTGATCTTTTGGCTGAAATTGCTTATCCTGACGGAGCAAATATAAGAAACCAAGGATTTGTCAATATTGGTAGTGTAAGAACAAAAGGGGTTGAGTTTAATCTTCAATCAGACATTGTTAAAAATGATAACTTAACATGGAATGTGGCTGTTAACGCAACTTATATTGATCAAAAAATTTCTAATTTAGGAACTAATGTTCCAGGATTTCAAGGATATATAACAGGAGATGTTATTGCTGGTGGTACAGGAAACCAGGTACTGATACATTCTCCAGGATATGCTCCAAACTCATTCTTTGTTTTTGAGCAATTGTATGATGCAAACAAAAGACCAATTCAAGGTGCATACGCAGACAGAAATGGTGATGGTGCTATTACAGATGCCGATCGTTACAAATTTCATAAACCAACAGCAGATTACACTTTTGGATTGTATTCTACTTTGAATTATAAAAAATTCGATTTTACAATGAACTGGAGAGCTAGTTTAGGAAACTATATTTATGATAACGTAAGTTCTGATAAAGGATATTTGCAAGCAGGTTTAAGAAGAGATTCAGATTTGTCTAATATTAGTACGGATTATTATAATACTGGTTTTACTACTGAAAGTAACTCTAATGGAACACAACGTAATTACTCTGATTATTTCGTAAAAGATGCTTCTTTTATCAAATTAGATAATGTGGTATTAGGATACACTTTTGATAAAACATTATTAAAAGCTGCTTCATTAAGATTTACAGCGGGAGTTCAAAATGTTTTTGTTCTAACGAAATATAATGGTTTAGATCCTGAGAAATTCAACGGAATCGACAATAATGTTTATCCGCGTGCGAGAACATTCTTGTTTGGAGTAAATGCGAATTTCTAGTAGTACATTGAAAATTAAATTTTAAAAATAAACAAAATGAAAATATCATTTAAATATATATCTTATTTTCTCCTATTCATTTTAGGATTAAATATGACGCTTACTTCGTGTACGAGCGACTTAGATGTGACGCCAAAAGATGATGATGAGTTTCTTTCTGATACCTTTTTTCAAGATCCGGCATCATACAAACAAGTTTTAGCAAAATTATATGCAGGTTTGTATGTAGGAGGAAATGATGGAGATGGAACTCCCGATATTTTTGGACTTGGAGGAGATTTTAGTAGTTACCTACGTTTGATGTTTGTGACGCAGGAATTTCCTACGGATGAAGCTATTGTAGCTTGGGCTGATGATGGTTTACCAGCAATAAATGGACAAAAATGGAGCCCTAGTAATCAGTTCTTGTACGGAATTTTTTCAAGAGCTTTTTACGAAATTAGTGTTGCCAATGAGTTTTTAAGACAAACAACAGACGAAAAGCTTGCAGAAAGAGGTGTTGATGCTGCTTTAAAAACGGAAATTGTTAAACTTAGAGCTGAGGCTCGTTTCTTAAGAGCATTTTCATATGTTAATCTAATGGATTTGTTTGGTAATGTGCCAATTACTACTGAAAAAGATCCCGTTGGTTTTTATTATCCAGAGCAAAAAACAAGAGCTCAGGTTTTTGCTTTTGTAGAGTCAGAATTGAAAGATATGGACAATACTTTGGCTCCTTCAAAATCTAACGAATATGGAAGAGTAGATAAAACAGCAGCTAAATTTTTATTAGCACAAATTTATTTAAATGCTAAAGTATACACAGGAACAGACAGAAATAATGATGCTGCTATTGTTTGCAACGATATTATAACAGGTTCTGGATATACTTTTATGGACAAGCCTTATTCTTATTTATTTTCTGCTGATAATAACAGAAATGGAGCGCAAAATGAAGTTATCTTCCCAATTGTTGGAGATGGTAATGCAATTAGAGCTACCGGAGGAGGAATGAGTTTTATTCTTCATGCGTCTATTGGTGGTAGTATGAACGCTGCTGATCAAGGCATGAATGGAGGATGGTCAGGAATAAGAACAAGACCAGAATTTGTTCAATTATTTCCTGATGTAACAGGTACTTCAGATAAAAGAGGAACTTTCTATACTGCAGGACAAACTTTAGATATTGATGATTTTGGAGTATTCACTAATGGTTATGCTGTTACGAAGTTTACTAATGTAAATTCTGATGGTACTGCAGCACAAAGAAACGATATTCCTGATACTGATTTTCCAATGTACAGATTGTCAGATGTGTATTTAATGTATGCGGAAGCAACTCTAAGAGGAGCATCTTCCGGTAATATTACAACAGCTTTAGGGTATGTAAATAAAATTAGAGCAAGAGCTGGTGCCGGTGTTATCACAGCTACTGATTTAACGCTTGATTTTCTTTTAGATGAGAGAGCGAGAGAATTGTTTTGGGAATGCCATAGAAGAACAGATTTAATTCGTTTTGGTAAATTCACCGGTGGATCTAAAATCTGGCAATGGAAAGGTGGCGTTAAAAATGGAAGTGGTACAGAAGAATTCAGAAATTTGATGCCAATTCCTTCAAAAACCATTCAGGCAAATCCAACTTTAAAACAAAATCCAGGATACTAACTAACCTTATAAAAAAATAATAAAATGAAAAACATATATAAAATTTTAATCGCATTCATTGGTGTTTTAGCAGTGTCATGTAATGCAGATGATGTAGAAAATAGACCAGTAATACAGCCAGTTACAGCTCCAGTTTTACTTAGCCCTCAAAACGATTTCAATATTGTTCTTACAAAAGATAAAGAAAAAGAAATCGCTACAACAGTAATTTGGGACGATGCTAAATATGATGGTACTCAAACAGTTGTAAACTATACAATTGAAATCGCAAAAGCGGGAACAAATTTTGCAGCTCCTACTGCAGTAACTACAACTACTGCTCGCTTCAAAGCATTGACAGTGGCGGAGCTGAATTCAGCTTTGGTTAATGGTGGATTTATTGAGAAAGAAGAAAATAGTGTTGATATTCGTATCAAAGCTACTGTTGGTATTGGGGCAGAATCTCAATATTCTAATTCTCATACTTTCAAAGCTACACCTTATCATACACCATTAGCAACTTCACACTGGTTAGTTGGTGCAGCTACGCCTGGAGGATGGACTTGGGATGGAGATGCTGAAACAGAATTCCCTCTAGTGGTTGGTAAAACGGATGTTTACCAAGTAACAATCGTTCTTAAAAGTGGAGAAGCTTTCAGAGAGTTTTTAGGAAATAACTTTACAAGTAATGGTAACTGGGATGCAAGCCGCAACTATACTTATTATTCAGGATTAGGTTTTACTATCGATTCAGAATTGGTAAATGCAGGTGATGGTGATAGTAACTTTAAATACACCGGGCCAACAGGACCAAGAGTTTTAAAAATTGACAATGGAGCAAAAACTATAACTTTAGAATAACTCTAATACACAATAACTTGAAAAGGCTATCTTAGGATAGCCTTTTTTATGGGCAGAATTAAATAAAATTATTGTCATTTCTGTTTGCCAAATTATCATATAAATATTTAAAAGGGTTGTCGAAAGACAGCTCTTTTTTTATGCATTTTTTTTTAAATAAGTTTCCTATAAAACATAAATTCTATATCTAAGTTTTTGATTGATCCCTTTTGTAATTTGATATTATAAGTTGGTTAAAACATTTAAAGTGATAAAATTTTAACCTTTTTTTTGCTGTTGTCTTTATTTGTTAACACTATAACGTTGTAGTCTTGGTTAAAGAAAATCGACTGTTAATCGGTAAGATATTTTTTATATTTTTAAGATGTTAACGGCGTTTTTTATGCTAAATACACTAAGTTTTTTTTGATTTATTTATCTGATTAGTTTGTAGTTGCAAATACAAATCAAAGGATTCTTAAATACAGGTTGCGCAACCTAAGACCGAGCCCTGAAATTGATGTCGCTAAAAGATGATTTTGTAACAAACAAAAAGCGGAAGCCGAAAAGCTAATGAGTAGGCTACTTTAACTCATTAAAAAATGAAAAAAATTAGTTTAAAGAATATTCATGAAGGAATGAAAAGAGAAGAAATGCGCATGATACAAGGTGGATCTGGCTGCGGATGTGGTTTAGGCGGTCCTTGTATTACTGGAAGTCCAGTGTTTAATTGCGCAGCTCCTTTAAGATGTATTTCTAAACCACTATTTCCCGGAGATACATTTACAGCAGTTTGTTCTTAAGCTATTGTTTTAAAGTAAACAGTTGTTATTAAATAACCAAAAAGCGGAAGTCGAAAAGCTAATGAGTAGACAAACAAAAATTTAAAATTTATTAAAATGAAAAAGATTAGTTTAAAAAATATTAGTGAAGGTTTAAAAAGAGATGAAATGAGAATGATTCAAGGGGGTTCTGGTTGCGGAGCGCCAGCAGGAAGTCACTGTTATCTAAATCATGGAATTTTTAATTGTGCTCCGGCTTTAAGATGTGTTCCTAAACCAGAATATCCAGGAGATACTTATAACGGAATTTGCGTATAAACTATTCTTTGCTCTATAAAGAAAGTGAGTTTTGAACCGGTAAAAAGAACCGTTCAAAAAACTAATAAATAAGAAAGACTATGCTATAAGTGAAATTATAGTATAGTCTGTTTTTTAATCTCATCACATGAATAAAATAGTATTGCTAAACTGTTATCTGGGAAAACTGCCTTGGTATTTTGATTTTTTCCTGAAGTCTTGCGAATCCAACTCAAGTGTTGATTTTATTCTCTTCTCAAATGATGAAGAAAAGAGAACGCTTCCGGAAAATGTAAAAATGATAAAATTTTCGTTAGAAACCTTTAATTCTCTTGCCTCGCAAAAGCTTAATTTGAAAGTAGAAATTACTAATGCCTATAAGATTTGTGATTTTAAACCTGCTTTTGGAGTTATTTTTCAAGAGGAGATTTCGAACTATGATTTCTGGGGTGTTTGTGATATCGATCTTGTTTTTGGGAGAATCAGAGAGTTTATGACAGAAGATTTACTTCATAATTACGATGTAATCTCGGTTAAAGATTCTTTTCCATCCGGATACTTTTTGCTTTTTAGAAACAATGAGATCATAAATAATCTGTTCCAAAAAAGTAAAGATCATAAACTCATTTTTACATCAAACGATAATTTTTGTTTTGATGAATGTGGAGGCGCTTATGACGAAGTAATTTCAGGTGTAAATATTTTGGATGTGCCTACAAAAACAGAAAGTATTCATCATGTTTTAGTTAAAGAACAAAATAATATCAGAGTTCATTTTGATTTATTTATCATCGAAGGAACACCTGGAAAAATAAAGTGGGAGAATGGAATTTTAAGTTATAAAAATGAGTACGAGGTCTTATTGTACCATTTTAGCAGTTATAAGAACAACGTTTTTTCGGATATGAAAAAATGGAGAAAGATACCGGAGTGCTTTTACATTGATAAATACAATATAAGAAAGTATTCAAATTATGGTATTTCCGCAAAATGGACGGACAATATAAAGCCAAATCTTAAAAATTTTCTTTTCAGGATAGATATGTCCTGTTCTAAGTTTTTGAATATAAAACCGATGCTAAGTATAGAAAAAGGCAAATACTCCTATATGAATAGAAATATTTTTATTGGCAAAAATGACAAAGAACAAAATTATGTCTGTTATGAGGATAGCGAAAATCAATTTGATTTAATCAAAATGATTTTTCATGCTAAATACTTTTTTAACACACATACCAGACAATATTATAAAGATGAAAAAAACAGTTTCTCCGAGGTATTGCTTGACGGAAACTTAATTAAATACTCCAAATCATAAATTTAATGAAGATAATTCAATCATTTTGGTCGCAAAATCTGACAGATCCATTAGCAGAAAATTATGGATGGCTTTCGGAACCCCATAATTGGCTAAGCTGGATATTAAGTGCTAATCAATTAGCCAAATTTTATGAAGTAGAATTATATACAGATCAAAAAGGATATGAAATATTAATAGATAAGCTTCAATTGCCTTATCATAAAGTTCATGTTGTTTTGGATGAACTCAATCATTACCATAAAAGTCTTTGGGCAATGCCTAAAATTAAAACTTACAGTCTTCAAAATGAGCCTTTTTTGCATGTTGATGGAGATGTATTTATCTGGAAAGAATTTTCGGAGGAGTTGTTAAGTGGAGACTTTATCACTCAGAATTTGGAAATTACAACCGAATATTATGAAGAAATGTGGAGGGATATCTATCCTAATTTAGTTTTCGTTCCCAATGAAATGAAAGATTACATTAATAATCATAATAATTATGCCTACAATATGGGTATAATAGGCGGTAATAATTATGATTATTTCAAGAAATATGCGGCCATCTCTTCTGATTTTGTGGATAATAATAAATCAGTTTGGAATTCAATTAACGGATTTAATTTCAATATATTTTTTGAGCAAGTATTGTTTTATAACATGGTAAAAGAGTCTTCTGAGAAAGTTAATTGCTTGTTTTTGGACACGCCAAATGATAATAATTATATAGGATTTGGAGATTTTGACAAAGTGCCTAATCAAAAAAGCTATTTGCATTTGCTTGGCACCTATAAAAAAAGTGTGAGTATTTGCAATAATCTGGAAACCTATGTGATCAAAGAATATCCGCAATATTTTGAACGCTTAAGAAAATTGTTTCCTTCTCATTTTTCGCACTATGAAATGTCTTTTGATTCGGCTAAAAATCTGGATTTGAAAAATGAATTCAAATTGCAAAATGCTTTCAACACAAAGCAAGAACTTTCAAGCGAGTATATTATAGGAAGGAATTTTATGGCGTTGGAATTTCCACAAGAATTTGACGATTTAATTGCTCAAAACAAAGCTTTTGAATTATTGAAATTATCGGAGGTTGTAATAGGAGATGTTTTCAACGAGGAATTAAATGAAAACTTAAGATCTGTTATTGTACCTGAACTGGGAGACTTGATGTCGCGTTTAAGCATAGACGAAATTGACGAATTGATTTTACAGGAATTAGACAAACCCATACTTTACGACGAGCTCATTGTTAATATGACTGCTTATTTAGAAGAGGATGTAGACGAACAGGGAAGAAAGGATTTTATTGAATTGATTCAGAATCGAATCCGATTTTTTATAGTTGAGAAAGTGCTTTTTCTAAAAATAATGGTTGAAGAAACAGATTTAATTCCATCAAAATGACAGACTTTTTTTATTTGAAAAAATATCTTCAGGAACATAAATATTATCAATTCGAAGAGAAAATATTATTTGAATTAGAATCACATCCTGATTATCCAAGTTTGGTAGCAATTGTCGATGTATTCAATTATTATGATATCGAAAATATCGCAGCAAGAATAGATCAAAGCGAGCTGATAAATTTACCCGAAACGTTTCTTTCGGTTTTTTGTACCCATACGGGAAATGAAATTGTTTACACAAAAAAAAGAGAGCAGAATTTCGAAATTCAATTTGCAAATGGTTTTATTCAAAAGCTTTCCAGAACGGAATATCTTGAAGGATGGAACGGAATGATCGTAGCTATTGAAGAGAATGAAAATAACGAGATAGAAAACAACATCTTTTCTCAAAATATCCGTTTGTTTCTATTTGGTATTTGCATCATTGCACTATTCCAGATTTACAGTATAAATTTACCAAACCCGGTTTTGTCAATAAGTTATGCCTTAACCTCTTTTGCGGGATTATTGATCAGCGTTTTTTTAGTTAGAGAAGATTTAGGGTTTAATGATTTGTCGGTTTCAAGAATATGTCAGGCATCAAAAAAAACAAGTTGTAAAGAAGTGCTCTCTTCCAATGGTGCAAAAATCTTTGGCAATTTAAAACTAAGTGATACATCATTAATTTACTTTTCTGTTTTAACTGTATTTTCTGTTTTTACAATATTTACAAACAGTTTTGTTATTTATAGCTGGTTAGCATTGTTTAGTATTCCCGTGTTATTTTACTCCATTTTTACTCAATATTTTATCGTAAAAAAATGGTGTGTTTTGTGTTTAGGTATTGCAATTGTATTGATACTTCAGATTTTATTAATTTCAATTTACGGCTTTAATACAGCAATCTTAAGTTTGACAGTTTTAAAGAAAGTTGTTCCATTTTTGTTTGTTTTTGCATTGACAAGTTTTGCTTTCTTAGAAATTAAAAGATTGGTAAAACAAGGTTTAGTTAATAAAAGTATCGAAGTAAAACACAACCAAATCAAGAGAAAATATACTGTTTTTAAAGCTTTAGCAGATACTGATGAAAGTATAAATCAGTATACTTTAGAAGAAATGGAAGCGATTGTAATAGGTCAGGATAATGCTCCAATTGAGCTAAATGCGGTTATTAGTGCTTCTTGTATTCATTGCCATAAAGTCTATCAAAACCTAATAAAATTGTGGAATAAAAACCCTGAGCAATTAAAAATAAGGCTTGTTTTTAATATAAACGCAGAGAATGTTAATAATCCTTATAATGTTATTTATAAGCAGGCAGTTAGCTATTATCTTTCCGGAGATCAAGACAAAGTGATGGCATTATTGCATGATTGGCACATACAGAGAATGGATTTTGAAAAGTGGAAATCACGATGGATAAACGACAAATCTGAAATAGGAACAGAAATAATACAGCATCAATACCATTGGTGTCTTGAGAATAAAATTTTTCACACTCCTGCAATTATTTTAAACGGGCAACTAATGCCCAATGAGTATGAAGTTCACGAACTCAATTTTTTTATTGATAATTTAATAAAAGAGAAAACCCCAGTACTTTGAAAATAAAACCATTCCCTTTTTATAAACAGCCGGATGCTAAGGATTGCGGCCCAACTTGTTTACGAATTATCGCAAAATATTATGGAAAAGTAATTGAGCTTCAGCAAATACGTAATCTTTCTGAAACTACGCGTGAAGGCAGTAGTTTGCTAGGATTAAGCGATGCCGGAGAAGCTTTAGGATTTAGAACTCTAGGTATAAAAAACAATTTTGAAACTTTAAAAAATGAAATGCCTCTCCCTTGTATTGTTCATTGGAATAATCAACATTTTGTGGTTGTTTATAAAATGAAACAAGACAAAGTTTATGTATCTGATCCTAGTCACGGATTAATAATATATTCTAAAGAAGAGTTTATAAAGTTCTGGATTGGCAAAAATGCACATGAAAAAACCGAAGAAGGTATTGCACTTTTATTAGAACCAACGCCGGAGTTCTACAAAAACGAATGGGATACAGAAAATTCTAAAAGAAGTTTTAGCTATTTAACAAAATATCTGTTTCGTTATAAAGGATTAGTAATTCAGTTAATAGTTGGATTGGCGGCCGCGAGTTTATTCTCTTTATTGTTTCCGTTTCTTACCCAAAGTATTGTTGATGTTGGTATTCAAACTCAGGATTTAAACTTTATTTATTTAATTCTTTTAGCCCAATTAATGCTTTTTGCCGGTCAAACAGCGATCGAAGTTTTGCGTTCCTGGATAATGCTGCATTTGAGCACGAGAATTCACATTTCATTGGTTTCTGATTTTTTTATAAAACTCATGAAATTACCAATTAGCTATTTTGACAGCCGTATGACCGGTGATATAATGCAGCGAATAGGAGATAACCGCAGAATTGAACAATTACTAACCGGAAGCTCACTCAACGTAATGTTTTCGCTGCTAAATCTGGTAGTATTTAGCTTCGTTCTTGTTTTTTATAATCTCCAATTGTTTTTGGTGTTTTTAATAGGCAGTATTGTTTATCTGGCGTGGATTTTATTTTTTCTGAAAAAACGAAAAGAACTGGATTACAAGCGCTTTTCGCAAGTTTCAAATGAGCAGTCAAAAGTCATGGAACTTATAAACGGAATGCAGGAAATTAAAATGCACAATGCCGAAAAACAAAAACGTTGGGGATGGGAATTTGTCCAAATACGTCTTTTTAAAGTCAACATGCAATCTCTTACGCTGGAACAATGGCAATCTGTGGGATCGAATTTTATTAATCATCTTAAAGATTTATTGATTACTTTTTTTTCGGCAACCTTAGTCGTCAAAGGAGAATTGACATTAGGAATGATGATGTCCGTTCAATATATTATTGGACAGTTAAATAATCCGTTAATGCAAATGGTAAGTTTTGTGCGCTCTCTTCAGGATGCCAAAATAAGTTTAGAGCGTCTGGGCGAAATTCATGATAAAGAAGATGAAGAAGATGTATTGAATCCTATGATCCATGATTTAGGACATTCAGATATTAATATTAAGAATTTATCTTTTAGATATACCGGAAATCCTGATTATGTTCTGGAAGATTTAAGCTTGTTAATACCCAAACAAAAAACGACCGCTATTGTAGGAACGAGCGGAAGCGGTAAAACAACTTTGCTAAAACTTCTGATGAAATTTTATGAACCTAACATGGGCGAAATTCTTCTGGAGAATATAAAATTCAATACTATTTCGCCAAGTGCCTGGAGAGGAAAATGCGGAGTAGTCATGCAGGATGGTTTTATTTTTAATGATACAATCGCCAATAATATTGCGGTAGGGGAAGATTATGTAGACAAAAAAAAACTATTACATGCCGTTGAAACTGCCAATATCAAAGAATTTATCGAAAGCTTGCCGTTATCTTATAATACACAAATTGGTAATGAAGGTACAGGAATTTCGGGAGGACAAAAGCAGCGACTTTTGATTGCCAGAGCAGTATATAAAAATCCGGATTATTTGTTTTTTGATGAAGCAACTTCTTCTCTTGATGCCAATAATGAAAAGGTAATTATGGAGAATCTGAATGAATTTTTGGTTGGTAAAACGGCGATTATTATTGCACATAGATTATCTACAGTAAAAAATGCAGATCAGATTGTGGTTCTTGAAAAAGGGAAAATAGTCGAGATAGGAACTCATAAAGAACTTGTTCGCGCTCAGAAAAACTACTACGAATTAGTTAAAAATCAATTAGAATTAGGGAGTTAAAAGCTCCAAAAAATTAAATCAAATGGCATCAAAAAATGTTTTAGACGATATAGAATTACGCTCTGAATCTGTTCAGGAAGTATTGTCGACACCGCCGGTATGGATTGTTCGTTATGGTATTTCGATCATTTTTGCACTATTAATTGTGTTTGTTATTGGTTGTTGGTTTATAAAATATCCTGATGTAATAGCAGCAAAAGCAGTAATTACTTCAAATTATCCACCGGAAAAATTGGAATCTAAAGTAAATTCGAGAATTGTCAAGTTATGTGTTCCGAACTCTTCAAAAGTTAAGAGGGAAACTGTAATTGCAATTTTAGAAAGCACAGCGAATTTTGAAGATGTTTTAAAACTGGATAAAATTGTAACAGCAATTCCTTCAGATTATCAGGCATTTTATTTCCCTTTTAAGGAAATGAATAATTTACAGCTTGGTGATGTTCAATCCGCTTTTAGTCAGTTTCATAAAGCGTATATTGAGAATGAACTCAATCAAAAACTTCATCCTTATTCAGAAGAGATAAATGTGGGTAAAAGTTCACAGACCGAAAACAGTATTAGATTATCATCTTTATATGAACAGCAAAAATTAGAGAAAATAAAGCTGAATTTAAGTGATATTCAATACAAGCGATCTTTGCAATTGTATGAAAAAGGAGTGATTTCAAAATATGATTTAGACCTTCAAAAAGGAAATAATCTACAAGCGAAACAAAGTTATGATCAAACTAATTCGGCTATTTCACAACAAAAAGAAGCTATAAATCAAGCCAGAAAACAAGTTGTTGCAAGTGAAATTTCCCAAGAAAAAGCAGATGTTACAAATTTAAGTTCCTTGTTTCAGGCTTTGGATGAATTGAAAAAAAGTATCCATGTATGGAAACAAAACTACTTGTTTGTGGCTACTTACGACGGAACTTTCCGATTTCAAAATTCCTGGAAAGAAAACCAACTCATAAAAACCGGAGATTTATTTGCAACCATATTGCCCGAAAATCAAGGGGAATATCTGGGCAATTTAAAAGTCCCTTTGCAGAATTCGGGTAAAATTCAAATCAATCAAAAGGTATTAATAAAACTGGATAATTTCCCGTATCAGGAATACGGAATGTTAGAAGGACGTGTTCAGTCAATGTCAACTATTACAGATAAAGACGGGAATTATTTTATTGAAGTTGCAATGTCAAAAGGATTGAAAACTACCTATGATAAAGACATAAAATTTGATAAAGAACTAACCGGTTCTGCAGATATCATAACTGAGGAAATGCGTTTGATTGAGCGTGTTTTTTATCAATTTAGAAAATTAGTTCAAAGATAAGTAACTATTTATTAAATAAATGGAGGTAAAGAAGTGAATTTGGAAATTGGTTTTTTGTCTGAAAAATATCCCTTTTTGAGTAATTATTCGAATTTTAGAATAAAGTTTTGAACACTACAACGTTTGCGGAATGTCATTTCGAAAACGCTATAGTGGATTTACGATTTATCGAATATCTTTATTAATTATCTCATTTTTTGCTTTAATACACATTACTTAAATTATGAAAAAAACTTTACTTTTATTTCTCCTTTTGTTGTCGACAATTACATTTGCACAACAGCAAACGGTTACTTATTCTGTAAGTCCATCTACTTTTGATGAAACCGCTTCTATAACCATTACTATTAATGGAAGTAGTGTCAACGAAAGCACTTGGGGAGTTACAGATCATTCTCTTTATTTATGGGCGTGGGCTTTTGATACCAATGATACTACACAAAAAGGAACTCCTAATAATGGTAGTTGGGATGCGTCAAGCGATGCTAGTAAATTCACATACAATTCTGCTTCGGATACTTATACAAAAACACTTACACCAACAACTTATTATAATATAACAGGAATTGGTAAAATTGGATTTTTGGTTAAAGCAAAAAACGGAACCGGCGATAAAAAGTCACAAGATATTCTGGTTGAAGTAGGATCTTTTCAGGTAACATTAACGGCTCCGGCAGAAAATAGTACTACAATCTTAGCTTCGGGAGCAAGTTTTAATATTGCTGCAACAAATACAAACGGAGTTGCGAGTTATTCCTTGAAAGCTAACGGAACTGTAATCAATACAAATGCAAGTACAGCAAGTTATTCTTACACAGCAACGAATGTTGTAAACAATCAAAGTTATGAGTTAATTGCAACTCAGGGAACAACTACAATCTCTAAAAAGTTTTCGGTTGTTGTAAATCCAAATACAGTTTCAGAAAACATGCCTGCGGGTTTGGTTGACGGAATTAACTATAATACTTCTGATGCTACAAAAGCAACTTTGGTTTTAGATGCACCTTTAAAAGACTTTGTTTACGTTGCAGGAAGTTTTAACAACTGGCAGCCTTCATCGGCGTATGCCATGAAAAAAGATCCGGCTTCTGGGAAATTTTGGTTAGAATTGACCGGATTGGTTTCAGGAGTAAATAATACGTACCAATATTGGGTAGTTGAGGCAACGCCAATCGCAAACTCACCTTCAATGGTAAAAACGGCTGATCCGTATTCGACTTTGGTATTATCGCCTTATGATGATCCATCGATTCCTGCAACTTCATATCCAAATATGCCGGTTTATCCAGCGGGACAAAACTTTGAAGTGACTGTTTTAAAAACGGGACAAACGCCATACAATTGGAAAGTAACCAATTTTACAAAACCAGAAAAAGATAAATTGGTAGTTTATGAAGTTTTAGTTCGTGATTTTGATGCCAATAAAAATTATCAAAGTTTAATTGACAGAATAGATTATTTTAAAAATCTAAAAATAAATGCGATAGAATTAATGCCTGTAATGGAGTTTGAAGGCAATGAAAGTTGGGGTTATAATACTTCATTTCACATGGCTTTGGATAAATTCTACGGAACCTCAGATAAATTAAAGGAGTTTATTGATTTATGCCACGAAAACGGAATTGCGGTGATTCTTGATGTAGCTTTAAATCATGCTTTTGGCCGTAATCCTATGGTTAGAATGTGGATGAATGATCCTGATGGAGATGGTTTTGGTCCACCAACAACAGAGAATCCTTATTTTAATACAGTTGCAAAACACAGTTATAGTGTTGGAGAAGATTTTAATCACCAATCGCTTAAAACACAAAATTATGTAGATCGCGTAATCAAACAATGGGTTGAAGAATATAAAATCGATGGTTTCCGTTGGGATTTAACTAAAGGATTTACGCAAGCTTGTACAGCAGCAGATGAAAGTTGTACAAATGCCTATCAACAAGACAGGGTAGATATCTTAAAAAAATATGCAGATTATTCGTGGAGTCTTGACCCTACGCATTATACTATTTTTGAGCATTTGGGAACTGATGCTGAAGAGAAAGAATGGGCAAATTACAGGGTTACAGAAACTCCAAGTAAGGGAGTTATGATGTGGGGTAAAATGACTGATCAATACAATCAGTTGTCAATGGGATATGCTGCTAGCAGTGATATTTCGAGAATGGCTAGTGCTAGTCGTGGTTTCACCGCAAATCGTTTAATGGGTTATGCAGAAAGCCATGATGAAGAACGCTTGATGTATAAAAACGTTCAATATGGAGCTTCAGGCGGGACATATGATGTAAAAACATTAAATACAGCTTTGTCAAGAATGCCTGCAATTGGAGCGGTTTCGTTGTTGATTCCCGGGCCAAAAATGATTTGGCATTTTGGAGAATTAGGATGGGATAGTTCTATTTATACTTGTAATAATGGTACAGTAAATGATGCATCAGGTACAATTGCAGGAGATTGTAAATTAGATACAAAACCGCAGCCTCAATGGGTAAACAATTGGTTGGGAAACACAAATAGAAACAAGATCTATTACGATTGGGCAAAAATGATTAGTCTTAAAACTACAGAACCGGTATTTTTAGGAACTCCAACTATTTCAAGCCCGAATTCATTAAGCATCAATATAAAAATCAAGAATGATAATTTGACAGCCGCACAATTAAAAGATGTTGTAATAATAGCCAATTTTGATGTTGCTGCAAAAAATGTAGCAACAGGTTTTCCATATGCGGGAACTTGGGTCAATTTAATGGACAATACAACTATTAATGTTACAGATGTAAATGCAACTATAAGTTTGCCTGCTGGCGAATACAGAATTTACGGTAATAAACAAGCAAATTTAGCAATTGAAGATTTCGAAAAAGTAAATCCGGTTAGCTTGTATCCAAATCCGGTTTCGAATTATTTTACCTTA
The DNA here is from genome assembly GCF_900187965.1 of Flavobacterium sp. ov086. Taxonomy (GTDB): domain Bacteria; phylum Bacteroidota; class Bacteroidia; order Flavobacteriales; family Flavobacteriaceae; genus Flavobacterium. The sequence goes on along the minus strand of NZ_FZNL01000001.1, from coordinate 51,750 downwards.
GACATTGCAACAACAAAAGTTCAGATTTATGCAGTTTCCGGTCAATTGGTAAAAAGTTTTACAACACACGGAAATTTAGATTTTCAATTTGGAGTAAGCGATTTAAAAACAGGATTATATCTCGTAAAAGCTTTTGATGAGAATGATAATGTTAGAGTGGTTAAGTTTATCAAAAAATAGTTTCTCGAATAGGATTTTAGTATTCGAAAAGGTATAAAGTTTGGTTTTGTTTAGTAATGAAAAAAGGGTTGTCTGGAAACAGGCAACCCTTTTTGGTTCAATGTATTTTAGATTTATTTCTTTTTGTCGTTGTACTCGCCAATTACAGCAAAATAACCAAAAGTTCCCAGTCCTAAAACAATTAATGGAGTAAGGATAAAAAGAATAATGATGCCAAATACGAGGTCATCTTGTTTGTCTGAGAGCAATTTGGGTAATCCAAATTCAAAGATGCAAAAGTATGTCGCGGCAAGTGCGAGAAGTATCCATAAAACACCTAAAATTTGCTTGATTGTATTCATATTATATAGTATTAAAGGTGATTTGTTTTATTTTTATTATCGATATAAATCATTCCAATTACAAAGCAAACAGAAGCTATAATGATTGGATACCAAAGTCCGTCAAGATAAAAATCTGCTTTTCCTGCTTGTTTTGCATGCGTTACAAAGTAGGTTGAAATTGCAGGAAGCAAACCTCCAAAAATTCCGTTTCCAACATGATAAGGCAATGACATCGAGGTATATCTGATTTTTGCCGGAAACATTTCGACTAGGAATGCAGCTATTGGTCCGTAAACCATCGTAACAAACAGGACTTGTATAAAAACCAGTAAAATCAAAATCCATTCATCATTAGAATTTATATTTATTGAAGTGCTAACCTGAAGTTCTTTTTTATTTACGACATACAACGTTTTCTCCAATACGGATGTTCCATCTGTAAACTCTTTTTTAATAGTGACAATTGAATCGTTGCTCTTCGTAATTTCTACAGTTTGTTTTGTTTTTTCTGTGATTTCGGTTTTATAACTTATATCAGTTGTGTTATACATCATTTTGTAGATAGGTCTGTAGAATAAAATTGCAAGCAGCATTCCGCCCATCATAATATATTTTCGTCCTATTTTATCACTTAACCATCCAAAAACAATAAAAAACGGAGTTCCAATTAATAGGGCAATTCCAAGTAATCCATCAACTTGAGACGAGTCTATATTCATTACCGTTTTCATAAAACTCATGGCATAAAATTGCCCGGTATACCAAACAACGCCTTGTCCCATTGTGGCACCAAATAGAGCCAATAGTACAAACTTCAGATTGTATCTGTTTCCAAAGCTTTCTCTTAATGGATTTGTGCTCGTTGTACCTTCTTTTTTTGCTTTGGCGAAGACCGGAGATTCATCCATGTTTTTCCGAATCAAATAAGAAATTCCAACCATAACAATAGAAACCCAAAACGGAACACGCCATCCCCAGGAATCAAAATCTTCGGCAGAAAGTACATTTTTAGTTGCCAGAATAACCATTAAGGAAATAAATAAACCTACAGTCGCTGTGGTTTGAATCCAGGAAGTCCAATATCCTTTTTGACCTGCCGGAGCATGTTCTGCAACATAAGTTGCTGCGCCGCCGTATTCGCCTCCAAGAGCAAGTCCTTGTAATAAACGCAATATAAGAACTAATAAGGGGGCAAGAAAACCAATAGATTCGTAACTTGGAATACATCCTATTAAAAAAGTAGAACCACCCATTAATAACAAAGTAGCCATGAAAGTATATTTACGACCAATGATATCTCCCAGTCTTCCAAAAAATAAGGCTCCAAAAGGACGAACCACAAATCCTGCAGCAAAAGTGGCTAATGTTGACAAAAAAGCCGCAGTAGGATTATCACTCGGAAAGAATTTTGTTGAAATTACAACCGCTAAACTTCCAAAAATATAGAAATCGTACCATTCGATCATAGTTCCCATTGAGGAGGCAGAAATCACTTTCCAAATACCTTTCGTAGAAGTTTTACTCATAAATTGACATTGTATTCTTGTTAATAAATAAAAGGTTAGTGTATTATTTTGCTAATATAATGGATATAGTTTTATTTAATCAATACTTTTTTAACAAAAAGCATATATTTTTTGACTTGATATTTCTTTTGTCAGTAACCGCTTAATATTTTAGTGTAAATAATAAATTGAAGACGTGCTGAAGACCTTTAAAAGTAAAGAAGTGTTGTTTTCTTAAAAAAGAAAGCATTAGTTTTGCAGCTCAAATTTAAATCAGAAAGTGGTTGTCATATTGATGAAATATTGACATTAAAAGGGAATTTGGTGTAACTCCAAAACTGTCCCGCAGCTGTAAGCTCATTAACTGAAACCCTTAAGTGTGTCACTTTTCATTTTGAAAGGGAAGGCCGGGTGTAGGGAGCAAGTCAGAAGACCTGCCATTTTTATAGTAATAAATAGCTTTCGGGGATTGAAGCTTGAATTAAAAACATACTTATCACTTTGTGTGGTACTAGTATTGTTTGGTTATTCTATTCTCGTAAGCCAAAAATGGAGTTTATGAGATTTTTTTTCTGCAAATATGATATCGTAAAAATAATTGCCTGTTGGGTATTTTTCTTTGCGATAGATCCTTTTTCTTCATTAAAAAAATCATTAAAACGTATCGTTGTACAAGATGTTTTGCTTTTTAAACAAAGGCAGACAGAAGTTTATTTTATAAAGCTTTTGCTGAACACAAATTGTACATCGATTTAAAGATTTAAGTAATCTAATTTTAAATATTTAATAATGAAAAACCATTTTTTTTCCAAGCAGTTACTTGCAATTGCTTCTTTGATAATGTTAACAGTTTCGTGTAATAATGATGACGATTTTACAGCTCCTCCGGCAATAAAAGGTCAAAAACAATTAAAAGATACTTTAACTATAGGGAAAGCACTAAAATTAAGTTCAAAATTAACAGATAGAAACAATGTTTCTTTCGAATGGACCATAGACGGAAAAGTTGTGGGATCTGATTCTACTTATGTTTTCAAGCCAGAATCAAGAGGTGATTTTAAAGTTACAATGACAGCCAAAAATGATGGAGGAAAAACGTCTCTAACCTATAATGTTCTTGCATTAGGAGCTTATGAAAACGGTTTTTTCATGATCAATGAAGGTTGGTATGGACACGGAACGGGAACAGTTGGATTTTATAGATATGATACAAAAACTATTGAGGACAGTGTTTTTGTGAAAGCAAATCCAGGTAAAGATTTAAAACCAGAATCGTCTACATTAGAATTTGGAACAATCTTTAACAAAAAACTATTCTTAGTTTCTAAAGTTGGCGGACCTGTTGTAGTTACAGATGGTTATACACTTAAAGAAGAAAAAAGAATTCCGGCTCAAGGCGGAAACGATTGGCGTGCAGTAGTTGGTATTGATCAAAATCAAGCATTATTGACTTCTGGTAATGGTATCTACAAGCTTAATCTGAATACAATGGCATTAAATGGGCAAATCGCAGGCGTTACAGGTCAGGTAGGCGATATTGTTAAAGCTAACGGTTATATTTTTGCATTGTCTGCTTCACAAGGAGTTATTGTAATTAATGCTACGACATTAGCAGTTGTAAAAACGATACCGAATATGGTTCTGGGATTTGCCGTTACGGATGATAAAAAAGTATGGGCAGCAGGAGGTACAAATCTTATAAGTATAGATTCAAATACGCTTGCGGTAACTGAAATTCCGTTAGGTTTTCAAGCTTATGGAAGCTGGGGAGCATGGCATCCGGGATCTATTACGGCAGCCCAAAACAATGTTTTTATTGCTAAAAACGGAAGCTGGAGTGGTGGTAAACAAGTTTATAAATATACTGGTACGGCTGCATCATTGGCAACGCCTTTTATTACTTTAACACAATCTAATATATTATATGGAGCGGGAATTGGTTATGATCGTCTGAAGAATACTTTAGTAGTAAATACAGTAAATGAAGGATTTGGAGCAAATTTCGCAATCAATAACCTTTATCTATTCAATGCTGATTCTGGTATTAAAACAGGTACAGTAAGTTTCTCAGGATATTATTTTCCTGCGGTTTCTGTATTTCAACAATAGTTTTTTTATTTCTTAACAGCAATCCCGATAGTTATCGGGAGCTAAGATTTACGCAAAGGTTCGCAAAGTTTAATTTATGGCTTTGTGAACCTTTTGTGTATAATATTGTAAACATTGCCAACGATTTTAACCGTTGGAGCGCAATATAATATCACGATATGTTTGGTATGGTTGAGATACTTTGGAATTAGGTTTTTTAATTAAAAACAATTTAATTTTTACTTAGTGAAATAACGGTTTAATTATATTTGATGTCAATTTAAAAGGGATAAAAGTTCTGAAAGCTATTATGAAGAATAAAATTGGTTTATTACTTGTTTGCTTAATTTTGATGGGATGTAAAGCTCAAAAAAAGATAGTTTCTAATGAAAATAAATGTAATGTTCAAATTGTTCCTCCTTCAGAGGATTTTGAATCATTTTATAAAACGATTGATTCTACTGATTTTTTTAAAAATGAACTTGCTAATTTTAATAATACTAATAATGGAATTTTTTATTATGAGCACCACGACGGCATTCAGAATGGAGGTTTTTTTATTGTAGATATTGACAGTGATTATAGTGTGAAAAGTAAAAATTTGATGTTTAATAAGAATGTAAACTTGTCTATTGAGAATAAAAAGAAGTTAAATGAAACTTTAATATTATTAAAAGATGAAGATTATTTTCAAAGTTGTTCAGGTGATCAAGGTCATATGACAGTGTGCTTATTAATAATAAAATGTAATAATGAAAAAGTTCAGTATTTTTCTTTTACTGGTTTTCCTTCCCAGATAAAAATAGCTGATGATAATTTTAAATTAATTCAAGAAGTCTTCGATATAATGAATTATAATTCTCATAAGAAATAAGGATTTGTACTTGTGGTTGATTGATTTCGTAAAAAACGCAAAGGTTCGCAAAGTCTAATGATAACTTTGCGAACCTTTTTTTATAATATTTGTAAACATTGCCCACGGTTTCAACCGTGGGAGTGTAATATATGATTACGATCTGTTTTTCAAGGTTAAAACCTTGGACCATATTGGAATATAATGAAATTTCAGAACACAAGCCTACAAATTAAACTTTGCGAACCTTTGTGTTTTTTTCTTTGTGGACTTTGCGGTAAAATTTTCTTGGAATTTTAAAATTTTTGGGATTTGCCGAAAGGCTATAAAACAAAAAACCCGAATATTTCTATTCGGGTTTTGTGGTACCTCCAGGGATCGAACCAGGGACACATGGATTTTCAGTCCATTGCTCTACCATCTGAGCTAAGGTACCTTTGTGTGCTTATTGCGGGTGCAAAGATAGAATCATTTTCCGTTTATCCAAAACATTTTTTTAAAAAAATCAATTCGTATCTTCGCAGAGGTAAAAAAACAAATATGGTTTTAGCAATTGATGTTGGCAATACAAGAATTAAAGCTTCTGTCTTTGAGAGTAGTACTGTTTTAGAGAATTTCGTTTTTGAGAAAAATGAGCTTGAAAAAAAAATTAAAGAAATTTTAGAAAAATTTCAAAATTGCTCTGATTTGATTATCGCTTCTGTTGGAAATGTCGAAAAACAATCTTTTTTGGCTTTCGAAAAAGATTTAAATATTCATTTTTTTACTCATGAAGATGTTTTTCCTTTTGTAAATAGGTACGCAACTCCAAAAACTCTTGGAATTGACAGAATGATTTTGGCTTCGGGAGCAACTTTACAGTTTCCTGAACAAAATAGATTAGTAATTGATGCAGGAACTTGTATTACCTACGATTTTATCGACGAAAATGATAATTATCTGGGCGGGGCCATTTCTCCGGGCTTGCGTTTAAGGTATGAAGCACTTCATAATTTCACAGCCAGACTGCCTTTATTGACTTTAGAAGGGCCTGAATCTTATATAGGAGATTCAACTGCACAAGCTATTCATTCCGGAGTTGTCAATGGTTTCGTCTATGAGATTGATGGATTTATCGATGAATATCAGGCAAACTTTTCAAATTTTATAATAATTTTAACGGGAGGTGATGCAGAATTTTTGGCTAAACGATTAAAAAATACCATATTTGCCAATTCAAATTTCTTACTGGAGAGTTTGAACCAAACATTTCAATATAAAATCGACAATGATTAAAAAAATTATAGTAAGCGCTTGTTTGCTTATCTCGTTCGTTTCATTCGCTCAAGAAGGTACTGCATCACCTTATTCTTTTTACGGAATTGGGGACGTAAGGTTTAAAGGAACTCTTGAAAACAGATCCATGGGAGGAGTTGCAGTAGAGCAGGATAGTATTCATTTGAATATTGAGAATCCGGCGAGTTATGCCAGTTTGATTCAGACAACTTTTACTGTTGGAGGGACTTTTGGAACTTCAAAATTAAAAACAGATACAGAGTCTGCAAAAGCACAAAGATCTACATTTGATTATTTGGCAATCGGAATTCCAATGGGCAAATTTGGTGCAGCATTTGGTTTGATTCCGGTATCTTCAGTTGGATATAAAATTAGAAACGACAGAACAGATACTGAAGGAGCAACAAGTTCACAACTTAGTGGAACCGGAGGTATAAATAAAGTGTTTTTTGGTTTAGGATATAAAATTAAGCCAAATTGGACTATTGGTGCAGATGCTCAATATAATTTCGGAAAAATCACAACAACAAGTGTAGAACTTCTTACAGGTGTTCAAAACTCAACTGCAGAAACAAATGCTTCAGAGTTGTCAGGTCTTGGTTTTAGTATTGGTACAATGTATCAAACAAAGATTGCTCAAAAACTACAATTGTTTACTAGTTTGAGCTATGCTTTTGCAACTAATCTAAGTTCAAATACAACAAGAGTTATTTCGGTTGATGGAGATTCTACTCCAATTACATTTGATCCGCATGGTGACGATTTGAAATTACCAAACAAAGTAACTTTTGGTGCTGGTATAGGACAAGCCAGAAAATGGTTAGTTGGAACTACAGTGGCTTTTCAAGGAGATGGACAATTTGCAAACTACTACAATTCGGAGCAAAATGTGCGTTATGAAAAATATCAAAAATATGCTGTAGGTGGATATTACATTCCTAATTATACTTCATTCTCAAACTATATGAGTAGAATTACTTATAGAGCAGGTTTGAAATATGAGAAAATTGGTTTAATAATCAACAATGAGTCAATAAAAGACGTTGGTATGACATTGGGAGCAGGAGTTCCAATTCCGGGATCTTTTTCAAATTTAAACTTTGGTGTTGAATTTGGAAAAAGAGGTACTGTTTCTTCAAACCTTGTTCAGGAAAATTATGTGAACTTTAGTGTGAGTTTCTCTTTCAATGATAGATGGTTCATTAAAACTAAATACAATTAAACATAAAATCTTATGTTTTTTTAAGCACATACAATTTACTACATTTGGCAAATGAATTTACCAAAGAGATATATTATAAATATTGTCACAGTTCTCGCTGTGACACTGTTTTTTGGATGCGAAAGTAACTTTAAGGATGTTCAGAAAATTAACTTCTCTGAATTCGTTCCGGGCAGTGATGCTGATACCATTAATATTAAATACACAGATTCAGGGCGTATAACCGGTGTTTTGATAAGCAGGAAGATGTTGGATTACTCTAATCTTGATTTTCCTTTTACAGAATTTCCTTTAGATTTTAACGTTACTTTATACGATAAAAAACAAAAACGTACCTTTATACGATCAAATTATGCAATTTCTTATAAGAATACAGGTATAATAGATTTGCAGGGAAAAGTAAAAATCACATCCGAAGCTGGTCAGATGCTGGAAACAGAGCAATTGTATTTTGATCAGAAAAACGAATGGTTTTACACCGAAAGAAAATTCAAACTTACAGATGCTAAGGGAGTTTCATACGGACAGGGAATAGATTTTAGTAAAGATTTTAAAGTGATTAATTCGCAGCGAGTAAGCGGCGAAATTGAATCAGACGAATAAAAAAATATCATGGGCTTAGTAAAATACACACAATACCTTTATTTGATAATTGCAGCTGCGTTTATTTATGACGGAATCACAAAATTAAATGATCCTGCTAATAATTATTGGTTAAGTTTTGTGATTGCTGCAGTGAGCATTTTTATGTTTTTCTTCAGGAGAAAATATGCAAAGAAATTTGACGATCATTATAAAAAACAGTAAAAATGGAAATTAGTATTATAATACTATGTTTAATACTATCAGCCTTTTTTTCGGGAATGGAAATAGCTTTTATTTCTTCGAATAAAATTTATCTTGAAATTGAAAAAAAGCAGGATAATTTTATTTCCCAAATCCTAACAAAACTTACCGAAAATCCTTCAAAGTTCATTGCTGCAATGTTAATTGGTAACAATGTAGCTCTAGTGGTTTATGGTTTTTTTATGGGAGATTTAATCTTAAGATGTATTATAAAACTAGGATTTCATTTCTCTGATTTCAGTAGTTTATTAATTCAGACCATAACTTCGACTTTTATAGTTTTAATGACGGCTGAATTTCTTCCTAAAGTTTTTTTTCAGATTTATGCCAATTCGTTGATTAGAGCTTTTGCGCTTCCGGCATATTTATTTTATCGATTATTTTATTACATCTCGACTTTTTTTATTTGGATTTCGGATTTTGTCCTAAGAAAATTTTTCAAAACCGAAGGAGATCAGGCTCAGCTTTATTTTAGTAAAATAGAACTCGGCAATTATATCACCGAACAGATGAATTCTGTTGAAGATGATGAAGAAGTAGATTCTGAGATTCAGATTTTTCAAAATGCCTTAGAGTTTTCCGGTGTAAAAGCGCGAGATATTATGACGCCTCGCACCGAGATTGTAGATATAGATTTGTTTGATAGTGTAACAGATCTTAAAGAATTATTTATTGAAACAGGGTATTCTAAAATCGTAGTAAGTCAGAACTCCCTGGATGATATTGTGGGTTATGTGCACTCTTTTGATTTGTTTAAAAAGCCAAAAACGATTAAATCGGTTCTGATGACTGTTGAGTTTGTTCCGGAAACTATTTTGATAAAAGACGCCTTAGATTTACTGATTAAAAAGCGAAAAAATGTTGCAGTAGTTTTAGATGAATATGGAGGAACTTCCGGAATTATTACGATCGAAGATATTGTGGAGGAACTTTTTGGGGAAATTGAAGACGAGCATGATTCAGAAGAAGAAGAGTTGATTGAACAGGAGTTGGGAGGGGGTAAATATTTGTTTTCGACACGTCTGGATGTAGAATATTTGAACGAAACCTACAAGTTAATGATTCCGGAAGAAGATTCTTACGGGACATTAGGTGGTTTTATTGTCAACTTTACGAAGGAAATCCCTCAAAAGGGCGATGAAATCGTGATTGACAGCTATCATTTTGTGATTGAAGAGGCGACAAATAAGAAAATTGAATTAGTCAAAATGACAATAAAAGACTGATTTTTTAAATTAATAAAAAAAATTGTTGAAAATAAAACGCTAGTTGTATTGTTATTAACTAGATAATTGTATTTTCGCAAACTGAATATAAAATTAACGATAATAAAAATGGCAGTTTTAGCAAAAATTAGACAGCGTTCCGCTTTATTGATAGGAGTTATTGCACTTGCATTATTTGCATTTATAATACAAGATCTTTTCACAAGAGGAACATTTGGTCAAAGTTCAAAAGATGTAGGAAGCATCGATGGAAAAGATATTTCATTTGAAGACTTTAGAGTTAAAGTTAGTAATGTTGAAAAAAGTGGTCAAGGAATTACTTCCACTGAAGCTGCAAACAGAGTTTGGGATCAAGAAGTTTCAATCGCATTATTATCTTCTCAGTTTGATAAATTGGGATTAAGAGTTGGTGAAAAACACTTACTTGAAGTTTTAAAAGCAGATCCAAATATTGGTAAAAATCCAATGTTCTTAAATGCTGCAGGAATGTTTGATGTTGCAAAATTTAAAGAGTACTTCAAAACAAATCCTGAAGCAGCTCAATATCTTTCTCAAAAAGAAAAAGATGCTGAATTGAACGCAAAATATCAAATCTACAGCACACTTGTAAAAGCTGGACTTTATACAACTGTAAGCGAAGGAAAGTTGAAATATGAAATGGAAGCTAACAAAGTTAACTTTGCTTATGCTGCTGCATTATATTCGTCAATTAAAGATAGCGACGTGAAAATTTCTGATTCAGATATCGTTGATTATATGAAGAAAAATGAGAAAAAATTCAAAGCGGATGAAACTCGTGAAATTCAATATGTTTTAGTAGAAGATAAAGCTTCAAAAGAAGACGAAGCTGAAATTAAAGCTAAAATCACTGCGTTATTAAACGGAAGAGTAGAGTACAATGCAAAAACTGGTAAAAATGATACATTGCCAGGTTTCAAAAACGCTACAAACATTGCTGAATTCGTAAACTCAAATTCTGATGTTCCTTACGATTCTACATACGTTCCTAAAAATGCTTTACCAGCTGTTGATGCTGATAAATTATTCAGTTTGCCTGCCGGAGCAATTTATGGTCCTTATGTTTACGGAAAATATTATGCTATCTCTAAATCTTTAGGATTTAAAGCTGGTGTTAACGCAAAAGCAAGTCATATCTTAATTGCTTATGATGGATCTCAAACTCCAAATGCTAAAGAAAAAAGAACTAAAGAAGAAGCTAAAGCTAAAGCTGAAGAAATTTTAGCACAAGTTCAGGCTAATCCGGATAGTTTTATGATGTTGGCATTTACAAGTTCTGATGACTCATCTGCTCAGCAAGGTGGAGATTTAGGATATTTTGGTCCAAATCAAATGGTAAAACCATTCAATGATTTTGTATTCAATAACGGAATTGGAAAAATTGGTTTAGTTGAAACTCCTTTCGGATTTCACATTATCAAAATTACAGATAAACAAGACGGAATTCGTTTAGCTACTATCGCTCAAAAAATTGAGCCATCTGAAGTTACTTCTGATAAAGTATTTACATTGGCAACTAAATTTGAAATGGATGCTGCTAATAAAGACTTTAATGCTACTGCAAAAGAATTAGGTTTGAAAGTTGCTCCTCCAGTAACTGCAAAAGCGATGGATGAAGCGTTTGGTCCATTAGGTAACCAACGTAACATCATCAGATGGGCATATGACAAAGAAACAAGTAAAGGCGATGTAAAGCGTTTTGAAATTGCTAATATTGGACACGTAATTGCTCAATACAAAAGCGAAAACAAATCTGGTTTAGTGTCTGTTACTTTGGCTAGACCTTATGTTGAGCCAATCTTGAAAAACAAGAAAAAAGCTGAAATGTTAAAAGCTAAAATGACAGGATCAAGCCTTGAAGCTATTGCTAAAAGTGCTGGTGTAGCTGTTCAACAAGCTGCTAATGTAACTATGGATAACCCAGTTTTACCTGGTGGAGTAGGACAAGAGCCAAAAGTTGTAGGTAATGCATTTGCTTTAACTGCAAACAAAATTTCTGCACCAATTGAAGGAAACACTGGAGTTTATGTTGTTAAAAACATTAGTACAGTTAAAGCTCCTGCTGCTGCTAACCATGCAGAATATGTTGCTAAGGTAAAAGCTCAAAGCGCATCTGATGCAAGCAGAATTTTACCAGCGTTGAAAAACAATGCTAAAATTGAAGACAACAGATTACAATTTAATTACTAGTTTTTAGTAAATAAATTTAAAAATATAAAAGCCCGAAATGTTCATTTGACCATTTCGGGCTTTTTTGTGCTGTATATGGGATGTTTTTGTAGTAAATCTTAGCCGCTTTTCTTAAAGTATATAGGAATAATAGAAATAAAATTTTAAAAATTTGTGATATTCAAATTATTACAGTTAATTTGCTGCGATTTAACAAGGTAACTTCCGCCCCTAAGGTATTAAGCTAAATTATAATTAACGGAGATAATAATCGAGTACTGTGGATAAACAAATATTTTGTATTTTTTATGTTTAATTTGTTAAGAAGAAAACCTAGGGTATATACCAAAATTGAAAATCATATTTTTGGAATAATTACGGAACTTTTAAAGCTTAGTAATACTGATATCAATTGTGATGAATTGGGAGGTAAGTATTATTTAAGTAATGAAGAGCAGCATTTTAAAGTTACAGTCTTGAGTAACGATTACGTTATTAGACTGACAAATACTCATGATTCTGTTGCTGAGAAATATGATAAACTCTTTGTAGAAGATGTTCTAAAAGCTATAAAAGAAGAAAAACACCGCAGAATGGAAGTCGTTTATGACTCTATTAATAATAGTATAGAAAAAATGGCGGAGCGTTTGCATAATACGCTTATTGAAACAAATGAGCTCGAAACTCAAAAAGTTCGAAGATTGGAAACAAAACATACTAAAACAAAAAAAGTGAACTATTAGTTCACTTTTTTTTGTTTTTAAATAAAGATTACACATTAGAAAACTGTCAAGGCACAACTTGTTTTTTTTAGGTAATAACTATTTTTGTTCCATCGGAACATCTCATAGATAGTGGATTAATAATGACGCGTTTTTTACGTTCCGTAGGAACGTCTGCTTCATAACCGATATATGCACGTACAATTTGATGCCAAAGCGGAAACATTTTTTCTGCCAATGAAATGTTTCTACGGAACAAAAAAGAATAAAATTTCTAATGGGTAATCTAGGTTAAACAGGCTCTTGAATTATTCCTGTAAAATCATTTCATCATAAGTAAGGATTGTTTCGTATCCTTTTGAAGTAAAATATTCATTTGGGTTTTCTTTTGAAACAGCCATTACAAAATCGCCGCCCCAGGCACCAAGACTTTTAATAACTCCGTTAAAATCAGGAAAAGCAATTTCTTTGATAGTTTCCAATTCTAATATATTGCTTAAATGGATTTCATGTTTTTCTAAAGCAAAGGCAAACTCTTTTATCGTTTTTGCGTTTAAAACTGCCTCAGTGATTTTATCGTTGTCAACAATATTATGAGCCAAGTTTTGGTTTTTATTGTTATAATAAGCGTTTATCGCTGCTTTGCTGTTTTGCTTTTTATTAAGGTAAATGAAGTAAATATTTTTAATAAAATCCGGATTAAATTTAATCGTTTCTACCATTGGTAAATTTTGTTGATCCAGACGATATATAATAGGTGTGTTGTTTTGTGCGCACGCAATATCATAACCACTGCCTCCAAAACTATTTTTAAGTAGTGTAAAAGGATCTATCCTAGTCCATTGAGCAATGTTGTTCAATAAAGTAGATGATGTGCCTAATCCCCAGTTTTTAGGAAAAGTAAGTTGTGTGCTTATTTTGTAGCCTTCGGAGTTGTTTATGAAATTTGGATTTAAAAGATAAGCTTCGTGCAAAATATTTACTAAAGTACTTTTTACCGTCTCGATTTGGGTTGGAATATTTTCTATAATTTCAGAAAATGAGATGGTATTTTCGAACCAAAGATGTAGGTCAGAATCATAACTTTTCCACTCGATTTCTTTGTTTGTGCCGTTTTCTACAATTAAGTTTTGTCCAAATTTTGTTGGTAACGCAAAAGCTTTAGCGCCATCTAAAACTAGATATTCACCGGTAATTAAAAGTTTTCCGTTACTGTAAAAGATTGTTTTCATTCTGTATTTTTTAGCCCCGTTATGCTTTCGCATAAATTCCAAATTCCCAAGCTTGGGGATAAAATTCCAAATTCCAATTATTGTTGGAATTTGGAATTTTATTCAGAAGCTAAATTTTTGGAATTTGTAAATTGGGTTATTTTCTGATATTTTCAATAAATTCTACAACTGCACTGTGGGAAACAGCATTTTTCTTAAAATGAGTTTTAATTAAATGGCGTTCTTCGTCAGTTGCTTCAAATTGGTTGATGATGTTGTTTAAGTGCATTTTCATGTGGCCTTCCTGAATTCCGGTTGTAGTTAACGAGCGTAAAGCAGCAAAATTTTGTGCTAAACCGGCAACTGCTACAATTTCCATTAATTCTTTTGCAGATGGTTTTTCTAGTATTTCTAAACTTAATTTCACCAATGGATGCAGAGAGGTTAATCCGCCAACGGTTCCTATTGCTAATGGGATTTCCAACCAGAAAGTAAAAATTCCGTTTTCGATTTTAGCGTGCGATAAACTTGCATATTGACCATTTTTTGAGGCATAAGCATGAACTCCGGCTTCTACGGCTCTAAAATCATTTCCTGTTGCCAGAATTACAGCATCGACACCATTCATGATGCCTTTGTTGTGTGTAACGGCTCTAAAAGGTTCAACTTCTGCAATTTGAACTGCCTGAATGAAACGTTCGGCAAATTCTTGCGGATTCGGAATATGTTTCTCAGTCAAATCTTCAATCGGACACGAAACTTCGGCTCTAACAAGGCAATTTGGGACATAATTAGACAAAATACTCATAATTACTTCGAGTGTTTCATCGCCTGAAAATAGATCAGAATTTTGAAATTCCTCTTTTAAAGTGGTGGCAAATTGCTCTAAACAAGAGTTTATGAAATTTGCGCCCATACTGTCTTTTGTTTCAAAAGTGGCGTGAAGCTGAAAATAGTTTTCTAATAAACTTCTTTTGTCTTTTAGTTTTAAGTCTAAAATTCCACCGCCACGTTGTTGCATATTTTTGGTAATGCTTTGCGTGTCAGAAAAGAATCTAGGTTTTGTTTGATCGAAAAAGGATTGTAATTTTTGTGCATCTCCGTTGAAAGTAAAATGTACCTGACCGATTTTTTCAGTGTCAATTACTGTGGCTTTAAAACCTCCGCGTGTTGCCCAATATTTGGCTGCTTTTGAAGCAGCAGCGACTACAGAACTTTCTTCAATAGCCATTGGAATTGTTTTGTATTTTTCGTTAATTAAAAAATTTGGAGCAACTCCTAACGGAATGTATAGGTTGGTTATTGTGTTTTCGATGAACTCGTCATGTAATTGTTGTAGCTTTTCGTCTGAATTCCAGTAATTTCTTATAATATTCAAGGCTTCTTCAGGCTCTGAAAAGTAGGTATTGGCGATCCAGTTTATTTTTTCTTTTTTGGATAATTTCGAAAATCCGGCAACAGCGTTGTTCATTCTCAGTGTATTAAATAATATTGTTGCAGCAAAGATACCATTTTAAGAGTTTTGTTTAAAATCTATTTAAAATTGAAAATTACGCAATCGTTATTTTTTTTAACATTTAACACTTGAAATGTGTATTATGTTTATTTTTTTTACTAAAATTGGGCTCTTTTTTATATTTAAAATAATTCAAATGAATACAAGTAAAATTACTGTTATACTTTTGTTATTAGTTGCTACTGTTTTTGGGCAGCAAAAAGTTACTGTCGAGAATATTTATGGTGGTGCTTTCAAGGCAAAAGGAATGGTTGAATTGAAATCGCTAAAGAATACGAATCAATACACTGTTTTAGATGTAGATCAAGGGAGCAGAAGCATGCAGATTGGTTTATATGATTTCGGGACGCTAAAAAAAGTATCTGATTTGATTGATACAAAAAATCACAAGGAATTAGGAAACGGTATTGATAGTTATACTTTTGATGCATCAGAAAAAAAGATTTTAATTGCCGTTAATACTAATAAAATCTTCCGTCACTCTTTTACTGCAGATTATTATTTATATGATATCGCGTCTAAATCACTAACAAAACTTTTTGATTTTCAGATTCAGGAACCAACTTTTTCGCCTGATGGAACAAAAATCGCTTATGCTAAAGAGAATAACCTTTATGTATATGATGTAGCTTCAAAAAAATCAACTGCCGTTACTACAGATGGAAAGAAAAATTCGATTATTAATGGTATTACGGATTGGGTTTATGAAGAAGAATTTGCTTTTGTCCGGGCTTTTGACTGGAGTAAAGACAGTAAAAAATTAGCTTATATTCGTTTTGACGAAAGTGCTGTTCCGGAGTTTTCGATGTCAATGTTTCACAAAGATTTATATCCAACAATTGAAACTTTTAAATATCCTAAAGCAGGAGAAAAAAATTCGGTAGTTTCATTACATATTTATGATGCTGCTGCAAATGCTACTAAAAAAGTTGATTTAGGAAATTATAACGACTTTTATATTGCAAGATTAAAATGGACAAATGATAATAATACATTGTCTGCTCAGGTTTTAAACCGTCACCAGGATAATCTTGATTTACTTTTTGTTGATGGAACTACGGCTGCGGCTAAAGTGGTTTTGAATGAAAAAGATAAAGCTTATGTTGATGTTACAGATAATCTGACTTTTTTAAAAGATAATAGTTTTATCTGGACTAGCGAAAAAGATGGTTTCAATCATATTTATGTTTATGATAAAACCGGAAAACTTAAAAATCAGGTTACAAAAGGAAACTGGGAAGTAGTATCTTACTATGGTTTCGACGAAAAAACAAAAACTATTTTCTACCAATCTACAGAAAATGGTTCTATCAATAGAGATATTTATAGTATCGCTTTAGACGGAAAAAACAAAGTACGTTTATCTAAAAATACCGGAACTAATGCGGCGACTTTTAGCCCAAATTTCCAATTCTTCATTAATACTTTCTCAAGTGCTTCTCAGCCTACAACTTATACGTTGAACGAAGCAAAAGCTGGAAAAGAAATTCAGGTAATCGAGGATAATAAAGCTCTTGCTGCCAGATTAACGGCTTATAATTTGCCCACAAAAGAATTCTTTGTTTTAAAAACAGCAAAAGGAAACGAACTTAATGCTTGGATTTTAAAACCAAAAGATTTCGATCCTTCAAAAAAATATCCTGTTTTCATGTACCAATATTCTGGTCCGGGATCTCAACAAGTAAACAACGATTGGAACAATAGTGATGATTATTGGTTTGCTTCACTTACGCAACAAGGTTATATTGTAGCTTGTGTTGACGGTAGAGGAACTGGTTTTAAAGGTGCTGATTTTAAAAAAGTTACTCAAAAAGAATTAGGAAAATACGAAGTGCAAGATCAAATTGATGCTGCAAAAGTAATTGGTGCATATCCTTATGTTGATGCTTCAAGAATTGGAATCTTTGGATGGAGCTACGGTGGATTTATGGCTTCAAACTGTATTTTTCAGGGAAGTGATGTTTTTAAAATGGCAATTGCAGTTGCTCCGGTAACAAACTGGCGTTTTTATGATAGTGTTTACACAGAAAGATACATGACAACTCCACAAGAAAATGCAAGTGGTTACGATCAAAATTCTCCAATAAATCATGTTGAAAAATTAAAAGGGAAGTTTTTATTGATTCACGGATCTGGTGATGACAACGTTCATGTGCAAAATTCTATGCAAATGATGGAAGCTTTGATTCAGGCAAACAAACAATTTGATTCTCAGATATATCCGGATAAAAACCACGGTATTTTTGGCGGAAAAACGAGAATTCAGCTTTATAATAAAATGACTAACTTTATCAAAGAAAATCTATAATCTTAAATTTTTAACTTTAAATAAATAATGAATAATATGGGAGAAACTCAAGTAAAAACTGCGCATCCAAAAGGACTTTGGGTATTGTTTGGAACGGAGATGTGGGAGCGATTCAATTTTTATGGAATGCGAGCTTTATTGACATTATTTCTTGTAAACTCATTATTGATGAAAGAAGAAGAAGCTTCTCTTATTTATGGAGGATTTCTTGGACTTTGTTATTTAACACCAATGTTAGGTGGTTTTGTTGCCGATCGTTTTTTAGGGAACAGAAATTGTATTTTATTAGGTGGTTTGTTAATGGCAATTGGACAAATGCTATTGTTTACCAGCGGAAGTGTTTTTGAATCTAACTTAGGTTTGGCAAAAACGATTATGTATTCTGCGTTAGGAGTTATTGTTTTTGGTAACGGATTCTTCAAACCAAATATTTCTAGTATGGTTGGAAGTTTATATCCTAAACAAGAAAAAACAAAATTAGACACTGCTTTTACGATCTTTTATATGGGAATTAATATTGGCGCTTTTTTAGGTCAATCTATTTGTCCATTATTAGGAGACGTTGTTGATAGAGGTGGCGTTAGAGATATTCATGCTTTTAAATGGGGATTCTTGGCAGCTTCGGTTGCAATGCTTTTGGGAACAATCCTTTTTTATGTTTTAAAAAATAAATATGTAGTGTCTCCAGAAGGAAGACCATTAGGAGGTTTGCCATCTAAAAATGTAGCTGATGATTTTGAAGAAGGAGAAGCGCAAAAAGCTAATTTTTCTACCAGAGCTTTAATTGGTGCAGGAATTGCATTTTTAGTTTTAGGCTTGTTTTTTCACTATGTAGTTGGTCAGAATTTAATTTATACTTTGATTTATTCAAGCGGATTGGCTTTAGCAGGATTGATTATTTCTGATTCTTCGCTGACTAAAGTGGAAAGAGACAGAATTATTGTAATCTATATTGTTTCTTTCTTTATTATTTTCTTTTGGGCTGCATTTGAGCAAGCTGGTTCTTCTTTGACTTTTATTGCGAATAATCAAACAGATAGAAACTTTTTTGGAATTTGGAATATGCCACCATCAATGGTTCAGATTTTTAATGGATTATTTGTTGTTGTTTTAGCAGTTCCTTTTAGTGTATTATGGGATTCTTTAAGAGCGAAAAGTAAAGAGCCAATATCGCCTGTAAAATTAGCTATAGGTTTGGTTTTGATTACTGTAAGTTTCTTTATGATTGCTACTCAGGTTTCTTATATCGGAACTTCAGGATTGTTATTGGTAAAATGGCTTATTTTATTGTATTTCTTAAATACTTGTGCTGAGTTATGCTTATCTCCAATTGGATTGTCATTGGTAGGTAAATTATCGCCAAAACGTTTTGCTTCATTATTATTTGGGGTTTTCTTCCTTTCTAATGCTTCAGGTTATGCTTTAGGTGGAACTTTAGGGTCGATTTTGCCCCCAACAGGTGATAAATATAAAGCAGCTGAAAAAGTAAATATAGATTTAGCGTCAATTTTAGAAAATAAAACTGTTGCAAACGGAGTAGAATTATTTGCTTTGGCAAAATTACAGATTGCTAAAATTGATAAAGAAAAATCTAAAGAATTTGGTTTAGATGTAGAAAAGAAAATTGAAACGATTGCTGAAATTAAAAGCCAAAAAGAACTTGCGGCTAAGACAAATGTAAAATTTGTAAATACTTTTACAGCAAAAGACACAACATTTACAGCAAAAGAATTTGATCTTTTAAAAGAGAAAAATATTGTAACGGTTTCTTATCCTGAATTTGCAGGATTCATAATTCATAACTTATATGAGTTCTTTATGGTTTTTGTTGTTCTTACGGGTATCGCTGCTTTAGTGTTATTTGCTTTAACTCCATTCTTGAAAAAAATGATGCATGGAGTTAGGTAGTACAAAACACGAGATTACATTAGAAGAAATTCAAAATTTTAAAGGCACTTATCCAAAACAATTGTGGTATTTGTTTTTTGTTGAAATGTGGGAACGTTTTTGTTTCTACGGAATGCGTGGTGTACTAACCTTTTTTATGGTAGACCAACTTTTATTAAAAGACGAACATGCTAATTTGCAATACGGAGCAATCCAGGCGTTTGTTTATGCTTTTACCTTTATCGGTGGTATTTTTGCTGATAAAGTTTTAGGGTTTAAAAAGTCATTATTTTTTGGAGGAATCGTAATGATTCTTGGAAATCTTTTGATTGCTTTTTCGCCTCAGACAATGTTTTATTATGGTATTGCTTTTTCGATTATTGGAACTGGTTTTTTTAAACCAAATGTTTCTTCAATGGTTGGGGAGTTGTATCATGAAGAAGATGGAAGAAGAGATGCCGGTTACGGAATGTTTTATGCCGGAATAAATGTTGGAGGTCTTTTAGGAGGTGCTTTGTGTATTTATTTAGGAAAATACTATTCTTGGCAATTGTGCTTTTTATCAGCTGCCATTGTTATGTTTCTGGGATTGGTTACCTTTTTGTTTACTAAAAAATATTTAGGACCAATTGGAGATTCTCCATTGTTACATTTAGATACAAGTAAAAGAAGAGTACGTGAAATAGCAGTTTATGCATTGTCAATCTTGAGTTTGCCATTTATTTTTATAATGGTGAAAAATACAGATTACACAGATTATTTCATGTATACAATTGGTATAATTGCAGTTTTGTATTTTGCTTATGAGCTGATAAAATTAGGTGATGTAAAAATGCAGAAAAAGCTTTTTGCAGCCTTCTTGTTTGTGTTCTTCTATTTATTGTTTAATGCGATTTACGAGCAAAGCGGTGGTTCATTATCACTTTTTGCAAAAGATAACTTAAGTAATAAATTATTGTTTTTTAACATTGATCCAAATGTGGTAAACAATAGTTCGAACACTTTCTTTGTAGTGGCTTTAAGTCCGCTTATTGGTTTGTTATGGATTTGGCTTGGAAAAAGAAGAATCGAACCAAATACCCTGATTAAATTCGGAATTGGATTTTTGTTCTTAGGAGCTTCATTTTATATCTTTTACCTAACCAGGTTTTTTGCAAACTCAGAAGGAATTGCGTCTTTAAACGTGTTTACTTTTGCTTATTTGGTAACAACAATTGGTGAGCTTTGTTTAGGTCCAATCGGGATGTCTATTATTACTAAATTATCTCCAAAAAGATTATTCGGTATGATGATGGGATTGTGGTTTCTTGCAAGCGCTTTCGGGCAATTATTTGCAGGGAAGTTAGGTGCCGAAATATCGCGATCAAATACAGGAGATACACTGCTTTCTAAGTTGCAATCTTATACAGAAGGATATTATCAATTGGCTATTTATTCGCTTGTTGCCGGGGTTCTGTTAATTGCAATTTCGCCAATTATTAGAAAATTAATGCAAGAAGTAAAGTAGACGACAATTAGCAATTCTTTTTTTGCTTAAATTTGTAGAAAATAATAAGGACATGAAAAAAATTATACTAGTTGCATTGTTTTTTGTTGGTGCATTTGCAACACAAGCGCAGGAACTTAAATGGTATACAGATGTAAAGGAGGCGATTACGGTAAGTAATAAAGTAAACAAACCAATGTTGTTGTTTTTTACCGGTAGTGATTGGTGTGGATGGTGTATTCGTTTACAGAATGAAGTTTTGAAAACTGCAGAGTTTAAAAAATGGGCTTCTGATAATGTTGTTTTAGTAGAATTAGATTATCCTAGAGGTGTGCCTCAAACTCCTGAACTTAAAAATCAGAATAATGAGTTACAACAAGCTTTTGGAATTCAGGGATTCCCAACTGTATTTTTTACAAGTGCAGAATCAAAAGATGGAAAGATAAATTTTAAAGGCTTAGGAAAAACCGGTTATGTTGCCGGAGGTCCATCTGCTTGGTTAACAGTTGCAGAAGAAATCGTTCATCCAAAAAAATCTTAAGTAGAGTAAATTCTATTTTAATAATATAAAACTCCTTACATATTTGTAAGGAGTTTTTTTGTTTCGTAAGAAAAAGGATTCACTATTTTGGTGGGTTTTGTGGTTTTATTATTTTATTATAATTAAAAAAACATATAATGTATTTTTTGTGCTAATAAAAATTGGAAAATTAAAATAATATGTTAATTTAGTCCTGCTATACTAACCAAAACCAATTTATACTATGACCAAAAAATTACTTATCCTACTGTTCTTTTTAGGTTCATTTTTTCTGCATTCGCAAAATTTAGTTTGGAGAACAAACATGACTGATGCTATTGCAATAAGCAATGAACAAAGAAAACCAATGTTAATTTTATTCACTGCCTCAGGTGTACCGGAAAATCTTCAAAATGAAATCTTCAAAACTCCTGATTTTGCAGTTTGGTCGCGCGACAATGTCATCTTGGTAAAACTGGACTTGTCTGACTCAACTACTGCTGATGGAGATAGAGAGCAAAATCTTAAATTAAAAAGTGCTTTTGGAGTTGAAGACTTGCCAGAAGTTTGTTTCGCAAGCGCTTCTATCCGAAAAAACAAAACAACTTTTAGTGCATTAGGTAAAATCGCTTATAAGCCTGGAGGTGCTAAAGCTTGGATTGCTGAATCGAATGCGATTTTGCATCCAAGTGAATAAATTAAAATTTAAATTAAGTTTCTTAGTTTAATTTGTAGAATCCCTTTTCGGCTATTGCATGAAAAGGGATGTTTTTTAGGTTTTAGTGTGATATCAGCAGTTTTGATGTTTTTTAGGGGTAAAAATTACATTTTGTTTAAAATTTAAAGTTTAAATAATAAAATTCACTATAATGTAACTTTTTCGAAGTTTTTGTGACAGAAGTGTTTGTTAACTCCTCGTTTTTGTGTTAATTTGGTTTTTATAACCCCCAATAAAAACCAATAATATTATGACCCGAAAACTACTTATCCTACTGTTTTTCATAGGTTCATCTTTCTTACATTCTCAGAATTTAGTTTGGAATACCGATTTAAGCGATGCATTTATAGCTAGTGATGCACAAAAGAAACCATTGTTGATTTTTTTTACAGCTGCTAATGCCGGACAGAAAATTCAGAATGAGGTTTTTACCACACCAGACTTTGCTGTATGGTCCCGTGATAATGTTATCTTATTAAAACTTGATTTGTCTGATAATACCTTAACAGATGAAGCGAAAGAGAAAAATGTGATGATGAAAAATGCTTTAGGTGTCGAAGAAATTCCTCAGGCTTGTTTTGTGATGATTACAATCAAAAAAAATAAACCAACAATTAGTAAGATGGGAGTTCTAGCCTATAAAATGGGTGGAGCGAAGAAATGGATTTCTGATTCAAATTCAATTTTGCATCCAAGCAGCGAATAAAATAAAATTCCTAGTTTAACTTATAATATCCCTTTTCATTCGTTGCATGAAAAGGGATATTTTTTTTAAGACAAGTGGTTTTCCAACTCTTAATTATGGAATAAGAGTTTGAAGCGTCTGCAATTATTATTTTCGGATTTAAATCCTTTAGAATTCTGTCTAAATTTACTTTTGGAGATTGAGTAAGAAGCAGGATATCCGGTTGTGTTCTGTTTTGATAAACTCCGGTGCTGTCTATTACAAGAATCTTTTTTCCGTTAAAGAATAATGTATTCTTGATTTTGTGCGAACTTTTCAAAACACCAAAATTTCCAACTAAATAAGAAGTGGAAATATTGTTTTTAGAAAGAGTATCACTTGTAATAAAGCTGATGTTTTTGCCAATTCTTTCAGATATCAAAGTGCTTTTCCTGGTGTTGTAAATGATTAATTCCTGTTGGCTCTCAATTTCTTTTTTGGTATAAATAAAAGAAATCTGAACTATAATAATGGTAAGCAAAAGAGAAATAGTTTTATTAAAACTAGGCTTATTAAGCCAAATTGTGCCAGCAATTATTAATAGGTAAATGGTAATCAGATAATAGAAATTAAAACTAATATCTTTAATAACAAACGATTCAAATGTTGCGACAAAGTGAATCATTAGATTTAAAAGATAAACACTCTTTTCGAAAATAGCAACCAAAATCATTGGTGGACTATAAAAAACAGCAAAGATCATTACTATGATTCCGGCAATCATGATAAACGATAATAATGGAAGAATGATAATGTTTGTTACAAAAAATAATCCCGGAAATTGATGAAAATAGTATAAGCAAACCGGTAAAGTGCCTATTTGTGCAGCACAAGAAACGGTTAAAGCATTCCAGATGTAAATCGTTATTTTGTGTTTTGGAGCCCAGATTTTTTGTAGAATAGGTTGTAGCCAAATGATAAAAAATAATGCAAGATAACTTAGCTGAAAGCCAACATCAAACAAGAAATAAGGCTCGAATAATAATATCAATAAAATTGACACTAATAGAGTATGATAGATGTTTCCGCTTCTGCGTAAATGATTTCCAATGGCGAGAAATGAAAACATAACAACGGAACGCAAAACAGGCGGAGATAAACCCGAAATTACAGCGAAAATAGCCAAGGATATCAAAATGGAAATCAATTTTATAAATGAACCTTTTCGAGTATTTGGAATTGGTTTTAGAATAAAATTTATAAATAACATGATAAAACCAACATGCAAACCAGAAACAGATAGTACATGCGTAGTTCCGGAGTATTGGTAATCTTTTATAATATCTGCTGAAATTTCTTGTTGTTGCCCCAAAATAAGAGCCAAGGCAACGTTCATTTCGTCTTTATTGAAATGGGCATTTTCGAGATTGTTTATGATTCTTGAATGTAAACGGCCAGAATAATACCAGATGTCTTTTTTAGGATTTTTGTTAATTACTATTTCAGATTTACGACAGTAAACCTGACCATAAATTTGTTTGTTGGACAAATACTTGGCATAATCAAATTGATTAGGATTTTTGCTTGAACTATTGGGTTGTAAAACTGTTTTTACCCGAATTATATTTCCTAAAATAACTTTGTTTTTTGAGCTGTCTTTCTGGATGTTTACAATGATTCTTCCTGTATAAACTTTGCCTTCAATTTGGTTTATAATGGCAACATACCGATCGTTAAAGTCATTACTTTTTAATTTTTCACGTAAAGTGAAAGTTATCAATTGAGGTTTTTCAAATACTGTTTTAGAATTGATGTAATTTGATTCCTGATAAGAATCTGTCTGTAATTGAAGAGTGATTATTCCAATAAAAAAAGAAACAATAGAGGTATTTATTCCAAAAATGATATTTAGTTTTTTGCGTTTGGCGGCAAAGAAATAAAGGGTACAGAATATTGTTATACTGAAAATAAGGAATATTCCAGCGGTTAATATTGAGGGTCTTGTGTAGTAAGAAACAATGATACCGAGAAGAAAGCTAATTGTAATTTTAGCCAAAGGAAAATCTAATACTTTCATTTTCTAAAAGTATTAAATATTTTGTAAGAAAAAGAATATATTTTTGTTTAATTCGATTTACTCAATTACTCTGTTAATTTGAGCGAACGAATTTTGATAATAGGCTTCTTTTGTAGATGAAATTATAACGCCTTTTGATGTTGAAGAATGCACAAATTTAATTTCATTCGAATTTACTTCCACAATTAACCCAACATGGTTTATTTGTCTGCTTTTATTGGTTTTAAAGAAAATTAAATCCCCTTTTTGAGCATCGCTAGTTTTGATTATTTTCCCAACATTTGCCTGCTCATAAGAACTTCTCGGAAGTTTTATATTTTCAGATTCAAATGTGGTATAGACTAATCCGGAGCAATCAAAGCCACTTTTTGTTGTGCCGCCAGCTTTGTAGCGAACGCCAATATTGTCTTCGGCTTTTTCGATTAATTTACTTACAGTATATCTATTTTCTTTTTTTGATTCATTTTTGCCCACGGCAGTTGATGTCGATTTACATGAAGTAAAAACGATCGCAAGAAGCATGAAAATGAGTATTTTTTTCAAAATTGAGTTTTTTTAAGCCTGTTTTAGATCTGCTACAATAAGTTTTGCGGTCTTTTTACTTGCGCCGACTCCGCCTAATTTTTGCTCCAGAATATCATAATTTTTCAATAGCTTTTCGCGATATTGAGGTTCTAATAATTTCTGTAATTCTTCTTTAATGCGTTTGGTGTTGCAGTCGCTTTGAATCAATTCGGTTACAACTTCCTGATCCATAATTAAATTTACAAGCGAAATGTATTTTAAAGTGATAATGCGTTTTGCAATTTGATAGGAAATCGAACTTCCTTTATAACAAACGACTTCCGGAACTTTAAAAAGCGCCGTTTCCAGAGTTGCAGTTCCTGAAGTTACCAATGCAGCAGTCGAAGAGCGAAGCAAATCATAAGTTTTATTCGAAACAAATGCAATGTTTTTGTTGCTGATAAATTGCTGATAAAATTCATAATCCTGACTTGGGGCACCGGCAATTACAAATTCATAATCCTGAAAATCATCCACAACACTAAGCATAACGCTAAGCATTTTGGTGATTTCCTGCTTACGGCTTCCAGGTAAAACGGCAATAATTGGTTTTTCTCCCAGTTGGTTTTCTTTTCTAAAAGTTGCCTCATCAAAAGGAGGCTGATTCTGAATTGCATCAATTAATGGATGTCCAACAAAATCTACCGGAAAATGGTGTTTATCTTCGTAGAAACTTTTCTCAAAAGGCAAAATCACAAACATTTTGTCGACGTCTTGTTTGATTGCCGTAATTCTGTTCTCTTTCCAAGCCCAAATTTGAGGAGAAATATAATAATGAGTTTTATAATTTAAAGCTTTAGCCCATTTTGCAATACGCATATTAAAGCCCGGATAATCAATAAAAATCAAGACATCAGGTTGAAATTCGGTGATGTCTTTTTTGCAAATCTTGATATTACTTAAAATGGTTTTTAAATTGAAAATAACTTCAATAAATCCCATAAAAGCCAATTCACGATAGTGTTTTACTAATGTTCCTCCAGCCTTTTGCATTAAATCGCCACCCCAAAACCTAATTTCTGCTTGAGGATCTTCTTCATACAATGCCTTTATTAAATTTGAACCATGTAAATCTCCAGAGGCTTCGCCGGCTATAATGTAATACTTCATATAGATTTCTTTGAAAGTGTGTTTCAATTTTTAAACACAACATTTTTTTTGCAGAGCAAAGATAAGATTTAAATAAATAAGGTCGAAATTGCTAAAACAATCACCGCCAAAACTACACCTCTTGCTATAAGTTCTTTGTTTCTTTTTAGCAGAATTAAAAAAACTGCAAGATCCAAAATGGTTCCTAAAGTGATTACTTTTCCCAGATAACCTTGTTTTCTTATAGTTTCAAGTCCTGTCGAAATGTCAAAAGTGGTAAAAAAGGTGATAAACAAATAACTTCCAAGAATAGAAGTAAAAATACCGATCATAAATCCGATAAGAATGTCTGCTTTATTCATTTAATTTCCAAGTATTAAGTTGTTGTATAGAATGATGTGCCGTTAAGTCAAATTGTACAGGAACTACAGAAATATATCCATTTTCTAATGCCCATTCGTCTGTGTCTTCACCTTTGTCTTCATTGGTGAATTTTCCGGTTAGCCAATAATAATCTTTCCCGAAAGGAGTTTGTCGCTTGTCAAATTTCTGTGCGTAGTAAGCTTTCGCTTGGCGACAAATTTTAATTCCTTTGATTTCTTTTTCTTTTAATTTCGGAAAGTTGACATTTAAAACGACACTTGGAGGTAATTTATTGGCAAGTGTTTCTAACGTTATTTTCTTTACGAATGATTTTATTTGCTCAAAATCGGCATTCCAGTCAAAGTCTAATAATGAAAATCCGATAGCCTGAATGCCTTCAATTCCTGCTTCAACAGCAGCGCTCATCGTTCCGGAATAAATTACATTTATAGAAGAGTTTGAACCATGATTAATTCCCGAAACACACAAATCCGGTTTTCGTTTTAAAATTTCGTTTACTGCCAGTTTTACACAATCTACAGGAGTTCCTGAGCAGCTATATTCGGTTATAATGTCATCTTCTTTTGAGATTTTGTCTAAAAACAAGGTATTGTTAATGGTTATGGCGTGTCCCATGGCACTTTGAGGTTTGTCTGGAGCAACTACGACAACTTCGCCAATAGTTTCCATAACACTTATCAAAGCTCTGATTCCGGGAGCTAAAATGCCGTCGTCGTTGGTAACTAATATTAGTGGTTTTTCGCTTTTCATATACGAATTATGATTTTGAATGTAGGATTTTAAGACAAATGTAGTGACAGATTTTCGTAGAATAGTCACAAATAAAACAAAATTTGTCAACTAATTTAAAGAAGATTTTAGCGCGTCAAACATTTTTATATCTTTAACAAAAAATTATAGTGGGCTTGGCTTTGTTGGCACAGTTTTTACCGTAACTTAGATTAAAAAATTTGATGAATGCTATTATTAAGTTTATGAAAAGAAATTATAAAATACTTATAGCCGTATTATGCTTGTCATTGACCTTGTTTGCTTTTAAGATTAATGCAGACAAGACGGTAGATCCGGATCCAAATAGAGATAAAACGCTTTTAGAATTGCTTGCTTTTGTTATTGAAAAAGGACATTATAGTCCTGCTGAAATAAATGATGAGTTTTCAAAAGGAATCTTTAAAGATTATATCGATGCGTTAGATCCTTCAAAAAGATTCTTTCTTCAGTCTGATATCGACGAATTCAAACAATATGAATTGCAGTTAGACGATCAGTTTTTGAACAAAGATTTGACTTTTTTCAATCTTACTTATACAAGATTGATGAAACGTATGGAAGAAAGCAAAAAGCGTTATAAGACTATTTTAGCGCAGCCTTTCAACTATAATGTTGATGAGACTTTTAATGCGGATTATGAGCATATTCCGTATGCAAAAAATGCGACTGAAATTAACGAGAGATGGAGAAAACAAATTAAATTGTCAACTCTTTCTTCGCTTGTTGCTAAACAAAAATTAGAAGAGGATAAAAAGAAAAAAGATCCTGCTTATAAAGAAAAATCTTTTGAAACTTTAGAAAAAGAAACTCGTGATAGTTCTCTAAAATCATTAGATGACAATTTCAGTTTAATTAAAGATTTGAATAAGGAAGATTGGTTTTCTGTTTATGTAAACTCGATCATGACTCGTTTTGATCCGCATACAAGCTATTTTGCGCCAGAAGAAAAAGACCGTTTTGATGTTAATATCAGTGGAAAATTGGAAGGTATTGGAGCAAGATTAACTAAGAAAAATGATTTTACTCAAATTGATGAATTGATTTCAGGAGGTCCTGCATGGAAAGGAAAAGAACTTGAGGCTGGAGATTTAATTTTGAAAGTTGGACAAGGAAACGAAGAGCCTGTTGATGTAGTAGGAATGCGTCTGGATGATGTTGTGAAAAAAATCAAAGGTCACAAAGGAACTGAGGTTAAACTTACCGTTAAAAAAGTTGACGGAACAATCAAAATAATTTCAATTATCAGAGATGTTGTTGAGATCGAAGAAACGTACGCTAAATCTAGTATTGTAGAAAGAAACGGATTGAAATACGGAGTAATCTATTTGCCTAAATTCTACATTGATTTTGAAAATAAAGACGGTCGTGATGCCGGAAAAGATATTGCTCTTGAAGTTGAAAGACTGAAAAAAGAAGATATCAACGGAATTGTACTAGACGTTCGTGATGATGGTGGTGGATCTTTATCTACTGTTGTTGATATCGCAGGTTTATTTATTGAAGAAGGACCAATTGTTCAGGTAAAATCAGCTGGAAAAAAGAAAGAAGTTTTATACGATAAAGATAAAAAAATCGAGTGGGACGGACCATTAGTAATTATGGTTAACAGTTTCTCAGCATCTGCATCAGAGATTTTGGCTGCTGCAATTCAGGATTACAAACGTGGGGTTATCATTGGTAGTAAACAAACTTATGGTAAAGGAACGGTACAAAATGTACTTGATTTGAATCAGTTTGTTCGTAATGCAAATTATGGAGATCTTGGTGCTTTGAAAATTACCGGACAAAAGTTCTATAGAATCAATGGAGGTTCTACTCAATTAGAAGGTGTTCATAGTGATGTTGTGATGCCGGATCGTTATGCTTACTTAAAAATGGGTGAGCGTGATATTGACAATGCAATGCCATGGGATAAAATCGATCCTGCTGATTATAGCACTTGGACTTCAAACGAAAACTTTGCAAAAGCAATCGATAATAGTAAAAACAGAATTGCTCAAAATGCACAATTCAAATTGATTGAAGACAATGCAAAATGGATTGATGTTAAAAATAAAGAGAATACTTATAGCTTAAATATTAATAGTTTTAAAGCTACTCAGGAGCAAGTTGAGAATGAAGGTAAAAAATACAAACCTATTTCAGATTACAAAAACAATTTAGTTTTTAAATCATTGCCTTACGAAGAACTTGAAATGAATAATGACGCTACATTAAAAGAAAAAAGAGAGGCTTGGCACCAAGCATTAGCTAAAGACGTTTATGTAGAGGAGGCTTTAAATGTTTTAGATGATTTACAGTCTAAGAGTTATGTAAAAAACAGTGTTACTCCTAGAATGAAAAAGGATAAATTGGTAAAATCTTAGTTCTAACGAGAATTAATTTGTTATTAAAACGCTCCATAAATTTAAATTTATGGAGCGTTTTTTTGTAAGTTTATATGGTGTAAGAAAGTAATTTGTGATCTGTAAAAAGTGATTACTCAGATTTGAATATTGAAAAATAAAGTTAATGAAGAATTATATAGTTTTAGGTTTGATAAGTTTTGTGTTTTTGTCCTGTAAAAAAGAAGATAATAGTCAAAAAGAGTTAATGCAGGAAGAACCACAAGCTTCCTTTGTTACTAATCATAGTAATTCTGATTCTTTGTACACGATTGCTTATTTGCCAACTTCGACAACAAAACAAATTGTAAAACATCAATATTATACGCTTTCATATAATGAAAAGTATGAACAAGCCGAATGGGTTGCGTATGAATTAAAGAAAGAATATCTGAAAAACGGCGATTATAAACGCCCATATTTTATTGAAGATCCAAAAGTAACAACGGGTTCTGCAGATTGGAGAAACTACAAGAAATCTGGTTACGACAAAGGGCATCTTTGTCCTGCCGGAGATATGGAGTTTGATAAGAATGCGTATAATGATACTTTTTATACCTCCAATATTTCTCCTCAAAAACATGATTTCAATAGCGGAATCTGGAACAGATTAGAACAAAAAACACGTTATTGGGCAGGAAAGTATAATGATGTTTATGTAGTAACTGGCGGAATTTT
Organism: Flavobacterium sp. ov086; assembly: GCF_900187965.1. Taxonomy (GTDB): domain Bacteria; phylum Bacteroidota; class Bacteroidia; order Flavobacteriales; family Flavobacteriaceae; genus Flavobacterium. The sequence goes on along the minus strand of NZ_FZNL01000001.1, from coordinate 21,066 downwards.
GAAAGATTCAGATAAAAAAATAGGGACAGAAAATGTTGCTGTCCCTAAATATTTTTATAAAATTATTTTGACTAAATCCGGCAAAGAACATAAGGCAATTGCTTTTTTGGTTCCAAATGAAGACAGTAATAAGTCGCTTTATGATTTTGTCGTTCCTATTGAAACTCTTGAAAAAATGACAGGAATTGATTTCTTTCCTAATCTGAAAAATTTAAAAAGTAGTAAGGATTTTTAACTCGGCGATAGTCTTATTTTTTATTTTTCAGAATAAAAGCTTTGCTATTTTTAATTTATAAATTGCTTTCTGCCTTTCTGGGATTGAATAATATAAAACTCATAACAGCTAATATCCAAACACCAATTCCTCCATAGAGTAATATTACTTCAAAACCATGTGCAAGTGCTGCTTGTAAAACTGATTCTGATGAATTTAATGTGTTTAGTTTTGAAAAATCATTGGTAAGTGATGAAAAATTTCCTGCTGCTATTTTTTCCGAAATAAGCCGTAATGTAGTTTTCTCTACAGATCCAGGAAATGCGTTATTCAGATAAGAGAAAATTCCCTCGACCAAGATAAATCCCATTAAAGCGATATTAATAGATAAAGTAATTAGTCTTGCACTCATATCTATTCCTGAGGCCATTCCGGAGCGATTAGACGAAACCGAACCTGTAGTTGTATTGGTTACCGGTGTATTGGTTAAACCTAATCCAATTCCTGCGAGTAAAGAACCCGGAAGCATTGTTAGCCAGCTTGCATGTTCTGCGATGCTGCCATATCTCATAAGTATAAAACCGAGTCCTATTACAAAAAGTCCTATTGGAATTATGATTCCTGAGCGATATCGAACCGAAAGATATTCGGCAAAAGGAGGGATAATTAATGTGGGAAGAGTATAGGCAAGCAAAGAAATTCCTACCGTAACTACATCATATCCTAAACAGCTTTGATAATAGATAGGCAAATAAATGATGAAGGGCCAAAAGCTAAAATTCATTCCGATAGAACCAAGTATAGCGCCTGAAAAATTGCGGATTTTGAATACTGAAAAATCAAACATCGGGTAAGGATTTGTTTTTTCGACTCTCAAAAATAGAATGAAACTGATTATTGTAGCACCAATAATGCTTAATGCTATAGGGCTTGCAAAGCCAAGATCTGGTCCTTGTGTGATAAAATAACTCAATCCAAAGACCGCTATAGATAATGTGGTCATTCCCCAAATGTCTAATTTTTTAGCATCAGAATCTTTAGATTCATCTACATAACCATAAACCAAAAGTACAGCAATAGCCGCTATAGGAACGTGTATTAGAAAGACCCATTTCCAGGACAATATTGCTATGACTGCAGCTCCTATTATAGGTCCAAAACCTAATCCGATGCCTAGAATAATACCCCAGATACTAAAAGCGCTACTGCGTTCTTTTCCTTCTTGAAATTGATGTGATAAAGTAGCGACCTGGCAAATTAACATTGCACCACCGCTTATTCCCTGAAAAAAACGACTGATTATTAATATGGTAATGTTTTCTGCTAAACCACAAACTAAGGATGAAATTCCGAATAAAATTAAAGTAATAATCAGAATACGTTTTCGGCCATATCGATCTGCTAATGTTCCTGCTGCCATTAAAACCGTGGTGCAGCCTATAGTGTAAATATTCATGATCCATTGCATGTCCCGAAGGTTAGCGTTTAATAGTTTTTCGAGCGTTGGCAGAATAACCGGAACGCTTGAAATTTCTAATGAGAACATTAATGTGGCTAAACAAATCGCAATGAGAACGACTGTGTTTTTGCTGGAGTAAAATTTTTGCTTCATTTTTTCTATTGTATTTTTTAGCAAAATTATACTGAGTATGTTTATTTTTTCGGTATAATTTAATGATAAAAAAGTACTTTTGTAGTATGAGAAAAGAAAACATGCATCAATCGGTAGAGGTGATTTATAAAAAGGTAGAGGAGTGCCCAATTACAAATTCACAATTCAGTTTTTTTCAGATGGTTTATGTTATTTCGGGAAATGGATTTCTTCATATCAATGGAAATGCAATATCTTATCAAACGGGAAATCTAATGCTACTAACGCCAAATGATTACCACACTTTTGACATTGTAAATACTACGGAATTTTTATTGGTTAAAATTAATAGTGAATACGTAAAAGAATATAAATCAAAAAGTATTGATCATATTGGTTGTTTGTTGCATTATGCGTCACATTTATCAGGTTGGATTCTGAAACGAAAAGCAGATGAATTCCTTGTTAAATCTATATCGGATTCTTTAATTCATGTTATAGAGAATAAGGATATTTATGATGAAGATTTAATAACGCATTATGTCAATGCGCTTATTGTGATTGCTGCTCGAAACATTGCTAAAATAAAACCAAAAGGTATAAAAGAGAGCGCCGATAAAAGAATTTTGGAGATTATTAATTATATACAGACTAATATTTTTTTTCCTCAAAAATTAAAAGCTTCGGCTATAGCAGAGAAATTTGATATATCAGATACGTATCTTGGAAGTTATTTTAAAAATCATTGCGGAGAAACGATTCAGTCTTTTATTTCAAATTATAAAATACGATTGATCGAGCATCGCTTAAGTTTCAGTGATATGAGAATTAATGAAATTGTAGATGAATTTGGTTTTTCAGATGAAAGTCATCTCAATAAATTTTTCAAGAAACATAGAAATATTAGCTTGACAGGATATAGAAGAGCTAAAGTTTTACAGAACGAATTGACATAAAAAAAGCCGAAGATTTCTCTTCGGCTTCTATTTTTTATCTCATTTGGAATTTAAAAAGCGGTCAAAGCTTTTAATTCGGTAATAGTTTGAGTTGGATTTTCGGCTTTAAAAACAAAACTTCCTGCTACTAAAACATCAGCTCCGGCTTCTACTAATTGTTTTGCGTTTTTGCTTGTTACACCACCATCAATTTCAATTAATGTTGAAGCGTTTTTGCGTGTAATTAAAGCTTTTAGCTTAGCTACTTTCGCATAAGTATTTTCGATGAATGATTGTCCTCCAAAACCGGGATTTACACTCATAATACAAACTAGGTCAATATCATTGATTACATCTTCTAATAAATCAATATTAGTATGTGGGTTGATTGCAACTCCTGCTTTCATTCCTTCGGCTTTAATTGCCTGAAGTGTTCTGTGTAAATGTGTACAAGCTTCATAATGGACGGTTAAGCCATTGGCGCCTAAATCGGCAAAAGTCTTAATGTATCGATCCGGATCAATGATCATTAAATGTACATCAATATATTTTTTTGCATGTCTTGAAATCGCTTCTAAAACAGGCATCCCAAAAGAAATATTCGGAACAAAAACTCCATCCATAATATCGATATGAAACCAATCAGCCTGACTGTTATTAAGCATTTCGACATCACGTTGTAAATTGGCAAAATCGGCTGCAAGAACAGAAGGAGCAATAAGTGTATTTTTCATTGTGTAGTTGTGTGTGTTATTTTTGCAAAGATAATTTTTTTAACCGCAAAGAGCGCAAAGGTTTACGCAAAGTTCGCAAAGGATTTGTAAATGATTTTTAACAAAATTTAAAGCTCGCAAAGCTTTGCGAACTCTCCGTTTTTTACAACATTCCCAAGGATAAAAAGATCTTTGCGCTCTTTGCGGTTAAGAAAATTTTAAAAAATAAAAAACTCCGGTAATCAGCCGGAGTTTCAATCATCAATCAAAAAACGAACAGTCAATCAAACTGTTGTTTGCTTTAAAGTCCCAAGTATAATACTTTTCGAATAAAATTCCAAATTCCAACAGTAATTGGTATTTGGAATTTTTATCCCGAAGCATCGGGATTGGGATTTATATCTTTAAATATTAACCTAAATAGGTTTTAAGAATTTTACTTCTTGAAGTGTGTTTTAATCTACGGATTGCTTTTTCTTTAATCTGACGAACACGCTCACGAGTTAAGTCGAAAGTTTCTCCAATTTCTTCTAAAGTCATTGGGTGTTGATCGCCAAGACCAAAATACAAACGAACTACATCTGCCTCTCTAGGGGTTAATGTTTCTAATGAACGCTCGATTTCAGTACGTAATGATTCGTGAATTAACTCTCTGTCCGGGTTTGGAGATTCTCCAGAACGTAAAACGTCATAAAGGTTAGAATCTTCACCTTCAACAAGAGGTGCATCCATTGATAAGTGACGACCAGAGTTTTTCATAGACTCTTTTACGTCATTTACAGTCATGTCAAGTTCTTTTGCAATTTCTTCAGCAGAAGGTGGACGCTCGTTAGATTGCTCTAATAAAGCATACATTTTGTTGATTTTATTGATAGAACCAATTTTGTTTAATGGTAAACGAACAATACGAGATTGCTCTGCCAAAGCCTGAAGAATCGATTGACGAATCCACCATACAGCATAAGAGATGAATTTGAAACCACGAGTTTCATCAAAACGTTGAGCCGCTTTAATTAAACCTAAGTTTCCTTCATTAATTAAGTCAGGAAGAGTTAAACCTTGATTTTGATATTGTTTAGCAACCGATACAACGAAACGTAGGTTGGCTTTTGTTAATTTTTCTAAAGCTCTTTGATCACCAGCCTTTATTCTTTGTGCTAATTCTACCTCTTCATCAGCGGTAATTAGGTCAACTTTTCCAATTTCTTGTAGGTATTTGTCTAACGATGCAGTTTCACGATTGGTTACCTGCTTGGTGATTTTAAGTTGTCTCATGTTTTTTGTCTCCTCAATTTTTAAGTGTACAATTAGTTATACGTAAGAAGATGCAAAAAAGTTACAACAAGTTGTGAAATATTTTAAAAAAAGAAAAACACTCCTTATTAAAAGCTTAATTTGGAGTGTTTTATCAGGAGGGGCAAAATTTATTTTTACTCCGAAAAATCATCAGAGGCATCTAAAATTTCGTCGAATATCTTTTTAAGTGACTTTATATAGATCGGAAATGAGATTAATAATAGTATATATTCTTTTCTAAAAACCGTAATATCATCCAGAATTTCGTACAAACAGGGAATTATTACTCCTAACGAGACAACAATTCCAACCCAGGGATTATTGATGATTTTTTTTATGATTGATAAAGCTCTCATGTCTGGCTGGCTGATTAACGCAATTCTCATTGATAGTTTTTTTTGTTGTTTCTGAGCGTAAAAATAATTTTGATTCTACGGTTATTACTGAAAAATGTCATGAAAGCTTGTTTTCGTGTCATAAAGTCTCTAAAGAGAAATGTATACTTGGTTTTATGGATCTAAAACAAAAAAATCCTCTTTGAAATAAAGAGGATTTTGAGATTTTTTCGATGTAAAAAAGTGTCGTTTTTAAGACAAAATATTCATCTTTTTTATAAAATCTTTATAAGTATCGCTTAGATTTATTTTGTGATTTCCTTTTAAGATTACGAGATTATCGGCTAGAATGATCTCTTCGATTTTGTCTGTGTTAACGATAGTATTCCGATGCGTTTTTATGAATTTATTTTTATCTAATAAATTACTGATTTTCGTTAGCGAAATTTGAATGACGAATTTTTCTTTTTCGGTAATAATATTGCAATATCTTTCTTCGACTTCAATATATAGAATGTCGTTTATGGCAACTTTTTTTAGCGAGTTTTTCTTCTTTATAAATAAGTAATCATTGCTGATTACAGTGTCTTGTTCTTCGCTTAGAAACACATTTGTTTGCTCGTAGAATTTTTCGACTGCCATTTCTATAGCATACAGAATTTCTAACTCATTAAAAGGTTTCATTAAAAAACTGAAAGGTTTTGTGAGTTTTGCACGTTCAAAAATCTCCCGGTCTTGTGAGTTGGTCAAAAAGACAAATGGTTTTGAAGCATTCGGAATAATGTTTATAGACTCTGCAAAAGTAATTCCATCTGGTTTTCCGTCAAGAAACACATCGATGATAATAATATCAACGGTGTTTTCGTAAAAAAGCTTTATGGCATCCGTAAAGTTTTTGGCTACTCCGGCAACGGTGTAATTGTTTTCAAGCAATACTTTGGTAAGTGCATCGCTTTGTTCTGGAGTATCTTCTATTATTAAAACATTGATATTGTCCATTTTTATTGTTTTTGGGAAAGCAAGTATTGTTAATAAGCCTTTTGGTGGAGTAAAGTAAAGAATTATTATAGAGAAAAGGATTGTTTAAAGCGTATTTTTTAAGAATACTTATCTAAACAAAGATCTTGTCGTGATTTATTTGCTTTATAAAAGTGCACTAAGTAATTGTTTTTGGGAAAGTCAAAATCATTTTTGTACCCTTGTTTAGTTCACTTTCTATAGCTATAGTGCCGCTATTTTTCCTGATCATTTGTTTGCACAATTGCAATCCTAAACCAGTTCCTATAATTTCAGAATTGTCCTTCTTTGATAATAATTCACCTTCTGAAAGTAATTCCTGAATAGTACTTTCTTTCATTCCTATGCCCGAATCCTCAATAATAAGTTTGCAAAATTCGGTATTTGTATCTTCGGTATAAAAATTTATTTTTCCGTTTTCATTAGAGAATTTAATTGCATTGTCTAATAAATTTCGGAGTACAATTTTTAACGAATCAAGATCTACGAAAATGAAGATACCTTTTGAAACCGAATTCTCAAAAGTTAATGTTTTATCAAGAAGTAAAGGTTTGTAATTGTATTCAATTTGCTGTACAATAGAGTACAAATGAACAGATTCTTTATGAAAATACAATTGTTTGGTTTGCAGCATTGCCCAGTGCAATAAATTGTCTAATAAACTGTAAGCGCCATTGGCAATACTACTATTTTGTATGATAAGCTGATTAAGCTCATCGTAATTTTTGGTTTCTAGAGTCGCTGATAATTTTGCATTACTTGTTTTGAGTGCGTTTACAGAAGATCTTAAATCATGACTTACTATCGAGAACAATTGATCTTTAGTCGCATTGAGTTCGTCGAGTTTGTTTTTTTGGAGCAATATAATTTTGCCGTTTTTTATTTTTTGAGCGTAAAGATAAACACCGGCGGTTAAAATTAATAATAAGCCAATTGCTGAGAAAAACAAACCATTACGTTGTGCATTTTTAAGCTTGTTTTCTATTTGAAGTACTTTGATTTGTTTTTGTTTTTGAGCCACGGCAAACTTTTTCTCAAAGTCAGCAACTGCCCAAACTTTATTTTGGTTGTTTAAAGAATCTTTCCATTGATCATATTCTTTTCTATAAATTAGTGCTTTTTTGTAGTTACCTCTATTTTCTTCTACTACTGTCATATTTAGAGAAGCATCTCTTTTTTTATTAAAATCTTTTACTTTCTTAGATAAAACGTATGCTTTTTCAAAATAAGGAATTGCTTGTTGGTCTTTGTATTGCAAGTAATATAAGTTTGCAATATTAAAGTATGAGTTTATGATTGGTAATGAATCTTTCTCTTTTTCTTGTATTCTTACACTTTTGAATAGATAAATTTCAGCTAATTTGAATTTATTTAGATGTAAATAACAAGTTCCTAGATTCGAATAAAGTGAACTTATTTTGTATTCTTTTTCTTCGCTTGTATATGCTTTCTCAGCTTCAAGAAAATAGGTTATAGCCCTTTCGAATTCATTCAGTTCCAAAGAAATTGCTCCTAATTTATAGTTTACTAAATGATATAGGATGAATTTTTTTGAAATTAAGTTTAGTTCAGACCTTGCTTCTTGTAGTAGCTTTAATTCTCTAAGGCTATATCCTCTAAAATAATGGCAATAATTAGTTAGCTCTTGATTTTTACTTAAGCTTAATTGCTTCATAGAATATACTAGAGTAGAGTCCCAGTTTTTTTTATTGAAAAAATAGAGAGCTTTTCTAAAGTTTATCTCATTTTTGAATTCGTTGGCTTTTTTGTAAAATACCTCGTCTACATTATTGTAGTTTTTTATTTGAGAGAAAAGAAGTGAAGAACTTAGACAAAGTATCAGCGAAACAAATAATTTAGTTGCTTGCATTTTTTGTATGTTTCTTTTTTTTCTCATTTAAAGTATATGGTTTAAGTTAATAATTGTTTTTTTATTTATTAAACCATATACCTTATTATTGACCAAAAGTGGTTCATTATCCATTTACTCCAGTTGTAGTTCCTCTAGAAGTAATAGGATCAATGTTTCTTAAATAAGATGTAACAAATTTAATATTACCAATTGTATCAGAAGTATAGTCTGCTTCAACATACCAAACATCATAAGTGTCAGGAGTACTTTCGTCCCAATCATAGTCAAAATAAATTTCGACAGTATCTCCATTTTCAGTTAATGTTCCCACGACCGGATTCTGAGAGTCTTGTGAGTTAATGTACAATGTAGAACAGATTTTTAATGTTTTTACGTTTTGGTTTTGATAAGTTGTTGCTGAAACTAAAGGAGCAACAGGAAATGTAATGTTCGTTTTGTCTGAGAACACAAAATCGATTGAATTAATTTTTGTAATCTGGATAACGTTGAAGTCCATAATAGGGTTTTTAGGGTTAAATTTTTTATTTTTGGTAGGCTAAAGGTATTTTTTTTCTTTGAATAAATTATGAAATACCTTTAGTTTTTCTTCATTAACTCTAATTTTATTGACTATTTGTTAAAACTCTTCCTGAATTTGCCCTATTTTGTTAGTTAATTCCCCAAAATACGCTCACTTTTATTCCACACTAATAGTTTTAGAAAGATAAACCGGTTGTCCGTTTTCTGTAAAACCCTCTAAAACAACTTCGAAGCTTCCTTTGACATCAGAAGTATAAAAATAGATATCATCTTCTTTTTGATCTAATTTTACATCTGGTTTCCATAATAATTGATATCTATAATCTGGAATTCGCTGCAAATTGTTCCCGACAGTATAATTGGGACTATAGTATGATTTCTTTACAGAAGGCCTCAAAACGGTAGGCTTAAAGATGTAATTGTCTTTTTGTAAACTAGTAAAATTACCGTCTACAGTAACAAAACTTATTACACCGTTAAAAACTTTAGGCCCCACATAATATTGACCAGTTATGATACTGATACTATACATGTTTGCCATATTAAAATTGAATAGCTCATTTATATTTTGCAACATATAACCGTCAACGATCACTAATGGCGATTCCGGTAATTGTGTATGAAGGCTATAATCGTTTACATGCAAAGAGTAATCGGCACCATTTTGTCTATAATACAGTTCTGTTGCTATTTCGGTAATGGTTTCTTTTAAGGATGGAAACCTTGTAAAATCACTAAGTAAATATTGTTTGGCAACCGGGTAGTAAAACGGATCTGTATAGTCCGGTTTAATTATACTGTCTATTTTATCCGTATAGTATGCATTTTCAATTTGACTTGCAATAGATCTTTCTAATAAGGTTTCTTCGATCTCACTTGATAAATTAAAGTTAGATTGAAATGCTAGTTTAGAATAATCCGGCTCATTTGCTTTGTCAAGTTCTAAAGTGTAATTTTCTTTTTGGTCGCCTATAATTTGTATAACTATTTCGTTATTATAATAAGGTTTGTCTAAATTAAAAATAAAACGCCCTGCTTCATTTGTTTTTACAGCTTTATAAGCAAACGATTTTCCTGCTATAGACAAGGCAACAATTATATTTTGTAGACTATTGTTTACCGGACTTTTTGAAATTATTTTACCGGAAATCATTTCTCCACGAAGCTCAGGAAGAATTATTGCACCTTTATTTTGGGAATTTGTTTCAATTTCAGCCGAAATCTTAGCAAATTCACCCGGTGTTAATTGATTTATTGTAGGTAAATTATCTTTTTTTCTAACAGATAAGGAGTAGTTTCCTTTCTCTGGTGATAATGCCGAAGACTCAATGCCTAATGTAACTTTTTCGCGATTCGCGAAAACATCTTTATTTACTTTTATTTTAAAGTTTTTATCTGATAAACTTTCTTGAGGGACAGTTCCAGAAGTTGATGCTGAATTTGCCAGATTTGCTTTTTCAGAAATGGCTTTATTTTCTGTTAAATTTGATTCGCTAATTTGATAAGGGTTTATGATTTTAATATCAACCTGGAATATTTTAGAAGCATCTGAATTTAACATCCAATTAGTGTAGCCAATCAGTTTGTAACTTCCGGTTTTAATGGTTGTAGGGATAAAATAATCGCCTTCTCCGGTACTATTTTTTAGGTAAAGTTTGTTCTTAAAAATGTTTTTTCCAGTAGGATCGATAAGCTCAACATAGGCTACTTTACTAACAGGACTTGGTGTTTTGTCTGTATTTTTTAAGCTATAAATTTTATATAGAAGTTTCTCTCCAGTTACAAAAGTCGTTGCATTTGCATGGATAAATACACTCTCATTTATAGAAGTGTTTTGCGCTATAATCGGTTTTGTATTGATAAGTAATACCAATAGTAAAATGTATTTTATTCTTTCCAAAATGAAGGTATTATGTTAGATGAAAATGTTGTACAATCTGCGCATGCCGTTTCTACATAGTTACCATAGAAATAGGATAATGAATTATTTTGAAGACCTGAAATAATGGTATATCCATCACATGGAGGGGTTACATTAGATTCAAAACAGAACTTAAGCTGCATAGGTTCGCACGCACTAAAATAAGCAGGAGTATTTGTAGGAGGGAAAAAGTCTGTATAGTTAAAAAAGATTCTTTGAGAGGATACAGATGCAACATCAAAATACCCCATAACTTTTTCGTCTACATTACTAATACATCTTATATTTCCTGAAAACACACCAGGCTGTTTTGGAGACAATACACTCGAAGAGCTCGATATCTCCTTCATCGTTTTATGAAAAGTATAAGCTGCTTTATTTTCAACATACTGTTTTACAAGTATACTATATCTATGCGCGATAATATAATTATCTTGTTTAATAAATCGTACAGGGAAATTAACACGATCTTCTGCTAGATCGTTTGTACTGGTTACGAGTATATCAGTTGATTTTATTGTGGAATAACAGATTCTTTTGGCTGGATCATTATCCTCGTCTATTTTTATATTTTTAGGACCAGTTACAACTGCTCTGTCAGAAGTCCATCTAGGTGCTATAATTTTATAAGTTTCTTCATATTCATATCGGTAATAATTAGAAGTTCTGTTTGGATCATAACTGTTTGCGTTCATTTGTACACCAGTTTCGTTTTTGTTGTTTACAACCACGCTTGGAGTAATGCTTATAATAGGACTTACAGTTGGTAACGTTTCTGAAGATGATTTATAAACTTTACCATCTTTGGTTTTTATTTCTAAAGTATATTGTCTGTTAGGAAGAATCTCAAATTCAGATTGCGAAACATATTTACCAGAATTCTCTGTGAAAACATATTCGTTGTTAAGATTATCCTTCACAACCACATTTGCGCCGGTTTCTACAACAACCTCTTCATCTTCGAATCGGGAAGTTTTGGTGATCTTTATTTCTTGTTTTTTAAGTTCATTAGTCAAAGTAGCTTCTATAACTATAGCTTCCTCATAGGTATCAGTTTGCAGGTTATAGCTTTCTGAACAACTGCTAATGAAAAAACTTAGCAGAAAGAAAAGAATGATTTTATTGGTATGTTTTATTATTTCGGTTCTAAAATTCATTTCGTTAAAATTTAAAATTATAAGTTATACTTGGAACCGGAATAGAAAAAATAGACGTTTTGTATGCTTTTACTTGTCCTTTTTCGGTTACAAAATAAACAGAATACGGGTTACTTCTGCCTAACACATTATACACGGATATATTCCAGAAGCTATGTGCCAGTTTTTTTATTTTATGATTCCCTTCAATATTAAGCCCAATATCTAAACGGATATAATCCGGAATTCGATATTTATTTCTGTCACTATACAAAGTATATTCTGCATTTCCATAATGGTATGTTCCAATAGGATAGGTAATTGGTCTTCCGGTCTGGTATAAAAAGTTAGACGATAAACTATAACGTTTTGTAAATTTATAATTTAAAACGGCACTCAGGTCATGAGGTTTGTCAAAATTTGCAGCAAAATATTTACCGTTATTTACTATTTCAGAATCAAATTTACTGTCAAGTTTTATCAGTGTTCTGGAATAGGTATATCCAATCCATCCGTTTAATTTTCCAACTGATTTTTTTATTAAAAACTCAACACCATATGCTTTTCCTTCTCCTTGCAAAAGCTGAGTCTCTACTCTGTCATTCAGGATTAATTCTGCACCAACTTTGTAGTCTAATATATTTTGTGATCTTTTATAGTATCCTTCCAGACTAAGTTCGATTTCATTATCATGTAAGTTTTTGTATAAACCTAATGAATATTGTTGTCCGCTTTGAGGTTTTACATTCGTATTCGATAAAGTCCACGTATCCGTTGGAGATTGTGTTACGTTGTTTGAAAGAAGGTGTATGTATTGCCTTGTCTGATCAAAACTTGCTTTAATAGAGAAATCGTCCGTAAAGAAATAACGAGCAGCGATACGAGGCTCAATACCTCCATATGTTTTTATTACTTCATTGTTTCCATAATGTTTTGTTTCAGTATACGATGCGTCATCAAGAGGTAAACCGGGTTGATATAGGCGTGAATTGGCTTCTCCTAATGCCGAATAAAAAGAATAACGCAATCCAATATCGATTAACAATTTACTGTTCAACTTAAAGTTATCAGATATAAAGATAGCCGATTCAAGGCCTCTTTCTTTTTCAATATCAATTGGAACCAGAGGGGAATCTGGATTTTTTGGATGCTGATATCCTGGGCTAACATTGTAAAGCTTGCTCGAAATACCATAGTTTATACTGTGTTTTTCACTATACAAATAGTTAAGTTTTAGCATAAGTTGCGTTTCATTGATTTTATATCCAAAATCAAAGGCATTCTTGTTGTTAGAATCATAATCAATGTTGAATTTGTATTCACTATTGGTAAAAAACAATGATCCTTTATTCTTTTTATTAAATGTATGATCCCATTTTGCAGAAGCAAGACGGTTACTGTATTTATACAACGAATCTGAGCTTATTCTAAAACGGTCATGACTGTAATACAAAGTCGCTTCTACCGAGTTGTTTTTGTTAATAGTGTTGTTGTATTTCATGATTCCGTCATAAAATCCGGCTTCACTATTTTTTAAATCTTCATTGTCCAAAGATTTTAGAATCCAGTCAGAATAAGTGGCTCTTACACCAACAATAATACTTGATTTATTTTTTTGGATAGGCATTCCTACAGTAATATTAGAGGTAATTGGACCAATGGCACCTTCACCTGAAAATTTTTCGGCATTACCATTTTTAGTGCTTATATCAAAAACAGAAGATAAACGTCCACCAAAATCAGCAGGTATGCTTCCTTTATAAATATCAGCTTTTTTTGCGGTATAAGGATTTATTGCAGAGAAAAACCCTAAGAAATGCTGCGGATTATAAAGAACGGCATTGTCAAGAAGAACTAAGTTTTGATCTTCTTTTCCTCCGCGAACATTAAATCCGGCAGAACCTTCTCCAGTAGTTTTTATCCCCGGAAAAGTAGTGGCTACTTTAAGAATGTCGCGTTCTCCTAATATTAATGGTACATTTTTTACAGCTTCAATATCAATAGACACAAGTCCTGAAATAACACTTTCTACCGTTTTTGGTCTTTTGCTTCTGATGATAACTTCGTCCAATAAGTTTGTGTCTTCTTGAATTTCAATATCAAGCGGACCATCATTATAAACCATTATTGTTTGTGCAAGCTTTTTGAAACTAAGCGTTTTAATTTCGATCACATTAATTCCCGGAGGAACCTGTAAAATATAATGTCCGTCCTGATCACTAACCGCACTTATGTTTTTGTTGCGTATTTTCATGTAGATATTAGGCTCAGGCTTGTTTGTCGACCCGTTTCTGATATATCCTGAAATAGTAGAATTCTTTTTATCTGTAATATCTGTTTCTTTTCCTATGAAAGTTATCGCTAAGTTCTTTTTGGAACCACTACTATTTTGTAGAGAATCATATTGTTGATAAAATATTGGATTTTGAATCGTTCTGCCAGGTTGATTTGCTAAGTTATTATTTGATTTCGGAAAATAATTAGCAGGCAATTTATTATGTATACTGCTGTTGTTTGTTAGAATTATTTTCGATTTTAGAACAAGAAAGTTAAGGTTTGTATTGCTGAAGACTTTGCTTAATACTTCATCAATAGAAACATTTTTGTAGCTTCCTGTATATAAGTTTTTGTTTGATTTAATCCATTCGGCATCAAAATAAAATCTATAAGATGATGATGCTTCAATAGTTTGAATTACGGTCATTAGATCCGCATCTTTAAATTCAAGTGATACTTTATCGCTTGTTTCTTGTGCAAATATGAATTGATTGAAAAGTAAAGTAAGTATAATAAGTAGAAGTTTTCTCATAAGTTTATTTTTCTGTAATTGATAGAGAAGTGTTAATGAATTTAAGGAGATTGATCATAAATTGATCGTTGTCTGATTTTCGAATTTCTCTATTCATTGCATAAAAATCATTAATCTGTTTTTTTTGGTCCGGGAATATTTTTATAATCTCACTTTTACTATTACTGGTATAAAAGACGTTTTTATAAAAAATGAAATAAGTATTGTCTTCTGTAAAATAAGAATATGCTTTGTAGTCCTGAGTCTTGCTTTCTATCTTTTTAAAGTGTTTGGTATATAAGTTAAAACCTTCTCGAAGAACTGTCAATTCATAATATCCTGTGGTTAATTGTGGTAACGCAGATACTTCTTTGTTGAGTTTTACGAAATTTTTACCATTTATAGAAAATGCAGATGTTTTGTCTTGGATAATGGCTATTGAAGAATACTTAGATTCACCAATTGGGTTTATAATCAATTGATCTTGAAAAATATTGTATTTGATATTTAGATCATAATAGATTTGCCCGTCATAAGTTACATTACCCTTCATGAATTTATTGGCAACGTAGTACATATTATTATCGCCAATTGTTACATAAGTATCTTTATAAGCCGGTCCATTGTTAATGCTTAGGTTTTCTTTGCCTATAGAGTTGTCAAACCAATTGTAAAATGACTCTTCTTTATTGTTTTGGCTGTATAAATTTGAAATATTTAATAAAAATCCAAATATGAGAATGCAGATGAAATGTTTTTTGTGATTTTTCAAAGGAATTGTGGTTTTTATGTTTCTGGTTTGGTGGATTTCAAAAGTATTAAAAAAATATCTGACAAAAAATTCAACAAACGTTAAAATGTAATAAAAACTCTATAATTTTTTACGGGAAACCTCATTTTGTTTAATAAATGAGGCTTTTTTATAAACAAATACCTTGTAAAATTAAAAAGGAACTGTTTTTTCTGAGAAAACATTAAAAACGGAAAACCCCAATTCAAACAAATGGACTTGGGGTTTTTATGAATAAATTTTTTATGAGCTACTATAGAAATATTCAGTTTTAGAATAATAAGTCAACTTGAGAATTAATTTTTTCAATATAATAATCTATTTTTCGGATGGCACGATTAAAGAATAGATTTTGTTCCTTAATACCAGATTGTCCCAAAGGTTTTGAGTTTATAATTTGCTGTTTGAAAAATTGATGTACGTTTCTGCAGCTTTCTTCATTGTCAGTAATGAAATATCCCAGAAGTGTGTAAGGAACGAACATCGTTAGTTTTTCTTCTGTTTCTATGAGCATATTATTGTTTAACAATATCAACTCATTATAATAGATATTAAAATTATTATTTGGCATATTACATTTTTCCTGAATTAAATTAATAATTCTTTTCAGGTCTTTGCATAAAGCATTTGCATTTTTAAGAGAGAGTAAACCCGCCTCATGAAAGTATAAAATTTGTTGTAAACTACTGTTTATAGTTGTGTCGTTCCAAATTTCATTGACTATAGTGTTTTCATAGGCACTTTTTAATTTTTGCATGTATTCTGCAAAAGATTCTTCGATTATAAAACTTTCAAAAGCGACTTTTTTTTGATGACTGTTTAAAAGGTTGAGCCAGACAAAAGCTTTGAATTTTGATAAAATCGTTCCGTCCATAAAATAAAACAACGGAATATCTTTGGCAGAGTAAAACAGTGTTGTTTTTGGATTTTTAGTTAATACTTCGATTTGTTCTGCTGATGTCTTGAAATAGTGAAGCATATCTTTTAAGGTTTCTATTTCAATTGTTTTTTCGACGATTACCTTTTCTTTTTTAGAAAATAAATTATCCAGCGAAATATTAAAATGATCTGCTAATTTGATAGTTTCATCAATCGAAAATTTACTTTTTCCAGATATTCTTCTGTGAGATGCGTCATAGCTTATCTCTAAAACTGTAGCAATCTCGTCTATTACAGAAGCTGATTTTGCGATTTTGCTTCTAATAGCCTTTAAAAATGATTCTTGATATTTCATAATTTGCGATAATCACAAATATAAGAAATAGTTTTATTGTTTTAAGCAAATTGACATGTGATAATTGCAATAGGTTTGTCCTGTAATTTTAAAAGAAATAATATGAAAATTATAAATCAAATTATGAGCGCCAAATATTTTGGCAGTTTTTACAGAGTAGGACTTATAGGTGTTTTATTGTTTAATGGTTTTGTATTTGGGCAGAATAAGGCACCAAAGATAACAGATACTTTGGTTAGCAATCTTCCGCCAAATTCTTCAATAGTATTTGATGGCAATGATATTGATCTGCATTATTTCAGATGGAAATCGAATAATAATTTAAGGAATGATAGTATCAAGATTTTTAGTTTATCTCCAATATCTAAAAGAGTCAATAAAGTAAATGGTTTTGCTTTAGGTGTAGGTCATTATGAGAACAAAAACATTAAGCTTCAAGCCATTAATGGATTAAATGTTGAAGCCAGTCCTCTGTCAGTGGCTTTGTTTACAATTTCAATTAATGTTCCTTTTGAGTCTTTGTTTGTTGGAATTAATGACAATGTTATTAGTAATGTAGCTTTTTTTGATGATTGTACAGATACTTATATTAGGGTAAATGGTTTGAATATTAGTTCAGGCGGATTTACTGGCGGAGCAGAACTGCGAGGGATGAATATTTCGATAATTTCAGGAATGAATAAAATGAATGGATTCTCTGTTGGAGGAATATTAAATACTAAGAGCTTTTCTGGTGTTAGTATTTCAGGTTTAGCAAATATATCTGATTATGGTAATGGAATTCAAATTGGAACATCGAATGTTTCGAGACAGCATAAAGGAATTCAGATCGGATTGTTTAATAATTCTAAAGATTTAAGAGGGATGCAATTTGGTCTTTGGAATACAAATGGAAAACGTAAACTTCCTTTTTTTAACTGGCAGTTTAGAAAATAAATAAAAATAAATAAATGAAAAATATACCAATCTTCCTTATTGCTTTCAGGCTTTTATTAGGGCCCATTTTAATAATGCTGACCTACAATTATGGTAGCGAAATTAGAAAAGAACTTATTTTTTTGATCTTTCTTGGATTATTATCGGATATTTTTGATGGGATTATCGCACGCAGATTTGGAGTTTCATCAGAGAAACTCCGAAGAATGGATAGTCAGACCGATTTGATTTTTTGGCTTTGTGTTGCTTTTTGTTCTTGGTTATTGAATCCCGAAATTATAACAAATAATGTCTGGTCAATTATCTTGATTTTTATAATGGAAGCTTTAACTTATCTTTTTAGTATTCTAAAATTCGGAAAAGAAACATGTACTCATGCTCTTTTATCTAAATTATGGGGTATAACATTGTTGATCGCCTTTGTTTCTATGATTGGGTTTGGTCATGCCGGAATTCCTTTTTTTCTCGCAGTGTTTTTTGGAATAGTGGGGCATATTGATGTTTATCTGATAATTTATTTTTTACCTAAATGGACGCATGACGTTCCCAGTTCTTACCACGCTTATTTAATTAGAGAAGGAAAGTCAATAAAAAGACACAAATTATTTAATGGATAAGTTATTTGAGAAATTAATTTGTTTTGAATTGAACAAATATAAAAACGAAAAACCCCAAGTCAAATAAATGAATTGGGGTTTTCTATGAATAAACCTTTAGTAAACTAAGATCTGATTACTCTTTTTTCTCCTCACGTGGAGGTCTTTGTAAAAGTGCTTTTCTTGACACTTTTTCTTTTTTAGTTTTAGGATCAACTCCCAGGTATTTTACTTCAAATACATCACCCATGTTTACAACATCAGTAACATTTTCAGTACGTTCCCAAGCTAATTCAGAAACGTGTAATAAAACTTCATTTCCTGGTGCAGCAGTGTATTCTACTACAGCTCCAAAATCTAACATTTTAATTACTTTTACTTCATAAGCTTCCCCCATTTGTGGTTTGAAAGTGATTGACTTAATTTTAGCCAATACTGCTTCAATTCCAGCAGGATCTGTACCTAAGATTTCGATAACACCTTCTTCGTTTACTTCGTTGATTACGATAGTTGTTCCGGTTGCTTTTTGTAATTCCTGAATTACTTTTCCACCAGGTCCAATTAATGCACCAATAAAGTTTCCAGGAATAGTTCTGGTAATGATTTTTGGTGAATGGGCTTTAACATCAGCTCTTGGCGCAGCAATAGTTTCAGTTAATTTTCCTAAAATGTGTAAACGTCCTTCACGTGCTTGCCCTAAAGCCTGCTCCATAATGTCGTAACGTAAACCATCAATTTTGATGTCCATTTGACAAGCTGTAATACCGTCAGCAGTTCCTGTTACTTTAAAGTCCATATCTCCTAAGTGATCTTCATCACCTAAAATATCTGACAATACAGCAAATTTCTCACCGTCAGTAATTAATCCCATAGCAATACCAGAAACTGGTTTTACCATTTGAATTCCAGCATCCATCAAAGCCATTGTTCCAGCACAAACTGTTGCCATAGAAGAAGAACCGTTAGATTCTAAAACTTCAGAAACAATACGAATTGTGTAAGGACAATCAACAGGAATCATGTTTTTCAAAGCTCTTTGAGCCAAGTTACCGTGACCAACTTCTCTTCTTGAAGTTCCTCTTAATGGTTTTGCTTCACCAGTAGAAAAAGGAGGGAAGTTATAGTGTAAGTAGAATTTCTCTTCACCTTGTTCAGATGGAGAATCAATTTGGTTAGCTTCTCTTGATGTACCTAAAGTTACTGTAGCCAAAGCTTGAGTTTCTCCACGTGTAAATAAAGAAGAACCGTGAACTCTTGGTAAATAATCAATTTCACACCAGATTGGTCTGATATCAGTTGTTTTTCTACCATCTAAACGAACACCTAATTCTAATACTACATTACGAACAGCTTCTTTGTTTGTTTTGTAGAAATATTTAGAAACTAAATCTCCATCAGCAGCTAATTCTTCTTCAGTAAATAAAGCTTTAACTTCTTCTTTTACTTCAGCAAATGCAGCAGTTCTTTCGTGTTTAGCCGAACCAACTTTTGCAATAGCGTATATTTTATCGTATGCTGCAGCTTTTACTTTTTTGTAAATTTCTTCGTTTTCTTTCTCACCTTCGTAAGTACGAATTTCTTTTTTACCAAAAGCAGCTTGCAAACGCAATTGAGCCTGAATTTGAACTTTGATAGCCTCGTGAGCAAATTTGATAGCTTCTACCATTTCTGCTTCTGAGATTTCTTTCATCTCTCCTTCAACCATTGCAACAGAATCCATAGAAGCGCCAATCATCATATCGATGTCTGATTTTTCTAAATCTTCTCTGCTTGGGTTGATAACGAATTTTCCGTCGATACGTGCAACACGTACTTCAGAAATCAAGTTGTAAAATGGAATGTCTGATACTGCTAATGCTGCAGATGCTGCTAATCCAGCTAATGCGTCTGGCATAACAGTTTCGTCATGAGACATTAATTGAATCATAACTTGAGTTTCAGCGTGGTAATCATCTGGGAAAAGCGGACGTAAAACACGGTCTACTAATCTCATTGTTAATACTTCACTGTCGCTTGGACGAGCTTCTCTTTTAAAGAAACCACCTGGAAAACGACCAGCTGCTGCAAATTTTTCGCGATAATCTACCGTTAATGGTAAAAAATCAACATTTGGGTTAGCGCTACGTGCAGATACTGCTGTTGCAAGTATCATCGTGTCGCCCATTCTTACTACTACAGAACCATCAGCTTGTTTAGCTAAACGTCCTGTCTCGATTGTGATGCTTCTGCCATCACCTAAATCGATTTTTTCTACAAATAATTGTGGAATCATAAATTTTTCCTTATTGGTTATACAATGGGTTTTAGTTGTGTTGTAGTTGTTGTGTGTAGTTGTTGTTAATCTAAAACCCAATGAAAAACCAAACTTTTTTTCTTATAAAATGCTTGTAATGTAAAAACAAAAAGAGGCACTCTCGCACCTCTTTTCTATATTGATTATTTTCTGATATTCAATACTTTGATAATCTCACGATATCTGTTGATCTCTTTCTTTTTCAAGTAATCCAACAAAGCTCTTCTTTTACCTACTAATAGTACAAGTGAACGCTCAGTGTTGTAATCGTGACGATTTTTTTTCAAGTGCTCAGTTAAGTGTGAAATTCTGTAAGTGAACAATGCAATCTGACCTTCTGCGCTTCCAGTGTTTGTTGCAGCACCGTGTTGAGCGAAAATCTCTTCTTTCTTTTCTTTAGTTAAATACATTCCAATATTATTTAATGATTTTTATGTAGTCGTACATCTTTTGTAAGACGGTGCAAAATTAGTTTAAAAAAACAAAAGAATCAAACAAAAATAAAAGAATCTGAAAAAAAGGCTCTATAATTGCGATTCTTCTTTTTTTTGTTTTACATGTCTCGTCCTGAAATAGCGATACACAAAAAGCCATCGTTATGGAAGATCAAATAAATTATGTAAAGCGTAGTCAACGAGATTACAGTATGTCACTAAAACTTCAAATTGTTAGTGAGATTGAAAAAGGAAATATTTCTATTACTCAAACAAGAAAACAATATGGTATTCAGAGTCATGGAACAGTTTTAAATTGGTTAAGAAAATTTGGTAACTTTGATTGGGAGAACCAAACCCCAACCCAAATGGCAAAAACACCTGAACAGAAGATAATGGAACTCGAAGCCCAAGTGAAATTATTGGAAAAGCAAAAAGCATTATT
>NZ_FZNL01000007.1:66404-230209 GCF_900187965.1 Flavobacterium sp. ov086 | reverse complement strand
TCTACACATTCTAACTTAAATGCATAGTCATACTTTACTTTTCTTTCCATAAAAAATGCCCCAAATAGTGTCTAACTTTTTGGGGCATGTTCATTTTTCAATTTACCGAACAATTTAATTCTTTATAATTTTCTTTGTTACAGCTCCTGTATCATTTGAAATGCTAAATAAATATAATTACAGTTCAGCTGCTTCTACAACAAAGTGCTGTCCTCGGGATGAAAATTCCTGTTTCCATAATTTTCTGTCCGTTTTGCCAATATAATAAGTCATGGTATTTGTTGTGGTATTTGTTGTGCTTCCTCCTAGCTCATCATCTACGATAACTGCCCACACATCCAAATTACCTTTTTTAGTCTTATATATATCCGATTTTACGCTTTTAACCCTTGCTGTAAATATTCCAGTTTTTTCAGGGTTATAATCAAAAATAGCAATCTCTTTTGTATAACCTTCTTTAAGCGGTAGCAATCTTAATAAATATGGATAAAAACTGCTGTCAAAACAAAGATTACTTAGCGTTTCATTGATTATATCTTTTTCTTTTCCTTTAGCAATATGGTAACCAGATACTGTTTTAGCATCAAAATTTAAAACAATATCGCGTTGCATGTTATAAGATGAATGATGTAATGGAACAAGAGTTGGCTTTGCAACAATGGTAGAATCCGTCCATTTTGCTTTTGCATTCTTGATTTCAACATCAGTTACGATGGCGAGTTTGTTTTTAGCCGCATCGATCGTAGTGATAATTTTTGCCATTTCGACTTTTGTAGTGTCTTTTACAGAATACCACTTCATGGCATACTTTTCGCTTTTAATCCATTTTGTTTCGATGCTCTTATCTCCCGGCTGGAGTTTTGTTTGCGCAATAAAACTGTATGTAACAAAGACAAGAGTAAGGGTAAATATTTTTTTCATAAACTCATATTTTTACCTTATCTGACGCAATAATATCGCTTTTGTTACAAGAATTCTAATCCAAAATCACTTCAGGATAAGATAATATATTGTCTGAAAAAAATATAAATTTGTTTCGGTAACTGGCTGAATAGGTTCTTAAAATAATACCTTAAATAATCAAACAATTCAACCAGACACAGAGGCTAATTTCTAAACAAGAAAAATAAATGACTATACAAGATCTAATTGGTGATTATTCAATTTCAGGAAGTAATCAAGATGATAGCCACGAAATGACTTACAAGGGCATCTTGACGTTATCACTGGATAAAAATAACCGAATTATTGCTCATTGGATTATTAACAACACACAAGAACAAAAGGGTCATGGGTTCTTTAAAGACAATATTCTGGTAATCAATTTTAGTTACAAAGGAGACGACAATAAAACTTTTAAAGGTGTTGCTGTTTACCGTTGTATAACCAGAGATGTACTAGATGGATTTTGGTCTGAAAAACATGGAAATCCTCTTTATCTGGGAACTGAGCATTGTTTAAGATTAGAAAGTACAGAGCAATTAAATTAGATTTTCAAATTAACTGCTCTTGTCTCTTTAATAGTTCCATAAAGTCGATCATTTATTCATTAGAAACACCGGATTTTGCTTCTAAAAGTAAAAAAAATCATTTGTAGAGTGATATTGTATCGGCTAGATTTTCTCTATTAATAAAGGCTGTAATGTATTCCTGGACTTCATTGGTAGCTTCAACAGGTGTTTCAAAGGAATTGATATGAAATTCATCATCCTGATCCAGAATATGTATGATTTCTGTATAGCCTCTGGAAATTAAACTCCCTTTTAATTTAATTATATTAAACTGCTGCTGACCATCTAATTCCTTACGTACTTTTAGTTTTATAGCTTTATCCATAGTAAAATATTTTAAATTAATAACTCGATAATTACATTCAAATATAAAAATTAAATATTTCAAACCACTGTTAAAAAACAAGGCGCAAAGCATTATTTATCAACAGATTAATAACTGTTAAATAAAGTTTTATTAAACTAAAATTTGCGCGAAAACATTACAAATAAAACAAAAAATCAAAAAAAGATATTAACTGTAAGAGAAATCAAGGAATTAAAATAAGGCATATATTTTTGTCTTGATATCTGTTTTTATACAAAAACAGGTATCAACTTTCTAAGGCTTTTATTGATTATACTTCGTGTCGATTTCTTTTTGAGTTCGTAATCTTTACTGCATTTTTTTAGCTCAACAAATAATCCTTGAAATTTATCGTAGAGTTCATCAAGTTCCTGCATTGCTTTTCTGGTATTAGCATCTTCGCTTTCCTCTATTTTATTCTTGGAAATCACTGACATATGTTCAAATTTGCGAAATGCGTCCAGCAAAATCCGATGCTCTGAAGAATTTATTCCTTGCATAATAAAATATTCTAATATATAAATGTAAAAAAAAATTGAATTTAATGCATAACCAATAGCGGATCTGCATCGATATAAATTTTAGATAATGGTAATGATCTCAATGTTTCGGTTTTCATTTTTCCTGTATTTCCTGACTGCATATTAATTGCGGTACTTAATAAAATCTCAGAACGATTGCCTAAAGCAAAAATTTCCAAATCCTGAAGTTCATCAACATTAAGAGATGGATTTATCCCTCCTGAATAATTTCCCTCGTGTTTTGCATTGAATAATTTATAAATAGAAGGATATAAAATCCAGCCTTTTGTATTTGGAATCCTGTCGTCTTCAATAGGAAAACCAGCTACATCTTTGCCAACCGTTTTTTCGCCTATTGTAATTACATCCATAAAAGGACGAAGATTATTGATAATTATTTCTGAAGCCGATGCCGTACGTTTTCCGCATAAAATATATACTCGTTTAATATCCGGATGTGTATTTTTAAGAACTTCAAAACTCACATTGCGTTCATTGCTTTCCAGAGCTTGCTGAAAAGATTGTTTTACGATTCCTCCATTTTTATTGCCTTCAAATTGTATAAAAAGATCACTCGATTTTATATTTGGCGCCAGAATGATACTTAATGCTGTTGCAGATGATACATCTCCTCCTCCATTATATCTCAAATCCAAAACTAATTCTGTTACATTCTGATTTTTTAATTCTTGAAAAGTCTGCAGAAACAATTGCGCCTGACCAACATCAAAATGCGGAATTTCGACATAACCTGTTTTTGTATTATTATTCGAAATTACCTGAGAAGAAATAGGTTGAGAAAAAGAAAACCCTTGTAATAATGAAACTTTTTCGGGATTAGAAAAACCCGTTTCTTTTGAATAGGCAACTATTTCCAAATCTAAATGTGTTGCTGTTGCTATGCTTTTATAAATCTTATCATAATTATTCAGATTCAATTCTTCGTCATTAATTTTGGTTATTAATTGTCCTCTTAATAATCCGTTGTTTTTGGCTGGAGAATCGTATAAAGCGTATAAAATCACGCCGTAAATTTTGTTCTGATGTTCTGTAAATGAAATATCGAATCCAAAATTCCTTCTTAAACTCTGCGGAACTGTTTCGGGTAAATTCGGATTCACAGCATACGAATACAGATCTGATTTATTTAATAATCTATTGAAATATTCCTTTGGATTTATGGCTAAATCTCCCTTATCAGGCATTGTTTCATTCCATTTATAATACTTTTTCATTTGATTGTAGATCCAATCATTTGTGTATTTATTGGAACCTTCTTCATAGACTTCGGGTTTGTCATCGACTTCACAGGAAATTAAAAATATGCCGAAAAAAAGAAAAAAAAGGATTCTGATAAGAGAAGAATATTTCATTTTAAACTTTTAAAATTATGGGACCTAAACTCTTAAAATAATACTATTAGAATTCAAAAAAGTCCAGTAAATTCAAACTTCCGTCTACGGATGAAAATTGACCACTATCATTTTTCTTTTCGTCCAATACAATCAATCTTGATTTATCTTTAGTCATTAACATTACAACAAAAACCTGTTTTCCTGGTATATAAGATTCTGTTGTGCCGTGTTTTACCAATTCCATTTTTATAATTGGAGGCAATGAAGCTGGAAATTCAACGAAAGTACTGTATTGATTTTGTCCAATATTTTGTGCTACAGCAACAGTTCCTCCGTCTAATTTTCGTATAATTCCGTCCAAATTTCCTTTATATGCAGTGTTTGAATATCTATTGAATGTGGGAAAAATAAATTTGAATCCTGCATTTCCTGCCTTTGTTAATACTCCGGGTTTTGTTGCTAAGACGTTGTCAACCCATAAATCTTTTTTGTGATAAAACGAAATTGTATCAATGCTTTTATTGCTTGTTATGTGGTAGGAATGCAAAATTTCTTTGCTTCTTTTATTTGTAATCACAACATCTTTGGGTGCATTTTCATAGATCACAAAATCATAATCTTTGACAATATTTTTGACGAATGCATTCTTATTTCCAATTTTTATTATTTTGCCATTAACAGCAATCTGAATAGAATCTGCCC
The DNA here is from genome assembly GCF_900187965.1 of Flavobacterium sp. ov086. Taxonomy (GTDB): domain Bacteria; phylum Bacteroidota; class Bacteroidia; order Flavobacteriales; family Flavobacteriaceae; genus Flavobacterium. Next base: position 225,774 of record NZ_FZNL01000007.1, on the reverse strand, counting down.
GTGCATTATAACCTCTAATAACCAACTTTCCTGCTTTTTGTTCCGGATAATAAGGAACCAATTCGTCATTTGTACAAGACTCTAAAAAGAGAAGTGCTATTAAAAAAAAAAGTGCGTTTACAATCTTGTTTTTCATTTTATATATGTAATTAGTAACTGTTTTTTTTGCTGTTCGATAAAAACAATTACTGATTTATTTTTAGTTTTTGATAAATTTTATTTTTAGTTTGACTTAGGTGCTTTTTTCAAAACATCATTTCCTAAAAGTCCTTCAGCAGTGATCAATATTTTGTCAATTTCATAGCCTACAAAGCTTGTGTTTTCGTTTAAAAATGAAATATAAACATTATGACTGCCTTTAAATTCTGAAATATCTACTGTGTAATCTTTAAACTCTGCATCGAGCATTGTTTCTCGTTTTAAATGTATTGTTGACAAAAGTTTAAAAGTTGCCGGATCTGATGATGTTGAACCATATACTAATAAATCATGCGAGCCATCATAAATAGATGTTTGTGCGTTAATAACTAATTCTATTTTTCCTGAATAATATGACAAATCAATTGGTGCTGTTGTAGCCCAGTTTTCTTCAATATTTCCAAGTGGTGCTCCGGTACTTAGATCAACATTATAAGTCCCTAATATACTTATGGTTCCATTTACAATTGCTCCGGATTCATCAACCTGAATATTTTTTCGGGCACTCCAGTTGCTCTTATTTCCATCTTTATCCAGTAAAACCCAATCAGAAACGTCTCCATCTTCAAAATCCTCTTCCCATATTGTGAATTTACCACTTACAGGTTCTTCAGGAGACTCAGGTTCCGGTTCTACCACCACAGGAGGAGAAGAAGCAATGGGATCATCATTTTGGCAAGAAATTGCAATCAGAGCTATAATTGCCAATAAAAAAAAGTTTTTCATAATAAATTAATTAAGCGTATTTGGTAAATACTTTTTTATAAACTATTCTGCTTTATTGCCAGAGGTTTATGTGTTATCAATCGAGTAAAATACAATCTGAAACGTCTTCATCCTCAAAATCATCTTCCCGTATTTAAATTGGGCAGATGAAGCAGTTGTAATCATTAGTAAAATAAATAGTATCGTTTTTTTATTTTTTGTTTTTAAAAAGCATGGGCAAAAATGCTGCCCATGCTGAATTAAATATTTATTAACCTGACAATTAGAAATTTGTAAACTTAGTCCAAGTGTTAGTCCAGTTAGCTTCTGTTTTGAAAGCTCCTGTAGCACCTGTAAAGTCTAATGTACCATTGTTGAAGAATGGTTGAGTAAGTGCCCAAGCTGTAGCTGGATTTACTGTTGAAGTTGTGTTTCCAAGACCTAAACTTGTTGTGGTAGGCAATACTGGATTAACAAATCCGTGAATAGATAATCCTGACCAAGTAGAGTTACTTGACAATGAAGGAGCTTCCCAGTAGATTCCTTTATTGTATCCTGTAACAGTAACGTTAGTAAGACTGATTTGTCCTAATCTACGAACGTGGATTGCATTTTCGTATAAATTAGCTGTTGTAGCAGAGCTAACTCCAATGATAGACAATTGATTAATTACCGGACGAGTGATTAATGTAGTTGTAGTACCTCCAGCGTTGTTATCTAATTCGATACCATTTGAATCCGGGCTTAATGTAGATCCACTACCTGAAGTACTGTGAGTAGAATTACTATCAGCAATTGCGATAGCTTTTGTAACTGTTCCTGTGTAACCAAGATCAAAATCAAAGTTATCATCATCTGGAGCAAAAGAAACTAAATGGTTTACATTTACTGTTCCTCCAAAAAATTCGAATGAATCATCTCTTCCGTAAGAAACCTGAACGTGATCAACCACTGTAGCAGAACCAGCACCACCAAAAGTTAATCCGTTGATTTCAACTCCTGTTGCAGCATCAAGAATACGTCCTGCAAATTCGATACGTACATAGTTTATAGCTCCACCATTGTGAACTGAATTTGATCCTCCATAGTAGAAATCAGAAACATTAGGCTGATCTCCCAATCCTTCGATAACGTTTGTAGTTAATCCATTGTTTACCGGAGCGTCTCCTAAAACAACAACTCCACCAAAATCTCCAGGAGTTGCTTTTGTAGATGCGTTACCATCTAATAAATTGTAACTTGTAAAGATAACCGGAGATGCAGCAGTTCCTTGTGCGTCGATTTTACCTGTTTTAGTAATTACAAGAACTCCTGTAGCAACACCTGCAGCAAGAGGTTTTGCTTTAATATAAGTACCTGCCTGAATTGTTAATGTAGCACCAGATTTTACTCTTACTACTCCGTTGATTTCCCAAACTTTGTCGCTAGTCCAAGTTGTGTTTACAGTAATATCTCCACTTACAGTTTGTACTGTTGCCGGGTATCCTGAGTAATCAGCACCAGCAGCTTTCATAGAAAAAGAAGAATCAGCAGAAGAATCATCATTTTGGCAAGAAGTAACAGCCAGAGCTATCATTGCACATAGAAAAAATTTTTTCATAATAATTGGAATTATTGCTATATTTGCTGCTATTAAACTAGGCCTTTGGAGAGAGCAGCAAAATATCTTTCCTTAGGTCTTTCTCTTTTTTGGTAAATTCTTTTTCTTCAATAAACGATTCCGCTTTACCGCCGGAGGTTTACGCCTACTTCCATCTTTCATTATAGGATTAATCTAATGAAAGGATCAGTGTCAAATTCTCATTTAAATTTTAGAATAAATAAAAAGCTAGATGTTTATGGATATGATAAACCTAATGCCCTTTTATGGTGATTTGGCTTTGTATGAAGATTCCGAATATCTGCAACCTTTACTATTTTATTTATTTAAAATTTATCAAAGAACTTTTTTATAAAAACTCTCCCTCAAAAAAGAGCCTTTAAATAAAACATATTAAGCATCGTGTTGTAAAATCTCCCCTACACAATCACAGTACTTACTAAGTATTAGATTTCAAAAAAGCAAAATATCATGCCTGATTTTATTGTTAACGGTTTCTTAATATTACATAACAGATAAGCAACCGCATGTTTTAAAAAGTTTATTAAAACATATTTTTTCTTCCTTTTTATTAACTTATAAAAATCAGAAATTATTAAACTTGGTCCATGTATTTGTCCAGTTAGCCTCTGTTTTAAATGCTCCCGTAGTTCCGCTAAGATCTAATGCTCCATCGTTAAAAAAAGGCTGTGTTAGTCCCCATTTTGGAGCAGGATTTACGATTGAAATAACACTGCCAATACCTAAAATCGTTGCTGTTGGCGTTATTGCGTTATCAAATCCGTGAATTGATAATGCAGACCAAGTAGAATTTGATGGCAATGATGGAGATTCCCAATTAATACCTTTATTATATCCTGTTACCGTGACATTAGCAAGACTGATTTGTCCTAATCTGCGTACTTGGATAGCATTTTCGTATAGATCAGCAACGGTAGTTGAGCTAACACCTATAATAGACATTTGAGAAATAACCGGACGAGTGATTAATATAGTTGTAGTACCTCCAGCATTGTTATCTAATTCGATACCATTTGAATCTGGGTTTCCACCAACATAACTGTGACTTGAATTACCGTTAGCAATTGCGATAGCTTTCGTAATTGTTCCAGTATAACCAAGATCAAAATCAAAATTATCATCGTCTGGAGCAAAAGAAACTAAGTGACTTACATTTACTTTACCTCCTAAAAACTCAAATGAATCATCTTTACCATAAGATACCTGGATATGATCGATAAATGTTCCGCTACCCACTCCGGCTAATGTTAAACCGTTTGCCTCAATTGTATATGTAGTTTCATATCCTAAGGTACATCCCGGAAATTCTATACGCACAAAATTCAAAATACCTGCATTGTGAGCATTATTTGTACCACCATAATATAATTCGGCATAATTTGACAGACGATTGAAATCTAATCCTTCTACAAGATTTGTATACTGACTATTGTTTACCTGAGCGTCTCCTAAAAGTACTATACCTCCAAAATCTCCAGGCCTTGCAGCTGTATTTGCATTGCCGTCCAATAAATTATAACTAGTAAAAATAATAGGTGCATTTGCAGTTCCTTGTGCATCAATTTTTCCTGTTTTAGTAATCACAAGAACTCCTGTAGGATAACCTTCAGGAAGAGGCTTTGCTTTAATAAACGTTCCAGCCTGAATAGTTAAGGTGGCACCAGATTTTACACGTACAATTCCATTAATTTCCCAGACCCTGTCATTTGTCCAAGTTGTATTGGTTGTAATATCTCCGCTAACCGTTTGTACTGTAGCTGGATATCCGGAGTAATCAGCGCCAGCTGCTTTCATAGAAAAAGAAGCATCGGCAGTATCATCACTTTGGCAAGAACTCATAAATAGAGTTGCGATCGCAAATAGAAAAAAGTTTTTCATAAAGAATTAATTAATATTAAAATTATCCGTTAGAGCAAAACTTAGAAGTAAGTAAAATGCTTTTCAAAGGTTTTTGTTTTTATAAAATGTTTGATCGTTTAATGATTTAATTTTGCAACTTTAAAACCTATAATTAAGAGATATACTTATTGTCCTGCCACTTTTAGCTTTAAATACAACCTGATCAATATCTTCATCGTACTTCTTTGTTGCCCCAGCACCCAGAATAAATTGTTCTCTTGGATTTGCCCCATAAGTATAATCCGTAATTGTACTATAACTATTAGTGTTATTATAAGTATTTATGCCTGTATCAAACATGTTCTTCATGCTGCATTTTAATTCCAGATTTCTTTCTTTAAAAAATTTGTAACTTACCTGAGCATCCGTTATCGCATATGGCATGCGAATTTCTTCGGCCCTGTATTCAAATCCCACCAATATATATTGATCTCCAATTGCGTTCTGTCTAAGACTAAAACCAAAACGGTCACCTACATAATCTAAACCAAGATTATAAGTATAAGGTGATTGCCCATACAAAGGTCTGTTGGCTTCATAAAGTCCTCCCGTTCCATCTATATTAACATAAGAAGTTACTTTTGTATCATTGAAAGAAGCATTGCCATAAACAAACAAATCTTTCAAAATTTCGCCTCCTCCTAAGAAAGAAAGATTTTTATAAAACTCAAATTCAACTCCCCATAGTTTGGCATTGTTGGAGTTCAAAACGTAGATATCTCTTCCATCTGAAGTATTGCGGAAACCAACTGATTCTATTGGATTATCAATGTCTTTATGATAAATACCAAAAGACAAAATCTCACCGCCGGATGGAAACCATTCTACTTTTAAATCATAATTATTAGCGACACTTGAAACCAATCCATCTGAGTAATTGTAGACTTTAGCCGAACGAATTGGATCATAATAAGGAATACCCAAACGCTCTGCAAATTGTGGACGCAAAACAGATTTATTATACCCCAATCTAACATTCATTTTATTAGTTGGACTAATTATTAAGCTTGCCGATGGCAGAAATTGCCAAACTTTATCATTACCCTGGTCTTTTGCTAAACCATCAGGATATTCAGATTGGCTTTGTATTTCGGTATAAATGTAGCTTTCGGCTCTTACTCCCCAAACCAACCTTACATATCGACCAATTTTATCATCGAGCATTAAAAATGGGGAATGTATTTTTACGTCGCCTTCATACTTATTACCGTATATGCCAAAATCTTGCCATCCAAAACCTCCCCAATAATAATTTGATCCGTCTAAGAATTTAGAAAGTGGTTCATAAATAATAGCCTGCTGAGCTGTCTGACCAACCGTTATTAACTTAGCAGATGCTTGTTGATTTGTTGCTCTTTTGTAAGTCCCAAAATAACCTCCTTTAAGATCATTTGTAAAAGAATCTCCAAAATTAAAAGTGTATTTAAAGTTAATGGCCCAGTTATAATCGGCCTCGTCATTAGTAAAATTGCTTCGGCTAAACGGAAAATTGTTCTTACCATTATTATTCACAGTGTAATATGTCAGTATATCATCGCCTAATTTTTCCTTGCTAATAGTTACAAATGTTGCGTCCTTGGTATCTTTTGCTACATTTCCATAGGCACCATACCAATTAACTTCAAGGTTATCGAACTTGTGATTTCCTTCAATTTTATTCTGAATAAAAGTGGTGTAAACAGGATAATTAGACTCTGTAGTATTTGCAAGTTTGCTGCCGTCTAAAATTCCATCTACAGCATCATCATTTTCCCAGCCTGTAATGTGGGTTAATTGATTGTTATAAATATGCATAACAGTATTACGCACTGTGATTTTATGATTACCCAACTGAATACCCGCATTAAACATACCGCCCAAAGTCGAATTGTAAGTATAATTGGCTCCTGAATTTTTAAAGCCATATTTTGTAAAAGTGGAGTACAATGCTTTATCGCTCTCCGGCGTAAAATCAGTGTTGCTTCTAAAATTTCTTTCTGTATGCTCAATTTCTAGTGTTTCCTGTGTATTCTTAAAAATTGCTGAACCAACAAATCCCCATTTGTTATTGTCTTTTAACTGATAAGTTCTTCCTATACCAAATTGCAATGTTGTTCCGGGAGCGCCATAAGTTTTATAAGTAGAAAAATTATCCTCAGTAAATAGTCTGCTATAATCCAAAAACGGACCTGATTGTGCCTCAGTCGTTGGAGGATCTATTGTGGGACGGTTAGATGGATAATCACGTCGTCCGTCATCAAATCCCCAATAATCATAATCGCCTTCCTGTTTTGTCAATCGCTCTTTGAAGGCACTTTTGCTGTTATAAGAATTACTAATAGAAAAATTGGTAAAGTTTTCTTTAGGGATATCCATCGTCTTAACCTCTACATATCCTCCGGCAAAATTGGCGTACATATCCGGCGTTGCAGATTTGCTCACAACAATACTCTCAACAATAGCAGTTGGAATAATATCGAAAGAGAAATTTTGCTGATACGCATCTGTACTTGGCAATGCGATTCCGTCCATAACCGCCTGATTCCACCTTTCGCCCATAGAACGTACCACAACATATTTATCGCCAATTGTCGTTACACCCGTAATACGCTTCAATGAACTTGCGACATCTCTGTCCGGAGTTCTCGCAATTTGCTCTGCCGAAATACCATCAGAAAACTGAGCCGCTTTTTTCTGTTGCAATAACATACCTCCTACTGAAGCCGTTGCTTTTTTATAATCCTGAATGATAACAACTTCATTAAGTGATTCGGCATCTTCTTTTAAAGAAACTACAAGCGGAGTTTCGCCATTTTCAAGAACTTTAACGCCCGTGATTTTTTGCGTTTGAAACGAAATTGCGCTAATTTCAATCGTATATTCTCCTGGTTCTAATTCCAAAACATAATTACCATCAATATCAGATTGTGCGCCAATACTCAGTTCAGCAACTTTTATATTTACACCAGGCAACGAAAGTCCTTTAACATCTACTATTTTACCTGTAATTTTTCCCTTCTTTTTTTTTTTGTCGCCGTCTTTACTATTTACGGCTATATTATTTTCATTTCTTCTGAAATTTAAGTTAGTCATGTTTTGCAAATCACTCAAAATTTCATCTATCGAAACATTATCTTTTTTTAGTGTAACCAATGGCAAATCCAGATCTAAATCTTTTTGATAAACAAATTGATAAGGTGTGCGGGATTTTAGATTATCAATAATTTTTTGTGGTGAAGAATTTTTAAAATCAACCGATACAGTTCCGGTTTGTGCATAAATTGAATTTGTTCCGAAGAAAACCCCGAAAAATAAAATCCATAAGGCAACGACAAATCGCCTCGAAAATTCATTGTTCATAATTGATGATTGTTAGTTTATTAGAATTCTTTTTTAATATGATATTGTGGGCAAATATTTTCAGTTTAAAGCGAGTGATTCCTAACAACTTCTCTTAAATCATTTTTTTTTAGATTTAATTCAGTCGCAAATTATTGTTTCAAAATGTTTACAAACTATTATCTGCTAATGAGAAAAGTACTGTTTCCAGTGGTTTGAATCTTGATTTCCAAAGCAAAAGCAATAGTCTGAAGCATTTCATATAAACCTTGTCTCGTATCAAGAGTTCCTTGTATTTTAAGGTTCTTTAAATCTTCGTCTAAATACGTTACCGAAAAATGATTGTTTACTTTTAGCTTTTCCAGAACTTGGGCTAATGTTAATCCATCAACATAGATTAAGACCTTTTTCCATTCCGGTTCAAGAACAAGAGATTTTTGTTTATTAAGCATCAAAGTTTCCGCTTCATAAATTGCCTTATCACCTCTTACTAATAATACCGTGTTTTGTGTACTTTCGACTTTTACTTTTCCGGTTCTAACGTTTACCTCAGGTTGTTTATCGGCGTAAGCTTTAATATTAAAGGAAGTTCCAAGAACAGTCGTTTTTATAGCTCCCGAACTAATCACAAACGGATGTGACGGATCGCGTTTTACTTCAAAAAAAGCTTCCCCTTTTAAAGTAACCGTTCTTTCTTTTCCAGTAAAACTTTTAGGATATTCGATTTCAGAATTTTCGTTTAACCAAACTCTCGTTCCATCAGGTAAATTTAAAAGTCGCACATCTTTACTAAATGTTATCGTTGAAGTAATTTCATGTTTAACAAAACCAGACTGATTAAAAGCCTGATAAGCGCTAAAAGAAAGGATAATTACAGCACTTGCAGCAGCGGTCCAGTTATAAAAACCTCTATACTTATCAACTGTAGTCTTACGTATCGTATTCCACATACGAGTTGTGCTTTCATTTGGCAAAATACCTCTGTTGGGTATTGCGTCCCACTCTTCTCTTAATTTTCTGGATTTCATTAAAATCAACTTTAGTGTTTGGAAAATCATACATTAATCTCCACGATTCAACTACATTAGATTTCCAATGATTTAAATATCACGGGTAGTCATCTCTATTAATGTTTTCTTAATATAGAAGAACATTCACTTAACTTTGACTTCAAGACAAAAAATGAATTATCAGCACTAAAACAGGAGAAATTAGCCTAATTAAAAGACTAAAAAAACAAGTTAGTTTTAAGAGATAAATTCGGCCTGACTCACAAAAAAAAGCGCAAACCAATAGAGTTCGTGATTTTTTATCGAATTTTTTTTAAGGTATTGCAGCGTTTTCGAGATTTGATTTGCCACCGCACTTGGAGACATATCCATTTCGGCAGCAATCTCTTTGTAACTGCGGTCTTCAAACTTATGAAGATTGAATATCTTTCTTCTTTTCTCAGGCACTTTATCAAGAAGAGATTGGATTTTTTCGAGCTTCAGGTTTATTGAATCATCTGATTCTGAAGGAGAATCAAGTTCCTTAATCATTTGCTCATTTTCTACCGAAAAAATTCGGTTTTGCTTTTTATACCATTTTGAAATTTCCTGCTTTGAGCTTTTAAATAAAATGGCTTCCAACTCAACATTGGGATCTAATTTTGCCCTGTATTTCCAAAGATGAATAAATACATTTTGCGTTACATCTTCTGAATCTGCAAGCTGTGCAGTATATTTTTTTACAAAACAAAATACTTTAAAATGATATAAATCGTAGATTTCTTTAAAACAGGAATCATCTCCCTCTCGTAACCTTAATACCAAATTAGAACTCATAATGCAATTTTAAATTGTTAAAGAAGAGCCTTACAAAAGTAAGACAAACCGCAATCGATATTTTTGTGATTCATTCATTTAATAATTTATTAATATTGCTCCTTTTGTTTGACCTTGTTTTTACTTTGTAAGCTTTTCTTCACCCATAAATCATGATTTAAAAACATAAAAAAAGCGCCAATTTTTAAATTAGCGCCTTTTCCTTTCTATAAAAAACTTTCAACCTTATTATTTCAAAACTGTTTCAGTAATAATATTGAATAAATTTTGTCTCATTTTTGAATCCCTTTTATCAAGGAGAATTATAACACCCCAATTTTTAGCTCTATTGTAACATATAATAGAAGATTGTCCCATTGAATCTCCGGATTTCATATACAGTGTATCTTTATTGTCATTGTCGATATTTATACCCAATCCTAATTCTCTGTTATCTACTTTATAGAACGTTTTCTCAGTAATAAGAGCAGCTTTACCAACGGTAGTTTCTTTGTTTAAAACCGCTTTCAAATACTTCATCATATCAGCAGCATTAGATTTTACCAATCCTGCAGGTGCTGTAATATTCCATTTGAAAAATTCCTGAATCCCGCCATCAGGATTGTGACCAACTGTTCTGTTTTTTACATCAAAATCTTTAGTTAGTGTATTCGTCATATGCACAGGATTTATTATTTTTTCTCTGATAATTTCATCATAACTTTTGCCATAAACTTTTTCTAATATTTGTCCTAATAATGTAAATCCAATAGTAGAATAACGGTATTTGCCATAATCTTTAAGTTCTGTACAAGTATTGACTAATGTTGCCAATGTTTCTTTAGTAATGCTGCTTACCGGCTGTTGCGGATTTAGTTCTATTAACTTTCCAAAATCGATATCAAGTAAACCAGATTGATGTGATGCTAAATCCGAAATTCTTATTTTATTTTTAAGATTTTCATTCAAAACATATTCTTTAGGAAGATAATTATCTATATAATCATCCACTTTTAATTTGTTCTCAAGAACCGCTTGCGCAATTAAATTTGTGGTTAAAATCTTGGTGATAGAAGCAATTTCGAAAATAGATTTTTTATCAATTTCCGTTTTACTTTCTGCATTCAACTTTCCGTAAGCAGTATAATATTCTTTATTGTTTTGGATGAATCCGACGCTGATACCAACATCAGGATTTTTTTGATAATTATCCTTGATTATAGAATCAATCTTTTTGGTAATGTCCTGTCCAAAAGAAAGTGTACTTATTAATAATAATGCTGTTACTAATTTTACTGAAGTTTTCATGGTATCGTTATTTTAGGTTAGGGTTTTATTTCGGTACAAAGATGTGGGAGAAATAAAAGATACACGACCGAATAAAAACACTCGAACTAATTTGTTCCAAAAAATGAGTACGAATAATTAAAACAAAAAGTACGAGTAATTACAAAACATTATATTACAGTATTTTGAAATAACAATTTTCCAATTAATTGAGAATATAAAACGAAGTGAACAAAATTAAATTTGCCAATAGAAAATACTTGTATTAATTAAATTTCTCGGTTTTAGTGATTCGCTCGGTTTTGAAATTATTTTTTATGACTATCCATGACGAATACCTAACCAAAATAATATAAAAAAGTTTGCCACGAATTTCTCGAATTACCCAGAATTATTTTGATTGTAGAAATTAAAATCTGCGTAAATCTGTGCAATTTTGCTACTATTTTTTTTTAGCATTTTCAAAATAAAAATTCGAGAAAATTCGAGAAATTCGTGGCAAAAAAAATTGACACTCTTTGCTGATTGTCATATTGTTTTTTCTGTTAAAAACTAAAATAGAAAACATCAAAAATTAAAAGTTCAGCACATCTGTTTTATTTATTTTAATTCAGCATATTTGCATATTGAAAATAAATTTTAATGATAAAAATCAACCAAGAGTTATCGTTTCCATTAGAGAATGTACTATTCTCATTTGCCTTAGCGATAGAAGCTGCCGAAGTTTTTAATGGACACAATGCGCTTATTACCGGAATTGGAAAAGTAAACGCTGCGTACGAACTTGCTAAGAATATTCAGGCTCAAAGACCTTCTCTTATTGTAAATCTTGGATCAGCAGGAAGTAACCACTTTCAAAAAGGAGATGTAATTTGCTGTACTAAATTTGTTCAAAGAGATATGGACGTTCGCGGATTAGGATATGCACTATATGAAACGCCGCTTTCAGATTTGCCGGTAGTTTTGGAATATGGTCTAACGATACCGGAACTAAAAATGGGCATTTGCGGAACTGGTGATAATTTTGAAATGGGACACAGCGAAAAAATATATAACGTCGTAGACATGGAAGCCTACGCGCTTGCTATGATTGCTATGAAAGAAAACATCCCCTTTCTGTGTCTCAAATATATCTCAGACGGCGCAGATGATAATGCCGCAGATGACTGGTTGGTTCAGGTTCACAAAGCAGCAGAAGCTTTTGGAAAAATTTTGAATTTAAATAATAACGCTTCTATTTAGTAACAACTACTAAATTTAACCTATACGAAGGTATTTATCAGTATTTCTAACCTTTCTTTCCGTAAAGCAAAATCCTTTTAAAAGCATAAATTGCCGGAAGTTTAGGGAAATGTAATGCTATCCTCTTTTTAAAAGTATTGATGAACATTTCTTTTTCACCTTCGTGAAGAAGTTCAATGTACGGAATCAAAGCTGAACCCGAAATAAAATCATAAAGCGCCTCATGATTATTGGCAATAATTGGATAAACTTTCTCCATGATTTGAATATCTTCCAGTCCGCCATCAAACATAATTTGTGCATACTGATCCATGCTTAATACGGGAGAATCTCTTCGCCAGCCTTTAAAACAAGTTTTAAAAGGCTCTTCATCAGCTAATTGGTATAAGATTTTATTTAGTGAATTTTCTTTCTGAACAGGCATCTGCACAGCAAATTGTCCTTTTGAATGAATAGAATTAATCAGTTTAGGAAATAATACTTCATGATGATCTGACCACTGCAAAGCCGCATTACTAAAGACTAAATCCCATTTTTTATCTGATCCCGCAATATCTTCAACGTTTGCAAGCTCAAAATGAAGATTTTCAGTTTCTAATGACTTTGACTTTGCCAGCATTTCTACCGAAGAATCAATACCAATGAAATTAGTTTTGCTAAACTTTTTGGACAATATGGCCGTTTGTTCACCTGTACCGCAGCCTAAGTCAATTGCACTTGAAGATTCCGCCTCCTTTATAAAATCCATCAGATTATAAAAAGGCTTATTTCGCAAATCTTTAAACTTATTATATATTTCGGGATCCCAAGGCATATGCATCTAATTTATAGTTATAATTACTTCTTAAAATATGTAAATACTGTTGCCATAAAACCAATCGCAACCTAGCTAATTTACGATATAATTTTAAATTATAAAACCAATCTTTAGATGCTTCAATATTCATTAAATTAATTTGTATCGATTTGCATAACTAATTTCTTTCCTTGCGTTTTATTCTCACGTAGTATTTTATGAGCGGCAATAACCGTAGCTGCTTCAAGATTTCCAACTATTGCAACTGTTGGCGGTGTAATCAACTTATCTTGCAAAAGAATCCTTAATTGATCTAATCCTTGTTTGTAGTAATCGTATTTTTTTTCAATACCATAAGCATAATTTGAAATATTAAGTATTGTTGCACCTTTATTAAAAAGCAATTCACGGGAGAGACTGGTAGAAAATGCTGTAACATCTACATAAATTCCGTTTGTTACCAAAAGTGGTGCGGTTATTTCTGCTATTTCATTTCCAACCAAATCTACTATAATATCAAATTTATTGCCCTTGTTTAATGCAATTGCAGCCTCGTCAATTTTTTTATTTTTATAATTAATGATTTGATTTTCTTTTACACCAAGATCCAATAATGAAGCAATACTTTGATCATTTCCGGCAGTAACTATAAAATTCTCATAACCGTTTGCAATAAGCAACTTAACCAGGATATTCCCTACTCCTCCTGCTGCGCCGGTAATTAAAATAGAATCTGTAAAAGAAGCTTTCATGCGATTCAAACACTGCAATGCCGTTAAACCAACTGACGGTATCGCCGCGGCTTCTTCAAAAGAAATAGTATCCGGTTTATGCATCACGATTGCTTCCGGAACGCAAATATAATCGGCATAAGTACCATTCGACCCCATACTTCCTGAGCCACAAAAAACGGCATCATTAACTTTAAAATCCTTCACCTCTTTTCCTAATGCGGTTACAATTCCGGATAATTCACGCCCCAGAATATTGGAATGCATACGTTTCTTTTCTGATCTATTCTCTGTCATTTGATAATCAATCGGATTAAAGCCTGAGGCTAGAATTTTTATCTGAATTTGATTGTCTCCTGGCTGAGGAATATTTATTTCTTCCAATAGAAACTCGTTATTTTGTTGTAGTACGATTGCTTTCATATTTATTGTTTTATTATACAAAAGTATAGCTGCAAAACTTTATTTTTGTTATGGGTTAACACTTGGTAACCGGTTACCTCAGAGAAACTAGTATGGCAAAAATTAATGACAACGGAATACTTCGCGAAGCCAATTGCTCAGAAGAACTTATGGCAATGCGCGATAGCCTGGACGTATTGGGAGGAAAATGGAAACTCATGATTCTGCGTTTCTTGACCAATCGAACGCACCAAACGATTCATTTTAAGAAAATGCAACGTGAAATTGGAGGAATTTCGGCTAAAATGCTTAGCAAAGAATTAAAAGAATTAGAAACAAATTTATTGGTAAGCCGAAAAGAACAAGATACTAAACCTGCAACTGTTGCGTACGCCATTACAGAATATGGAAAATCTGTACTTCCCGTAACCGAAACATTAGTAAACTGGGGAATTGCACATAGAGAGAAAATTATTGAATCACTTAAATAATTCATTCCATTAGGAATGTTTGGTCGGTAGAACCAAATTTGAATTGCGATTGATACGTTGCGTAGGAACGTTTGATGAATGGGGCATACCCTATTCTTGATCCAGATGTCCTTACAGGACATACCTCCAAACTATACCATTTTTTTTCTACCGACGATATATTCCTACGGAATATTATCTATTAGAAACCCGACAGGTTTTTGAAACCTGTCGGGTTTGATACTTAACAGTTTTAAATTTTCAATCTAACTTAAACCATTCATTTACTTCTTCGGTTATAGTTTCTTTAATTTCAGGGTTTTCAAATTCATTTGTAACCAAATTATATTCATAATCTTTCTGCCATTTTTTAGCATGCAAAGCAACCTGTTCAATTGCATCACAGATAAATGAAACTTCATCATTTGTCATAATTGGATGCAGTGATAAACGAACCCAACCCGGTTTATTGGTTTGGTTTCGCTCTAAAAGTTCGTTTGTAATTATTGCCGATTTCTTCTCATTTATATTAAAAAGATAATGCGCATAAGTACTCGCACAAGACCACCCGCCACGAACCTGAATTCCGAAACGGTCATTTAAAAGTCTTACGATCAGATTATAATGAATATCGTCGATTACGAAAGAAACACAACCTATTCGTTCTGTTGTAAGATCTCCTAAAACAGACAATCCTTTTATTCTCTGAAGTCTTGAAAAACAAAGATCAAGCAGTTCTTTTTCTCTATTTTTGATGTTTGAAACTCCCATTTTCTCTTTTAATTCCAAAGCTAATGCAGTTCTTATTACTTGTAGAAAGCCTGGCGTCCCACCATCTTCTCTAACTTCTATGACTTCGCTATAACAATATTTACCCAACGGATTGGTCCATTTTACATTTCCTCCGCCTGGATTATCCGGAAAATCAGATTTGTATAATTTTTCATTAAAAACTAAAACACCACAAGTTCCCGGCCCTCCTAAGAATTTATGAGGCGAAAAGAAAATAGCGTCCAACTGCTGTTCCGGATCTTTTGGATGCATATCTATTTTGACATACGGCGCCGAAGCAGCAAAATCAACAAAACAAAGTCCTCCGTTTTCATGCATAATTTTGGCTAATTCATGATAAGACGTAATAATACCCGTAACATTCGAACAAGCCGTAAATGAACCTATTTTTATGCTTCTGTCTTTATATTTTTTTAATTCTTCCGAAAGAGTATTGGGATCGACTAGATTGTTTTCATCAGGAGGCAAAATCACAACTTCGGCATTGGTTTCATACCACGAAACCTGATTAGAATGGTGCTCCATGTGTGTAATAAAAACTACAGGTTTATCTTGATCGTCATGCGTTCGCAGTCCCATTATTCTTTGTAGTTTTGATAAAGCCGCCGTCATTCCGGTTCCGGTTGTAACCAGAATATCAGATTCGCTGGCGTTGACAGATTTTTTTATGATATCTCTGGCGTATTGATAGGCATAAGTTGAGGTTTTGCCTGTTTGACTTGAAAGTGAATGCGTATTGGCAATCATCGGACCAATTTTATTAAGCATAGTATCCTCGATCGGAGCGTATAATCTTCCGCTGGCAACCCAATCTGCATATAGCAGATTTTGTTTTCCATAAACCGATTTAAAAGTATGATCTATACCTACTGTATTTTCTCTGAATTTAGAGAAATAACACTCTAATTCAATTGGTTTCGTTTCTGTCTCAATAGCATTCATTTCCTTATCATTTTAATTAACTATTCTTTTTATTAATTGAATTTTTAAACACATAGAAACATAGATCTTCTTTATCAAAAGAGGTATTTCACTTATTTTAACAAACATAGCTATGTGTGAAAATCTAGATTTTTTTAAACATCTTTTATTTAGAATATAATCTATGTTTCTATGCGTTTAAAAAATTAATTTGCTTGTCCTAAAAGTGTTTTAAGCGTAGTTTGCAATTCTTCTCCGTGTAGATTTTTTGCTACGATAATTCCTTTTGAATCGACTAAATAATTCCCTGGAATAGCTCTTACACCATATAATTTAGCAACAGCGCTGTTCCAGAAAAGCAAATCAGAAACGTGAAGCCAAGTCAAATTATCATCCTGAATTCCTTTTATCCAGTTTTCTTTCTTTTTATCTAAAGAAACACCAATAACATTGAAACCTTTGTCGTGATATTCTTTGTAAGCTGCCACAATGTTTGGATTTTCTCTACGGCAAGGTCCACACCATGAGGCCCAAAAATCAACTAAAGTGTATCCTTTTAAATTTTCTGAAAGACGAACTGGTTTCCCTTGTGGATCATTTGCTGTAAAATCAGGGGCTTTTTTACCAACCGATAATCCGTCTAAAACAGTAACCAGTTCTTTTAATTCTTTCACGTAAGTGGTCGTTTGCAAACTTTTATCAAGTAAAGCAATGTTTTGAGTGATTTGCTCCGGCGTTAATCTGTACGACCAGTTTCTGTACAATACATAAGCCGAAACAATAGATTTTGGATTTTCTGTAATGAACTTACTAATTTCTACATCATTCGATTTTTTGTAGGCTTCGAATAAATTCTGAGATTCAGAACCTTCAACTACAGAGTTTGTATAATATTTCTTTGGGCTTAGTTTTACTGTAATTGGCGTTTTTTCAAGGAAAATATACAAGGGAGAATCTTCTGTGTTTACGCTTAATCCGTATAATTCCGGTGTTTTCACTTTCGTTTTAAAGCTAAAATTTCCATCTTTCACTTTTACCGAATCAATTGTGGTAAACATTTTATTGTGGAATTTCTGCAGATAAACGTATTGCGCAACCGTATCTGTAACAGTTCCTTTTAATTGTAAAGCCGTTTCTTGCGCCTGAGTTTGTGCAACTCCAAAAAACAGCGTAAAGCCTAATAGTACATTTTTCATTTTATTTTGATTTTTAAGTGGCGCTTTCTCAAAGCATCTTAGTAAGTTTTTTTTCATTGTAGTTTTAGTTTTAGATGAGACAAAAGAATTTCAGGTCAGAATAAGTAAGACCTTTAGAAATTGTTGTAAAAAAGGAAAAGAGAGAATTTAGTATTTTCACATTCGTAAAAAGCCAAAGCAGTTTTCTTCGAAAATTGAATTTAAAATTTCATAATCAGCTTGTAAAAAATGTAGTTTGCTTTTCATTTTAAAATAAATAATATTTAACAAAATGATCTTATTCAGATTAAGCAAATCTTTCTTATCTGTCCGCCTGTGCGGAAGGATTTAGCACCTTATTCGGTAACAGGTTGCTAAGACATCATTGGGCCTATTCCCTCCGTCTTTCTGGATAAGTATCATACAGAAGTTTTCTGCGATACAAATATATATACTAATTCTATAAAACTAATATAGTTTAAGATTGTTTTTTTGAATATTATTTTAAAAGCTCGTCTTTTGCAATATAAAACACTGTAAAATAGATATTTGAAGATCGAAAAAACTTTTATGATTTTCCTGTTTTATAACAGAAATTCAGACACTTCATTGCTGAAAAATATCAAATCTTAGTTTTATGCTGTAGAAAAAGCACAAAAAAACTCATTCCATTTTTTGAAATGAGTTTGGGATTATAGCGAATAAATCTCGCAAAGACGCAAAATCGCAAAGATTTTGTCATTTCTGACAAGATTGCGTTTGGATTGTGAATGATGGATTAATCCCGAAGCCTCGGGACATCTCTAGAATATATTTTGTTCCTTCGGAACTACCAAAAAAAATTAATGTTATTATAAATAACATTATGTCTTCAAACCATCAAAATAAGCTGTAGTTTCTTCAATTAAGGAATGCATTAATTCAGTTGCTTTTGTGTGTTTTAGAATTGGCGCTATTTGTCCGCCCCAAAATAAGATCATGTCCCATTTTTCCTGATCTAACGCTGCTTTTCGTAACGGAGACATGAAAGTAGTCTGTAACGGAAATGGCAATATAGATGCTTCTTTTCCTAAAATTTCCTTTGCAATTCTACTGGTTAATCCACGTCCGAGTCTGCCAGTGTGAGCTCGTGATAAAGTTGTGTATTTTGATGCATCCGAAAATAACATTTGCTTGTGAATTGGCAATGCGTTCGATTCATCACAGGCTAAAAATGCGGTTCCAATTTGAGCTGCGCTTGCGCCTAAAGCTAGAGCCGCCGCAACACCATTTCCGTTTGCGATTCCTCCGGCTGCAATAACTGGAACCTTTACTTTCTCCCGAATTAACTGTAACAACACAAAAGTTCCCGTTAAAGATGATTCTGCCGAATCTAAAAAAGAGGGCCGATGTCCGCCTGCTTCAAAACCCGAAGCGATAATCATATCTACACCGGTATTTTCCAAAAAGATAGCTTCGTCTAATGTTGTAGCTGCACCAACGGTGACAATTCCGGATTTTCGGCATTCTTCTAAAACATCAGCAGAAGGAACGCCAAACATAAAACTGAATACTTTTGGGCGAATCTTTAAAATGACTTCAAGCTGATTCTCGAATCTGGATTGAAATTTGGCTGGTTTATCAGGTAACGGAATTCCAACTTCGTCAAAATACGGTTTAAATATTTCTTTTGCTTTATGAAATTTTACAGCAGGAATATCATCCGGATAATCAGAGTCCGAAACCCAAAGATTTAGATTGTACGGTTTATTGGTCGCCGCTTTTATTTGTTTGTCTGCTTCAAAAATTTCCTGCGGGCTCATTGTATAAGCTCCGTATCCACCAAGTCCGCCAGCATTTGAGACTGCAGCTGTCAATTCTACAGATGATAAATTTCCTCCAAATGGTCCCTGAAGAATGGGATATTGAATTCCTAACAACTTCGAAGCTTCTGTATTGTACCACATGACTTTATCGTTTTAGAGTTTATTCGCTTAAATCTGTCAGCATTTTATTGACGATAATCCATTGACCATCAATCTTATGGAAAGATAAAAAATCCCGATAATTAAAGTCGTACATTTTAACATTAATCTCTGCAACCGCAATTGAATTTACGACTTTTATACTCAGAATTTGGCCTTTAAAAGGTTTTCCTGAATCTTTTGGGCTTTGTCTGTTTTTGACACCATCCAAATAAAGATCTACCGTTTTGAAGTAGGGCTGTCCTTTTACATCTCCAAAAACTAATGTTCCCGGATGAAAAATACTCCCCAATAACATTTCGTCGCCTTCGTAAATTCCTTTAAAATAATAGTTTTCTACTGCATCTGTAATCGCTGCTATATCTTCTTTCTGATTTTCCATTTTAATTCTGTTTTGTGCTTTAAGTCCTGCTGTTATACAGGACATCAAAGCTATTAATACTATAAAAGTTTTCACCTTAGTTTAAATTATGTCCGGCAGCTTTACCCCCATCAACATTGATAATTGATCCGGTAATAAAATTGCTTTTTGCTACAGTATAAACCATTTCGGCAACATCATCGATTTCTCCAACTCTGTTTAGTAAATGTAAACCTGCATTCTGATCTGCTTTGTCACCGTGCATTGGCGTACGAATAACTCCGGGAGCAACAGTATTTACACGAATATTTTGTTTTCCAAATTCGGCTGCTAGTTGAATAGTCAAGGCATGAATAGCACCTTTACTTGATACCGGAGCCGAAGCTGGCCATCCGCCCAAACCGTGATTTACAAGTGGAGTTCCGATGTTGATTACTACTCCGCCTTTTTGTTCCAACATTTGAGGAATCACTGCTTGTGTAGTAAAAAATGTTCCTTTTAGATTCGTTTTCAAAAATTTATCCAAATACGCTTCGTCAACTTCCAAAAACGGTTTGCTGTCAAAGATTCCGGCATTGTTTACAAGTACATCTGCCGATCCAAATTTTTCGATTGCCAGAGCAACCAATTGTTTTCCTGTTGCTACATCGCTGACATCTCCAGCAAACATTGCAAGATTATCGCCTGCTCCAAATTCATTAAAAGTGTTTTCTAATGCACTTGGCGTTAATGAATTGATGACAACATTGTCACCTCTGTCCAAAAAATATTTTGCAATTCCTTTTCCTATACCAGATGCTGCACCTGTTACGATTATTGTTTGTTTTTTCATGATTTTATTTTTTATCGGCTGTTATGCCTTTTTCTCTTAATACTGATACTTGTTCTCCTGCGTAACCCCAATCGTCTAATTCAATTTCCTGAATTACAACGTGAGTTAAGTACGGATCTTTGTTTAAAACGTCTGTAATCAAATTGGTTATTCCGTTTATTAATTCCTGTTTTTGCTCGCGAGTTACTCCTTCACGAGTCAATTCTATTTTTACGTATGGCATGATTTTAATTTTTAGCTTGTTCTAATTATATTGCTTGAGCAGAAATATTGAAATCCAATTCAAAATCATTGTAAATCAATGTGTCTCCCAAGTCTTTGAAGAAATTACCTGAACGGAATCTGATGTCGTATTTGGTACGATCAATTACCAGTTTACCCGAAAGTGTAATTGCATTTTCAATATTCTCTACGTTTGCTTCAAAACCAACAACATGCGAAATGTCTTTTATAGTAAGATTACCTTCAAGATAATAAGTGTCGCTTGATACTTCTTTTACAGAAAGAATATCAAAAGTTGCGGTTGGGAATTTTTCGATAGAGAAAAAATCATCTGAGGCAAGGTGTCCTGCAAATTGTTCGTTTGTTGCAGGATCTGTAATGTCCAGAATTTTTATTGTAGAAGTATTAATAACGATATTACCTCCTTTTACCTTTCCACCATTCAAGATGAAATTACCTTCTTTGATACCAATTGTACCATTATGTGCACCAGTAACTTTTTTACCAGTCCATTCTACGTTGCTATTTGAGCTTACGATTTTAAAATTTGTTGTTTCCATTTTTATTGTATTTAAAAGTACAATGCAAAGGAACGGCGGATATAGAAATTGGTTACGTGACCTAGATCACATTCTTTTTTTTGAGGTTCAAAGGGACAAAGTTGCAAAGTTACAAAGGTTTATTTCTCGTGGGGTTGTAATTTTTTAACGCAGATTTAAAGAAGATTTAAGCAGATGTGCGCAGATATTTATTTTCAACGAATCATAAATATAAAATCTACCGAAATCTGCAAAATCTGCGTGAAATAAAAATCATTTTGATCTTTAATTCATCATTCGCAATGCAAACACAATCTTGTCATTTCGACGGAGGAGAAATCCTCGCAAGAAACTAACGCAACGAGAATCCAATCTTTGTCGAGCTACTTGCGAGGATTTACTTCGTCTGTTCGCTATGGCTCGGGTCTCGTGCCTCGAAATGACAAACTAAACGCAAACACGAAGAAAAATCTGCTTAATCTGCTTAAATCTGTAGAATCTGCGTGAAACAAAAATCATTTATGAGCCTGTAATCGGCTTAGGGTTTCTCTTGAAACACCTAAATAAGCAGCAATCAAATGCTTTGGAACAAGATTGTACAATTGTGGATATAAAGCCAAAAGCTCTTCGTAGCGTTTTTTGACATTGTTGTTCATAAAAGATAAAAGCCTTTTTTGAGATGCTATATATCCTTTATTGGTACGCCAGCGAAAAAAATGCTCCGCTTGATGGAACTCTTTGCATAACTTCTCCCGATCATTGTTCGAAAGACAAAGCACTTCGGCATCGGTAATACAATCGATATTTATTGTTGCGATTGTTTGATTGTATAAAGCATTATAATCAGAAGTCCACCACGTTGGCATCGCAAACTGAAGTATATACATCTTTATATCGTCATTTATATAAAAGGCTTTTAAACAGCCCGAAACCACAAAATATTCACAATCGACATGATCTCCGGCACTCACAATAGTTTGTCCTTTCTTGAAAGAAATGGGCGAAAAATGGGAAAAAAAGTAATCGAATTCCTTTTCTGTTAATACAGCAGTTTTAGCGATATGTTCTTGTAATAGTTCTTTGGCGCTCATTCTTATAATATGAATTTAACTTGTTCAGAAAGTATTCTTCAAAGTTACAAAATCGTATCAGATCAAAAACCTGCTTTTATAGAAAAGCTCAAACTTTAGAATGTCTGATTCAAATCTAAAATTGTCCATTTCGGCAAAAAAGCAATATGATTTTGATCGCGTCTAATGCAATTTTGTCCTGTTTAACAACTTAAAATTTAAAATCATGAACACAAAAACAACAAAAATTATTTATTGGACAGGAATTATTCTAACCTCTTTATGGTTTGGTGCCAGCGGTTTTTTTGAACTTACAACAAATCCTGTGGTTTGGAAAATTACACAGCAATTGGGTTATCCCGAGCATTTTATTTATTTGCTTGGCGTAATGAAAGTGTCAGGAGTTATTACATTATTAATTCCAAACAAATTACTGAGATTGAAAGAATGGGTATTTGCAGGTATTTTCTTTGATATCATTTTTGCCTTCTTCTCAAAACTGGCTGTATTAGGTTTTCCTGCTACAATCGATGCTATAATTGCTTTTGCAATGGTAAGTGTCACTTATGCCATGTTTAGAAAATTGTACGCTGCAAATTATACCAAAAATATAGTGGTTGACTAATTTTGCTTTAATTAATTCAAGTTGCTAGTTTAACCATTCAATAACTAAGTTGACTCTAAAAAAGTCTAATCCCTACAGGCAATGTCATTAAGTTAAGCTTTTAAAAAATAAAATTATTGCAAATTAAATCCGTTTTTATCCGCGTTTTTACGAAGTAAATCTGTTTTATCCGCGTCAAAATTAGACGCTGATTTTACTTATTCGCTAAAGCGAAAACGCTGATAAAAATGGATTCTTCTAATTACTTTCTTGATTAAACTGTTAAGTAATTTTATAGATTCCCCCTTAACTTAATCACATTGCCTGTAGGAAAAACACCTTATTAACCAGCAAGTTGAATTACTTAGAAATTACAAAAAATGCCTGAGAACTTAATCTCGGGCATTTTTGATTTGTAAACGAAATTATAGAGAGCAACATTCTATCCAAGCCAATTTTATTTATACCGAAAATTGGACTATTCAACTGCTATTCTGGTCAGTTGGCACTTTTTTACTTACTAACGCCCAATTGCAATTCTACCTTTGAATAAAATAACAGCTAATCAATAATTTTTAAAATAAAACATTATGAAAAATACTTTTTTAATACTCGCAGCGATCGCACTTTCCGGTCTCTTTTTCCTCAACTGTTTCATGTTTCCGGATAGTCAGGAGGAATTAATGGGAAAATCCAAATCTGAAAAAACGAATCTGGAAATCTCTAACAATAATGGTTTCGCCGTTGTAGAACTTTTTACTTCAGAAGGCTGTTCGAGCTGTCCGCCTGCCGATGAATTAATAGCGAAACTCCACCGCGAAACTGGTAACAAAAACATTTATCTCCTGGCATATCATGTAGATTATTGGGATCGTTTAGGGTGGGTCGATCAATTTAGTTCGAAAGAATTTACAAATCGACAACAAAAATATCAGGATTGGCTTCACTTGTTTATAATGTACACGCCTCAATTTATCATTAACGGAACTACAGAATTTGCAGGTTATAACGAATCAGCACTAAACGGAAAAGTTTCAGATGCTTTAGAAATCAAAACAGCGGCAGATTTAGCCTTAACAGCAAAACCTGATAAAGATTCTTTAGAAATTCATTTTAAGACCAATCTACTAGAGAAAAACACCAGTTTGTTTGTGGCTACAATTCAAAAACAAGCCACTTCGAAAGTAATTCGAGGTGAAAACAAAGACAATACATTGCATCATATACAGATTGTAAGACAGCTTAATTCTTTTGAATTAACGAATAAAGAAGGAAAAATTGCTTTACTGAAACCTAAAAATTTCAATCCGAAAGACTTTGAGTTAATTGGTTTTATTCAAAACACCGTTACCGGAAAAATACTTATAACAAAAAAAGCTGATTTATTGTAAATCAGCTTTTTATTTGTCTAAATTATAATAGACAATAATTTATCTATTCTCTAACCAACTCAAAAATGCCGTTGCTTTCTCTTTTCCAACCAGTAATTTTTCTTCTGTTGGAATTATCAATTTGATGATTAATTTGCGCGAAAAATAATGTTCTGCTTCTCTGATAGCCGAGAAATTAACCAAGTATTGTCTGTTGATTCTAAAGAATTGTGTTGGAGACAATAGCTTATGAACCTCATCAAGAGATTGTGTAATTTGATATTCTGTTTTATCAAAAGACATAATCGTTGGCGTTTCATTTTTGATATAGAAAAAGGCAATATTCTCCGTTAAAACCGTTTGATATTTATTATTTTTAAATACCAAAAAACTGCTTTTTCCCGCATTCTCACCCGTTCTGGTCAATAAGTATTCAAAATCAGGCATCATTTTTTTATTCCTTTGAAAGAAATTCTTCAGTTCGCCTACTTTCTTAATTGCCGATGCAATACTTTCTCTCGAAAAAGGTTTCAATACATAATCGACTCCGTTTGATTTGAAAGCCTCAATAGCATAATCATCAAAAGCGGTACAAAAGATTACCGGCGATAAAACCTCAACGTTTTTGAAAATCTCAAAACACAAACCATCTGCCAGCTGAATATCCATGAAAATAAGATCTGGCTGATCATTTTCTAAAAGGTAACTCACGGCGCCATCTATGCTTTGTATATACGACAAAATTTGAGCATCGGGTCTGATACTCAAAATAAGCTGGCCAAGAGCTTTGGCTGTTTTTACTTCATCTTCAATTATTATGATAGTCATAGATCATTGGTATTTTTACTTTAAAAGTAGTTTCGGTTTTGTCAATTTCAATTTCTTTATGGATTAGATGTGCAAAACGCTGATTGATATTATCAAGACCAACGCCTGTAGATAACACGCCTCTTTTGAGCTGTATCTGATTTTCGATAACCAGAAAATCATTTTCAGAATATAGATTAATCTGCAAAGGTTTATCCAAAGAAACAATATTATGTTTGATGCAATTTTCAATTAATAATTGCAAAGTAAAAGGCGGGATAGCAGAGTCGTATTGTTTTTGATCGACTTCGTTTATGAGAACAAATCCGTCTTCAAAACGGGCTTTCAATAAATAAACATACGAATCTAAAATTTGAAGTTCTTCTCTGAGCGGAATTAAATCCAGTTTACGGCTTTCGAGGGTAAAACGGTAAAAGTCCGATAACTTCAAAATAAAGTCAGAACTCTGTGGATCCTGAATATCCACCATCGATTTTAGTGTATTCAAGCTATTGAATAAGAAATGCGGATTAACCTGCTGTTTTAGAAGCTCATATTGTGCGCCAAGATTTACAGCGTGGGTACGTTCTAACTCCATCCCCATTTGCTGCGTTTGATAGTTTTGAAAAAGCAAATGAAGAAACATATAAACAATCAAATTGATCAGAATCCCTCGCAATTCAAACATAATTGGAGCATCCATTTTAGAGATTTGAAAAAGTTCCTGATGTCCAATTACGAGTATTACCATAATCACGATCCCTAATAATACACTCAATAAAAGCTTCCAGTTAAATAGACTTTTATTTGTACGCTGTGCCGAAAATTTTGGCAGACTGTAAATATTATAATACCAAATAAAAACGGAGAACATTAGCGTAATCGACGAATTAATGACAATATCTCCAGGTGTCGAATCGGTATCGAATAATTTGGGTATCGAAGCAAGAATCGCCAATGCTATAGAACTTCCCCAAATTACCTTGCGGGAAACGTGAAAGCTTTTTACTTTTTCCATGTTTTTTATCTGATTTTTAAGTCTTGCTTTGTCAAAGATAGGATATTTTAAAAGGCAATTTATTTCGTTCTGATTTTTACATCACAAAATAAATCACCTTTTATTACTATAAACTATAGCTTTAAATAAAGTATTAAAAAGGATTGTTTTTCAAATAGTAACCAATAGTCTATTCTTTAAAGTAATCATTCTCATAACTCTGTTTTCTATTAATTTTTATAATGAAGAAGCCTTAAAATCTGCTCTGTTGACTCCTAAAATACTTCCGGTTTTACTGTCTTGAATAAATCCAATTACTTCAAAATCATTTGTATTAAAATCCTTTGGAAGATGCATCGAAACTGTTCCTTTTTTATCTTTTAAATCTATTGTATGAAGATGATGAACAATTTGATAATGCGATAAAACACGGTGTGCATTCTCCCCTCTTTTAACATTGCTTTTGGCCGTTTTTTGAACCACCGCAATTAATAACTCGCTGTTCTTTGAAATTCCTTCTACGGTATAATTCACTCCCATATTGTTATTGTTTTGAGTAGCTTCTAGTGATAAATTGGTAAGAGCAGGTTTAGAAAGCGCATTCTTAATTGCATTTCTCACAACCGTTTCCTGAGAGGCGATATAATCTGCTTTTCCGTTTACGATTACTTGTGGTGTGTAAATAGGTTCTTTACCCAGAAATTTTGCATACTCGTATTGTCTTTTGGTATAATCAGGATTACTGAAAATATCTTTCCAGCCTTGTTTGTCCCAATAATCTACGTGATAAGCCAAAACATAAACATTACTGTCTTTATATTCATTTTGGATTCTTCCCATCAATTCATCTGCGGGAGGACAACTCGAACAGCCTTCGGAAGTGTATAATTCTAATAAGGCAAAACCTTTAGTTTCTTTCTTCTCAGAATTATTTTGACTAAAAGCCATCGCTCCTTCCAGAAGAAATAAAGCAATCCAAACTGGTAATAATTTTATTTTTTTCATAATAATTGTTAGTTGTTAATTGTAAAATGTTATTGTATTCACTCTTTACTCTTTACTCTTTACTCTTTACTCTTTACTCTTTACTCTTTACTCTTTACTCTTTATTCTTGACTCTAAAATCTTCATTCTTTCCCAAATCCATCAACATCAATAATCGCCTGAGCAAATGCTTTTGGATCTTCTTGCGGTACATTATGTCCGATGCCTTTTAGAATTCTATGTTCGTATTTTCCTGTAAATTTATCTGCGTACACTTTTCCATCTGCGTAAGCGCCATCAAAATCGCTTCCTATTGTAATCGTCGGTACTTTAATTGTTGGTCTTGTTGCCAGACGTTTTTCTAAACTATCATATTTAGATTCTCCTGCTTCAAGCGATTGACGCCATCTGTAGTTATGAATTACAATTGCTACGTGATCAGGGTTGTCAAAAGATTGAGCGGTTTGATCATACGTGGCTTTGTCGAATTTCCATAACGGAGAAGCCAATTGCCAAATTTGTTTATTAAATTCATAAGTGTTTTGTGTATATCCTAATCTTCCTCTTTCGGTAGCGAAATAATATTGATACCACCATCCAAGTTCTGCTTTTGGAGGCAATGGTTTTAAATTGGCTTCTAAATTCACAACCAAATAACCACTTACCGAAACTAATCCTTGTAAACGTTCCGGCCAAAGTGCCGCCATTACAACCGCTGTTCTTGCGCCCCAGTCAAAACCGCCAATTATGGCTTTATCAATTTTAAGTGCATTCATCAAAGCAATAATATCACTTGCTAATGCAGCTTGTTGTCCGTTTCTAAAAGTATCTTTTGAAAGAAATGTTGTTGTTCCGGATCCTCTTAAATAAGGTGTGATTACTCTGTACCCTTTTGAAACTAGAATGGGAACGACTTCATTATAACTGTGAATGTCGTAAGGCCAGCCGTGAAGCAAAATTACAGGAGTTCCGTTTGAAGGTCCCGCTTCTGTATATCCTACGTTTAATAATCCGGCGTTGATTTGTTTTAAGGTTCCAAGTGAACTGCTTACTTCAATTTTTTTTGTGTTTTGTTTATCTGATTGAGCCGAGATTTGTGTAGCTGTAAATACTAAAACGGCAATTAAAACTACTTTTGAAGCTAGTGTTTTGATAATGTTTCTTTTAATTTCTGATATTGTTTTCATCGTTTTTAATTTTATAATAAATTGATTACTAGTTAATTTCTTCGTCAAAAGTAGCTCGACATCAATCTTTATACAATTAGATAATAGTTCAAACGGACAAAGTAAATGGTGAAATGGACAGGCTTAAAGTTGAAATTTTATCTTAGAATTTATTTATTATTCTGATGCTGTTTATTTCTCTCTAAACAGATAAGAAACCAATGTATTTACTTTAGGCGCAATCATAAGAATCACCGGAACTACTATGACATAAGCTATTGCCCATGATTTTAACCATTTGAATAGAAAGTTTTCGATAAAGCCAATGTTTATACTTATAAGCGAAAAAGAGATAATACCTGTTGTAATGAAGCCCATGATAAAAGCTCCAATAATTTTTTGTTTCATGATTTTTAATTTGAATAATTTACCCTTGAAAGTGTTACGTTCCGAGACAAACCTCCTATAAAGAAAAAAGGGTCCTGATCCTTAAATTAAAGATCAGAACCCTTTTACTACCTTTTAATTAGATAAGATTATACTCTGTTTTAACGTTGCCTTTTATAGCTTTAGAATAAGGACATGTCTCTGATGCGCCTTGTATAATAGCTCTGGCAACTTCTGGATCAATACCTGGCAAGCTAATATTTAAACGTGCTTGTAATGAATATCCGTCGTCTCCTGAAACTAAGTCGATTTCTGTACTAACATAAAGATCAGCAGGAACTTTTACATTTAAATTTGCTGCAGCTTTTCCAATCGCTCCAATAAAACAAGCTGACCAGCCTGCTGCAAACAATTGTTCCGGATTAGTTCCCGGACCTGTAGATCCCGGGCTTGAAAGTTTAATATCTAATTTACCATCTGAACTACGAGATTCTCCTGTTCTTCCGCCTGTTGTGTGCGTTACAGCTGTGTAAAGCACTTTTGAATTATTTGTTTCCATTTTGTTATTGAATTAAAAAATTTATTATTTGTTTTTACTTGATTTTAAATTTTTATTTGTTTTGAATTTTTAAAGCTATTATCGAAGAGATTTAAATGCCAAACGAAGTTCTCCTGTAAACAATTCCGGTTGTTCCCATGCTGCAAAGTGTCCACCTCTGTCTACTTCATGGAAATAGATTAGGTTTTTGAACGCTTTTCTTGCCCATGTTTCTGGTGAAGTAAAAACGTCATAAGGAAATACAGTAATTGCTACAGGTATTTTGATCTGATCTGTTTTCATTGAAGCTGAACCAACGATTTCGATGTTTCTGTTTTCCCAGTAAATTCGTGCTGCAGAAGTTGCGCTATTGGTAAGCCAGTACAATGAAATATCATCCAATACCTGATCTTTTGTTGGCGATTGCTTAGGATCTGTACCATACGACCAGTTAGCAAAACCCGGGTGTAAAAGTAACCATGCTGCAAGACCTGCCGGAGAATCATTTAAAGCATAACCAACTGCTTGTGGTTTTGAGGTCATTGTCATTTTATAGATAAAATCACCTTCCTTAATTGATTTGCTAAGATGTGTAAAAGCGGCACGTTCTTTTTCTGAAAATCCTTCTGGTGCTATACCGCTTGCAAGAGCTTTACCTCCTTCTGTTGGTAATGTTGCCGGTAAATTACTATGAATACCAAGTAATCCTACCGGTGCCTGCAAAGCCATAGAATTGACAATACCTGCACCCCAGTCACCACCTTGAGCAACATAATGTTTGTATCCCAAACGATCCATTAACACTACCCATGCTTTTGCTATGCGATCAATATTCCATCCCGCTTCTGTTGGTTTACCTGAAAAACCAAAGCCTGGCAAAGAAGGTATTATTACATCAAAAGCATCTTCGGCTTTTCCGCCATAAGCGACAGGATTAGTAAGTGGTCCTATCACATTCATAAATTCAAATACTGATCCTGGCCATCCATGACTTAGGATAAGAGGCATTGCATCTGCTTCTTTAGAACGAACGTGAATGAAATGAATATCAACACCATCAATTTTAGTCACAAACTGCGGATAAGCATTTAGTTTAGCTTCGGCTTTTCTCCAGTCATAACTAGTTCCCCAATAATTTACTAAGTCTTTCATTTTAGAAAGATTTGCTCCCTGAGACTGATCGGCAACGGTTTCTTTACCTGGCCATTTTGTATCCTGAATGCGTTCTTTAAGATCTTTTAAATCTGCATTCGAAATATTGATACGATAAGAACGAATTGTTTCGTCTGTTTTTATTTTTTCTTGTGCTGTAACTTCACTAAACACAACTGCGAATAATATTGCCCACAACGTATAAGCAATGATTTTTACTTTATTTTTCATTTTGTATTTTCTTTTTTTTGATTCTTGTTTGTTCTGCAAAAATTAGTCTTGCAAAACAGTTTGTTCGTGAACATGAGGTTTTGGAGTTCTGTCAATAAGTAAGCTTAGTAATTCAGGACGGCTGTAATGACCGCTTGCATCCATAAGCCTTTTACGGGCATCTATTTGTCCAAAGTCAATATCGGCTATTACTTCGCCTTCTCCAGATTTAAGGGCTTCACCAATAATTTGTCCGTCAGGACCAATAATAGCTGTAAAACAACCTCCGCTAATAGGGCCAATTGGTCCGTTGGTATCTTTGGCAATCTGAGCTTGTTGATCTGCATCTAACCATCCGGTCGCTACAACAACAAAACAAGCAGATTCAAGAGCGTGTTGGCGAACGTTAACTTCTGTTTGCTCGCTAAACAATGGTCCAAAGATTGAACCCGGATACATTGCGGAATGTATTTGTTCTCCATCTGCAATTAATGCATATCTAAAAAGCGGATTGTAATGTTCCCAACAAGCAAGCTGACCTATACGACCAACTGCACTATCGACTGCACGCAATCCTGAACCATCGCCTTGTCCCCAAACCATTTTTTCGTGATAAGTTGGTGTTAATTTGCGACGGCGTTGAATTAGTGTTCCATCTGCATCAAAAAGAAGTTGTGTGTTGTAAATTGTTCCTCCATCTCGTTCGTTTACGCCAATCGAAACAACCATATTTGCTTCTTTTGCTGCATTTCCTATTGCATCGGTTGCTGCAGACGGAATCGTAACAGATTCTTCAAGTAAACGTTGGTGTTCTTTTGCCATCATAAACGGAGCTTGCAGAAAAGAGAAATAAGGATAATAAGGCACAATTGTTTCTGGAAATGTGGCAAATTGAACGCCTTTTTTTCCTAATTCTAATATCTTGTTGACTACTTTTTCAACAGTACCTTCGCGGCTGTATAAAACGGGGCTGATTTGTACGGCAGCCACTTTTAAAACTCGGTTTGATTCTATATTTTTCATCGTATTTAATTTTAAACTAATTCTTTATCAGTTAATTTCTTCATCAAAGGTATCTCAGTTACAATCCCTGTACAATCAGAAAATAGCTCAAATGGACAACTTGAATCCTGAAATGGACAGGCTTTCGGGCGAAGTTTTCGCTTAATATTCATTTGTAAAGGGTTTTATTTTTTCAGTACTAAAATTGGTTTCCCTTTTTCAACTACATAGGTAGCCAACTCAGAAGCTTTTGCATTGGTAGTATTCTTTGCTGAGTGAACTGTTCCTGCAGGAATAAACAAAACTTCTCCCGCTTTTAGCGTTACAGTTCCTTGTCCTTCTACTTCATATTCTAATGTGCCATCCAATACATAAATGATTTCTTCACCATGATGGTAATGTTTTCCAAAAGCGGTATGCGGTCCAAAATCAATTTTTACCTGAACGGCTTCTCTTCTGGGAATGCTTAAATCATGTTTTTGTAAATCAGTACGCTTTATGTCAGATTGTTGTGCCGAAGCGCTGTTTGGAGCAAAAGCCATAAGAAGTAAAACAGCAATTGCTGATAACCCTAAATTTTTATTTGTTTTCATAATGTTTCTTTTTATTGGATGCATTCTGTTCTCTTGTTTGTTTTTTTGTAATAGAAAACAGAATGAATCCTTGTTCTTTTTATATTTTTATTATTTTCTTAATGATTTAAAAGCTGCACGAAGTTCTTCTGTAAAAAGCTGTGGTTCTTCCCAAGAGGCAAAGTGACCGCCTTTGTTTACTTCGTTGAAATAAATCAGGTTTTTATAGGCTTTTTCAGTCCATGTTTTTGGTGCCTGATAAATCTCTCCGGGAAATACTGTTACCGCAACCGGAATTTTGATTTCATTTGTTTTTTGCTCCACAACATTAAAGTTGTTATTGTTGTTCTCCCAATATAAGTTTGCCGAAGAATTGGCTGTATTAGTAAACCAGTACAACGATATATCGTCAAGGATTTCGTCTCTGGTAAGTGATTTTTCAGCATTTCCGCCACTGTAAGTCCAATCATTGAATTTGTCAAGGAAAAATGAGGCCAAACCAACTGGTGAATCTGTAAGTCCGTATCCGATAGTTTGAGGACGGGTTACCATCATTCCGGCATATCCTCCACCTCGAGTGTATAATTTATTAAGCGAATTAAAAGCTGCTTTTTCTTTAACTGATAATCCTGCAGGTGCCGGATCTCCGTCTTGTAATGCTTTGGCAATATCTGCGGGTACAGTTGCAGGCATATTCACATGAATTCCTAACAATCCCTCAGGAGCCTGACGCGCCATTGCATCTGCAATTACAGAACCCCAGTCACCGCCTTGCGAAACATAATGTTTGTATCCCAACCGTTTCATCAATACATCCCAGGCGTTTCCAATTTTTTCTACTCCCCAACCCGTTCCTGTAGGTTTTTCTGAGAAACCATACCCGGGCATTGAAGGAATTACAACATCAAAAGCATCTTCGGCTTTTCCGCCATAAGCAGTTGGGTCTGTTAGCGGGCCAATAACTTTTAAAAGTTCAAAGAAAGATCCCGGCCAACCGTGCGTAATAATTATAGGTAATGCATTTTTATGTTTGGATTTTACATGTATGAACTGAATATCTAATCCGTCAATGTTCGTAATAAATTGAGGCAAAGCATTTAACTTAGCTTCTGTTTTATGCCAGTCATAATCTGTTCCCCAATATTTTACAAGACCTTGAATTTGTGCTAATTTCACTCCTTGTGATTAATCTTTCACCGTTTCTTTTTGTGGCCATCTTGTAGTATTTACACGCTCACGAAGTTCTGTGATTGCTTTTTCTGAAATACTAATGTGATAAGGACGAATCGCTTCTGAATTTATTTTGCTTTTCTCCAAATTCTTTTGTGCAAAACCCGTTGTGGTAAGCAACATAAAAGCACCTACAGCAAAAATATTTGCAATGCTTCTTTTGTTTGTTTGAATTGTTTCCATTGTTTTTGATTTTAAATTATTTGTTTATCAGTTAATTTCTTCATCAAAAGTATTCCGATAACAAGCCTTTTAAAATCAAGAAATATCTCAAACAGGCGAAGTTGATGCCCAAACGGACATTCTCAAACTTGAAAAATTTAGCGCACCAGATTAATGATAACTTTTCCAAAATCAAAGTGAGATGTCAATTGTGAATATTCACATTTAACATCTCACTTAAAAACATCTCACTTAAATCTTCGGCTTAAGCCAAAACCATTCCGCCATCCATAATAATATCTGCGCCTGTAATAAATACAGAAGCTTCACTGCTTATGTACGAAATCATTTTTGCAACATCGGCTGCAGTTCCCATTTGTTTTAGTGGAATTCTGTCAACAACAACATCCATTATCGATTTTACAGTTTCTTCGTCTAAACCTACTTTTTTCATTACTTCGGTTTCTGTTGGACCCGGACTTACTGAATTTACTCTGATTTTTCTTGGAGCCAATTCAAGCGCCGCAATTTTCATTATAGCATTAAGAGCCGTCTTGCTCGAAGAATAAATTGATGAACCTTGTCCGCTCATACTTGCAGTATTAGAAGAAAGAAATACTACTGAAGCACCGTCTTTCAAAATTGGAATAAATTTGCTTAAAGTAAAATAGGCTCCTTTAAGATTTATATTCATAATATCATCATATAAAGCTTCTGTTGCTTGCTCAATAGTTCCTAATCCTGCAATTCCTGCATTGATAAAAAGAATATCAATTGGTCCAAAATCTTCTTTTACTTTTAAAGCTAAACGATCAATATCCAAAACACTTGATTGATTTGCAACAATAGCCGTAACACCCATATCTGAGGCTGCTTTTTCAATTGCTTCTTTTCTTCTTCCGGTAATAATAACTGTAGCTCCTTGTTCTTTTAATTGTTTTGCAGTGGCATAACCAATACCGCTATTTCCGCCTGTTATTACCGCAACTTTATTTTTTAAATTGTCCATTTTCTATGTTTTAAATTAACGGTACAAAGTTAAAACGCAGAACATATTACTTTTTCAGCGGTATCATTGAGTATACTGGCTTAAAAAAGTTAAACCATGTAAGTTGTTGAAGTTCATTTGAGTTGAGATGCTTAGTAAACGAATAACTTATATTTTCTTATATGACTTATACGGTGCACAACTTACATTGGAAAAAATTATAAAATGTTTTTATACCTTAGTATAAAATATTTACCAATGGCAAGAAATCAACAAGAAGAAGTTCGCGCACTTCAGGATACTATATATGTTTTAGGCGGTAAATGGAAATTGCCTATTATCAATTCCATCTGTAATGGAAATACCCGATTTAAAGAAATTCAGCAAAGTATTCCGGGAATTACTTCACGAATGCTTTCGAAAGAATTAAAAGATATGGAACTCAACAATCTTGTCAAAAGAACAGAAGACAGAGATGCAATAATACCGATACTTTATGAATCTACAGATTACTGTAAATCATTTGGTCCTATTATCACCGAAATGATTAACTGGGGAATATCTCATCGGGAACATATTAAGAACAAAGAAAACAATGCTACAGTATAACTGTCAATTTTCAGCATTATAAGAATTCAAATGACCATATTAACCCCTTAAAATATAGTCATTACACAAATTCAAAACATTTATAATAAAAACTGAAAGCCCATTTTCTAACTCCCGTTTAAATTCGCTTTATAAAATATTCAACCAAACCGAATATTCATATAAACGATTAAACGATGAAAAAAACCTTCAACTTATTTCTAGTCCTTTCCACCATTACTTTTAGTGCTTTTGCTAAACCTGTTCAGGATGATCCATCTTTGCTTTGGTTTAAAAAAACAACTGAAGTAGTTCAATTTCAATTAAACAAAGCTGCTCAAACTTATAAACCCGGAAAAAATCCGCGTTCGGTAAATCCTGATGGAACTGTAAGACTTGCCGGTTTGACAGACTGGACTACGGGTTTCTTTCCCGGAAGTCTTTGGTATGGCTATGAACTTACGGGAGATAAAACATTGGCCGAAGAAGCCAAAAAATTCACCCTTGCACTAGATTCTATTCGAAATATAAAAAATACACATGATGTTGGTTTCATGTTGTATTGTTCTTATGGAAATGCGTACAGAATTACAGGAGACAAAATTTATCTTCCGGTATTGGCAGATGGTGCTGCAAATCTTTATGCACGTTTTAGCCCAACTGTTGGAACAATACGTTCCTGGAATTTCCCTTGGTTGCATTATCCGGTTATTATCGATAACATGATGAATCTGGAGTATTTATACTGGAGTGCACTTCAATTTAATAAACCTGAATATACTAATGCTGCCAGTACGCATGCTTTGACTACAATGAAAAATCATTATAGAAAAGATTATAGTTCGTATCACTTGGTAGATTATGATCCTAAAACGGGCAAAGTATTGCGCAAAGGAACACATCAGGGCGTTACCGACGATTCGGCTTGGGCACGCGGACAAGCTTGGGGATTATACGGTTATACGATGTGTTATGCCAATACCAAAAATCCAAAGTTTTTGCAACAAGCAGAACATATCGCTTCTTTTATCATGAATCATCCCCGAATGCCAAAAGACAAAGTACCGGTTTGGGATTTTGATGTTCATAATGCTTTAGATACCGCAGAACTGGCTCCAAGAGATGCTTCGGCAGCAGCCGTTATAGCTTCGGCTTTATTGGATTTAAGTACTCAGGTAAAAGACGGAAAAAAATATGCTGATTATGCCGAAGATATTTTAAAATCTCTTTCGTCAGATACTTATTTAGCAAAACCGGGTGAGAATAATTATTTCATTTTGAAACACAGCGTTGGTGCTTTTTTATACAATTCAGAGATTGATACGCCACTTGATTATGCCGATTATTATTATCTGGAAGCTTTGAAAAGATACGCTACAATCAAAAAAATTGAAATCTAACCAATTCCTTTTTTTGATTTTCAGCCAGCGGAAGAAACACAATAAATGAAGCTTATCAGGTTAGGGATTACAAAAAGTATTGTACTTGTTCGAATGATAAATAGTTTGCCAAAAAACATTTGAAGTACTGTGTACACTAAAGAATTCCTGGCCTTATAGCTTGATTTAAAAAACCAATAGTATTCTAATTTAAAATATTATAAATGACTTTATCGCAATAAATACTTTAAGAATACTATTTGAAATAATTGCTAAGAATACAGAATAACCACACCAAAATAATTCTACTAACTAGTCTATTAACAATTAATCTTATGTGTAAAAAATTACTTTTATCCGCATGGCTAATCGCCTTAGTATTCAATTTTTCGTATGCGCAATTGAGCGACATCAATAACATTAAAACAAAGTATCGAAATTGGCTCACGGGAGAAAATCTTGATTATTCGAATTCACAAGTTAATGAGCGATACAGTCGGTATCTCACCAACGGAATAGCAGCAAAAAACCTGTCGGCTTATGATTTCAACAATCCCGGCGCTCTTTGGAATTTTACGGTAACTGCTGACCAAACTGCCTATCAGGTAATTGTTGAACAAAAGCTTATCAGATTGGTTTTCCTGTATCAATTAAAAGGTTCCGCCACCAATCCCAATCCGGATTATCACAGTCCGACTTTAAGAGATACCATACTTTCGCTTTTTAATTATATGAAAGCAAAAGGCATTAGCAGTACTACAGATTTTGCCTATCTCGCAATTCCCGCCACAGAAGAAGTTATCACAAGCGGTCACGGAATTTGTTTGCGATCGTCTGCTTATGCTACTTCAGTACTTTTAATGAAAGACGAATTGATTGCTGCCGGAGAATTTGATCATCACATGGGAGCATTAAAGACATTAACCACTTTTATATCACCGGATTATCCTGATTTTCATTTTACCAATCCCGGTTTTAATACTGATATTATCCGTTCTTCAATTCAGCAAAGACTTTGTTACATATTGGCTCAGGAAGATTCTGATACTACAAAAATTGCCAATATGGATTTCCTAAAAAGATATATTGACAATGCCTTAAAAATCAGCAATGGATGGAATGATTGCATTAAACCTGATTTTATAACCTATCATCATAGAGGAGCATATTCAAATTCTTACGGTGTAGATGCTTTACATCAATCTTCGATCATGAATATGATGCTAAAAAATACGGCTTATGAATTAAATACAGAAGCCCAAAACAATTTAAAGAAAGCCATTTTAAACTACAGTAAATTCAGCAAAGGCTTTGAAATGCCGCTTAGTCTTGCCGGAAGATTTCCAACCAATACAGATTCTTATAATGATCTACGACCAGCTTTGGCTTTTTTATATGTGACGGATCCTGTTGCTAATGCAGATGCGGGAAGAGAGTTTCTGAGACTTTGGAATATTTCTGCTACAGCAAACCTCAATTTACTGAGACAAAATGTAATTTCGATTACCATGGTCTATACTCCCGGTGGCGTAATGGACATTTTGCAGACTTTAAATTCAGGACTTACTGCACAACCCGAAATAGCCGAAGGACAATTTAATTTTCCATACGCAGGTTTAAGTGTTCATAAATACAACGGATTTCAGGCAAGTGCAAAAGGAACAAGCAAAAATATCTGGCATTTCGAAAATTCGGCTACAGAGAATGTTTTCGGACGATATACTTCTGCAGGAGCCATAGAATTACTTACATCAGGAAATTCAAACGGTTTTACAGAAAATGGCTGGGACTGGTCACATGTTCCAGGAACTACGGTTGCTTATCTTCCGCTAAATATTCTTAGTACAGGCAAAATGCGTGAAATGAACGGGAAACCTTTTCTAACGCATGCTTCATTGGATAATAATGGTGTTTTTGGGATTGATTATAAAGATTATAATTCTGCTACCGGAATGACAGCTTTAAAATCTAATTTCTTTTTTAAAGACATGATTCTTTGTCTTGGTTCTAATATCAGGGACACAAACGGAACTTATCCTATTCAGACTACTTTATTTCAAACCAATCTTACAGATATCAATACTCCAACTTATGTAAATGGTAATACTGCAACGGGAACCAGCTATAATTTTTCACAGACTGGCGGAGGTTTTTGGGCAACAGACGCCACAGGAAATGGTTATGTAGTTCCTGCAAATTCTTCCAATACAGATGCAATTACCATTAATAGAGTTGTTCAAAATTCCAGAAATAACAGCAACACAGTCAATACTACAGGAAATTTTACAACAGCATATATCAATCACGGAATTGCACCGGCTCAGGCAAAATTTCAATACGCAATTGTAATGCAAGGCGGACAAACGACTACGCAACAATTGGCAAATAACTTTTCGTCTTATTTCAAGATTTACCATCAAAACAGTCAGGCGCATATTGTCGAATATGTTCCCGAATCTATATTTGGATATGTAATCTTCAATCCTGCAACGGTTTTTACTTATGATGTTGTGGTAAGCGTAGACAAACAGGCTACAATAATGACTCAAAAAGTAGATGGCGGAAACAAACTAAAAGTAAGTCTTACCAATCCAAACTTAGGATTATTGACTGCAAATGAAACTTATACCTGGAATCAGATTAGCGGTCAAAACTCGATTTTGAACAGAGCTCCACAAACTGAAACCGTAACACTTACAATTGTTGGGAAATGGGTTCTAGCATCTCCTGCAAATAATGTATCGACCACTTTTGATGGAAATAATACCAAAATAGCTTTTAAAACCATTAACGGATTAACCATACAAACCGAACTGGTAAAACCGTCTTCGACTATTAAACCAAAAGATAATGCTTCTGTAAATACCACTTCAGGTGTTTGCAGTTATACTGTTGTTGGCAATGAATTTGATGCTGCATTAACCAGCAATTGCGGAGACTCGACTTTAAATTACGCTTTAAGCGGAGCAACAATCGCAACAGGAAGTACAACATTACAAAATGTAGTTTTCAATAAAGGAGTTACAACTGTAACGTGGAATGCAAGTGATGCCTGCAATACTTTGACATTGACTTTTACAGTTACGGTTAAAGACGAGGAAAAACCAGTTTTCACTACGCCAATTGATATAACATTAAGCAATGATTCAGGTCAATGTGGAAAAACGTTAACGCTAACAAATCCAATTGTAACTGACAACTGTGGTATTGCAAGTATCACAAATGATGCTCCTGCAATATTTCCCGTAGGTTCTACGATCGTAAACTGGAAGGCAGAAGATGAAAATAGTAATATCAGCAATGCTACACAAACCGTTACCGTTACAGATTCTGAAACTCCAACGGTAAGTTCTACTGCTTCGGTTTCTCTTTGTTATGATGCAAACGCAAATTATACTATTCCTTTGGCAACAGCCAATGATAATTGTACGATAAAATCTATTATCTACGAAATAACCGGCGCAACTACAAGAACTGGAAACGGATTGGATGCAAGTGGAAATTTCAATACGGGAACATCAACAATAACTTGGACTATTACTGATATTGCAGAAAACAACAAAAAAGCAATAACAACAGTAACCATAAACAATCCTGTTTCGGGAAGCATTGCTGATGTCTATGCTGTAAATCCAGGAGGAAAAGCTAATACTATTTATTTGGGTTATGGCGCTTCTTCACTAACATTGACCGCAACACCTGCAAATGGTATAGTGCCTTACACTTATTTATGGAGCAACGGAGCTACAACGCAAAGCACTACTGTAAATCCGTCAGCAACGGGAACACACATTTATACCGTGACAATTACAGATGCTCTAGGTTGTAATAGCACAATAGCAAAACAAATAACAGTAACTGATGTTCGTTGCGCTTCGAACAAAATAACAATATGTCATAACAATAATAGTCTCTGCATTTCTACAAATGCTATTTCAAGTCATTTGGCTCACGGTTGTTACTTGGGTTCTTGCGAGAATACAGAAAGCAGGAATATTTTAGATTTAAATATTTTCACAGTTGTTGTTTCTCCAAACCCAACAAAAACAGTATTTCAATTAAACATAACCGGAGGCGATACTACACAAGCTATTCAAATTACTGTATTTGATATTTTAGGAAGACGAATTTGTGCTACAAAATCAGATTACGGACAAACAATTTCGTTCGGAAACAACTTACGTCCCGGGATTTATCTGGCTGAAATATCTCAAGGCTACATTAAGAGAATCGTAAAACTTATAAAACAATAATTAAACTTTGATGCCTTTAATACCACAATAAAAACTTAAGAAGCTATTTTTGATCCTAAAAGTCAATTTTAATAGCTTCTTATTTTATTTTAAAACTTTATCTATTAATGAAAAACCAAATGAAAAATTTAAAAAAAACGACAGCGCTGTTTTTTATGCTACTGACAGTCTGTTTTTCTGAAGCTCAGGAAGCTTCGGTAAAAAAAGAAAGCTTCGACATTATTAATCTTGAATATCCGGGCTTAGAAAAAGTCAACTCTCTTTTTAAAACCGCACAATATGAGGCTGCAGCCAAAGAATTACTGAATTATTATCGCAACCGAAAAAGCATCAAAAATCCTGAATTTAATGTAGGTGACGAAGCGAGATTTAAAGGAAAAGATATTGGGAAATCCAATCTTGAAAAAGCAGATAATGCTTTACTTCATAAATTTCAACCTCAAAAGGGATATGGCTTTTTTGATTACGGACAAGACATCAATTGGGATTATTGGCCGGTAAAAGACAATGAAGTCCGCTGGCAATTGCACCGCGTAACCTGGTGGCAACCAATGGGAATGGCGTATCGCAGCACGGGTGATGAAAAATATGCCAAAGAATGGATTTCTCAATTTCGCGATTGGAATAAGAAAAATTACTTAGGACGTTCTAAAGAAAATGATGGAATAGCCTGGAGACCTCTCGAAGTATCCGATCGTATTCAAAGCCTTGTTGGAACATTCAATTTATTTGTAGTTTCTCCCAACTTCACTCCAGCTTTTTTAATGGAATTTTTGGAAAGTTATAATAAACAAGCCGATTATATCCCTAAAAACTATACTAAAGACGGTAATCATTTACTGTTTGAAGCGCAGCGCGTTTTAGGTGCAGGTGCTTCTTTTCCTGAACTTAAACAAGCAGAACAATGGCGTAAAAGTGGTATCGAAGTTTTGAATCGCGAAATAAAACTGCAGGTTCTTGCAGATGGCGTTCAATGGGAACTCTCTCCTATTTACCACGTTGCCAGTATTGATATCTTTATGAAAGCTTATAACTCAGCAAAAATGGCGGGTATGGAAAAAGAATTTCCTGATAGTTATAGCAAAACGATTGAAAAAATGATTTCGGCTATAGCCAATATATCTTTCCCGGACTATAGCACTCCAATGTTTGGCGATGCATGGATATTTGATAAAAGCGGCAGAATGAAACAATATTTAAGCTGGTCGAAAACCTTTCCTGACAACAACTCAATTAAATATTTTGCTACTGAAGGTAAAGAAGGTTCATTGCCAAATTATACCTCACACGAGTTGCCAAATGGCGGTTTCTATACTTTTAGAAATGGTTGGAACGAGAAATCAACAGTAATGATTATGAAAGCCGGACCTCCTGCCGAATTTCACGCGCAACCGGACAACGGAACTTTTGAGCTTTGGATAAAAGGACGCAATTTTACACCAGATACCGGTTGTTATATTTATAGTGGTGATGCCGAAGTTACTAAGATGAGAAATTGGTTTCGTCAAACCAGAATTCATAGCACTTTGACATTAGACAATCAGAATATGGTTATTACCAAAGCTGAACAAAACAAGTGGAAAACCAGCAAAAACCTTGATTTATTAACCTATACAAATCCAAGTTATACAGATTTAAACCATCAACGCAGTGTGTTTTTTATAGATCAAAAGTACTTTCTAATCATTGATAAAGCCATTGGAAAAGCTACCGGAAACCTTGGTATTCATTTTCAATTGAAAGAAGACAGCAAACCTGTTTATGATAAAAGCAATGATAAAGTTTACACGACTTACGAAGATGGTAATAACCTTTTGATACAATCTTTAAATACTGATAAAGTAACCCTAAAGGAAGAAGAAGGAAAAGTATCGTATGTTTATGCCAAAGAAATTTCCCGCCCTGCCTTTGTTTTCGAAAAGTCTAAAAGTGACGATACAACCCAGCAATTCATAACAATATTATATCCGTTTAACGGAAATAAAACCCCAAAAATAAACATTAAGCCAAATAAAGACAATGATTATGAGAAAGGAAATATTAGCTTAAACATTACCATTGATGGCAAAAAAAGCGAAATAAAAACAAATTTAAAAGATTAAAGAAGTTTTTAGATTTTAGACATTTAAGCTAAGATATTTTTAGATTCTGTTCCATTGGAACACCTCATTGGCAGAAAAAAAATGCATCGTGAGAAACATCGTCCCATTGGGACGTTTGAGAAATTGTATATGTAATCTTTATCTGTTTTTACCAATATTATTTAAAAATTCAAACGTTCCTATGGAACGTAGAAAAAACGCCTAATTTATTGGGTTACCAATGAAATGTTCCGATGGAACAAAAACAAAGTGATGAAATATTTTCCGTAACAAATTGGTCCTTTAGATTTTTCCTTAACTTAATTATATAGCAAACCCGACAGGTTTTAGAAACCTGTCGGGTTTCTTTTTGTTAAAGACATTCACAATCCTAACCCAATCCTGTCTTTGCGAGGAACGAAGCA
The DNA here is from genome assembly GCF_900187965.1 of Flavobacterium sp. ov086. Classification (GTDB taxonomy): domain Bacteria; phylum Bacteroidota; class Bacteroidia; order Flavobacteriales; family Flavobacteriaceae; genus Flavobacterium. The sequence continues at coordinate 182,529 of NZ_FZNL01000007.1, read as the reverse complement.
ATCTCATTTACTTAATCAATTAATAACTATGCTTCGTGTGATTGCTTCGTTCCTCGCAAAGACCAAGCTCTGTCGAGTTACTTACGGAGATTTACTTCGTCTGTTCACTATCGCTCGGGTCTCTTGTCTTGAAATGACAAAGCCGTGTATATTTTTCTCTTGAAAATTGCTCCATTCCCATAACTTCTTCCACTTAAACTTCCGTTAAACTTCAAATCTTCTACAAATCTCTTTTCACAACGAATCTTAAAACTAATTCCTTAAAATACTTTTATCAGTTTTATCTGAAAAATCAAAAAAAACAACTCTTCATTTAGTATAAATTTGCTAAAATTTACATCGTTTTCGTTAACAATGAACTCACTTTAATTTAACAATTATGCTGCGCAAACTATTTCAAAAATGTTCAGTAAAAACGGTGCTTTCTGCATAGAATCGAAACTATAAAAAGAACTCAAAACCTTGTTTGCACCAGTAATTTCAAGGGTTTTAAAAGTACAATTAATCAAAATCAATACTAATTTGGACATTTTCAAAACTGTCATATATAGTCGATTTCTATATTTGTTTTTATTAAATCAAAAAAAACATGACCAATCCAAAGAAAATGAACCAACCGCAACAGAATCTTCTTTTATTTTTTAAACGGAAAATTCCCCAGCCCCTTTTGTAAGTTAATTTATTGTTATAATTTTCTCCGCAAACAACAATTGAGCGATTGATATAATGAAACTGATAAGTAACATTAAAATCATTTTTACTACCAATGTAGTTTTGAAATTTTACTCATAATCTTGCGCAAATGATATAATATTCATCATTTGATATTGCACCAAGAAAGCGGACAATTTATATAACAAGACGAAAACTAAACTTAAATAATATCAATAGGAATTAAGCTCACACTTATTCCAATTTAAAAAAAATTATGAAAAGGACTCTATTTTTATTTTTATTGCTCACCGCTTGTACAGTTATGTACGGCCAGGACGCTATCACCGTAAAAGGTATAGTAACAGATGCGCAAAGCATGCCAATGCCGGGAGCGACAGTTTCTGAAAAAGGAACAAAAAACAGCACCGTTACTTCTATTGATGGTGAATATCAAATTAAGGTAAAACCGAATGCAACTTTGGTTTTTACTTATATTGGTACCAAACCAAAAGAAGAACAAGTTAAAAACAGAACGCTTATCAATACCAAATTGGTCGATGACACCAATAATCTTGATGAGGTAGTTGTGGTAGGTTACGGAACAAAAGCCAGAAAAAATATTACCGGAGCAGTTTCCTCTGTTAAAGGAGAAGAAATTGCAAAAGTTCCGGTGCAAAACGTAGCTCAGGCATTACAAGGACGTATTGCAGGTATGCAGGTTACAATGCCTGACGGAACTCCGGGTGCGCAGCCATCGTTAAGAATTCGTGGAGGAACTTCTATCACGCAAAGTAACGAGCCTTTGTACGTTGTTGACGGTGTTGCCCAAACTGGCGGATTGAACTTTCTGGATCCTACAGATATTGAAACTATTGATGTTTTAAAAGATGCATCATCAACTTCTATTTATGGTGCGCAAGGTGCAAACGGTGTCGTTTTAGTAACTACCAAAAGAGCAAAAGGTGGAAAACTACAATTGAGTTACGATACTTACGGAGGAATAAAAACAATTGCAAAAGAACTTCCGATGATGAATCCGTATCAATATACGCAATTAATGTATGAAGGAGCAATTACAGATGCTGTAAGACAACAGAAATTTGAAGATAATTACGGCACTTACGATCAGCTGGAAGGTCTTTACAAAAACAGAAAAGGTATCAATTGGCAAGACGAAGTTTTTGGAAATGCCGTAGTAAGTCAATACCACAAAATAGGCATTAACGGAGGCGAGAATGACACCAGATTCAACGCGTTTTATTCTGTAAATAACGATCAGGGAATTATGTTAGGAAGCGAATCTGTCAAAAATATTGCAAAACTTTCTGTAACTCATAATTTGACTAATAAACTTTCGGTTAATGCAATTGTCAATTTTTCGAATCAAAAAGTAACCGGATTATCTCCGGCAGATGGTGGAAATGCGAGATTAAGCATGTTGCAAAACGTATTGCAATACCGACCAACGATTGGAAGTACAGGATCTGATGAAGATTTGAAGTATTTAACGGTTGATCCATTAGACAATCAGGCTTCACCAGCGCTTCAGAGTCCGCTTGTTACGATCGAAAATCAAAAAAGAGAAGCGGTTACAAGATCGATAAACATGAGTATGCAGCTTAAATACAACATTACTCCAGATTTAGTGTACTCGGGATTAATTAGTTATACTGATAACAGCGAGAAAAACAAATATTTTAATGGTGCCGATGGTATACAGGCAATTAGATCCGGAGGTGCAAATGGTGGCGTTACACAAAATATTTCGACTCGTTTAAACTACAACAACGTCTTAACGTACAGCAAAACTTTAAACAATCACAAGTTTGATGTAACTGCAGGACAAGAATATATTTATAATTATGCCGAAGGAATTACTGCTTCTGCATCTGCTTTTCCTGATGTTAATTTAGGATGGGACAAACTGCAATTAGGAACCATTGCCGGAATCCCTACAACATTTGCCGAAGATGATAAACTATTATCTTTCTTTGGAAAAGCAAACTACTCATTCAAAAACAGATATTTAGTTTCGGCAAGTATCAGAGCCGATGGTTCTTCTAAATTTGGTACCGAAAACCGATGGGGATATTTTCCGTCAGTATCTTTGGCGTGGAGAGTTATCGAGGAAGATTTCATGAGGCAATTACCAGTATTCTCTGATTTGAAGTTCCGTTTTAGTTATGGAGAAGCAGGAAATAACAGAATCGCAAATTATGCTGCATTAGGTATTTTCAATTCAGGATCTTATCCGCTAAACAATCAGGTAAACATTACGGCATTTCAAAACAATCTGCCTAATCCATACCTGAAATGGGAAGCTACAAAATCAACCAACCTTGGTTTAGATTTAGGATTCTTCAAACAAAGAATTTCACTTACAACAGAACTTTATGAAAACCGTTCTCAGGATTTACTTTATAACACCCGTATTCCTTCAAGTTCCGGATTCAAGAAACAATTTCAGAATATTGGAGCTACTTCAAACCGCGGAATAGAGTTTACATTAAATACTACAAACATTAAAACCGATAATTTCAATTGGAATACAAGTTTTAATATAGCATTTAATAAAACAAAAGTACTTTCCTTAAGCGAAGGCGAAAATTCACTAATAACAAATAGTTACACCGATAAGAGTGATTATATTTTACAAGTAGGCAAACCAGTTGGTGTAATGTACGGATATGTTCGTGATGGATTGTATCAGGTAAGTGATTTTGATTATAACCCAGCGACAAGCGCTTATACTTTAAAAACAGGTGTTGTTAAGGATAATGTTGCTGTACAGCCGGGATTCATTAAGTTTAAAGATATTAGTGGTCCAAACGGAACTCCTGATGGTGTAATCAATGATCTTGACAGAACTGCAATTGGTAATGCTAGTCCTAAATTTACAGGAGGTTTAAACAATACTTTTAGCTATAAAGGAATTGATCTGAGTATATTTCTTGATTTTACAGTGGGCAATGATATTTACAACGCAAACGTATTAAACAATTCAAGGTTAAACTTTGAAAACTTAAACACATTTGCAATCTATGCAGATCGATGGACAACTATAAATGCAGCGGGACAACGCATTACAGACCCTACTGAATTAGCTGCCGCAAATGTTGGTAAAACAAATCCGTCTTATGCAGGTAATGCTACCGGACGTTTGTACAGTGATATTATCGAAGATGGTTCGTTTTTAAGAATCAACAATATAAGCCTTGGTTATACATTACCAAAAGAATGGCTAAAGAAATCGAAAATCTCAAACCTGAGAATCTATTTTACCGCCTATAATTTATATGTATTTACCAAATATTCAGGATATGATCCAGAAGTAAGTGTACTTAATAATGCCATAACCAGAGGAGTAGATTTTAGTGCTTATCCCAGAAGTAAATCCTTTTTGACAGGATTAAATATTTCGCTATAATTTAAAGTTTAGAAAAATGAAAAATAATATATTTTCTCGCAGAGCCATTGTTGCAGCAGGTATTGCCTGTCTCCTATTGCCTCTTAATTCCTGTGATAAAGAAATCGAAGTAACACCTTATTCTTATTTCACGACAGCTAATTTTTTCAAAAATGTAGACGAAGCTACCATGGCTACATTGGGCGTTTACGAATCAATGTCGTCGATGGATAGTTATGGATGGAATATTTCATTAATGTTTGATGCAGATACTGATATTGTACAAATGAGCGGAGAAGGCGCTGACGATTGGAGAGCAATCGCGCATTATCAGGGAATCTCTCAAACGATCGCTTTTTACAATTCATGGAGCAAACTTTATGAAGGAATTGACAGAGCAAACGTAGTCATTGAGAAAATACCTCAAATGACACTTTATGGCAATGGAACTGATAATCAAAAAGAGCAATTAAACCGATTAATTGGTGAAGCTAAATTCTTGCGCGGGTTTTATTATTCTGAACTTGTTCGTTTATGGGGCGATGTTCCTTTTAAAACCAAAAGTTCACAATCAGGTGATAATCTAAAAGGAGCACTTGTGGATCGTAAAGAAATATACACTCAAATTATAAAAGACATGCAGGAAGCTGCTCTTGTTTTACCTGAGTCAACACCTACAGATGAACGTATCAACAAATGGGCAGCCAAATCAATGCTGGCAAGAGTTGCTTTATTTGCCGGAGGATATTCTTTAAATACAGATGGAACCATGAAACGTCCTGAAAACTATAAAGACTATTACAGATTAGCACAACAGCAAATTAATGACGTTATGGCTCAAAATCCGTATAAATTAAATCCGTCTTATGCTAAAGTATTTAAAAACCAATGTCAGCATGTTTTAGAACCAACTGAAAACATTTTTCAGGTTGCGTTTTACAATCCGTCAGGAAACATAGGAAATGCATCGTGGGTTGGAAATTTCAACGGACCAACTACAGCAAATGGTTTTTATCCGTCGAATATTGCAAGATGTTTAGTTCCAAAACCATTTTATAATAGTTTTGATCCGCAAGATCAAAGAAGAGATTTTTCGATTGCAACCTATTCCATAAATGCGTTAGGAAATAAAGTTGCACTTTTAACGGCAAGACAAGATGAAAGTTGGACGGTTGCTAAATGGAGCCGTGAATATCAGACTAATGCAACTGCAGAACGAGTTTACACACATATTAATTGGGTTGTTATGCGTTATTCTGATTTGCTTTTAATGCGAGCTGAAGTAGAAAATGAATTAAATGAAGGTCCAAATCCAATTGCTTATGATGCTATAAATCAAGTAAGAAGAAGAGGTTTTGGAGCAGATATTCAAGGAAGCGGAATTGCTATTGATATTGTAGATAAAGGTACCGGATATACTGCAGCAGCAAATGTTTTAATAACAATTACAGGCGGTGGTGGTTCTGATGCTTCGGCAGCGGTAGTAACACTTGCAAGTGGCAGTATTGGTACAACTGCAATGTTGCGTTCTGGTGACGGATACACTTCTGTACCAACAGTAACTATTACCAGCACAAACGGAAAAGGGTCTGGAGCAACAGCAACAGCAAGACTTTTAACAAAACCAACGCAAACCCAAATTAATCTTAAATCAGGATTAAGCAAAGCCGAATTTCTTAAAGCTTTACAAAAAGAAAGAGCCATGGAACTTTCCGGAGAAGGATTACGCAGAGCAGATTTAATTAGATGGGGAATTTTGTCTGATAAAATAATCGAAACAAATGCGGCGGTTAAATTAATCCGTTCCAACTACTTCTATCCATCAATTAACAATTTTGTTATCGGTAAACATGAATTATATCCTTATCCACAAAATGAAACAGATGTAAATAGAAATATTACACGCCAAAATCCAAACTATTAAAACTTATAAAAGTCATAAGCACTGAAAAAAGACAATCTTACTTTTTTAACAATAAAGATCAAAAAGACCTAAAAAAATGATTGGAATTTATTTAGAAATGAATAAGTTTATGGACGTTAATGCAGAACATAGTTCTGCATTAATCGTTTGTAAGAGAAAAGAAACAATAAAATAAAAAGGAGTATTATGGTTGCCAAAAATGATACACAAATGTCAAAATCACATGCAATTGGGATAGATATTGGTGGTACTTCACTTAAATGTGGTGTTGTTAATGAATTGGGAGAAATTTTATTTTCGTTTATAGTATCCTTAAAAGAAGCTAAAACCGAAGCTGAAATCATCAACTTGATGATTGACGCCATTAAACAATGTACAGATCAATTAAAAGAACCAATTGTAGGTATCGGAATTGGCTTTCCCGGTCTCATCGAAGATGATGTTATTATTGGCGGAGGTGTTAATTTACCCGGTTTTGAGCAATTACCATTAGGTAAAATTCTAAAAGATCGTACAGGACATAATATTGTAATTGATAATGATGCGAACTTAATGGGTCTTGCCGAATTAATTTACGGCGCAGCAAAGGACAGTACCGATGCTGTTTTTCTAACCATTGGCACAGGAATTGGCGGAGCAATTATGATTAATAAAGGACTTTACAGCGGTTTCAAAAATCGTGGCGGTGAATTAGGACATACTGTAATTCAGCAAAACGGAATATTATGCAATTGCGGCGGACGAGGATGTTTAGAAACCTACGCATCTGTTACGGCATTAATCAACTATTACAAAACTCAAAACACAGCAGCTGAAGAAAATATCGATGGCAAAACCATTATCGAAAAATACCTTTCGGGAGAAGATCATGCGGTGAAAACCATGCAGCATCATTTCGATTATTTAGCTGCCGGAATCGTCAATTTTGTAAACATATTTAGTCCGCAGAAAGTAATTATTGGCGGAGGAATAAGTGAAGCAGGTCAGTTTTACATTGATGAATTAACCCAAAGAGTTAAAACAGGTGCGCTTCCTATTTCTTTTGCCCACAGCAAAATTGTAGCAGCAGAATTAGGGAACAAAGCCGGATTATTGGGTGCTTGCGCGAATGCATTTCAAAAGTTTAAAAACGCTTAATAAATAATAGAATAATCTCGCAATCCCGATAGCTATCGGGAGCAAAGACGCAAAGTTTTTTATATTCTTTGCGTCTTTTTTTGTGGTTATTTCTGCCACGACCCGAGCCTGAAAGAGCGAACAGACGAAGTAATTGTACGAATCTGCACGAATTTTTTTCAACTGTGTTCTGGTAATTAAGGCGAATCTGTATGTTTCTGTCATTTCGAACGAGAAATCTCCGCAAGTAACTCCGTAATGTGAATCCAATCTTTGTCGAGCTTCTCGTGGAGATTTCTCGTTCGAAATGACAAAACAACACGATAATCATATTGAATTAAAAAAATTCGTGCAATTCGTGGCCAAAAAAAAATCTACACAATCTGCGTAAAAAAACTTTGCGACTTCGCTCCCGATAGCTATCGGGATTGCGAGATTATTCCTCAACTATACCTATTTCAAAGGCTTTTAGCTAAAATTAATATCATTTTACACAAATTCAAAACCTTAATAAAAGGTTGTTGAGTAAATTCGTTCTTGCATTTAAGACTTTACAAAACCAAAAACCAATCTATTAAAATTAGGTAGATATGATGTTTCAAAAAAACATAATAATTCTATGTCTATTAGGAGTACTAAATATTCCGGTATTAAGTAACGCACAAACCACTGCGCGTCCTAATATTCTAATCATCATGACCGATCAGCAAACCGCTGATGCAATGAGCATTGCCGGAAACACTGATTTGCACACGCCCGCAATGGACAAACTGGCACAAAACGGAGTACGTTTTACAAAAGCTTATTGTGCTCAGCCATTATGTTCTCCGTCACGTTCTGCCATAATGAGCGGAAAAATGCCTTTCCAAACAGGATTTATAGGTAACGCTCCCGAAAAAGACGGACAATGGCCGGAAGATTTATTAATGATGGGAAAAATTTTCCAAAACGGAGGATACAAAACCGGTTATGTAGGCAAATGGCATCTTCCCGTTCCTACCACAAAGAAAAACCAGCATGGTTTTGAATACATCGAAAACACCAATTTTCAGGATTATAATGATGCGGCAACACCTTCTTTCTGTGCCAGATTTATTAAAGAAAATAAAAACACACCATTTTTACTCGTAGCTTCCTTTTTGAATCCACATGATATTTGCGAATGGGCACGTGACGAAGATCTAAAAATGGATGTTTTAGAAAAAGCACCTCCCGCAGATCAATGTCCTCAATTACCAGCCAACTGGAAAATTCCAGACAATGAACCAAAAATTGTTCGCGATCAGCAAAAAGTAAGTTTTAGAACGTATCCAACGGTAAACTGGAATCGGGATCAATGGCGACAATACCGCTGGGCGTACAACCGATTGGTAGAAAAAGTAGACAGTTATATCGAAATGGTTCTTGCTTCTTTACAAAAGTACAACATCGAGAAAAACACCATTATCATTTTTACAGCAGATCACGGAGACGGTTATGCAGGACACAGCTGGAATCAGAAGCAAATATTATACGAAGAATCAGCTAAAATTCCTTTTATTATTTCGAAAATTGGCGAATGGAAACCAAGAACAGATGATTTATTAGTTTGCAACGGCACCGATATTATCCCAACGATTTGTGGTTTTACGGGAGTTCCAAAACCTTCTTATTTAAGAGGAATTGACATCAGCAAAAAAATAGAAAATCCAACCGAAAAACTGCGAGATACATTAGTGATCGAAACTGATTTTGCCGATAACGAAGAACTCCTAAACATTAGCGGACGTGCCGTAATCACAAAAGATTATAAATACATTGTTTACAACAAAGGCGAATTAAAAGAACAGCTTTTCAATTTAACTACAGATCCTGGCGAAATAATCAATCTGGCGATAAACAAAACATACAAAAAAGAATTACTAGCCATGCGTCGTTATTTAAAACAATGGTGTAAAAACAACGGAGACAGATTCAATTCAGGATTATAATTCGCATAAAAGAAAAAATATCATGATCAATAAAAAAATATTCACGTTAGTATTCACCATTATAAGCTTGTCTGTTTTCAGCCAACAACAATCGGCAACTATAAAGCTGACGGCAGAAAAACTACATTCAAGAGTTCGTGAATGGCCTTATCCGGTAAACGGAATAACGGTTCCAACCAATGCTCCTGCCCTGCTTTGGCCAGCAACAAATGGTAAGGAAATGGTTAAACCAATGGAAAGCGGCAGCGAAGTTCCCGAAGATCCAAATATTGGCAATGTCCGATATAAAATAATGTTGGCAAGCGACAAAAGTTTTACTAAAGATTTGCTTACCAGCCCAGAACAGCGTTGGGCGGTTTATCCGTTACATCAGGCATTAAAAGTCGGAAAATGGTATTGGAAATATGCTTACGCTTTAAAAGGAAGCAGCCAATGGACATGGTCATCTGTTTACGATTTTGTGGTTGATGCAAAATATGCCGGTCAAAAAGTTTCACCGCCAATAAGTGCCGTTTTAAAAAGAAACGAAGGCTCACATCCGCTTTTGTGGGATATGAACCGTATTGGTGAAGATTTTTATCGCAATAATCTGGATAATCCCGAAGCTAAAAAATTTATTGCTTTCGCAGAAAAGCTAATGGAAGCCCCACTTCCAACAGAAAAACCACAACGAGTAATTGATACAACAGGCAAAAACAAACTAGAGAAAAAGATCATTATCGAGAGAATGTATCACGGTTTTGGTGATGCTGTCGGAAATCCGGTTCGCAATCTTTGTATCGCCTATCAACTTACAAAAGACAAACGTTTTATCCTCGATGCAAAACGCAGAGCTTTAAATATCGCTAACATGAATCCTGACGGATTAGCCACAGGCGACGATTTTACAAGCGGCGCCGTACTCGAAGCATTAGGTTGGTTTTATGATGCGGGATATGAGTTTTTAACTCCTGAGGAAAAAGAACAATTCAAAAACATCATTACTATTCGAGCCAAAAGAGTTTACAATCACTTACCAAATCGTTTTGAACTCCACGTAAGTGATAATCACGTTTGGCAAATCACATTGCGAAACCTTGCAATCGCAACAGTAGCCGTAATTAATGATGTTCCTGAGGCAAAAGAATGGCTTACGTATATGTACGAAGTTTGGTCAGCACGATTCCCGGTTTTAGGTACCACAGACGGTGGCTGGCACGAAGGAAATGGCTATTTCAGAGTTAACTTTAAGTCGATTGTTTACTTATCTCAAATGTTTGGTGATTTTAGCGGAGTCGATTATTTCAAATTACCCTGGATGGAAAACCTTCCGTATTATATGATGTACACACATCCAAGTGGCGCTGCAAGTACCGCAATTGGGGACATGTGGGAGAATATTCCGTATATCGTAAAAGGCGAAGCCTGGTTTGCAGATGCACTTACTTACAGAATAAATAATCCGTACTTAAACTGGTATGTTGGCGAAATAAAAAGAGATTACCCAAGCTATTATCACGGTACAGATGATTTCTTATTCTTTAGATTATTAAACTATAAACCAAACAGAAATTTACCCACAACTTCGCCTGAAAACCTGCCTAAAACACGCAAATTTGGCGATGTTGGTGTAGTCGCCATGCATGAAGATTTGGCTAAAGCCGATAAAACCCTAAGCAGTTATCTGTTCAGCAGTCCGTTTGGATCTTCCGGACACGGACACGCTTCTCAAAATGCTTTTACCATTAATTACAAAGGAAAAGTGATCTTTGGCGGAACAGGATATTACAGCAACTTTAGCGACAAACACAATCTTTTATACTATAGAACTTCAAAAGCTTACAACACGATTTTAGCTGATAGTTTAAATCAGAAACTTGGCGAAGAAGGTTACGGATGGATTCCGAGAGCCATTTCGGGACAACGTATTCAGTATGCTTTAGGAGATGCTAGTAATGCTTATGGAGAAATTAAAAGTGAATTCTGGTTAGACAGATTCAAACAAATCAATGTTGTACCAAGCAAAGCAAATGGTTATGGAGAATCTGGCGTAACTTTATACCGCAGACACATGTTGCAATTAGAAGGCGGGTATATTATTCTATACGACGAATTAGAAGCTAAAACTCCAGTAAAATGGACGACTCAATTTCATTGTCCGTATTATACAATTGAAGGAGAAAATTCGGCAAATGCCAAACAACAAAACTTCATTGTAAAAACAGATTTAGGAAATGTAAATGCAAGTGTTTTTGCCAATAGTCCGCTGAAAATGGCTGTACACAATAAATTTTATGAAGCTGCTGTAAACTGGAACAAAGTTACTAATGACGAAGGTCAGATCAAAGATTTTAAAGATCAATGGCACGCCGGAATCACTTCTGAAGCAAAACAAAAATTCAGATATTTGACCATAATTCAAATTAAAGACAGTAAAACAGAAGTCATTAAAACGATCTTAGATAACAATGGTTTATCACATTTTCAGGTTGGAGATTGGAATATTCAAGCACAATTAGACGGTGAAAAACCTGCGGGATTACAAATCAATGGTAAAACTGCCAAATCGTTGTTTAGCTATGGAAATCTGCCAATTAAATTTGAAGGAAAAACATATTCACCTAAAATTGTCGGAAGCTCTGTACTATTAGAAATGAACGGTTCAAAAGTGAACAAACAAGAAGCAATCGACGAATTGCCGGATGTTGCGAAATACGATAAAAATTAAACCAAAAAAGATGTTTAGTTTTTATTTAAATTAGAGCTGATTTTGCTTTTAAATAGGATTTCTCTCCTGCAAGGTTTTCAAAACCTTGTAGGTATAGATTTCAAGACAAAGAAAAGCAAGTCTAATTTCAGAAAATTGAAAAACGAAAAAAGTACGATTGTAATACCTGCAAGGTTTAGAAAACCTTGCAGGATGAAAAACAAGAATAAACATGAGAAAAAAGATTGCAATAATAGCACTTTTGTTAACCGTCTTTTTTACAATAAAAAGCCAGGGACAAGTACAAGACCGTTATTTTCGTACTATTTCGGTCGATAAAGGCTTGTCCCAAAGTTCCGTTTTTGCCATTCAGCAAGACACACTTGGTTTTATCTGGATTGGAACCCAGGACGGACTAAATCGCTACGACAGCAAGGGTTTCAAAGTTTATCGACCAATCAAAAATGTCAAAAACAGTTTGCAATCCTATTACATTCGAAGCTTGTTTACCGATCATAAAGGACAATTATGGGTTGGCGGCAATCAGGGAATCAGCGTTTACAATTACAATACAGACAGTTTTACAAATTATCAGCTTCCGCGTAGTATTGGCGAATGGTATATTTCATCGATAACCGAAGACAGCACGCATAAAATCTGGGCAACCTCGATTACGGGCGAAGTATTTGTTCTTTCTCCCGAAAGTCAAAATTTTACAGCAATCAGGTTTAGCGCTTCTTCACACGAGATTAAAAAAATCGCTTATATAGGACTTTGGCAAAAGCAAATAATCCTGGGTACAGATGTCGGTCTTTTTAAATTGCAAGCCAAAAATCATCAACTGATAAAAATTAATTTAGGTGCAAAAAGACCTTATATCAATGATGTTTATGTAGACGGGAAAAAATTATGGGTTGCCACCGAAGGCGAAGGAGTAATTCAATACAATCCTGAAAACGGACAGACGACTTCCCTACTTCACAGCGCCGGAAACAATAGTATTGCCGACAATAATATCAGATGTGTTGGAAAAGACACAGAAGGAAATATCTGGATGGGAACTTTTAGAGGGCTTTCTATTTTTAATCCGAGCCAAAATTCATTCACAAATTATTACCATCAAATATCTCAACCTTATACGATTAGTCAAAATTCGGTTCGTTGTTTTTTTAAAGACAAACAAAACGGAATCTGGTTGGGAACGTATTATGGAGGTTTAAATTACTACCATAAAAACGATATTAAGTTCAATCTTTTAAGTCAAAACTCGGGAAAACCATCCTTGAATGACGAAGTAATTGGCGTTATTAAACAAGATGCAAAAGGCAATTTCTGGATTGGAAGTAATGACAAAGGCGTGAATTATTGGAACAAAAATGCCAATACAATTAGTTATTATTCGAATAGCGAAAACAACCCAAACAGTTTAAGTTCGAACAATATAAAAGCCATTGAATTTGACGATAACGGAAATGTTTTAATAGGAACTCATAACGGCGGATTGAATTTACTGAATCCAAATACAGGCTCTGCACAACGCTTTCGCCACGACGAAAACAATCCAAATACAATTGCAGGAGATTTAGTTTACAGCTTATTAAAAGATTCAAAAGGCCGCATTTGGGTAGGAACAAGATCTGGTTTAGATCAGTTTCATCCGGAAACAAAATCTTTTACACATATTCATTTAGACAAAGCCGGAAAACGTCCTACATCTGATGATATTACGTTTCTTTTTGAAGACAGCAGACATCGTATCTGGATTGGAACCACAAACGGAGTAACGCTTTTTTATCCCGATACAATGTTATTTGGAAACATTGGACATGGAAAACAAAGTGATGATATTGTAAATTGTGTTACCGAAGATCAAAAGCAAAGAATCTGGATTGGTACCAGAGAAGGTTTGCGATTGTATGACGAAACACAGGAATCCTTTATTAGTTTTAGTGCCAGAAAAGATTTCGTTAAAGAAACCATCTACGGAATACTTCCTGATGACGATGGAAACCTATGGATCTCGACCAACAGTGGCTTAATCAAATTTAATCCTGACAAAGGTTCTGTTCAGACTTTTGACGAAAGTGACGGTTTACAAAACAAGCAATTCAACGATTATTCTTTCTATAAAGCAAAAGACGGAATGCTACTTTTTGGCGGAATCAAAGGGGTTTCTTATTTCTATCCTTCGATGGTAAAACAACGTCCGCTTCCGCTAAAATTGAGTTTTACAGCTTTAGAAGTTTTAAATAAAAACGTCGCCGTTGCTGATGAAACAGACATTCTCGAAGAACATATCGATCAAACCAGTGAATTGGAAATTGGTCCGGAATACAAACAATTCAGCATCTTTTTTAATACATTCAATTACATTTCTTCCAATAGAACACATTACTATTATCAATTAGAAGGAATCGACAAAGACTGGCAGCGAACGGACGAATTGAAAGTTAGTTACAGTAATTTACCAGCCGGAAAATACAATTTCCAGATCAAAGCCATTGGTCCAAATGGTGAAATGAGCGCTGTTCGAAGCCTGAAAATTATCATTCTTGCACCTTGGTACAAAACAATATGGTTTTCTCTATTATTGCTTACAATCATTGGTACAGCGGCATATATTGGTTTTAAAATTATAAAAGAAAGAATAAATGCCGTTCAGCAATTAAAACTGGAGCGAATTGACAAAGAACGTGTGAGTTATATCAATCAGGTAAAAATGGACTTTTTTACTAATGTATCACATGAACTAAGAACACCTTTGACCTTGATTTTAGCACCATTAGAAGAATTATTAAAAATGCCCTTTGCGGATAAGATATCCAAAAAGAAACACGAATTAATGTTCATTAATGCCAAAAGACTTTACAACTTAGTTGACCAATTATTTGAGTTTAGAAAAACCGAAATGGGAACCCGACAACTTAAAGTGGGCAAAGGCGATATTGTAAGTTTTACACAGGAAATTTTTGAATCGTTTAAGCCGCTTTCAGAGAAAAACAGCATTCATTATACGTATCATTCAGAAGAACCACAATTGTTATTTTATTTTGATAAAGATGCAATGGAAAAAATTCTATTCAATCTTTTATCAAATGCTTTTAAATATACCAAAGCAGGTCAGACAATTCACGTTGAGCTGATTAAGAAAAATGATATGGTACAAATTAAGGTCGCTGACACGGGTGTCGGAATTAGCGAAGAAGATTTGTCTAAGGTTTTCGACCGTTTCTATCAGGTAAATAATCGCGAGATGAATTTGGGTTCCGGTGTTGGATTGGCCTTTACAAAACGTTTGGTCGAATTGCATCATGGCGAAATTACTGCCGAAAGTACCATGCAGGAAGGAAGTATTTTTACCGTAACGATTCCAATGTCAGATCAGGTTTATAAAAACGATCAGCACGTTGAAGAATCTGCTTATGACTTATCGATTATCTCTGATAATGAACTTGAAACAGACGATTCTTTATTACCGGAAGAAAATGAAATAATCGAAAGAGATCAGCCAGTTAAGCTTTTAATTGTAGACGATAACAAAGAAATTCTGGATTATTTACAGGATTATTTCAGCAAAATATATGATGTTACCGTGGCTTTTGATGGTCAGATGGCGCTGGATCTTTTAGAAGTTCAGCCGTTTGATCTTATTATCAGCGACGTTATGATGCCGGAATTAGACGGTTTACACTTCTGTAAAAAAGTAAAACAAAACATCAATACATCGCATATTCCGTTGATGCTTTTAACCGCTCGAAATGAAACCAGTCAGCAATTAAAAGGGCTCGAAATGGGTGCCGATGATTATATCACAAAACCATTTTCGACACCATTATTAGCCGCAAAAATTACAAACTTGTTACGTTCTCGTAAACGCTTAAAAGAGTATTATTCTGTTGGAAAAGAAATGGTTCCGGAGAATATTGCTTTTAATACGCTAGACGAAGAATTCCTGAAACACGCAATTCAAATTGTCGAAGATCATTTGGCAGATTCAGAGTTTTCAGTCGATCAGTTTAGTAAAGAAATCGGAATGAGCAGGTCTAATTTATATCTGAAACTAAAAGCCATTACGGGAGAATCTGCAATGGATTTCATAAAGAGAATCCGATTTAAAAAAGCTGTAGAACTCATGCAAAGCAAACGTTATACAATTGCACAAATCACGTATATGTGTGGTTTTAACTCGCCGTCCTATTTCTCTACGGCATTCAAGCAACATTACGGCTGTATGCCAAGCGAATATCTGGCAAAATTAAATGATGAAAATTAATATATAAATACAGTCTAAAAACTGAAATTACAATAAACCAAATAATTATGAATACCAATTTTGAAAGTCGTTTTGCAGTCAGTCCAAAAGAAGCAAAACAAATGAATACCGAAGAATTACGAGAGAATTTTTTAATCGAAACTATTTTTATCGCAGATCAGGTAAAACTAACTTTATCACATTACGACCGATATATTATTGGCGGTGCAATGCCAATCAATCAAAAAATAAGCTTACCAAATCCTGATGATTTAAAAGCACAATATTTTCTTGAAAGAAGAGAATTAGGAATAATCAACGTAGGCGGAAAAGGGATTATCACCGCTGATGGAGAAAAATTTGAACTGGATTTTAAAGAAGCTTTATATCTAGGAAAAGGCACAAAAGAAGTTGCATTTGAATCTATAGATGCAAACTCTCCAGCAAAATTCTATCTAAACTCTGCTCCTGCACACCACACTTATCCTTCCAAGAAAATAACAAAAGCTGACGCCGAAATTGTAGAATTAGGAACAATGGAAACGGCAAACCACCGCATTATCAACAAACTAATCGTAAACAGTGTGGTACAAACTTGTCAGGTTCAAATGGGAATGACAGAATTAAAATCAGGAAGTGTTTGGAATACGATGCCAGCACACACGCACGACAGACGCATGGAAGCCTATTTTTATTTTGAAGTGCCACAAAACCAAAGTGTTTGCCATTTTATGGGACAACCGCAGGAAACCAGACATATCTGGATGCAAAACGAGCAAGCCGTAATCTCGCCAAACTGGTCGATTCATTCCGGAGCAGGAACTTCAAATTATACTTTTATCTGGGGAATGGCGGGTGAAAATTTAGATTATGGAGATATGGACCACTGCGCTATTAACGATTTAAAATAATTGAATATGAAAATTATAAAACTCTTCATTTGCCTTGCTTTTCTATTACCATTGAGCATTTTGGCACAAACAAAAGCTACTGTTACAATTCAGAATAACTCAGCATTGGAACGCAAAGAAGCAGTAGTAGCTATAAAATGGGAAACTATTTTAGCGCGTTATCCGCAAATCGATACTGCCAATTTTGTGGTGATTAATCAGGCTACAAAAAAGCAAATTCCTTTTCAGTTAGAGCATCGCGGGAATGCTACAATTCAAAATTTATTGGTTCAGGTTGATGCTAAAGCAAAAGCAACGCTTACACTAACAATTCAAAAAGGAAAACCGGAAACTTTTGCAACCAAAACCTATGCGCGTTATGTTCCGGAACGCAAAGATGACTTTGCCTGGGAAAATGACCAAATAGCTTTTCGCGCTTATGGAAAAGCCATAGAGAAAACTAGTGAAGACGCTTCAGGTTTTGATGTTTGGGTAAAAAGAACCAATAAAATGGTGATTAACGACCGCTACAAACGAGGAAATTATCATGTAGATGCTGGTGACGGAATGGATTATTATCATGTTGGCCCAACTTTAGGCGCAGGAAATATGGCACCATTTGTAAAAGACAGCATTCGTTATTCGGCGAATTATCACCAATGGAAAGTGTTTGACAATGGTCCTTTAAGAAGTACATTTCAACTGTCTTATGATGCTTGGGATGCAGGCGGAATCAAAGTAAAAGCTATAAAAGTTATTTCTATTGATGCAGGTTCTCAGCTTAATCGAGTTGAAAACACTTATACTTTTGAAGGCGTAAAATCTCTTGATGTTGTAGTTGGTTTAAGCAAAAGAGCCGAAGCCGGAGTTATTTCGCTAAACGAACAACAAGGGATTATGGGGTATTGGGAACCAACATTTGGCGAAGATGGAACTACAGGAGTTGGATCTATATTAACGACGCCTGTAAAAAATATGTTTGCAACCAATACACAAATATTAGCCAAAGCTACTGTGACCAATAATGAACCTATTGTGTACTACACAGGAGCTGCATGGAACAAAGCCGGAAAAATTACTGATGCTAAACAATGGTTCAATTATTTGGATAATTTCTATCAAAAAGTGAAGAATCCGCTTGTTGTAAAAGTAGAATAAAGCTTCGCTCATAGATAAATAAAAACTTTAGATAAAAATACTTAATCAGCACATTAAATTGTAGTTGATAGCCATAGTCATGTCTTTTTTGAAAAGAATGTACTGCTTGTCAGGCTGAGCGTCCCGAGGCTTCGGGAGAAGCCTCGTAAGTAACTCGACAAAGAAAATTTTACCGCATCCCGAAGCCTCGGGACTTGAAGTTTTATGAATTACGCTTTGCTTTAAGATTACAAAGGGATTGTGTCACACTGAGCTACAATAGGAGACAATTCAATAAAAATATCAGATTACTATTAACCAAAAAAAAAGAAAAAAATGTCAATTAACTTATTTGATTTAACTGGAAAAACAGCACTTATTACGGGCGGAGTTCATGGCTTGGGAATGGCAATGGCAAAAGGACTTGGACATGCCGGAGCAAAAATTGTTGTAAACGATCACTCTTCACAAGAAGCAGTAAATAATGCTGTTGCAGAATACAATTCTGTGGGAATCGAAGCCTACGGATATATTTTTGATGTTACCGATGAAGCCGCTGTAATCGCTGCAATAAACAAAATCGAAGCCGAAGTTGGCCCAATCGATATCTTAATCAACAACGCTGGAATCATCAAGAGAACTCCAATAATAGAAATGGAAGTTGCCGATTTTGAAGCGGTAATAAAAGTAGACTTAACAGGACCTTTTATAGTTTCTAAAAATGTTGCCAAAGGAATGATCAGCCGAGGAGGTGGAAAAATCATCAATATGTGTTCTATGATGAGTGAACTTGGCAGAGACTCTGTAAGTGCTTACGCTTCTGCAAAAGGAGGACTAAAAATGCTAACTAAAAACATGGCAACGGAATGGGCAAAATTCAACATCCAGACAAACGGAATTGGTCCGGGATATTTTGCGACAAGTCAAACGGCACCAATTAGAGTAAACGGACACCCATTTAATGAATTTATTATTGGAAGAACTCCAGCAGGTCGTTGGGGAGATCCTGAGGATTTGCAAGGTGCGGCGATATTTTTGAGTTCAAAAGCAAGTGATTTCGTAAACGGACATATTGTTTATGTCGATGGAGGAATTCTGGCTACAATAGGAAAACCATCAAACGAAGACTAATTTATCATGGGTAAAGTTCTTTGTTTTGGCGAAATCCTTTTGAGATACAGTATGGGGGAAAATTTCCCTCAGCAGCAAGATATGTCGGCTTATATAGGCGGTGCCGAGAGTAATGTTGCGTTAGCATTGGCAAAATGGAATGTTCCGGTTGGGTATTGTACTGCCCTGCCCGATTATTTTTTGTCAGATACGATTCTTGAATATTATAATAAAATGGGCGTTGATACAACTTCCGTAATTAAATCCGGAGAAAGAATTGGGACTTATTATCTTAATCAAGGCGCTGATGTTAAGAATGCCAGCGTAATTTATGATCGCAAATATTCTTCTTTTTCAGAATTAGAACCGTCAAGTATCAACTGGGACAAAGTTTTTGAAGGCGTTTCCTGGTTTCATTTTACCGCAATTGCTCCTGCTTTAAATACAGATGTTGCAGCACTTTGCGAAGAAGCTTTAATTGCAGCTGCAGAAAAAGGGATAACAATTTCATTGGACTTAAACTACAGAGAAAAACTCTGGAAATATGGTTTAAATCCTAAAGAAGTAATGCCAAAACTGGCGAGTTATGCCCACGTAATTATGGGAAATATCTGGTCTGCCGAAAAAATGTTGGGAATTGCTATTGATCCAAAATTAACCGAATCTGAAAATGATCTTGATTTAGTGAAGCAAGCCCAAATTACTTCCGAAGAAATTTTGTCAAAATATTCGAATTGTAAAACGGTTGCAAACACCTTTCGCTTTAGCGAAGGAGAAAGCGTAAAGTATTTTGCAGCTTTATATCAAAACGGAGCTATCTACAAAAGCGAAACTCTTTTTGCGACAAATACCATTGACAAAGTAGGAACCGGAGACTGTTTTATGGCAGGACTTATTTACGGAATCCTACATCAAAAAGAATCACAACAAATAGTAGATTTTGCAGCAAGAGCGGCCTATCAAAAATTATTCATAAAAGGAGATGCAACAACATCCAAAGTCGAAGAAATCGAACAGTTAATAAAGCAAAATGAATAAGACAGAAAATGTTATTCAACAAATCACTCAATCGGGTTTGTTGCCTTTATATTATAATGAAAGTAAAGATTTAAGTATAAATATATTAAAAGCTTTATATCAATCTGGTATTAGAGTTTTAGAATATACAAATCGAGGTGAAAATGCCTTGGAAAATTTCAAGGCATTAAAGACAACTGCACAACAAGAAATGCCTGATTTACTATTAGGAATTGGTACTATAAAAACAGCCGAACAAGCCAAAGATTTTATAGCTCTTGGAGCCGATTTTATCGTAAGTCCAATTGTTTCTCCCGAAGTTGCAAAAGTAGTTTCGGATCACAATTTAGCATGGATTCCCGGTTGTTTAACGCCTACAGAAATTCATCAGGCGCAGGAATTGGGAGCAAAATTGGTTAAGATATTTCCGGGTAATTTAGTGGGTTCTTCTTATATACAAACCATAAAAGACATTTTTCCGGATCTTTTGTTTATGCCAACCGGCGGAGTTGAACCGGAAAGACAAAATCTAAAATCATGGTTTGGTGCAGGCGTTTCGGCTGTAGGTATGGGAAGTAAACTCATAAAATCCAACCTGATTGAGGAAAACAATTCTGAAGCATCTTCAGATTATATCTCAAAAGTGATGCTTTTAATCCAATCTTGTAAAAACTCTTAAAATGAATATAGCTTCACAAAAAAGAGTTCGATACGGCATTCTTGCCTTATTGTTTTTTGGTACAACCATAAACTATATCGACAGACAGGTAATTGGATTATTAAAACCCACATTAGAAAAAGAATTCAACTGGACAGAAACAGATTACAGCAATATCGTTATGGCTTTTTCGGCAGCCTACGCCATTGGTCTTATGGGTTTTGGGAGATGGATTGACAAAATAGGAACAAAACTGGGATACTCCGTATCTGTGTTCTTTTGGAGTATTGCTGCCGTAGCACATGCATTTGCAAAAAGTACTTTTGGATTTGGTTTAGCCCGAGTTGGCTTAGGAGTTGCAGAAGCAGGAAATTTTCCCGCTGCAATAAAATCCGTAGCCGAATGGTTTCCTAAAAAAGAACGTGCTCTTGCTACAGGAATATTCAATTCAGGAGCCAATGTTGGCGCTGTGGTTGCCCCTATTATGGTTCCGGCAATTCTGGGCGCTTACGGTTGGCAGGAAGCTTTTGTTATTACGGGAGCGGTTGGTTTTATCTGGTTGATTTTTTGGTGGAAGTTCTATGAAACTCCCGCCCGACACAAAAAAATATCCAAAGAAGAATTCGATTATATCCACAGTGATAATGAAGTTGTTTTGGCAACAGAAGTTCCGGTAAAATGGACTGCATTATTCAAAATAAAGCAAACCTGGGCTTTCATCTTCGGGAAATTATTGACAGATCCGGTTTGGTGGTTTTTCCTATTCTGGTTGCCTTCTTATTTCTCCGAAACCTTTAATCTCGATTTAAAAAAGCCAAGTTTGCCTTTGGTAATTGTTTATACCGCAACTACGATTGGCAGTATTGGCGGCGGATTTTTATCTTCTTATCTCATAAAAAAAGGATGGAATGTACAAAGAGCCCGCAAAACAACCATGTTTATTATTGCGCTTTGTGTGTTGCCAATTATGCTGGCACAGTTTACCAAAAATATATGGGTTGCAGTTGGATTAATTAGTTTGGCAGCAGCGGCACATCAGGCTTGGAGTGCTAATATATTTACGACTGTATCTGATTATTTTCCTAAAAAAGACATTAGTTCCGTTGTAGGTATTGGCGGAATGGCGGGTTCTGTTGGTGGAATCCTTTTTCCGTTAGCCATTGGGATGATTCTCGATCATTATAAACTTTTAGGAAACATCACCGCAGGTTACAATATCATCTTCATTATGTGTGGTTCTGCCTATTTATTAGCATGGATTGTTATGCATTTTTTAACCATTAATAAAAAGCAATCCCTTTGAAGGTAATTTGTAAAATGACATTAAGTTAAGATATTTTAGATTGTGTTCCATCGGAACACCCCATCGGTAGAAAAAAAATGCATCGTGAGAAACATCGTCCCATTGGGACGTTTGAGAAATTATATATGTAATCTGTATCTGTTTTTACCAATTATTATTATTTATAAAATCAAACGTTCCTACGGAACGTAAAAAAACGCCCTATTTATTGGGCTACCGATGAAATGTTCCGATGGAACAAAAACAAAGTGATGAGATATTATCCTTAACAAATTGTTCCATTGGGTTTATCCTTAATTTAATGACATAAGTCCTATCGGGACGTAATATTTATAGAAATCACAAGAAAAACAAAGATATCGCTCCGCTGGAGCTAATGGAGCGAACGTGTTCTGTTAGCTATAAATATTGCAACCCTCCGGAGCTTTTAATTATAAAAAATATAGTTCTATTTAGAAATCAACACAGAATCTATGTGTTTAGAATTAATCATACTCAACAGATAAAATAAACTCAAAATGATAAAAAGTACAATAGATAAAGCAACCGGATTCGAAAAACGATTTGAAAATATCAATACCGTTGTTTTCGAAAACTCCGCTGAAGCTTCTAAAGCTGTTGCACAACAAATCGCAACGCTTATCAAATCAAAACAGGAAAACAACGAATCCTGCATTTTAGGACTTGCAACTGGTTCTTCCCCGAAAGGGTTATATGCCGAATTGGTGCGTTTGCATAAAGAAGAAGGTTTAAGTTTCAAGAATGTAATTAGTTTTAATTTGGATGAATATTATCCAATGGAACCCAATTCGATCAACAGTTATGTTCGTTTTATGAAAGAATTATTGTTCGATCATATCGATATTCTGCCTGAAAATTATCATGTTCCGGACGGACTTTTAACAAAAGAACAAATCGCCGATTATTGCCACGATTATGAAGCTAAAATTGAAGCTTTGGGCGGAATCGATCTTCAAATTCTGGGAATTGGCGGTAACGGACATATTGGTTTTAATGAATCGGGATCGTTGCAAAATTCAAAGACAAGATTAGTGGCGCTAGATCATATTACAAGAGTTGCTGCAAGTGGTGATTTCTCTGGTTTGAGCAATACGCCAAGAACAGCAATCACGCTTGGAGTAAAGAAAATTATGGAAGCCAAACAAGTTATTTTAATGGCTTGGGGCGAAGGAAAATCAGATATTATTAAAAAATCTGTAGAAGGTGAAGTGACTAATCAAATTCCGGCTTCGTTTTTACAGGAACATAATAATGCGGTTTTTGTTTTGGATAAAGAAGCTTCTTCAAAACTAACGAGAATCAACAGACCTTGGTTGGTGGAGAAAATTACATGGACGGATAAACTAATTAGAAAAGCAGTTTTAGGATTGGCCCTTCAACTAAAAAAACCAATTTTAATGTTGACAGATGCTGATTATATCGAAAACGGAATGAGCGATTTATTAGCCGATTCTGGTCCGGCTTACGACATCAATATCAAAATATTCAATAAACTTCAAAATACAATCACAGGTTGGCCAGGCGGAAAACCAAATGCTGACGACACCAATCGTCCTGAAAGAGCTGAACCGGCGAGAAAACGTGTCTTGATTTTCAGTCCTCATCCTGATGATGATATTATCAGCATGGGAGGAACTTTTATGCGTTTGCAAGAACAAGGGCACGAAGTACATGTTGCGTATCAAACCTCAGGAAATATCGCTGTAGCGGATGATGAAGCGTTGCGCTTTGCTAGTTTTGTTTGTGATTACAATGAAAAATTCGGAATTAAAAGTCCTGAAGCTGAAGTTATTTATAAAAAGGCAATTGTATTTCTAAAAAATAAAAAAGCAAGCGAAATTGATATTCCCGAAGTTAGATATCTAAAAGGTTTAATTAGAAAAGGAGAAGCACGTTCCACCAGTTATTTTGTGGGTTTACCGGATGAACAAATTCATTTTATGGAATTGCCTTTCTATGAAACCGGTGCGATCGAAAAGAAACCTTTAGGTCCTGAAGATGTGCAATTGACAATGGACTTAATCGAAAAAATTAAACCGCATCAAATTTACGCCGCGGGAGATTTAGCAGATCCACACGGAACGCATAAAGTTTGTCTTGACGCTGTTTTTGAAGCCGTAAAAGCTTTAAAACCTAAATCATTTATGGACGATTGCTGGTTATGGTTGTACCGTGGAGCTTGGCAGGAATGGGGAATTGACGAGGTCGAAATGGCGGTACCAATGAGTCCGGATCAGGTTTTGGCAAAACGTCATGGAATCTTTAAACACCAATCTCAAAAGGACGGAGTTGTTTTTCAGGGAACTGATGCTCGAGAATTTTGGCAAAGAGCCGAAGACAGAAATAGCGAAACTGCTCAATTATACAATCAACTAGGATTGTCACATTATGCTGCAATGGAAGCTTTTGTGAGATGGCATTACTAACATTCTAAGATTAAAATTATAAACAAAAGAAGAATAGTCTGTAAAAAGGCTATTCTTCTTTTTAATTAAATAATATTGGGGAAAATAAATACATCATATTACGCATACAATTTCTCAAACGTCCCAATGGGACGATATTTCTCACGATACATTTTTTTCTACCGATAAAATGTTCCGATGGAACAAATTGTTGTGGACAATATCTCATCATCTTGTTTGTTAATTATGATTATTAGAAAATAAATATCACTGTCATCATTAACAAATATATTTATATTTATTGGTTTTGTTCCATCGGAACATTTCATCGTTAGCCCAATAATTACAGCACTTTTTTACGTTCTGTAGAAACGTTTGATTTTATAAATAATATTGGTAAAAACGGCAACAGAAAAGAAAATGAAATAATCATTTTTAACAGAACCTAGTTTTTTTCAAAATAAAGATAATTAGTACTGTTGCTTACTGTACGCAATCTAATTTGCGAATTATTAAATTCAAAAAGTTTCCAATTCGTATTTAGCTTACTTAGTAATTCTGAACTGAAATTTAGCTGCAATTCTCTAACATTATTCTGCACTATAGTTTCCCATGTCCCTGTTTCTGTGGTTGACCCTTTGGTAGCAACTACTGACTTATCGCTTTTAAAAACAAATGAATATCCACTATAAGACGAAGTTTTATCTGAATCTGTAAAATAATAAGGTATTCCCCAAGAGCCATTTGTTATTGCAGTTACAAAATCGAGCGCTACAATATTATTTTCCGGACAATAATCAATGGCATATTTTATTGCATTTTCGAAATCCAGATTATTCGAAATCACTTTTGTCTGATTGTTATAATCCAGTACAGAAATTGGATATTTTAGTGAAATATACTGACTGGCGTTCAAGTTTTTTATAAAATTAAAAAATGCCTGATCATCTGTAATCGATGCTGAACTCGCAACTTGATTTGCGCTGTTATAGATATTAATCGTGATAGGATAATCGATATTTAGTCCGTTTATTTTTGATAAAAGATCAGGATAAAGATTCCAGTAATCGATTAAGGAATTGAAATCGGCTTCATTCGGAATATCTTTTTCAATGTAATTATAGTACACCATTGTCACCGGAAAATCTATTTTGACAATATCATCATCATAATTATTTGCATTAATATTATCGATTACTTTTTGATAGTCAGCGGTAGTATTTACTGCAATTTTTGCATTATTAACAGTAACTGTATATGGGAGTTTTATGGTACAATAACTAGACCTGTCGATTATATTATCCTGCACGGTTTGTACCATCGCAACCCTTTGCAGATAAGTAGTAAGCGGGGAAACATTACTAATTGTTCCCTGTGCAGTATTAGTTTGCTCATCCATTTCGCTCTGGCAAGACAACAGGAACAAAAATACTGCTATTGATAAATATTTTTTTAAGGAGAGCATATTTATATTTTTACAAAGGTAATAAATTAAAAGAAATTGTTATTTAATAAATTCGGCATCAGAAGGTTTCACACCCTTCTTCTATACTAAATCATCAAAAGGTAATAAGATTTTATACTTCTATAAAACAATCAGCTTTGCTTTTACCCTACTTAAAATAAAAACAAATACTTTTGCTACGTACAAATTGAAAATCCAAATGCCAAATAAAAACCAATCGAATACTTGCGACGAAATAATTTTTTCTTCTTTTTTCAAAAGTCATGTAAAAGCACTTCGGAATTTTCTTTTCTACAAATTTGGCAATCTCGATCAGGCAGAAGATGTCGCACAGGAAGCATTTGTCAAACTTTGGCAAAATTGTGCTTCGGTACCGCTTGAAAAAGCAAAATCATATATTTATACCATTGCAAACAATAGCAGTCTCAACGCAATTGCGCATCAGAAAGTTGTTCTCAGATATGAAAAAAACTTCACGGGTTTAGACAAAACAAACGAAAGTCCCGAATATATTCTGGAGGAAAAACAATTTCAGTCAAAACTACTAAAGGCAATTGAAAACTTAAACGAAAAACAACGCATTGCTTTTTTAATGCACCGAATTGACGGAAAAAAATACAGCGAAATTGCCCTCGAGTTAAACATTAGTGTAAAGGCAGTAGAAAAGCGCATTCATTTGGCTTTGATAAGTCTGCGCAAAGAAATTGATTTATAAAAGTAGGGTAAATTTAGTTCCAATTGTTTTAATATATAATACTAGTACAATGAAAAAAAATCGCTTATTAGCAAAATGGCTTAACAATGATTTATCGCAAGATGAATTGGCTGAATTTGAAGCAAGTCCCGATTTTGAAAAATACCAAAAGATAAAGAATTATACAGAACATCTAGAGATAGATGATTTGGATGAAAATGCTATATTATCCAACATTCTTAAACAAAAGAAAGAAGCTCCGAAAGTAATTCCTTTATACAAAAAATGGGTGTTTAAGGCGGCGGCAATTCTTGTATTGGCTCTTGGAATTACATTTGCAATGAAGTTTTATGTTACCCAAACCGAAAGAGCAAATTATGGCGAAAAAACAGCTTTTTCATTACCTGATAAATCTGAAGTGGTACTAAATTCTGGTTCTGAAATAAATTATAAAAAATGGAACTGGGACAATAACAGACGTTTGGAATTAAAAGGTGAAGCCTATTTCAGGGTATCCAAAGGCCGACGATTTGAAGTGCGTACTAATCTTGGGAAAGTATCTGTTTTGGGAACTCAATTTAACGTAAAAGTTAGAAAAAACAGGTTTGATGTTGTTTGTTATGAAGGACGTGTAAAAGTAAATTACGCGAACAATGAGATTTTATTAACCCACGGTCAAGGTGTTAGTTACGAAAACGGAAAACAAACAAAAATGATCATAAATTCATTAAAACCAGAATGGACGGAAGATCAAATATGTTTTTATAAAGAAAATATCAGAACACTATTAGATGAAGTTGAAAGACAATATAATGTTACCATCGAATTAAACTCGAAAGATACTATCTCAGCATTTACAGGAAAATTACCTGCCAAAAACCTGGATGTGGCCCTGCAAATTATTAGTACAACGTATCATTTAGAGGCTAAAAAAGTCTCCAAAAATAAAATAATCTTTGACGAAAAATAAATGTTGCTCCCCAAACAATTTCATTTTTTGTTTTTTCTTTTTTTCCTTGCCCTGAATCTTTTTGCTCAGGACAAAGGGAAACTCATGCCTTTTAAAAAAATTATAAATAATATAGAGCAACAACATCAGGTTACTTTTAATTATACGGAGGATAACATTAAGGATCTGCGATTAAGTCCTCCAAAGAGATCAATTTCTTTAGATCAAAAACTGCAATATCTGGCAAAAAACACCAATTTGTCTTTTGAAAACATAGGCAATAAATTCATTAATATTTATAAGAAGGAAAATCAATCCCCAATAATTTGCGGATACGTCTTTTCGAACATGGATAAAAAACCCATTGAAAACGCCAATATTAGTTTATCTGACAAAACTCAGGTTACAACGGATTCAAACGGTTATTTTGAATTTCAAAAAGAAAATGAAAATGTATTTTTGATTAGCCACGTTGGATTCCTGACTAAAAGGATTGTGGCAAATAATTCTGACTCTAAAAATTGCCTTCAAATACAATTAGACCCTGAAATTACTGAGCTCGCAGAAATTAAAACCAGTGCTATTTTAGCTTCGGGAATTTCCAAGAACAAAGATGGCTCATTTGAAATAAAACCTAAAAAGTTTAGTATTCTTCCCGGACTTATCGAACCGGATGCTTTGCAAACCATGCAGCAAATACCAGGTGTAAACAGCATCGACGAAAGTGTATCGAGTATCAATGTTCGCGGTGGTACACACGATCAGAATTTATTTTCATGGAACGGAATAAGAATGTTTCAAACAGGACATTTTTTTGGTTTAATATCTGTTTTCAATCCTAATTTGGCGCACACCATTTCAATTTATAAAAACGGAAGCTCTGCTTTTTATGGAGAAAGTGTCTCTAGCGTAGTTGCAATTTCTTCTACTCCTGAAACTGCTGAAAAAAATTCGTTTAGTGCGGGAATAAATATGATTAATGCTGATATTTATGCGAAATATAATCTTTCGAAAAAGAGTTCGATCGAAATTTCGGCACGTAAATCCATTACTGATTTTGTAGAAACCCCTACATATAAAGAATATTTCAATAAAGTATTTCAAAACACGACCATAACTGATTTTTCAGACAAACAAAATGTCAACTACCAAAGTGACAAGAAATTTGGTTTTTATGATGCTACCCTAAAATATGCTCAAAAAATTGGAAATAAAGATCAATTGATACTGGATTTAATTACTATTAAAGACAATCTTGAAGTTTTTCAAAGTGCCACATTTTATGATATGAACAGATCGGAAAATAATGTTTTGCGTCAACAAAATTATGGTGGAAACTTGTCGTGGAGAAGAAACTGGAATGCCTTTAATACAACTAAAGTCAATATTTATAATTCTTCTTATGAGCTTTTAGCCAATCAAAAAACAACCTTTGAGAACCAAATCGTCATTCAGGAAAACACGGTAAATAATAATGGATTCAATTTAGAAAACAACCATACTATTACCTCCCTATTTAGTTTTAACGATGGCTATCAGTTCAACGAAATTGGCATTACTAATTTAGAACAGGTACAAAATCCTGATTTCTATCGTAAAGTCAAAGACGTGCTTCGAACTCATGCTTTAATTTTAGAAGGAAAATACAACGATACCATTTCGAGGATATATTTTAAGGTGGGAACGCGAATTAATTATATCGAAAAGTTTAAAAAATATATCGTAGAACCGCGTATTCAGTTTAACTATGGCATTAATAAAAATCTTAATTTAGAGCTTCTGGGGGAACTTAAAAGTCAAAATTCACAACAAACTATTGATTTGCAAAAAGATTATTTTGGCATTGAAAAAAGACGCTGGATTATCTCTAATAACACAACAATTCCTATTCAAAGAAGTAAGCAAATATCTTTAAACTTATTCTACAAAAAGAATGACTGGTTATTGGATGTCGAAAATTTTTATAAAAAAGTATCCGGAATTACAACCTCAAGCCAGGGTTTTCAGAACCAGTTAGAATTTGTACGTATAACCGGCGATTATGAAGTTTGGGGAACCGAAATGCTCGTTCAGAAAAAAATGAATCACTTTTTGACTTGGCTAAGTTATACTTATAACCATAACAATTATCATTTTGCCAGTTATGAATACCCAAGTTTCCCCAACAACTTTGAGGTAATGCATACGGTTTCATGGGCAGGGATTTATGAAAAAAACAATTTCAAAATTGCTTTGGGGACAAAATGGTCTTCGGGAAGGCCAAAAACCTCTCCGGATAACTCCCAAATAGATAATTCGAATCCTGTATTGGTTTACAACAAACCTAATAATACCAATTTACATATTTTTTCGCAGGTTAACTTTTCCTCGACTTACAAGTGGGAAACTACAAAGGGAATTCAGTACAAATTAGGGATATCTATCTTAAATATCCTGAACCGAAAAAATGAAATCAGCGAATATTATAGAATAAGTTCTTTAACTAATTCTATAGAGGAAGTTGAAACATTTGCATTGCAAAGAACTCCAAATGTGAGTTTTAGAGTTTCACTTTAAAGCTATTTTAGCAAGATTAGAAAAAAACATTGCCTCTTTTCTTATTTTTTTTCATAAAATAACAATTCTTTGGTAGGGTAATCTACGTCAAGGCTGTTTTACTATTGAATCCTATCAAAACAGTAAAGAGATGACTCCCTTAAAAAACCTGATACTCTATTTTTATGACAGTTCGTAGCAATAACCTTTCTGATTATTGAATGAACTACTCATCAAAACTTGAATCACTTCTTGATGTGCAATCAATACAACAATATGCTTTACTGCTTATGTAAAGTATCTTTTTTCCCTTTTCTATAATTAATCTAATCAAAGAAACAATGAAATTAAAACAAATTAAATTCGCCTTAGTTGCTTTTGTAACAACCTTTTTCGTAAGCTGTAGTAGTGATAATAGCAGTGACCCCACTACTACTCCTGCTCCTCCCGAATTAAAAACAGAAGTTAATCTTTCTACAAGTGCGACATTGGGAACTTATCTTTCTGATAAATCCGGACGTTCGTTATATGTTTTCGCAACTGATGCAAACGGACAGGCATCTTGCACAGGAGGATGTGAAGCCTTATGGCCTGCTTTTGTTGTAGATAATTTAACTGCAGATAAATTAGGTGCAGGACTAACATTCTCAGATTTTGGAACCATAACTACTACATCTGGTAAAAAACAAGTAACCTATAAAGGTTGGCCATTGTACTACTATGCACCAGTTTCTGGAAGCGATGCATATGGCAACGGAGGTAAAAACACACTGGAAGCTGCCGGAAAAACAACTGGTGACGGAGTTGGCGGTATTTGGTTTATTGCAAAACCAGACTATTCGATTATGATTGTTAGAAGTCAGCTTGTGGGACATGACGGTAAAAACTACAAATCAGACTATACTGTTGGCGATGGCTTAACTACCTATTTTACAGACGCTAAAGGATTAACATTGTATACTTTTAAGAATGATAACTTCAAAAAGAACAATTTTACGAAATCAGATTTTTCAAATAACGCTGTTTGGCCAATCTATGAAACAGATAAAATTGTTGTTCCGTCAATTCTTGATAAATCAAAATTTAGTGTTATTACAGTATTTGGTAAATCGCAACTGGTTTACAACGGTTGGCCTTTGTATTATTTTGGTCAGGATGCCAATGTAAGAGGTTCAAATAAAGGAATTAGTTTCCCAAGTCCGGCTGTTTGGCCAGTACCTGTAAAAGACATGCCACTGGCAATATAAGAATTCTAAAATTTCAGATTAGCTCCCGTAAAATTGAGCTAATCTGAAATAATAAAAAAAGATTCTGCTACACTATAGTAAAATTTAAAATCAAAAATCAAGATGAATAAAACACGAATCAAGATTGTAATGGTTTTATTATTAATAAGTTTTGGCCCCTATTATATCTATCAGAATGTTTTATATAAAGATGCCAGAGACATCAATAATGAAAAATCAGCACTTACAATTACCGCCGAACGTATAGAGAACGAATACAATCTCAATCCATTAAAGGCAGACACTAAATACTTAAACAAAACAATCGAAATTGAAGGAAAAGTTTCTGAAGTTACAGATTCTTCTATGGTAATAGATCGTAAAGTATTTTGCAAAATGAATGAAAAAGCATCCAAAACTTTCCTAAACAAGCAGATCAATATAAAAGGACGATGTATTGGTTTTGATGATTTGTTCTCAGTCGTAAAATTTGATCAATGCAGTATTCAACAAAACTAAATATGAAAAAAAAAATAATCTTAATAGCCAGTTTACTAATCTGTCTATATAGTAATGCACAAGAGGATTTGCTGTCTGGTCTGGATTCGACACAAGTGGCTGACAAAAACGTAACTGCTACATTTAAAGCTTTACAGATTATAACTCTGCAATCTACAAAGTTAGCGGCCAAAAAAGAGTTTTACATGGTAATATCTCATCGATTTGGATCAGTAAAAGGTGGAATCTCTGAGTTTTTTGGCTTTGATGATGCAACTACAAAAATTGGAGGTATTTATGGTGTAACTGATTGGCTTTCGGTAAGCGCATCACATCATACTTTACTAAAAATAAACGAAGCATCGGTAAAATTTAGACTTCTAAGACAAAGCAATGAGTTTCCTCTTGATGTTGTAGGGTATAGTACAATAGATTTTAACAGTGGATTAAAAAAGGACGATTATCCTAAAATCGAGTTTTCTGACCGATTGAGTTATATTAATCAAATTTTGATTTCAAGAAAAATTTCGGAGAGAATATCTTTAGAATTAGCGCCTTCTTTTATCCACAAAAACCTATACAATCCTGCTATAGAAAACGACAACCAATTTACTTTGGGCGCCGGAGGACGATTGAAATTAACCAAAAGACTTTCTCTTAATTTAGAATATGCTCAGAATTTTGACAAGCCAAGTTTCTATAACAATCCACTATCTGTTGGGCTGGACATAGACACCGGAGGACATATTTTTCAGTTGCTTTTTACAAACTCACAATCAATGACCGAAAGTGGCTATCTAACAAGTGCTGCCGGCAATTGGGGTAAAGGCGATTTTTTCTTTGGGTTTAATTTATATAGAGTTTTTTAAAAGTATTAAATATGAAAAAATACATTTACCTATCCGGCATTATACTATCATTATATAGCTGTGAATCTGCTACTTACGAGAGCCTGCAAGAATCTAAAGTAATTGTTGGCAAAGTCACTTACAAAGCAAATGTTAAATCAATTGTTGATGCAAATTGCACTGCCTGCCATGGTGGCGGTTCAACCCTTATACCTTTAGAAACCTATGATCAGGTAAAAGACGCTGTACTAAATACTGATTTCTTAGATAGAATACAGCGACAAAACGGATCTCCGGGACAAATGCCAAAAGCTGGAAGAATGCCTCAGGATAAAATAGATGCAATTCTAAAATGGAATTCGGACGGATTATTAGAAAATTAAATCGACACTAAAATGAAAAATATAATCGTACTCCTATTTTTGTTTGCTGGTATAGTACCTGTTTCAGCTCAAAAATATGCGACAAAAACAGGTAGTTTAAAATTTGAAGCTTCTGTTGAAGCGGTTGAAGAAGTTGCCGCAGAAAATAAAAACACATCTGCAATTTTAGAATCATCAACTGGAGAAATTGCCGTTTTAACGCTCATGAAAGGGTTTCGCTTTAAAGTAGCCTTAATGGAAGAACACTTTAATGAAAATTATGTAGAATCAGACAAATTTCCTAAAGCAACATTTAAAGGAAAAGTTGAAGATTTTGACGTATCAAAGCTTTCGGCTACGGCTAAAGCAGCAAAGATTTCGGGAGATTTAACCCTTCACGGAAAAACAGTAAAAATAATTGCAAATGCCAAAATTTCAAAATCAGGTGACAAGATTACGGTAACAGGAAATTTTGATATAAAACCGGAAGATTTTGATATCGAAATTCCAAAACTGGTTAGCAAAAAAGTAGCGGATAAAATCAAAGTAAGTTTTAATTTATCGCTTGCAAAAATGTAAAAACTAAAATTGTTATTCTCAATACCTTAATATTGAAAAAGTACTAAAAGTACAACTACAAAAAAACAGCAGTAAAATACTTTACTGCTGTTTTTTTTTACTTAATAATTAGAGAAGCTTAAAATAGTATATTAAGAAACAACCATTGAGTGTAATTGTTCCAGCACATAGAAACATAGTCTCTGCACGCTCAAAAAGGTATTTCACTTTTTATTACACTTCACGAGTTAAGAATTAATTATTTTGTAGAAAGAGCTTCCATTATCTTCGTGTAAATCTCTGTATTTTGGTAAACTCCCATAAAATTCTGCGCACCTGGTCCATAAGCAAAAACAGGAACCGGAACAGCTGTATGATCGTTTGTACTAAAACTTCCGTGTACAAATCCTTTTTCTGTACTTCCGTCGATTAAAGAAAGTCCGCCAGTTTCATGATCTGCTGTCACGATTAGTAAAGTTTCTGGATTTTTGTCTACAAATTCCATTGCCTGTCCCACTGCTTTATCAAAATCCAGCATTTCACGCACTACATATTCCACATTGTTTTGATGTCCGCCGTAATCAATTTGCGCACCTTCCGCCATGATGAAAAACGGATTCTTTGTTTTGGCAAATGTTGATGTTGCTTTCGCCAAAGATTTAGTTAAAAATTCACCTCTACCCGCTTTCATAGAAACTACCGAAGCATCTTCTAAAACTACAAATTTGCTGTTCTTAATCGTATCTAAACTGCTGAATTTATCCGAAAAAGTATATCCTTTTTCGATCAATATTTTAGATAAATCTTTACCGTCTTTTCTGGAATAAAACTCTTTTTGCCCTCCTCCAATCAAAATATCTGATAGATTTGACAGAAAATCTGCTGCAATAGGTTCGCTATAACTTCTATCAGATTGATGTGCATAAAAAGCCGCCGGAGTAGCATCAGTAATATTTCCTGCTGAGATTATTGCTGTTTTATAATTTTTTTTAATTAATTGTTGCGTGATTAATTCCAGAGGTTTTCCGTTTTCGTCAACACTAATAAATCTATTATTAGTTTTATGTCCCGTTGCCATTGCCGTTGCTCCTGCTGCCGAATCTGTAATATAACTATCTGAAGATTTAGTGATAGACAATCCCTGAGTTGGAATATTGAATAAACTCAACTGACCTTTATTCGCTGTATAACCTGCGTAAATCTGCGTTAATCCCATTCCGTCGCCAATTAACAGAATTACATTTTTAGGTTTCTTTTTAGAAAATGACAATCCGCTTTTAGGAACATAAGCCTGATGAAACTCGGTATTTTGATAAAAAGTCGTTTTGATATTATTGATGAATTGTGTCAATGTCGGAACATTATCTGTTGCGATATAATCGACTTTTAAATTCATCAAAGTCATCCACGTATTCACATTATCCTGAGTTCCCCAGAATCTGATTTTTTTATTCTGATCGTGAACTTTCTTAATAATCGCTTGTACTTTCTCAGCATCCGCTTGTGTCATTACACCTTTACCATTCCAAATTGTGATTTCTTTCAAATCCTCGCTAATCATTTCTACACGGGATAATTGTTCCGGAGTATAATTTTCATTCAGTCTTCCATCAAAATAAATAAACTCAGGATAATCTTTCCAGTTTGCCGGAGAAGGTCGACTTCCGGAAATAACCACTTTTAGATTTTTATTCGAAATCAAATCCGGATACATTTTTAATTGCTGAACGATTAATTTCAAAGTCGGCTCTGCTTCTGTTTTTATGTCGATCATTAAAATTAAAGGCTTATTACTTGGATATGCTTTTCCGCCCAAAGTCTTTAATTTATTAGATAAAGGATCCAAATACATACTTCTAAGCGTGTTATAAGTCGTAATTTCTTTTGAAGTATGCGCAACAGGCAAATCATTATTTACCAAAAAAACATCGGCTTCAATAACGCCGGCTTCATTAGAATAAGCCTCATAAAAAGGCAATTTACTCGCATAATCATTATGCGAATGAATGTTTGAAGAACTGTATTCCTGCGCTTGTACAAACAGGAAAAATTGGAGACAAAAAAGGGTGATTAATTTTTTCATTGTAAATTGGGGTTATTTTTTAAAACTGCTAGGTAATTTTATTTTTATATCGTTGAGCTTAATTTAACACATAGAAACAATAGTTTATTGGGGCTAAAAAAAGGCGTTTCACTTTTTTATACAACCATAGCTCGTGTAGTTTGTTGTGGTTACTTCGTATGTAATTCAATTATTAAAGTTCCGGAGGAATGCAACATTTATATCAATTATTTTTTGTTTTATCGGAACATCTCATCGGTAGTCAAATAAATATGGCATTTTTTACGTTCGTAGGAACGTTTGATTTTATAAATAATAACGGTAAAAACACATACAGATTAGACACACAATTTGTCAAACGTCCTTACAGGATGATATTTCTCACGATCTATTTTTTTTTCTACCAATGAGATGTTCCGATGGAACAAATTGTTATTGACAATATCTTATCAGGCTATCTTGGCTAACTATCTTTGATTTCAAAAGTCCTTTAATCTGTGTCTAAAAAACATAAACCAGTCTTGTAAAAAGACTGGTTTATTATATCTAATAATTTATCTGATTTTTTCTTTACAACTGCAAGCTCCACAACAAAGCTTGCAGCGTAAAAAAAACAAACAAACTGAAACTACAAACTACCAGCCTTTATTCTGTGTAAGCGCACCTTTGCTCACTGCGATTTCATCTGGTGGTATTGGCCAAACATGATGAACTGCAGGGTTAAAATTACGGGCAGGATAAATCACGGTTCCATTATAATGGTGTAAAGGTTTTGCATAAGTCGCCTGGGCATCGCCCCAACGTACTAAATCAAAATGACGATCTGTCCATTCTCCTGCCAATTCGCAACGTCTTTCTCTTTTTAAATCTGTTAATGTTGCTCCTGAAATACTTGGTAAACCAGCACGATTACGAATCATGTTTATTTCGGTATCAGCGCTTAGACCTTTCATTAATTTGGCTTCTGCCAACATCAAAATCACATCGGCATAACGTAAAAGAGGTACGTTTAAAGCTGTCGAAGGTTTGTCACCATTTGCATTTACATAACGGATATCGATTCCGCCCGAAGTTGTTTTTGGGTAACCAAATGGCTCCATATATTTATTGAACTGATATCCTGTTCTGTTACTTGAACTTACAACATATTTTCCTTCGTTAAAAGTTACTAATTCACCAAAATACATGAACTTATCTCCTTTTTGCAAAATTGTAGCGCTTCGTCTTTTATCAGCAGGATCATACGCATCAAACAATTCTTTGGTAGGATAAAAATTTCCCCAACCGTTGTAAACTCCCCAGCCTTTATCTTCCAGACAAACTCCCGGAAAAATAGAACCTAATCCTGTGTTTTCTGAACTTGAAGTTACAGACCAAATATACTCTGATGACCAATTGTTTTTAATTTTAAACACATCAGCAAAATCATCAAGTAATTTGTGTTTTCCGCTATTCACGATCATGTTTGCGTATTTAATAGCATTGTCCCAATCCTTTGCATACAAATACGTACGCACTAAATATCCCCAGGCAGCAGTTTTATGAGCACGCCCGTAATTGTCTGGTGTAAGCTCATTAAAATAAGGCAATAAATCGGCAGCTTTAACTAAATCTGCAGCGATATAAGCGTAGTTTTCTGCTACGTTTTTGGCACGAGGTACATATACATTTGTTGGATCTGCTCTGTCCTGAATTGGAATTCCCGCGCGATCGTCTCCATAATGATAGGCTAATTCTAAATGCATTACAGCGTGATTAAAATAAGCTTCACCAAGCATCATGTTTTTCGTTTTTTCGTCAAGCGAAATCTTCGGAATATTACGGATCACATCATTACAACGTTTCATTACTTCGTAGTGCAATCTCCAAATATCTTTAGTATCAGACTCTGCTCCATCAACAATAAAATTCTTGATACGTTCTGCATTTTGTCTTGGTTTGGTTCCTATATCGTCACTCGCATTATTCAGCCAGAAAAAACCACGACCGTACATGTTATCATCAGAATATAAGGCATAAATCGCATTTACTCCTGCTTTTGCATCAGCAGGCGTTTTCCAGAAATTTCCGCTTGACGGCGCTCCTTGCGGAATCACATCAAGTTCACTTTCGCAAGCCGAAGTGCCTAGTAAAAGCACAAAACTCAATAATAAAAGACTTAAATTTTTCATTTTATTTGTTTTATATTTTTTTAAAAAGTAGCATTTACACCCGTCATATAAATACGAGAAAGTGGATATTTACCTAAGTCAAGACCAAAGTTGCTAAGACCAACTTCAGGATCCATTCCTGAGTACTTTGTGATTGTAAATAAATTTTGTCCCGAAATAAAGAATCTAAGTTTTGCTTTTCCGTTTAACCAATTATCTTTAACTGTATAACCAATCGAAACATTTTTTAATCTTATGAATGAAGCATCTTCGATATAAAAATCAGAAATTCTTCCGAAGTTATTGTTATTGTCTGTTGAAGAAAGCACTGGAATATTGGTATCAGTATTGGTTGGCGACCAAGCATTTTTAGAATCAGCCAACAAATTATATCCAGGGAAAGAAGCGTTTAGACCTGTATATTTTACGGCATTAAACATTTTATTTCCTGCTACTGCGTTAAAAAAGACATTCATATCAAAACCTTTATATCTAAAGTTGGCATTTAAGCTGTAAGTGGTTTTTGGAAACGGATTTCCAAGTACTACTCTGTCGTTGTTATTGATAACACCATCTCCGTTTACATCTTTAAATTTAATATCTCCTGCAACTGCATTTGGCTGATACACTGTACCAGAACTGTTTTTATATGCTTTTGCTTCGGCAGTACTCTGAAACAATCCGTCTGTAGCATATCCGTAATAAGCACCAACCGGGCTTCCAACCTGATAAATATTCGCTAAAGGCAAACTACGAACTCGGCTAATGTTTAAAGGTTCAAGAGAAGTTAAACCATCTTTGATAGAGATAATTTTGTTGCTTAAAAATGCTGCATTTGCAGTTACATCAAACTTGAATTCTCCACGCGTTTTTTGATACGTCAAACTAGCTTCAATACCTTTATTTTCAACATCTCCAGAGTTTACAATTCGACCTTGTGGAGTTCCTGAAACACCCGGAAGCTGATCACGAACCAACATGTCTTTGTTCTTTTTAATATAGGCATCTACAGATCCAATCAGGGTGTTGTTCAACATTGTGAAATCCAAACCAACATTTGTCTGTTCTGAACTTTCCCATTTTAAGTTAGGATTTGATAATTCACCTTCGGCATAACCATAATTAATTGTTGGAGTTGAACCAATCAAAGCCTGAGTCTGATTCAAAGGAACACTAAATTGGTATGGTCCAAGATTACCTAAATTTCCTATTTGTCCCCAGCTTGCACGTAATTTTAAATTACTTACGATTGGGCTGATGTTTTTCATAAATTCTTCTTCAGAAATTAACCATCCTGCAGAAATAGAAGGATAAACTTTCCAACGATTCTCTGATAAAAGTTTTGAAGTTCCGTCACGACGAATAATTCCTGAGAATAAATATTTTTGATTGAAATCGTAATTTAACCTTCCCACGTAAGATGAAATAATTTCATCAGATAATCCTGCTGCCGTTTGCTGAATTAATTTCGCATTTAGCAAATAACGTTGCGATGGATCTTCGTTATCAAAACCTGTTCCTTCGATCGTATAAAATTCTCTCTTTGTCTCCTGATATGTATATCCGGCTAAAGCTTTGAAATTGTGTTTTCCTAAAGATGTTTCATAAGAAATGGTTTGTTCCCCTAATAAATCAGTAGTTGTAAGTGACTTTTGTGTTAAACGGTTAAAGTCAAATATTTTTCCCGGCTCTGTAATTTTTACTGCAAAATCTTTTGCATTATCCTGGATTCTCGTGTAACCCCAGTTTGTTTTTACTTTCAAACCTTTTACTATTTCCCATTCTGCATAAGGATTGATCAAAATAGTCGACACAGGATTTCTATTATCCAGTCTTTTCAAATAAGCAACAGGATTGATAACATCTCCATAAGAACCAATATATTTTTCCGGAACTCCACCAAATTGTCCTGAACCATCTTCTCTATATATCGTTGCATTTGGAGGATAAAAAATGGCTGCCAAAATTGCTCCGGTATAACCACTTGTTGTATTCGCACTCTGACCGTTAGTTAACGAATAAGATAAATTTTCTCCAATGGTGAAATTTGGCGCTAATTTAAAAGAGGAGTTTGCTCTTGCTGTATAACGCTCACCAAAAGTATTTAATAAAATCCCTTCGTTTTTTCTATAACTTCCTGAAACAAAGAAATTAGATTTTTCTGTTTTACCGTTTATAGAAAGGGACAAATCCTGAATTTCTCCTGTATGGAAAATCTCATCCATCCAGTTAGTTTTTGTAGTTCTTGCCGTTGGTTCAAATGCCGGATCAAAAGCCGGAATTCTTGGCATACCTGCATTATCTCTGGCTAAGTTCATAGCATCGGCATATTCGGCAGCGTTAAGAACATCCAGTTTTTTGGCTACATTCTGGAAACCTCCCTGATAATTTACATTTATATTAATCTTCTCAGAAACTCCTTTTTTGGACGTAATTAAAATTACACCTCCAGAAGCTCTCGCTCCGTAAATTGCTGCCGAAGCCGCATCTTTCAAAACACTTATCGAAGCAATATCATTTGGATTTAAAGTATTCAAAGAACCGCTGTAAATAATTCCGTCCAAAACGATTAAAGGCGTTTCGGCATTCAAAGAACCAATTCCACGAATATTAATTGTAGGTTCCGCCGTTGGATCTCCACCATTATTAATCACAGTAACCCCCGCAACTGTACCTTGCAATAATTCGGCAGCGCTATTGTATGTTCTGCTTGAAGTTTCTTTCATAGAAACAGATCCTACAGATCCTAAAACTTCATTCTTTTTTACACTTCCATAACCCATAACTACAACTTCCTGCAGTTGTTTCATATCAGCTACTAATTTGATCGTGATGTTTTTATCAGCTGAAGTTACTTTAACTTCCTGATCAACATAACCAACATACGAAAAAACAAGAATGGCCTCAGATGAGTTGATTTCAATTTTAAAAGTTCCGTCAAAATCTGTTGTTGCCGCAGCATCAGAACCTTTATCTTTTATACCTACACCTGGTAAAGGCATTCCGTCATTTCCACCATAAACCGTTCCCGAAATGTTGATTTTATTCTGATCAGCATCTGAAACTTTTTGACTTTTTTTGATAACAATATTATTGCTCACAATTTCATATTTAAGGAAAAAATTGCTGCATATTTTATCTAATGCCTGTTCAAGGGTAACATTACTTAGTTTTAAACTAATTTTCTGATTGGTATTAACCTGATTCGTTTCGTACATAAAATGTACATCTACTTGTTTTTCTATCTTCTGAAAAACATTTTTAATACTTTCATTTTCAACTTTTAGAGTAACTCTTTTGCCGATATCTACGCTGGCCGCTTTTGCTGTTAATCCGATAAAGAATAAGGCAGCAAAAAGAAGTGCTTTCTTCAATACAGATTTTTTAATGCTCTGACAGTTTTGGATAAACCGCATTTGCTTTTTAGTCATGTTTTTGAGTTTTAATTGTTCTTGATTATGATTGGTTTTCTACGTAGCTTTTTTTTTAATTTAATTTTGTAATCTGCTATTTTTATTAGCTCTAACGTATAGAAACATAGCTTTTAGGGCGTGTAAAATGGTCTTTGGCTTTAATTCTAAAGCTATGTTTCTATGTGTTAATTTCTTTTTGTCAACTTATCGTATGATATAATTTCCTGATTCTTGTTTATAATTGGCATTTATGATATTGCATACCAAAGCAACCACCTGATCAACAGGAAGTTCTTTGAAATAAGCGCTAATCTTCAGATTATTTAAATTCTTATTTTCAAGTTGGATGTTCACATTATAATTGCGATTAATTGTTGCAATTACTTCCGGTAAAGGAGCATCTTCAAAAACAATGATATTTTTTCGCCATAGCGAAATAGAATTCATCGGAATATCTGTAAAGGCTTGCATCTTGTTGCATTTCGATTTAAAAACCACTTTTTGTCCCGGAGTTACATATACATTTTCTTCTGTAACGGTCGATTTTACATTTACTCTTCCGGTTAAAACCGAAACTTCTTGCGTGGCATGATCCGGATAGGCCTGAACGTTAAAACTGGTTCCCAGAACTTTGGTATCCATTTTATGGGTATGAATGATAAAAGGATGTTTTTTGTCTTTGGCAACATCAAAAAAAGCTTCTCCACTTAAATAAACTTCTCTTGTATCTCCTTTAAATTCGGCAGGATATTTTAATTGGCTTCCAGCGTTAAGCCATATTTCTGTTCCATCACTCAAAACAACTTTTGCGTGTTCTCCTGATTTTGTAGCGTACTGTTTGCTAATAACTTCTTCTGATGATAAGTAAAAGAAACAAGACAAACCCATTAAAACCAATAGAGAAGCTGCGATTGACCAATTTCTATTCTGAAGAAAAATAACTTTGTTTGATTTCTTTATATGACGGATTTCTTTTTTTAATTTAGAACGATCAGATTTAATAGTATCGATACTATTCAATATTTCTTCCGGATGATTGTACCAGTTATTCCATAATTCTTCTCCTTTTGAAGTTGGTTTTCCTTCTAAAAAAAGTTTTATATCTCGATGTAATTTTTCAGGCATTATAATTTGTTTATCTCTTTAATAGTATGTCTTAGAAATGTTAATTTCAGGTAGGTCGATAAGGTTACGCTTTTGTTAAGAAAACAAAACCTTAATCACAATTTAGAAATTTATCGTCAGTTGAATTCGCCCAAATAGCTTCGCATAAATTTTAATGCATAAGCAATATGATACTTTACGGTTTCGTGCGAAACATTCAATTCTTCGGCTATTTCTTTGTTGGTGTAATGCTTAATCCTGCTTAGAATAAAAACTTCTTTGGATTTTTTGGGAAGTAATAAAGTCGCTTTATCAACCGCCTCCTGCAATTCTTCATAATAAATAGAATCTTCGGTTGCATTAGTGCTGCTGAATTCGACAGTATTTCTATCAATAACTTCTTTAATATATTGATCAGTTACAGTATGTGATTTTATATAATCTAAAGTTACATAGCGAACGGAAGTATAGATATAAGCCGAAAATTTCTTTTGGATAACCAGAGTCTTCCGACGCTCCCAGATTGTGGTGAAAACTTCCTGAACAATTTCTTCAGAAACCGGAATTGATTTCATTCTTATATATACGAAGCGAACCAATAAATCCCGATATCTAAAATACAATTCATCAAACGCTTTATCCTTGCCTTGTTTCAACAATTCAACAAGTTCTTCATCGGTAAACCTTTTATACATAACGCATTATTTTTGCATTATTTAGAGAATGAATGGCGGTTGTCAAATCACCAATTCCAATTGTTTCCTTGCGATGTATTCCTAAATTAAAAAATGACATATTCTACAGTGTGTTGTTTATAATATGTCTACAAAATTAGAAATGAGGGTAGGTCAACAAGGTTACGTTTACATTAATAAAAAGGTCTTATTATAAAACATTGTATTAACATTTCATTTAGTATTTGTTATGAAGTAGATTTTTAAGATTAGTTCTAAATATTTTGTAGTAATAAAAATTCAAAAACCTCATAATATTGATAATTTTCATTGTCTTATATTTGACAATCTCTTAAAATAGAACTTCTAAAACCAATGGTAATACGATGAAAAAAAATGTTTCTTTCGATATTGTAGAGAAATGGCTTAAAGGGTGGTCATTATCAAGAGAATTACCTTTGCCTGTTAAATACAAATCAGGGCTTATGGTTAATGTGGGTTATGAAAACCAGAAAAGCCGTTATGTTTTTTCTGAACTTAACGA
Source organism: Flavobacterium sp. ov086 (assembly GCF_900187965.1). GTDB lineage: Bacteria > Bacteroidota > Bacteroidia > Flavobacteriales > Flavobacteriaceae > Flavobacterium. The sequence goes on along the minus strand of NZ_FZNL01000007.1, from coordinate 138,898 downwards.
TGATTTCATACAATTATCAAAATCTATCGATGAACCAGGAGTTTTTCTAAAGATTTGCTCTTCTCCTGATGAACTAAAAGGGATACTATCTACAAAATGGATTATTCAACCTCAAGGTTATATGATGTTTTGTTTTCATCAAATGGATATTCCGAACAGTTATTTGCACGATCTCTACAAATTAGAATTTGAAAAATATAATTCAACTTTTGTCGTTCGAATTGTTACTAAAGATGGAGAATTAGCTTCAATAGGACGTTTGGTTCTTGTTGATGACCTGGCTGTTTACGATAGGATTTCAACCGAAACTAATCATAGAAGAAAAGGTCTTGCAACTATACTGATGAAAGAACTTGAAAAGATTGCTTTAGCGAATGGTGTTCGCAATAATTTTTTGGTTGCGACAGAAGAAGGAAAACTATTTTACCAGACTTTAGGGTGGGAACTTTATAGTATTTATACGTCGGTGGTTAAGTAACGTAAATAAGCTAAACATACATTGCCTAAAAATGGAATGAAGATAACGCAGATTAATTAGTAGAAATTGCTCGTTTAAGCCAGATTAAGCATTAGAGAATTACTAAAATACAACTGATTGATTTTCAAATAATTATTTCTTTTTATTCCATCGGAACATTTCATCGGTAGACCAGTAATAATGCGTTTTTTTTACGTTCCGTAGGAACGTTTGCTTCATAACCAATATATATGGACATACAATTCATCAAACATCCCTAAGGGATGATATCAAATCGTAAACATTTTTTTCTGCCAATGAAATGTTCCGATGGAACAAAAAAATAGCAAAATCTCTAATGCCTAATCTGGCTTAAACTAGCAACTTGAATTAATTTTGTGGCAAAAAATCCAACCTTGTAAATAACTTATATGGTTAAATAATTATCTCGAATTATTTTAAATCATCAAATTCCAAATACAATTGTTTCAAAACAGCAATAGCGTAATTAGTACCATTAACATCAACCTGAATATCGTTTCCAGCTACACCAATTGAATTGTTTTCGGATTTATTTACATTGATTAATTTGTACTTTTCGTTTTTTACAAGTGCATCCGAAGCTGTTTTTACTTGTAAAATCTGGTCAAAATCAGGTTTGTTTGTAATCTGATGCGCCATAAACTGCTCTTTTGTGTTACCAAAAAATATAAAATTGGTAGTACTGGACTTAGCTTCAGCTGCATTGAATTTTTTATAAAAAATCACTTGCTTAATAGATACCACTATATCTGAAGCGATTTTTTTTCCACCTCTTTCAAAATGACCTCTGTAAAGATTTACTTTAAATGGTTTTGGATTCTGAATCATATTTGGTAAAATGAACTTTTCAGGTTCAATCATGTATGTATTATATTCAGAATTATTTTCCTGATCGGCTATAAATAGTTTCTTGGCATTATTATCCAATTCCAACTCCAAAATAATTTGATAATCATGTGGAGAATGAAACATAGGTAAGTGTGAAGCATAAATTTTTTCTTTTCCAAAAATCAACATTCCATGTGTCGAAGGTACATCAGTATTAACACTGTTGTGTTGATGTTGAGCACTTGCTAATGTCATGAAAAAGAAAAAAACGAATGAAATTGAATAAAACTTCATAATTACTTAATTTGAGATATTTTTTGCGAAGATATAAAACTTAATAAAAGAACGTTCTTCCTTTTAAAGCTTCAGTTGGGATTTTAATAATATAAAATGATTCTGAAGCCGTTAAATAATAATTATCTTCTTTAAAAATAAAAATAAGTAATACATTATAAAATTAATAAACACTGTGAGAAAATTTATAATATTTTAATACTCCAATTAAAATTATTACATACATTTGGGAAATAACTTATTAATTTTTTAAAACCCAAATTTATGAAAAAAATTTTCCTGGTAGCCCTTGCGCTAAATTTTGTTGCCTGTTCAACAGACAACAATGAGACTAGTTCTGATCAATTGTCTTTAGTAAAAGAGAGCACCTTTAATCCCAATCCTACTCCAGAGGATTACAGAATTGCAAAATACCCAAGTTTTATTGAAAATCAAAAATCATTATCTGAAAAAGGTTCCGTTATTGGAAAAACTGCGGCAGTATGGGTTAACACTTTAGTTCCTAATTTAGCTTTTAGAAACAGGTTGATTAGTCTGGGTGCTGGTCAGGAAGATGCCAATCTAACTGACAATTATATCAACATCGATAAAACACGCGGAGGACTGGATCTTAATAATGCTGGTATATCAGACTTAACAGGAATTCAGGCATTTACATCTCTTTCTCAATTAGTTGTCAGCAATAATACACTAACTACTTTAAATATTTCTGCCTTGACTAATTTAACTTGGCTTGAATGTCAAAACAATCAAATATCTGTTTTGAATGTTAGCGCAAACACAAACTTATACCAAGTTTGGTGTCAAAATAATGGATTAACCAGTTTAACACTTCCCGCAAATACCACTACACTTTGGGGTGTTTGGTGTTATGGAAATAATTTGACAACCTTAAATCTGAACGGTAATAATAAAATAACAGATTTGTTCTGTCAGACCAACCAATTAACGACATTAGGTACAACTCCATTAACGGAACTAAAACAAACGAACCTTTCGTATAACAAATGGACTACGTTAAACTTTACGACAAATTCAAAACTTACTTTCATATATATCACTAATTGTACATTGTTGACTGATATAAATTTGAAAAACGGTAATAATCCAGCTATTACAGGTCAAAGTTTTCAGTCTAATTCAAAATCTCCTGCAATCCATGTTGATGCTACTTTCTTATCATCGGCTAATACTTCATGGCCAAATAAGGGAACTTCAACTTATGTATTGTAAGTAAAAGTAAATACCATATTTAATTAAATCTCCAGTTTTCTGGAGATTTTTTTTATAAAATATTAAAATAAAAAAGGTGAAATCAATTAAGAAATCACCTTTTTTTGTTTGCACTATTTCAGTTTTATTTAAACCAAAATCAAGCTTGAACTATTTTATAAACTGAATAATAAATCCTCCTTTTGGAGCCAAATTATATTTCCAGTTTGAAGTTAAAGGATACGTTTCAACTTTAAATTCCATTAACGGATCTGCGCCTTCAGAGATAATTCTGAATTTTGAAAAACCTTTACCATATTTTTTAAGATCAATCAAAACTGGCGATGCGGTATTTGTACCATTTATCCCGACGATATAAGAAAGATTATCTTTCTGACGGGATAAAACTATTGCTTTACCTGGTTCCGCAACTATATAATCTGTTTTATCCCAAGTTGCAGGCATTTCTTTTAATAAAGTCTTAAGTACGTCCGGAAGTGAATTAAAAACCTCTTCAGAATCAGCAAAATGAATAACACCCGAGGTATAAATCATAGCCATTGCCAATTCATGAACTGCTGTGTTTAAACGTGTATATTTTCTAAAAGTCAGTGCAAACGGAGTATAATCTGCAGGTCCGGCTACGTTTCTTGTAAAAGGTAATACGGCATTTTGCTCTGCTGCTTTTTCTGGGAATCTTGGCTCATAAAAATAACTTTCAGTTCCTAAAATAGCTTCTGCCGTTACAAAATTGGGCCAAGTTCTGTGCCAGCCTCTTGGTACTGTTGTACCGTGAAGGTTTACCAATAAATGTTCTTTGGCAGCATCCTCAAAAACGCCTTGTAGCGCAGCCATAACCTCTTGACGATCTGAACACCAAAAGTCTATTTTAACACCTTTTACACCCATTTGAGCCAATTCTTTGAATCTTTTCTTCCTTTTTTCCGAATCAAAATATTCTGCCGAATATCCCCAAACTAAGGGTTGAACTCCTTTTGACAAAGCATAATCAATAATTTTTCCTTCTTTATTCGCCTTTTCCCATCCTGCATCAAAAAGTGTATATCGAAAACCAAATGAAGCCGAAACATCAGTAAACTTATTATACATTTCTGGCGTAAAATCTTCAGGATGTGACCACCAAGACCAAGCCGCTTTTCCTGGTACAATCCACGAAGTATCTTCAATTTTAGAAGCCGGAGCCAAATCCGTAATCATAGTCGACAATAATATATCTCCCGCCTTATCACCAATCATAATCACTCTCCATGGCATTGTCCACGGCAAATTTGATTCAGGATAAGCGTCTTTATCCGGCAAAGGCAAAGTAAATTTTTCGTCTTTTTTAGCAAATGCAATACTGTAAATTCCATCTTTAGAATCTGGTTGTAAATGACATCCGGAGAATGAACCATCCGTTCCTGATTCTGCAATTAAAACCCAATTTTTAGTATTATTTACATTAAAAAGCGCTGGCATACACCAACCCACAGATTCATTTCGTGCGCCACTTATTGGATCACCAGACTTTACATTAACATAAAAATCTTCATAACCCGGCGTATAATCTCCCGCTTTATTATAAGGTTGAAGCCATCCTTTTGCATTTTGTTCGATATGAAATCCTGTAATTTCATTTTTAAGAACTCTCTTTTGATTTTCCTTTTCAGTGAATTTATATCTAAAAGCAACGCCTTCAGTGCCGGCAATTAAATCTATTGTCAATAAAGCGCCTTGTTGATTCTTAAAAGTGATGCTTTTAGTTTCAAAAACATGATCTGCGACTTTATTATTAGCTACTTTAAGCTCATACTTTTCATGTTTTTCTTCAACAGGCGAAACTTTTACAACCGATAAACCTGATGTAAAATCATTGTTTTCGAAAGTCAGACCAAGCGGAGAATCTAAAATTATCGTCTTATCCTTTCGGGTAACCTTATAGGACAACTTTCCTCCTTCGGTTAAAGACAATTCAATTTTATTTAGATTGTCTTTTGACTTCAGAGAAAGTCCTTCGTTTTGTGCTTTAACGCTGACCTGCGCAAGAAACATTGCAAGTATTAGCAAACTTAAAGATCGATGAATAAACATTTTTTTCATTAATATAGTTTTTAGAGATTAGTTTTTAAAGTTTATTGGTTCGTAAAGTTTTTTAGCCACGAATTGCACAAATTTTCACAAATTAATTCGTATTGATTCGTGAAATTCGTGGCGAAAAAAAACATTTTAATCTTTATAATCTGTTGCAAAAAAATAACGTGAACATTGTTTTACGCTAAGTTTTTTTAGCCACGAATTGCACAAATTTTCACAAATTAATTCGTGCTGATTCGTGAAATTCGTGGCGAAAAAAATCTTTTAATCTGTGGCATATTTTGAAATCATAATATCAAAAGCATATGTAATCGTTTGATTGTAAACTTGTCCTGCTTCGAATACTGTATTTGGAAAATGAGCATGATTAGGACTATCCGGATAATATTGGCATTCTAAACAAAGTCCATCAAAAGCTTTATAATGCTTCGAATGTTCACCAATTGTTGCGCTGTTTAAATAATCTCCAGTATACAATTGCACGCCCGGATACGAGGTATAAACACGCATTAATCGCCCTGATTTTTCTTCGAACAATTCGCAGACCGCATTTTCATTTACCGAGTTTCGATCAAAAACATAATAGATATTTAGTCCGTTATTTTGCATGACATCGGTTAGTTTGTAATTAAAAAACAAATAGTTATCTGCCGGAATAGTTTTTCCTGTCGGAATATAATCCGGAGTACTTTCGAGAATTTTAGTCGCCTGAATATTCAGCTTATGATTGTATATTTTTTCGGCGCAAGCAGATAAATTAAAATACGAATGATTAGTAAAATTTAGTGGAGTTGATTCATCGGCTACAGCCAAAAATTCAATTTTAAGTTCGTTTTTATCCGTCCATTTATAAATGACTTTTGTACTTAAATTTCCAGGGAAACCACCTTCTTTATTTTTACTTTCTAAAACAAAAACGACCGAATCTTCGTTTACAACAAAATCAAATACTTTAGTATTAAATCCCGCCGAACCACTGTGATTGTTGCTTTTGCCATCATTTTTATCTAGATAATACGTTTTATTTTCGATAGAAAATTCGGCATTATTTATTCTGTTGGCAAAACGTCCAACCGTTGCTCCTATATATGACGTGTCTTTTAAATATCCTTCTAAAGTTGGAAATCCAAGAACCACATTTTCTCTATTTCCGTTTTTGTCCGGCACAACTATGGATTTTACTATGGCTCCATAATTAAGTAGTTCAACGTAATTTCCTTGAACATTTTTTAATCGGAATTTAAAAATTTCTTTTCCTTTATACGAACCAAAAGGCTCATATGTAATAATATCTGAGGGATTCATATTGTTTTATAAAAATGATAAAAACACTATCTGTATAATAGTATTTCAAATGTAACTTTGATTATTTGCATCAAAATGGACTTTTTTTCTATAAACATGGATTAAATTACGATATTTGAAAAATAGATTCTAAAAAATGAAGAATTCATCACAAAAGGAAAAAACAAAAGTTAAGGAAGGCTTTTTAGGACAACGTATGATTGTGATTCCTAAAAATATACTTTCGGAAATAAAGAATAATGGACTTATATCAACTTTGTATTTTACTGATATTGGCGTTTTCCCAAATGCAAGTCATCACTCGATGAAACGCAAACACGGAAGTAAACAATATATCTTGATTTATTGTTATAAAGGTGAAGGTATTATTAGTAAAGAAAATAAAACCATAACGCTCAAGGCGAATACCTTTTATATAATCCCTCCGGAAGTTGCGCATGATTATTATGCTTTAAAGCAAAATCCGTGGAGTATTTACTGGCTGCATTTTACGGGACCACAAGCGCCACATTTCTACGATAAATTCATAACCGAACATCCGGAAACTGCTCCACAATTATCTTTGGAAGAAAGGCGTATCGAGCTTTTTGAAAACATACTCGATGTTATGGAAGACGGTTATAGTGCCAGTAATCTCGAATATGCAAATCTCTCTTTGTGGCAATTGTTGAATGCTTTTTTATATGAGCGATTTTTTATCAAAAAAAACAGGAAATTTTCAGAGGATAATACTATTGAGTCTGCAATTGACTATATGAAAAAGCATTTGGATTTATCCTTAAAAATCAATGATGTAGCGGCTTATTTTAACTATTCATCATCGCACTTTTTTACCTTGTTTAAGAAGCAAACAGGTTATTCACCAATACATTATTTCAACTATTTAAAAATGCAGAAAGCCTGTCAGTATCTAAGCTTCACCACTATGAGTATTAAGGAAATCAGCTTTACTTTGGGGTTTAATGATCCGTTGTATTTCTCTCGTTTGTTCAAAAAAATAATGAGTACTTCACCTATTCAATATCGCACAGAATACAAGCAATAGCGCAATTGATTTCGTATTTTAACACAGGGCATCATAAAATCAGATTATAATCCATCTATTCAAAAAAAATATCCATAATTCGAAGGTTCCTATTCTGCTAATTTTACAAAAGCTATTAAAACCTTTTTATGAAAAATTACAATTATACCTTTTTACTATCAATTAGCCTCGTCGCAGCATTGGGTGGTTTACTCTTTGGTTACGACTGGGTTGTAATAGGTGGTGCAAAACCATTTTACGAAATTTATTTTGGCATTTCAGATTCTCCGGCTTTACAAGGCTGGGCAATGAGTAGTGCACTTTTGGGCTGTGTTGCGGGAGCAGCCGTTGCCGGAAAACTGGCAGATACCTATGGAAGACGTCCTATGTTAATCGTTGCCGCAGTATTATTCTCTATATGTGCACTTGGTACCGGAGCTTCTGAAACCTTTACCATCTTTATTATCTGGAGAATTATTGGCGGAATCGGAATTGGGATTGCATCTACAATTTCTCCTTTATATATAGCCGAAATCGCGCCACAAGAAACCCGCGGACTTTTTGTTTCAATCAACCAACTTACCGTAGTTATTGGTATTCTTGCCGCTCAAATCACGAATATGTTGATTACCGAGGTTATTCCGGCTGGTTATTCTCATGCTGAAATTCTGGCTTCATGGAACGGCCAAACCGGTTGGAGATGGATGTTTTGGGCAGGATTTTTCCCTGCGGTTCTCTTCTTTGTATTAATGTTCTTAATTCCGGAAAGCCCAAGATATTTGGCTAAAAAAGGAAATCATGATACAGCAGAAAAAACACTTACCAAAATTGGCGGATTGGCTTATGGAAAAGAAGCAATCGTAAAAATAAAAGAGACATTCACGCACGAAACTGAAAAAACCGATTTCAAAATGCTGTTGGATAAAAAAGCACTTCCAATATTAATTATCGGAATTGTCTTGGCAGCTTTCCAACAATGGTGCGGTATTAATATCATTTTTAATTATGCTCAGGAAATCTTTGTTTCTGCGGGTTATAGTATCAATGATTTATTTATGAATATTGTAATTACCGGAAGTATTAATCTTGTATTTACACTAGTTGCGATGGGAACTGTAGACAAAATTGGGCGTAAAAAACTAATGCTTTTTGGCTCAGCCGCACTTGCTGTAATCTATGCTTTATTGGGTTATTTTTATTATACCAATGTTACCGGTTTCCCATTATTATTACTGGTATTATTAGCCATTGCAATCTACGCAATGTCCCTCGCTCCTATTACATGGGTTATTTTATCTGAAATTTTCCCTAACCGAATTCGTGGTGTTGCGATGTCTGTAGCCACATTTGCACTCTGGATTGCCTCTGCACTTTTAGTACAAACATTTCCAATTTTTAATGAATATCTGGGCACATCCGGCACTTTCTGGTTGTACGGTATTATCTGCGCCTTAGGATTTGTGTTTGTATTAAAAAAGCTTCCTGAAACCAAAAACAAAAGTCTTGAAGAGATCGAAGAACTAATGGTTTCTGATAAAAAATCAAAGAATATTCAATAATCTAAATTTCATTACATCATGCAAAAAGTAAATGTTTGGAAGGAAAAAATAATCCTGCCAACCTATGAGGTGGGCAAACCTGAAAAAAATCCTGTATTTATTGAGAAAAGAGTGTATCAGGGAAGTAACGGATCTGTATATCCATATCCGGTTATTGAAAAAATCGCAGACGAAAAAGTAGACAAAGAATATCAGGCGGTTTATCTTGAAAATGAGTTTGTTAAAATAATGATCTTGCCAGAACTTGGCGGACGTGTTCATATGGCGTATGACAAAACCAAAGAACGTCATTTTGTGTATTACAATCAGGTTGTTAAACCGGCTTTGGTAGGACTTACAGGTCCGTGGATTTCTGGTGGAATCGAATTTAACTGGCCACAGCACCACAGACCAACCACTTTTGATCCGGTAGATTTTACGATCGAAGAACACGAAGACGGAAGCGCAACAGTTTGGTGCAGTGAAGTCGAACGTATGTTTAGAACCAAAGGTATGGCTGGTTTCAGATTGTATCCTGACAAAGCGTATCTGGAAATCAAAGCGCAATTATATAACAGAACCTCATTTCCTCAAACCTTTTTATGGTGGGCAAATCCTGCGGTTAAGGTAAATGATGATTATCAATCGGTTTTTCCTCCGGATGTAAATGCGGTTTTTGACCATGGTAAACGTGATGTTTCGTCTTTTCCAATTGCAAAAGGAACCTATTATAAAGTAGATTATTCACCGGGAACAGATATTTCCCGTTATAAAAATATTCCCGTTCCAACGTCATATATGGCGATCGCATCCAAATATAATTTCGTGGGCGGATACGAAAATGATTCAAAAGGAGGATTGCTTCACGTAGCCAATCATCATGTTTCTCCGGGGAAAAAACAATGGACTTGGGGTCACGGCGATTTTGGTCGTGCCTGGGATCGTAACCTTACCGATGAAGATGGTCCGTATATCGAATTGATGTGTGGAGTTTATACCGATAATCAGCCTGATTTTACATGGATTATGCCAGGTGAACAAAAAGATTTTACTCAGTATTTTATGCCATATCGTGATTTGGGAATCGTGAAAAATGCTACCAAAAATGCAATGGTAAATCTCGAAAGTATTGACAATAAACTAGTGATTAAAGCCTATACAACGGGCGTTTATCCGAATACTACGGTTACTTTAAAGAATAATGATACTGTTTTATTCCAAAAACAATATGATGCTTCGCCATACAATTCATTTGAAGAAACGATTGATTTTGACAATACATCTTTAGAAGGATTATCTATTTCTGTAACCGATGCTGATGATAAAGTTTTGGTAGATTGGATTTATGAAGGTCCAAATGAAGCTGAAATTCCAGAAGCTGCAAAACCAGCTCTTGCTCCCGAAGAGATCGAAAACAACGAACAATTGTTCCTGACAGCGCAGCATTTAGAACAATACAGACACGCTACTTACAGTCCGATTCCGTATTACGAAGAAGCGATAAAACGTGATTCCGGAGATATTCGTTCGAACAATGCGATGGGATTATGGTTGATGCGAAGAGCAAAATTTGAAGAAGCTGAACCTTATTTTAGAGCGGCTATAAAAACATTGACACAACGAAATCCAAATCCTTATGAAGGTGAAGCTTATTTTAATTTAGGATTATGTCTGAAATATCAGAATAAAAATCAGGAAGCTTACGATGCTTTCTACAAGTCAACGTGGAATGCGGCATGGCAAAATCAAGGTTATTTTTATGTAGCGCAACTTGATGCTTTAAATGGTGATTTTGAATTGGCATTAACACACATCAAAAAAGCGATTTCTAAAAATACCGAAGATCATAAAGCATTGCATTTGCAAGTGGCTTTTCTTAGAAAATTAGGTCAAAACAAAAAAGCATCACTTCATACTAATATATATCTGGAAAATGATTGTTTCAATTTTGGATTGCTTTACGAGAAATACCTTTTAAGCAATGACAAAAAAGACCTTGCATATTTCAATTCATTGATCAGAAATAATATCCATACGTATATAGAATATGCTTTAGATTATGCTTCGGCAGGTTTGTATAATGAAGCTGTAAGTTTATTATCTGAAGGTTTAAAAGACGAAGAAACATATCCAATTGCGTGGTATTATGCGGGTTCTTTCTATGAAAAATTAAATGATTTCGGTCAAGCCGAAGAATGCTTCAAAATGGCTTCTCAGGCAAAACCAGACTATTGTTTCCCTAATCAGATTGAAGCGGCTTTAGTACTTCAAAACGTAATTCAGAAGCAAAATAATGATGCAAAAGCGTTGTATTATTTAGGAAACTTTTGGTACGCTTCAAAGTTCTATGACGATGCTATTTGTTGCTGGGAACAATCTGTTGCGATCGATGATCGTTTCCCAACTGTACATCGTAATTTGGCTTTGGCGTATTATAATAAATTAGAAAACGAACAAAAAGCGCTTTCTAGTTTAGAAAAAGCATTTTCGTTAGATTTGACAGATTCCAGAATTTTAATGGAATTAGACCAATTGTACAAAGGTTTGAACAGAGATTTAGTTTTCAGACTGGCTTTCTTAGAAAAACATTTAGAATTGGTGATTCAACGTGATGATGTTTATTTAGAAAGAGTTGCATTATATAATCTTTTAGGAAAACACGACAAAGCCTTTACCTTATTACAAAACCGAATTTTCCATCCATGGGAAGGCGGCGAAGGGAAAGTGAGCGGACAATATCTGGTTTCTTTAACCGAAATTGCCAAACAGCAAATCTCAGAAGGGAATTATGATGAAGCGATCGAAAACTTAGAACAAGCTCAATTTTATCCTGATAATTTAGGTGAAGGGAAATTACCGGGGGCACAAGAAAATGATATTCATTACTGGTTAGGTGTTGCTTTTGAGAAAAAGAACAACATTGAAGAAGCTAAAAACTGGTGGAATAAAGCAACTCAAGGGTTAGACGAACCAACGGCGGCGATTTTCTATAACGATCAGCAACCGGATAAAATTTTCTATCAAGGTTTGGCTTTCTTAAAATTAAACCAACAATCTGAAGCTGATAAACGCTTTGAAAAATTAGTCGCTTACGCCAAAAAACATCTTAATGATCATGTTACAATCGACTATTTTGCAGTATCGCTTCCGGATTTAATGATTTGGGAAGATGATTTAGACAAACGTAACAAAATTCACTGTTTGTACATGCATGGATTAGGGCTTTTAGGTTTGGAGAAAAAAGCAGAAGCCGAAGAAGTTTTTGAAAGTGTTTTATCTGAAGAAAAAAGTCATTCAGGAGTTACGATTCATCTCTCTTTATTAAAAAATGAAGAATCGGTTTCGATTTAAAAATAATGGTTAGTGGTTAGTAATTAGACCCGACAGGTTTTCAAAATCTGTCGGGTCTTTGTTTTTTTTCTAATAGTCCCAATCCTGAAAAGTCAGGATGGGATAAAACTTGTCGAGCTTTTGAGAACAAAAAAACACTTCTTACTTCTAAAACTTGCTAAACCTCCCAGCCTCAACATTTTTCCTTAAAAAGGAACATCAATTTACACATTTTTAAAAATCAATTATGACAATTAATTGGGTCGAAAAAAAGCCTTAATCTGATACTTTTCCTTTTAAAATGTCTTATTGTGCGAATTATCTTTGCATGTTTTTAATACACACCATATTACATCAAATTATAACACGATGAAATAACAAAAACATTAAAAACCACTATTTGAACTTTATTATTAAATCAAAAACAAAATTTAAAATTTTAAAACAAACAAAATTATGGCATTATTAAGTAAAAAAGCAATGAATTTCGCTTATGGTATGGGAGCGGCAGTAGTAATTATTGGAGCATTATTCAAAATTACTCACTTTGAAATTGGACCATTAACAGGTACATTAATGCTTTCAATTGGATTAGTAACTGAGGCGTTAATCTTTGCACTTTCTGCTTTTGAACCAGTAGATCATGAGTTAGATTGGACTCTTGTTTACCCTGAATTGGCTAACGGCCAAGCTAGAAAAAAAGCGGCTAAAGTTGAAACTCCATCTGATGTCCAAGGATTATTGTCTCAAAAATTAGATACTATGTTGAAAGAAGCTAAAATTGACGGAGAATTAATGTCAAGTTTAGGAAACTCAATCAAAAATTTCGAAGGTGCTGCAAAAGCAATTTCTCCAACAGTAGATTCTATTGCAGGACAAAAGAAATATGCTGAAGAAATGTCTATGGCTGCTGCACAAATGGAATCCTTAAACAGCTTATACAAAGTACAATTAGAAAGTGCTTCAAGAAATGCACAAGCAAACAGCGAAATCGCTGAAAATGCTTCTAAATTAAAAGAACAAATGCAATCAATGACTGCAAACATTGCTTCTTTGAACAGTGTTTACGGTGGGATGCTTTCTGCAATGAGTAACAAAGGATAATTAGTTTTTGACTATTATAACTTATTAATAAAAACTAATTAGAAAAAATGGCAGGAGGAAAATTAACCCCCAGACAAAAGATGATTAACCTGATGTATCTGGTTTTCATCGCAATGTTAGCAATGAATATGTCAAAAGAAGTTTTATCAGCTTTTGGCTTAATGAATGAAAAATTTGAAAGCGCTAATACCTCTTCAGAGCAAACAAATGCTGATTTATTGGTGTCTTTAGATCAAAAAGCTGCTGAAGCAAAAGGAGAATTCGCAACTGCTGCAGTTACTGCTCATCAGGTTGAAACAGCTTCAAAAGAATTTTATGCATACATCGGATCTTTAAAAGGTGATGTTTTAAAAGGATTTGAATCTGACAAAGAAACTGGAAAATTGCCTTATGAGTCTATGGACAAAGGAGATAATATCGACGACTGGTTTACAGGAGAAGGATATACTGCTAAAGGTAATGCTGTTATTTCTCATATCGAGAAATATAAAGCTGCAATGAAATCTGCTTTATCAGACAAAAAATATGCTGCTATTTTATCTGAAGTTGAAAAGAAATTTGATGTTTCAGATGTAGAGAATAAAGAAGGTTTAAAAGACAAATATTTAGCTTACCACTTTAAAGGTTTCCCGGCTGTTGCTTCATTAGCTAAACTTTCGGCTTGGCAAAATGACGTTCAAAAAGCAGAATCTGATGTTTACAGTGCTGCTTTAGGAAAAGCTGCTCTTGCTACTTCTTCTTATAATAATTATCAGGCAATTGTTGTTTTAGATAAAAATGCTTATTTCCAAGGAGAAAAAGTTACAGGTAAGGTCGTTTTAGGTCGCTATGACGAAAATACAAAACCAGAAAGTGTAACAGGAGCTTCTTTAGATCCTGCTACAGGACAGGCTAAAATTAATTTAACTGCTGGTAATGTTGGAGAACAAGCTATTAATGGTCAGTTTAATTTTGTTGAAGATGGTAAAAAAATTAATTTGCCATTTAAAGGGAATTACGTTGTAGTACCAAGACCAAACTCTGCCACAATTTCTGCAGATAAAATGAATGTTGTATATAGAGGTGTTGTTAACCCAATCTCTGTATCATTTGCAGGTGTTGCTGATAACAAAGTTGTTGCCAGTGCTCCGGGATTATCCTCAGCTGGTAAAGCAGGAAAATACAACATGAGCCCGGGTTCAGGTACTGAAACTACAATTTCTGTGACTGGTACATTACCAAACGGAGATAAAGTCACTGATAATAAAACATTCAGAATTAAAGGTATTCCTGGTCCAACGGGTACAATTAGAGGTGAAATGGGAGTTGTTAAAGGACCTAGATCTAACTTAGAAATTGCTACTATTGGTGCTAAATTACTTGATTTTGATTTTGAAGTTGGTTTAGATGTTGTTGGATTTAACTTGAAAATTGCCGGACAGCCTACAGTTGTTGTATCTGGTAATAAGTTAAATGCTCAATGCAAACAAGTTCTTTCAAGAGCAGGTAAAGGAGATCAGGTTACTATTTCTGAAATTAAAACCAACCTTGCCGGAGCTGGTAATTATTTATTACCAAGAACAGCACCGGTAATTTATGAAATACAATAATAAACATAGGTAATTGTTTTTTCGGAAATAAAAAAGGTTTGATGATTTTAATTTCATCAGACCTTTTTTTGTTTCTACAATCTTGTCATCCTAAGGAGCGAAAGATCGCACTAGCAGATCGACAAAGATTGGTTCTTTACTTTGCGGAGTTTCGAGTGTGATCCTTCGTTCAGGATGACAAAAGCATGCGTGCACAATCTTATTTATTTTCATTGTATGGAATTTAATGAAATATCGTTTCATGATTTTTTTGAATAGACTCCAGCTTTAGCTGGAGATCAAAAGAGTCGAATATAAAAATAGGCTTTAGCCGAAATACGCTAAGATTTCGGCTAAAGCCATATTGCATATCATTTTATTACCCCCAGCTAAAGCTGGGGGCTATTCATACTTTTTGTTGGCAATTAATTCTATACCTGCAAGGTTTTGAAAACCTTGCAGGAATTGTAAACTATAATTTAGAAGAAGTAATTTCTTTTAATTCTCCATTAACCTTAACTTTCACTTTGGTTGGTACAGGAGATAAAACTTCATACATCGTTACTTTACCTTTTTCCCATTTGATGTTTACGGTAAAATTTCCCTCGGCTTTCAGTCCTTTTACTTCACCTTCGTTTAACCAAACGTCTGGCATTGCAGGCAATAATTCTATAAATCCGGCATGACTCTGAAGCAACATTTCGCCAATTCCGGCAGCGGCTCCAAAATTTCCATCGATTTGAAAGGGCGGTCCTGCAGAAAGTAAATTTGGATAAACTCCTCCTCCTGCTCCATAATTGATGTTCGTTGCAAGTGTTGGTCTTAATATTGTTTTTAATAACCTGTAGGCTTTGTTTCCTTCTTTCAAACGTGACCAAAACAACATTTTATAGGCGATTGACCAGCTTGGTCCGTCATCTCCTCTTACTTCAAGTGTTTTCTTGATTGCCTCTACAAGTTCAGGTTTGTTTTCAGGAGTTATTAAAGATCCCGGATATAAGGCGTACAAATGTGAGATATGACGGTGTTGTGGATCTTCTTCTTTATATGGTTTTAACCATTCCATGATTCTTCCGTCAGGACCAACAACTCCCGGTGGCGGCAATAATTTTAATTGTTTTTCCAGTTCAACACTTAAATCATTATCTAAACCTAGTTTTTTAGATGCTATTATCACGTTGTTAAACAATTCACGAATAATCTGATTATCGATTGTAGGTCCCATACAAACGTGAGAAGCTTCTCCGTTTGGTAATAAAAATGAATTCTCCGGCGATACAGATGGTGAAGTTACCAACCAACCTGTTTCTGGATCTTTCACCAACATACTTTTATAAAACTGAGCTGCTCCTTTTAATACCGGATAGATCTCAGCCAAATATGCCTGATCATTTGTGTATAAATAATGGCTCCATAAATTGTTACACAACCACCCCGATCCCGATTTTGTGATTCCCCATGAAGCACTTTCGCCAGGTTCTGTAAAGTCCCAAACGTTTGTAATTACGTGTGCTACCCAACCATCTGCATTGTAATACGCTTTGGCCGTTTTTTCTCCGTTTGGTGCCATTGCTTTAGTCAGATCTTTTAACGGAAGATTTAATTCTGATAAATTGGCTGTTTCTAATGCCCAGTGATTCATTTGCACATTTACGTCTAAATGATAATCTGCGTTCCAAGGTGTTTGCACGTTATTTGCCCATAATCCTTGCAAGTTTGGTGGCAACAATCCTACTCTGGTGCTGCTGATACTTAAATAACGACCATATTGATAAAACAAAACCGGAAGTCCGGTATCTGCATCTGGTTCTTTTATAAAGGTATCTAAACGCTCATTTGTAGGTAATGTTTTTTTCGCAGTTTTTCCGAAATTTAATGTCACACGATTGAACAATTTTTGATAGTTTTCAATATGCAATTTCTTCTGATCCTGATATTTCTTTTTCATTGCTGCATCCAGAATTTTATCTACTGAAGTTTCGAAATTTTTATCTTTATAATCTGTTCCTGCAGATATAAAAATCACGACTTCGGTTGCATTTTTTATTTCGATTGTATTATTTGTATACAAAGCATTACCATCTGTTATTTGAGCTTTTACTTTTGCTTTGTATTTCATTCCTTTTCCGTCGGTTCCATTGTTTAACTGACCTGTCATTACAAGCGAATTATCGGTACCATTTACGGTTTTAAAACGTTCCGGTCTGTCTAACTGAATGGTGAAATTTAATTTCCCTTTTTTACTTGAAGTCAATCTGATAAAAACGGCATCATCACCAAAACCTGCAAAATATTCACGCTTATAGTTTACTCCATCAATTGTAAATTGAGTTGCTGCAACTGCAGTTTGAATATCCAGATTTCTGGTGTAATTAACGGGTTGAGATTTTGTTTTATAATCAAATTTTAGCGTTAAATCTCCCAAAATCTGATACGCACCAAATGGTACATCAGCTCCATTCCCGCTTCCGGAACCAGCACCTTTGCAGATAAAATGCTCATCAATTAATTTTTGGGCATCTTTATTTTTATTGGTTAATAACAGTTCTCGTATTTGTGGCAAAAAAGAATAAGCTTTATAATTGTTAGCATCTTGCGGAGATCCACTCCATAACGTAATTTCGTTCAGAACCACTTTTTCAGTTGTAACTCCGCCATCAGGCATAATTCCTAAACGACCATTTCCTAATGGCAGCGTTTCTTCCCATTGAGATGCTGGTTTGGTAAACCATATCTCTAATGGATTTGTTTGTGAATAGCCTAGTAAAGGCAATAATATAAAAAGCAGTACTTTAAATTTTCTAATATTCATAATTATAGGTTTAAATTATTCTATATATTCTGCAATCCCGAAGCTTCGGGACAAAACATTGTAGGTTTAAAATTATCTTGTAACGCGCAGCTATACACTAATAATTGCGGGCAAAATCTGAGTTCCTAAAATAAAAACTACTAAACTTCATATTGCTATTTTATGGACTTACAACTTGTAAATAATTATATAAATGAATGCCATTTTGGAATAAGTATTTTCTAACAGAAAACTCACTTAGTACTGTTATTACCTAAATCCAAAATGGCATTGCAAATCAAAACTGTGATTAACCAAAAATCAAATGACCAAAAAATAAAATTACATTAAAACTATTTTTAAGGATATTAATAACCCGGATTTTGATCAGCATCGCTAATATCATCATTAAGCTTGATCTCTCCGATAGGAATAGGATAACGGTTATGAAATGCAGCAATTGTACCGTTTTGTTTTGCCCATTTGTTACGGGCACCTACTAATTCCACCAATTTTCCTACACGAATAAGATCCATTCTTCTCCAGCCTTCAAAAGCTAATTCACGCATACGTTCGTCAAGGATTCTATCTCTGAATTCTGTTTGAGAAAGTCCGCTCCAGTTCATTCCTGTTGGCAATGTTCCTCCAAAAGCTCTTGTACGAACTTGATTTACATATCCTTCAGCATCAGAAGTACTTCCTAATTCATTTAAACATTCTGCGTAGCAAAGCAACACATCTGAATAACGAATGTATGGTTTGTTTTTTCCTGAATTCCAAAATGATTGTTTTCCTTCTACACGAATATCTTCAAATTTTTTAATGTGTGGATCCAACTCATCGCCACCAAAACCAGCCGGAAGTGTTGGTTTAACCCCTTTATAAGTAAAATCATAACGAATACTTGCGTCTTTACGCATATCACCTGGTTCCCATATTCCGCCATCCGTTTTATCTTTATAGCAATACTGAGTAGGTAGTATAAGATCATAGCCACCAAAATAAGCATATTGGTTTATGTTTGCTAAAACTCTTGAACCCGTTTGCCATTGTATCTGGTTGTTATCAGGCCAATTATTAGTATACTGCCATTCATATAGTGATTCTGGAGAATTAGCGTGATCCGGACTAAAAACATCTGCGTAATTAGGCAGTAAACTATACTTCCCGGAAGTAATAACTGCTCCAAACCATTGCTTTGCTTTAGTATAATCGCGGTATCCTGAAGCCTCAGGAGCATATAGATATACTTTCCCTAAAAGTGCCTGAGCTACACCTTTTGCAGGAAATGCAGGATTGCTTTGTGATACAGGAAGTTTTTCAATTGCTCTTTCTAAATCGGCTACTATATAAGAATAAACCAAAGCCAGAGGCTGACGTTTTAAACCAAATTCTGCTGTTTTTGCTTTATCATTAATAGGTATTTCTCCCCAATATTGTGTTAGCTCAAACATTAATGTTGCTCTTAAAAAACTAGCTTCACCCATTAAAAGATCACGTTTTGCACTATCATCTTCGGTATTGGTTCCTAATGCTCTAATAGTTTGCGCAGCTACTTCAATTACTGGCCATCTGTCATTCCACAATTGTCCAATTGCCTGATTCTCCTGACTTAGAAAACCATTGTACAAATCAAGTCCTGCCTGGTTTGCATCTCCGGTTACCTGCAAAGCACCTTGTTGCGCTTCGTCTGTACCAAGAGAAGTATAAAGTCCTGCACGGTCTTTTTGCATATTCCTCCAATTCGTTATGGCTCCTAAGAGAACTGGCTCTATTTTACCTAAACTGCCGTATGCCTGTGCAGCAGTAAGTGAACTTTTAGGCTCTTCATCCAAAAAATCTGAAGAACAGGAAGCTGATAATATTGCTAGCGCCATAAAGGCTATAATTTTTGCTTTCATAAAATAATTTATTAAATTAATTTGATTAAAGAGATACATTTAATCCCATAACTATCATTCTGGATATAGGATAAGAATCTCCTCCCTCTGGATCATATCCTTTATATTTAGTTACAATAAATAGATTCGATCCCGTTACATAAAACCTTACATTTTTAAGAAAAACACTTTCTGCAACTTTGTCTTGTAATGTATACGATAATGTAAGTGCATTTAATCTTAAGAATGAAGCATCTTGTATTGCTTTATCTGTCTCACCCAAAGTATATCTTCCTCCTCCATAATAGGCTCTTGGTACATCTGTATTGGTATTAGTAGGAGTCCAACGATCCAAAAGGTCTGTATGTGCTGCACTCATCCCTCCTGAATTCATATAGCTTTCGTAGGTTGAACTTGGTCTCTTACCTCCTATTGAATACGAAAAGACTGCATTTAATGCAAAACCTTTATAATTAAGATCTGTAGAAAAACCGCCATAATAATCAGGATTCAAATCGCCAACCACATACCTGTCTTTATCGTTTATTACACCATCGCCATTGCGGTCTTTAATTTTAATGTCTCCAGCCTGAACAGTTCTACTTCCATAATTTACTCCACTAAGGTTTTCTCCCTGCTGTGCAATACCATCATATTGAAACACATAAACAGTGTTTACCGATTGGCCTAAGAAAAAGTTCCCGGTACGCTGGATCTCATTGTTACTATAACCACCCAAGTTGTATATCTCTGTGGCATCTCCATAAAGTTTTGTAACCTTATTTTTTGCCGATGATATGTTGGCAGAAACATTCCATTTAAAATCTTTGTTTTTAATAATGTCACCACTAAGTTCTAATTCTATACCCTCATTAGTTGTAGAACCAATATTATCCAGCTTATATTTATATCCTGATGAAACCGGCATATTACGCAGCATTAACAGATCGTCATTATTTATATGAAAATAATTAGCACCTGCAGTCAGTCTGTTATGAAAGAAACCAGTATCTAGTCCAATATTAAATTGTTTTTGTTTTTCCCATCTTAAATCAAAATTATCAATATAGTTGTCAGACACGTAAGTCCCTGAATTATTACTAACTTGAGCATTATATAATGCAAAATACCTGTAAGCATCTACATTTTGATTACCCACTATACCATAACCTACACGAAACTTAAGTTGATTTAATTTTTCAAATCCTGAAAGGAAATTTTCTTTAGCAATATCCCAACTTCCTGCTATTGAAGGAAAGTTCCCCCATTTGTTATTAGGACCAAATTTAGAAGAACCATCTCTTCTTATTGTCCCTGTAATATTATATTTACCATCAAAAGTATAGTTAGCTCTTGCGAAATACGATTGGTTTGAATAATCTGTAAAATCCGACTTTAACTGCGTATTATCCTTTTGATAGGCACCTGATAATGCCATATAGGTCAAATCATCACTAACAAATCCACGAGCTCTAACCTCAGTGGTATTAGCTGAATTACTCATTACAGAAAATCCTCCCATAAGATTTATGTCATGTTTTGCAGCAAAAACTTTACTATAACTTACGGTATTATCCCACTGATAATTCAATTGTGAATATCTATAATGATGCGCTTCCCCATCCATAGAATTTCTAAGTGACTGTCCTGTAGTACTTGGCACATAATCAAAATTTGCCTGATCTGTAACATCTACAGAAAGTGTCGTTCTGATATCAAGTCCCTTTACTGGTTTTAGACTTAAAAAATTACTACTTGTAAGTCTATTACGTGTACTTGAATTTATGATATCAAGACTTTTTATCGGATTATAAAGATTCTGGTCAAATACTTCACCATATCGAAGATAAGTAGCCTTAGAATCTATAGGCAATAGTGGATTTGCTCCCAGTGCCACACCAAAGGCACTACCCTCCTGATAATTGGTCTTGCTTCTTGAAAAAGTAGTATTGGTACCAAACTGCAGCCATGATTTTAAATCCTGCGTAAGGTTAATTTTTCCATTATATCTTTTAAAATCAGAGTTTTTAAGAAGTCCTTCCTGGTCAACATAATTGAAACTTACAAAATAAGTTCCCTTTTCTCCTCCTCCGCTAAAACTTAAATTATGATTCGTTTGAAAACCTGAACGCGTTACCTGATCCAGCCAATTGTAACTTTTGCCCGTTCTGTAAGATTCCAATTCATAAGGTGCAAATACGGTCGAACCATCTGACTTAATTTGATTAACATAAGCAGCACGATCAGCCCCGGGATTCTCATCCATATAACGATTCGCATAAGCATCAACTCTTAGATCAAATAATTGTTGACCATTCATCAACGGTATAGTCCTTGCAAATTCAGATACACCTGTCCATGTATCATACTGTATTTTTGCTTCTCCTGATCTTGAACCTTTTTTTGTAGTAATTACTATTACTCCATTAGCAGCTCTTGAACCATATAGTGCAGTAGCAGAAGCATCTTTAAGAACTTCCATACTTGCAATATCGTTAGGGTTAATGTTTTCAAAATTGCTATCAGTAACCAACCCATCTATTACGAATATTGGATTACCGCCAAAGTTTAGAGAATTATTTCCCCTAATTCTTATTGAACCTGTTTGACCGGGTACAGCACTTTGTTGTACATATACACCTGAGGCACGCCCTTGTAATGCCTGTACTACATTTGGCGTAGGAACCTCTCTAAGCTTATCACCGGAAACACTACTTACAGCCCCCGTTAAATCACCTTTTTTCATTGTAGCTCCAACTATTACAACTTCATTTAATTCCTGAGAGCTTGGTTTTAAAGAAGCATTTACAACCGACTTATTTGCCGCAATACTTAGCGTATTAAATCCGATGAAACTAAATTCTAAAGTTGATCCAGTTTTAACATTTGATAGTTTGTAACTACCATCAATATCTGTTACAGTAGAGGTTTGAGTACCTTTTACAATAACTGTAGCTCCTGGCAATGGCAAATTTTCATTATCTGTAACTTTACCGGTGATGGTTTGGGAATAAAGTGTACCGGCGGACATCATAACTACTAAGAAGCATAAGTATCTTATTGCAATTCTCATAATGATTTGGTTTTTAGTTAATAAAATTATTGAGTTAGTTTTTTTTTATATTGAGCACTTAAATACGAGAAAACGAATTGACTTATACTATACTATACTACAACACTACAAACATACAAATATTTTCATAACATCCAAATTATGTTTTAAGAATTTGTTATTTTTTTGCGGGATTTATTTCGGCATTTATATAAATAATAATATTTAAAAAGAATAAGAGAAAAAAAGTGAAGAAAAAATCAAGAAATCTCAGACAAAAATAAAGCACATGTGCCCTAAAAAAGGGAAAATAAGTACGATATAGGGATTTTTATTGTACAGAATTTATTTTTAAGCAGTTCGAAATAAAAAAGAAAAAAATAGAAATAAACGAAAAAATTATTAGTCAAATCATTCTTAATAAATCTTTTGAGGACTTTTTAATCATTTCGACAGAGGAGAAATCACACGCATAACTCGACAAAGATTGGAGATTTTAGTGACAGAGTTTCTAGTGTGATTTCTCCTATGTCGAAATGGCAAGATTGTGGTTACTTTGCGTTTCAAGGGATTGAAATCCCTTGCTACAAAATAAATCATTCCTTCGGGATTTTATAAAGAGTTCCGAAGGAACAACGAATATTGCAGGGATGTCCCGAGGCTTCGGGATCAATCCGTCCATCGCAATCAAAATCGATAATTATTTGAAAGAAAAAAAGACACACTGCTATGCGTCTCTACATTAAAAATCTAATTCTTCATACACGTTTTATCGTACGTTAGACCTGACTTGTTTTAAAAACCTGTCAGGTCTATTATATGGAAAACAAAAAAACAAAATAAAAAAAGACGTGCAAAAGTGCGCCTCTACGTTAAAACCTTTGTTCCTCTGAACCTCAGAATCTTTGAACCTTCCTCAAAAAAAATTAAAACCTTTGTCCCTTTGTCCCTTTGAACCTCAGAACCTCAGTGCCTCAGAACCTTAGACTAAGCTATCCCCCATTTCGAGAATAAAACAAAGATACCAACCATACCTATCAACAGTGCAGCAAAATACCAATAACGGTTTTTCCAAGGCGATAATTCAACAGATTCAAGTTTGATTTCGGTATAGTTATAATTGGGATAAAACCTGGAAGCCACCAACATGCATATTGTTGTAAAAACAAATAATAACGCCAACATGTGCAGGTAATGCAACTCAATTTGCAGAATATAATTAAAGATTATATAACTTAAAATAAAGAATACCATTCCGATTTTAGCGGCCTGTGGCGGAACTTTTTTGGAAACAAAACCAACCAGAATAATCGTAAAAATCGGCAAGCAAAACATTCCACCAAGCTGTTGCAAATACGTATAAAAACCTGCTTTGCTAAACATGATAAACGGAGCAGAAAACATAGCTAAAGCCGAAATAATAATTTCGAATTTACGTCCTGTATAAACCAATTGTTTCTCTGTAACTTCCTTATTTCTTTTTTCTAACCAAGGCTTGTAAAGGTTAAGCACAAACAATGTGCTGCTGCTATTTAAGCCTGCATTAAAAGTACTGATTGCCGCGCCCAGAACTACGGCAGCAGTAAGCCCAATCATAATTCCCGGCAAGGTATCTTTTACAACAAGAGGGAAAACTTCGGCAGTATTTTCAAGGTTTTTATACAAATGAACTCCAATCAATCCGGGAATATTGATAATAAAAGGACATAGCAATTTTCCTAAACAAGCCAATCCCATTCCTTTTTGACTGTGCGAAAGACTTTTTGCCGAAAGTGCCTGCTGTACAATAAACTGCTCCATTCCCCAATAGTACAGGTTCATGATAAACATTCCCGTAAAAATAGTACTCAGCGGTATTTCATCTTTTGGTCCTCCAATAGCGTTTAAATGTTCTTTATTCTGCGAAAGCATAATATGCAAACCTTGTGACCAATCGCCATGACCTAGAAATTTGAATCCGAAATAAGGGAAAGCAATACCAATAGTCAATAATCCGATACTTAAAATAGTGTCACTTATTGAGATCGCTCGCAAACCTCCAAGTACAGAATAAGCGCAACCTGTTAAGCCTATCACCCAAACCATAATCCAGATGTTTTGCCAATAGGTTAATTGTAAAGGCAATAAAAAGTTGAACATTCCCGTAAGGGCAACCGCGCCACCGTATAAAACTGCGGGAAGTAAATTAACAATATAACTGCATAGAAATACAATTGAAACCAATCTTTTGGTCGATTGATCGTAGCGTTTTCCTAAATAATCCGGAATTGTCATCGCTCCGGTACGAAAATAAATAGGCAAAAAATACTCTGCAACCAATAACATTGCCAGCACGGAACTCACGCCCCACGCTATAACGCTCATGTTATTGGTATAAATAGATTCGTTTTCGCCTATAAATTGATTCGCACTTATATTGCTTAACAACAATGCTCCTCCTACTATGAAAAAGTTATTGTTGTGATCTGCAAAAAAAAGTCCATCTGTGGTTTGTACCTTTTTTTTACGTGTTTTTATTGCTGAAATAAAAGCAATAAGACCTGTAATTAGTAAAAAACTAACAATGGACAATACACTCATAAATTATAGCGAATTTCGATCCACAAGAACTGTTGGAATAATCTCCTGAATCTTCTTACGATTCAAGACAAAATTCGCTGCTTTTTTTCCCATTTCAGAGAAATCTGTAGAGAATGTGGTAACTCCGTCAAAAATGATTTCCTTTACGATATCATCATTATGCGAAATAAACCCAATATCTGTACCAATTTTTAGACCTTTTACTTTAGAATCTTTCAGCATTTCCCAAAGTTCAAGGTTGTGAATCGTGAAATATACTTTTCCTTTTTCAAGAGATCCTGAAACGTATTCTTCTTTAATTACACCTTTGATATTATAATCTTTCATGAATCTTTTAAACGAATTTAAAATTTCATCGGGTTCAGCAGACGATGGTTTAAAGAAGAAAATGATCTCGTCGTACTTCTTAATCTTATCTTTTAGCTGTACAAAAGCATTGTATGACGAATCGCCAAACTCTTGTGCAACATAATTGTAATCTTCATCAGTTTCTATGTAACGATCTACAAGCAAAACTCTGTTGGTTGGCAATTGTTTCAAAACTGCCGGAGTTTTTGCATTTGGAATCGGAGCGATAACAAACATTCCGTATTTTCCCTTCATATTTTGAACAATACTTTCGAATGTATCAAAATTATTATGATGAAAAAAGATATCCAACTGAACATTTTTTCCAAGACCTTTTCTGAAATTTTCATAAAATGTTTCCTGAAAAATATCAAATGCAAATATTAGTAAAGCTACTTTTAGCTCTTGTTTAACATCATTTGTTGCCACAAAATAGCCCAATCGATTTTTAGATTCGATGATTCCTCTGTGTACAAGTTCTTTATATGCCTTGGCAATTGTTTCTCTGGCAAAACCTAATTCGCTTATAAAAGTATTTACCGATGGAAGTAAATCACCTTTTGTGACTACCTTTTCATCAATGGCATTAATTATTCCCTGAACCAATTGCTCATGTTTAGAGAAGGAATTTATAGATTCAAGATTTTTTATCTGTTGAATAATTTGCTTCATAAAACGTTATAATAGGTATTTAATTAGAAATATATTACAAATATATACTAATGTTCGAGATTTAGTTTAGGCCTTAGTAATTTTTAAAACAACACTGGTATTCGAAGAATTTACATTTGGGTTAATTCCAACCTGCATTAAAAAATCGCCAGAGTATGTTACGGTTTCTACCGCAGCTTTTTTATCCGGATAAATGTTGATTTCTTCTACTTTATAGTTTTGTCCCGCTTGCAATCCTTTTAATTTTATAGGAAGATGTGTTCCTGCTTCATATCTAGAATTTACCAAATAGCTAAAAACTACCGCTTCGTTACCATTTTTATTCACAAACATCACAGAAGCTGCATCGTTACCCCAAGGATTTTGCAGACGATATTGATCTCCTTGCCAGATTGTAGTACTCAAAGCGCCATAGTTTTTTATCGCTTGTTGTGCATAAGCCAAGTCTTTCTCGTTTAGATCTTTAACCACTATATCAAAACCTAATCTACCCATCATGGCAACATCAGTACGGTATTTAATAGGCTGTTTTCCCCAATCTGTAACGTGCGCTGCAATTGTCAAAGCAGGATAAAAATACGAGTATTCCCATTGCATATATACACGTTCTAACGGATCTGTATTATCACTTGGCCAGAATTCTGTAAAATATTTCAATGCGGCATAATCTACTCTACCGCCACCGCCAGAGCAAAGCATCATTGGTACTTTTGGATATTTTACACGAATACGTTCCAGAACTTTGTAAAGTCCGTTTACATAATCTGTATAAAAATTATTCTGTTTGTCTTTTAAATTAGAAGAATAAGCGTTGTAAATCACTGCATTACAATCCCATTTGATATAAGCCAATTCCGGATTTTCAGTAAAAAGATTGTCTACAACTCCGTAAACAAAATCCTGAACTTTTGGGTTTGATAAATCCAAAACCAATTGATTACGGAAATAATGTTCCGCTCTTCCCGGTTGTTTTACAATCCATTCCGGATGTTTTTTATACAAATCACTCGCAGGATTTACCATTTCAGGCTCAATCCAGATTCCGAATTTTACCTGATTGTCTTTTGCCGTTTTCACTAAAGTTCCAATTCCGTTTGGTAACTTCTTTTTATTGACATCCCAATCTCCAAGAGCCGCATCGTCGTTGTTACGAGGATAATTATTTCCGAACCATCCATCATCCAATAAAAACATATCTACACCCAGTTTTTTACTATCGGCGATAAGCACTTTTAGTTTGTTTTCGTCAAAATTAAAATAAGTCGCTTCCCAGTTGTTTAGCAAGGTCATACGACTTCCTTTTCCGTCTAATATTTTGTAATTTCTGGACCAATCGTGCAAATTACGGCTTGCATTTCCTTTTCCTTTTGAGGATAATGTGTACCAAAATTTAGGCGTTGTAAATACTTCATTTTTAGGCAAAGAATAATTTGCCGCAGCATTGTTAATACCCGAAATAACACGAAGATTATTCAACGGATCTAATTCTAAATCTGTTCTGAAATTTCCTGACCACTCCAAACCTGCAAACAAAACTTTTCCTTCGTCTTCAGTTGCCGGTTTGTCCAGAGAAACCATAAATACTGAAGGTTGAAATAAATTGGCACGAGAGCCTAATTTAGTATCTAAAACTTTAATTCCGTGCGTTAATTTTGTTTCCTCAGGCTGCATTTCTTTTGCCCAATCACCATGATATTGGTTTAGATAAAAATTGCTGTATCCTTTCAAATATAAATTTGCCGAAGCGTATTTGTTCAACGTAATATTTGATTTTTCGCTATGCTGAATTGTTGTCCATTGTTCGATAACATCAGTGTCATAATACGCTTGGATAAACATGTGAACTTCAACCGGATATACAGGATCTTTAAGCGTGATTTCAGTTTGAGAAATTCCTGTACTTATCGTGGATGTTTTATGCGTTACATACAATAAATCTAGTGAAGTATTTCCGTCAGCATGCGTTACGGCAATTGCAGGTTCCAGTAAATTTTTAGATCCTGATGGCGTATAAGCTGCGTTGTAAATCCCTGAATAATCTGTTCCCTGACGAAACTGACCTTGAACTTTTACATACTCAAAATCGTTTGCCAATTTCTCTCCTAAATAAATGGTGTTCAATTCTTTCCCCGGAGTTACCTGCAAAACAAGTGCATTACTTTTTGTTTTTACCGAGATAATTTGTTGCGCCGTTATTGTGCTGCAATAACTCGTCAGAATAAAAAATGCGATCGTAAAAGACTGCCTTAATGATGTAAATTGTTTTTTCATTTTATTATATGTTATTTTCTTATTTCTTTCCTTGTGTAATTCCCGCCCAATTATCTGTTCTAAAAGATGATGCTGGTAAACCTGATGCGTTTGTTAAATTTCCGTCAGGATTATCAGCCCAATTGTAGCGAACTGCAACCGGATTTGGAACATCTTGTGCGTAAACTTCAACTTTGCCATTTACTATTTTTGCCATTGCCCAATAAAACTTTTTATCAGCTCCAGCAATCGAAAATCCTTTTAACTCGCTGTTTTTGGCTTTGATATTTTCATTGAAATCAAAACTTATTATAACCACATTTTCTTTTATAGAATTGGATTTATAAAGCGGTCCCGAATAGTCAATTTTAGTATTATAAACTTTTGCCAAAGCTATATTTGCCAATCGCCCCCCAACATCTTGTTTGTTTTTTGGGTGAATATCTTCCCCGTTTCCAATATCTGTTGTCACCGCCATTCCGGTATTTGGTAATTTCAAAGCCATGAATTGTGCTTCACGCAACTCTGCCCAATCAGATTCTGCAGGTTGTTGTTTTTGTTCTTTATAATTTGCCAATTGAACAAAGAAAAACGGTAATTTTTTATCTTTAAACTTAGTTCTCCAATCGTTTATCAGCAACGGAAATAAAGTTTGATATTGATCCGCTCTTTCGGCATTGCTTTCGCCCTGATACCAGATAACCCCTTTTATTTTATAATCTAACAATGGTGCAATCATCGCATTATAAATTGCACTTGGTCTGTTTTGTCCTTGTGCCAAATACGGTTTCACAGGCAAATCTTTACTGTCAACACCAATACTATATTTCCAATTTCCGGCTAATGAAATAGTTTCTTTTCCTGATTTCAAAGAGAAGTTTTCATCACCATAAACACCACCGTTTCCTGCACCGTCAAAAACTCTGATTGTAACTGTATTTTCTCCTTTTTTCAGATATTTTACAGGAATTGTATAATGACGTTCTACATTATAACCTTTGGTTTCACCGATATAATTACCATTAATCCAGATCATATCGTCATCATCTGCAAAATAACTTAGACTAAAGTCTACACTATTATCCGTAATTGTAAACTTTTTTCTAAACCAAACTACTCCATCAAAACTGCCTAATCCGTTACTATCAAAAAACGATGGTAATTTCATGGTTTTCCACGAAGAATCATCAAAATTGGGTGTTGCCCAAATTGCTTTTTCATCCTGCATTCCTTTATCTGTATTAGCAAGATTCTTTTCCCAAACTGTCAAATCAGCATTATATTTTTGCAATAATGCATCTCTATCAGTTTCTGATTTCATTGCCTGAATTTGAGCGTCAAAATCATGAATTGTAGTTAACGCTCCAGAACTTGTCCAGGCTTCAACTAATGTTCCTCCCCATGAAGAATGAATTAATCCTATTGGAATCTTCTTTTCATTATAAATTTTTCTGGCAAAAAAATATGCCGTTGCACTAAAATCAGCAACTGATTTTGGACTGCAAACATTCCATCTGTCGTGTTGAACTTTTAAGGTATTTAATGGTAAAGTACTTTCTATATGTTCTGCCTGCAATAATCGTATTTGAGGATAATTAGCGTTTTCTATTTCTTCCTTATAATTATTGATTTTTCCCCAACCTTCAAGAGGCATTTCCATATTACTTTGTCCGGAACACAACCAAACTTCACCAATTAAAATATTATTAAGCGTTTTAGTCGCTCCATCGTTTATCGTAATCGTAAAAGGTCCTCCATAAACGGGAGTTTTTAAAACCACATTCCATTTGCCATTTATGACAGTGGTTTTGTATGTTTTTTTATCCCACGATGTTGTTATTTCTATCGATTTTCCGTCGCTTTCTCCCCAAAACGGAACTGCACTTTTTTGCTGCAAAACCATATTATCGGTAAAGAAAGAAGGCAATAATACCGTAGCATTAACGCTATTTGACGATAGAATAAACAGCGTCAATAACATAAATACTTTCTTAAAAAAATGTTTTTTCATACGCATTTCTATTAACGATTTATTATTTTAAACAAACGAGCATCTTTGGAACCAAGACTTATATTTAAACTATTTTTTACCTTAATATTTTCAGTAGTAAAAAGATCCTGTGCTTTATAATTTCCATTTTTTATGCCTAATCTTTCTAGCGGAAGTGCATAATTTTTAGGTCTGTTTCCGTAGTTCAAAACAGCTATATACCACTCGTTTCCTATTTTTTGTTCGAAAACTTCGGTCGTAAATTTCCCTGTATTTCCTTCTACTGGACGAAAAGCAACTCCATGAGCAACAATTTGAAGCAATTCTTTGTTCTGAAGCCATTCTTTTGCACGTTTGCTCCAGATTCCGTCTTTGCCGTAATCGTCACCCGTAATCAATGTTCCGGTAATTACTGCCGAAATTAATCTTGCGCGATTTTCCCCTTCTGTAACATCGGCAAAAACCACATGATCTGCATCTATATAATTGTAAGCATACGTTTGCCACCAACCATAATTGACACTATTTAAAGTATATTGAGTTTGTTCTATTGTTTTCCAGGCATCACACGCAATACGACGAACATGCGCGTAACGTGATGTTGCCATATTTGGAGAAATCGCCGCATAAATCAACATTTGTCCGTCAAGTGCATTCACTAAATGTTCCATTCCAACTTTGTAAGCCTGCATTCCCGTCGTAACATTTTTGTCATAAAACGAAGAAGATTCCGCGGCAGCGTGACCTAAAAAGTCGATTTTAATCATTTTAAAACCACACGCTTTTAGTTTATTAATCACATAATCAACACGTTTAAGTGTTCCGGGATGTGTAGGATCGATGGCACGAGCACCGTCAAAATCAAAATAAGTATTTCCGGTTTTTGTCCACATTTCACCAAAAGTGTAATCACTACCTTCAGCTTTACGATTTGGACCATCTTTCCATCCCCAATCTGTAAATGGCGCCCAATAAGCGCCCGGCTCAAGACCTTTACTTTTGCAATAATCGGCGAATTCTTTTAATTTGCTAAAATCTCCCGTAAAACCACCTTTGACCATATTATCCCAAAAAGAATCGAGATCTATAAAAGCGGTATTTCCAACACGAAATTGCGGAACTGAATTGGCAAAGAAATCAGCCACTTTCGTAGTATTATCATAATTGATTTTCTCCATCAAAACTCCCCAACTGTTCCAGCCAACGGGAGTTGGTTTGTCCCAATTAAAAACAAAAGGCTTTTCTACAACACGATTTGTTTTGGCATATTCTTCCATTCCATTTCTCCAATCTGAGTAATATCCAACAAAGAATTTCGGAGACAAAACCTTATCTCCTTTTACAAGACCATGCGCAATACTATCGCGTGTTACTTCTTTTTCTGAATATCCAGCCCAAGCCGAAAATAACGGTTGTTTGTTACTATTGCTAGTTTTTACAGCACTTTTCCAAACAGTATGTTCAAGAGAACCTATTATAAAACCATTTCGGGAAGTATTATTAAAAAGGATTCCAACTTCTGCACTTGTGTTTTGAGAAATGGTATCTAATTTTTTTGAATTGTAACTTATAAAAGCGTCATTATCATAAGGAACAAAAACAGTTTGCAGATTTTCTATTTTATCAAAACCAACTTTTCCTAAATCTAAAGGCGAAATATAATTGGTTGCGATTTGTTTTCCGTTTCCTAAAATTTCAATTTGAGTTATAAAATAGTCCTTATTATTATAAGTTAGAAAACTTTGGATTAACGTTGGATTATTTTTATCTTTATATGTAAGCATGTATTTTAAACCTTTTCCTAAATTATCATTAATCGCTTCTTTTGATAAAACAGCCGCCGAATAATCCGTAACCGAAATTGTTTTACCATTTACAACAACCGAAGCTTTTGCTCCCGAAAAAATATTTTTTCCGGATTGGCTTACTGCAATTGTTTTTTCTTTAACATCATAAGTAATAATTCCGCTTTTACCAAAAGTCATCTTAATGCTATTCTGGGCTTTCGCCGAATTGCAAAAAATGACCATAAATAAAACGGACAAACACAAGTTTTTTATTAGGAAAAGATGCTGTTTCATTAAATAAAGTTTTGGTTATTATACTATTCTATACTACAATAATACAAATTAAAATTAATTCCACAAGAACTTCCAAAAAAAATGTTCGATAGTTCGCATAAAAACAATCCTAAACATCAGAAAATCAGACGATATTAAAAACAAATAAAATTACACTATTTTGTGAAATAGTCAATTTGACAATAAATAGTACTAAAGTAATCTCTAAAATTTACTAAACAAATAAATGAGTGATTTGTTTTTTTTCAGCCACTCCCGATAACCATAGGGAAAAAGAATTAAAATGATTACAAAATAAAATCTGCTCAATCTGCTCCCGATAGCTATCGGGACTGCGAGAAAAATTCACCAAATTCCCAAACATAAAAAAGGAGCTTTAAAACTCCCCCAATATTCTATATTCTATATTCTTTCTTCTTTAATCTATCTTCTTTAATCTTTCTTCTTTAATCTATATTCTTTAATCTATATTCTTTAATCTTTCTCCCCTATTCTAACCTATCCGTTCTTTAAATGTTTTGCTCTTAATCTACTTAAAAACTCTGGTGTGATTCCCAAATAAGAAGCTATATATTGTTGTGAAACCCGCTGAGATAATGCCGGATAACGATCCAGAAATTCTACATATTGTTCCATCGCAGTCGAAGAAACGGTTTTAAACAAACGTTTCTGCAATTTCGATAAATGTCTTTGAATCATTAATCGAAACATTCTTTCTAATTGTGGAACTTCATTGATCAGATTTTCTTTCGCTTGACGAGTTAAAACCAACAATTCACAATCTTCCAGTGTTTCAATATACATATCACTCGGCACCTGATCTTCAAAACTGGTGATATCACTTACCCACCAATCTTCGGTTGCAAATTGCAAGGTGAGTTCGATTCCGTCACGATCAACAAAATATTCCCGAATGCAGCCTTTATTTATATAAGCTTCAAAATTGCAGATTTCGCCGGCGTGCAACAGAATTGTTTTCTTAGGGATTTTTCTCAATTCGAGACTGTTTTCAAAAATTTTAATCTCTTGCGCTGATAGTCGGGCAAATCTGGAAAGATAATCATGTATTTTTTCAAACATCTTTAAAACTGGTTTAGTAGGATTGTTTTTGGTAACAAGTCGTAAATATAAGATGTATTTGTTTAAGGTGTTTGTTGTGTTTATTTTTAATACAATTAATATGTAGACAACAAATTTTCGCAAAAACGCAATATTAATTTATAGACAACAAATATCCGTAGAGACGCACAGCAGTAGGCCTCCGCACAGATTACATACAAAAAATCACAATCCAAAACCAGTGCCGTTAGGTACTAAAGGCCGGTAGAAAAAAAATGTGTTCGTAATTCGTTGGCGTGCCGTAGGTACGCATGATTAACGTTTTGTTGCGTACCTACGGCACGCTAAATATATTTCAATTGATATTTCTTCCACCGATCATTTATGCCTAATGGCACATTTTTTTTAAATCTTTGATTTGCTACTGATTCGCATGATTTATATTATTTTATTATTTCTTGATCTAGTTTAAGAAATTAGGTAATTTAATATTTGATCTTTGAAAATTAAACACCCTATAAATATACAATCCATGAAAGATCAAGTTCTCCATTTAAGAATAGCCTTAGCATTATCAGCAATTGAAGATCTGATTCCCAATTACATGAAAATAGAAGAAGATAAAGCAATCTCAAACGGCAACGTTGCAATTTGCATTATCGACGAAGAAGGTACCGTTTATGGTCAAATGTATGGAAATGATAAAGCGCGGAAAAGACAATCGTATAAAATTGCCTGGACAAAAGCGAGTCAGGTTTGGCTTACAGGAGTTAAAACCGGAGATTATGAGAGATTAGTTTTCAATAAAATTGTAGATGAAAACGCTAACGGAATTGAAGCTCCGGATCTTATTGGCTGGCACGGCGGACAACCTATTATACTTAATGACGGGACGCAGCTTTCTGTTGGTTTTAGTGGTTTTAGAGGTACAACAGATTTAGAAATTGTAACCAAAGCATTCAAGAAAATATAGCACTTATATGGTAAAAACACAATTCAAGTATTTCTACCTAAAACCAGTTCATACTATCTTTATAAA
Source organism: Flavobacterium sp. ov086 (assembly GCF_900187965.1). GTDB lineage: Bacteria > Bacteroidota > Bacteroidia > Flavobacteriales > Flavobacteriaceae > Flavobacterium. Next base: position 104,360 of record NZ_FZNL01000007.1, on the reverse strand, counting down.
TTAGCGTCACAAAATGATCGCCATTTTTAATTCTCTTATTAAAGACGTTATGAGCAATTTCCATCTTACTGCACTTTTACCAATACAAAAAGAATTTCCACACTATTTACCAAATAGAAATTTTCTTCCATTTAATGGAAAACCAATGTATCAATATATGATCGAAAAATTACTGAAATTCGATCAGTTTGAAAGTATTGTCATCAATACAGATTCTGAGGAAGTGAAGGAATATTGCAAATGGAACGGCAAATTAAGAGTTATTGACCGACCAAAACATTTGATTGGTGAAGATGTAAAATCGGATCAAATCACGGCTTATACGCTTGAGAAAATTTCGGACGAACATTTTATCGAAATCCAAAGTTTTAATCCATTAGTTACCCATTTTACGATTGAAAGTTTTATCAAAATGTATATCGATTTTATTGTTCCGGGAGAATATTATGATTCCGTTTTCAGTATTCAGCGTTATGAATTGAGAAATTTTGATATCGATAAAATGGAAATGAGAGATGACTTCCCATTTTCAATAATCGAAAACGGAATTCTTTATGGATTTAACCGAACTACTTTTCGCAAACATCAAAAAAAGCTCGGAAAAACGGTTATGCTATCTGATGTAAAAGAAATTGAAAATACACTTTTGGATTCTGAAACTAATTATGAGTTAACCAAATTAGTTTTTGCAAATCAGGATAAGTTTCCGGCTATTTTTCATAGTGGAGTTTAAAAAAAACAGAAGCAAGAAGAAAGAAAAAAGAAGGGCATTTCATTACAAATGAAATGCCCTTCTTTATGAATTTTAAAGCTATTTACTCAAAAATAAACTTAGAATTTAAACGTAACATTTGCTGTAATACGAGTTGGATTTTGAGCTGCAAGTCTGTAAGACCAATATTTTTCGTTGGTTATATTGTCTACTTTTAAACCAAGTCTATACTTTGGCTGATCGTAAAAAAGTGAAGCATCTAATACGGTATAAGACGGAATCGAAAATTTGAAAGTTGCCGTATTTGTCTGATGATATTCACTTCCGTAAATTCCTCCAAAACCAACTCCTAATCCTTGTGCACTACCTGTTGTAACTCTATAACTTGCCCATAAGTTTGCCGTTGTTGGTGATCCTGCCGTTGATGGTCTTAAACCTTGAACACTTGCATTACTCTTTTCGTATTTACTGTCATTATAAGTATAACCTGCGACAATATTTAATCCGGAAATTGGGTTGGCAATTAACTCTGCTTCAAAACCTTTACTCACCTGAGTTCCATCCTGAATTGAGAAGTTAGCATGATCCGGATCATCACGAGTTATGTTTGTCACTTGAATATCATAATAACTCAATGTTGCTGATATTTTGTTAAGATCAAATTTAAAACCTCCCTCCCATTGATTTGCTTGGTTTGGTTTGAAAGTATTACCGTTAAAATCGGAACCTGAAACGTTGCTGAAACCGTTCATATAATTACCAAATACAGCAATTTTTTCTTTCATAATCTGATACACTAGTCCAAATTTTGGAGAGAAAGCTGTTTGGTTATAATTCCCTACGAGAGAATCTTTACTTGGATAATAAACTCCTTTATTTTCGTATTTATCAACACGAATACCACCCATTGCTAATAATCTGTCGGTTACATTTAAAACGTCCGAAACATAAGCGCTATAGGTAACTTCATCGTTTGATACATAATTGTTGAATTTAGCAGTAGCAAACATTGGCGCCACCTTGTCTACATTAAAATTGTTATAAGCATCGCCTGGTTTTTTATAATCCATTGAAGGCATATTAACAATTGCATCATTACGTGTTGCACGCAAACTATAATAATCTACACCCGCTACCACTCTGTTTTTAAGTTTTCCGATATTAAAAACTCCAATGAAATTCTGCTGAATATCTGTTCCGTAAAAAGGCGATTCCTGATATGTAACTTGCTGTCTTAATGCAGTTGGAGAAGTCATTTGCAACGCCACTACATAACCATCAGATGAAGATCTTGTTCTGGACAAAATAGTTTGAGAAGTCCATTCGTCAGACATTTTATATTTTAACTGAGCAAAAACATTGTATTGCTGGCTCGTGTAATTAATGGTATTGTTTGCAAATGATAATTTATATGGAATATCAAGGTCCTCAATACTAGTTGCTGCTCCTTTGCCAGCAAATGGGGCAAGTCTTGTTGGCGAAGTTGCTTTGTATAAACTAAATTCGGCATCAATTAAAAGCGTTAATCTATCGTTGATTTCATAAGAGAAACTTGGAGCAATAGAAAAGTTCTTATTGAATCCTGCATCCTGAAAACTTCTTTCGCTATGAAAAGCCGTATTTACTCTTAACAAAGCTGTTTTATCTGCATTAAGCGGCGCATTAATATCTGCTGTGAATCGATTTAAATCCCAACTTGCTGCCGAATAGGAGATTTCGCCTTTAAAACTGTCAAAAGGTTTTTTGGTAACACGGTTAAATAAACCTCCAAAAGAGGATAATGTACTTCCAAAAAGTGTTGCAGATGGACCTTTGATAACCTCAATACGCTCCAAATTTGAAGGATCAATTGTTGTGTAAGTAAAACTACCAACACCGTTTCTAACAACTTGTGGAGTTGGAAAACCACGAGACATTGAAGTTGTACGACCTTGATTTCTTACTTCGGCAATACCGGCTCCGGGAACGTTTTTAAAAGCACTATTGTAATCTGTAATTACTTGTTCCTTCATTAATTCCTTGCTTACTACGATATAAACCTGAGAGTTTTCAATGTTTTTCAAAGGCATTTTTGCAACATCAAAACTTTCTTTTTTTGCAAAACGATTTCCTCCGGTACGAATCACAACATCTTCAAGATTCTCAACAGATGAATTTACTCGTATGTCTACAACCGTCAATGGAGCTTGTTCTGTGACCTCGGCAGTTTCAGTAGATGAGGCATATCCTGTCATGGTAACTTCAAGAGTATATTTACCAAAAGGTACTTTTTTGAACTCATAATTGCCGGATGCATTTGTTACGGCGCTCTTATTTATTTCGATCAATTTCACTACAACTCCCTGACTGGCATTACCATCATTAGTAATAACGCTTCCCGAAATTTGTCCGCTTGTTGCTGTTTGAGCCTGAATAAATCCAACATTCAAAAGAGAGAATATCAGGATAAGTATTGTGAAATTATAATTTGCTTTTTGTCTTTTTCTTTGGTTTTTCCCAGCGATAAAGGAGGAAATTTGGGGTAATGGTATTTTCATCGTATTATTCTTATTTAAACTGATTCTAAATTAAAGCGCAAATGAACAATATTTATTTTAATCTATCAAAAGAAAAATGTTCTTTTTTTAGAAATAAATCACTTAAAATAAAAGAGAGAAGTACGTCTAAACAAAAGCTGCAAGTTTATTCTCACCAGAATAAATTACTGCCTATTTCCTGAGTTGAGTTTAAATGTGATTTGTCGTGTTTAAAAAGTTTTACGTGCATCAAATCTGACAAATTTAAGGTCGATCTATTTATCAGTGAAGCAACTAAGAATTACAAAATAACAAAAACAGGTATTTTTACCTACAAAATATTTATCTTTATTGAATACTTTCGATGCATAAATAAGGATCTTCATTTATTAAAATTAAGCACGAAGATTATCTACACGCCTCATTATAATAAAATTACAATTGACAAATTTCTTACTCAGAAAATTCAATCCTTTCAAATAATACAAACTAACATTAGCATATAATTATGGAATCATCTGAAATTATTCTTAATCTACTAATTGGAGGACTCTTAGGTCTTGTAGGCCAAATGCTAAGATTTCTGGTTGGTTATAAAAAGCTATATGACGTAGCTTCTAAAGAAAATATAGCGCCTTCTGAAATGTTTGACACAAGCAGATTTGTTATTAGTCTCATTATTGGTTTTGTCGCAGGTGTGGTTGGAGTGGCTTCCTTATGGGATTTTAAGGCTACTCTTTTTGGTAACAATCCAAAAGAAACCGTAATGACCCTTATCGGGATAGGTTATGCCGGAACCGATTTTATCGAAGGTTTTATCAAAAAATCTATTCCCTCAAATACTACAGAATCCGTTACCAATGATGGAAAAGCACCTACTCCCGGAGCTTCTGAACAACCAGGATAATTTTATACCAACCCCAAAAACTTAACCAACATGAACAAATTTACAATCCTCCTATTTACGCTATTCTTATCTATAAATTGTAGCCTCTATGCGCAAGACAACTATATAACTGAAGCAAATCTCATTAAAATTGTTGCTGCAAAAATAGCACTTAAGCATAATAAAATAAAATTCAAAGTTAACAACGAAGGTATTCCTGAGCCATTAACTAGTAACGATAAAACCGCTTTTAGCGCACTTCTTGGTAATAAAAGTACTCTTGAAAAAATAGTTAAATCCAGTTCAAAAACGAAAAAAACTAAAAAAACTAATTCTCAGCCAGAGCCTGGTGGCGACGATCAACCAGCGGAAAGCGATAAAAAAGACACCGAAGAAAGCACAAACGAAGAGAATGAATTCGAGAAAAGCGCAATGGAAAATGAACTTAAGTATATTCTCTTTATTGCAAATACAGATGATCCCAATGAATTACTAAAGATAGCTTCTACATGCCCAAAGCAATTTGAGTATTTAGAAGACGTTTCAAATTTGGCTGATATGAATGCCTCAGGAGCAAAAACCAATTTCGCTTTTTCGGAATCAGAAATAATATATGGTATTGTCGATTTTACCATCAGCCGTGCAAAAGAACAAATGGTCGAAGTATATCTTTCAAAATGGTATAATACATTAAAAGATGATGAAATAACCAGAGAACTTCTTCCGCAAACGCTGGGAGTTTTAAATGCTTTTAATACAACCGAAAGTCTGAATCTTGCTCAATACGGAGATAAATGGAAAGCTGCGTTTCAGGAAGATCTTCGCAATTTCCCTGTAAAACTACAAAATGAAGAATTCATAGATGCTCTTCTAACTAGAGTAAACGTAAGCGAACCTTCAAAATCTGAAGTAAAAGCTACAATTACTGGTGGAAGCAAATTGGTTTATGATCTTTATCTCAAAAAACATCTTGTAAATATTCTTAGCGATATGAGTGCCGGCTATGTCGCTGAAACTACTCCTAAATATGAAGTGTTTAAGAGATTGACAGTATTATCAGATATTCTTCTAAAAGCTGGTGGTACTATGAATAATAATGATACTTATGTATCGACTAATCTGGAGGATATAAACCGAATGGATCTTGCTTCGTGGAAAATTTTTGTAAAACTGCTTTGCATTAGAAATTTAGACGGAATAAATTATGTTTCTAGTGGCAGAAGTGATGAATTACTTGCTCAGCTTTTATTAGATCCAAATACCAACAAGTTTTCTACCTTATATCGACAAACCCTTAATACCGTAATTACTTACCAAAAAGCAGTGAATAATGTAGCAAATGTGCAGGCAAACGAATTAAATTTTGAAGAGAGCAGAAAGCTTTTCGAACTAAGTTTTCAACTTACGGATCAAGTCATAAGTTATATTCCACTCGTTATAAAAGATGCCACTGTTGCGCAAACAATAAAAGACACTCACGCTAAAATAAAACAGTACTACTCTGCTCTATCCGAAATTGGAGAAGGTATTGCAAACAGACGTTATGGCGCTGTAGTAGACGGTACTGCAGGAATAATCAGGATGATTGATATTAATAAACAGCAGGAAACCTTATTAAGCAACCTACAAATATATGGCAGTTTTATGGTCAATATCATCAATGCTAAAGACTCAGAACAGGTAAAAGCTGCATTGGACGAATTAATACCCAGAAATTTATACAAGTTAAAAAACACACATAATTTTAATATATCACTAAGCGCTTTCCCAGGCGTATTAGCTGGTGCCGAAAGAATTTACAAATTTAAAGAAAATCCAGATGGTACGCCTCAAACAGACCAACCAAAAGTAAGCAGTTGGGCTTTTACACCTGCTGTTTATTTGCCAATAGGAATTGATTTAAGCTTTGGGAAAAAGCGCGCTAAAAAATTGGATGAGAACAAAAAAAATCTCAATGAAAAAAAGTTTATCAGTACAAACATTTTTTTCCAAATTGTTGATCTTGGTGCGGCTTTAAATTACAGAATAACAGCCAATGACTCTGATGAAGAATCTGCTCCAAATGTTACTTTCAAGCAGATGCTTTCGCCGGGAATTGCCATTATGAGACATTTTACGAACTCATCATTAGTCATTGGAGCAAGCGCAAATTATACACCATCGCTAAGAACTATCAATCAGTCAGGCAATGAATTTCAATCTAACGCTTTCAGGGTAGGTTTATTTATTGCTGTTGATGTCACTTTTCTTAATCTATATACTTCAAACAAAGTACCAGAATGATAACGATGATTTACAATAGTATGCAAATTTGCAGACAAGGAGCTGTTGAAGCAGGCACATTGGGAGGTTTTTTCACCTTTGGTGGAAAAGATGTTTTTGCAATATCGAATAATCATGTAATTGCCGACCTCAATAATTGTTCTGTTGGAGATCCAATTTTTAAGGCAGGTTCTGAAGTTCAAATAGGAACGCTTCAATATTGGATCAAACTCAATTATAAAAAGAATTACCTTGATATTGCCTTGTTTAAAGTTTTGCCCGAAGTAAAACCCTGGTGGAAATTACCCGGAACTAAAGTATATCCTCCTTCTATTGAACAAGGAGTTGAAGGTGAAACCGTTTATATGGTAAAAAATGACGGATCGATAAAAAAGGGAGAAATATCAACATTGTTCATAGACGAAGAGATTATTTTTAGCCACTCCGGTAAAAAATTTCCTTTTACAGGATTAACAGAAATAAAACCTCTGGGAGGAAAACCATTTTCCATCCCAGGGGAATCAGGCAGCCTCATTTTTAATGAGGATGATAATGTCTTAGGCGTTCTTATTGGCACAAAAAAAGATCAATCAAAAAGTTATTATGTTCCTTTTATTCATGATAATTTGGGAATCGACGAAAAATATCAACTTGAAATCTGGAAACCTTAACTGATCTTTATTTTGCTATAAAAACTATTTCAAAGCCTCATAAAGTATTTCTACAGGATGTTGTGCTTTTCGTCCGGTGCCATCCGCAATTTGATGCCTGCAGCTTGTTCCCGAAGCCGAAATTAAGGTTGCCATTTCTTCAGAGCGAATAGTTGGAAATAAAACCAACTCCCCTATTTTCATAGAAATATCATAATGTTCTTTTTCGTAGCCAAAAGAACCCGCCATACCACAGCATCCACTCGGAATATTGAGTACAGTATAATTCTTTGGTAACGTTAATATCTTTTTTAATGGAACTAATGACGATAAAGCTTTCTGAAAACAATGTCCGTGCATTCTAACTCGCTCTGTTTTATCAGTAAAACTTGTCGATGAAATTCTTCCTGCGTCTAATTCTTTGGCTAAAAACTCTTCGATTAAAAAAGTTTTAGGGGCAAATGTTTTCGCTTTTGCTTTTAAATCTCCACGGCATAAATCAGGATATTCGTCGCGAAAACTCAATATTGCCGAAGGTTCAATTCCGATTAAAATGCCGTTTTCCGGAATTGTTGTTTCGAAATCCCTTGTATTTTGTTCCGCAATTTCTCGTGCTTCTTTTAGCATTCCTTTTGAAAGATACGTTCTTCCGCTAATACCAATCTTTGGAATTTCAACTTCATATCCCAAACGATTCAGAAACTTAACAGCTGTCTGACCAATTTCGACATCATAATAATTCAGAAATTCATCATTGTATAAATATACTTTACCGTTTACAAAATCTCCTTTTTGAATGTGATTTTTCATCCATTTGGCAAAAGTAGTTTTGTGCATCAAAGGCAGTTTTCGCTCTGTTGCAAAACCGGTTGCTTTTTTAATCACATTTCCCAAAACTCCCTTTGTAGACAAATTATACATCCAGGGAATCGCAGCAAACAAATGATTTATTTTTGGTGTATTTCCTATCAATCTCGAACGAAATTTGACACCATTTTTATCGTGATATTGCTGTAATGTTTCGGCTTTTAATTTTGCCATATCTACATTTGACGGACATTCAGATTTACATCCTTTACAGCTTAAGCACAAATCGAGTACATCAAGCAGGTTTTCATCATCAAACCTATTTGCTTTTGTAGAGTTTGTAATCGTTTCTCTTAACATGTTTGCACGTGCACGCGTTGTGTGTTTTTCATCGCGCGTTGCCATATAACTTGGGCACATTGTACCGCCGCTTTTTTCTGTTTTTCTGCAATCTCCAGATCCGTTGCACATTTCGGCAGCACGCAGGATTCCGTTATGTTCAGAGAAATCAAAATACGTTTCCGGCATTGGTGTATCTTGACCCGCTGTGTATCGCAAACTAGAATCCATTGGCGGCGTATTCACGATTTTACCCGGATTAAAAACACCCCATGGATCCCAAACGTGTTTGATCTGAATAAACAATTGATAGATTTCTTCGCCTAACATTAACGGGATAAATTCTCCGCGAAGTCTTCCGTCACCGTGTTCTCCGCTCAAAGAACCTTTGTATTTCTTTACTAAATGCGCAATATCTGTGGCTATGGTTCTAAAGATTGCTGTGCCTTCTTTAGTTTTTAAATCTATAATGGGGCGCAAATGCAATTCTCCTGTTGCGGCATGCGCATAATGCACGCAGTTTAAATTTCGCTCCTTTAAAATGGCATTAAAGTCTTCTATAAATTCCGGTAAATCATTGACATCTACAGCTGTATCTTCGATTACTGCAACCGCTTTTGCGTCACCGGGAATATTTGACAATAATCCCAAACCTGCTTTTCTTAATGTCCAAACTTTGTTCGTATCGTCGCCATAAACAATCGGGAAATGATAACCCAAGTTTTTAGAACGCATCAAAGCTTCCATTTCTATTGCAATCGCGTCAATTTCTTCTTGGGAATCTCTTAAAAATTCAACCGCTAAAATTGCTTGTGGATCTCCTTTTACAAAAAAACGATTCTTGCTTTGTTCAATATTTTCTTTGGTACATTCCAAGATATAATGGTCGATTAATTCTACACTATCCGGATTAAATTTCAGAGCTTCAATATTGGCTTTAAGCGATTCATTGATACTTTCAAAATGAACACAAACCAAAGCTGCATAAGGTTTTAAAGCGTCAACCAAATTTAATTTTATAGCGGTAGAAAAGAATAAAGTTCCCTCAGATCCTGCAATTAATTTACAGAAATTAAACTTTTCATCAGAAGTTCCAAAAGGCATAGAATCTGCCAATAAATCTAAAGCATATCCTGTATTTCTCCTCGGAATTGTTTTCTTAGGGAAATTATCATCGAATAAAGTTCTGTTTTCAGCAGAAGATAATATTTCTTTTGCCTGAATATAAATGGCTTGTTCTAACGGACTCACAACATTTATTCCGTTGCATTTATCTTCAAATTCGGCGTTTGTTAAGGAACCAAAAGTAATTTCATTTCCATCGGCTAGAAAGCCTTGAATTTCCAGTAAATGTTCGCGTGTAGATCCATAAATAACTGATCTTGCGCCACACGCATTATTCCCGACCATTCCGCCAATCATACAACGATTACTGGTCGAAGTTTCGGGACCAAAAAATAATTTGTATGGTTTTAAATGAAGGTTAAGTTCATCGCGAATTACGCCCGGTTCTACCCAAACCGATTTATTTGCCTGATCTACCGAGATAATTTTGGTGAATTCCTGCGAAATATCAACTATAATCCCGTTTCCAACAACCTGACCCGCAAGCGAAGTTCCTGCTGCACGCGGAATCACACTGCTATTATTTTCTCTCGCAAAAGCAATAATTTTCTGAATATCTTCTTTCGTTTTCGGAATCGCTACCGCCAAAGGCATTTCTTTATAAGCGCTGGCGTCTGTTGCGTAAAGCAAACGCATGGTGTGATCGTAAAATAATTTACCTTCTAATTGTTTTTCTAAACCTTCAAGATTAATAGAACTCTTGGAAAGGATATTATTATCATTCATTTTAATACTTTATTATATAATATTTGCCAAAAGGCACAAAGGCGCAAAGTTTAAACACAATATTGTCTTTGCGAGGAACGAAGCAACCACACTAACAAAGATCACAAATTGATTCTGCAAATGAGATTGCTTCGTTCCTCGCAAAGACCAATCTTTGTCGAATCCCGAGTGTGATTTCTCCCTTCGGTCGAAATGACAAAAACTTGGCGACTTTGCGTCTTTGCGCGATTAATTTTATTTTCTAAAAACCTTGGCGACTTAGCGACTAGATTCCTTTTACAATTCGCTTAAAGCGATATCTAATAATTTCACCATTTCATCTGCATTTTGTTTGCTGAAAGTCATTGGTGGTTTTATTTTTAAAACATTGTGCAAAGGTCCGTCGGTGCTTAATAAATAGCCGTTTGCTTTCATTTTTTCGACTACGATATCTATTTCAGGAACGGCGGGTTCCATTGTTGTTCTGTCTTTTACCATTTCGGCGCCAATGAAAAATCCATGTCCGCGAACGTCACTAATAATTGGATGTTTAGCCATTAAACCTTTAAGTCCGTTCATTAAATGATTTCCAACTTCCAGGGCATGTTTTTGCATCTCTTCATCCTGAATAACATCCAGAACTGCTAATCCTGTTGTCATAGAAACGGGATTTCCGCCAAAGGTGTTAAAATATTCCAGTCCGTTATTAAAAGAATCTGCAATTTCCTCGGTTACAATTACTGCTGCAAGCGGATGTCCGTTACCAATTGGTTTTCCTAAAACTATAATATCCGGAACTACATTTTGCAATTCAAATCCCCAGAAATGATCTCCAATTCTCCCGAAACCAACCTGAACCTCATCGGCAATACAAACCCCTCCGGCTGCTCTGACATAATCGTAAGCAGTTTTTAAATAATTTTCCGGTAACGGAATTTGTCCTCCAACTCCCAATAAGGTTTCGCAGATAAATACCGCTGGTGCTTTGTCTTCCTTTTTTAAGTCTTCAATGATTCTTTGTACATCTGCCGCGTATTTTTCGCCTGCTTTTGCATCGCCATATTTATACGGACCACGATACAAATCTGGATTAATCGCTTTGTGAATCCAAGGCATTTGACCTGATCCGCCTTTGCTGTCAAATTTATACGGACTCATTTCCATTGCCACCGTCGATGTTCCGTGATAGGCATGATCGAGTACAATAATATCTTTTTGTTTGGTAAAATGGCGGCTCATTCTAATCGCTAAATCATTGGCTTCACTTCCTGAATTTACGAAGTAACAAACGCTTAGTTTCTCTGGTAATGTTGCGGTTAATTTTTCAGCATATTCCGTTATAGCGTCGTTTAAATATCTGGTATTGGTATTTAAAGTTGCTATTTGCTTTTGCATTTTTCGAACAACAACAGGGTGACAATGCCCAACATGCGAAGGGTTATTGACACAATCTACAAAGGTTCTTCCTTTATCGTCGTATAAATATTGCAAAGCTCCTTTAACAATTTTTAGTTTGTCTTTGTAACCAATACTTAGATTTCGACCTATTTTCTTTTTACGAACTTCAAGTAAATCGCTATAATCATCTTCATTAATTAATCCGGCAGAACCGCACCCTTTTCTAAACGCATCCTGCGCCTTGATCGGGTTAATCTCAATTAGTTTATACAACAAATCCCAAGCTGGTTTTTCGGTAATAAAATGATGTTCGTTATTACTGTCTAATGACGCATTATAAGCAGATTGTGTTACGCTGATACAAAGTCTTCCGGCAATTAAATAATATAATAAATCCAATTCCTGCTCTGTCAATGCATACGCTTTATGATATCCTGCAACAATCCCAGCCGCAACTCCCAACGGATCTTCTTCGTCGAGCATCGCATAAGTACACGCTATTGCCAAATTATTAATCAATGCGGTATAAACCATATCGCCAAAATCGATCAATCCACTAATTTTATTTTCTTGAACCAGTACATTATAATCGTTGGCATCGTTATGAATATAAGCGTGTCTCAAACGATGAATCTGAGGCAGAACTTCGGTATCAAACTGTAACAGAAAATATCCTGCAATACGTCTTTTTTCGTGGTTTAAAATATATTTCAGATTATCGCCTGCTTCACTGGCACGGCTAATATCCCAAGTATAACTGCGGTGCATTGCAGGATGCGAAAAATCCTGTAATGCATTGTCCGTATTGCCTAAAAAAGATCCTAAATTATGATGTAATTCGTCTGTTTTTTCTTTTACATCTACCCAAAAAGTGCCTTCCAGAAAGTTCAGAATTCTAATGTAATAGGTTTTGGAATCTTTAACTATTTTGGTTAATTCTTCTCCTTGTTTATTGATACTAAAGTGCTGAAAACAGTCTGAAATATTACTTTTTTTAAGGTGCTGAATAATATTTATCTGCGCTTCTAGAAAAGGAAATGGATGACTCTCATTCGACACTTTTAGAATGTATTTTTCGTTTTTCTCGTTTGATAAAAGAAAATTTAATTCATCGTACCCATTTAATGCTTTTACGGTCACATTTAATCCGTAATGTTCTTTTACTAAATCCTGAATAGTTGCTTCTGAAAAAGTCATTGTTAATTTTTTTTGTCTGTTTACGTAATCCTGCAAGGTCTTTTTCTGACCTTGTAGGTTTCTTAACTATACTTACAAGGTTTCGAAAACCTTGCAGGAACTGTTTTTTTTGCCACGAATTCCACAAATGAGCACGAATTTTTTAAAATTGTATCCGCATAGTAATTAGTGAAAATTCGTGGAATTCGTGGCAAACTTTTTACTTTTATTTCCAAATAATTGCCTGCGCCGGCTGCAAAGGATTTTGTCCAACAAGTATTTTGCTTCCTGCAGGAACTGGTAAGTTTACAGGCTCATTTGTATAATTTACGCCTACATAAAAACCATCTCTCCATTCTACATAAACTCCTTTTGGCAAGTCTTCGATTGCAACTTTTGCACGTTCATAAATTGTTCGAACCACTTCTCTTTCTAAGTTTCCGTCTTTACTTTCTACGCCAATATAGGTAATTGTTCCTTTGCCTAGTTTTCTGGTAATCGCTGCTGCTTTACCTTTATAAAACTGATCTGCAAAGGTTGCCAAAACTTCTGTTCCCGATTTCGGGTTTAAAACATCTGCCCAGGTATTCCATTTATAGGTGTTTGTTCCGGCATTGATTGTTCCGTTTACATCATCTACAAGCATATCAAAAAATTCTACATCGGCACCAATTAAAGGCACGATTGGCGCACTCCAATTGGCCTCAAAGAAGTGTCCGTTTTTATCTTTTTGACCCGTACGGCAAGAAAGAATTAAATTTCCTCCGTTTTCTACATATTTAGTCCATTTGTCTATCAATTTCTGATCTACAAGCTGGTAAGCCGGAGCAACGATAAATGGATAAGCAGAAAAATCATCTTCTTCTGTAATAAAATCCATTGGCGCACCGGTTGATTTTACGGCTGACGTGTACGTATTTCTATGTCTCCAGGTGTTCCAAAATTTAGTTTGCTTTTGGTTTTCCAGATCCCAAAGATTTTCATGACTCCATAAAAATCCTGTTTTTCTTTTAGAAAGATTCTCCGGAATTACTGCTTTCGGATTGTATTCTTTACGAAGCAATTTCATGTCTTCGATAGATTGTACAAACTCTTTTCCGCCTTGAGAAAGTGTTACACCATCGGTTCCTACGATTCCGTCGTGATACATTTCACTGCTTCCAAGCGGATGTCTGTATCTGTAGGTGCAAGTAAAAGAACAACCTCCGCCAAACGCTTGCGAAATCCACATGTGAACCGTTCCCGGAAGTAATTGCGGATTTATGCCTGCCCAGTTTACTTGTCCCGGCTGCAATTCCATAACACCAGTTACACCGCTTATTGATCTGTAGTAATCATTTGCTTCCGAAATTTTACTTGGAGATCCCATTCTAAAACTATCTCTGCCTAAAGGATTTTGCCCGCTTACAGGGTACATCGTATAGGTTACAAAATCCATTTTGTTAGCATTTCTTGGATCAGCGTCGTAAATTACATTGGTAAAGTTTGTTGTAATCCATTGTTTTGGATCAATGTATTTACGAAGAATTTCAGCTTGTCTGTTTAGATATTCGCCTTGTGCTTCAGAAGTAAATCTTTTAAAATCTAAAACTGCATGCGGACTTAATTTGTCTTCAAAATACATTTCGGCATTTGGCAAAACTATCTGCTCGAAATTATTGTAGCGTGTACTCCAGAAATTCCCAACCCATTCTGTATTCAGCTTTTCGATTGTTACGTATTTGGCTTTAAGCCAAATTTGAAATGCTTTGCGGGCAGAAGGGCTAAAATCAGCAGTTCCTAAAGGTTCATTGTCAATTTGCCAGCCCATGATATTTTTATTCTTACCATATCTTTTCCCCAGTTCTGCTACAATCTGATCTGTAAATTCTCTGTACTTTTCATTTGTTATCGACACATTTGCTCTGTTGCCATGTTCTCTGCGTCGTCCGCTGGCATCAACTAGATAAATCTCAGGATACTTATCTCCCATCCAGGCCGGAGGCGTTGGTGTTGGTGTGCAAAGAATTACTTTTAAGCCTTGTTTTTCGGCTATAGCCAAAGCATCGTCCAGCCATTTAAAATCATATTTCCCCTCTTCAGGTTCCATATAAGTCCAGGCAAACTCGGCAAAATGCGTAAATTCGAATCCTAATTTTTTAATATTTTTTAAATCACGTTCCCATTGTTCTCTCGGCCATTGCTCCGGATAATAATACACCCCGATTTGCATTAAATCAGGCTTTGAGAAAAAACGCTGTGGATCTTTCTTTTCTGTCGCAGTTGTTTTTTTGCTTTGAGCAAAAACAGGCGTGATATTGCAATTGGCAATAAGCAATCCTGTTACTACTATTTTTATAAGCGATATCTTTTGGTAGAACATACTTTGTAATATTATTGTGTTAATCAAATTTAGATAATTAGTTTAACTATTTATCTTCTAAAAGCAGCATTAGATAATGAGAGGCTGACCAGCTAAAGTTAAAGGCTTCTAATCCTTTTCCGGTAACGGGCTGATAGTTTTCTCTAATAGAGGTGCCTTTGTCTAAAACTCCTTCGGCATTATAAATTAGTTTGTGTGCTAACTCGTTTGCTTCGGTGTTGTAACCGTATTTCTCTAATCCGTTTATTCCAAAATAACTTTGATCTAACCAAACCGGACCTCTCCAATAGCCACCTTCCGGTTTAAATTTAGGGTGATTTGCTGCCAATGTAGGTAAAGGAACAAAAGTGTTTAAAGAATTTGTGTCCATCATATTTGCTTTTGCTGCTTTGACTTGTTCGGGTGTCGCTGCTTCTGCCCAAATTGGCAAATATCCTTCACAGCCCATTGCTTTTATCAATGTTTTTCCGTCGATTGTGGTGTCGTAAAACCAGCTTGTTTCAGCATCCCAAAACTGAGTTTGAATTTTAGCTTTTAAGTTTACACTTTCGTCTTTCCATTTTTTAGCTTCTTCGGTTAGTTTTAAAACTGCTGCCATTTTGTTCAGATAGTTTTTCTCAGCAAATAAAAACGAATTTAAATCAACACTTTCCTGATCTAATGAATAGGCTTTCTCTCCGTTTTTCAGGATTTTACTATCATCAAAACGAACGGCATTATCCATTCCGCTTTCCCATTTTGCTGCAATCAACGTTGCGTCTGTTGATCCAAATTCGCATAAACCATCTTGATCGTGATCACGTTCTTTGTACCACCAATTGTGATATAATTTCAGTTTTGGATAAAACTCTTTTATGAAATTAACGTCTTTTGTTTTTTCATAAATTTTCCAGATTGCCCAGGCTGCAAGCGGCGCTTTTGTGTTTCGATAATTGTTTTCTTCCAGAAGATTATTTCTGTAAATACAATCCGGAATAAATCCGTTTGGTTCCTGGTAATCGAATAAAGCACGCATTTGATCTTTTGCTAATTCCGAATCATAATTGGCGACAGCAACAGCATGTTTCCAGCTATCCCAAGCCCAAAAACCATGAAACCATTCGTAGTTGTAACTCGGAAAAAGTCCGCCGTGTTTTAATCCTTCTGCTGCAATTCTGGTATTGTTTTGTAATGTCAATAGTAGTTTTGCAATCAAATCAGAATAAACGGCGTCTTTGTAAATACTTTTCTTTCTGGCAATTAATTGTGCCAATTGCTTTTCTTTTTCTTTTTGTGTGTTGTTTAATAACGTGTTGAAGGTAGTTTTTGCAAGTACTGCATTTTCATTCTTCCATGAATATTGAGCAAAAATAAAGGTATGAGCAACTACAATTTCTTTAGTTTCATTTGGTTTTAATACCAATTTTTCTGTCTGCGCTTTATAACCTTGTTTTGTAATTTCGATTTCTGGATTGCTGTTCAAAAACTGAATATAACCTGTCGCAGTAGTTTTTGAAGAAATGATTTTTAAACCTTTTCCTTCTTTAGACAATTGTAAATCATCTAAAAAAATATTCGAATCATACGAAGGAAAAATTGTGATTGCTTTTCCTGATTTGTTGGTAATACTTGTTTTTTGTAATGCCGAATGTGCTGATAAAAAAACTAACTGTTGTTTTATCTCTACTTTTTCATTTTTAAATTCTTGTTCTAAATGGCTGTTGTAGCTGTTTTGAGCAACTAATGACGTTTTCCAATTAATGACTTCTTGCTTATTTTCGTCTTTTAGCTGTAACGAAACAAACGATGGACTTAGCCAAACGCCGTTTTGTTCTGTCATTAAAAATGGTCCTGAAAATCCCGCCTGAACTTCTGATCCGTCTAAGAATCCGAAAGCAAACCATGCTCCTTTATCTGAAAATACTAATGGAGTTCTGTCTGTTGCATTTTTTGGGTTTCCTTTGTAATTGATACTGTTTTTGCCCGATTCTAAGTTTGGAAAACTCTTTTGGGACCAGCCGCATTGTATTATAATAAAGGATGCAAGAACGAAAAATATTTTCTTTTTGCCCATGTTATTTTGTTTTTATGATGTGTTTTTAATTGGATATAATATACTACTATTTTTCACGCAGATTTAGAAAAAAGTTCGCCACGAATTCCACAAATTATCACGAATTATTATAAAAATAATCAACTTAATAAATTAGTGGAGATTCGTGGAATTCGTGGCGAAAAAAACTTTAATTGAATTCTTTTTTTACTGATTAATGCGCTTGTATTTCTGTCAATGGAATTGGGTAAAAGTTGTTTTTTGATGCATCAAAACCTGTACGTCCAACGGCATCAAGAGCAGCTTTTGTTTTTCCCCAACGACGTAAATCGTAAAAACGGTAGTTTTCAAGAGGAAATTCCAGGATTCTTTCGTGCTCGATTTGTGCTTTTACTTCTGCTGCAGTTGTTCCTGTCATTCCCGGCATATCTGCTCTTGCACGAACTTTATCAATATATGGAATCGCTTCTGTTGTACGTCCTAATTCGTTCAATACTTCGGCTTGCATCAATAATACATTTGCATATCTCATTAACGGAATATTGATTGCGGTAAACTCCTGATTCATTTTTTCCTGAGTACTTGGTATGTATCTGCGGTAAACAGGTTTATTTGTATCTCCAAATTTTTCATCATAAGTTGTTCCTAATACCAATGGGTTATTTGGATCATTGAAATAAGGGTCTTTGAAGAAAATTGTGCTGTAAAGACGTGTATCATAATTTCCTGTAGTGGCAATTTTTCCTTCTTTTTTGAATTCGTTTACTAACATTGCACTCGGAAGAATTTCATCCCAGCCTCCAAGTTCAGATGATGCCATCCAGTAGTGAAGTGCATTACGATAGGAGGCTCCGTTTGCTGTAGTTTCAGAGAATTGCAATTCGAAGATTGATTCTTTGGTGTTTTTTGTAGTTCCGTCAAACATAGAAACATAATCTTTCACTAACTCATATCCTTGTACTTTGTTAAGTGCTGTAAGCGCTTCGTTTAAAAATGCCTGTTTTTGAGCTGTTTCTTCATAAGCTCTTGTCAAATAAGCAAATCCAAGGTAACTATTTGCTGCTCCACTTGTTGCACGACCAGTTTTGTCTGCTGCTTGTTTTGCAGGAAGCACATCAGCAACAGCTTTTAATTCACTTGTAATAAAGTCCCAGGCTGCTGCACGCGTTGATAATGGAATATTTATGTCGCTTTCTTTAGTAATATATTTGCTTCTAATATAGATTTGATCCCAGTTTAGAAGCAATTTCATGTGATAATAAGCACGTAAAAAACGAGCTTCGGCTTCAATTTGTTTGCGGTCAGCATCGTTTAATGATGCTGCCGGAACTTGTGGCAATTTATCAATTACCTGATTGGCATTACTGATTCCTCTGTAATTAATTTTCCAATAACTGGTAAACTGGCTGTTTCCGTTTGTGTAGGTAAATGTCGAAAGCTCTACCCAGTTTTGGTAGTTTAAGGCATCACTTCCTAATTCGTTCAGGTCTTCACGATAGGCTTCCACAGGCCATTTTACTTCGGCGAAAGCCCATTCGTCAACGGCGCATTCTAATTGTGAATAGGTTGCTGCCAAAGCAGATTCGGCATCAGCCTTATTTCTCCAGAAATTTTCTGATGTAAGTTGATCCGGAGATTGTTGGTCCAGATAATCACTACAACTTGTGATAGTGAAAAGACCTATAGTGGATAATATTAAAAATATCTTTTTCATGATAATGTCTTATTTAAATAGAATTAAAATATATACTGAACACCAGATACAAATGATCTTGTAAATGGATAAACAAAACGGTCTACACCTGTGTCAATTATTTTTTCACGTGAGAATTCAGGGTCAATTCCTGAATAATTGGTGATGGTAAACAAGTTCTCAACACTTACATAAAATCTAAGTTTGTCAATTTTCGCTTTCCCTAACATTTTGCTCGGAATAGTATATCCCAATTGTATTTGGCGCATTCTAATAAAATCTCCACTTTCAAGAAAACGATCAGATTCACGGCTGTTTCCGTTTGGATCCTGCAATACTGCACGCGGCATGTTGCTATGATTCTCAGGTGTCCATGAATTAAGTGTTGAAGCCAGCATATTGGTTCCTGAATTCATAGATTCGTAGAAATATCTGTTTCCGTTATATAATTTATTACCCCAACCACTTCCGATTAAAGCAGAGAAATCAAAACCTTTATAACTTGCGCCTAAACTTAAGTTTACTTCTAATTTTGGTAATCCTGTTCCTGCGTACGCTTTGTCATTTTCGTCAATAACTCCGTCGCCGTTCAAATCTTTGAAACGAATATCTCCAGGCTGAGCGTTTGGTTGTAATAAAACACCGTTTTTGCTGTGTGCATTTACTTCATCTACAGATTGGAAAATACCGTCTGTTTTGTATAAATAGAATCCGCTAATTGGACTTCCTACACGAGCTTGAGTTGGAAAGTGTTCGTCTCCGTATTTCAATCCTTCTCCGTAAATAGTTTGTCCTTCGTTAGCCAATTCTACTACTTTATTTTTAAGTGTTGTAAAGTTTAAACCTGCATTGTATTTGAATTCATTAATCTTATCACGGTAATTTACTTCAAATTCAAATCCGCTGTTGCTAATTTTACCTACGTTAAGAATTGGATCGTCGATTCCGGCAGATGGAGCTATTTTCTTAGTAATTAACAAATTATCAGTCACATTATGGTAGTAGTTCATCGAACCGCTAATTTTACCTTTTAAAAGGGTATAATCGATACCAATATTCTTAGAATCTGTGGTTTCCCATTGTAAGTTTCTATTCTCTAATGCTACTGCAATACTTCCCGGCCAAGGATTACTTCCAATTCCTTGTACGTAACCTAAAGGCAAAGAGTTGCCTGTATTAATTAACGTATTTGCAGAGTAATATCCCAGAGCAGCTTCGTTACCTAATTGTCCCCAGCTTGCACGTAATTTTAAAGTAGAAAGGATCATATCTTTTGGAAAGAAATCTTCTTGCTCGATTTTCCATCCCAATGCAACAGATGGGAATGTTCCCCAACGGCTGTCTTCTCCAAATTTAGATGAACCATCTTTTCTAACGGTTACTTGCAATAAATAACGATCATTATATGAGTAATTTAACCTGCTAAAAAATGATACACGATTGTATTGAAATTTTGAACCATCGGCAGTATATGTTCCTCCTCTTCCAGCTCCAATTGTTTCAAATCCAGGATCCAGGAATCCAGATGGACGGTCAACTGAAACTAATTGTCCGTCTTCTACGGTATAATCTGTTGTTTTTCCTTCTACACTTACCTCATTCCAGTTTGATGATTGGCTGTTAAAAGTGTTACCAAGCATTAAACCAAAGACATGTTTGCCAAAGGTTTTATCAATTGTAATAATATTGTCTAATATCTGCTCGTTCCAGGTTGTTCTCAATTCTGATTGCATTGGATAAAGATGCACTTCTTTTGGGTTGGCAATATAAGGTGGAAAATGAGCCGTTTGCTGGCTGTTTTTTACACGGTAAGAATAGGCTAATTTGTATTTTATCCAAGGTGCAATGTTTGTTGTTATAGCAATATTTGCAGTTAAATCCTGTCCTACATCATTACTTTTTTTAAAGTGCTCTTCGGCAACGGGATTTGTTGCAGCCGGTAAACCGTTTTTGTCTGCCAATCCGTAACCGTATGGTTGTGTTGCGTCATAAACCGGAACCAAAGGCGCCATTGTATAAACTTCTTTTAACTGAAAGTTAGGCAATGCATTTTGCGATCCTACATAAGCCATCTTTCCGTCTACATCAAAAATAGATTTTTTGAAACTAACTCGCGCGCTAGCGGTTTGCTGACCAAATTGATTATCAATTATAATACCTTTTTGCTTTACTAAATTACCATATAAAGCAAATTTAAAATCACCTTGTCTTCCCTGAACTCCTAAACCGTAATTTTGGGTAAATCCAGAACGGAAAACTTCATCCTGCCAATCTGTATTTACATTAGATGGAGCCGTGATATAAGCCGGAAGCGGTTTTGGTGACGTTGCATATTTGTTATATTCATCATACATTCTTTTATTAACGGTACGATACCCATCGGCGTCTAATAAATCTAATGTTTTTGATGGATTTGTAATGCTTAAAAACGAACTGAAATCTACTTTTACGCCTTCTTTCTGACCATTTTTAGTTGTAACGATAATTACACCATTAGCAGCGACAGATCCGTAAATTGCAGCAGCAGCACCATCTTTAAGAACCTCCATAGATTCTATATTGGTTGGATTTACAGTGTTAATAGATCCTTGAAATCCGTCAATAATATAAAGTGGTTCAGTCGCTCCAAAGGTATTTACCCCACGGATTTTTACGCTTACAGAAGCTCCTGCAACACCACCGCTTTTTTGCACGTTTACCCCTGCAACTAAACCTTGAAGTGCCTCGGCCGGACTTGTTGTAGCTCTGGTTTCAAGACTTTCTTTTTTAACGGTTGAAATAGCTCCGGTAACGTTACTCTTTTTCTGAGAACCATAACCTATAATAACTACTTCATTCAATTTATTGGTTTCTTCCTGCATAACCACATTAAATTCTGTGCGGTTATTTACGGCTTCGCTTTTTCCTATGAATCCCATATAAGAAAAAACAATAACCGGATCTGTAAGACTTGAGGAATATACCAGCGTATAATTTCCGTCAATGTCAGTTGCGGCATTGTACTTAGAATCTTTGATAGAAATACTTACACCTGGCAGCGTATTATTTTTATCATCAGTAACTTTTCCTGAAATTGTTTTTTGTGCTTGTGCAAAATTGATATTTGGCAACCACAAACATAACAGTAAAGGAATAAAATTCAGCTTCCTAACTAATAGTTTTTTCATTTTGGTAATGTTTTTTGTTAATTAAAATTCTCGCTTTTTTTAGTTTTTTTATTTGCATTCTGATAATTTATCAGGCCAGTGGTGGTAAAACACTGACCTGATAAATTAAGGTATTCTCATTCTTGGGATTTTGATTTTGTATAAGCTTTAGTTCTAATTCGGCTTATAAATCAAATTTTATTCCTTGTGCTAATGGCAAACTTGTAGTGTAGTTAATGGTATTCGTTTGTCTTCGCATGTAAACTTTCCAGGCATCAGATCCGGATTCTCTTCCTCCGCCTGTTTCTTTTTCTCCACCAAAAGCGCCTCCAATTTCAGCACCTGATGTTCCGATATTTACGTTTGCAATACCGCAGTCAGAACCTGTAACAGATAAAAACAATTCGGCCTCTCTTAAATTATTTGTCATAATCGCCGAAGACAATCCTTGTCCTACACCGTTTTGGATTGCAATAGCATCCTCTACAGTTCCTGAATATTTTAATAAGTACAATACTGGAGCAAAAGTTTCGTGTTGTACAATTTCAAATGAGTTATCAGCTTCTGCAATTGCAGGTTTTACATAACAGCCGCTTTCGTAACCTTCTCCCGAAAGCACGCCGCCTTCAACAAGGATTTTCCCTCCTTCGGCAACCACTTTTTCAAGAGCTTGATTGTACATTTCAACAGCATGTTTGTCGATTAGCGGACCAACGTGATTCTTTTCGTCCAATGGATTTCCAATACGTAATTGCTTGTAGGCCGAAACTATCGCATCTTTAACTTTGTCATAAATACTTTCGTGAATAATCAAACGACGTGTCGATGTACAACGTTGTCCTGCAGTTCCTACCGCGCCAAAAACAGCTCCAATAACAGTCATTTTAATATCAGCATCCGGCGTTACAATAATCGCGTTGTTTCCACCTAGTTCTAATAATGAATTTCCTAAACGTCCTGCAACTACCTGCGCTACGATTTTACCCATACGAGTAGAACCTGTAGCCGAAATTAACGGCACGCGTTTATCGCTTGTCAACATCTCTCCTATTTTGTAATCGCCATTGATCAAACAAGAAATTCCTTCCGGAAGATTGTTTTCTTTGATAACTTCAGCAATAATGTTTTGGCAGGCAATTCCGCAAAGAGGTGTTTTTTCGGAAGGTTTCCAAACGCAAACATCTCCGCAAATCCAAGCCAAAGCCGTATTCCAAGCCCAAACTGCTACCGGAAAGTTAAATGCCGAAATGATTCCAACAACTCCTAACGGATGGTATTGCTCGTACATTCTGTGTCCAGGGCGCTCCGAGTGCATCGTTAATCCGTGTAGCTGACGCGAAAGTCCTACTGCAAAATCACAGATATCGATCATTTCCTGAACTTCTCCGTAACCTTCCTGCAAGGATTTCCCCATTTCATAGGAAACCAGTTTTCCTAAAGCTTCTTTATTTTTGCGCAATTTTTCTCCAAACTGACGAACGATTTCTCCACGTTGTGGCGCTGGCATTACTCTGAATTGTTTGAAAGCAGCCGTAGCCGATTCCATTACTTTCTCATAATCAGCGGCAGTCGAAGTTTTAATTTTTCCAATTAATTCTCCATCAACCGGAGAATAACTTTCTAAGATATCTCCGTTAGAAAAATTGTTTACTCCCGTTGAAGTTCCTTCGTTAATTTCCTTTATTCCTAATTGGTCTAAAGCCTCTTTAATTCCGAATCCTAATTCTGTTTCTGTCATCCTGACTTTTTATTAATTTGTTATGCTGCTTTTATCAAAAAACAAGATTATTTTTAACTTCCTTGGTTCATTATCCTGCAAGGTTTTTTTAACCTTACAGGTTTTAAATATTAATTTTTGAATATAGTTATACCTACAAGGTTTAAAAAACCTTGCAGGAATAGTAACTTCTGTAAAAAACTTGTTTTGGTATTTTATTATTTGGTTTCCTGCAGCTTTACATCTGTACTTTCAAATATTTTATCAGCAGATGAAGCCACAAATCCTTGGTATAATTCTCCGTTTGCCATTGGGTAACGAAGTGCAAATTCATAATAACAAGACGGAATTTCAATCGCTCCTTCTTCAAAATCTACCACATACAAATCAGCCAATGTGCTTGATTGTTCCAGTAATTGTTCTGGAGTTCCTTTGATTTTTCCTCCAGATGCGTTTAGTTTCCATCCGCTTTCTTCTAGGAAGTTGTTTAATTCTTCTAATGTTTTAAACTCTTTTAAAGCATTAGTATTTATAGTAAAGTGATTGGCTCTAAAACCGTAAACGTACATCCATGCAGCATATTCAGATTCCTCTAATAAAGTTTTGTAGATCTTTTGAGAGTTTCCTTTCCAAACAGAACCGCTTAAAACCAATTCAGGATCATTGAATACATTTTGATCACAGCTGTTCAATATATTCTGTACTGTTTCCTGCAATTCAGTTGAACATTTTTCTAATTCTAATTCAGAAATAAAAATTCTTGGAGCGCTTTTATCCGTTGCATGCTCATAATGTTTTGCATATAATTTTTTGGTTTCAAAATTATATTCGCCTTTTGCCTCATAACCAACATTTAAAAAAGGTTTTTCTAATACCTCAATATTAACACGTTTATCATTGAAAGTACGAATTGCGATATGGTCATTCTGGATTTCTTCACCTCTGTCTTCTAATAATTCATGTATTTTTCTTGCAGATGGAGTAATATCAGCATATTGCTCCCATAGTTTCGTAAGTAATTGATCTTTATCCATTTCAGTTATGTTAAAATAATGTTATTATGACACAAATCTATATATTTTACTGTTAATATAACACTCAATTGATACGATTATTTACAACACGACATATTTTATGATAAATTTTGTATTTTTGACACTTTGAAAAGGAGTTTTAACAAAAGAATTGTCAAAATTGTAGAATCAATAAACAAATACGGGCTATGGCGAGCATTAAGAAGAATGAAAATACTGACTATTTAGATCGAGAAATCATACAAAAGCTGAGTGAGAACGGAAGAATACCATTTTCTGACCTCGCAAAGGAATTAAACATCTCCAATTCATTGGTGCATTTACGAGTAAAAAAATTGCAAGAAGCGGGAGTTATTACAGGTTTTTCTGTAAAGCTAAATCCTAAAGAACTTGGTTTTGAAACCATTACCTATACCGGAATCGTTACCAAAGAAGCTCGTTATTCGTATTCGATTGCCGAAAAATTAAAAGAAATTCCAGAAGTAATAGAATGTCATTGGGTTTCGGGAAAATATGCTTTATTTATAAAAATTGTATCGGTAAACAACGAAGAACTACGTAAGATTCTATACGAACAAATTCACCAAATTGAAGGTGTTGGAAGCACAGATTCGTTTTTTTCGTTTGGCGCTGCGTTTGATAAGAGTTTGCCGGTTTAAGAATTAGACTCGTAGAAGAAAGATTATAGAAGAAAGACGTAAGAAGCAAGACTTGAAAAGCAAATGTCATTAAGTTAAGCTTTTAAAAAATAAAATTTAATCTCGTAAAATCGAAGCTTAAACACAATATTGTCATTTCGACGAAGGAGAAATCACACGCGGGATTCGGCAAAGATTGGTGATTTTGATTGCAGAGTTTCTAGTGTGATTTCTCCTCCGTCGAAATGACAAAACTTTGCGACTTAGCGCCTTTGCGCGAGATTTCTTCGCCAAATAAAATTATTACAAATCAAATCCGTTTTTATCAGCGTTTTCGCTTTAGCGAATCAGTAAAATCAGCGTCTAATTTTGACGCGGATAAAACAGATTTACTTTGTAAAAACGCTGATAAAAACGGATTTTTCTAATTACTTTCTTAATTAAACTTTTAAGTAATTTTATAGATTTCCCCTTAACTTAATGACATTGCCCTACGGACTATATATTCTGAAATTAAAACGAAAATGAATATCAAAAATTAAAATTAGGCATCGTTTTTGGAGTGAATTCTATTAATAATTACTAAATTTATGTTCTAAAATCATTTTTTATGAAAAACTACATCTTACTATTTGTTGCTGTTTTAGCACTATCATTTAATTCTTGTTGTACAAAGAAGACTGCTACAGCTGCTTCTGCTCTTTACAATACAACCTGGGAATTAGAATATATTTCTGGCCCGCGTATTGCTTTTAATGGTTTATTCCCTGATAAAAAGCCATTTATCAAATTTGATGAAAGTAAAAATGAAGTTTCGGGAAATGCAGGCTGTAACGGATATAGTGCACCTTATACTTTAAAAGGAAATTCTCTTACTTTTGGAGAACAAGGTCCAACAACAATGATGTATTGCGAAGGCGGTGGTGAGCAAACATTTACACAAATGATCAGAACAATCGATTCGTACTCTATTGATAAAGACGGAAAACTAAATTTGTTGGTGAAAGACGTGCCAATGATGAGATTTAAAAAAGTAGTTAAATAAGTCAAAATCATTTCAACTTATATAAAAGGATTCTTCGATATTGAAGAATCCTTTTTTTATGTAAAAAAATCATTAAATAAGAATATACACAAAAAAAGAAGTCCTAATTACTTATCATCGTGTCGTATTTATTTTATAATTTTACATTTCCAAATAAAAAAATCAACTTCTTTTTACAAGCCCCGTAGAAACCTTTTATTCCATTTTTTTGATGAAAATCTTTCTCTTTGAAAGAAAAGCTTAAACTCTTTTTCAGAAAAAATAATCGCACATAATAAATTTATTTCATGACAGAAAAAAACCTTTTTATGGCATATTTTTCTTTCTGCAATAAAAAGATATTTAATTTTAAAAACGAATTAAAAAACAAGATAACGCAGGCAAAATATTACTCCCCAAAACAAAATGCTTGACAAGAAAACAATATTGATTGGATGTGATGATACTATGGTTCTAGCCAAAGTATTAAATATTGTGTCTGCAATATCCGATTTTACAATTTCAACCGTTTCCGTTTCAAGAGCCGCCGATTTAAACCCTACCGCAGAATCATTAAATCCCGATTTAATTTTTTTGTGTTTCAGAAACAACCAATCCATTATAAACGATCCTAATTTTAATTCCTGCAAAGACGGTATTCCAATTTTATGCTTAACAAAAAGTGATGAATGTGAATCGCTCTTCTGGTCAAAAAACTGTATTGTTTTTACGTATTCTTACAATCATTTGCATAACACCGAATACTTAATTTATAGAATCAAATCTATATTTCGTCTCAAAAAAGGGAAATCGAGAACTAACATACCAATCTCTTTTGTAGAAGCAGCATTTCAGAAAAATAACACCAATCAGCTAAGCCATTATGTAATGGAACTTGATCAAAAGATTGAAGTACTTTTAAAGGTTAAAGAACGCATTTCGTATCTCTATCCTAACGTAGACGACAGTACAAGAATAGAATTAATGTCTATCGTAAATTCTATAAAAACGGTCGCCAACGATAATAAACTCTGGGATGATTTTAAGATTTATTTTGAACAGTCGAATCCCAATTTTCTTTTAGCTCTAGCCAAAAAACATCCTTCTCTAAGCTCCAAAGATTTAAAATATTGTTGCTACATCAAAATGAATATGAGCAACAATGACATCACAAATCTCCTTGGAATCAATCAGGAAAGCGTACGAACTCACAAATATCGCCTGAAAAAGAAATTGACTCTTAAAAAAGAACAGGATATTATCTCGTACCTGAGAACTGTTTCTTAAAAAATTCCTCCCATAATGGATTAAAACCCATCTCTACAATATATTTTGTTCCTTCGGAGCTGCTCAAAAAATCTAGGGCTTGCTTTGTCATTGCGAAATCTTTGTCAAAGTTTAAAACTTTGACAAAGATCAAACACAAGAAATTCAATAAAGCAATCATAATCTTGTCTACGTAATAAATAGACAAAATGTATTTTGTCGATAAAACATCTATTTTGTCTATAATTTGTATACAAAAGCATCCAATTTCTTTTGTTTATGTACACGAAAGGTCCATTACCATTTTTCCGTACAAATCTAATTCTCAACTACTTTTACAATAGACATAGCTATTTTGTTTCGCTATTATATGCAATCAATTTAAAAGAAATAAGCTTCCTCTAGAGATTTCATACAATTATAATATTTTTATTATAGATGCAATCAGTTTCCACTTGCCATACTCCTAACGTCATTTTATAACTAAAATAAGAATAAACTTAAAAAACTACTGTATTACAACTAGTTATGTCATATTTTTTTATAAATTTATTATCTCAAATCAAAAGAAAACACTTCAATACAAGCCTACAAAGATATCCCTATATCAAATCTTTCAATAAAATCTCTGCATTTTGATTGAAAAACAATCAAGCTTATTCAACAATAATCAATTAAAATTAACGTGGCATTAAAAATCGATTTTATGACACGAAAAAACGGCTCTGTGTCATATTATCCAAATTTTATGCATTGGATATTTAATTTTAAAAATTGAAAGGAATAAATGATAGTGCCAGGATGTTGTAAAAATGATTGCCTTTTATTATGCTATTGAATGGTATAAAGCGCTTCAAAAAACAGGTATAAACACCTGCTTATGAGATCCTTATATAGAGTAATTTAGCATTGTATTAAAAAACTGTTATGACCTAAAAGCAGGTTTAATATAAAAGTAACTATAAATATTAACTACTAAAACCAACAAATTATGGAAGGAACAATAGGAGAAATCCGCCTCTTTGCAGGGTCATTTGCACCACGCAATTGGTCTTACTGCAATGGAAACCTAATTGCAATTCAAAGTAACACCGCCCTGTTCTCGATTTTAGGGACTTACTATGGCGGAAATGGTACCACAAGCTTTGGTCTGCCTGATCTTAGAGGGCGTGTAGCTTTAGGTAATGGACAAGGTCCTGGTTTATCTGACTACAGCCTGGGAGATATGGCTGGTGCGAGTAGCATTTCATTAACAGTTGCAGAGATTCCTCCGCATACTCACATTTCTACTGCAAATATTGCAGTTCCTGCATATTCAGATGAGGGAGATGCAAATACTCCAACCGGAAATGTTTTGGCTGCTAAAGCAAGTATGTTTAGTACAGGAGGTGTTGACACCAATCTAAAACCAATTCCTTACCCAGTAACTGTTAGTTTAGCTGGTAACGGTCAACCATTAGGACTAAATCAACCTTCAATAGGTATGAACTACATCATTTGTATGTATGGCAATTTTCCCTCTCGTTCATAACTTTTTCTGTTTACATTTTTAACTCTTAAAAAACATTATTATGGAAGGAACTATGGCAGAAGTTCGCTTATTTGCGGGTAATTTCGCACCACGTGGCTGGCATTTTTGTGACGGCTCTCAAATTAGTATAGCAGAATATGATGCGCTTTACGCTCTAATTGGTACAACATACGGCGGAGATGGAGTACAAACATTTAATCTTCCTGATCTTCGAGGCAGAATTCCAGTAGGAACAGCACAAGGAGGAGGTTTTTCAATGCTTCTGGGCCAGATTGGCGGTTCAGAATCAGTAACAATGTCAACAGCACAAATGCCGGGTCATAACCATCTGGGAACAGCTGCTATTGCCCCTCCGGTATTTTCAGGAGCAGGAACTACAGGAACACCAACTGGTACCATACTGGCAGGTTTAACAGGAGCATACTCGACCGCAGCAGGAGATACTTCCTTAAAAGCTGAAACCTCAACTGTAACCCTTGCACTAACTGGTCAGGGAGCCCCTTTTAGCATTATGCAACCCTACCTTTCAACAAATTATATTATTTGTATGGAAGGTGTTTTTCCAAGTAGAAATTAATTTAAAAAATATATAACCATGGAAGGAGTAGTATCAGAAATTCGCTTATTTGCTGCCGATTTTGCCCCTAAAAATTGGGCTTATTGTGCAGGGCAAATATTAGCAATAAGTACTAATAATGCATTGTTTAGCCTTTTGGGGACAACCTATGGCGGTAATGGTGTTCAAACATTTGCGTTACCGGATTTTCGCGGACGCGCACCTATGGGTACAGGACAATCTCCTAGTGTACCTTCATATGCATTAGGACAAGTACAAGGATCAAATACAGTAACTGCACTTATTACAAACTTACCAAGTCACAATCACTTGGGCACTGGTTCGTACGCAATGGGAGCTCTATCAGACGGAGGAGATGTAGGCACTCCAACAGGCAATAATCTGGCGTCCTTAACAGGACTTTATTCTAGTTCGCCATCTGATACTGCTCTACGTACTGTTACACCAACAATAGCAATAGGCGTGACAGGAAATAACTCACCTATACCGGTTCAACAGCCTTACTTAGGTATGAACTACATTATATGTTTGTACGGGATATTTCCTTCGAGAAATTAAACTTATTTGCCAATATAAAGGGGCTTGGCACGGATCTTCGCGCTGAGCACCCTTAACCTAACAAAAAAAATATGAATATAGCTTTACTTTTGCCCCGCTCTGTTCTTTATCCTTCAATATCATTTGATATTATGGATGGATTAAAAACCTGCTTTAAAAAATTGGGCCTTGACGGAGCACATCAAATAGTATCTGCAAATATAGGCCTTGCCGCAAAAAGCGAAGAGATTTATACTACTTGTGAAGCACTATTACTAAATGATACTGATGTAATAGTAGGATATATGAATCCTATTTCGGCTGAGTTTATTCACCCTCTTTTTGAAAGCTCTGGCAAGATATTGATCGTGCTGGATAGTGGCTATCATTTTCATTCTTTTGAAGGGAAACTATCAAATGCATACTTTCTTTCTCTACAAGGAAGTTTATGCTCACGTGCTATTGTACGTAAAGCATTTGAGGATGGTCAAAATAATTTTGCTTTTACCTGTTCGTTTTACGATGCCGGTTATCGCTCTCCTTATGCCTATGCTATTGCCGCCGAAGAAAAAGGAGGTGCAATTAGCTATAACCACATTACACCATTAAAAAAAGCTGACTTTAGCTTAGAACCATTAGCCGAATATCTCGAAAACAATAAAGAT
This sequence comes from Flavobacterium sp. ov086, assembly GCF_900187965.1. GTDB lineage: Bacteria > Bacteroidota > Bacteroidia > Flavobacteriales > Flavobacteriaceae > Flavobacterium. Next base: position 73,562 of record NZ_FZNL01000007.1, on the reverse strand, counting down.
GTTGCTGTACTTGCTTCATTTTGTGGAGACATGACGGAAGATTTTTTTAGAGAAGCTAAAAAATTCGATAGCATTTTGGCTTCAAAAACATACGGAAGCGGTTTTACTGCCGAAGAATTATGGCTCAGTAAAATACCTTATCCGGGATATGACTGGAGTTGTTCAGTTCCGTGGTCATCAAAAATAGAATCAAAAGAAAATATTGAATTTGTAAATGCTATGGAAAGCATTAAAGTAAATAAAGCAAATGTTTTTTCATTATTAGGATGGGAAGCTGCTTTGTTTATTTCGATAATGAACAAAAATTCAATAGATGGGCTTATAATCAATTCGCCACGAGGATCTGTATTTATAAATCCAAATACCGGTTTCTCAGAAGCACCTGTTTATTATGCCACTGTTACCAAAAATGAAGAAACTGGCAATTGCCATCTTGATACTATAACAGAAGTAGTAAATCTTGACCAGGAAAGAGAAAGTTTACAGCAAAACATAAATGCTATAAAAGATACTTTAACCAACTCCTGGCTTAATGCTTATGCCTGTTTAGATTCATGAGTGCAAAATGCGACATAGTTGTTTTATGCAATCACCGTATGGCTTTTGCGGCTATACAAACGGTTTTTGCTATTGGCAGATTGCATAGCATTGCAATACCAATACATAATGAAGATATTAAAGAATTTTGCTTTGCATTTACCTCTCAAACAGGAGTTAATTTAGTACTTCTTGAAAAAGAAAAACTAAATATCCAGTTAGAAGAATTAACCAAAGACACTACTATAAAATATGCTTTTACGATGACATTTCCATGGAAAATACCTGCCGAAAGTATAAAACAGCATCCAAGCCTGTTTTACAATTTTCATTATGGGCTTTTACCAGAAATGAGAGGATCTGATCCTGTATTCGAAACTATTAGACAGCAAAAAAATGAAACCGGAATAAGTGTTCATGTTATTGAAGAAGAAATTGATCGCGGTGCAATTCTATTAAAAAAGAAATTACCAATAGACGTTACAATGACACATGGACTATTATGTACCAATTTATCTTATTTAGGTTCTCACATTATTCCTGAAGTATTGACTTTGCTTGAAACAAATATAGAAGGAGTTCTACAAGAAGAAACACTATCACATTATTATAAAAGACCCAATGCCTCAGATGTATGTATCAATTGGCAAAACCAAGATGCAAAATCTATAGAAGCATTAATAAGAGCCTGCAATCCCTGGAATAAAGGCGCTTATACACAATGGAACGGATGGAATATACGTATTCTGGAAGCTTCTCTAACAAGCTTTAAATCTGAAAAACCTCAAAACCCTGGAACTATTTTGAATATAAACGAAGAAAAAGGACTTATTATTCAGTGTTGTAATGAGACACAACTTCGTATAAATATTGTTTATACGGATGAAGCATTTATGAGTGGGCACAAATTGCTCATTTTTGGTATAAAAAATGGCGAGCAATTTGCCTCTTTATAATTAATCAATCTATTATGAAACATTTTTACTCTCAAATTAAAAACTTTCTAAATATCGCCTTATTCTTAGGGATATTTTTGCAAAGTTACCTGGCCAGCTCTCAAACTACTTTGGCAGTTGGAGATATTATCTTTACGGGATATGATGCGTCAACTACTCCCTCGGCTTCGCTTAGTGACAGTTATTCATTTGTACTGCTTACTAATATTTCTGCCGGTACAATAATTAGTTTTACTGACCGAGGATATACAGGCAGTGGCTGGGTAAACGCCGGTACTACAGAATCAACCGTTACATGGACTTCTGCTACCGCTATACCTATGGGTACAGAAATCTTAATTAGCGGGCTCAATGCCTCTACTTATAATCCAAGTACTACTGCCTTAACAGCGAATGGTATAGTGGCAGTTACGGAAGGAACTCCTTTAAACGGATTATCCTTATCTACCGTTGGGGATCAGATCATTGCTTTTCAAGGTGGTGGCGGTTCAATTACTGGTGGTGGCGCAAGCATAAAAGGTGGTCTCAGTTATTCAAAATGCGATGCATCTACCTCAGCTGCAACCTGGGATGTTCCTAGTGCAAGCTGTACAATTGGGCCAAGTACTTCTGTTTTACCAGTGGGTCTTACCAATGGTACAAGTGCATTTTACACGGGTACAATAAGTGGCAATGTACCACAATCTGCAAAATTTAATGGTACGGGAGTACCTTTTGCAAACGCTGCCGCAATTAGAACTGCTGTAATGAATCAGGCAAACTGGACGCTTTCTCTAACAACTCAAACTATGCCATCCGGTACTCCTTTTTTAGGAATACCTCCGGCAATTACTGTTAATCCGCCTAACAGAACGCTTTGTGAAGGTGGTACCACTACTTTCCCAATTACGGCAACTAATGCTACTGGTTACCAATGGCAAGTAAATACTGGCAGTGGATTTACAAATTTATCAAATGGCGCGCCTTATTCTGGCGTAACTACAGCAACCTTAACTATAACAAATGTAACTGCCTCAATGAGTGGCTATTTGTATCGTTGTACCGCTAGTGGTGTAGGAACTGCAAATTCTAATTCTGCTACATTAACAGTTCCTAATATAGTTGTCAGTACAACTGCTTTAACCAATGTAACTTGTAATGGTGGTAATAACGGATCTGCAACAGTTTCAGTTTCAGGAGGTTTTATTCCATATGATTATTCATGGTCCCCTTCGGGAATTACCTCGGCAACTGCCAGCGGGCTTACTGCAGGAAATTATACAGTGACTGTTACGGATAATATTGGATGTACTAAAACTTATCCTGTTAGTATAAGTGAACCTACTCTTGCAGCCTCATCGCCATCTATAACCACTCAGCCTGCAACATATATAGCCTGTGTGGGATCAACTGCAACATTTAATGTTGTTGCAACAAATACCTCAACTTACCAATGGCAGGTCGACGCCGGTTTAGGTTTTGTTAATATCACTAATGGAGGAACAAGTCCTAGTTATTCTGGAGTAACTACAGCAAATCTTAGCATTGGATCTGTTACATCAGGAATGCAAGGTTACCTATATAGAGCTGTCCTTACAAGTTCATGTTCAAATACTATAGCCTCGAATGGTCTAGCTCAATTGAATGTTAATTCATTACCGGTTGCTACAGCAACTCCGTCATCACAAACAATCTGTAGTGGAAACGCTACTAATATTGCACTAACTTCGGCCCCTACAGGAGCAACTTTTGCATGGACGATAGCCACTACAAGTGGTACTGTTAATGGAGCATCTGCCGGTTCAGGAACTGCTATTGCACAAACTTTAACGGGTAACGGTACAATTAACTATACGGTAACTCCAACTTTAAACAATTGTCCTGGTACACCAATTATAGTAACTGTTACTGTTAATCCGCTGCCAACGGCAACAGCAACTCCAGCAGCTCCAATTATTTGCAGTGGATCTTCAACAAACATTGCGTTGACCTCTACTCCTACTGGTGCCACTTTTGCCTGGACTGTTACCATGAGTGGTAGCGTTAGTGGAGCGTCCGCGGGTTCCGGGACTACGATTGCTCAAAGTCTAACAGGTGTTGGTACAGCCAATTATACGGTAACGCCAACTATAAATGGTTGTCCGGGTCTTCCTATTATAGTAACTGTAACAGTAAATCCATTACCAGTTGCAATAGCAACTCCGGCTTCAAATACAATTTGTAGTGGTACGTCTGCTAATGTAGCTTTAAGCTCAACACCAACTGGAGCTACTTTTTCATGGACAGCTGCTCTTACCAGTGGTACTGTTACCGGTTTTTCTAATAGCACAGGATCAAGTTTAAATCAGGTTCTTTCAGGTAATGGTATCGTTACCTATACTGTAACTCCAACTTTGAATACTTGTCCTGGAATTCCTATTACAATACCAATAACTGTTTTAGGTCTAACTTCAATAACTTCACATCCATCTGCAAGTGCTATATGTGAAGGAACAAATACGACTTTCTCTGTTATTGCATCAAATGCTACATCATATCAGTGGCAAGAAAATTCCGGTGCTGGTTATTCAAACATAAGTAATAGCTCTTTATACTCCGGTGCTAGTACTACAACACTTACTATAACGGGAGCTACTGCATCAATGAGTGGTTATTCGTATAGAGCTGTTGCTACAGGAACTTGTGCTCCGGCAGCAAATTCAAATGGTGCAACTCTTACAATACACAAGATCATTGCTAATCCAACACAAGTAGATGTAAGTTGTAATGGCGATACTACTGGTTCTGCAACAGTTACTCCTTCCGGAGGAACAGGATCATACACTTATCTTTGGTCTAATGGTGCAACTGGTGCAACTATATCTAATTTGGCGCAAGGAAATTATAATGTGACTATAAATGACGCTAATCTTTGTCCAACAATACAAAACTTTACTATTACGGAGCCATCTGTATTAGTAGCTACTAAAGGAGCATTTAGCGATCCAAGCTGTAATAGCGGAGGGAATGGATTTGCAACTGTATTAGCTTCAGGAGGATCTGGTGGCTATACCTATTCATGGTCTCCAGCCGGAGGTAACTCAGCAACAGCTTCAGGCTTGTCTGCAGGTACCTATACAGTTACCGTTACAGATAGCAATAACTGTACAGCAACGCAAACTTTTATTCTTTCAAATCCACTCGCTATTAATATAGCTGGTACACAAACCGATATATTATGTCATGGAGACGCATCAGGTGAAGCCAGCGTAACAGTAACTGGTGGAACACCAGGCTATACCTACTTATGGTCACCAGGCGGTGCTACAACAGATAACATTACAGGATTAATTGCAGGAGTTTATACTGTAACAGTTACAGATGCTAACAGCTGTTCAGATACAAAAACATTCATAATTACAGAACCATTAAATTCATTAGTTGCATCTCCAATTGCACAAACAAATGTAAATTGTTTTGGAGATACTACAGGATCTGCAACAGTAAGTGTAACTGGAGGAACTGGTAGCTATTCTTACTCATGGTCTCCATCTGGAGGTACAGGAGCAACAGCTTCGGGTTTACCTGCAGGAAGTTATACCGTAACTATTTTCGATGCTAATAGCTGTATGACGTCTCAGGGATTTAATATCTCCGGACCGGGAGCAGCACTTTCTGCCTCTACAAGTTCAACACCTGTTAGCTGTTTTAGTGGATCAAATGGTACTGCAACTGTAACAGTATCGGGAGGAACTCCAAATTATACGTATTCATGGGCACCTTCGGGAGGAACGGGAGTTACGGCCTCAGGACTTTCAACTGGAGATTATACTTGTACAATTACAGATTCAAATGGATGTACATTAACAAAAACTATAAATGTAGGTACTCCTACTGAAATATCTGCTACTGAGGTGCATACTGATGTTTCATGTAATGGAGGTACTAACGGATCTGCAACTGTAACTGCTTCTGGCGGAGTTGGAGGATATACTTATTCATGGTCTCCCACTGGCGGAACTGCTGCAACAGCATCAGGACTTAGTGCAGGGACTTATACTGTGACTATTCAAGATGCAAATACATGCTCACATACAATACCTGTTACTATAGGCGAACCAGCTGTTTTAACGGCTACAGCTTCCGGAACTGATGTATTATGTAATGCCGGAGCAACTGGAAGTGCAACAGCATCTGCATCTGGTGGATCTGGTACCTATACTTACGCATGGTCACCTTCTGGCGGAACTGCTGCAACTGCAACAGGACTTACTGTAGGATCTTATACTTGTTTAATTACTGATGGTAACGGATGTACTACTACAACTGCTCCTGTCACTATCAATCAACCATCAGCTTTAAGCGCCATAACAAGCCAAATAAGTGCTACCTGTACAACTGGAGGACAAGCAACTGTAACCGCAAGCGGTGGTGCAGGCTCTTATACTTATTTTTGGTCACCATCTGGTCAAACGACAGCAACAGCAACAGGATTAGCAGCAGGAAATCACTCTTGTTTAATCACAGACGCAAATGGATGTGCTCTTACCGAAAACTTCACTATCACAACCACAAATACCTTAGTTGCTGCTACAAGTCAAACTGATGTTTTATGTAATGGTACAAACACAGGTTCAGCCAGTGTAGTTGCATCAGGAGCTCCGGGACCTTTTACTTATGTATGGGCACCGTCTGGTGGAAATAGTGATACAGCGAGTAATCTTACTGCTGGTAATTATAGTGTAACAATAACTTCTCCTAGTGGCTGTTCTATTGTAAAAAACTTTACAATTATAGAACCGACACCTTTAGCAACTACTCCATCACAAATTGATTTATTATGCAATGGTGCAACTACAGGAGAAGCTTCTGTAGTTGTAACAGGCGGAACTGGGGCATACTCTTATGCATGGTCACCTGGCGGACAAACAGGTGCAACAGCAACAGGACTTACAGCAGGAACTTATACGGTAACTGTAACAGATGCTAACTTATGTCAGGCTACACAAGCATTTACAATTACAGAACCTAATGCTCTTACTGCAACAATTACACCAACACAAGTAAGTTGTAACGGAGGAACAAACGGATCTGCTACTGTAACTGCAACCGGAGGAACTGGTGCATATACTTATTCATGGTCTCCAACTGGAGGAACTGCTGCAACTGCATCAGGACTTACTGCAGGAACTTATACAGTAACTGTAACAGATGCCAATAGCTGTACTATAACACAAAGTACTACTATTACCGAGCCATCTGTATTACTAGCTTCTATAACAGCTCACAGTGATATTTCGTGCAACGGGTCTAACGATGGATCTGCAACTGTAACACCAACTGGCGGAGCAGGTTCTTATACCTATGCCTGGTTACCTACTGGTGGTTCGGCTGCAACTGCAACAGGACTTAGTCCCGGAAATTATACTGTTACTGTTACTGATGCCAATAGTTGTACTACAACCGACAATGTGACTATAATTGAGCCAGCTCTTTTAACTTCTTCTATAACTTCTCAAACAGATATTCTTTGTAATGGAGGAACTACAGGATCTGCAACTGTAACTGCAACCGGAGGAAATGGTGCATACTCTTATGTATGGTCTCCGTCTGGAGGAACTGCTGCAACTGCAACAGGGCTTAGCGGAGGAACTTATACCGTAACTGTAACAGATGCTAATAGCTGTACTTCAACTCAAACCGTTAC
>NZ_FZNL01000007.1:0-65172 GCF_900187965.1 Flavobacterium sp. ov086 | reverse complement strand
CAACTGCAACAGGACTTAGCGGAGGAACTTATACCGTAACTGTAACAGATGCTAATAGCTGTACTTCAACTCAAACCGTTACTATAATAGAACCTGCTGCTCTTACTGCTACAATAGCTCCAACAAATGTGAGCTGTAACGGAGGAACTACAGGAGCTGCAACCGTAACTGCAAATGGAGGAACTGGTACTTATACGTACTTATGGGCGCCTTCTGGCGGAACTGCTGCAACGGCAACAGGACTTAGCGCAGGAACTTATACAGTAACTGTTACCGATGCAAATAACTGTAGCACAACACAAAGTGTTTCTATTACTGAACCATCTCTTCTAACAGCTTCTATTACAGCTCACACAGATATTACATGCAACGGATCTAATAATGGATCTGCAACTGTAACAGCAAATGGCGGAACTGGTACTTACAGCTATGCTTGGTCTCCATCAGGAGGTTCAGCCGCTACAGCAACCGGACTTAGTGCAGGAATTTATGCGGTAACTATTACTGATACAAATAACTGCAGCACAACACTAAGTGTTACTATTACTGAACCAGCAATTTTAGTTGCAACAACGACACAAACTAACGTTACTTGTATTGGAGCAACAGACGGATCAGCAACAGTAACAGCAACTGGCGGAACAGGAACCTATACTTATGCATGGTCACCTTCTGGAGGTACTGTTGCAACTGCAACAGGACTTAGCGCAGGAAACTATACTATAACTATTACGGATTCAAACGGATGTATATTTGCAAAATCAATTAGCATAATCACAATTCCTGATGTAACAGCACCAGTACCTAATGTAGCAAACCTACCAAGTATTACGAGCAGCTGTTCAGTAGTATCAACTCAGATTCCTATTCCTACAGCGACTGATAACTGTGCAGGAATAATTACTGCAACAACTACTAATCCGTTGACTTATAACGCTGTTGGTACGTATGTAATTACATGGAGTTATGATGACGGGCATGGAAATATTTCTACTCAGAATCAAACTGTTAACGTTATAGCTTCTCCTTTAAATCAGGTAACTTTTAGCAATGCTGCATTTACTTATAACGGAAGTCTTAATACCTTACAGGTTGCCAATCTTCCTGCCGGAGCCACAGTAACTTATGCTACAACTCCAACAACAGGAACAGCAAATGGTGCAATCAATGCAGGTGTTTACAATATCACTGCAACAATAACACCGTCTGCAAGCACGCCAAATTGTTCTCCTATTACTCTTACTGCACAGCTTACCATTAACAAAGCTGCACAACAGATTACTTTTGGAGCAATTCCGGTGAAAACCCTTGGTGTAAACAATACCTTTACTTTAAATGCAATCTCAAGTTCAGGATTGGCAGTAACATATTCATATGTATCACCTACTTCCCTACCAGCTGCAACAGTGCTTTCGGCTACAGGCGTAGTAAACTTATTAAGACCGGGTCAAATCGTAATTATTGCGCATCAGATTGGAAACAATAATTATTTGCCAGCCACAGATGTTTCACAAGTTCTTATTGTTAAGAATAATAATGTAACAGTGACAAGTATCACTATTGGTTCTCATGTATTTCAAACTCCTTCAAAAAGTCTAAAATATGTAATGGTATGCGATGAAAACAATCCTGTTATTTCTATTTTGAATGAAACAAATGCAACGATTCTTCCATCAGCTAACTTTAGTATCAATACGCCAAAACCGGGAATTTATACACAAAACGTGAGTATAACATCTGAAGATGGAAGCGTAACAGAAACCTATACGATAACTGTAGAAAAACCATTTGCGTTCTTTGATATTGTACGTCAAAAATTCAACAACGTTCTTCTTGTTAACAACAATCCTCACACCAATGGAGGTTATGAATTTGTTTCTTACGAATGGTTCAAGAATGGGCAATCAATTGGAACAGGTCAATATTATACGGCAGGAAATGCATTAGGAACTACACTTGATCCTACGGCTGACTATAGTGTAAAAATGACTACCAAAGATGGAAAAGTACTGCAAACTTGCAACAGTAAAATTATACTGTCGAAAACAGCAGAAGTTAAACTTTATCCAAATCCAATTCAAACAGGAAAAACAATTACAGTTGAAGCAGATATCCCTTCAGAAGAATTGGCTAATATGCAAATAAGTCTTTATTCTGTTAGCGGTGAATTGATTAAAACAGTGAAATCGTCTACAATTCAAACTGAGATAGAATTACCTCAGGCAGAAAGTAGTATGTATATTGTGGTTGTTGAAACTCCAAATATCAAGAAAACACTAAAAGTACTTGTAAAAAAATAAAATCTGCCAGTACTATTTCTATAATAGTACTGGCATAAAAAACAATTAAAGATGAAAAAATATATAATTAACTATATAGCATCAACAGTACTGATTATAACACTTTTAGGAAGTTGCCTGAAGGGATATGCTCAGGATAAAAAGCAGGAAATATCAATTTCTGTAGCAGGTCCGTTTTCATTTCTTAATTATAATACCGTTGGAGAGGTAGTGCCCGGAAACGGAATCAGTGCCGGACTTCGCTATTCGTATTATTTAAATGAAGGCATAAGTGTAGGTATTGGTGCAGAATATCAGACGTATAATTCGGATCTAAAATTCTCTTATCTTTCAGGTTACTATACAACAATTGATGCCGAAAATGAATCTTTTCAATTCAGATACAAAGCAACTGATCTGAGAGAAAAACAAAAATTAGGCTATGTAAATGTTCCTATAACAATTCAATATGAAAATCCGGGGCCTACAAAATTATATCTTGCTGCGGGAGTTAAAATAGGATTCGCAGTAAGCGGAAGCTATGAAACAAAAATGGAGAATCTTACCACTAGTGGTTATTATCCGCAATACAATGTAGAGTTATTTGGTCCGGCATTTGCAGGATTTGCAAGCACAGACGACATCAAAGCAGGCAAACAAAATCTGGATACAAAGACCTCTTATTCTGCAACATTTGAAACCGGTCTAAAACAAAAAGTTGGAGACAGAAGTTCTATTTATATTGGACTTTATCTTGATTATGGATTAAATGACATAGTGGATAAAAATAACAACAAAAATCTGGTTCACTATAATCCGGAACTACCTGTACAGCTTCACTACAACAGTGCGTTGAACACGCCTTATACAAATGATGTAAGATTAGTTTCGTACGGACTTAAACTAAGATATGCTATGAGATAAATCTTTCTCAAAAGCAAAATTTAAAAGCCGATTTTCAATAAGAAAATCGGCTTTTTTATGTTTAATTAAAATTCTACAACTTGTGTCGTTAGGTACAATGGATTGGTAATAATAGAGCTGCTATTTCCTGTTTCTCAACCAATTCTCTACCGGTTCAAGAACTGTATTTACGATCACGACCAAAAACGTACAAATCAAGGCCTCGGCAAAATAACCTGAAGCAGCAATACAACCAATAGCAGCGCTGCACCATATAGTAGCCGCCGAATTTAATCCGTGGACATTGGCACCTTCCCTAAAAATAACTCCCGCACCTAGAAAACCAACCCCCATAACAACCTGAGCCGTAATACGAGTAACATCAATATTTGGTGCAGTTCCGGCAACTTTTATAGACAACAATACAAAAGCTGCTGCACCGGTTGCAACCAGCATATTTGTTTTAAGGCCAGTTTCCTTATGATGCCATTGTCGCTCAAAACCTATTAATAATCCAGCGAATAAAGCAATTACAAGACGAGTTAGAAATTCAGTAGTACTCAAAATTATTGTTTTTTATAGATTTATAATTTCGTTATCAAAAGCAGATTCACTTTACATCAAATAAATTTAAAAATAATAATCCAAACTTCAAATATTATTCAAAATGTAGAGCTTCAATAGGATCTAATTTTGATGCTTTTAATGCAGGATAATATCCAAAGAAAATTCCCGTGATTGCACAAACTAAAAACGAAAGAATAACCGAAGATTCAGAAATTAAAGTGGGCCAGTGCAAAAAGAACTGAATCAATTCTGAAGCCACTATTCCCAGAACAATTCCAATTAATCCGCCAGTAATACTAATTAATATTGCTTCAACCAAAAACTGCAATAAAATATCCCTTCCGTTTGCTCCAATAGACATTCGCAATCCAATTTCTTTCGTTCTTTCGGTAACCGAAACATACATAATATTCATAATTCCGATGCCGCCAATTAAAAGAGAAATTCCAGAAATCGCCGTTAGCAAAACCGTCAATAACTGACTTGTAGAACTGAACGTATTGATTAATTCCGCCTGAGTTCGTACTGAAAAATCATCTTCATCTTTAACTTTCAAGTGATGTGCCGTGCGCAAAATTTGTTCAATTTCATCTGTGGCAAATTGCGTTTGACTTTCGTCAGAAGTTGAAGCATAAATATTTTGCAGGTAAATAGAATTTGTTATTCTTTTTTGCACCGTACTATAAGGCGCAATAATAATATCGTCCTGATCTTGTCCAAAAGCATTCTCCCCTTTTGATTCTAAAACCCCAATAATTCTAAACGGAATCTTATTAAACCGGATTACTTGCCCAATTGGATCTACTCCATACGGAAAAATATTATCCACCACAGTTTGCCCAATAAGACAGACTTTGTTTGCCGTATGAATATCCGATTCTCTAAAAGCAATTCCTTCTTTTAACGGCCAATCTCTAATTTTTAAATAATCGACACTTACTCCCTGCATACTTGTAGGCCAATTGAGCGCCCCGTTTATAGCTTGCCCTTTGCTTGATACTGCCGGAGAAATAGCGTTTAAATGTTTTGATTCTTTTTTAAGAGCGTCAACATCACTAAGCGTTAAGGTTTGTACGCTCGATATATCCAAACGCGCACCGGCACTAATATTACTATTTGGCCGAATCGTAATCATATTCGAACCCATACTCGACAATTGATCCTGAATACTTTTTTTAGAACCCTGCCCAATAGCAACCATTGCAATTACAGACGCCACGCCAATAATAATTCCCAGCATTGTCAATAATGCCCGGAGTTTATTACGGCGCAAAGCCTTTAAAGCGATCAGAAAAAGATTAGCTATTTTCATATTTATAATCTTCATCTACATGAAAATCTGCCAGCATTTGTTTGGCCAATTTTATGTTTGGGTTATTAAAATCTTTAATAATTCTTCCGTCACGAAGCATCACAGTTCTATTGCTAAAAGCTGCAATATCAGGTTCATGAGTTACAAAAATTATCGTTTTTCCCTGGGTATTCAATTCCTGAACCAAAGCCATAATTTCATAAGATGTTCTGGTATCTAAATTTCCTGTAGCCTCATCAGCAAGAATCATTACAGGATCGTTTACTAATGCTCTTGCAATGGCAACACGCTGCTGCTGTCCTCCCGAAAGCTGATTGGGAAAATGATCCAGACGATCGGCAAGTTTTACCGCTTCTAACGCCGAAATTGCTCTTTCTCTCCTTTCTTTAGTCGAAACTTTAGAATTATACAATAAAGGAAGTTCAACATTTTCTATTGCCGAAGTTCGCGCCAATAAATTATACGATTGAAAAATAAAACCAATTTTTGAGTTTCGTAAGGCTGCCAATTCATTTTTGGATAATGATTTTACATTAACTCCATCCAGTAAATAATTTCCATCAGAAGGCTTATCCAAACATCCCAAAATATTAAGCAATGTCGTTTTTCCTGAACCACTACTTCCCATAATAGTCAGGAACTCGCCCTCCATAACATCAAACGAAATTCCTTTTAAAGCCCTGACAGTTTCAGATCCCATCGTAAACTCCCTTTTTAAATCTTGTATTTCAAGAATCTTTTTTCCCATTACAATTTATTTAGAATAGAATCTTATTATCTTTTTCCACCACCGCCTCCGCCGCCACGTTTTGGCATAAACGGACTTGAATCTGCTCCTTTTGAACCCTTAGCTTGTTTTAAGGAATTAACACCCGTAATAATCTCGTCCTGCTCCGTAATTCCTTTAATTATCTGAACATTAATATCATCATCCAATCCTATTTTGATGTGTTTAGGAATTATTGAATCTCCTACCCTTTTCCAAACAATTGCTTTTTTGTGATCCAGATTATCAGGTACTTTAGCATTCGATTGTCCGCTTTCATTTTTACTTTGTTTACCATTTCCACCATTATGATTCCCTTTATGCTCACCCAAATACAATTTTCTAATTTTAAATTGCTTTCCTAAAGTCGAATCAGGCTGAAAAGCGATTGCTTTCGCAGAAATAAGCAAAGCATTTTTGACCTCATTCGTATAAATAACAATATTAGCCGTCATTCCGGGTTTTAGCTTCAAATCATTATTAGAAGCATTAATAATAGTCGTATAAGTAACCACATTTGATGAAATCATGGGCTGCAAACGTACTTCGATCACCGTACCTTTAAAAACATCATCAGGAAAAGCGTCAACCGTAAAAGTCGCGTTTTCTCCAATCTTTACATTCCCAACATCTGCTTCATCCACAGACGCCTGAACTTGCATTTTGGTAAGATCTTTGGCAATACTAAATAAAGTTGGCGTGTTTAAACTCGACGCTACTGTTTGTCCTTCGCTAACTTTTCGGGATAAAACAGTGCCATCAATAGGGGAAAAAATATTAGTGTACGAAAGACTTTTTTGTACCGATCTTAATTGTGCCCCAACACTATTTACATTGTCTTTTGCTACTGCATATTGGTTTCTTGCCGTTTCAAAATCGGCCCTGCTAATTCCTCCTGCATTGTACAACTCACTTTGTCGATTAAAATTAGATTGCTGATAACTCAGATTATTTTTTGCTAATTGCAAATTTGCTGTAATCTGCTGCACTTGTGCAATGAATAACGATTGGTCGATTTGAGCCAATAATTGCCCTTTTTTAACCACCGAATTAAAATCGACAAACACTTTTTGTATCGTGCCCGAAACCTGAGTTCCCACAGCAACAGTATCAACAGGCTGAATTTTTCCCGTCGCAGTTACACTTGTGGCAATATCTCCATAATGTGGTTTTTCGGTAATCAATTCTACTTTATCACCATCTTTATGAAAAATAAAGTATCCTATACATCCTATAAGTAACACCCCAATGATGATGATGATAATTAATTTACTTTTTTTCATTTTGCCCTTTTTATAGTTTGATTGGATCTCCTTTATAGAAATCATATATTTTTAAACTCACTACAGCATTGTATTTCGATTGTATGAAATTTTGAAAAGCCTGAACATATAAATTCTTTTCCAGAAGATAATCGACCGTACTAATACCGCCCAATCTCAATTGTTCATTTGCAATTCGATAATTTTCAGTATTGGCGTCAAGCTGTTCCTGAGCAGCTGTAAACTGAGATTGCGCATTTAGTACATTGATATAAGCCTGTTCTACTTTTTGCGAAAGCACCGTTTCAGTATTCGTTAAATCCAGTTTTGACTGATCAATTGCAATTTTTGATTTTTCGACACTAGTTTTCGTGATTCGGTTATTAAATACCGGAACAGACAACGAAAGTCCCACACGCTGATAAAAATTATTATCAATTTGCGAAGGATAAGGCGTGCTTTGGTTATCAGAATATCCCGAAGCCAAAGTTCCGCTGGCGCTAAGTGTAGGTAAAAAACCAGCCTTGGATTTTTGTAATTCCAGATCAGCAGCTTCCTTTTCAATCTGACTGCTTTTTATTTCCGGCCTTTGTTCTAAAGCAGTTTTCTGAGCTTCTTCCAGATTTACAACAGGCAAATTAGGCTCTAAAGTTTCAGGTTTCTGAATATTTAAATTATATCCTGACGGAAGTTGCAGCAATTGTTTTAAAGTCAAAATAGTCTGACGTTCGCTATTTTGAGAAGCAATTAAATTATAATTATCCGTAGCCAACTGTGCTTTCAGTAAAACATAATCTTTTTTGGCGATACTTCCGGCATTGTATTTTAACTCTCCTAATTTGAGTTGCGCATTAGAAGTTTCAACAATTTCGTCCAAATAAATACTATTTTCTTTAGCCAGTAAAATAGTCAAATAAGCTTGTGTGATTTGAATGGTGATATCATTCTCAGCAGCTTCTGCATTAAATTGCGCCGATTTTGTAAAGAGTTCTTTCTGTTTTATATCATTATTTAGATAACCTCCATTATACAAAACCATCGACGAACCCAACGAATAGTTTCCTGCAAAACTAGATTGCGTCTGAAAACCGCCAACAACCGGATCTGCATTTTTAGCATTCGTAAATGTCTGTGAGGCGTTACCCAAAAGATTAGGATATCTTGCTGCTTTAGACAACAACAAATCCTGTTCTGTAGATTTTGTCGTCAAGCGTAAAGTATTAATCTGAATATTTTGCTGCTTAGAATAGGCAATACATTGTTCCAAATTCCATACTGCCGGTAACTGATTTTGTTCAATAGTTTGCCCATTAATAGGCAAACAATGAATAATAAAAATTACCATAAAAGTACTTATCATAAATGATCTCATACCTGAATTTAATTTAAATTAAAAAATAAATTGTAACCTGAGTCCTAGATAGTAAAACTGCTTTTACGCCTATTATGGATTTGATTTAAAAGGGAGAATTTGGTAGGTAATTCATCATAAGTTGATATAAAATGAATTACAATATCAAATGTAGTGATTATTGTAACACTTTTACCGAGGCAAAAATATTTCAGTCATAAATAAACTATAAATTAATTTAAAAGAAAACTTAACAAAAAAGGAAGTATATTCAAAAATAAAAAGCTTCTAAAATAGAAATTTAGCTTTCTGCTTCGACAGCCTGATTTTCTAAAATGCTTTTTAATTGCGGTGCAAATTCCAATCCCCATTTATCAAGAGCAGAAATTAAAGGCAAAAGAGATTCTCCCGTTTCTGTTAGATAATATTCCACTCGTAAAGGGATTTCATTATGAACCGTTTTTCCTAAAAGTCCATGAAATTCCAATTCTTTTAATTGGTTTTGTAATACACGTTTTGTAATTCCGGTAATAACATTCACAAGATCCTTGGGACGTTTTATGCCTTTTGAAATTTCATCCAGCAAACAAAATTTCCATTTAGAACCAAATACTTCCATAGCCACAATAAGTCCACAAGTATAATCAATAGGTATTTTTCGTTGATACATAAAAAATCATTTAGAACTACAAAAGTAAAACAATTACAGTTTTTACAGGAAAAATCCATAGTGATTAATTAATCCCTATGTGACTAATTCATCCCTTATTGTATTATTAATTAACGAGTTCGAACTTTGTAACTGCAAATTTTAATCCTAAAATCAATGAAAACACTTGTAATTATAATTCATCCTGATCTCGAAAACTCTGTAATAAACAAAAGATGGATCGAGGAATTGAATAAATATCCAGATCAATACACATTACATAATTTATACAGTCTTTATCCTGATGAAAAAATTGATATTAAAGCCGAACAGCAATTAGTAGAAAATCACGATAAGATCATATTTCAATTTCCGCTTTATTGGTTCAATTGTCCTCCGCTTTTTAAAAAATGGTTGGATGAAGTCGTAATCTCAGGATGGGCTTATGGCAGAGAAAGCAGTTATAAATTAGCCAATAAAAAAATTGCTTTAAGTATTTCTGCAGGAATTAATAAAGAAGATTACAGCACAGACGGAAGATACAAATATACCCTCGAACAACTTACAGCACCATTTGAAATCACTTTTGATTATATCAAAGCCGATTATAAACCCTTATTTGCTTTTTATGGAGCAGAACATGATTTAAGCACAGAAAAAGTCGAAAAAAATACGAAGGAATATATCTCATTTCTGGAAGCGTTGTAAAACTTATCGCAATGACAAATCTTTGTCGATCAACTAATGTGATTTCTCCCTTCGCTCGAAATGACAAAAAAACGCTAAATAACAAACAACAAGAAATCTCTAAATCATTCCTCCGGAATTTTTTAGACAGTTCCACAGGAACAAAACATATTGTAGGGATGGATTTTAATCCATCATTCGCAATCAAAACAACAAGAAGCCTCTAAAACATAAATTTTAGAGGCTTTTTAATTTTTAGATATTTGTGACAAAACATCCTGTTTTTCTCTCAAATATTCCTTCTCAACCTCCATTTCTAGCGCCTTTATCCACATTGTAAGAATTTAAAAATAAAAAGTATTTTTTACATTTATTTTTCTGAAACAAAACCTTCAAACTTCCCTCTTTAAAAAAAAATTTCGGCTATAAAAACGCAATCTCATTTAAATACAATTACCTGATAACAAATACATTATATGTTAACACAAAATATACTTAACGTTAATATGTACGTTCATTCGTATATTTTTTTCAGATTTATTTTTTTTAATGAGATTAATTTATACTTTTGCTTTATACTATTCTTATTTATTCTAAATAAGACTTACTTACAAATTCATTTTATTCAATAAAGATAAAAAAGAATTTTCTTAAATAATTATCCGAAAACATATGAAAATTAAGAATAAATACAGTAAAATCAAACCGTCAAATTCTCTTTATAAACTGAAAAAAGTGTCAAAGAATATTCGTGAAAGAAGAAGCATTTACGCCAATCAGTTTATCAAAGGAGAAATACCGGAATTGCTGCTGGAAGAAATCTTGATTAATGCAACCTGGGCTCCTAATCATAAAATGACAGAGCCATGGAAATTTATTATTTTTAGAGGTAAATACCTAAGGAAGTATGGAGAATACATGGCGGATTATTACAAGGATTTCTATAGTGAATTGTCACTTGAAGATCAAAAAGACAAACTTTCCTATCTCGAAAACTATCCATTAAATGCCGCTTGTATGATTGGTGTAATTCTGGTAAAAAACACCAAAATTGCCTTGCCCGAATGGGAAGAAATTGCGGCAGTTTCTTCTGCTGTTCAAAATATAGCGCTTACCTGCACCGCACATAAAATTGGCAGTTATTGGAGTACCAAAGGAGTTGCTATCGATTATGTCGCAAAATTTGGTCTCTCGGAAAATGAAAAATCATTAGGGCTTCTCTATCTCGGCTATTATCCCGAAGCCCTAAAACCATCCACAAAGAAAAGAACCCCTCTATCTAAAAAAGTCGTTTATCTCGACTGAATTATAACTAAAACCCTTAAAACAACTATTTTATGAATACCACATTGATCCGTACAGAAGTGTCTGCCATAGGAGTCCAGCCGGACCAGGATTTTTACAAAGACATTTTCCATCAGAATTCCGGCACCGAATATGCTCAGGCTGTGAAATTAGCACAAGAACGTGTTTCAGATTTCCTGAAAAACAATAAAAAACCTTTCAGCGGAATCAAACCCGCAGAAATTAAAGCTAAAATTGATAAGGTTGATTTTGAAATCCCACTACCCGATTACGAAAGTCTGCTTGATGAAGTCGATGAACTTTATGTTAACCACGCCACCGCTTTTCATCTTCCGGAATATATAGCGCACTTAAATTGCCCTGTTGTAATACCCGCACTGGCTGCAGAAGTTATAATAAGCGCCATAAATTCATCACAAGATACCTACGACCAAAGTGCCGGCGGAACTTTTATAGAAAGAAAATTAATTGACTGGACTAGCGAAGAAGTTGGTTTTAAACATGGCGATGGCGTTTTTACCGCTGGAGGATCTCAAAGTAATTTAATGGGCTTGCTTTTGGCAAGAGATTATTATGCATTGAAATATCAAAAATGGAATATCAAACTTGATGGACTTCCGTCTGATGCATCCAAATTCAGAATTTTTGTATCGGACAAAGCACATTTCAGCAATCATAAAACGACATGGGTTTTAGGTCTTGGCGAACAAGCAATCATAAATGTTGGCGTAGATCAAAGATACCGCATGGATCCTGAAAAACTGGAAAAAGCCATCGCTGACGAAATCGAAAAAGGAAATATTCCAATTGCCATCACCGCTACTGCCGGAACTACAGATTTTGGTAACATAGATCCTTTAAAAGCAATTGCCAATATTGCTGCAAAACATAAATTGTGGTTACATGTCGACGCTGCTTATGGCTGTGGATTGCTCTTGACTGAGAAACAAAGGCATTTATTAAACGGAATTGAACTGGCAGATTCCGTAACGATCGATTATCACAAATCATTTTTCCAGCCCGTGAGCAGTAGTGCGTTTATTGTAAAAAATAAACTTCACCTCAATATGATCAAGCACCATGCTGATTATTTAAATCCAAAGGAGCAAAATTACGATGCACTTCCTGCGCAGGTTAATAAATCGGTTATACAGACAACACGCCGTTTTGATGCGCTGAAACTTTGGTTTACCCTTCGTTATATGGGCAAGAAAAAGTTGGGACAATTTACTGACACTTTAATTGAAACTACCCAACAAACTGCCGCATATCTTGAATCTGATCCTAATTTTCAATTGTTATGTCACTCTGATATTGGTGTTTTATTATTCAGATATCTTGACGGACCACTTGAATCCAACTCTTGTGAAGTCAATAAATACATCAAAGAAAAACTCTTTTTTAGCGGTGAAGTTCTAGTAGCCAGCACCAAAGTAAATGGAGAATTCTATCTCAAATTCACGATTTTAAATCCGCTTACAACCCTAAACGATATTAAAAACATTCTTAACCTTATAAAACAAAACGGAAATGAATACCACAGACTTAACTAATTTACAGCAACTGGCAGAACAAGTAAATTACAAATCTCTTCTTAATTGTTATTGCAGAGAATTCAACAATTGGAGCCGTTACGAAGGAATTCCGAAATACGATCAGACTTTGGCTGATTTCATGCAAACAATCAACCACTGCTCTTTTCTAAGATTTGACTTTAGCACAATTGGTCAGGAAGTTTTTGCTCCTTTACAGTATTTTTCTGAAAGTGGCGTACATACTTTTGGCTTTCCTATAGTTTCACGCGCTATTGAAACGGACGAATTCAGAGAAATAAATCCTATCGAATTTACGGCACTTGTTGCTGCTTATTCTAAAACAGAATTTCCTGATGTAGACGCTGTTCCTACGCAAAAACGCATGCAAAACAGTATTGAAAATCTGGCACTTTATCTCGAGCATTATAAAAATAGTGATCGTTCTGCCAACAATCCTGAACAAACATTTATCACATCTGAACAATCTCTGATTTTAGGACATACCGTACATCCTTTACCAAAAAGCAGAGAAGGATTTACCAAAGACGAATTACTTCAATATTCTCCTGAAACCGAAGGAAAGTTTCCGTTACACTTTTTTCTGGTTCACCCTGAAAATGTAGTCGAAAAAAGTGCCGAAGACTATTTGATGACCGATTATCTGAGAAAAGAAATTTCAAAATATGCGACTAAAGAAGCCAAAGAATTATTGGATTTCTATACACAATACAAAGTAGTACCTGCACATCCTTGGGAAGCCAATTATTTATTGGATCAAAAAGAGGTGAAAGAAATGCAATCTAAACAGCTTCTTTTCAGTCTCGGACAATTTGGACCTTCTTATGCAGCAACTTCTTCAGTGCGTACGGTTTATAATTCGGAAAGCGAATGGATGTATAAATTTTCTCTTCATGTAAAAATCAC
Source organism: Flavobacterium sp. ov086 (assembly GCF_900187965.1). GTDB lineage: Bacteria > Bacteroidota > Bacteroidia > Flavobacteriales > Flavobacteriaceae > Flavobacterium. The sequence goes on along the minus strand of NZ_FZNL01000007.1, from coordinate 51,632 downwards.
CAATTCCTTCCGTGTCAATTATCTTCATGAACTTAATCGTGGATATGATTCGGCACAATTAATGAAAACTGATTGGGGAAAAGGCATTCAGAAAGACTATCCGCAAATTCACCTTATTACTGATCCTGCTTATATTACGGTAGTTTATGAGGATAAAATTATTGATGGTTTCAGCACCAGTATTCGTCAAAATCCTTTTCATGGAGCAAATGCCAGTAAAAATGTTACCCTTGTAGCTTCACTTTCACAAGATGGTGTTTTGAATGAATCACCCAGAATATTAAATCTTATTAAGGAAGCAGCCAAAAGACAAGATGCATCCGTATCTGAAACTGCCATAGCTTGGTTCAGACAATATCTGAATATTAGTATCACGCCTTTGATTGGGATTTTTAATAAATACGGTTTTGGATCCGAATTTCATCAACAGAATGTTTTGGTTGAATTTGACGAAAATCTTTTCCCATCAAAACTTTACTTCAGAGACAATCAGGGTTATTTTTTCCGTCAGGGAAAAGTAGAAGAACTGGAACGTTTAATTCCGGAATTTGGGAAAGACAGCCGATCTTTTATTGCCGAAAAAAGAATTATTGACTTCTGGGGATATTATCTATTAATCAATCATTTGTTTGGGATCGTAAGCATTTTGGGCAAAACCAAACTTGCTGACGAAAATGTATTGCTTGACATCATCTACGAAACTTTAAAGAAAGAAGAAGAATCAGATACTACAGGTTTAGTTTCACATTTTACCGAAAGTGTAAAATTGATCGTAAAAGGAAATCTCCTGACGAGTTTAAATAATATGGATGAAGCAAGCGCGCCGAGAACAAATCCGGCAGTTTATAAAACATATCCAAATCCTTTAAACAAACACTTTTTCTCTAAAAAACTGATTCAGCCCAAAGAAAACACAACCGTTTTCAGTCGCTTTTTCGAAAAAGAAAATGTAACCATAACCTTGCGTCCCGTAGATCTTGACAAAGATTTAGAGATGCTCCACGAATGGTTTCACCGCGAGCATGCTTTGAAAATCTGGCAAATGAACTGGCCAATTCGTGAGTTGGAAGCATTCTATCGCATGATGCTTCCCGGAGGTCATTCGCACAGTTATATTGGCGAAGCAAATGGCGTTCCAACTTTTAATATCGAAGTGTACTTGCCAAGCCGAGACATTGTTGGTGAATATTATGACGCATTACCCTCAGATTATGGAACACATCAATTTATTGCGCCAACTGATCCGAAATTAAAATACGGTTCTCCGGCAACACAATCTATGATGGATTTTGTTTTGAGTGAACCAAAAGTAGGCAAAATGGTTGGCGAAGGTTCTGTAGATTCAATTGCATCGATGATGAACAAAGCTCACGTTGGATTTAAGATTCAGAAAGTAATCGAAATGCCACATAAAAAAGCCAATCTAAACTTCTGTTACAGAGAATGGTATTGGGCAAAATTTCCTGCTGCCAAAGAGTTTCAAAATAATACGGTTTCGGCACCTCAAGTTTAATCCCCAAAAAAATAACAATGAGTACAGAAAAAATATATTCAGTAATAGGCATCGGAATTGGACCTTTTAATCTTGGACTTGCCGCGCTTATCGAACCTGTAGAAGATTTATCAGCACTATTTTTTGATCAATCAGAAGGTTTTGACTGGCATCCGGGACTTATGTTGAACAATGCGACACTTCAGGTTCCGTTTTTGGCTGATTTGGTAACAATGGCTGATCCAACAAATAAATATAGCTTCCTTAATTATATCAAAGAAAGCGGACGAATCTATAAATTTTACATTCGTGAAAACTTCTTTATTTACAGAAAAGAATACAACGAGTATTGCAAATGGGTTGCTAATCAGTTGTCAAACTGTAAGTTCTCTCACAAAGTAGTATCTGTAGATCATGTTGATGGCGTTTATAAAATAATGGTCATCAACACTCAAACTTGCATTACGGCTACTTATTATGCAGAGAAAATTGTTCTGGGAACAGGAACTTCGCCACATATTCCGGGATTTATAAATCAGGAAGCTTTGCCAAATGTAACTCATGCTTCGAATTATTTGCCTTTCAAATCTCGCATTCCAAAAAATGCATCAGTGACTATAATTGGTTCCGGACAAAGCGCCGCCGAAGTTTTTCGCGATCTTTTGCCTGCAACCGAAAATGGTTTACAACTGAAATGGTTTACGCGTTCGTCACACTTTTTCCCTTTGGATAATAAATCAAAGCTGACTTTAGAACTTACTTCTCCTGAATATGTAGATCATTTTCATAGTTTATCAGATGAAAAACGCAAAAACCTTTTAGACAAACAACACGGACTCTATAAAGGTATCGATCACGAATTGATTAATGAAATTTTCGATAGTCTCTATGAAATGAGTTTAGAAGATACACCACTTAATGTTGAATTACGTTCGAATATGCGCCTTACTTCGGTTAATGAAGATTCTGATGGTTCTTATTCACTTGATTTCATGCACACAGAACTTGATCAGCCTTATGAAGATCAAAGTGATTATGTAATTCTGGCAACGGGTTACAAATACAAAGAACCCGCTATACTTTCGGGAATTGCAAACAAAATTGGTCGTTTACCAAATGGATTATTCAAGGTGAACCGCAATTATACCATTGATAAAAACGGGACGGATATTTTTGTTCAAAATGCTGAATTGCATACGCATGGACTTTCGACTCCGGATTTAGGAATGGGCGCTTACCGAAATTCCTACATCATAAACCAAATCGCAAATCGCGAAGTATATAAGGTCGAAAAACGAATTGCATTTCAACAATTTGGTGTACAAAAATCTACATCAGAATTAAGGGAAGCTAAAGTTTTGGAACTGATAAACGAGTAACACATTGTGAATAATTATTTAACACATAGAAACATAGTCTCGAAGCTCAATGTCATTAAACTAAGTTTTTAGAAAAATAAAATTAGTGCAAATCAAATCCGTTTTTATCTGCGTTTTTACGAAGTAAATCTGTTTTATCCGCGTCAAAATTAGACGCTGATTTTACTGATTCGCTAAAGCGAAAACGCTGATAAAATCAGATTTTTCTAATTACTTTCCTGATTAAACGGTTAAGTAATTCTATAGATTTCCCCTTAACTTAATGACTAAAACTATTTCTCTATATGTTAAAATTAATGACACCCAAAATTTAAACGAATCATTAAACAATTATAAAAAATAATCAGAATGATAACCCCAGAAAACACCTTCAAAGATGCCCAGCACCTTAACGCTGCTGTTTGGAATCAGGTAAATCGAAACTTACTGGCAAAAAGTATTTCAGAATTAATGCGCGAAGATGTCGCAAAACCAGAAATAACAGGTAAAGACGAAGATGGTCTTACCCACTTTATTTTAAAAACCGATACTGAAAGTATTTACTATAGCTTTTCGGCATATCAACGATTTCTAAATTATTGGCATATCGTCAAAAACAGCATTTCCAAAATAGAATATGACGTAAAACTAGACCATGTTGATGTGCCTAATTTCTTTATCGAACTTCAGGAAACTTTTGGCATCAATTCTTTTACACTTGCCCATTATATCGAGGAATTGCTGCACACTTTATATGCTGATGCCTATATTCATTCGAACCGTCGTTTGCCTGCCGGAAAATTAGCCGATGCCGATTTTCAAACTATCGAACACAGTCTGGACGGTCATCCATGGGTAATTGTCAACAAAGGCCGAATTGGTTTTGACTCTGAAGATTATAAAAATTACACTCCAGAATCAGATCAAAAAACACGTTTGATCTGGCTTGCCGCTCATAAAAACAGAGCAACTTTGCATTTGCAAACCGATATGACGGATCAGACTTTCTATGAATATGAAATCGGGAAACAAAAACTGGATGTTTTTAGAAACAAATTAATAGAGTTAGAAGTTAACCCCGACGATTATGTTTTTATTCCGGTTCATTTATGGCAATGGCAGAATAAACTTGTGATGCAGTTTTCTAATGACATTGCTTCTAAACACCTTATTCCGTTAGAATTAACAGAAGATATTTACAGTCCACAGCAAAGTATCCGTACATTTTTTAACGAAAGTGCGCCACATAAACATTATGTAAAAACCTCAATGTCTATCTTAAATACAAGCCATGTCAGAGGTTTGTCGGCAAAACAATTGTCTATAGCGCCACGTCTTACGGCATATATAAAAGATATTCTGAAAAAAGACGAGCATTTACAAAAAATGGGCGTTCTGCTTTTGGGCGAAATGGTTTCGGTAACTTATACACATCCAAGTTATAGTAAAATTGTAAACACACCTTATCAGTACAATGAATATTTGGGTGCTTTGTGGCGCGAAAGTCCAGTGAATTCTTTAAAAGAAGGAGAAAAATTAATGACAATGGCAGCATTATTATATGTTGACAATAGCGGTAAAAGTCTGGTCGAAGAACTTATCGAAAAATCAGGACTTTCGACAGAACAATGGTTAAAGGCTTATATGACGGCGTATCTTAAACCAGTGCTTCAAATCTATTACCAACATTCTTTATCGATAGATCCGCACGGGCAAAATGTGATTCTTATCCTAAAAGATTATGTTCCAACACGAATTGCTTTGCAGGACTTTGTGGGAGATATTCTAATTAATGAAGAAGCAAAGAAAAAGCTGCCACAGGAATTTATTGAAAACATGTTTGTAGCTTCTCCAAATCCTGAAAATGCTCCGTTAACAATATTGATCGCCATTTTTGATGCATTTTTCAGATATCTGAGTGATGTTATGATTACTACCGCAAACTATTCTGAAACTGAGTTTTGGAATTGTGTTTACGAAATCATCACAGAATACCAGTCAGAACATCCTGAACTTCGGGACATATTTGACAAATACAATATGTTTATTCCTGAATTTAAACGTCTTATTTTCAATAGCCGACGTTTATATAACGGTTATGAAGAAACGGCAGGTTTTCCGCACATGAAAAAAAGCGGTTTTATTCCGAATCCGCTGCATCAATTGATTACTGAAGAATTATTAACAGAGAAAGAAAACTAATGAAAGAAGCAATTCTAAAAACACGCTCTTTCTTTGGTCTTTTAAGGCGTTCACTTGCCGGAAGCGAAAGTAACTTTACTTCGGGAAGTATCAACAAAACCATTATTTTGTTGTCTGTACCAATGGTTGCAGAACTCTTAATGGAATCCTTATTTGTGTGTTCCAATCTTTTCTTTGTGAGTCGATTAGGCACAAGTGCCATTTCGATCGCCGGAGCAACAACCACTTTTATCACCTTTTGTTATTCGGTTTCAATAGGACTTGGAATTGCAGCATCAGCCATGATTTCGAGAAGAATTGGCGAGAAAAAATTCAAAGCCGCCGGACAAACTGCAATGCAGGTAATTTATGTAACAATGCCCGTTGCGGTACTTATTAGTGTAGTTTGTACGATCTGGACAACCGATATTATGAGCGCCATGGGACTTTCTGACGCTATGGTTCAGGAAGGAACGCCTTACGGAATTGTCATGTTTGCGTCAAGCGGATTTTTAATTCTGCGTATCGTCATCAACGGAATATTTCGTGGTGTCGGAGATGCTTCAACGGCAATGAGAATACTTTGGGTTTCGAACGCGATAAACATTGCGTTATGTCCCATACTTATTTTTGGCTGGGGACCAATTCCTGCTTACGGATTACTTGGCGTTGGATTAGCAACTTTAATTGCCAGAGTTATTGGAGTACTTTATCAGGCTTGGTATCTTATAAGAGGCAAAACGGTTATGAAAATAGGATTGGCACAATTGGTTTTCAATCTTGCCATTTTCAAAAGAGTTGTAAAACTGGCTTTTGGCGGAACGGTTCAGTTTATTATTCCCGCTTCAAGTTGGGTATTTATGATCAAGATAATGTCTCATTTTGGCGAAAGCGCACTTGCAGGATATATTTTGGCACAAAGAGTAACATCTATTGCCACAATGCCCGCTTGGGGTCTTGGGAACGCAGCAGGAATATTAACAGGACAAAATCTTGGAGCAAAACAACCCGAAAGAGCCGAAAAATCGGTTTGGAGAGCCGGAATGCTCAACATGGGTTTTCTGGTTTTGATTGGAATTAGCTGGATTTTCCTCGCTGTTCCCATAGTCAAAATCTTCACCGATATTCCCGAAGTGATTTCCTTTAGTACGATGTATATCCATCTTATTTCTATGGCGTACATTCTTTTGGGATATACGATGGTTATTTCGAGGGCGCTCAACGCTGCGGGCGAAGTCAAGGTCGTAACCTGGCTTTATATTCTGATGTTTTACATGGTTCAGATTCCACTAGCCTATACTTTAGGAATCTCGTTTGATTTAGGATCAAATGGTGTTTTTACTGCCATTCTGGTTTCAGAAATTATATTGGCGGTTGCCTGTATTGTGATCTTCCGAAAAGGAAAATGGAAACATACTAAAGTTTAAGAATTAATCAATTTAAAGATTTTGTTTCACGCAGATTTAAAAAGGATTTAAGCAGATGTGCGCAGATTATTAGCTCAAAAAAAATCTGTTATAATCTGCTATAATCTGTAACCCGAGCGATAGCGAACTGGCGAAGCAAATCTGCGTGAAAAAATCAACACAAAATAAAATATCAATTTAATTTAAATAATAAAAATAATGAGTACAATAGAACAATTACACGGAGTATTTGCAAGAGCTTTTGAAATTCCTGTTGAAGCAGTAAACGACGAATTAGAATATCAGGCTATTGCCGAATGGGATTCTATGAGCCATCTAGTTTTGGTAGAAGAACTGGAAAGCACTTATAATATTTCTATCGAAATGGAAGATATTCTGGAAATGGGAAGTGTAACTAAAATTAAAGATATCCTTAAAAAATACGGATTCGAAATTAATTAAACAACCTGTTTGATGTGATTTTATTTAACACATGGTAACTAAATTAAGTTAAGCTTTTACAAAATCCCTTTGCGATCTCAAAGCAAAGCGCAATTCATAAAACTTTGTGAACTTTGCGTAATCCTTTGTGAACTTTGCGTAATCCTTTGTGAACTTTGCGGTAAAATTTTATTTGTCGAGTTACTCACGTGGGCTTCGACTCCGCTCAGCCTGACAAGATTGCGTTTAAAAAAACTTAACTTAATTTAGTTACTATGTGTTAAATCATCTTTTACGAATTACATTCAACAGATTAAAATAGACCAAAACTTATGGAACTATATGATTTAATCAGGAAAAACGAAAAACTGACTTTTACAGATTCCAGCACAGGACTTTCAAAATCTATTGCAGAAATGCATCAATCTCTGGAAATTGAAAATCTTCGTTCTGTCGTTTTTATCTACAACGATAATCAGTTGCCGGCAATCGAAACATTACTGAATTTTTATCAAAGCAGATATACTGTTGCCTTACTAGGAATGGGATTATTGGAGGATTTTAAGGAGAACTTAGAACAAAAATATACTCCCTACTATATCTTCGATCCTACCCGTTCTGAAATTGAAGGTTACACTGCTGTGAATGCTTCAGAAACGATAGTATTATTTAAACGAAATGTCAATTTAATTTATCCGATACATGCCAAAATCAAGCTTCTGCTGAGTACTTCCGGAACAACGGGTTCACCAAAATTTGTGAGGCTTTCAGATGAAAACCTGGTTCAGAATGCGAAGTCAATTATGGAATATATGCCAATTCGAACAGATGATGTTGTGCCTTTAAATGTGCCAATAAATTTTGTTTACGGCTTATCAATTTTCACCACAAATTGCATCAAAGCCAATCAGATTGTTTGCACAGATAAAGATGCTTTTCAGAAGGAATTTTGGGCGGATTTCAAGAAATATGGATATTCTACTTTAGGCGGAGTTCCTTATTTTTATGAGATGTTATACAGCATCGGGTTTTTCAAAAAAGATCATCCATCGCTAAGATATCTTACGCATACCGGCGGAATGTTAAACCATAAATTGATCGAAGCTATTGCAGATTTCAGCGAGAAATTCGGAAAACAATTCTTTGCACAATACGGTCAAACCGAAGCTTGCGGACGAATGGCTTATTTGCCGCCAAAAGATCTACTAAGAAAAGGAACTTCGATTGGAAAACCTGTCAAAAACGGAAGCTTCGAAATTGACAATGAAACCGAAGAACTTATTTATAGCGGTCCAAATGTTTTTGGCGGATATGCTAATGTTAGAGGCGATCTTCAGTTTTTTGAACAACAGGAAAAATTGCATACCGGAGACAAAGCCCGAAAAGACGACGAAGGTTACTATTATATTGTTGGCAGAATAAAACGAATTGTAAAATTATTTGGTGTACGACTTAATCTTGACGAAACAGAATTGCTTCTAAAAGACTCTCTGGGCGGACAAACATTTATTTGTTTAGGAATAAACGATAAACATTTGGCGGTTATGTACACGGACAAGAATTTGAACAAAGAGTTAATTCTGAAAGTCTTAAAAGCAAAGCTGAATCTTCATGCCAATTCTTTAAAAGTAATGCCTATCGAAGATGTGCCACTTACGCCAAACGGAAAAGTAAATTATCCGTTGCTTAGGGAATCTTTAGAGTCAGAGATTCTAGTGTAATAAATAACTATTATAAATATCCAAAAAAATCACCTCTATCAAAAACATAGAGGTGATTTTTTAGTTTTAACTAAAGTAAATTTTTAGAATTTTAAAGTCAGATTTACTAAGAAATTCGCCGGAGCCTGTGGCGCTCCCCATGAACTCCAATATTTTTTATTGCTTAAGTTATTGATTTTAACTCCCACTCTCCAGTTGGATTGCTCATAGAATAAAGTCTGATTGTAAATAGTGTATGACGGAATATAAAAAGTATTCGCTGTCGACATATAACTTTTGTCTACATAATTTGCTCCAACACCAATACCAAGACCTTTTAGAACAGTTTGAAATTTATATGAAGCCCAAAAGTTTACCACATCTTCAGGCGCATCTTGTGCTTTATTGCCTTCGATAGCTTTGTTTGCCGCATTTGTTTTTACGATACGATTATCATTATAAGCATAACCTGCTGTGATGTCTAAACCAGGAAGAGGATTTGCCAAAAATTCAAATTCAACACCTTTACTTACCTGTTTACCATCTTGTTGATACACTAAATCTGCTTGTCTTATTACAGCGTTATCATTCGTAATTTTATAATAACTAACCGTAGCACTTAATTTTTTATTAAACAATTCCGTTTTGATACCTGCTTCATATTGATTGGCATAAAGCGGATCTAATATCAATTGTTCTCCTGAAGGTTGTGTAACAGGAGCTAAATTCTGAAATCCATTCATGTAATTTCCAAAAACAGAAACCTGATCTTTCACAACCTGATATACAATTCCTAATTTTGGAGACAAAGAGTTTTGGCTGTAACCTGGCACAGTTCCGCTTTCTTTTCGATCAAAATTATCCAAACGTAAACTTGCCATTGCATATAATCTGTCTGCAACACCCAACACATAAGACGCATATCCACTAAAAGTATATTCGTCTCTTCCCGCTCTGATAACTGGAGCCAACAATACTTTATCAATTTCGCTTCTTCTAATCGGAGCAAAATTCGTTGCAACGTCAATTGTTCTAAAAGGAGCTGCTTGAGTTGGCGTAGACGAAAAAGTATCCGTATAATACCTGTAATTGGCACCAACCAATATTTTATGTTTTAAAATTCCGGTCGTAAATTCACCATTAATATTTTCCTGAACATTGGTATAATTACTCGAAATAGGTCCAAAAAGCGTCGCACGAATCGTAGCCGTAGTTGGCGAAGTCCACGTTGGCAAAACCTGATAACTATAATCTAAATCTTCATTTACATAAGAAAACAGAGTGGTCGATTTCCAACGATCGGATATTTGATATTCAGCCTGAACAAATGCTTTTGATGAAGAAGATTTTGCATCGGCATCATCATAAACCAATGACTTTCTGTAATCTAATTTTATATCTGCAGCATTAGTAATTCCTGATGCAGCGGTAATCGTTGGGAATAATGGTTTGGTATTATTCACCTTAAACAACTCAGCATCAATATTGAAAGTAAGTTTTTCACTTGCTTTAAAAGTAATACTTGGCGTAAAAGAAACCGTTTTATTAAACCCATAATCCAAGAAACTTTTCTCGTTATTAACAGCCGCATTAAGTCTGAAAAGTACATTTTTATCTTTGGTCAAAGGAGTATTTATATCAACCGTAAGTCGGTTCAAACCAAAACTTCCTGTTGTATAAGAAACCTCAGTCGCTGATGCTTCAAAAGGCTTTTTAGTAACCAAATTAACAACCCCTCCAAAAGAAGAAGCAGAAGAACCAAATAAAGTTCCCGAAGGTCCTTTTAATACCTCAATTCGCTCAACATTGGCAATCCCAACAGTCGATCTTCCGGACAGTGTTTCCATTCCGTTTCTGGAATTAATCCCAACCGTAAAGCCTCTAAAAATAACCGCAAATCCACCTGACGGATAATTAAGCGGCACAACTCCGGGTGCATTTCTTATGGCTCCCGCAACATCAGTTACAATTTGTTCCTGTATAAGTTCTTTGTGTATAACATTATAAACCTGAGGATTTTCTATGTTTTTAAGTGGCATTCTCGCAACATATTGCGTTTTTTTAGAAATAAGACTTTTTTTATTAGTAATCACAACCTCCTGCAACTCTTTATTCGAAACCCTTAATTGTACATTTATGATCTCTATTTTATTGTTTTTAACCATAACTTCTTTTTCTGAAGTTTCATAACCTGCAAGAGAAATTTGTAATGTGTATCTATTCTCTCTTACTCTGTTAATTTCAAAATTACCATCTTCGTTGGTAGTGGTACCGTATTTTGAATCTTTAAGTGTTATATTGACATCTGATGCCGGTTTGCCATCAGAAGTTGTGATTTGTCCTTTTATTTTTCCGTGGTTTTGTTGTGCAAAAGACGAAAAGACCGAAAATAAAAGATTCATAATAAGTAAAAACTTTGACGTTCTTAAACTAAGATATTTCATTGATTTTGGATTTTGGTTAGTATTTTTGTCTTTATTTAGAATCAATAAAAACAGTGCAAAAATAGAAATTAATAGTTGTTTAACAAGTATTAATTCTATTTTATTCGATAGAATTGTCTTTCCTATACACTTCTTTACACTGAACAAAAATGGTTTTATCAATTTTATCGGTGTCAATAAAGTAATCTTCAATTCTTCTGAATAGTTGCGAATACCAGTAATATCAATGAATTTAACAGGTAAATTACCTTTTTAAGGTCTTCCACTTTTTTATTTTATACTAAAACTCTGAAAATTTCACTTAAAATTAAAAAAAGAATATTTTTTTCGAAAGATAGTCTATATTAAGTCTAAATAAGTATAAATTTGTGGCAGAATTTTCGAATAAACGAGCAATTCTTTTGTAACACCATCAAATTACCAAATAGAATTGACTGATACTGGAAAACAGCATATATGAAGAAAGGATTTAAGAAAAATATTGGCCTATTGCATTTATGGTTTGGACTTGGTTCCGGATTAATTGTTTTTATCGCTGCACTAACGGGCAGTATTTTGGTTTTTGAAAAAGAAATTGACAAGGCTATAAATCCCGAATATTATAATGTTACCACAATTGGCAAAACAAAAAAGACTATAGATTACTGCACAGACATACTTCAGAAACAATATGCTATAAAAAAAATCACCCGAATTTATACGTATAATGATCCTTCGCGCACCATGCAAATTTTGGGAAAGGATTCAGATAAAAAAGCACAATTTTTTTCTATTGATCCTTATACGGGAAAAGTTCTGGCTACAACTCCACAAGAAAGCAGGTTTTTTGTTGTGGTTTTATCCATACACAGACAATTGTTGTTGGGAGAATCGGGCGAAATTATCATGGGAACTTCTTGTTTGATTTTTGCTTTTATGCTGATTTCAGGTCTTATATTATGGTGGCCAAAAAAAATAAAAAATCTAAAGCAAAGATTAACCGTAAAATGGAGCGGTTCTTTCAAAAGGGTTAATTGGGACTTCCACTCTACTTTTGGTTTCTATAGCTTTTTAGTTTTATTGATTATTTCGCTAAGCGGATTATCTTTTGCTTTTACCTGGTTTCAAAATGGTGTTTACTTTTTGACTGAAGGCACAACCAAAAAACCTTCGGCTAAAGTAGAAAACCCAACCAAAATAGATCCAAAACTCAACAATACTGCCTTTTACCAAAACATTTACAATAAGGCCGACAGCATTTTTCCGTACACCGGAAACATTCAAATTAGAATGCCGGCTGATACAGTCAACAGCATTTTGGTATTAAAAGAATATTCAGAAATTACGATTCCAAATCAATCCAGCGCGGCTTATTTTGATAAATATACCACCGAAGAAATTGAGGCAAGACCTTACAGTAAATTTACAACCGGAGATAAAATAAGACGCCTAAACTATCCTATTCACACCGGAAGTATTTATGGTTTGCCTACCAAAATAATCGCGTTTTTGGTTTGTCTTTTTGCGGTAACATTGCCTGTTACGGGGCTTATAATTTGGTTAGGAAGAAAGAAAAAGAAAAAAACTATTTAGTTAATTTTTAAATAGTAAATGTCACTGTAATTTCTGTTCCCTCACCAATCTTGGATTTTATTTCAAAATTACCATTTAGGGAGTTGGCTCTTTCTTTAATATTACGAAGACCAATTCCTTTTTTTGTTGACTGAACATCGAACCCAATACCATCGTCAATAATCGATAATTTTAAAATATGATTATCAATTAATTGAATTTTCACATCAACTTTTTCAGCATCAGAATACTTATGAATATTTAAAAGCGCTTCCTGAATTATACGGTAAAAATTTATTTTATAAATATTGGCAATACTTTCCCAATCAAATTCTTTATCAATAATATAATTAAATACTGTAGCACTTAACTCTTTTTGATCTTTGATTAAATCTGATATTAAAGTATTAAAATCACTATTTTCTAAAAACGAATCCCGACTTAAATCATGAGAAATTGATCTTATTTCATTTTCAATATTTTCTAATTCAAAAATATACTCTTTTCTTTTTTCAATTGTTTTCTCGTCTACTTTAGAATTAAAAAAACCAAGATTCATTCTTACTCCATAAACCCTGTTCATAATGCCATCATGTAATTCTTTAGCTATTTTATTCTTCTCTTCCTCTTTGGCATTGTTTATTTTTTCCTGTTGTTCACTTAACAATTGATAAATTTCATCGCTGTCACTTTGCTGTTGTTTTACAAACTTTAACTCTTTATTTTTATATTTTAAATAATTGAAAACAAAAATTGCAGACAAAATCAAAAAGAGACCAAAAGAAAAAATTAAAATATAAAAGTTCTTCTTGGTTAAAACTTTATTCTCATTCTCTACATTTGTTGTTTCATATTCTATTCTCGCATATTTATTACTAGTTCTGCTTTGCAGGCTATTAATGCTATCGCTGATTTCTATGTATTGATTTGCAAAAAACAATTTCCTTTTATTATCAATTTTCGAAAGTAACTTTAGAATACTTAAAATTTCGGTTATGCTTCTTGTTTCAACTCCAATCTTATAACCTTCTTTTAAAATTTTTACAGCTTTTAAAGTGTCTTTTTGAGCTAAATAAAGCTCTCCTAAATGAAATTTTTTATAAGCAACACTACTACGGACGCCAAGGCTATCTATGATTTTTAAAGATTCAAAATACATGGATTCCACATTTTTATATTCTTTATTCTTCATTTTAGAATAAGCTAAATTTGATAGAACACTGGCATATACATATGGCCATTTACGCCTTAAATCTTTTGTTAGCAACTTACTTAATTCTTTAATTGAATGTGAATAATCGCCTTTAATGTCATATAAGTTACAAATATTTATTACAGACGATGCATTATAATTATTAACTTCATCTGTGTCCATATTTTCATTCTTTAAAACTTGCAAATTCCTCAATCCCAATTGATGATATTTTAACGCCTGATCATACATAAAAAGTTTCTCTAAACAATTACCCATCAAATTATTGACTGTGTACAAAAGCTTTGTATTGTTAGAATCTTTTAAATATTTCAAAGCTTTTGTCAGCTCTACTTCGCACTCTACAAACCTGCCATCATAAAACAAAATGTAAGCCTTGTTAAAATGTATACGTCCCAATTTTTTATAATCCTGAAGTTGTGTGTAAATCTTTTGAGCTTGCAGATAATAGTAATATGCACTGTCCTTTTGTGAGACTTCATAACAATCTCCAATATAATAAAAGGATTTGGCAATTCTGGAACTATCCTTTTCTTGATTAGATAATCGCAAAGCAATTAAACTAGACGAATACGACTTTACTATATTATTCAAATAATAATATTCTTCCCCCGTTTTTAAGTACAGTTCCCTAACAATAGATTCATTTTTTTGATTCTTAAGTATAATTACAATTGAATCTAAGTATTTTTCCTTTTGAGAACCCGGAATTTTATTAAAGTGCTCTTGATCAAAACGAATAACATCCGTGGTTTTACTTACAGCTTGTTTTTTCCTCCATAATACGAAAGAAATTATCATAAGTGAAAAAATTATCGGAAGAAAAAATTTAAATCTAAATTTCAAAATTGCTACTCGTTAGTTTGATTCAAATATATAAATTAAAGCAGAATATTAACACTTCTGTAATAATATGGATCACAGAAAGAGCAAATAATATTACTTTATTAAAATTTGAATGAATTCCTTTTAAATCAAAAAAAATGTTTAGAAAACCTTTCTTTTCAAAAATTTCTAAAGAGCATTAATTACTTTTACATAAATTTTTTCTAAATGGCATATAATATTCTGATTGTTGACGATCATCCAATGACAGTAGATAGTTATGTCAACTTGCTATCGGACGAGTATTTCAATATCATTGAACCGTTTTTTATCAAAAGTTATAATTGTGAAACTGCCTATAAAGAAACAATATTACTTAAAAAACAAGATCAAAAAATTGATTTTGCAATACTTGACGTTAATTTACCACCTTTTCCTGAACAAAATATCTCTAGTGGTATTGACTTGGCTCTTTTAGTTCGAAAAAACCATCCATTATGCAAAATTTTACTTTTAACTATGCATACCGAAGCTTTTATCGTAAATCGAATTATTAAAGAAATACAACCTGATGGGTTTGTTTCTAAAAGTGAAATTAATTTCGAATCATTTCCTGCTATCTGCAAAAAAATCCTATCAGAGGGAATTGTATATAGCGATGAAATAATAAAATCTCAAAAGAAATTGATTCAAAAAAATTTATATTGGGGCGAATACGACAGCCAGATTTTAATTTTACTTTCTCAAGGTGTTAAAATGGTTGATATTCCAAACCATATACCACTATCATTGAGCTCCATAGAAAAACGAAAAGCTTATATAAAGAGCCATTTATTATTAGAAAAAGGAGGAGATATCGAATTATTAAACAAAGCAAAACAATTAGGCTTTCTATAAAAACGAAATCTTCTAAACTAAATTGATTTAAAACATATTATACCTTAGAATTCTAAAAAAAATGCTTTTAAATCTTTCTGTTATCTCAAAAAAGTGTGGTTTATGTATCAATTCAAATTTCTAAATTCTACAGGAGTTTTTCCCGTCTTCTGCTTGAAAAGTTTATTAAAGTATTGTGGATATTCAAATCCTAGTGAATACGCTATTTCTCCAACAGATTTGTCTGTGTTCATTAAAATATTTTTGGCTTCTTCTATTAAATAAAAATGGATGTGGTCCTGAGCATTTTTGCCGGTTTCCTTTTTGAGTAAATCACTTAAATATCCTGATGAAAGAAATACTTGTTCAGCCAAATATTTTACTGTTGGCAGTCCTTTTTCTTTAATATTCTTTTCATTAAAATACTCATTCAGAATTTTTTCTATCTGAATTACTACCGAGTTATTAGAGTTTTTTCGGGTAATAAATTGTCTTCCGTAAAAACGGGAACAATAATTTAAAAGTAATTCAATGGTCGAAACAATAATATCCTGACTGTGTATGTCGATGTTTTCTTTTAATTCTCCTTCGATCTTAAGAATACAATCGTAGAGAATTTGTTTTTCTTTTTCGGATAAATGAAGCGCTTCTTTTATTTCATAAGAGAAAAAACTATACTCTTTTAATTTATCGTTTAATGAAGTTGCCCTGATTAAATCCGGATGAAAAAACACGCCCCAACCTTCCATCGCAGGCGAAACTTCGATATCATTATCCATTTCAACCACTTGGTTTGGAGCCAGACAAATTAAACTTCCGTCTTGAAAATCGACAATTTTTCGTCCGTATTTAATGTTGTTTCTATTGTAGTTTTTGAATATCAAAGCGTAAAAATCCAAAGAAATTTTAGTGTCTTCGTTAATATGTTCATTTACCTGACTAAAATCGATCACCGCAATCAATGGATGCTGAATTGAATGTTCAAGTTCAAAAAACTTAAACAAATCTGAGATCGTTTGTAAATGTATAAATGCGCTCATAAAATTAATTGTTACTGTAAATATATCCATTTTAATAAAACGATGAGAATCAGAATCAACGTAATGATTCTCATCGTTTTAATTTAATCACAAAGTATTGAATTATAATCCGAATTGTGTTTTCATTCCGTCAATAAATGTTTCATCGTCCAATTGTTTGCGGTTTTCAATAATTGCTTTTGCGTCTTCTCCTGCAGAATATCTCAGTTTATTTGTACCATCTGTTGCTGCTTCATAAATTACATTGGCAACGACACTTGCCGGCGAAGCGGTGTCAAATAATGCAGGTAAAGCTGCCATAACTTTCCCAACTAAATTTTGATACTCAACAAGAGTTTCGTCATTGTTATAATCAAAAGAACGTCCTGCAAAATCAGTTGCAATAGCGCCTGGCTCAACGATTTTTACTTTTCCTCCAAATTGTTCCATCTCATAAACCAAGGATTCCGAAATACCTTCAACAGCAAATTTAGTTCCGTGATACAAAGAGCCTAAAGGGAAAGTCATTTTTCCGCCAATCGACGAAATGTTTATGATTGTACCGCTTTTATTTCCACGAAAGTGGGGCAATATTGTCTTGGTAACATCCAAAAGTCCGATTACATTGGTATCAAACTGACGAATAATTTTCTCTCTCGAAAATGATTCTAAAGTACCATAAGCGCCATACCCTGCATTGTTTAATAATACATCTATTTTTCCAAATTTTGCGATACCTTCTTTTACCGCTTTTTCGATAGATGCTACATCTAATACATCTAATTTCGTAACCAATACATTTTCTAATTTTGTTAATTCTGTTTCGTTTTCCGGAGTACGCATCGTTGCGATAACATTCCATCCTTTTGCCTGAAATAATTTTGCAGTTTCTTTTCCAATACCACTGCTTGCACCTGTAATTAAAATTGTTTTGTTCATTTTTTCATATCTTAAATTAATGATACAAAGGTCTGGTTAGAAGGAGTATTGCAAATAATACTAATTCGGGTAATTTGTATTCTTTTTACGGATTTCTGTAAAGCAATTTTTATAATCATAAAATATTCTTTTCAGTTTAATTTAAATAACAAAAAAACAGATGCCTCCGAATACCGCTAAAACATTGAAAAAGTTTTTAAAATTGAGTTTAAAACACAAAATTCTCAAATTAAAACAAAAATATAATGAATTGTTTTTCAAAAAATTAACCTAATTTTAATGTCCCCACTTCTAATGAATCATTTATGTTCCAATTTATCTGATCAATCAAAATCGAGAAAATATGAAATGGTTTTTCAATTCAATACTAGAAGGCTTAAAACGACGATTTTCAAAATCAAAATCGGATGAAGGTTTTGCTCATTTAGAGAAAGGAAAGCAACTCTATTTGTCCAATAAATTTCAGGACGCATTATTGTATCTGGACAGCGCCATCAATTTAGGATTTGATAATGGAGTATACATAGTCAGAGGTAATTGTCTTCAAAAACTAGATTATCATTACAACGCAATTGAAGATTTTGACAAAGCAATAGAAATGAATCCACTAGAGTTTTCCATTTATTATAGCAGAGCTATTTCCAAAAAAGCGATCTTAGATTTCACAGGACAAATCGAAGATCTTCATAATGCAATCCATTATTATAAAAAAAAATTAAATATAGAAAACCACATCCTGAAAGCTTTCGAAACTGATTTACTCACCGCAAAAATGAATATCGACGGCATCAGACAAAATATGTACGAAGCCCGCAAAATATTACCTTCAATAGAAATAAAAGCTTTAATCAGAGACTCGCTTCATCTCATTAAAAAAGTCAAAGGACGAAGTGTAAAAGTGAATTAACTATTAAATTTTTCTTCTTTCAATATCTTAAAAAATTTCAATGCTAATTGTATATATTTACCATTTAAACCGAAGTTTTTATTATGGAAGATTTTTTAATTGGTATCGGAAAAAGATTAAAAGAAATTAGAAAGAAAAATTCACTGACCATTCACGAAGTTGCCAATATGGCGGGCGTTAGTAATGGTTTGATTTCCAGAATAGAAAACGGAAGAACTATTCCATCCTTACCAGTTTTAATCGAACTGATACAATCTTTAAATACTGATGTAAGTTACTTTTTTGAAGGCGTTGAAAACACCAAAAATGCCAAATACATCCATATTAAAAAAGAAGATTACCAAAAAATAGAAAAAGAAGACAAAGCCGAAACAACCGGTTTTAATTACTATCATATCTTCAGTAAAAGCATCAATTCTATAGGTTTTGAAGCCGTAATTCTTGACGTTGAGCCTAATTGTAAACGCGAAAAGGTGATTACAGATGCTTGGGAATTCAAATTTATCATTAAAGGAAGCGTAACTTATATTATTGATGATGTTGAAGTTATCGTAAACGAAGGCGATTCTTTATGTTTCAACGGAAGACATCCGCACGTACCAGAAAACAGAACCACAGAAAATTGTGTGATGCTGGTACTTTACTTCTATTCTGAAAGTAATAGTTAATTTATTTTACTGCATAATTTTTAACCGCAAAGTGCGCAAAGTTTTTTTTACTCTAAATGTGTTGACAAACGCAAAGGTCGCAAAGCTTTGTCTTGATCTAGCTTTGCGTCCCGAAGCTTCGGGATGTGTTTTCTGTGCGTAATACAAAATTTAACCTTGGCGCACTTTGCGGTTAAACAATAAAAAGGCTACCTCCAAAAATGGAGATAACCTTTTAAAAACAAAAAACACAAACGTTTTAATTTCCTGCAGGAAGCCAAGAGCGACCGTCCAGCGACCAACCAGAATTGATTGGTACGCCAAACCATTGCAGTGAAGAATATGCGATATCTACCATTTTAGGAACTACTCCGGTTGCGGTTCCGCATTTTAAAGTTGTTGTACTTGTAGTCCATGTTGGTGTGTTAGGAAAAGCAAGAGCGATTTGCTGTGCGCTTGAATCTGTAAAACTGTTTCCTAAACCATTATCTCCTTTCCAATATCCAATAAGATTTGCGTAATCAGGATGAGAACTTGTAACCGATGAACAGGTATAATTGAAAATTGAAGTTTCAGATAGTGCTTTATTCCAAACACGAACTTCAGCAATATTTCCGTTTACATTGGCGCCATACGTCAAAGTTCCGTCTTGTCCAACAGCAAATGGCAATCCCGAAGTTAAACTACCAAAAGAGCTCACAATTGCTGCTTGGCCAACAAAAGCACCGTCTTGATAGGTTTTAACCAACTTCGCAGTACGATCAACGACCATAGTTAAATGATGCCATTTTCCGTCATTGATTGTACCTCCCGAAATATCTACGCGATTTTGTGTATCACCAATATTTACTTTCCAGGTTCCTCCGGTATTGGCACAAATCACAAATCCGCGATTTTTACCACTTACCCAATTTTTATTAGAAACTATTGATGGATCACTTGAATAACCAGAAGTTTTTATTCTGCATTCTACTGTAAAACTTGAACTTCCAAAATTGTAAAGTGCATTAGTTGTCGAAGCATAAATACTATTCGAATTAAAATTGGCAAATTTACCTGTAATCGATGTTGTAGGATCAACCGGTTTTTCGATTTTAGTCGAAGTGAAATTCTTATTATTGAAGATTGTAAAAATATTTCTTTCCTCATAAGATGAACCTCCGTGAGAACCTGTAGAGCCAGTTACGATTCCGCCATGATCCGGCGCCACAATCACCAACCAATCCTCGTTGGCATAATTAGGTCTGTTTTTTAAAGCCGTTAAGATTTCACCAATATAACCGTCTGTAGTTTCGATTGAAGATTTGTATTGTGGTACATTCAACGAAAATCCATAACTGTGACCTGCGTGATCTACATCGTCAAAATGCAAAAATAAAGCATCCGGATTGTCGTTTGTCAATGCAGCAACTACTTCATTTTTAACGGCTAAATCTGTCGTTAAAGTTTTCTCCACATCAATACCATCTACAATATAAGTATTGATTGGCGCCCAATGCACGATTGACATTGTTCTTAAAGCCGTATTATACGTTTCAAGACGTTTTAAAAAACTTGGATAAGTTCCAAAATTTGGACTTGAAAAAGAATTGTCTGTAACGCCGTGTTTTAAATGCGTTACACCGCTAAGCATTGTCGACCAGCCGTTTCCGCTCCATGTTGGCGCTTCGGTTAAAGCATCTAAACTGTAAACCGAATTAGGAAGTAATCCGTGAACATTTGGCGTATTGGCTCCCATTAAAGCATCTCCGCGACAGCCGTCGATACCTATAATAAGCAGTTTTTTAGTTCCGCTTGCGGCAACTTTACCAGTGTTTAAAATAGTTTTTGCATTCGCTGAATTCTCATCACTCGCAAGCGTTGGTTCATTGGTACAGGAAGTGACTAAAAGTACACTTGCAAGAATTGTAATGTAACTTAATCTAAAAATCTTTTTCATTGGGTTGAATTGTTTTATTGATTACTATTTATTTACTTGTTTAAAACTATTTCCTGCAGGGATTTTATTTTAACTAATTAGTCTATTATTATGTGCTTAACTTTAACGTAGATTAAAAATGTTAGCCACGAATTGCACTAATTTTCACTAATTAATTCGTGTTGATTCGTGAAATTCGTGGCGAAAAAAAATTAATTCTCAATACTATATAATGATGCAAGTGAATCCAGAATATAATCTGGTTTTGCCTCTTCAAGTTGGGACCTTGTTTGCGCTCCTGAAAGAACGCCAACTGTAATACCACATTGAGCATTTTTTCCTTCTTCAATATCAATTGCAGAGTCTCCTGCTTTCAATACTTTTGAAGCGTCTTTGATTCCGAATAATTGCATTGCTTTGTGGATCATATCCGGAAACGGACGTCCCAATTCTACATCATCAGCTGTGATTAAAGCATCGTATTGATTGTCTTTTTTCCACTCTAATTTTTCCAATAAAGTGTTGGCAACATGACTACTGTAGCCTGTATTTAAAACTACTTTTACACCGTCTTTTTTCAGGTTTTGAAGTACATTTTCAATTCCTTCTATTGGTAAAACTTTAGCCATAAGATATTCCTCGTCTAATGTTTCTTTGAAATATTCGAATATCTCCTGAGATTTATTGGAATCTGTAATATTGATGTGTTTCAAAATATCTTTTATCGCCTGATGTTTTTCTTTGCCTGCTCCCAAGGAAAGCACTAATTCAAGAGAAACATCTATTCCGAATTTATTGATGGATTTATGTAAAGATTTATAAACTATATTTTGTTCGTTTATGGTTGTTCCGGCCATATCAAAAACGACCATTTCAATTTCATTGATTTTCATTTTGTGTGTATTTGTTTTTTTACCATTAAGAGATTAAGTTATATTAAGAAGTAGCACTTAATTTTTCTTAATCTCTTAATGGTTCAATATTTTTTTAGCTTAAGCATTAAAAATTTTATCGATATTATGTTTTGCAAATCCTGCGCTTCCGGTCATTCCTTTACCTCCAATTCCCGTTATGATATGAATGTTTTCGCCAATTGTATGTTCAAAAATATCTTTGTTTTTACATTGCGAATACATTCCGAACCATCTGTTCTGTATTTCGTAGGTTGGCAAATCGATTATCTTTTTGGCTTCTTCAATCATGAAATTATCGATATCCATATTCAAATCAAATCCCAGAGAATCTATATCTTTTGCAGGCGCGTATTCGTGTGAATCTCCAAGAATTACAGATCCATCCAAAGCCTGTTTGAATAAGATATGAACACCGTATTTTTTCTCAAAACTATCCGGATTTTCTTTGGCTTTAATTGCTGCATACGATTTGCATTCTTCAAAAGATTCATATCTTCTAATGGTTAAACCCGTTAGAATAGAACCGTCTAATTTGTAATTATTTTGAGGTTTTGTTTGTAACATCTGAAGTTTAGAAACAACTAAATCGCTATTATTATAAATCTCCGGATATAGTATTTTGAAATCGCTTCCGTTGCAAATAATCATTTTCGAAGCTTTGTATTCTAGTCCGGCTGAAGTTGTTGCTACTACTTCCTCATTTCTGTTTTCAGTATTTAAAACAGTTGTATTCATAAATAAATCAACACCTAAATTGGCGGTCATATATTGATGTAACTTATGAATCATAGTCGAAGGTTCAACCGTAACTTCTTGCGGAAAAAACAATCCTCCTGTACAATAATCAGAGCGTAATCCGGCGTATTTTGCCAGACATTGTTCTTTTGTCAGCAAATTTGATTCGTAATCATTCGAGATATTTATTTGGTGCAACTCTTCAATCAATTGCATTTCTTCTTCGTTTGAAGCCAAATAAACCGTTCCGTTTTGACGAATACTAATATCAAACTGCGACTGGATATCTTTGTAAATATTTAAACTTTCTTTTCCGAAGTTTTGCCATTTTCTGTCCATTCCTGATGGTACAACCTGTCCAAAATTTCTAACTGTTGCACCTTCGGGTTTGCTGTTTTTTTCTAAAATGGCAACTGACAATCCTTTTTGTAAAGCGTGATAGGCATGAAATGTACCTAAAACTCCTGACCCAACGATTAATAAATCATATTTCTCTTTCATGTGTTTGTGTTTTGTGTAATTTGTGTTTTTATGACAATCCGCAAAGAGT
The DNA here is from genome assembly GCF_900187965.1 of Flavobacterium sp. ov086. Lineage (GTDB taxonomy): Bacteria > Bacteroidota > Bacteroidia > Flavobacteriales > Flavobacteriaceae > Flavobacterium. The sequence continues at coordinate 28,516 of NZ_FZNL01000007.1, read as the reverse complement.
ACCAAATTTGTTTTTTTTGCCACGAATTTCTCTAATTTTCTCTAATTTTTATTTTGAAAATACTTAAAAAACCAGCTATAAATTGCACCGATTTATGCAGATTTTTAATCTGTACAATTAAAATAATTCGGGTTAATTTGAGAAATTCGTGGCAAACTTTTTTTATATTATTTTGGCTTGGTATTCGTCGTGGATAGTCATATTTATTTTTTATTTTATTCTATTCCTTTTCTTTATTTCAAGTGTACAATGGCGTTGTAGTAATTTTTGATGTTTTTTTGAATTTCCTTTTAAAATAATTAAAAGACATTATCGTGGTGATTATCCCAACAAAGGATAACAGATAAATACAAGTGGTAAAAAAGCTTAATAGGGAAATATTCTTGTCTCCAAAGTTTTTGAAAAACAAAACCAAAACGCTTCCTAAATATCCAAAAGCATCAGCTATGTAGATTAAAAATCCTGTGTTTCCGTCTATTTTATAAGTCGCAATCATTCGGTCAAAAAACAAACCGTTAAACGGAATATAACAAACATACATTCCAAATCCTGAGATTATCATCCACGGAAGTGGTGACATTAAATGCTTTTGAAACATGAACGTTGTTACACCTACAAGTAATGAACCTAAAAACAAGACTAAATGATAATTTTTGAAGGCTTTGTAGTTGTTTTTCATGCTTCCTAAAAATCCTAGAATAACAAGAACCGAGATCGCAATTGGAATTTCTGAATACATATAAATCGAAATACTTTCTTTATATCCCAAAGTATCCCACAATTCTCTGGCAAAATTATCCCTGAATTCTCTCATTGCCGTTAGCATGGCGTAGAATATAATTATTGCCGTTAACGGAAATGCAAATTGCTGAAATAAGGATGCGCGTTCTTTTTTGCTCAGTGGTTTTCGTTTTGACCTTAAAGCTAAATCTTCGCTATCAGGATTTGGGATTTTCTCCAAAAACAATGAAAATACAATTAACGGAATTATAAAAATTAATCCCGAAACAAAAGGCATCCAAAACTCATTGCATCCCAAAACCGTCAAGACAAATATTCCCACAGATTTTGCCGCTCCGGAGGAAACTATAAAACTCGAACAGAGAATAACGCCTAATAATTCGGTGGTTTTTCTTCCTTCGATATAAGAGAAAACGATTCCCCAGATCATTCCTAAAGGCAATCCGTTTATGAATAAAAACAAAATATTGTAAGGCGCCGGAACTAATGCAAATCCTAGTAAAGCCAATTCTGAAATGGCTATAAAACTGATTAAATATAAAATTCTCTTAGCCGATTTTAGCTCCGATATTATTTTAATTCCTAAAAATTTAGAAAGTGTATATCCTAAAACCTGAGCCAGAATCAACAAGATTTTATAGTCAATTCCCCAGAAAGCCATATGGTCAAATGTGGCTACCGTAAAGGGTTTACGGAAAGCATACATACAAAAATAAGTACCAAATGCCGCAATGGATGTTTTTAATATAAACCTGAAATTAGATGCTTTTTTAGACATTAGTTCTTAAATATTTAAGGTAATAGATGGTTGTAAAGTTTTAATGTGTGTTTCTCTATAGTTTTTTAGAAACTCGCTGGATGTAGTTGATTCAAAAAAAATAAACTGTAAAAATAAAATCTCCCAACATCCAACGAGTTAACTTATAGTTGTCTATAAATTATATTTTAAACCAAGATTGAATTTTGCTCCGTAATATTCTACCTGTTTTGGTCTATTTGGAGTTTCTCCAAAATGATACATCAAAGGCTCATTCAAAACATTATTTAAATCACTGAAGATTGTAAAATGATCACCTACTTTATAAGAAGCCGAGAAATCAAGTGAGTTGTATTTACCGTAATAAATATCATTCATGTCTGTATTCTTGGCATTGGCGTCAAAACTTATTGCATAAGCTCCTTTATGGTTAAATGCTGCTCTCACGTTAAGTTTACCTGTCTCATAAAACAATTGTAAGTTGTATAATTCTTTTGCCTGATAAGGAGTTGATACTTTTCTTCCGTTTGGATTATTGGTGTTTTGCCCCAAAGTCATTTCAGAATTCATGAAAGTTGCATTGATCTGTGTTCCAAAATATTTAAGGAATCCCGGTAAGAAGCTGAATCTTTTTGTGATTCCAAATTCTACTCCGCCAATCCATGCATTTCCGCCATTTGTTGGTGAACTGATTTCGATATTCGGAATTCCGTTTATGGTACCTTGATAAGTGTCATCAAAAATTGGATCTGTAATCGATTTGTAGAAAACTCCAGCGTTGATTACTCCTACTTCATCCAGAAAATATTCTCCTAATAAATCAAAATTCCAGGAATATGTTGGATTCAAATTCGGGTTTCCACCTGCATATTCGCCATCAATCGTGTTCAATGATCCGGCTGGAGAAATGTCACCAAAGTTTGGTCTTGCAAATGTTCTGGTTGTAGCAAAGCGAAGGTTTAAATTCTCAACAGGAGTATATTTAATATGCAACATTGGCAATACTGATGTATATGTTTTTGTGTTTTCCGCATCAATAACTACATTGTTTTCTACCGTTTTACCCGTAACTTGTGTGATTGTATTGGTTACTCTAACCCCTCCTAAAACGGTCCATTTATCTGTTATTGAATAGGTTGCCATCGCATAGGCAGATGATGTAGTTTCGCCAACATTAAAGTTTCTTCCTAAACCTTTTCCTAATTCAGGAATTTGAGAATCTACGGGATTCAAAACTAAATTTGCCTGAGATGTATTGAATAAATTATTCATTCCGTTTCCGGATAAAACAGGCCCAAAAGTGTTTCCTATATTCGTTCCGGTTTCTCTTCTCATATAATCAGTTCCGCCCGGCTGATTGATTAAATCTGAACCGTAATTTGATAAATAAGGCGTTGGAGAACCTACCCAATTGTAATATTCGTCTCTAAAAGTCGCAATACGATCTTTGTCTGTCAATTTTGCGCCAAACTTCATTTTTAGACTTTCATTAAAATTGTGCTCATAGTTTACCGCTGCAATAATATTGTCTCTTTCTACAATGCTTATTTTATAAAGTTCCAATGTAGAAAACTTCATTTTTGTTGGATCTGTTTTGAAATTTGGATCTGAATAAAAATCAAATATTGATTTCGGGTTATTAGGGTCAAGCATTCCGCCATCAGCAGCCCAATATGCTCTTGGTCCGCCAGCTCCGCCATTTGCAACAGGAACCGTGTTTAAATATTCCGGTTTAACGCCAACTCCGGTTTGGTTAAACTGGATTAAAAAATAACTGTTGTCTTCTGCATTCGGAATGTTTCCGTATTTAAACTGATTTCTGTATGAAGCCAGACTCCAATCTAAATTTCCGTTTGCCAATTGATGTTTTCCCCCCAAATCAATACCAATAAATTGTGTCATCAATTCGTTGTGAATATCCTGTTGTTCAACTGTTAAAGCATTTGTAGTACTGTTGAATTTGTCAAATCTGATTCTGTGTTTGTAATGCGTTTCAGTATCCGAAAGTCCGCCGTAAGTTGCTTTCAGGAAAATTTTATCTCTCGAAGAAGGATTAAATTCCATTGCACCGTTTAAACCCGTTGTTTTTCTAACTCCCGTATAATCTCTTAATTCTAATCTGTAAACTCCCTGATCACCATTTCTTCTGGCTTCGTAATTATCTGTTGCCCAGTTTCTGTCCCAATATGTACCATTAATAATGTATCCAAATTTTCCGTTTTTACTTTTGTCACCAATAGTAATTGATCCGCTGTAAATTCCTTTATCTGATTTTTGATTGTATCCGCTAAAAATACTTGCTTTAATCGTTCTTTTTGTTGGAGCAGTCTGCGTTGTAAAATTCACGCTACCACCAATTGCATCACCATCCATATCTGGCGTAAGCGCTTTTGTAGCTTCAACATAAGCAATAAGATCTGACGGAAAAAAGTCAAATGCCGTGGCTCTCGAAGTGGTTTCTTCTTCGGCAGTTGGGATTCTGTTTCCGTTGATTGTAGTCGATGACCAAAATGGTGGTAAACCTCTCACCGAAACGAAACGTCCCTCGCCCTGATCTCTTTCGATTGAAACTCCCGGCATACGCTGAACGGTTTCGGCAGCATTACGATCCGGAAGTTTTCCTATTCCGTCAGCAGCAATTACATTTACAATGCTCATTGATTTCTTTTGCATGTTCAGCGCTCTTGCTTCACTATTTCTTTGGCTCATTCCGCTTACCACAACTTCGCTTAATTCTTTTGAATTGGTTTCTAAACGAATGATTCCTAAACGAACTTGTTGATTGTCTTTTACTTCAATCTTTATATTTTTTGTTTCATATCCTATATATGCGATTTGTAATTCTAAACTACCAGATCTAACATCCTGAATTGTAAAATAACCACTGAAATCAGTTGTTGCTTTTTGATTATTAGATAATATAATAGTTGCTCCCGGCAATGGAGATTGTGAGTCGGTAACGGTTCCGCTTATTGTAGCTTTTTGCGCCGTCATGTTCTGCGCAAAAAGTGCAACCGAAAAAATAAAAATTGCCTTGTAAATTGTTTTCATGGTTAATTTGTTTACAAATATTAAATTTATTAAAGCAAATAAACAATGATTTTTATAAATAGTAAATAAATGAAAATTATGTAATTGTTAAAGAAAAGCAAATTTAAGAGGCTTCTTTGTTAAGGATTTGTAAAAACAAAAATCGTTAATCAATTGAAAATGATATAAAAACTCCTTTAAATACGGGGCAAACAATCTATTTAGAAGACTCTTTTGAACAAAAAAGTAAACGATTTCGAAGTAAACATTCGGTAACAATTCAGTTTTGAAATCTTCTACTTATTTACAAATAGTAAACTTTTTGAATGATATTTTACAAAATTTATTCATTGGAGATCATTGTTATTATGTATGTCAGATTTATGCAAAACAACATGATAAGATATTGTCAACAACAATTTGTTCCATCGGAATATCACATTGGTAGAAAAAAAATAGATCGTGAGAAATATCGTCCTGTAAGGACGTTTGACAAATTGTGTCTCTATCTGTATGTATAAAATCAAACGTTCCTACGGAACGTACAAAATGTCGTATTTATTTGACTACCGATGAGATGTTCCGATGGAACAAAAAACAAATATGAATATCTATCTTAATGAAATTGATTTATTTTCTAATAAACAAATAACCTGACGTGATATTGTCCTTAATAACTTATTCCATCGGATTTTGTCTTAACTTAATGACATTGCTCTACCTCTTAATTAATTTCATCTTGCAAAATCTCGACTTAAAACCTCCAAAAACAAAATGACATTTTAAACAAAGTAAAATGACATTCTGAACAAACTCCATCTTTTAGCTTCCCTTTAATTTTGTCTTATAACAATTAGATAAAAAAATACACAAAATGAAAACAAACAATTATCAGGGAACTTTCCAGAAACCAATTGGTTCCGGATTTAATGCAAAATCAACCACAAACGAAGTTATTAAAGGAATTGACCTTACGGGAAAAATTGCGATTGTAACCGGCGGAAATACCGGAATTGGATTAGAAACCGTAAAAACTCTTGCCAACGCCGGCGCAACAGTAATCGTTCCTGCGAGAGATATAGAGAAAGCAAGGAAAAATTTAGACAGAATCCCAAATGTAGAATTGGAAATTATGGATTTAATGAATCCTGATTCTATAGATGCTTTTGCACAAAAATTCCTTTCGTCGCAAAGACCTTTGCATTTATTGATTAATAATGCCGGAATTATGTGGGTTCCGTATCGTCGAGACAATCGCGGAATCGAATCGCAATTGGCAACCAATTATTTGGCACAATTTCAGCTTACGGCGAGATTATGGTCAGCGCTCAAAAAAGCCAAATCTGCCAGAGTAATTAGTGTTTCATCGCAAGGACATCAATTTGGTACTTTTGATTTTAATGATCCTAATTTTTTATACAAAGAATACGAAACTTTAGAAGCTTACGGACAATCAAAAACGGCTTGTAATTTATTTGCTTTAGAATTAGACAATCGCGGTCAGGAATTTGGTGTGAGATCTTATTCTCTACATCCTGGTTCTATTAATGGTACCGAATTGGCGAGAGAAGCTTCATTAGAGTTATTCCAGAAAATGGGATTATGCGATGCCGATGGAAATATTTTACCGAAAATCTTGGCCAATTTAAAAACTATTCCGCAAGGCGCTGCTACAACGGTTTGGTGCGCTACAAGTCCGCTTCTTGAGAATATTGGAGGCGTTTATTGTGAAGATGTTGAAGTTGCTTCGATTTCAACCGAACCTTCCGTAACTCCCGGAGTGAAATTATATTCGCTTGACGAAGACAATGCCAAAAGATTATGGTTACTTAGTGAAGAAATGACGGGAATAATTTTTGATGTTCTTTAATTTGAAATGTCTTTTGTAAAATGTCATTTGTAAAATGTCATTTGTGAGATGTAAAATGTTAAATAGTGAGTTGTCGTTGTTTTGGATGGCAACTCACTATTGAATATAAATTGTTTCATTGTTTATTTTAAATCTTGGAATGATTTTGATTTTATTAAATTTGGGAAAAGTTCTGTTTTGGAAAAAGAATTACTCCTATAGCCAATAATCTATTTTAAGCATGAAAAAAATAATATTATTTACCATCTTACTTCTTTCTTTTTATTCGCTAAATGCTCAGCCTATTCCTGAGTGTAATTCTGAAACAGGAATAAAAATAGCTCTAAAAGGAAATGATGAATTAACATGCAGTTTATCTCCAAGTTTTGATCTTAATGATTGTTTTTTTATAGACCCACATTATATTAAGGATAGTTTAGGTATTGCATATTTTAAATTTAACATTTATAAAAATATTACGGATGCCGGCGATGAAACATGGAAAGGAAGAAAAGTATATTTAAAAGATTCTGTTTACACGCACAAAATAAGAGACGTAGACAAAATGGTAATTTATGTTGCAAAATTTGATAGAAAAGAACGCATACGTTTTTATTTAGAAATTCCAGAATTCAAAAAAGGATCTTTTTTTATAGATGTTACGAAAATCGATGAAACAAACTATGACAAAATGAAATCTACCAAATATCATAGGGGTTCCGATACTACCCAAGGATTTGATATTACACCAGAAAAATGGACGGAAATGAAAAAAATGGGGAGATTAATTGTTTTTTATCAATATGCAAATAAACGATCTTTGATTAGTTAGATCTAAAATTGTAATAAATTATTTTGAAAATGAGAATATTTGATTTTTTGTTTTATTGTTTATATAGGATGTTTGCATCAATAAAAAGAGTGGGAGAAAAAGATGAGAATTTGGCGTCGATATTTTTTTCTGTTTTATTGTCAACCCATTCCTTAATGATCTTTTTTTTAACAAGATATATTTTTCCAAAAGGCTATTTTAGTTTATTCCCGTATAATATCATTCTAAAATTACTGATTGGATCAGTTTTTCTTATTTGGTATTTTATCTGCAATCATTACTTTTTAAAGAACGAAAACTACATAAGAATCGTCTCTTTTTATGAAAACATTTATAAAGAACAAAATAGAAAAATTGCATGGATTGGAGTTTTATATTCTTTAGCAACATTTCTTGTTTTCTATGTGACCGCAGTTTATTTAGCCAACGGAACTTATTTTTAGGTGATATAGCATAAAATATGTAAATTAACCTTCGTCATACGAAGTCAATCATAATGGATACAAATATGAAAAAGTTAATAATAATATTAATAGGCATTTGTCTTTTTCCAATGCATTTTACAGGACAAGAAAAGAAACAAAATGCTACTCCTAAAAAATTAGAAACAAAAATAATAAAGGAATTTAAGGCAAAAGGGAAATATAAAAAAATCATTAATGACACTCTTTTTACGTTAACAGAAACAGAATTAGACTATATATTAAGAGTAAAACCTGTTGGTCAAAATTTTCAAAAAATTTCATATTATTATAAAAAAACACTTATTCTTAAAAGTGAAAATCTACGATTTAAAAGCATGGATATCGGTGTTGAAAAAAGATATGATAAGACCGGTAATCTTATCAAAAAAAAGAATTATGATAAAGGTTTTGAGAACTTTACAGTAAATGATCTTATATTATTTGTAAATAAAAAATTAAAAATTGACCTCAATAAAGATAGAGAAGGATTGTCAGTTATTAGATTTCCTCAAGGATTATCGAATATTAATCGACCCGAATATTATATTGACATTTACAATAAAACTTCAAACAAAGTAAGAACCATAATAATAAATGGAAATACCAGAAGTATTATTTCTGATACATCAGAAGATATAAGGGCAAGCATATGATAAAAGCCAATTAGATTTTATAGGAAACAACTAATAACTAAACTGCTTTTTTAAAGTAAAGTTGGTTTGGATTTTCCTGATTATCTTCATTTTTATAACTGAATTCCTGATATCCTAAAGATTTTAAAGTTTGGATTAAAACTGCATCAATTTCAAAAGCTTTTGCCCAAATCAAATCGTGTTTTCTTTGCAAGGCAACTTCTTCCGCACGTTTAAAAAGTACGATTAAATCATCCGGATTAAAGTAAACGATATCAGCTACTCCAATCGCTTTATTGGCTCCTAGATTTTGATTGGAAAGTCGGGAGGAATTTAACTTCATAAATGACAAAGGATTTTCGTTTTCGTAAACCATCAACATTTCGACCGAAAAATCATTTTGAATTTTGAAAAACTTTTGGCGTGAAAGATTTTCCGTTGTGTACTTCTCTCCTATTTCTTTCGATGATCCAAATAAATCAGAATAAAACTTAAGGGCTTTCTCTTCCATCCAAATGATATTATCATTTATTTTCACTACGAATTTTGCTGCTTTTGACATGTTTTATGTTTTTATTATAGTGCAAAGTTGAGATGATTTGATGGATGAAAAAAGAGCTAAAAGTCTTTTAATTTGTTCAAAAAGTCCGAAGCTATTTTTTTACAAGGGTGTTTTCGTTTGATTTGTCATTTCGCAAAACGAGAAATCATACGCGTATATCGACAAAGATTTTTATTCTCTTTGCGGAGTTTCAAGTGTGATTTCTCGTTTCACGAAATGACAAATTAAGCCCCAAATATAGATTCCGTTCGCTCGCGAGAGGGATAGAAGCTATCCGCCGCGACGGAGCGTATAGCCCGACAGCATCCTGGCAAGAGGGCGTATATGCGCAAACTAAATTGCCCTCTTGTCAGGATGGTGGCTCGCCCAAAGTATTATAAATAGTCTAAATATTTTTTCTGCGATATTCGAGTGGCGAAATTTCTGTTGCTTTTTTGAAAAATCTACCAAAAGTCGATTGATTCGGGAAGTTTAGTATATCGCTAATTTGGTTGATGGTCAGATCTTTGTTTTGAAGTAATACTTTGGCTTCGAGGACTACAATATCTTCTATCCAATCGCTTGCTGTTTTGCCGCTATTATTTTTGATGACTTCTGATAAATATTTTCTGGTAACGTTGAGCGCATCAGCATAATACTGAACGGATCTTTGGTGTAAGAAATCTTTAAAAAGTATTTCTTTGAACTTTTCAAACAAAGAATTTTGGGTCGTTTCGGTTAAGATTGTTTGTTTTATGAAATCGAGTTCGTAAATTAGAATATAAAGATAACCTCTAAGAATCGAAGGCTGATGATTCGAATTATTGTCGAGCGATTGTCTTAGCAACGAAAAGATTTGCTCAAACTTTAATTTGTTTTTTTTCTCGAGATTAAAAACGTGCATTTCGCTATTATCGAAAAATTCATATTGGGACAGAAAGAAAACATTGGCCTGATTATGAAGAAAAAATTGTGGTTTAAAAAAGATAATATCGATTAAAATTTCGTCGCCGTCTTTTGTAAAACTTCTAATCACCGAAGGTCCTAATGTGATTATGGCCGGTGCATGCACTACAACTTTTTTTAGTCTGGTTTGCATAACAATGCTCCCCTTTCTTAGAAATTCTATAGCATAACTTTCTGCCCGATACGGTTCGCTGATATAGGGATGATCTTTTGCCTGAACATAAAAATAATCTTTATTATTGTTAATATCGGTAAACAAACTCTTATGATGTGCGAGCGAGTATGTTGCAATTTTATTCTTCAATTATTTAATTTTAAGCTGTATCAAATATAGTTAACGTTTTTTGCCTAACAAAAAAATGGCGCTGTTTAGCGCCATTTTTTGCATTCTTTTATAGGAAAAGAACATATGTTGAAATTGATTTTTATTTTTTGTCGATTTTATATAATCTTCCACCATCTGTAACAGCGTATAAAGCTCCGTCGTTTCCTTGTGTTACATCTCTGAAACGTTGATTTTCTGAAGCCAGAAGTCTTTCTTCACCAATTACTTTATTGTCTTTTATGGCAAGACGCACGATATGCATTCCGCTCAAAGCGCCTATGAAAAGATTATTTTGCCATTCAGGAACACGATTACCGGTATAAAAAGTCATTCCGCTTGGCGAAACTACCGGATCCCAGTAATAAACAGGTTGTTCTAAACCATCTTGCTGCTGAATTCCTGCACCAACTTTTTCTCCGCTATATTCGATTCCGTATGTAATTGTTGGCCATCCGTAATTTGCGCCTGGTTTGATGCGGTTGATTTCGTCTCCTCCTCTTGGTCCGTGCTCTGCCAGCCAGATTTCATTTGTTACGGGATTAAGTGCCAAACCTTGTGGATTTCTATGACCATAACTGTACAATTCAGGTAAAGCTCCGGTTTGCGTAAAAGTAGGATTTCCAGTTGCTGGCTGCCCGTCTTTTGTTATTCTGATTACTTTTCCCAAACCTGTTGCAACAGATTGTGCCAATGGTCTTGTTTCTAACACAGAACGTTCTCCAGTACTTATTACAAGCGAACCCGTTTTATCAAAAAGAATACGTCCGCCATAATGCAGCGTACTTGCGTTGGCAGGTTTAGCTCTGTAAATTACGGTTGCTCCTTCGATTGTTTTTTCGTCAGCAGATAATTTTCCTTTGGCCACAGCGGTATTATTTCCGCCTGTTGTAGCTTCTGCAAAAACCCAGTAAATCATACGATTTGCAGTAAATTCCGGATCAATAGTTAATCCTAATAAACCGCCTTGTCCGGCAGCATTAACAGCAGGAATACCAGTTATAGGCGCACTCAAAACTCCGGCTGTCGTTGCAATACGCATAGTTCCATTTTTCTCGGTAATTAATAATCTGCCATCCGGAAGACTTTTTATTCCCCAAGGACTTGATAAGGTTGTAGCAAGAACAACTCCGGCATAAGGTGTATTCGTTTGAACGCCATTTATACGGGTTTGCCCTGCGAATGCGGGTTTATAGGTTGTGTTAGCGGCATTTCCTTCAACAGGATTCGTAACTGTACCTGGATTTGAATCTATATCTTTGTCGTTTCCGCAGCCAAATAAGGTCATTAGCATGCTCAAAACAATAGCAATTTGGTTAATAGTTCTCATAGTTTTGGGGTTTTAATGATTAAAAAAAAATGGTAGATATTCTAATTTACAACAAAACAAAAATCTCAAATTAAAATTAAAAAAAATTATATAATTTATGAGAAAAGTTATACAATTACACTCTTTTAAACATAAATTATATTTGCTTGACGAAGGAATTATGGTTGCTTAGTGAAGAAATGACAGCAATAATATTTGATGTTTTTTAAATGCGTTTTCTAGTAAGATGTCTTTTTGAGATGAAAGATGCTAATAAAATTGTCGTTATTTTGAAGCGGCAACTTTCTATTGGATAAAGATTGTTTCTTTGATTTATTTTAAATTTCGGAATGATTGTGATTTTACTAAATTTGGTAAAAGTTCTGATTTCTTGATATTTTGTTTTCAGATTTCATTTCAATAAAAAAACAAATGAATTATACTATTTTAAATCAGTATGGAATTACTTTTAGTAAACAAAGTAATGGTAACATAATAATCAATTCAAATTTAAGGAGTTTAAATCCTTATTTATACATGTTAACAAGGCAAAAAAGAATGTTAGAAGATCTTATAACTACATTAAATTTATCACTTGAAGGAAACTCAATTTCTCCTGATGATAAAGAATGGAGTGTAGAGATGGGCTTACAAATCTATACAGGGATAATTCAAAATAATATGACTTTTGATTTATTTCTCGAAGATCACTATGATCAAACCTTAGAAAGTTATCCTCTTTTAGATATTAAAGAAATTTTAAAATCATTACTTGGATTTATAAATTAATCGCTCATGTTCTACAAAGTCTTCCTATGAAAAATCGGTCAAATGTCTGCTATTTTGTGCAATTTCATAGATTTCTAATAAAATTATGAACCCCGGATCAATTTGATTTTAATTAAATATATTATGACGATAGCTCAAATTTTAGACTTACATGACATAAATTTTATCAAAGTTAAAGATAATGATTCTTATTCAAAGCTTTTTTATGGAGGTGGAGAAATGGAAATGTTCTTTACTTATTTCAGAGATCCGGACAATATTGAAACAGAAATAATTCAATTGATTGATCATTATTTAAATGGAAATCCTTTTCCAGTAGATAATGATCTAACTGTAGGAAATGGTGATTTTATTGATGTATCTGCATTTTCTGTAACATTTAACAATAGAGAATCTTTTATAATTAGTCAATCTATTCCGTTGCATCATTTTCGTGTTATTACTCAAGCTTGGATTGATTATCTAAGGAATGGGTAAATTAATTTATCTAAAAAGCTTTTACGTTGAAGAAGGGATTAAAACAATATTAACGAAATAAAAAAATAATGGAAGATAAAAGAATTATAGAAGTTATTATAGACAAAATAAATGCTGGTTATGATGATTATGAAATTGAAAAGTTCTTAGAGCGACAAAAAATAAACTCTATTGAATTTGACAAATTAATTGAGATTACTAAGAATAGAATCTTAGAATATAAATTACAAACATATCCAAAACAAAACAAATTAGCATTTATCTTTTGGTTAATTCTATTTATATTATCTTTTCTTTTTTTCTTCATCATAATACCATTTTTAAGTGTTATTAATAGAGTAATCCCAATCGCAATATTTGGAGCATTTATCATCAGTTTATCCGGGTTTTACTCTATATTGTATTACAAAAGTTGGGAAAACGATTTTATTGAAAAAATAGGAAAACCAAAATTCAATTTACAAACCTATATTTTAGTTTCTAGTTTGCCAACAGTCCTATTTTATTTCATAATTTCATGGAATTTTTTAGAAGGTCCTGGACATAACCTCTATACATTAAGTATAACAAGAAGGGCATTAAAATTGCTTTTTCCTTAAAAATCACCACAAAATGGAATACGAAGCAAAATATATAACACCGGATATTAAACTTTCATGTTATGAGGATAAGTTTTTTAAATCTGATATTATGTTTGATCAGCACATGTTGGTTTGGTTTATTTCGGGTGAAACTAAGATTGTGCAGACTGATGGAATCCATATTTTTAAGAAAGGAGATATTTTTCTGATTCCCAGAAATCAACTGGCGACGATTATAAATTATCCAAAAGACGGGCAACCTCATAAAACCGTCGTTATGCATTTGTCTACCGAAAAACTGAAAGATTTCTATGCAAAACTAGATGTAAAACCAAAACCCAATATTCAGCCAAAAATATATTCTTATAAGAATCATCCGTTACTCGAAAGTTGTCTTGCGTCGTTAATTCCGTATTTTGAGATGACAACGCTTCCTGAGAATATCGCCGACTTAAAAATAACCGAAGCAATTAGTATTCTCAGATCAATTGACAGCGAAATAGATAATATCCTGGCAAATTTTGAAGAACCGGGAAAAATTGATTTGGTTAATTTTATGGAACGTAATTTTATGTTCAATATGCCACTCGAAAGATTAGGTTATCTAACAGGCAGAAGTTTGTCGACTTTTAATAGAGATTTCAAGAAGTATTTTAATACCACTCCGCAAAAATGGCTGACCAAAAAACGGCTTGATCTGGCACATTACCAATTAACTAAAAACAAGAAAAAAACAATTGATGTTTGTTATGAAGTGGGTTTTGAGAACTTATCGCATTTCTCTTATGCCTTTAAAAAGCAATTTGGTTACACTGCCACAGAATTACTTCGTGTTGATCATCAGATAAATTAGAAAGCGAATATTATTGATTCTCCTTTTCACTCTTTAATTGTAAAGCTCTTTGTAAGAAACTCTGATGTAAAATCTTGTTTTCGGCTTCGTCAATAGCTTTGAGCAAATTATTCTGATTGTCGGCAATATCAGAGAGAATTTGTGTCATTACGCCCCAAACAGGTTCCATTTGAGAGATAAGCTCCTGCCCTTTTGCCGTCAAAACTATCAGTCGTTTGCGTTCGTCTACTTTATCTTTTTTGGAACGAATCAGTTTTTGTTTTTCCAATTCTTTTAGCAGACTAATCGTTGAAGGATGTGTATAACCAATTTCATTTGCAATCTCAACAACACTTAAAACTCCTTTGTGATGCAAGGTATAAATTACCGGAAACCACTTAGGCTCAAAATCAATTCCGTATGATTTATAGAATAACGCACCGTCTTTACGCAATTGCTCACTTAGACGCTGTAATCGCGTTGAAATAGCTAAAATTCCAGATTCGTTAATAATATTCATTCCTTATTTTTTTAGTTGTAAATGACAAAATACATTGTCGGCACTCATTATCGGAAAAGTCGCCGGAAGCGATTCTTTGGCGATGCGTACAAAATCATTTCTTTCGTAAAAACGCAAAGCAGCTTCCAGTATCGTTATTGTTCCCAAATATAAATCATCAATTTGATTTTCTTTGCAATAATCAATCAAAGTCTCTAATAATTTCTGCGCAATGGAGAACTCTTTTCCGCGGAATTCCTTTTTTACAAACATCTTTCTTATTGCAGCTTCACTGTCATTAAACTTCACTAAAGCAATTGTCCCAACCAATTCATCATCGATAAAAGCGCCCCAGAATCCACCACCACTGGCATAATAAAAGTTTGTTATATTCAATAAATCCGGTTGATCTTCTAATGTAATAGGAACATTAAACTCCTTCTGCTGAATGCTTAAAACTAAATCTACTACAGCATCTGCATATTTATTTTCAATTGGGATAATTATCGGTTTCATATCAATAAAATTAAAACACAAAACTACGTAGTTAAATACATAAATAAAAATATTTTATGATTTATTTGCCACGAAGGCAATAAGACACAAAGTTTTTGTTTCTCGCAGATTTAGCAAATCAAGCAGATTTTTTTAATCATTTTAATTCTTTAATCTGTGGCTATAAAAATAAAACTTTGCGACTTTGCGTCTTTGCGCGATTAATATTCACAGGAAATACAATTAAATCTGCAGAATCTGCGTGAAACAAAAACTTTGCGACTTAGTGTCTTTGCGCGATTCTTCTAAAAATAAAACTTTGTGTCTTAGCGCCTTCGTGGCAAAACAAGCAATCTAAAAATGTGAAACTTATCACAAAATTTTAAAAAACACTTGCACAAATGACCAATCGGTCATATATTTGTACTCGTAAAATGAAAACTACCATGACAAAGGGAGAAGAAACCAAACAATTCATTATAGAAAAAGCTGCCCCGATTTTTAATACAAAAGGGATTGCCGCAACCGCTATGAGTGATATTATGGAGGCTACGAAATTGTCTAAAGGAAGTATGTATGTTCATTTTGAAAACAAAGATGTATTGGCTTGCGCTGCGGTCGATCATAATATGAAAATTCTGGGTGATAAACTTATAGCTCAAATAAGCAAAGCAAAAACTGCAAAAGAAGAATTATATACCTACATAGAATTCTTTAGCAATGCTGTAAATCCACCCCTTACTGGCGGTTGTCCTTTATTGAATTTTGGTACAGAAGCTGATGATACTAACCCAGTTGTAAAAGAGAAAATAAATAAAGGAATTCAACTCAATCAACAATTATTAGAAAATGGTATTACTAAAGGAATTGCCAACGGAGAATTTAAATCCGATTGGAACGCAGGAGATTTTGCAACCGTAATGTTTGCCATGATGGAAGGCGGTCATTTAATGTCAAGAATGTCAGGCAATAATGATAAGATGAAAGTAATCATTAAAACCTTAAAAAATTTAATAGAAGAAAACAGTATATAATTTTTTTTTATTCAAAAAAATGACCGATCAGTCATTTTTTGAATATCAAAAATCAATAACAATAAAAATAAAAAATAAGTTCAATATCAATTTACAACTCACCATTAACATTTAACAATTAAGAAATCATGTCAAAAACAATTTTAATTTCAGGATCAACAAAAGGATTTGGAAGAGCCTGGACAGAAGCATTTTTAGAAAAAGGATATAAGGTAGCTGCAACAGCCAGAAATATCGAATCTCTCCAGGATTTAAAAGCTAAATACGGAGATGCAATTTTACCACTTACGCTTGACGTAAATAATCGAGAAGATTCATTTGCTGTTGTACAAAAAGTAAAAGAGCATTTTGGAACTATCGATATCCTGATCAACAATGCCGGTTATGCTTTAAACGGTGCTGTTGAAGAAGCTTCTGAAAAAGAAGCAAGAGCACAATTCGAAACTAATTTCTTTGGAACTTTATGGTTAACACAAGCGGTTCTACCCATAATGAGAAAACAACAAAGTGGTCATATCATTCAGGTTTCTTCTATTTTAGGAATTGTAGCTTTACCAAATTTAGGTCTTTATAATGCCACTAAATTTGCTGTAGAAGGTCTTACCGAAACATTAGCTCAAGAGGTAAAACAATTTGGTATAAATGTTACTTTGGTAGAACCAAACGGTTATGTTACCGATATCTGGGGTAACGGCTTCAACAGTGAAAGCATACCTGCTTATGACGGACTTAAAAAAGCCATTGTAGATGGACATGATCCTGATTCTTTCGGAAAATCAAACGCTACAGTTCCGGCAATTATTAAACTAGTCGAAGCAGAAAATCCACCATTACGTTTATTCTTAGGAAAAGTTGCGTTGCCATTTGCAAAACAAACTTACGAACAAAAACTTGCTACCTGGGAAGAATGGAATGACGTTTCTGTTGCTGCACACGGATAATTAAATCCTGCATTTATAAAATATAAAAACTGCGTAAAATCAAATAGGTTTTACGCAGTTTTTTATGTTCTAATAAGAAATCTAAAAAAAATAAAATTTAGCAATGATTTAAATTTAAAATCCGTTTTTATCCGCGTTTTCGCTTTAGCGAATCAGTTAAATCAGCGTCTTTTTATAACACGGATTTACTTCGTAAAAACGCGAATAAAAAAAATAGATATTTTGAAAATTATACTCTTATTAATATCAAAATTACTAAAGTTATTTTGCCAGAAAAAAGGCTAATAGATCTTTTTGAACCTGAGCCGTATTTTCCTGAACCAGCCAATGTCCTGAACCTGCAATTTTGGATTCGGTTACATTCACAGCAACTAATTTGGAGTGGTCTTTTAAGAATGCTGCTGCAAAATATTCTCCTCCCATTGCCAGCAAAGGCATTTTTAATTTTGTTTTCATGAAGATTAAATTGTCTTTTCCGTCCTGCGGAAAATTCCCGAACCATTTAAAACTTGATTTTGCTGCATCTTTTACTGCATACGCTCTTACAAACTCTGCTATTTCTTCGGGTGTAAAAGGATCTTTTACATGTCCAACCATTGGCCAGAAGTTGGTTAAAAACTCTTTTTCTTTTCCTTTAACAATATCTCCGGAAGCTGGCCAGGCAAAAAATCCAAACCACCATGCTGAAGCCGAAACTTGTGACCAAACCGGCTCAATTCCAGGAAGTAAAGCATCCATTAAAGCAAGTTTTTTTACTTCGCTGCCATATTGCGCCGCATATGCATAAGCCACCATTAAACCGATATCATGACCAGCAAGATTGATATTTGTGTAGCCTAATTTTTTAACCAATTCGTGAATATCCGTTGCCATCGTTTTTTTATCATAACCACCTTCTGGTTTGTCCGACTCTCCTACTCCTCTTAAATCCGGTGCGATAACCGTAAAATGTTTAGAAAGCTCCGGAAGCAGGCGATCCCACATGTACCAGTTTTGACCAAAACCATGAACTAATACTAATGGATCACCTTTTCCGCCAATTACATAATGAATCTTTACGCCATTGACCAATGCGGTTTCATGTTTAAAATTTGCCGGTGGAACTGCCGGTTTTGTTACTGCTGAATCTGCTGTAGTAATTGATTCTTCGGCAGCCGCTTTTATTGGTTCTTCTTTTTTATTGCAGGATGCAAATGATAAAAAACTGATTATTAACAGGCCAAAGAAACCTTTTGAAGTTTTTGACCATAAATTTTGGTTAGAAATTGATTTCATGATTTTAAATTTAAATGTTGTTAAATACTTTCTAATAGGCTAGAATTGTGCCTAAGACACTAATTCCTACAAATACAAGGCTTTACAAACTAAAAAGTGAAGGTAAAATGTTGTATATCGTTATCATTTGAAAAACATTGACGATATAACACTAAAATCAAGTCTGATTTGATTGTAATAATGCGACGATTCTTTTATCCTCCAATTCGGTAAATTTTATAACTTTATCGTTCTAAATAAAGCGTCGGGTTCTAGATTAAATCACTTGACAAAACAACTTCAAAATGGAAATCGACACAATTCTTGACGAAATATTTAAATTACCGGAAGCATCAAAAACGGCTTTAAAACTGAATATCTCTCAGATAAAATATCCAAAAGGACACATTCTCTTGAATGCGGGTAAAGTCGAATCGAATATCTATTTTATAAAAAAAGGAATTGTGCGCGCTTATGTTGAGCAAGATGATAACGAAATTACTTTTTGGTTTGGAAAAGAAGGACAAACCGTGATTTCGATGAAAAGCTATACGCAAGAAGAAAAAGGATATGAAACTATTGAACTTCTGGAAGATTGCGAACTTTATGAATTAAAGAAAGAAAATCTTCAAAAATTATTTGAAACTGATATTCATATTGCAAACTGGGGCAGAAAATTTGCCGAAATAGAACTTGTAAAAACAGAAGAACGGTTGATTTCACGTCAGTTTAAAAATGCTACGGATCGTTATTTAGAATTATTAACGAATCATCCTGAATTGATTAGAAGAATTCAATTGGGACATATTGCTTCTTATCTCGGAATTACACAAGTAAGTTTAAGCAGAATACGGGCGGACATAAAATAATTTCATTTTTTATCATTTGTTAAATTTTATTTGCGTCAGGAGAAGGAACTTTGCCACATAAAATTTTAACAATATGAACTGGATTATTCTAATTATTGCGGGACTTTTTGAAGTTTCGTTTGCAACTTGTCTCGGAAAAGCAAAAGAAGCTGTTGGTACTGATGCCTATTTATGGTACACGGGCTTTTTTGTATCGCTAACCATAAGTATGTTGCTGCTTATTAAAGCAACTGAAACTTTACCTATTGGAACTGCTTATGCGGTCTGGACAGGAATTGGTGCTGTAGGAACGGTATTAATGGGAATCTTTGTTTTTAAAGAACCCGCTGAATTTTGGAGATTGCTTTTTCTTGCAACATTAGTTGGTTCAATCATTGGCCTTAAAGCTGTTTCACATTAATAAAAATTGATCGTTTTTTAATTTATAAACTTTTGTTTAGTCTAAAGTTTATAAAATCTAATCTGGATATTTACTTAAAGCTCAATTCGTACGGATTGGGCTTTTTTTTTGCCTGTATTCAACGTTAATAAATCAAAAACTTACAAATTTACTTTTGACTTTTATAGTCTTAACAAGATTGACATAACATTGAGAATTGCATGAAGTATAACTTCTTACGCTATTTTTATTTTTGAAAAACTACAAAGAGGCGTTTCATTTTCTAAAATGAAACCAATTTATCCCCAGATTAGTAGCTTTATATTTTTTGCACGTTTAATTTTATCTGCAACAATTTTTATGAGTGTATTCATAAAAATAAATTTTTCAGTAAATCGTAATCTAATTTTTAATTTATGAAAAAAAGCATTCTAATAATTATACTTTGTGTTAGTTCCTTTTTTTTCTCTTGTAAGAAAGAAAAAAATCCAGATTCAGCAAATCCGGAAGCATCACAGTCTGCCACCGCTGATTCTAGTGCGCTTGCCGATAATGGCTGGCCTCGTGAAACTACTAATAATGGAACAAAATTGGTTTATTATCAACCTCAGGTCGATGATTGGAAAGATTATAAAGAAATTACAGCCAGATTAGCTTTTTCTTTAACTCCCAAAGATGGAAAACAAGTTTTGGGTGTAGCTTCTTTAAAAGCAGAAACATTGGTCGATAAAGACAATCGAAACGTTTTTTTTAAAAATATTCAGGTAACAGATGTTCGATTTCCTGCACTTGATGAAAAAAAAGTTCCTGAAATGGAAAAGTTGTTCAAAGAAACATTGCCCAAAAGTGGTGATCCAATTTCTGTGGACCGAATTCTGACAGATTTAAACCAAACCAAGAATCCATCAAAAGGAATTGCTGCAAAGAATGATCCTCCTCAAATTTTTTACAGCACTAATCCGGCAGTACTGCTTATTGTACAAGGAGAGCCTGTTTTGGTACCGGTTGAAAGAACAGATATACAATACGTGGTCAATACAAATTGGGATTTGTTTTTTGATAAAACATCCAAGGATTACTATTTGCTTGCAGATAATATTTGGCTTACTTCAAAAAACTTAAACGGAAAATGGGCAAAAACCACAAACCTTCCTTCTGGTTTGAGTAATCTGCCATCAGGTCAAAACTTTGATGATGTCAAAAAAATGATTCCACCCCCATCAACAGGCACAGCACCAGAAGTTTTTTTTAGCAACAAACCTGCTGAGTTAATTGCCGTAAACGGAAGTCCAAAATTTGTAAAAATACCCGGAACCAAATTGATGTATATCGACAATACCGAAAATGATATTTTTGCCAGCGAAGGCAATGGTCAATATTATGTATTATTATCCGGAAGATGGTTTGGATCTAAGGAATTAACCGGACCATGGACGTATGCCGGAAATAAACTTCCTTCTGATTTTGCTAAAATTCCTAAAGATTCTCCAAGAGCCAATGTTTTGGCTTCTGTACCCGGAACGCAGGAAGCTCAGGATGCTGTGATGTTAGCTCAGGTTCCAACAATGGCAGTTATAAACAAAGCTGATGCCGAAGCAAAAGCAAAAGTTACCTATGATGGAACTCCACAATTTAAACCTATCGAAGGTACAAAAATGCAGTATGCAAGTAATACTCAGGATAAGGTTATAAAGGTGGGTGATTTATATTATTTGTGTTTTCAGGCAGTTTGGTTCATGTCTACAAGTCCAAACGGACCTTGGAAAACAGCTGATTCTGTACCTAAAGAAATTTACACTATCCCGCCAAGTTCTCCTGTATATAATGTGACATATGTAACGCAAACTACCACTGATACAACTGTTGAAAGCAGTACTACAGCGGGTTATTTTGGTGCTTTTGTTATTGGTGCAACTGTAGGTGCCTTACTAACATACGGTACAGGATTTTACTATCCGCCTTATATTTATTATGGTGGTTTATATCCAATTTATCGCCCTTGGCCTTATACTTACGGAGGCGGAGCAGTTTACAATCCTTGGACAGGTGGCTGGGCTGCCGGAAGAAGAGTTTACGGTCCTTACGGATCTGCAGGAACATCTGCCTGGTACAATCCTGCAACGGGTAGATACGGACGTTCTGCAAGTGTTCAGGGATGGTACGGAGGTCGTACTGTGGCCGCCTCCTATAATCCGTGGACAGGAAACTATGCCAGAACTGCTCAAGGTCATAATGCTTATGCACAATGGGGACATTCTGCAGCTACAAATGGCAATCAATGGGTACAATCAGGGCATATTACAACACGACGCGGTACTGCAATTGGTTATCAAACTTCTGGTGGTAAAGAAGGTGTAATCACGCATCACAGAGGTGGCGGAACTACGGTTCGAACCAATAATAATTTATATGCGGGACATGACGGACATGTATATAAAAGAGACCAAAACGGAAACTGGAGTCATTATAACAATGGCAATGGTGGCTGGACGCAAGCGGGTACTCTGGGTTCATCAAAAAAATCCGGCAACGAAATACAGCGCAATAAACCTGATCAAAATCTTGGTGGCGCAACCCGTAATACCGGTGGTGAAAGAATCCAACATGATAACTTACCTAAATCAGCCCAAACACTTGGAGGCGCTACCCGTAATACAGGCGAAGGACTCCAACACGATAACTTTCCAAAATCAAACCAAACACTTGGACATCCTGACAAACCTCTGGGAGAAGCTGGTCGTCCTGATATTACAAATGATCTTGATCGCTCAGCATTCTCCAGAGATCGTGGTGAGGAGCAAACACAAAGATTTCAAAATTTCCAAAGAGACGGCGGCCGTTTAGGTGGCGGCGGTGGAGGATTTAGAGGTGGTGGAGGATTTAGAGGCCGAAGATAATTGCCTTTTAAAATTGCTTAACAGTTTAATCAGGAAAGTAATTAGAAAAATCCGTTTTATCAGCGTTTTCGCTTTAGCGAATCAGTAAAATCAGCGTCTAATTTTGACACAGATAAAACAGATTTACTTCGTAAAAACACGGATAAAAACGGATTTGATTTGTAATAGTTTAATTTTCTAAAAGCTTAACTTAATAACATTGCTCAATGGTTTTTTATACTAATATCAATAAAAAAGCCGGATTATCCGACTTTTACTTTTATGATTCACAACTGCTGCAGGTAACAAGACTTGCAACAAGTTCTTTTGATACGCTCTGACTGCGTTGGTAATAAAGACTTTTAATCCCTAATTGCCAAGCTTCTATAAGAAGTCGGTTTACTTCTTTGACAGGCAATTCTGCCGGAATATTAAGGTTTATACTTTGTCCCTGATCTACAAATTTTTGTCTGATCGAAGCTTGCTGAATAATTTCTAACTGACTGATTTCTTTGAAGGTTTTAAAAACATCTTTTTCTGTCTGGCTCAGTTGGCTCATATGTTGCACACTTCCGCCATTAAGCATGATTTCTCTCCAAACTTCTTCGTTGTCAAGACCTTTTTCTTCCAATAATATTTTAAGGTATTTATTCTTACGCATAAAATTACCTTTACTCAATCCTGCTTTGTAATAATTACTGCTAAAGGGTTCAATTCCTGGTGAAGTTTGCCCCAAAATAGCCGATGATGAAGTTGTTGGCGCAATTGCCATTGTGGTTGTATTGCGTCGTCCGTATCCTTTTAATAATTCAGGTTCACCGTAGATTCTTGCTAAATCCTGAGTTGCTTTATCTGCTTTATCGCTAATATGTTGGAAAATTTCTGTGGTTTTCATTTTGGCTTCCAGACCTTCAAACGGAATCATATTCTTTTGCAAATACGAATGCCAGCCCAAAACTCCAAGTCCAAGTGCACGGTGTCTTTTGGCAAAACGATTGGCTGCCGAAAGATAATAGTTGCCTTCTGTTTTTTCGATGAATTCCTGTAATACGGCATCAAGAAAAAAGATGGCTAATTTTACTGCTTCTGTATCTTTCCATTCTTCGTAAAGCTCCAGATTCATTGATGAAAGACAGCAAATAAATGATTCGTCAATATCTGACGGAAGCATGATTTCGCTGCATAAATTACTGGCGTTTATACGCAGGTTTTTATCTTTATATACTTGTGGTTTATTCTTGTTTACGTTGTCACTAAAAAAGATATATGGCAACCCTTTTTGCTGACGGCTTTCGAGAACTTTTGCCCAGATTTGTCTTTTATCGCTATCGCCATCAATCATTTCCTGCATCCAATAATCGGGTACACAGATTCCGGTAAACAAATTCTGGATTGGGTTACCGATGCTTTTAATCTTCAAAAATTCTTCAATATCCGGATGATCTACATCTAAGTAAGCTGCAAACGCACCTCGGCGAACGCCTCCTTGCGAAATAGTATCCATTGTTGTGTCAAAAAGCTTCATAAAACTTACTGCTCCACTACTCTTTCCGTTATCGGTTACAGCGCTTCCTCTTTCGCGCAATTCTCCAAAATATCCGGATGTTCCTCCACCAATTTTGGTTTGCATGATTACTTCGCCTAATTTATGTGTAATCCCTTCTATTTCGTCCGGAACATGTACATTAAAACATGAAATTGGCAAACCGCGTTCTGTTCCCATATTAGCCCAAACAGGCGAACTAATACTCATCCAGCCGCGTTCGATCATTTCTACAAATGAATCTTTTAGTTCTGGTTTATATAGTCTTTTCGCGGCAGCGGTACAAATTCTGTCAATTGCACCTTCTACAGTTTCCCCTTTTAAAAGATAACCACGGTTTAGTATTTGTTCACTTTCAGAGTTTTTCCACCACATTTTATTGTCGGCATTGCTTAACGGAGCTCTATTTCCTGTAATTGTATCTATTGTATTCATGTTGTTTTCGGCTAATTAGAAAAGGTCGTTTGCAGTAATACTTTTGTCGTGTTTGGTATATTCTACGGGTCTTTTTGCAAAAAAATCATCCAGACTATTGGCAAAAACTTCTTCTTCGAACCACGCCATGGCACGATAATCTTCGGCTGGAACGTTAAAAATGGTTGGAATATTGATTTGAGTAAGACTTTCGTCTATTCTAAATTTCATAAAGTTCACCAAATCAGCTTTTTTAATGGTTTCGATTTCACCATCTTCAAAAATCCAATCTAATATATCTGCTTCTACATCAATCGAATTCTTAACCGTTTCTTTAATCAGTGTTAATGTTTCTTCATCAAAATAATTAGGGAATTCCTCGCGTATTTTGTTTACAATAAAAATTCCACCATTAGCATGAATTTGTTCGTCGATTGAAGTCCATGCAATAATATTACTCACATTTTTCATATAACCTTTAAATCTTGTAAACGATAATAAAATCGCAAACTGACTGAAAAGCGATACATTTTCGATCAAAATACTGAACAGAATTAACGATACTACGTACTTTTTATTGTCTTGTGATTTGGTATCTTTTAAAACATCCGAAAGATAATCGACACGTTTACGAATCACAGGAATCTCCATTAATTTCTCAAATTCATCATTATATCCCAAAACTTCCAAAAGACGGGAATAAGCTTCTGAATGTCTGAACTCGCATTCGGCAAACGTACTTCCTAATCCGTTGAATTCCGGTTTTGGAAAATGCTCATAGATATTTCCCCAAAAACTTTTTACGGCTACTTCTATTTGTGCAATCGCCAATAAACTGTTTTTGATTGCCGTTTTCTCAGCAGTATTTAAATGGGAGTGAAAATCCTGCGTATCAGCAGTAAAATCAACTTCGGTATGAACCCAATATGCTTTATTGATGGCTTCTGTAAATTGTAATACCTCTGGATACTCAAAAGGCTTATAATTGATTCTTTTATCGAAAATAGACATATAAATAAGTATTTAATGGTGAATTGAATAAGAAAAAAAACATTCGTTTAAGAAATTTAACGTTGTTTTTATATTTACAAAATTAAGCCACTGTTCTTCTTTCATCCCCATTTTGATGTTAAAAAACCGACCAATTATCAACAGCTTTTGGTGCATTGAAATGAGATGAAAATTTTCTTTTTATCAACACGCACAATAGTTTCTAAATCTCAAACTCATAGCTATTTATAAAGTTTCTAAATAAAGTTATCAACATTAAAAGCTATGTTAAAACAACTCTTGGCTAAAACAGTTATCAACATTAATATAAAAAAAAGAAAGATTTAAACTACAGGAAAATGATTTAAAGAAGAAAACCGAACGCTACTTATTGGTCAAAACAATCTGTAGATTAGTTACTGCTGAAAAAGAAAAAGCGCACTTTAAAATTATTTAACAAATTAATTTTAAACACCTTACAATAAATTTCAAAAACAAATTATTGCTTCTGAATTAAATTATTCTAAAAAAAACTTATTTCATTTTGAACATAATTTTTTTCTGAATTGTGATAATAACAATTTACACTTAAAATAATAGCATTAACCAAATTTGGCTCTGGTTTAATTTTGATTAACCAAAAGATATTGCCAATAACTACCGAAAACAACAAAGTGATTTTACTTCAAAAATTAGCATTTGATATAGTTTAATTTAAAAGGAAGGTTTAAATTTTACAAAAAACAGATTGTCTGAAAGTGATTCTAATTTTGTCAATTCTAAGATGCTTTTGATCCTGTTTTTTTATTGTTCTGTTGCAAGGATAACAAAAACTCATTTATAAAAAATTATTTATTATCTAATACTTGAATAGGAAGAACAAAATAATGTATTTCTACAAAATTTTATCTTCCTATCCAAAATATTAAATATTAAAGTCTATTATTTAAACTTAATCTAAAAAGTTATAACGTAATCCTAGCTCAAAAGTATCATTGGCAAATGCGCCATTGTTGCCAATATAACTGGAATACGCCAGAAAGATTCCAAGTTTGTTCAATTGAAGTCCAAAAGCTCCCGAAATAGCTTGATTCGTGTGATACATTGCCGATATATTTATCTTGTACTCCGGCATGTTGAATCTTGCTCCAAGATCTACTATATCTTTATATCCTCTAATGCCTCTATAAGCCAAAAGAGGCTCGATGTTAAAGTCATTTATTCGACTGGACAGGTATACTTTATAGCTTATGGCAGAATAAAATATCTGATTGTCTACGTATCTTCTTTCGCCATTGTCGTTCTCAAAAAATACATTGTTTAAATTTGGTACCGAGGCTTGAACGGTTAATAATTTTGTGGTATACGAAATTCCGAAATCACCATCGAGAGCAGCGCCTTGATTAAAATTCTGAATTGAAGGATCATCTATATCTCCACTTACTTTACTATTATCAAGCGAGAGAATTCTGGTTCCTAGAGATAATCCGAAATTTAATTTGCGATCGTCACCATCTAATGGTAAATGATAAGCAAAGGTTCCTAAAACTCTTGTATTGGTAATTAAACCGGCTTTGTCATTATTAAAATTAAGCCCATAAGCAACTCGGCTTTCCGGATTATATTCTAAAGTTAGATACATTAATGCAGGACTACCTGGTACGTCACTCCACTGCCCCTGATATCCAATATTCATACTGATCCCCTTATTTAGTCCCGCCATGGCGGGGTTACCTATATATTGGTTTTGATAATACATGGCTTCAAATCTGTTTAACTGTGCGTTAGCCGAATTTGATACCAATAAAACTATACTCAAAAACAGAATTTGTCTAATGATAGATAATTTCATAATTACTCTTTTACTTGTACTCATATCTATATGGTTATGATATAATAATTATACTATTTAGCCTTTTTACGATCTTAATTAATCTCTGATAATGGTTATAAAACCTTTAATTTTAGGCAGTGCATCGCCCAAATCAATTAGATAATAATAAGTATCATTGTTTAACGGAGATCCGTTGTATATTCCGCCCCAATCATTGCTATATGATTTTTTAGAATATACTATTCGTCCCGCTCTGTCGTATACCGTGACCATGTTGTTAGGGTATAAAAGGATATCTTTAATTTCCCAGAAATCATTTTTCCCGTCTCCATTTGGCGATAAAACATTAGTTGCCACTACTTTGTCCGGTCCAACAGCTTTGTAAACTGTAATTGTATAAGTTTCTTTGGTTATACCATCTTCAGCCGTAACTATTGTTTTAATAATATTTTCTCCAGTATTTAAAATTATCGGAGTACTTGCAGTAGCATTCAAAACAGGCACACCATTTACTGTTACAACAGCATTAAGATCAGTAACTATTGGAGTCACGGTTATAGACGCTACATCATACTTAACAACAGTATTATAATTTTTTACATCGGATTCAAATACCGGTTCTAATACACCATTACTAATAGATAAATTAGATAAAGTTGCTACATCTGAACTTTCCTTTATAATATTTAATGTATAGGTTTTGGTAACTGAGCCATCTGGTGATGTCACTTTTATCATCATTGTATTAATACCTGTTACTAATGAAACCGGAGTTAAAGACCCTCCATTTACAACGATAATTCCGTTAATAGTTATTTTTGCTAAAGGATCTTCAGAAGAAACAGTTATCGTTTCTGTGTGAATGTCATTTCCAACATTTACATTATATACGAGCGTATTTGGTGAAAAAACTGGATTAAGCAATCCACTATTAATAGATAAACTTGCCAGATTTACATTACTGGATGATACTACGGTTAATATCCCCGGAACATAAGTGATTGCATAATTTAGATCTACCGCTCCGCTAGCTGTAATTGGATAAGTACCTACGGGACTTGTCGTTGTAGCTGTGGTGTTAAGCGTTGGTGCTGTTGCCAGATTTGCGACAGTATCTCCATTTACAAATCCTGCATAACTTGCTGTTAAAGCTGGATTTGCTGATCCGTAAGTTTTACTTTGATCGTCGGCTGTAATAGTTAAAGTTGCTGTAGTTACCGTTAGATTTCCATCAATATAACTAATGGTGTAGTTTGAAGAAACTGC
>NZ_FZNL01000037.1 GCF_900187965.1 Flavobacterium sp. ov086 | reverse complement strand
TGGTTTATGCATTGGACAAGAATTCTAAAACAGTTGTGAGTTTTAATGTTGGCAAACGAACCAACAAAACTCTAAGCCGAGTTCTGGATACTTTAAAACTATCCGAAGCTAAAAAGATATTTACGGACAGACTTAAAAATTACAGGTATCTGATTGATGAGAAACTACATTCGGTAAAACGTTTTGGGACAAACCATATTGAAAGGAAAAATTTGACACTCAGAACTCATCTTAAAAGATTAAACAGATGGACAATCTGTTTCAGTAAAAGTTTAGTTGTTTTTACTGCTGTTTTAAAGATTTATTTTTGGACTTGATTTTTTAAATAGATAAATATCTTGTTGAATAATTTACCCTAACGAGACTCGAACCATTTTTCCTTGAAAATACAGGGCGTTTAGATTTTTAAGAAATTGAAACAAGATTTTTCGAACCACAAAAAAAGCCGAGAAATCTAGATTTCTCGGCTTTTAATTTTTCTTAGTAGCGGGAAAGGGACTCGAACCTACTAAAAATAAAATAAACAGTCTAAGTCTCGAACCTAAACTCGCTAGACCTTATTTTTACTGGATTCTTAATTGTTAAAAATAGTTTGTGCCACGATTCTCCCACAAAACTTAGAATGGTGAAATATCTTTAAAATTCTCCTTGTTTTTCTATGGTATAATCGGAGAGAGCTACAAAATTCTCTTTACCATGATTTTGCAGGAAAACTTAAAACCTCATTTTTTAAGTAATCTTAATTTAAGGTCGTAGTGAGAAGTATTCAAATAATCTAAACATTTTATTGAAGATTATTTCGATATTATCGCACTGAATTTTTATATTTATTGGTAGTTATACATATTAGTTTAAAATACTATTGTCAAACTGGTATCTAAAAACACGTTCCAAATTATAATTTGGAACGTGTTTTTTTTATGTTATAACTATTGGAATACAGATCATTGTTAATTTTATATGTGTTTTAATTAACTTAAAAAAAAAGCCTAATGAATTCGCCAAAAAAAATAATCAGGTCAAAAACAGCTATGAAATTTATTTTACTTTTATTGTTTGGAATTTCACTAACTGGTACAGCACAAAACAATAAATCAAAACCTAACATTTTAATAATTTATGGAGATGATGTTGGTCAGACTAATATTAGCGCGTACGGTTTAGGGGTAGTTGGTTATATGACGCCTAATATAGACAGACTTGGAACTGAAGGAATGAAATTTACAGATTATTACGCTGAAAACAGTTGTACTGCTGGTAGAGCATCCTTAATAACAGGACAATGTGCCAAACGTACAGGATTGTCCAAAGTTGGTCTTCCAGGTGTGGCAGTTGGTCTTCAATCACGTGATATTACTATTGCTCAGGCTTTAAAGCCATTAGGATATGCTACGGGACAATTTGGTAAAAACCATTTAGGTGATCGTGATGAGTATTTACCTACCAATCATGGTTTTGATGAATTTTTTGGTAATCTCTATCATTTAAATGCTGAAGAGGAGCCTGAAAGAGAACTTTGGCCAAAAGATGATCCTTTGTTTATTAAGACAAGTAGTCCGCGTGGGGTCCTTCATACTTATGCCGGTGGTAAAATAGAAGATACAGGCCCATTGACAAAAAAAAGAATGGAAACGATCGATGACGAGACAACAGCAGCTTGTATCGAATTTATTAAAAAGCAAGCGCAGGGTAATAAACCTTTTTTTACATGGATGAATTTTACACGCATGCATGTATTTACCCATGTTCGTGAATCGATGAAAGGACAGAGCGGAATGGTTGGAAATGAATATGCCGATGGTATGATTGAGATGGATATGAATGTTGGTAAATTACTTAAAGCATTAGATGATCTTAAAATTACAGAAAATACAATTGTTATTTTTAGTACTGATAATGGTCCAAATCAATTTAGCTGGCCTGATGCTGCGACAACTCCTTTTAGAAATGAAAAAGACTCTAATTGGGAAGGAGCATTTCGTGTTCCCGCATTTGTTCGCTGGCCGGGAAATATAAAGGCAGGAACGACATCTACAGAAATGTTTGCAGCGCTTGATTGGTTTCCGACACTTTTAGCCGCTGCAGGTGATACAAATATAACAGAACGTCTTTTAAAAGGAACAACTATTGGAGGTAAAAACTTTAAAGTACATTTAGACGGTTACAATCAGCTTGATTATCTGACAGGGAAAATTCCAAAAAGTAATCGAAATGAATTTGCTTATTTTAATGATGATGCGGAATTAGTAGCTTATCGATATGGAAATTGGAAAGCGGTATATCGTGAGATGAGAGCGCCCGGTGGATTTAAGGTTTGGTACGAACCTTTTACGCCGCTTAGAGTACCTAAACTATTTAATTTGAGAATGGATCCTTATGAAAGGGCCGATATTGTTTCTGATCAATATGACGATTTTAGGGTCAAAAATCCATTTTTAATGGAGCAATTAACCCTTCATGCGGCTGTGTTTCTGGAAACATTTGTCGAATTTCCGCCAAGTCAACCACCAGCAAGTTTTACGATTGATCAAATTGAAAAGAGTGTTGATAAAAGAATAGACGAAAATGCTAAAAAAAACAATAAATAAATTTTAATATAAATAAGGATTAAGCTTATTGATCAATATTTTTGTTTCAATATAAATTTGTTAATAAAGTAGAAAAACCATTCTTAATGAATGGTTTTTTTGTAATACTGATTTAATTACAAATAATAAATTAATTCTTTTAGAGAATAGTTTTATTATATACCCTATAGTTGCACTCAGGAAACAAATGAGCTATAATAGTTTCGAACCTAAACTTGGTACACCTTTATTTTGTTGTATTGTGTTTTTCAATATACCCATGTGCCACGATTCTGCCACAAAACTTAAAGTGGTGAAATAGCTTTAAAAAACGCCTAAGCTTTTTGTGGCAAAAAAATATCTACTCGTGAGATAAAGAACTAAAGTTTCTCATAAAAACAGCTTTGCTGTCTTTTACCGAGAATTTTAGTAAAATCTTAAACGATGAAATAAATTATGCTCTTCTGATTTCTATTTCTCTTTGGAAGATAATTTATATAACCGTAATCATTTAGGTCTCCGGTGCATCTATGGTAGGTAACAGGGCCGCTTATTTTAGCAATCTTCATAATTTCATGCCTGTATGCTTTAATAGGATTAATATAACCTGCAGCAGTTCTGAATTGCAGCAGTGCCGCAAAAATTCCAATATGGGTAATCTTGGCGGGCTGTCCTTTATCAGATGTAAAGCGGACAGGGGCGGTTTTTTTTACAGCATAAGGATCTGTGTTTATAGAACAGCGGTCAGGTGATCAGGGGGTATATTATTTTAGGTTTGATATTATTTTTAGGAGCTTTTTCCCGCTATTCGTTTCAATCTTTTGCGCCGAACCCCGGCACAAAAGGATTTCCACTTCTATCGGGGCTAAAAAAATGCTAACGGCTGTTCGGAATACACCAATTTTTTGCTTCAGTTGAGCAATAATTATATTTAAAAAAACAAGAGCAGGAAATTCAAATTTTCTCCTAAATCAAGTCATATTCTTGCGGCTGGTGATGATTCAATAATTAATTTGGGATGCGGGCCGCTTGCAGTGATAGTTTCATAGAGATGTTTTTCTTAACCCTCTACATTGTATTATTTCGATAATTTCGATCTTTAAGTTTAATTTTAAAACTATGTCAGAACCTGCCTTTTAAACGAGAAAATAAATGACACTTTTTTGATTTCTATTTTTTTTGGGGACATAGTTTATATAGCCGTATTCATTTAAGTCTTTTATGCACCTGTGATACGTGACAGGGCCGGTTATTTTTGCTATTTTCATAATTTCATGCCTGTAGGCTTTGATAGGATTGATATTGCCTTGATTTGTTCTGAATTGAAGCAGTGCCGCAAAAATTCCAATATGGGTAATGCTGATGCGCTGGTCTTTTTCTATGGATCTAAAGAATTCCGTTAAAGGATTTAATTGTTCCATCACTGCTGTATTTTAGATTTTATTCCTTTTTGGACAGATTGTTTCGGGAATGTTGCTGCCTGGTTTTTTGATGAAGCTGTCTGGAATTTACGAAAATGCCGGTCATAGATATTCAATGATCTAAACTGCGGATTGGCCTCTATATAAATCTGATTTTCTCGTCCATTTTTAATCAGCACAGCAGATACTCTGTCACCCTGTCTTAAAGCATGTTTTAGTTTCTCCATTTCATATGTATTAGATATCTCTTTTAAAGGAATGGCCTTTAAAGTCTTTTCTAAATCATAAGCATATTCATTTCGAAATTCTTTTAAGTGATAATTGCCCGAAGCGTCTTTATCATTAAAGTCGAGCTGGAACCAAGATTGGTTATGCTCTACAGAACGGCCTGACAATAAATTATAAACTTCATTAAGTTTAAAATTGCGTTCCTGCCCATTTTTAAAGTAATAATCCCTGCTGTCTTCTGGTGCAGAATTATTCTGCAGGCTGCTTTTAAATCCATCGAGCTCAAAATGCCCTTCGGCATTTTTTGAAAACGAAAGAGTATGAGTAATCTTTTCTTTTTCATTAATGTAGTAGGATATAGGAATGCTAAAATTTTCCTGTTCTTTGTCAATAAGATTTTTTAATTTTTCGGATAAATCAGGAAAGCCGATACGCTGCACTTCCTCGTTAAGCGAATTGAAGTTTCTTTCGTCTTTTTTTGCCTCACTGCGAAGTGAAAGCTGATTTTGCGTGCTGGTGATTATTTTCCTCAGGATACGTGAAATGAGACTTGGATATAATTGTTTTGACATCCTATGGATTTCCATTTTAAGGATTCGAAGCGTATGCTGTTCCTCAATATTTTTTGAAGATTTGTATTTTGTTCTGATTCTATCGAACTGGCGCAGTTTCTCGGCTAATAAAGATCTGTTTTCTGCCGGAGTAATTGAAAACAGCGTATTGAAACGCTCCTCTCTTGCTTTCCATTGGCTGAATTCCATTTCTACTCTATTTACGGGAAACTGCGGGTTCATCATTTAAGCTTTAATTATTTTTAAATCTCTAAACAGAATTAGACTGCTGTTTTCTTTTTTTGGGTTTGTTCGCGGAAGGAGTTTCACTATTCTCCTCAGTGGTCTCAGACTGTTTTTTGTCAGATTGCTTTTCTGAAGTTTTTTCTCCTTCAGATTTTTTCTCATCTTTGCTTTCTCGATGATTGATGCGCTGGAGGTTTCCGTCATATACATTAAGAGTCTTAAACTGCGGATTTGCTTCCACGAACATTTTGCTTTCAACGCCGCTGACAACAAAAGTCACAGACTGCAGATTTCCTTTTTTAAGGGAATTTACAAGGTCTTCCTTATATTGCGGCGTACTGAGTTCTTTTATGGAATGCTTCTCAAGGCTTGCTTCCAGATCATAGCCGTAATTCTGATGGTAATGGTTAATCTTAAAATTTCCGGAATTGTCTGTCTGTTTAAAATCGAATTTTAACCAAGAATTGTAACTTTCTCCTTCTTTAGTTTTAAGATCCTTATTTACCGAACGGCCTTCCATTAAATTATAAGCTTCCTTGAGTGTAATGCTGGTTGCATCATTATTGATGTAAAAGGTCTGCTGCAGTCCCGGCTTGTTTTCTTCTTTTTGAAGATTCACATGATAGGAATTAAAAAAGTACATATCAGTCTGGTCTGACTTCTTGAAGTTCAGCTCAACCGTTACGGTATCTCTGTTTGGGACGCCATTGTTCATAATGCCGGTGTGCATGATTTTAAAATCCTTATCTCCTTTCAGCATGTTTTCTTTCAATTCAGTATCGAAAGTTTCTCCAAATCCAGTATATTTCAGCTGGTCTTTCAGGTATTTTAAATTAGTCTCATTCATAATGTTTGTATTTAAGTTGTTTTCAAATAGTTCTTTCTTTTCTCTTTCCAATCGGACAAATTCAGTAAGATCCAATTTCTCGCTGCTATAAAGGTCAATACCGCTCTGCATCACTATATTTAAATCATTTTTAAGTGAATCTATGGTCATACTCTTAAAATAGTCTCTATCAGTAGTCATCGCATAACAATGTTCCATTGCATCCCATGAGTTCATAAAGAACTCAATGGTATCGGGATCAGTTATTACATCACAAGGAAATGCGGCATACTTGTAGCCGTAAAAAGCCATTTCCTCTGCAACACTTAAAAGCATTTCAGTCTCATTGATGTTTATATTCATAATCTGTTTTTTGAGTTTTTAAAAGTAGATTTATGAATTAAGGGAGGGGTATTACTTTGTCAGCCAGATTATTGTTAACGTTGACTTCTAAATGCCTTCCGCCGTTCTTTTCAATGAGCTGAAGGGTCAGATACTTATTCTCTGGGATCGTAAATTTCTCTAGCGCAAATACTTTTATAATTTCAGACTTATAAGGAATCACAGCGGATGATGAAGTGCTGTATAGTGGCTGTAATTCTATTTCCTGTGATGCGGTTCGTTTTGATTTTTGCTGGTCTCTTACAAAAAAACGCAGCTGGTCGATATCGTAGTTAATTTTGGATTTATTCTCAAATATTAAGCGCAGATAAAGAACATCCTGATGGATAAATAAGCCGTTAACCTCTAGTTTTATCTGGAATTTAGATTTTTTAAAACCGCTGGTCTTTATTTTTTTTGATAATGCCAGTGAAGCAGACTGCTCTATTTTTTTCTGATTTTCATTTTCTAAAGTAAATAATACATCTCTGCTTGCAGCAACTGCACTTTCTGCTTTTATATTCAAGTCTGGGCAGTCTTCATCGTAATTCAGTACAAATACGTATAATTTTGCATCAGATGTAACTACTGTCAGGTTAGTCTGGAAAAAATATTGTCTTGCCGCTTTTACCAGCAGGATATTTTCTACCCCTTTGGCTTTCTGCACCAGCACATCAGCGCTCCCTTTATCTATGCTTTTAATCGGGTAGGGAAAAACAATGCTGGTAGTTTTCGAATAGCCGATCTGAAGATTTTTATACTGGTCTTCATAAAAAACTGTTTCGCTGCTGTTTATCTGAGGATAAGCCAAAACAGAAACCAGCAGTAGGCTCATTAAAAACAAATAATTAATTCTTTTCATCTTTCTCTTTTTTAAGGTTTTAAATTCTTTTGTTTTTCATCATATAACAGCACCCTGTATCCTGCTTTTACCAGTACTTTTATGAGTTTTACCTTTTTACTCATAAGACTTTTTGCTGCCTCAATGCCCATTCCTGCAGCCTGTGCTCCCCATGAATCAGTAACCCCGGTAAGTCCAAGGGTCTGAATCGAGCGGTCTGCAGATGCTTTAGCCACATCCCTGTTGATTGCACCTGGAATGTATATTCCCTCAATTCCGTCTATATCATAGACTGATAGCTGCACCGGAAAAATGGAACCATGATGCTGAAGGTTTTCTATCTTTATTTCAAGTCTTTCGCCTTTCAGGAATGCCATGCCGTATACAAAAGTGTTTTTTGGAATTGTAGTTCCCTGAAGGGTAATATCAGCGGTGAGCCTTAATTTAATCACCGATCCATTTACAATTGTCTGAGTTTCGTGCACGGCAGCTCCAACTGCATTTTTTTGATAATCTGGATTTAAATCTTCATCTGCGGTGAAAAAGGCATTCAATTTAAAAGTGTTTGCAGGTGCTGTATTCTCTTGTAAAGAGGTAATAATTTCTGCGTTATTTTTGAGGT
Source organism: Flavobacterium sp. ov086 (assembly GCF_900187965.1). Lineage (GTDB taxonomy): Bacteria > Bacteroidota > Bacteroidia > Flavobacteriales > Flavobacteriaceae > Flavobacterium. The sequence goes on along the minus strand of NZ_FZNL01000037.1, from coordinate 34,032 downwards.
TTACGGAATATACTTTTCCTTTTTTATCTTCCGAATTCTGTTTTAAACGTTCCTGTACTCTTGAAGGATGCTGGATATCCAGTATATTTTCCAGCATACCTCCTAGCTGCTGCAGTTCAGGATCCGGCGCCGTTTCACCCATTGCAGACATCATCTGTTCTAAGTTCTTAATCTGGGCAGATACTTCATTGGATGAGCCATAGTTTTCGAACTCCCTCATATCCTGGCCGTAATTTTTAACCGTTGCAGAATGGCTGATAGTTTTCTGGAGAAGCTGCAGTTTTTCAAAGATTTTCTGCTCGTTTCTGTCCTGCGGAGTCACTGCATTCAAGCCGCTTCTTTTTTTTGAATAACTCTGGGATGCAAAATCCAGTTCTGGGAACTCCTTTAAAGATTCTTCAAGAACTTTTTGATTGGAATAGTTTGGATCTTTTTTAATCTGCTCCTGCAGTTTGACTGAATCTACTGCTGCCTGATCATAGTAGCTCATTTTATCCAGAGAAGAATCTTCTTTAAAATTTGGAAGCGGCAGTTTAAAATTAAATCCTTTCTTTATTTCATTTTCAGCCGTTGCGGCTTCCATTCTTCCTCCTCCCAGAGTATAAAAAAGAATGGTGATAAAAGGAAGTGTTATGATTGGCAGAGCCAGAGGCATTTTTCGTTTTTTTGCTTCTTTAATTGATATCGTCTTCTGTTCCATGTCTTTATTTTTTAATCGATTATTTTAATTTTTACAGTCTGCTCTGAAATTTTCACCTGTTGTGTTTCCTTTTCTGAAAAGGTATTATAGATGTTATAAAGAAGATAGCCTGCTGATAGGATAACAAATAAGCTTAGAAGAAAAATGAGCTTCCTCTTTGAACACCCTTCTGCCAGACTGCTCATTTTTTCAGACCATTTTTTTTGTGCAGAGAGATAGTGCCTATGGTATGTAAATGCAATTTCTCGTTTTTTAAGCAGTGATTTCATAACCTGTCATTTTCGGTTTTCAACAGTTAAATCTCGGTTTTCAATCGTATTGAAACGCTCGATTAAAAAACCGTGCGGATTGTTGTCGCTTCTTGATACATTGCGCAGACTCCCTTGCGTAATCAGGCTTCGTTTCAAAATGCTGGTGGTTCTGATGATGTTCTGCCGCGAGAAACATTTAAAGAGATAGGGATAGTCACGTGTATCGACAGTTACACTGTCAATCTGGATGGTCTGGCTTATATTGCCTGAGATGATTCCGGAATAAAAGCCGTTTTCTTTCAGGTCATCATAAATTCTTTTAGCGCTTTCGTCAGCCAGATAAAGGGCTTTGGTAACATTGGACTTGATTACTTTATCGTCTGGGTCAAGGGTAAAGAAAAATTGGTGAAAAGTTTTAATATGATCTCTTGCTTCAACAGGCACATTATCCTTGCTGTCTGACGCATATGCTTCCAGAGCTTTTCCTGCCGCAAGGATGTATATCTTATCCTGCATCCGGCTGACAGTCTGAAAACTTTTGTAAAGCGTATAGCAGCAGATTGTGACGCATCCAACGATAATAAGCATTGTAAATCCTCTGACATACTTAAAAGCAGTGTCTATATTTTTCATTTTAGTAAACATGAGCTGACTATTTTAAGTTTGTTTTGAATTTCCTTTGAGCCTGTCGCTCATATAATTTCCTTTCTCCTCAAAATAAGGAGCAGAGGAGGAGGAGGCAGACATGCTCTGCGACATCCTTCCTGCGGCATTTCCCATTGTATCCAGAACCATTGCTGTCCCCTGTGAGGTTTTGGAAACTGCTGAACTGGCTGAGGTGCTGAAAAGGGTTGTGGTTTTCTGGGCTAGGGCTCCGCCGCCGCCAGCGTGGACTATGTAGTTAGCAACCGACGGCACAGTGAAGTACCCAATAATGCCGATTATCATAAAAATAAGGTAAGACATATCGGTCCTGCTGAAAAAGGTATCTCCCGTAGCCTGCACCTGGGAAAGATCCAGTTTGAGCATCAGTTCCTGAATCTTGCCTATAATGCTTCCAAAAATATTAGCAACCGGGAGCCACAGATAAATATTAATATATCTTGCCAGCCACACAGTAAGCGTATGCTGGAATCCGTCGAAGACAGCTATTCCGAAAACAAGCGGCCCCAGGATGGAGAGGACAACCAGCTGAAATGTTCTGAGAGTATCAATACATAAAGCCGCGGCCTCGAACAAAACCCTCAGTACCTCGCTCATCCTGCTTATCTTCAGGAAGCCACAGACCAGCTTGAGGGGCAGATTGCTACGGCGAAAATCGCCATGGCGAGGCTTTCCTCCCCACAGCTGTACTATGTTTTATCAGGAAATGATTTTACTCTGGACATCAATAATCCCCAGGAACCTAAGATTGTCTGCATGGGAAACAACCCCCAGAAAATACAAATATATGGGGCCGTATTGTCTCTTTATGTGAACAGGCTTGTAAAGCTGGTAAACAAAAAAGACAAAATGAAATCAAGTATCATCTTCGATGAATTCCCAACAGTTTATCTCAACAATATGGACAGTTTAATTGCTACTGCAAGAAGCAATAAAGTGGCAACCTGTCTGGGTATTCAGGACTTCACCCAGCTTCGTAAAGATTACGGACGGGAACAGGCAGATGTTATTATGAATATTGTCGGTAATATCATAAGCGGGCAGGTTACAGGAGATACTTCCAAACAATTATCAGAGCGATTCGGAAAAATTATGCAGGACAGGGAAAGCCTGTCGATCAACAGCGCCGACACTTCAATCAGCCGTTCAAAACAATTGGAATCTGCAGTCCCGCCATCGAAAATCTCAGGGCTTAGTTCAGGGGAATTTGTGGGCATGGTGGCCGATGATCCAGATTGTAAAATTGAACTTAAAACCTTTCATAACGAAATTATAAATGACCATGAAGCTCTGAGAAAAGAAACGGAAAATTATAAGGAAATACCCCCTGTCCGAAAACTTGACAATGCAATGATTCAGCGTAATTACCTTCAGATAAAACAGGATGTTCAGGATATCATTCATTCGGAAATGGAACGCTTGCTCAATGATCCAGCACTATTGCACTTGGTGGTCAATAAGAAAGATAATTGATGCTGGTGAAATTAGGATTGCGATATTCATTTTTTTGTACTTATAATAAAATTGATATTTCGCCTCCTGTTTTTGCATAGCAATTTATTTACCCTCACAGCAGAAAATATTTGCGGATTATCTGGTTTATTTCCATATTTTAGTTCCTCCTTCAAAGTACTTGTATTTTCATTTTAAGATTGGACAGATGGCAGATAATAAGAAGAATAAAATAAGGGAAGTCGCAACGCCGAAACAAACAGGAGGAGGAGGATTTGTTTTTGAGCATAAGGTTACCGCATGGTTCTGCGCCCATTTTTTGGCAGATGCGATAGCATTAAGCCGCGGGCTGGGAAAGATTACCAGAATAGATTTTCAGGTTAGGGCAGAGGGATGGCTCTTCGATGATCTTCTATTGACCCAGCAGAACGTTCATGGAGAAATCTCTAGGACTGCAGTATCGGTAAAAAGCAATATTCAGTTCAATACCAAGGGACCCAGCAAGGATCTTGTGAATGACCTTTGGAATCAGTATGTGGGAGAACCGCAGAAGGTTTTTGACCCTGCAAGAGACTATCTATGCATCGTAAATTCCTTGATACGTCCATCAATATCCAGTGATCTGACTGAATTGATTGCGATTGCTAAGGAAATGGATCGAAAGACCTTTGCTGAACGCATGTCAAAAGATCAGGGAGGCTTTTCGAAAACTAAACGCAGACTTTTTGAGGGCTTCAACGCACCTCCCGAATTGGCATCAAAATATGGCTTGACACAGGAAGATACCGTCCTGTTATTGGGCAGGCTGTTCTTCTTGGAGTTTGATTTTGAAAAGTCGAATTCGACAGATGAAAATTCTATTATTGCGATGGCAAAAGAAATTCTCAGTGAACCGGATGGGAAAAATGAAATACAGCTTTATGAGTCGCTCTGCACAATTGGTTCTGAGCTGTCTCCCGTTTCTGGTTTTCTTGACTATAAAAAACTGATAGGCAGATTCCGCAACCAATATGATTTGAAAGGCTTTCCAAACCATGCAGCCGACTGGCGGAAAATACATGCGAAAAGCAATGCGGCAGTTTCGGCTATCCGTGATTCTATAGGAGGAAAGGTTAATCTTCCCAGAACTGAAGAAATCGACGAATTAAGAAAGGCAATAGGCAAAAATAAGGCCGTTTTTGTACTGGGAAGATCAGGCTGCGGCAAATCGGCGCTTGTCAAAAAGCTTGTTGAGCGTGAAAGTGATTTTGAAAATAATTATGTATGGATTGATTCTCTAAGCATACAGAAAAATAATCTGGCAGAATTCTTTGGGCTGCAGCATAACATTGGTGAGCTCTTTGAAAGGATTCAGAAACCTTGCTCATTTCTGGTAATCGATGGTATAGACCGCTTCTTCAAAGAGGACGATTTGAGGATATTGCATGAGATGCTCGAAGCAGCCCTTCAGCCGGAATCGCAATGGAAGATAATCTTTACCTGCCAGAACGATGATTATGGCGATGTTGTGGAGCGTTTTTTTAGGATCAACTTGCCTTTTGAATCTGAGAGCTGCAGCGTTGAGCTTGATATTTTGAAACATCTGGAATTGTTTTACAAAGAAATTCCTGAATTGTCGGATTTGTTCAAGCACAAACATCTTCTTTTGATTCTGAACAATTTGAAATATCTGGATCTTCTTGCGGTTAAATTATTATCGGGCAGGGTGGTTCCGGAAAGTGCTTTTTTAGGCGAAACGACAATTATAGACTGGATTTGGAAAGAAGAATTTGATAGTACGGGATCCAGATTTATGCAGGTGTATGCCGAAAAGCAGGCGCAGATGTTCAGCACCGCTGTTCCGGTTTCGGAATTCAGCATAAATGAATTGATGCCTCTTGATAGGATAAAACAAGGTAAGATAATTTATGAGAATGATGATAAATTATTCCTTAGCCATGATCTTTTGGGTGATTGGGCGCGATATAAGCTTCTGCGTTCAAAAGATCTTGATTTGAAAAGCTATTTGCTGTCCCTTGAATTAGGCTCGCCGCTCTGGCGCAAAGCCATACGGCTTTATGGGATATATCTACTGGATAAAAATGATCTGGGAAGCTCATGGAAAACTTTTATGAAATCTTTGTCAGAACTTGAACCCGCAGAAAAAATAGTCCAGGATCTTCTGCTTGAATCCATCTTTTTTTCAGCTGATCCATTTAATCATTTGTCAGCAGTTTATGATTTGTTGAAGGAGGATCAAGGCAAGCTGTTCGATCGTTTCATGGGACAGTTTCTAATTAAGGCAACAAGGCCTAATCAGGAGGTTTTGCACAGGGCAGTAAGCCAGGGCATATTTACTGCTACAGAAGCTGCTTCCTACTACAGGGTGCCAGATTACCTATATTGGCCCAGTCTGATTGTATTCTTATATGATTTCAGGAAAGAGGTGATAATTTATTCAAGCAAAAAAATTGCTGCGCTATGCTTGATGTGGCTTAATAACACCAGTGTTGGAGTGCCGTTCAGAAAGGAAGTAGCACAGGTGGCTCTGGAAAATGCTAGAAAGATGTTCGATTTTAAATTTAATAATGGCCATGCAAAAGCAGACGAAGACAAGTTTGTTTACAAGGCATTTCTGGCTGCCGCGAATGAATATACGCAGGAGGTCACAGAACTTGCATTAAAATTGTGCAAGAGAATCAAGGTTGAAAGGAATCCCGTGGAAAATCCTGAATCCGAAATGGTACCCAGTCCGGTAATATCATTATTTGCATCATCAAAAATCAGGGATAAAATCCAGTGGCCAGACGGGCCTTACGAAAATGTGGATAGGGAGTTCCAAAAAGTCTGCCTTGATGAAAATGCCCTGACGCCCCTGATCGCCGCTTGTCCGGAAGCTGCAATGGAGGTAATCCTTGCCTTGTTGATCGAAAGGCCCAAAGAAGTTTCTTTTGGCTATGGTTCCTCGCATTACAATCTGGATATCAAAGATCCGAGAGGCTGGTTTCCTCCATTTTATACCAGAGGCCCATTTTTGGCTTTTTTCAGGCTCCAGCCTCTGGCGGGGCTTAAGCTTGTGCTTAAGTTTGTTAATTTCGCAGCACAGCAGTGGACTAATGATTTTAATCATAAAAATAAGCCCTTGCCGTCGCTTCAGATGAATTATGATGGAGCAGAAAGGAAGTACATCGGTGATTTTTATATGTATTATTGGTTCAGGGATGCCACAGGAGCGCCTCATTCTGTGGTAAGCGCCCTGCAGGCACTTGAAAAATTTCTTATGGATGAGATTGATAAGGCAAACGATATCGGCAAATATATTGATTTAATCTTAAAGGAAGGGGCATCCGTTGCCTTCCTGGGTGTTCTCAACTCGCTTGGCAAATATAAGGCTGAACTTTATTTGGGACCGCTGGCAGATTTGCTGCCGGTAGTTGATTTTTACTTTTTGGAAAAGGATCTGGATTTTCGTGGAACTGGCATAGAGGGCCATCAGCTTATTGGATCCCAAAGCTTCGATTCAAGAACAAGAGAGCTGGCAGCGCAATGGCATAATATGCCGCAAAGGAACAGATCAATGGGCGGGGTATGCATCACTTTGTTCCTCAAAGAGGTGGAGCTGCAGCAGCTTTACAGGGAAATAAGGAAACAATGGACTATTCTGCTTGATGGAATAAAGGATGACAGGCGGTATTCGGACTATCTGAAGCGCCTGATCTCTTTTTTTGACTTGGATAATTATATTGCACAAGGGTCTGATCCAGACTCGCCCTTGATATATAAAGAACCCAAATCATTAAGCAAAGAACTCGAATCTGCAAGGTCGGATGCCGAATTGGGATTTGACCTGCTTGTTTTCCCTTTCAAATGCCTGCAGGGAATTAAAAATGGAACCAAGCTTAATGCAGAGGAATGCTCAAGTTTATGGGACACCGTTTTAAACATTTCCCAGGTTCCTGACGATATGCCGTATTTATCATATGGCGGAAGCCAGCAATGCTTTCTGGCTGGCTGTGCATTTCTTTTCTATAGCAGGGAAAACTGGATTGATAAGCACCCGGATCGCGTGGAATGGATGATTGCATATATTGAAAACGCAGTAAGAGGCTATCAGCCGCAGCCTAATTCATTTTATCAGACTGATATGGGCGATTCCTGGAGCGCTTTTGCGGCAAGGATCTTATCTTTCATCTGGAGTAGTGATCTCAACAGCATACGAGTACGGGGCATAATTGCAATGCTGGCAGTAAAATGCCCTTATGATACCCTGAGCATTTTGTTCTATGAAATGGCTGAGCGGCTATCATGGTCGGAGGCAAATTTTGTGCAGCTGCAGAATCTGGTCATACTGAATGCTGTCGGGACTGACAGAAATTTCAGTTCAGCAATACCTGATTATGGTTTTGGGGAATCTGCTGCAAAAGCTGAGCGCTTCGATTACAGTAAATATATTGATGAAATCACGCAGGATTTCATTTATGGAAGGACTGAAAAAAAACTCATCAGCTGGGCCGAAATTCGCAGCGTACGTCCGAAAACCATCAACAGCTGGAATCCATTCGAAGATGATTTTGCAAAAAGTCCCGGCATAAGCAAGGAAATGCTCCATCATGCATTTGTTGTGGTGCCGGATCTGGACGGTCTTGAAGTGGAAGATAGCAAGCATCTCTGCCAGCTCCTAAAACAGCTCCACGAGCAGCTTTTGTTCGAACAGGGCCCCGCAAAAGAGAATTTTTCAGATCGAAGCGAGTATCCCGATGAATTTGACGTATGGCTGCTTGGAAAAATTTCGAGATTGGTTCTCGATGATGATCTCTTGGAAAACTCTGTCTCGGAAGAATTTTGGAAGCCGCTGTACTTATACGGTCCCCAGATGGCTGATGCCATCGTTATCTTCATGGAAAGCTTTTTCATTAACAACTTGGTACGCGACGATAAAAAAACAGATATTTATGCTACGTGGCTCGCTATGATTGATTTTGCAGAGAAATGCAAAGCATGGAAGGTGGATCGCCATTATAGCGGGAAGGATATCCACCACGCTTTGCTGGGTATTAATGGCACCATGATCAAGTGGTGGACAGTCGAGAAGTATTCTTTCTTTTATGACAAGGCTATTTTGGAAGTTATCAAATGGGCGCAGAATAGGAAGTACGATCAAGATACGGTATATCGTATCTTGATTCTTATGAGAACAAAACCTGGCATGAAGCACATCAGAGAAGGGCTGGATATCGTAGTCGGCTATTTGGAGCTCCGCGCAATTGGCGACAAGATTGAACCGCATAAAGGTTTTGTCCGCGTTGAGTTTGCGCACGAGAATTATCTAGCAGGAACTGCGAGCTTTTTATGGGAGAACTGCGCAATCCAATTCAAATCAGATAAGCAGCTTTTCCTTCGATTCAAAAAAATAGTGACCTACCTGGTTTCGAGGCAGAATCCAATAGGACTGGAACTTCAGGACAGGATTTTGCTTTCTTAAAAGCAGTTAGCAGCTGATGGCTAAGAACTATAAAGTTTGGCTTCAGCGGAGCAGCCGTATTTATGATTATGTATTTTAGGTTTAATAAATTTTATAAAAATTTTGTATATGGATATTATCGGAATTAGCAAAAACGTAATGGATAATGTTGAAAGGCTGGATGATATAATTGACGCATATTTTGAGCCTTTTAAAGATCTGACCGATACGGCGACTGATGTCTTTGCGCCTATAAAGGCCATTCATTCGCTGTACACTTTTAATAAAAAGAGAAAATTCAAGAAATTCCTGAAATCATACGCCGGCAGCCTGCATGATCATGGCCTTACTGATTTTAAGGATGTCGAGAAGCTGAAAGACTATCTGAAAAATGAAAGAAATTTTGATTTTTTAAGCAATACGATTGAAAACGCAATCAACTCTAAGTCCATATATGGAGCTATGATTTTGGGATATTATGCCGGACAGATTTTAGCTGAGGGCAAGAAAATAAACTACAAGGACCTAATCATTATTGAAGGAGTAAAAGATTTGAATGATATTGAATTATCTTGTTTTGCAAGAATATACAGCAGGGCAGATCTCTCTAAAATGGTCTTGTTTGCGGAACTGGATCTTGGAGCCTTTGAGTTCTTTTCGAAATTGACAATTGATAAACTGCTTCAGTTGAGATTTATAATCAAGGATTACAATATTTATCACGGAAGCAGCATCAGCTATAATTTTACATCAACAGATATAGCCGAAGACGTATATTTTCTGCTGCGGGATATTGGGATAGAAAGCGAATTGCTGGAATATGAATACTGATTTTTGTAAATCGTCAAAAGCATTTTTTTTGTACACGATTTTATAGGGTAAAGCCGGTTCTATTGAAAATGGCGGCCCAAACATTAATTTTATTTCAGCCAGTTTAGCAGCTGTATCTCTCTTCGGGCTAAATTTTGTTTTGATAATTTAAGTTATATGGGAAGTTTTTGCACGTTAGCATTAAATGGTTACGAAATAGACCAGTCAAAAAGTTATATCAGCACATCGTGGTCGTGTTTCTTTACTGAAGAAGACCGTCGAAGCCGTATGGTACCCTATCAGACCTATTACAGCAGTCCTATCGCTGATGATGATAATGTGCCGACCTGCGAGTATGCGGCTTCTGCATCGGCCATTAAACTCAGGCTTGAAATTATGGGCTATACTTTGGATAAAGTTAAGCGCAAATACAGTGAGGGTATAGAAAATGCTTTACTGACCAGGGCTCAATTCGATTGTGAAGATGATATCGATCATCTAAATACTTTAAAAAATGGGGGCTTTGGCTATTGGGTAGCTCTGATTAAGCATATCTTCGAAAATAATATTACAGATTACAGCGAGAATCTTGAACAGCAGGAAGGTATTGTTCGTTTTATGCTTGAAGTTGATGATATTCATCAGGATATATATTTAGGATATCCAAATATCGGCATAGGATACGTTCTTCGCGGCCTATTGGAAGCCGCAGATCCGGATTCAGAATTGGTTCTGGATTTGACCGATGTGGTCTATTCAGGATATTATGGGGAAAAGGAGCCTGTTTGTGCCCATACGGCGCAATCCTATCTTGATTCTTCTTTGCCATTCCAGAAAATCATTATTCTCACAGAAGGGGCTTCCGACAGTAAAATTTTAATGAAAGCATTGAGATTGCTATATCCGCAGGTGTCGAATTATTTTTCTTTTCTCGATTTTGATGATTATAAGGCGGAGGGGGGATCGGCGATGCTGGAAAAGACTGTCAAGTCTTTTGCCGCAGCAGGAATCAGCAATAAGATTATTGCATTGTTTGATTACGATGCGGCTGGTTTGGCATCGTTTCAGCGCCTGAAAAAAATAAAATTCCCGGAAAATTTCAGAATAATATCCCTGCCTCCAATAGAGCTTGCAGACAGCTATCCTACCATCGGGTCTGATGGGATGATAAAGCATGAAAATGTCAATGGATGCGCCTGCAGCATTGAGATGTACTTGGGAATTGATATCCTGGCAGACGATGCCGGCCACTTGGCCCCGGTCAAATGGAGAAGCATTGAGCCACAGCTGAAAATTTTTCAGGGAGAAATTTCAGGCAAAGCCCGGCTTCAGAAGAACTACTTCAAAAAAGCCAAAGCTGCGCAAAAAAAAGAAGCTTTGCAGTCTGATCAGGATTGGAGCGGCCTGATTTCAGTATTTGAAAGAATTTTTGAGGCCGCAGCCACTATGGATCATGCACCGACACCGCTGAAATACATCTGACTGCAATAAAGTTCTGCATTTAGGCAGGAACAACAGCAGTTTATATTTGATGCTTTATAATAATCAAATTTAGTTATTTTAGCCCTATGAGATTTAATTAAATTACTTGTAAAAATGATCTTAAATTTAGAAAAGGAATTGGGACCGGCTCTTAAGGACGCAAAAGCTTTTTTTATAGCTACCGCTCTTATTTCCAGATCAGGTTATGAATTTATAGAAAAAAACAAATCCTCGGACTGTAAATGCAATTATGTTATAGGTCTTGATTTGGCGGTCAATCCCCATATGCTGAAACTGTTATTGGAAAAAAGCAAAGACGGGTTAACAAAGACAAAAGTATGCAAGCCTCAGTACACTTTTCATCCCAAAGTTTATCTGATTGAACAAAAAGATGGCAGGTATGTTGCTTTTATCGGCTCAGCGAACACCACCCAGGGAGGCTTGTCCAATAATCTGGAGATGACTGTCATGATTGATTCACAGGAGCAGTGCGGCGAGATCCGGAGTTGGTTCAAGGATCTTTATGAATCTTCCATGGAACTGGATGCGGATCTCATTACACAGTACTCTGAAGTATATAACGCTATCAGGCAGAGACAAAGAGTGAATAAAGCGGATTTTGACAGATTCAGGTCAGAGCTGCCGACTTCAGGAACGATTGCCATTGATCTGGAAAAACAGTATTTCGGTTTTGAAGCTTTTGAAGCTTTTTCTGCTGCATACCAATGGGATAAATCAAACATGGCGAAAGATAAAAGAAAGCGGGTAAAATTAAAGTTTTTATCTCTGCATGACCAAATATATAAAAGATTCACAGATTTTGGCCTCAATAATTTATATTGCCATTCAAGAAGCGGCAATATTGTTTCCAGCCATGCGCATACACCAAGAAGCAGACCAAATCTTGACGCTATGTGGCTGCACTATGGGACCGGCAAAGGTAAACTTTTTGATCATCCAAGGCTCCAGATAATATTAAGAGGCAATGAAATCGGTATTTGGCTGATGATTGGCAAAAATAGGGGAAGCAGGACAGAAAGAGAGAAACTCAGATCAAACCTGAATAATGAATTTTTTGTCCAATTGCTGCACGAGAAAATTAAGGACTTGGGGGGATCCTATTGGATTGATGTCAAAAGCGTTAATGTTCCGGTATCGAAAGTGGAAAATGCAGCGCATCTAAAAAAAATTCTTCTTACTGATGATTTTAAATATTATTTTACAATAGGACGGAATTTTAATTGCACCGATATTGAATTGTCAGAGGAGAATTTCCCTGAAACAGTTCTTTTTGAGTTTCAGAGACTTGGATGGATTTACGATTTTTTTGTTTAAGAATAATTCGCCTGAAACATATCATTTTTTAAATTGTGGTGCTGCAATGTATTGTATACTTGACATTAGAATGGAAAACTGAGAAATATTTATAAAAAATGGAAAATTACGCACTGCCCTCAAAAGAAGTATATGAGATTTTAAGGGAAAAAGGCCTGCAATACCTTTATCATGCCAATACTGTAGCCACTTCACTGACATTTATAAAGCAGAATGCGCTGCTTTCCAGACATTATGTAGAAGCTAATAATCTGGTGCAGACTTGGCAGAAATCTGATGCAGCAGATAAGACGCATGATGTTTGGAATCATGTTTTTTTGGACGGCGAAGATCTTCACATTAGATATTCGAAAGAAAACAACTATGGTCCGGTAACATTCAGGATGAAGCTGGAGCTTTTAAACTCTGCTGATCTGGAGCATGTTTACATTACAAAATCCAATCCTTGGTATTGGAAAGATAATACGCCTCTGGAAAAGAAGTTTTATTCTGATATACAAGAAGTGAAAAGGGACTATCTTACCGGCAAAAAGCTGGATTCTCAGATAATGTTTACCTTTAAGGATGCTGCTAAATCCATTGCTCTGGATAAGTACCTTATTGGCATTGGGATTGACAAGCCGCATATTCTTATCAATGTGCGCTCAGGAGGCCAGAAAAATGTTGGAGAATATACATATGAGAAGATAACCAAAACGCTCAATGATTACGGATTGGGAGACATTCCGGTTGGCTTTAGGCACGAAAGCGGAAGAAGATACTGCCGTTGTAATTTTAATTATACTTTTTTCTACAATTTTAAATATCGGGAATTTGAAAAAAGGTTCTATCCTTTCGAATAGCGCGTATCGTATAGTCATTTTATTGCCGGTCTTTGATTTTGTTTCACTTCGATTTAAAATCTGTCATATTCCTATCTTCCAGGCTGGTTCGGGCTTATACAGGTTTTGATGCATTTTTGCCCCTTCAAGCCTGAATCGATGGGATTGCGCTCTGAAAATTCTCCTGCGTAGCCGGACCTCACTTCTGGCCTGATCCGGACTTTCGTTTTTTCAACAGGACAGCGTCTGAAACAAAATATAGAAGCTGCTGCTAGTTCATTTTGCCTGTCCAAAGCGCAAGATCTGAATCCGGTACGGCCATCTGCAGTAGGATTTCGGGACGGGATAAGGCCACATATACAATTCTGAGTTCTTCAAGATCATTTGCATTGAGAACTGCAAGATCTGAAGTTATTATGGTAGCATAATTTTTACGGACAGCCTTCTTCCCAAGCAGCAGCAAAACGGCCTGAAATGTTTTGCCTTTGACAGAATGGACCGTTCCAAAATAAAAGGGGTGCAGTTTTTCACTGTTGAGGTCTTCCCCGAAATAATCATCTATGGCTATGTTTCCAAATTGTGATTCAATTCTGAATTCTAGAGCAAATGCAGCTTCTCTTAATGCCTTGTTTGCCTGTTCTACCCACTCGTTCAAAGTCTTATCTTTGGATGCAGGCAGGCATTCTATAAAACTGAAAACTTCCTTGCGGTGCTGTTTTATCCCGTTTGTATATATTCTGTCTGCCACAAATTGGGTGTTGCAGTAAAATTGGGGATTCGAAGGGCGCATCAGCGCTTCAAAATATCCTTTTTCCATTAATTTGTAGCCTTTGTTAAAGGATCCATTCTCATACATATGTCTGCCTTTGATGATATTTTTTACATGATGATGATTTGTGATCCACGGAATAGTTTCGAAATCATTGAGATCGGATCTGAGTCCCAAGTATTTTGAGCTGGAATTGCCTCTGTACAGGACTGCAGTGTTTTCCTTGTCTATTGGAATTTTGTTCTTGCGGCATTCATCAAGAAAATTGTTTAGGATTTCTTTGAAGTTTTCGACGCTCTGTTCCAAGGTTATTATTGTCTTGTCTTTTGCAGTTGCGTTTTTAGGAGTGATGTAACCATAAATTGATGGTTCTATGGCTGAATCTTTGACCTTTTCATTGACTGCATTTATTTCTTCAAAAGAGGACAGGTTTTTTATGAAGTTGCAGATAAGCTGTGAACTTCTTCTATTTTGATTGAGAAGAATTTTGTCCCATAAATTATATTTCTGGTCAAAAAGTTCAGGCTTTGCATCATTCCATTCAAAGATTGACTGGTCACGGTCGCCGACTAGCATTATATTGCCACCGCCCTGTTCGTTTAGGATATCAATGATTTTCATATGCACATCATTTGTGTCCTGACATTCGTCAATCATGAAATGAGAAAATTTTTGAGCTAGATTTTGGGCAATCACTGGATATTTCTGAAGCACTTTTAACGACAGATAGTTGGCATCAGACTGGTTGGCATAACCTTTCTTGAACAATGTGTTTTTTGACCGCATTATTCTCAATATATTGCCGTTAACGGTTCTGCCGTCTTTATTGTAATAATTCCATCGGAAACTAAAAGCCTGATAAGGGGCTATCGGAATTAGCATACCGTCAGCGTCAAAAGTGGTTTTGTCGAAATACTGGTCGTAATCCCAGTCAGACCTTTTGACACTCCAGGGAGCATGGGGTTCGCCTACCAACTCCGGCCTTGAATCGCAGCCCATTATCAGGTGGCCGAATGGAAGAAAAATAAAAGTATTGATAAAACTGTCTATAGTGCCAAAAAAATGAGGATGTTTTAATGGAACTATTGTTGAGAAATTATTTGCAAGCCTGTCTTCAATTTCCATGCATGCGATATTGGTGAATGAAATCACGCACAGGCCTTTTTTGCCTGCTTGAGATTCCTTCAAAAGCCTGGATATCCTTGCGGCAAGCGAGTATGTTTTGCCGCTTCCCGGACAAGCCTTTACAACTACTGTTCCATCATTGTAATCCAGAATTATTTTTTGCGATTCAGATAAGCTGCCGTACATAACTAAAGTTTTTTATCAATAACCCATTTTATAGACTTCTGCAGATATTCAGGAATAATAAAAAGTTTTCTGAGATTGGGGTGCATATCGAATGCATAAGAAAGAGACTCTGCCAATTCAGACTTGTCTTTATTGGATTTCAGCTTCTTGAGGATGTCTGCGGCCAGTAAGAACCTGTCTGCTGCGGGGTCCACGTAATTGGCGGAATGCATGCCATTGTACACTTCTGCGATTATTTTTGCATTATCAGCGGATGCCGTTATGAGCTCATATTCGAAAGTATGCTCGGCCAGCTCGACATGAAGGTTTTCCGCGGCTAATTTCTGCGCCTTTTTTGCCCGGTCGGAGATAACATTATATTTTGCTGCAAGAACACTTTTAATAAAATCTTCTTTGGTCTCATATCCTTTGATTTTGATGCCGTCTGCAGGATTAAAGCCGATAATTCTGTTGTTTTGGTCTATAGCGCCAAGGGTCTTCAGTCCATCAAAAATTTCCTGGGCCTGACCTTTTTTTATTGTCTCAGTTTTGCTGATAAAATTTCCAGCCTTTATGATGCTGCGGTCGTCATCAGTGATAATAGCGCAGAAAGTGGATAATCTTTGCTTTTCGTCCTTGCTGTTGAAAAGATTAGCGAATGGTTCGAATGCCACGCCATTTACGTTCACTATTTCTATGCCGTTTTTGTCAAGATTATAGTCCTTGCCCATCATGGAGGCAAAGACCGGAAGCAGCAGTGCCTCTGATATCCCTTCAACTAGGATGCATCCGCTTGCAAAGAAAAGCTGCGACTTGGTCACATCTAAGAATTTTCTGAGATATGCTTTATTCAGATCGGTGAGAATGGAATTTTTAGAAGTAAAAAGGCCGGTCTTGTCATCCAAATTCTTCTGGAGGATTATTAGATTGTCCAAATCTGATTTGGCGGTTATGGTAGGAGAGTGGGAGGTGATGAATATCTGCACGCCCAAATTCTGAAGCGTATTGAGATAATTAAAAAATGTGTTTTGCCTCTGCGGATGAAGATGTGCTTCAGGTTCTTCGATAAGCAGTGCATAATAATGCTCGATTTTCTGGTCTCTACGGCTCTTTAGATCCCCTAATACAGCTGAGGCTAGGATGATATTATTGTCACCTAACCCATTCTGACTGATATCGAAGTATTTCTGCAGGTGCACGTCAGCCCCCAGGACTGTGTCCGGATAGACGGGTTTTCGCGTTAGAAATCCTTTCACAATATTATCGAATTTGTATTCCAATAGTTTTAAGTGGACTTTAGAGCTTTTTTTCTTAATATCCGCTTCTTCCAGATGTTCATTTATAAAGTGCTGTCCAGTATTGATAAGTCCAGTCCAGTCCTCGTTTTTAAGAACCGTTTCCAGTGCTTGCGAAAGTTCATTTTTTTTGTCGGCAGTAAGCGGCACATCGATGATTCCCTTCGGACCAGGTTTTTTATAAGAGGTAAGATCCCTGAAAAGGGATGTTATCTTGTTGTTTGATGCATATGGCCTGAGTTCCTGCTCCGCATTTCTCAATGGTTCGAGATAGGAATAATAAATCTGCTGCAGTTCCGACATTTCAACGGTATTGTCTTCGCCGCCCCATATTTTCCATTTTAGCTTCTCGTTGCCCAACGCGTCTTTTTCGATTTCATATTTGAAGCTTAGCCTCAAATTGGCTTCGCCTGGATAAGTCGGGTTCTGCCAGATTAACGAATGAAATAGATTTCTGTCCTCCTTATCCTCAATTTTAAATTCCAGCCTGAATTCAATGGGTTCCAGAATGTCTGATATTATTTTTTTGTCCAAGTAAAAATCATCAGGATTCTTTACGCCGATATCCCTCCATTGCCTTCCTAAGCTTAGACAGATTCGCACAGCATCCATAACTGCGCTTTTTCCTGCATTATTTTCTCCTATGATGATATTAACGCCTTTATTAAATTCAAGTACTAAGTGTTCGATGGATCGGAACTTAGAAATGGTCAGTCTCTCGATATACATGGTTGTATGGTTAGTATTATTGGTCCTAAATATATTGATTATTGTTTTGGGATATTTACGGTTTTCCGTATTCAGGAACTAAAACTGCTTCTTTTTTCTTTGCAAGACGTACAGGGCATCCTCGAAGCATTGATTTTCCTTGCCACAAACAGTTTTGGTTTTTAGCTTTTCATTGCCTTCAATAATATGATCATATAAAAAGAAGCAATAAATGGTTTCGTTTTCATTCGAAACGGATAAAAAGGCAGCCAAGTTAGCGTGCACCGGATCCTGCAGGCGCATAACGGCGCTGCCGCCCTTCCGGACTTATAGCCCTCCGTTTCCTTGATGCCCGCTTTATTCCTGCTTTCTTTTTTTCCGTTTTTTCTTTTGAAAACATTTTGTGGGAAAGGCAGGGGAAAAGAATTTTAAAAATAAGTAATCATTTAAAAATTTAGAAATCATGGAAATCACAGGACGTTTGACAAGGGATGCAGTTGTTGCCAAAACAGCAAAAGACAGGGAAGTGGTAAACTTCTCTATAGCAATTAACGATACTTACAAAGCCAAAGGAAGTACGGAGGCAGTAAAAATAGTCACCTATATCGACTGTTCGTATTGGCTCAGTGCGGGTGTTGCGCAATGGCTCAAAAAAGGCGCAATGGTGGAACTGTACGGCAGGATAGGAGTGAACGCCTATATTAATTCGGAGGGCAAGGCTGTGGCAAGCCTCACTTTTCATACGAGCAACATCAAAATATTGGTGTTTGTCTCAGATGCTCAGCCTCTGCAGGCTAATGCCGTTCCCGCCAAAAACAGCAAAAAGGAACAGCCTGACGACCTGCCTTTTTAATCCGAATAAAATGTATAAGCCTAAAGAAATAAGTTATGAAAGCCTTGAAAAAATCAATATACGCCGAGTATGAAGTTCACGATGCATTCCAAAAAATAGTCCTTTTCGAAATGCGGTCTTATGACGGAACAAAAAAAGAACAGCTCAAAGTATTCCTTGAAGACATGCAGAGAAGCGGATGCATCAGCGGTATGATATCCCAGTTTATTTATCATGCCGACTGTAAAAAGTTCTACATCGAACACCTTGACGATTTGGAAGACATCAGAAAAGAAATGGAAGATTCCCTTGGGGAAGCGGTAAAAGACCGCTACGGTCTGCCTCATTACACCTTTATGTGCTGGCTTTGTTTTGAAGAATATTGTTATGACATCTACAGAACCTCTTTTGAATAATCTTTTTGTTTCATCTTAAATCATGCATTATGAAAGCTTCAGAAAACTTTAAGACCGCTATAGAAAATTACCTCAATCAGACCGCCCTTACGGATATTGTCTTTGCAAAGGACTTCGCCAAGGAATCGAAAAACTTGGAGGGCTGTTGCAATTACATTTTTGGCGAGGTAAAAAAAACAGGACTGTGCGCCTTTGACAATCAGGAAATATTTGACATGGCGGTCAAATATTACACCGATGACAGCATCGGACAGCCTCAGCCCATTAATTGCAGGGTAGTGGCTAGTCCGCCTGCAAGGGCTGATTTGTTTACTACTATGCCCGAACTTCCGCAGAATACAGTTGTTGCAAAAACGGAAGTCATTACTTCCAAAGCCGAATCAAAAACCTTGACACTCTTTGACCTATGATACCTAAGACCATCATCGAAAAACAGATAACGTCCCTTAGTGAGACCCTTTCGCCTGTATCGCAAAAGATGCAGGTTTGGGCAGAAAAAAACATTTTCATCAAATGGGGCGTTCTCTCAAGGGGGAAATTCCACTGTCTTGAGTGTGCCCACTCATGGAAGCCTGATGCGCAGAAAGCATCCTGTCAAAAATATATCAACTGTACAGTATGCAGTGGCAAGTTGAAAATGCAACAATATAATCAGGTGCATTTCAAAGAAATAGAATATTTCGCTGTCTTGGATGTGTGCGGGGGATTTCAGGTAGTGCGCATCCTCTGTTCGCACAAAGACATGAAAAAGAACTGCATGCCGACCTATTTCCATAAGGAAGTGATGCAACATTGGATTAATGAAAAAGGGGAGGTGCGAACGCTTTCTCTCGGCACCAACGTTTTTTCACAAGCCTATGATGCATGGAAATATTATACTTCCCTTGAAATTCGCCCGAAGAGTTTTGAGGATTCTCCCAAATTCCGCATCAATCCTTATAAGGTTTATTCATCTTCAAAGGCGATTTCCATCGTGAAAAGAAACGGCTTCAAAGGCGGTTTCTACGGCATCGCCCCGCAGGTTCTTTTTACGGCTCTTTTGAAAGATTCCTATGCAGAGACACTCCTCAAGACAGGGCAGACCGATTTTCTTGTTCATTATCTGGTCGCGCACTCACAGCACATCAGGGAGAATTGGAAGGCAGTCAAAACCTGCGGTAAGAACAATTACAAGGTAAAGGATTTTGGACTTTGGGAAGATTACATCAGCCTGCTCAAATGGTTCAAAAAGGATTTGAATAATCCCGATTTGGTATGTCCTGAGAATTTGGAAGAGATGCACGACAGGCTAGTGGAGAGAAAACGCATAATCCAAAGACGTCAGCATATAAAACAGCTTCGCCAAGAAATACAGCAGGCGCAGATTGGCTATGAAGAGCAGAAAAAGCAGTTTTTCGGGCTTGAGTTCACGAAAGAGAATCTTTCTATCTGCGTTATGGAAAGCGTGCATGATTTTCTTGAGCAGGGCGATATGCTCCGCCACTGCGTATTTACCAATGAATACTACAAAAAGAAAAACTCCCTTATCCTTTCGGCTAGATTTGAGAACAAGCCTGTGGAGACCATAGAGGTGGCGCTTCCCTCGCTTGAAGTCTTGCAGTGCAGGGGAGACAAAAACAAGGTTTCCCCGCATCATAAGCAGATTTTGAAGCTTCTCCATCAGAACCTCTACCAGATAAAGCAGCGTCTTAAAAACAAAAAAGAAGAAAGAGCCGAAAATTAGATTTCGGCTTTTTTGTGCAATATCGGCGAGCAGACACTTATAGGCGGGGATATTGCCTCAGGTGTTCAGGCTTAATTCCGAAACAAAGTTCGGGAAGGAAAGGCGGTTCGCAGAAAAAAATTCCCCCATAAATGCAGGTGAAAAACCTGCTTTATTGCGTTGCTTTTTTCGCTCGCTTTCTCATTCCCGGTTCAGGTTCCATTATTAACTTTAAACTTCAGAAATCATGGAAACTAAAAAAACACTTCAGAACTGGAATCAGGTAGCAGAAATTGAATTGGTCTACAAAACAAAAGTAAAAGCATCCGAAAGACCTTTTATCAATTCTTCCAAAACGGCATACCAGCTTGCAGTTCAGTCCTGGAATCCGGATACAATAGAATTTTTCGAGCAGTTTAAAATCTTGCTTTTAAATCAATCTAATAAAGTGCTTGGTATTTACGAAGTATCTTCTGGAGGTATTTCCGGTACTGTGGTTGACCTCAGACTGATATTTGCAGCAGCACTTAAAGCAAATGCAGTATCGCTGATTATGATTCATAACCATCCCTCAGGTCAGATCAGACCTTCCGAGGCTGATAAACAGATAACCAGAAAAGTCAAGGAAGCGGGCAGAATACTTGATGTTGCATTGCTGGATCATATAATCATTACTCCCGAAACCTACTATTCTTTTGCAGATGACGGAGCTTTTTAGCTCCGTTATATTTATTTTAAACAAGAATAATCGAAATAACTTTCTTCTTCGGTCTGATTTAAAAGTCCATTTAGTCAGATCGAAGAAATATTTTACAGATTAACATAGGTTTCAATTAAAAGAAGGCAGGATTTCTTAAATTTGAAGACCAAGATTCGTATAAAACAGCAGAATGTCAAATCAGCAGAAGGAAATTATTGAGATAAATGAGTATCTGGTAAAGTGGATTTATGAGATACAGATTTCAAATTCAAATACTTATTATGATATTAACAAAATTGCCGAAGGTTTTTGTCTTCGCTTGCTTAATTTGATTTATGGTTTTGAGCTGGAAGATCTTAATAAAGAGCAAATTAATTTCCCTGGAATTGACCTTGGAGATTCTGTTTCTTCAAAAGTGGCTTTTCAGATAACTTCAGATAGCAGACTTAGGAAAATTCGTGAGTCTCTTGAGAAGTTTGAAAGATGTAATTATAAGGAAAGATTCCCAGCGGGAATCAGATTCCTGTTATTAAAAAGCGAAAAAAAAAGATTTAGAAAAATAGATGATTACAGAGAAATTTTTAATCAGAAAACAGACATTCTGTTTCCCTCGGATCTCCTAAAAGAAATAGAAAATATATTTTTAGACGATTATCCCCGTTTTCTAAAGATTAAAAAGCTACTTCAGTTGAAAATTGGCAATTTGAAACGATCTGAAGAATCAATAATTTTCCATCACGATAGTGAAAAGATTGGCCAATATCTTAAAGGAGTGAGGGCAGTATTTCCGTCCCCTGAAAAAACAGTTTATTTATTTCTTGGAGAGGATCAGACCCTTTATGATGCACACATGATGTTTGCATTACCTTTTAAAAGCGGTGGAAAAATCATAACAGGAAAGTCGGGAAGCGGTAAATCACTTCTTGCGAAAGCATGGGCACTGCATCTTTGCAATGATATTGTTCCGATGGTGCTGGAAGCCAAGTATTTTGAAAAAGGACTTATAAGGAAGATTGATGCTGAAGTTGAAAAATATGGTTTTGGCTCATCTTATACATTTTTAGAAGCCTGCAGAAACGAGGGCAAAAAAATATTGCTTGTAGTCGACGGCCTTAATGAATGTGATGACTCGCAGGCTGAAATAGTGGTTTCTGAACTTGCAGAACTTGCAGCGTTGCACAGTATAATGTTTATAATAACTTCACAGCAGCTTACACAGAGTTTAAAAAACCTAGAAGCAGAAGTGATAGGAATGGAGCTGCCAAATATCCAGATTAAAACTGCAATCGCCTCAAAATATTCCCTATATACAAATAAATTAGAACCGCTCTTAGCTAATGTATCAACTGCGATGGAAGCCAAAATGGTTGGGGAGATAGGGGAGATTGGTGCTGATAAGATAAGCAGATACAGTTTGTTTGAAATGTACATAAGAAAGAAATTGTATGGAATTGAAACGCAGGCATTACATTTTCTTTCTGCTACTGCTTATTGGATGTCGTGTGAAATTACTTTTTCTCTTTCACTAGCACAGTTAACAAAGATTATGCAGCAATGGAATATTCCTGATGCTGTTTTTCATCGATGCATTGAGGAAGGTTTGCTGGTAAAGAATTTTACAAAAGTTAGTTTCGAGCACGAGATGATATTCAATTTTTTTACGGCTAATGCAGTAACTAGATTTAATAATGGAACCGATAAAGTAATAGAAGAATTTAACGCTCCCATAAATGACGAGAACAGACTTTTAATAGTCGGCTCAGTAGATGATAATCCCGTGCTACGAAATAGTCTGCTGGAAAGTATTACTGATTATGAGCTTCTGTTGGATATTCTTGAAGGAGAGGCTGGCGATTACTGCCGATTATGGGTGGAACAAAAATTGAGTTTAGTCTTAGAAAAAATGCGTTTTGAAGTCCATACAATTTCATTTGCAGTAACCGAAAAGCCAGACTGGCCCATTGCGGTAATTCCTGAATCTATATCAGACTGGACAGAAATGGATATCCCGATCTTTCAGGTGCTTGGGTATAAATTAATGAAAGGAGAGTTGGTGAGAGAGGTATTCGATTTAATTGAGATGATAGACAAGCGAAGGAATGAACACCACAATCTATTGTTAAGTGAAGCGTCTGTGAGGAAAATTAATCTCAAGAATGGGCTGTTTGCAGCAGTTTATACGGCCTCAGAATATCTGGTTAATATGTCTGGGATTGGATATATACTGTATATGCTAAACTCTGGATTGTACATTTTTAAAAATGTAAAAGCGATTTCAGATCAACAGATACAAGATCTTCTTTATCCAAGAATTACTTTTGGACAATTGTATTTTTTTCTTAAGCTTTACCGATTTAAGGGGAATACAGGGCTACTGTATCCTGCTATTCACAGCTCCTTACAAAGTGTTTGGAAATTAATTCCTTACCATCTTAAACTAGAAATACTCTTCATAGCACCTTTTTGTGCAGATGATGAAAAACAGCGCTTATCATTGATTGAAGCGCTTAATAAAATTCATAGTGAAACTCAAAACATATGGCTTTCTACAGCAGTATTTGATGCACTACATGATTTAGAAGCGCTTGACGAAGATGCTATAGCTTATAAAGAATCAGTTTCTGATGAGATTAGTAAACTGATTCAGGAACCGGAAAGGGAGGAATTTTGGGAGGAAGCATTTCATATTTTTCTTGCACAGTTTGACCATCCATATAGCAGGGCATACTATGAAACACTAGAGGAATTAAATGAAAAAGCGAAAAAGACATTATTTACAATGGCGTTGCGATCAAAGAGTGACGACATGATTTTTTCTTCAGGGTTAATCTTTACCTGTGAAAATATGCTCGGAAAAGAATGCTGTATGTACCTTGATCATTATCTGTTACGCCCTCTAAGCGTTTCGAATGTATCTTACGATATTGTCAAAAACGCTTTAGCTGCGCTTTCGGTTTTAGCAAAGTACAATTACGATATAGTTTCATATGATTTCGATCGTCAAAGCAATGATCAGAATGTAAATTTAGTAGTTATGGGAACTCAAATGTACTACTGGATCAACCGGACAGATTTGACAGAAGAGCAGAAAAGAATAAAGTGCATACCTATTATTCGGCAGTTTCTTGCTGCAGAGCCTTTTCTATTTGTTTATGTTTTTAAACAGTTGGATTTTTCTTTTCTTCAAATCCATTTTCCAGAGAATTTTTCTGACACTCATTCTCTTGTAAGAGTTAATGATTTCTTTTCGAACGAGCTTCTTGAGGCATCAAGAAAATCACTTCTACTACCATTGCCACATATAAACCTTAAATTTGAAAAATCCGATGACATACTGAGATTTGCAGTTGATAAAATTGGTCTTTACGGCGGTGCTGTTGATATTCCAGAACTACAAAAAGCAGCGGCCCATCCGGTTTTTGGTAAAGCTGCTCTTGTTGCATTAAGAACCATCAGGGAAAGATTATAATGGAAAATAGTAGAAATTAATAAAAACAAAAATGAATTTATTAGAGGTTGATTATAGAGCAAACAGTCTAGATGTAGTCATTAACGGATTGAAAAGATCGATAGATGAGCTCAAGCATTTTAGTGAAAAAAATCAATGGTATGATGGCTTGTTTTTACTTGAAGACTCTGAACATATTTTCGGTTTGGCTTTTATTGCTTTCCAGAATTATATAAATGCGTCGATTAAAGATCTGACTGCGATGGGAGGAAAAGAACTACAACGTAAATATTACAAACATGATGTAATTCTATCTCATAATTACACAAGAATCGAGCTGATAATATGCTTAGCAAATTACATAAAACATAAAGAAGATGATACTCAGGAATTTCATATGCATACCAAAAAGGTGCTTGAGGTTTTTAGTTTTAATACAGATAAAGATTGCGATATTACTGAATCCGCAGTTTTCAAAGGTTTGGATTTGCTCGATAAAAACTGGGACTTAATAGTTATTAAAAATTTTGTTTTTCAGTGGAGAAAATCGGCTTGTACCGAAATACTAAGCCGGAGCTAATCTTTGAAGGTAATTTTCAATTTATTAATAAATTGTTTTAAATCGATTATGTTGGGTATTGTTTTGCCGTAAATAGTAAGCTAAATTGTCGCCGTAAAATAATTCTGCTTGCATTGTAGCAATATTTGCCTGTTTTTTGAGTAGTTGATTTAAAGAGGCTGTGTCATTTTATTTATACATTTAGCTGCTAAATTGTCCTAAAAATAGTAGTTAATTATTTTCATCTTCAGTCTCATTTTGTATTTGATTCTCTTCGTTAATTAAATAAGTTAATCTAAGATTTTCGATGTAAATTTCTTTGCTGAAAATAACAGTAATCCTTTTTAGTATCATAAATAGAATTAGGAAAATATCTATTGTATATTTATAAAGAAAAAAACCTAAAAAAAGTTGAATCAAATAATTAAAGTCCTTATTTAAAAACACACACAAAAGCTCATTTAAAGATTCGCTAGTTACAATAAATATTGATGAAATGAACAAAACTATTAAGGCTTTGACAGAAACGTATACTGAAAAGGATACATTGTATAAAGTTTCCTTAAGTAGCTCGAGCCTGATTTTTTTTTGCTCATTGGATATTTTTAGATTTTCAGATGAGATGCTGGAAATAAGAAGAACTAAAATATTTAAATAAAGTCCAATAAGTATAGATAAACATATGCTGAAAATATTTTTTATATCACTATCTGGAATTCTAATTAGAACTAAAATCAAAGCAACCATAAATGGAAGGTAAATAAATTCCTTCTTATAGCTTGAATTGTTTTCATTCATTAAAGAATCCTTATGACCGGTAACAATACTTTTTACGTTTAGTTTTGAATACATTATAAAATATTTAAACCGAAGCCTTTAATTAATTTCTTTGCTTCTTTATTTATATCCTTAAATTCGGAAAACCCTTTGCTGTTATCAGCTACAGCGATAGTATAATAAGGTCTGATCTTAAGAGTGTCTTCTAAATCGATAGTTCTTGTATTGCCGTCTTTTGTAGCAACTACCTTTACATTTGCATCATCATCGAAACCAATGCTCTTAAACTCATCTCCTTCGAAGAAACCATTATTTTTTTCTAAATTTTTTAATATTTTATTTTTCGTATTAATTGGAATTAATGAGTTTTCTAAAGGAGTAATTTTTAATTCGATCTTGTACTTTGATCCATCAATGTAAGTTCCCAAATATTGCTCAGCTCTATCGCTTGACACAATCTTTTGGCTTAAAGTGATACTATTATAATCACCATTTTGAAGGTACTCCTTGATTATTTCAGATTCGACAAAATTATTTATTTTGCAATTTAATCCGGATAAATTGTCTTGTATGAATTTTTTCAAGAGTTTGTCAAAAACACCTTTAGCAGAATGTTTTCCCTCTCTTTCTAATATGATAAAACCATATTTTAGACCTAAAGGAATAATTATCATAAAATAATAAGGGCGTTCAACCGACTGGCCTTTTCTCTTTGTATACAAGACCGTCTTATCTCTATTGTTTTGTACAACATCTTGCTCTTTACCATCATCATCACCAATCATTATTTTACCGTTAATATATCTTGAAGAATCATTATGCTTAAAAATACTTTTTATTTGTCCTTCGACTTCAATCTTTTCAATCTTTGAAGTTTTTCCATCCATCATTAAGGGAGGAAAAGTGTCTACGAAGTTTGCAAAGTCGTTTTTTAATTTAACATATAAATCATTGCCAAATACATCTTCTAACGTTACGCTTTCATCAGGTTTCCTATTAGGGTGGGCAATAAATGTGTATACTTCTAACTTTCTGTTTTCCATACTTCTTTGATTTTTGTTTCTTTTTTCACTTTAACAATAATGAAAATCAAGCTATAATGAATGTGTAAATATTATTAATTAATACCTTTTATCCTTACGGAAATCCGTAAATCTAAGCGCAATGCTCACAAGTGTATGAATAAATTAACATTTTTGCAATGGGTATTTATACTTGATTTTTTTAGTGATAGAATAAAAAAACATCTTATTTCCTGAAATAAAATAATTGATTTGTTCCATATTTGTACCATTGAATTGTAATGTATTGGTAATCAGGTGTTGTTATTTTTGAAGAAGTAAAATAATTTTTACTTTGTAAAGATGTACTGCTGTGCATCTCGACATTATAATAATGAAAACCGGACTAGGAATAGTCCGGTTTTTTTATGGAATTAATTTTTATGAAAAAGACGATACCAAAAACTTCTTTTTATAGCAATAGCACCACCAACAACAAATGTTCGACAATTATCCGCTTCTAATTCTATAGTATCTAAATTGATTGATCTGACTACTCTAATGTAATGATTAATGTATCCAGTTTTACTAATTAATATACTGTCATTTTTATTTGCTTTTATGCAAAACTTTCCATCTGTATTGGGGTGAAATACATAGTTTTTGTCATAAATGAGAATATCTACTTCTTCGAAATTTGGGTTTATTTCGTCCAGAAAAATATCCCCTTCAATTTCAATTTCTGTATTGTTACTATCGATAGAGATAGTTTCCTTTGTTGCTTTTTTATCTGTTTGTTCTATTCTTATGTTACCTTGTGCTTTTACAGTTTGACTTCCTAATCCTAAAAATGCAATTACAGATGCTGCTGCAATCATCCAAATTGATTTTTTTTCTTTGGGAAGAATTAAAGTTCGATCCAATTGTGATGTTCTAAATCGACCACATAAATGCTCGTTTTTGTTATAAGCAAGAAGGATTTCTCTATCTGAAGCTTTTGTAAAGTCAATTACATTTTTTTGACAATTGCTGCAGAATTTGCCTTTTTCAGTAGGCGACATTTCAAGCCAATTTTCATGACAGGGTTCTGGAATTGATATTTTTATTTTATAGATCATTTGTTGAGTTTTAATTTTTCTAATAAAAATAAAAGGCTTTGATTATCATAAATGTAATTATTATTTTGAAGTATCATAGAATGATTCATTAAAGTGAAAATTATTATTTATTGAAATTATTTCTTCAGAATGAGGTTTCCCGCAAAAAAAATAGGTTTTTTAGTGTTTAATTTGAAAAAAATAAACCAAAACAAAAACACACAAATTATGAAGAAAATCTTAAGCATCGGATTGCTCTCATTGTCGATTTTATTTGCAGGTTGCAGCAACGACGATAAAGATGATAACAGCGGTAGCAACTCCATTTCGGCTACTATAAATGGTAAGGAATGGAAGGGGACCAAAATTAATAGTGTAACACTAATTAAAGTAACCAGCGAGAAACAACAGCGTTTTGATATTAATGTTCAGGATGACTCACAGATGTTGTCATTGGCCTGTTCCAGTGATTTAACAACTGCTGATACAATGCCGCTAAAAGCTTATAAATTTGATGAAGAAAATGATATAATTGACGCATTATTTATTAATACTTATTTGATAGAAGGTAATACTTATACGGAACATTTTGTTAAAACGGGAACAATAACCATAACTTCAATGGATGCTTCTAAAAAAACAGTATCGGGGACTTTTAATTTTACAGCGGAAAAAGTGGGGGTTTTACAAACTAAAATAATTACACCTGAGGTTGTTGAAGTAAAGAACGGAGTATTTACAAATGTACCTTATAAAGTACTGACTACGCCGTAAGTATTAAGTAAACCGAGTTAGAAATGACTCGGTTTTTTTTTTGAATTGTTAATTATGTGGTAAACCCGACAGATTTCTAAAACCTGTCGGGTTTGTTATGTGGTTTAGATTGTGAATTAAGTTTTGAGTACGTTTGGTCTTATTTATTTTAGGTTATAAATAAGTTGATTGTATTCTATGATGTTTATATGAAAATGACAATTGTCATTTCCCGTTCGAATTCTTTTTTGTAATATTACTATATAAATCATTATTTGAATGCGAAAGATAAAATACAAGAAGGGACGCAAGCTTCAGCACATTACTTTAGAGTACACAGGATCACATAAAGAGCATCAAACCGAGATGCAACTTTTTGTGTATAATAACGAAGATGTTATTGAATATGACAAGTTTACGGTTTTGGCATTAAATACTTGTATTGATTATACTAAAAATAATTGGCTTAACATACATGGCTTAAATAATATTGATTTACTTAAAACGGTTGGTGCGCATTTTAAACTGGATGATTTTTTATTAGCAGATATTTTAAATACAAGCAAAAGAACTAAGCTCGAAGAGCAGGAAAATGTTTTATTTTTTAATATAAAATCGCTTTTACCTTCTGAATATTCCGATAATATAAGTGTTGAGCAGATTAGTTTTATATTAAAAGATGATGTTTTGATTTCTTTTCAGGAAAAACGAAGTGATTTTTTTACTCATATCAGAGAGCGACTTCGCACACATGCGGGAATTGTACGAACTAAAAAAGTAGATTATTTACTCTATTTGTTGTTAGATGCCGTAATGGAGAATTTTTACATTACGATTGAAGATGAAGAAGATAAAATAGAAGAATTAATCAATTTGACCAAAAAAGGTGCTGATCCGATTATTCTGGAAAAGATTGAAAGTCATCGAGATAATTTTAATTTCTTAAAACGCTCTATTGTTCCGCTTCGCGATTCCTTGTATTATTTGAAAACGATTAAAGACGATGAAACCTACAATGTAATTCAGAAAGAGACGTTTAGTTTCTTTATCAGATTACATCAAAAAAGTCTGGAGTTATTAGAGCAAATCGAATCGGATATGAGTTCATTAGAAAGTGCTTCCAACTTTTATTTTTCGGAGCAAAGCCGAAAAATGAATGAAATTATGAAGACACTGACCATTATTTCGGCCATATTTATTCCCCTTACTTTTATTGTTGGAGTATACGGAATGAATTTTGAATATATGCCTGAATTGCGTCAAAGAAACGGCTATTTTATTGTCATGGGTGGTATGTTTTTATTAGTCATAGCGTTGATTATTTATTTCAAAAAAAGACGTTGGTTTTAACGTTTATTATACAATTAGAATTTGATAAGTTTCAAAATATAAATTATGAGTAAAGCGATATATATAGCGACAAGCGATCAAAATAGCGGAAAATCAATTATTACACTTGGTTTGATGAGTATTTTGATTGGTAAAACGGCTAAAGTAGGTTATTTTAGACCAATTGTGGAGGATTTTGTAGATGGTGAGCTAGACAATCATATCGAAACGGTATTATCTTATTTTAATCTTGATATTAAGTTTGAAGATGCTTATGCTATTACAAAAAGTAAGCTGATCAAAAAGAAAAATAAAGGAAAAATAGGAGAGGTTTTAGATCTGATTATTGAAAAATATAAAAAGCTTGAAGAACGTTTTGATTTTGTTTTGGTTGAAGGAACAAGCTTTACAGGAGAAGGAACTTCTATTGAGTTGGATTTGAATGTACTGATTGCAAAAAACCTTGGAATTCCAACCATAATAATGGGATCAGGAGTTGGAAAAACGTTAGAAGAACTGGTTGACAGTTTGTATTTGGTCTATGATTCTTTTAAAGTAAAAGATGTTGAGGTCTTATCTGTTTTTGCTAATAAAGTGCAGCCTGAGAATATTGAATTAGTAACTAAAAGTCTGCAAAAAAGCTTACCGGAAAATGTTTTGGTAAATACAATTCCGTTAATATCAAGCTTAAACAATCCAACAATGCAGGAAATTGTTAATGAGCTTGATGCCAAAGTGTTATTTGGAGGTAATTATTTGAATAACGAAATTGGACATTTTAGTGTTGGAGCAATGCAATTGCATAATTACTTGGTTCATTTGCATGATAATGCACTTGTAATTACGCCTGGAGATCGATCAGATATTATTTTGGGAGCGCTACAAGCCAATGAATCGGCTAATTATCCAACAATTTCAGGAATTATTCTAACAGGAAATATTGTTCCCGAAGAAAGTATTTTAAAGCTTATAGAAGGACTTTCGGCGGTTGTACCAATAATTGCTGTTGATGGTGGAACCTATCATATTACAAATAGAATAGGTAAAATAAAAGCAGAGATTTATGCCAATAATACTCATAAGATTGAAACTTCAATAAGTACGTTTGAAAAGTATGTTGATAATGATGCGTTATCCGAAAGATTAATCACTTTTGTACCTGAAGGAATGACACCAAAAATGTTCCAGTATAACATGGTTAAAAGGGCAAAACAGCATCGTAAACATATTGTTCTGCCTGAAGGAAATGATGACAGAATTATCATCGCTACTTCAAGGTTATTGGATATGGATGTGGTTGATATTTCGATAATTGGAGATAAAAAACAAATAGAAAGTAAAGTTACCGAGCTGGGAATTACTTTTGATTTTTCGAAAGTAAATATCATAAATCCTGTAGAATCGGAGCTTTATGAAGATTATGCAAATACGTATTATGAGCTTCGAAAAGCCAAAAATGTAAGTATTACAATGGCAAGGGATTTAATGGAAGATGTCTCTTATTTTGGTACAATGATGGTGTATAAAGGTCATGCGGACGGAATGGTTTCCGGAGCTGCGCATACGACCCAACATACTATTTTACCAGCGTTGCAGTTCATTAAAACCAAGCCAAATTCATCTGTAGTTTCATCCGTATTTTTTATGTGTTTAGAAGACAGAGTTTCTGTTTTTGGAGATTGTGCGATTAATCCAAACCCAACGGCAGAACAATTGGCAGAAATTGCTATTTCATCTGCAGAATCGAGTTCGGCTTTTGGAATTGAACCAAAAATTGCGATGCTTTCTTATTCTTCAGGAGCGTCCGGAAAAGGAGATGAGGTTGATAAAGTAAGAGCAGCAACCGAAATTGTAAAACAAAAACGTCCGGACTTAAAAATCGAAGGTCCAATTCAGTATGACGCAGCGGTGGATCGTGCGGTAGGAAAAAGTAAAATGCCGGATTCTGAAGTAGCAGGGCAGGCGAGTGTACTTATTTTCCCCGATTTAAATACCGGAAATAATACTTATAAAGCCGTTCAAAGAGAAACGGGAGCTTTGGCTATAGGACCAATGTTACAAGGTTTAAACAAGCCTGTAAACGATTTAAGCCGCGGTTGTACAGTAGATGATATTATAAACACCGTAGTAATTACAGCGATTCAGGCGCAGGGACTGTAGTTAATTATTAATTATTAATTATAAATTATTAATTTATACGTTGCGACTTTGAAAAAAAACGTTTTGATATGCGTTTTGCTTTAGCAAAATCATCTTTAAATTCGCATTTTATATAAAATAACTTAAAAAAAACTTTAAGCCTTTTAACAAAAGTAAACTTAGTGACTTAGCGCCTTCGTGGCAAAACAACAAGAAATGAAAATATTAATTATAAATTCAGGAAGTTCATCGATAAAATATCAATTAATGATTATGCCAACAAACGAAGTGATTTGTACTGGTATGATCGATAGAATTGGCTTAGAAACTTCAAATGTGTCATTCAAAACGTCTTCAAATACAATAGAAGAAACACTGCCAATTCCAAACCATAAAGTTGGTTTACAAAAAGTAGCCAGTATGCTTTTGGATGCAGAAAAAGGAGTAATAAAATCTACTTCAGAAATTGGAGCAGTTGGTCATCGCGTGGTACACGGTGGAAGTGATTTTAGCGATACTGTAAAAATCGACGAAAAAGTAAAAGCAAAAATCAAGCAGCTTTTTGAATTGGCACCATTGCATAATCCTGCCAATTTAGAAGGAATTAATGTTGCGGAAGAAATCTTTAGTTCAGCAGAGCAAATTGCTGTCTTTGATACTGCTTTTCATCAAACAATGCCGGAAGTAGCGTATAAGTATGCGATTCCAAATTATCTTTTGACAGAAAATAAAATACGAGTTTATGGTTTTCATGGAACGAGCCATAAATATGTTTCTGAAAAAGCAATTAATTACTTAGAGAAAAATTTCAAAATAATTACGATTCATTTAGGAAATGGCTGCAGTATGGCTGCAGTTAAAAACGGAAAATGTATTGATACTACAATGGGATTTTCGCCTTCAAATGGTTTAATAATGGGTACGCGATCTGGTGATATCGATCAGTCTGTTGTTTTCTATATGATTAAAAATTTAGGATATACGCCAGACGAAGTAAACTCAATTTTATTGAAACAAAGCGGAATGCTTGGGCTTACAGGTTATAGTGATTTGCGTGATATTGAGTCGGAAGCTGAAAAAGGAAATAAAGACTGTCAGTTGGCATTATTTATGAATGCTTATAGAATTAAAAAAACAATTGGTTCTTATACAGCGGCTCTAAACGGTTTGGATGCTATTGTTTTTACGGCCGGAATTGGAGAAAACTCTTCGCATATGCGTAAATTGGTTTGTATGGATATGGATTATTTTGGTATCGAATTGGATCAGGAAAAGAATCAAATTCGTTCAAAAGAAATCAGAGAAATTAATTCGGCGGGTTCAAAAACAAAAGTTTTGGTAATACCAACAGATGAAGAATATGAAATTGCAGATCAGGTATACCAATTGCTACAGAATTAATTGATTCTACGACCTTAAATTACTTCGGATGATTATTATAACATTAGTATTATTTTTAATTTTTACAGCGATTTCAGCACTTCATTTTTATTGGGGGTTTGGAGGCAAATGGGGAAGTCACGCGGTTGTACCAAATAAAGATGACGGAATGCCGCTTTTTGTTCCCAGAACAATTTCAACCTTTATTGTGGCCATTGGTTTGCTGGGCTTTGGTATTTTTTATTTGATAAAATATGGATTAATAACGGCGAGTTTACCAGAGTGGCTTAATAATGCAGGATTCTGGATCATAATTTCTATATTTATTTTAAGGGCAATTGGAGATTTCAATTACGTAGGTTTCTTTAAAAAACACAAAAGTTCTGAATTTGCGATAAAGGATACAAAGTATTATGCTCCTCTTTGTTTGATAATCGGAGTATTAACATTAATACTAGTATTTTGTAATTAAGATATTTAGTTGTTTGCAGTATAAAAAAAGCTCCTCAATCGAAGGAGCTTTTTTACTAATATAAATTTGTCTCGTCCTGAAATAGCGATACACAAAAAGCCATCGTTATGGAAGATCAAATAAATTATGTAAAGCGTAGTCAACGAGATTACAGTATGTCACTAAAACTTCAAATTGTTAGTGAGATTGAAAAAGGAAATATTTCTATTACTCAAACAAGAAAACAATATGGTATTCAGAGTCATGGAACAGTTTTAAATTGGTTAAGAAAATTTGGTAACTTTGATTGGGAGAACCAAACCCCAACCCAAATGGCAAAAACACCTGAACAGAAGATAATGGAACTCGAAGCCCAAGTGAAATTATTGGAAAAGCAAAAAGCATTATTGGAAAGACAGGCTTTTGTTGCAG
>NZ_FZNL01000019.1 GCF_900187965.1 Flavobacterium sp. ov086 | reverse complement strand
AACTATTTTTCCTGTATCTTCATTAAGCCATCTTCTTCGGGTGATATGAAGATATACCTGATGCCCGCGGATAGGAAAATCCTGAACCTTTATCTCTTCAAAGAATCCTTTTGAGCTTAATTTTGATTCTCTATGCTCTTTAGGTATAGAATTAATTTCTTTTAAATACAGATGCAGAGTTTCGTCTTCCTTTTTATAAGAAGTAAGTTCAAAGTAATCTACTATTATCTCAGGCAATAATAACTTAAGAAGGTCAATAAAAGAATCTTGCATTAGGGGGAATTTTAAAATACAAATATCTAGGTTTTAATATTTCCCCACAACAATATGTCTTGATCCCTTAATTTTTCTTAATATCTTAATGGTAAAAATGTTTTTCTATTTTAAATCGCTCAAATCACTTTCTGTTTCCAATTCTTTAGGAATACTATTTTGTCTGAATAAACGAGCTTTTAGCTTTCCTTTGAGAGTTATTTTGTCTCCTTTGACTTCAAGCCAGCTTCCTTCTCTTAATCCTAAAACAGGAATTGAGTTAAAAGCGTGAAATTCTTTAATTCTCGTTTCACGGGTTTCTCCCATGTGTTGTGACTGATCGTCGGCATCTAAGTAATGCGGATTTAAATTGAAAGGAATTAATCCTAAAGTCTGAAAACTTGGTGGATAAATGATTGGCATATCATTCGTAGTTTGCATTGATAAGCCACAAATATTGCTTCCTGCGCTGGTTCCTAAATATGGAGTTCCGCTTTTTACTGTTTCTGCAAGAACTTGCATGATATTGTTTTTGTATAGTTGAGTAACAAGTAAAAAAGTATTTCCTCCTCCGGTGAAAACACCTTCTGCATTTTTTATAGCATTTTCTGCATCTTGAAATTCGTGAATCCCTTTTACAGAAATGTTTATAGAAGCAAAAGCCTGAGCTACTTTTTTAGTGTATTCGTCATGCGAAATTCCGCCGGGACGTGCGTATGGAATGAATATAATACTTTTGCAATTTTTAAAATGTGATTCTAATGTTGGTAATATGTACTCTAAAAAACTGCCGCCGTATAGGCTGGAAGTGCTGGCAATGATGATGCTTTTCATAAAATTTTAACTCAGATTTGTTTCTGTTAAAGATATTAAAACTCTTTTTCTGCTGGAGATAAAGCGGGTTTAATTAACATATTTTTACCAAGTCCTTAATACTAAATTTGGAATACATTAAGATATTTTTACACCTTTAAGAGTAATTCTAATTTTTTAGCATTTTGATCAATAAAGTTGCATGTATTTTAATGATTGTTTTGGGGCAAACTGCTTGGTCTCAGGATCGTGGTATTATTAATGGAAAGATATCCGCAAACACATCTGATTTAGGCGGGGTTTATGTTATAAATGCCCAAACCGAAGCTATGACAACTACTGATGATTCCGGTGCTTTTTCAATTGCTGCAAAAGAAGGAGATACACTTGTTTTTTCGTCTATTCAGTTCAAAGAAAACAGGGTTTTGCTTACTGCGGATAACTTCTCGGATCTTCATTTTACTGTAAAACTGAGTATGGTAATGCATCAATTACAGGAAGTTGTGGTTCGGAATTATAACGGAATTAACGCAACTTCTTTGGGGATTATTCCTCAAGGGCAAAAAAGATATACAGAAGCCGAAAGAAAATTACATACTGCAACAGCTTTAAATGCTCAGGCAAACGCTGGAACCATGGCGGGAGGTTCTGTTTCTGCAGATCCTTTATTTAATTTTTTATCCGGTCGTACAGCAATGCTTAAAAAAGAGGTTGTGGTAGAAAAGAAAGAAGCGTTTATGAAACTTTTAGAACGCATGTTTAGCATCGATCATTTTGTAAATAGATTGCAAATTCCGCTTGAGTATGTAAAAGGATTTGAATATTATGCGGTCGATAATGATAAGTTTACAGTAATTTTGAACTCAAAAAATAAAACTTCAACAGAGTTTTTATTAGCAGAATTAGCTGTAAAATACAAAGAAATAATCGCGAGTGAAAACAAATAACAGCATATTAATTATCCTTCTATTATTGGTTCAGATTGGTTTAGGGCAAAACACAGCTTCAAAAGAAATCATGGGTCAGATTGTAGAAAAAACTACTTCGGTCGACGGCGTAAATATTATCAATAATACTACACAGGTTTCTACCGTGTCAGATTCAAACGGAATGTTCTCGATTCCTGGGAAAGAAGGTGACGTTTTGGTTTTTTCCTCGGTTAATTTAGAACCTTTCAAACATAGGATTACAGCGGAGGATTTGACTGTGAGTTCAATTTTGATCCGAATGACGGCAAAAGAGATCGAATTAAAGGAGGTTGTCGTAAATGAAAATGCCAATATCACAGCCGAAAATTTAGGAATAATTCCGTACGGACAGAAAAAATATACACCTGCAGAAAGAAAAGTTTATACCGCAACTTCGACTTCTGTAGATAAGTTATTGAATATGATGTCAGGGCGAACCACAATGCTTAAAAAAGAGGTAAATGTCGAGAAAAAAGAAGCCTTGTTTAGGAAAATTGAATATCTTTTTGAAGAGAATTATTACACAGACAGATTGAAAATTCCGGTAGATGATATCAAAGGATTTCAATTATATTGTGTAGATGATGCCGAATTTGCCGTATCTTTGGATACTAAAAACAAAACAATGAGTATGTTTTTAATAACAGATTTAGCAAGAAGATATTTAATAATTCTCGAAAATGAAAAATAGACTAGGAATACTCGTTGTGTGCTTATTTTGCCAGATTGCGCTGGGACAAAATAATTCAAGGAAGCCATTACATGGACAGGTTACCAATAGTAAATTGGGTATAGAAAGCGGTTATGTAATGAATATTAATGCAAACGTTAGAACTTTTATTGGTTCAGGTGGGTTGTTTGATATTATGGCAAAACCTAAAGACACTTTATTGTTTACAGGTTTGGCATTTCAGGCAAAAAAAATCGTTCTGACAGAAAAAGATTGTGCAAATGTACTTTTTGTAATTCAGTTGGATTTGGCTAATAATCAATTGAAGGAAGTTGTTGTTCGCAAAGATTTAAAAGTAAAATCACTAGATAAAGATACTCAGAAATATGTTGATATGCAGTTTGAAGATGATAAACAATCTACAGCAAAAAATACTGCAATGTATTCTGATCAAACCATTAAATATGGAATGGATTTTGTTCGAATTTTTAAGGATGTAAAAAAGATTCTGACCAAAAACAAAGATGAGGTAAAGCCAGAAGTTATTGACGACATGGCTTTTATTCAATATTCAAGAGCTAATTTTGCACCGGATTTTTTTACTAAAACATTAGGATTAAAAAACGATGAAATTGATTTGTTCCTGATGTATTGCTCTAATGATCCGGAATCTAAAAGACATTTAAAACCAGAAGAGAAGTTTGAATTAATGGACTTCATGGTTAATAAAAATAAAGAATTTCAAAAAGCAAATGTTGCCGAAAAATAGATTGATTTACCCTCTTTTGGGATTATTGTTTTTAACGCTTTCAGCTTTTGCATTCCATAAGTTTTATATGGGTGTTTTTCAGGTCAATTACGCGGCCGAGAAAAAAATGATTCAAATTACTTCCCGAATCTTTGTAGATGATTTAAACAACGGAATCGAAAAAAAGTACCATAAAAAAACATACATCGGTACTGAGAAAGAAACTCAGGCCGATGTTGATTTGTTAAAGAAATACCTTTCTGAAAATTTCACGATAAAAATAAACGGACAATCAAAAGCGATTACTTTTTTATCTAAAGAAGTAGAGTCTGATGATGTTTTGGTTTGTTATTCCAGAATAAAAGATGTTGAGAAATTTAAAACAATCGAGATCTCAAATACTATCTTGGTCGATTGGAATGCTGAACAGCAGAATATTACACATATTACAGCATTTGGTACAAAAAGAAGTGTTCTCTTTACGGAATCTTCAAGGAAAGAATTGTTAAAGTATTAAATAATATACAAAATTATTATTTTAATTGTTATTTTCACACCCTGACAAAATTACCATTAAATATTTATGAAAAAACTTTCATTGTTATTGCTTTTTCCCGCAATACTTATCGCTCAGGAAAAAACGGCTACCAATGTTGCACCCAAACAGCAAGGTAAATACGACACCAATAAATTTAGTCAAATGTATGATTTGTTGGCTACACCAAATATGTTTCGTACAGCGGCCGGAGCACCAGGACCAGCATATTATCAACAACAGGCAGATTATAAGATTGATGTTGAATTAGATGATAAAAATTCAAAATTAAGTGGTTCAGAAACGATTACTTATTCAAACAATTCTCCGGATAGTTTGGAGTATTTATGGGTTCAGCTGGATCAAAATCAGGCAAAAGCAAATACACAATCTACTTTAGCTGAAAGCGAAAAAATTAACCAAGTTTTGCCATTAGATGGTTTTTCGAGTAAATATTTGAAGAAAGATCTGGAGCGTGGTTTTAATATTGAATTTGTAAAAGATGCAAAAGGAAGTGCGATGTCTTATACAATCAATGAAACTATGATGCGTATTAATCTGGCTACACCTCTAAAACCGGGAGAGAAAATTTCATTTGCTATTAAATGGTGGTATAACATCAATAATTATAGAAAAGAAGGCGGACGTTCAGGGTATGAATTATTCGAAAAAGACGGAAACAAAATATATGTAATTGCTCAGTTCTATCCAAGAATGGCGGTTTACAACGATGTTGAAGGATGGCAAAATATGCAATTCTGGGGAAGCGGAGAGTTTGCTTTGCCTTTTGGGAATTTTGATGTAAACATTACTGTTCCTGCAGATCACGTAATTGATGCAACGGGAGAATTGACAAACAGAGCAGAAGTTTTTACGCCAGAACAGGTAAAACGTTATGAACAAGCGCAAAAATCATTCGATAAACCAGTTGTAATTGTTACACAAGCTGAAGCTGAAGTAACAGAAAAAGGTTTCTCTGAAAAGAAAAAAACATGGAAATTTAGTGCTAAAAATGTTCGTGATTTTGGAATTGCTTCGTCAAGAAAATTCATTTACGATGCAATGGCAGTAAAATTGGGTAATAGAATTGTAATGGCAGAATCGGTTTATCCAAAAGAAGCAAATCCGCTTTGGGGAGAAACTTCGACAATGACTGTTGCACATACTTTAAAAAGCTATTCATCGCACACATTCGATTATCCTTATCCAAAAGCAGTATCAGTTTCTGCGGAAGATCAAGGGATGGAATATCCAATGATTTGTTGGAATTATGGTCGTCCTGACGAAAATGGAGTGACTAGCAAAGAGGTTAAAAACGGAATGATTGGTGTTGTAATTCACGAAGTAGGACACAACTTTTTCCCAATGATTGTAAATTCAGACGAGCGTCAATGGACTTGGATGGATGAAGGTTTGAATTCATTTATGCAATATATGGCGGAACAGGAATTGGATCCAAATTTCCCGTCAAGACGTGGTCCTGCAAAAAATATTATTCCTTATATGAGTGGAGATCAAAAGTTTTTAGAGCCAATTATGTCAAACTCTGAAACTATTGCTCAATTTGGAAATAACGCTTACGGAAAACCGGCAACAGGACTTAATCTTTTAAGAGAAGTTGTTATGGGACGAGAGTTGTTTGATTATGCTTTTAAAACATATGCAAACAGATGGAAATTTAAGCACCCAACTCCTGAGGATTTCTTTAGAACTATGGAAGATGCTTCTGCTGTAGATTTAGATTGGTTTTTTAGAGGATGGTTTTACTCAACAGATTTCGTGGATATAGGAATCAAAGAGGTAAAACAATACTACGTTTCTGATACTCCAACTGCTGATATCAAAGATGTAAAAGTTAGAAAAGGACGTTTCGGATTTGATAAAGGACCATTTGTTTATTTGGTTTCAAGCGATAATGCTGAGGTTAATGCTTCAACTAAAAAACCGTTGAAAGTAGCTGATTTTAAATTGTTATCAGATTATGTAGATCAAACGTTTACTGCAGAAGAAAAAGCAGGTTTAAAATCGCCTAAATATTTCTATGAAGTAGAATTCAATAAGCCAGGCGGAATGATTATGCCAATTCTTGTGGAGATCACTTATGAAGATGGTTCAAAACAAAATTATCAGTATCCGGCTCAAATCTGGAGAAAGAATAATGATACAGCTAAGAAAGTTTATGCAACTGATAAAGTAATCAAAAGTATTCAGATAGATCCAAAATTAATGACCGCAGATATTGATGTAACCAATAATTCTTGGCCAAAAGTAGAAGAAAAGTCAAAATTTGACTAAAGATAAAAGGAAAAAGACTCTGAAAAGAGTCTTTTTTTTTAAGTAAATTTTAAAACTGTCAGCTACAAAATTTAATATCTTTGTGGCACATAAAAATTAAAGATATGTTTGGTATAGGAGGAGGAGAATTAGTTTTCATACTGTTTATAGTTCTAATGCTTTTTGGTTCAGACAAAGTGCCGGAAATTGCCCGTACAATGGGGAAAGCAATGGCGCAATTGAAAAATGCAACCAACGATATTAAAAGCGAAATTCAGAAAGGTGCCGAGGCTAATGGTCTTGATACAAAATCCCTTACTGATATAACTGGAAATATCAATGCCCAAATTAGCGATGCTAAAGCTAATATAATGGGTGACTCGACTAATTTATTAGGAGATACTGCAACAGAAATAAATAAAGTAAAAGAAGACATCGATACAATCCCGGGACCTGTAAAACGCCAAATGTAATGCTTGAAAAAATAAAAGAATTAGATACAAATCTATTTATATACCTTAACGGATTAGGTTCAGAAACATACGATAAATTTTGGCTTATTATTACCAGTCAATTGAATTGGACGCCATTTTTTTTACTTCTTTTTTATCTTATTTATAAAAAAGTAGGAGGAAAGCAAACCTTGTATATTGTATTGTTTATAGCAGTTTTGTTGACTTTTACAGATCAGGTGACTAATTTGTTTAAATACAATTTTCAGCGTCCGCGTCCGTGTAATAATCCCGAAATCAATTCGTTTATCCGCATTGTTCAGAGTAGAACATCATTTAGTTTTTTCTCCGGACATGCAGCTAATACAATGGCTGTTGCAACGTTTTTATTCTTGGTTTTAAAACGCCATTTCAAGTACTTAGGATTCTTGTTTTTATGGCCGTTAATTTTCGCTTATAGCCGAATTTACTTAGGATTGCACTATCCGGGAGATATTCTAACAGGATATTTCTTTGGAGCGCTTTTCGGATCTCTACTTTATTTAGTATATCGAAAATTAAAACCACTATATTTTCCGGGATAATTTTTAGGAGCTATTTCC
The DNA here is from genome assembly GCF_900187965.1 of Flavobacterium sp. ov086. Taxonomy (GTDB): domain Bacteria; phylum Bacteroidota; class Bacteroidia; order Flavobacteriales; family Flavobacteriaceae; genus Flavobacterium. The sequence continues at coordinate 132,603 of NZ_FZNL01000019.1, read as the reverse complement.
TCCCGAAGCTTCGGGATCCACTTGTATCTTTTCCTGGCTAAAGAAGCCAGAAAAAAGGATACCGCTTCTATCTGGGCTAGGGTATTTGTTTTCAAAAGAAAATTTTAGATCCATTTAATATCATAATCTTTGAATTGCTTCTTGCTTCAGCTGGAGGAAATTAGATAATATTAAAAAAGGCTCTAGCCAAACATTGTGTGTTTTGGCTAAAGCCTTTTTCTATACAACTTTATTTAGCCTCCAGCTGAAGCAGGAGGCTATTCAGGTCTAAATGCGATAAGATATATAAAATATTAATTCTGAAGAACAGCCTTTTCGCTCCATTCTAATCCATCAGGAAGTTCTTGTTTACTGAACTCAATATGAATAACTCTTCGTCTTTCGTTATTTGTAGTTTTGTTTGAAGCATGAAAAAGTAAAGGTTTCATAATCATGATACCGCCTTTTTCGACCTCGCAGATTGTTTCTTTTTCATTTTCAATTCCCAGATTTTCAATTCTCAAAATTCCTTTTGAATGCGAATTATTGACGACTTTTAAAGCGCCATTATCTTTTGTGGTTTTATCAATATGAATTCGTATTGTAAAATTACTTTCAAGAATTTCTGTTGGTGGCTGAACGGCAAATTGATTTTGCTTTACAGTCCAGTTTTCAAAGTTTTCAACCTCTATTTTCTTATCCACTGAAATAGTCAAATCCTGATGATAAGCTACAAACCAATTTGATTTCTCAGGTTTGTCAAAATAGATTGATTTCGTAATGAAATATCCTTTTCCAAAAGTTGATTCAATTACATCTTTTAAATTCTGATTAAAAATAAAAGGCAAACTTTCCGGAATTTCCTTGTGAAATTGTCTTATCGCAAACAAATCCTGCGATTTTCTAAAAGTTGCATTTTCATTTGAATTCTCTGTTATATTTTCAATTAATGAAATTAGTTTCTCAATTTCATTTTCAGAATAAATAGTATCGATAATTGCAAAACCTTGAGAATTTATTTTATTACTATAATTCATTTTGTTGTTTTTTTAATTGCCTCCCGCTTTAGCTGGAGGTAAAATGAAGTTGCATAGAAATGGCTTTAGCCAAAATACACAACGATTTCGGCTAAAGCCATTTATGATTATTTAAATTTATTCCTACAGCTAAAGCAGTAGGCAATTGAGGTATGGACTTTAATCTTACTATACAGAACTTTTAAATTTTTAAGCCTTCAATTAGAAAGCTCAGAAACTCAGAACCTTTCCTCCTAAAGTACCCTGCTTACAGTTAATCCATCACGAATTGGTAATAAAACTGTTTCAACTCTAGGATCGTTTTTTAGAAGTAAATTGTATTCTAAAAGGACTTTTGTACTAATGTCATTTGGGTGAACCGGTTCTAGGATTTTTCCGCTCCATAAAACATTATCAGACAAGATAATTCCGCCTTTATTCATTTTTGGAACAATCATTTCCCAGTAATTTAGGTAGTTTTCTTTATCGGCATCAATAAAAACCAAATCAAACTTAACATCCAAAGTTGGGATAATATCGACAGCTTTTCCTAAATGTTGAAAAATTTGTTTTCCCCAAGGCGACGCATCAAAATATTTACGTTGAAAATCAACCAATTCTTCCTTGATGTCAATAGTGTGTAATTGTCCGTTTTCCTGCATTCCTTCGCACAAACACAAAGCAGCATAGCCGGTATAAGTCCCGATTTCAAGAATATTAACCGGACGAATTAATTTAGACAACATACTTAAAACGCGACCCTGAAAATGTCCGCTTAACATTCTTGGTAAAAGTATTTTTTGATAGGTTTCTTTGTTGAGTTTGGCTAACAATTCCGGTTCGTTTTCAGAATGTTGCTCGATATAATCTTCTAAGTCTTGTGATATAAAATGCATCTTGTAGTGTCTTCAAATTTTGAATGTAAAAATACAAAAAATATTGGCTCCCTTTTTTGCATAAAAAAAACCACTCGTTGTGGCGAGTGGTTTTAGTTTTTAATCCGGAAGAGATTATTTTTTCAAAGCGTCATTAACCTCTTTGGCTGTTTTTACTGTTCCGTCTTTAGCAGCTTTCGCCGCGTTTTCAACTTTTTCTGCACCTTTTTTAGTGGCGTCTTTCACGTCTTCAGCAGCTTTTTTAGTAGCATCTTTTACGTCTTCGGCAGCATTTTCTGTTTTGCTTACTGCGCTGTCTTTTACTTCTTTGATATCTGTTGTTAGAGAATCAACTTTGTTTCCAAGAGTTAACTCGTCTTCTGCTGGTTTTGGCTCTTTTTTCTCGCATGATTGTACAGCGAATGCTAATAAAGCAACAACAGCTAAGCTTAAAATTTGTTTTTTCATAATGAATGATCTTTTTTAGGTTATAAAAATTTAAAGGTTATAAAGCTGAAAAATAAAGATACATATTTTAAAATGACTGCGCGCTTTGTAAGATTATTTTTCTTTTGAGAGCAAGACAATTCTTGTGCCAAATTTTTTAATTTTAAAAGATTAGTTAAAATATTTTTTAAAGCAAAAAGGTATCTTAATGAAAGACACCTTTTTGAATTTAAATAAAGAATGAAAATAAAAGTATAGAAGTATATTTTTAGTTTACTTAACTTTTGTATAAACTAAAATTAATTTCGATCTCATCCCTGACTTTTATCAAACCAGCCATTTTTACAGGAGGCTCTAATTCGATATCCGAGAAGTTTAAATTGAGCGATCCCTGAATTTTATCATCGCAGTTGTATAATATGAAATCTTTGTATTTGAGCGTTTTGTTTGTGATCAAGAAAGTAAGATTGCATTTGTAATTTTTTCCAAAAGGTTTTACATCTGTAATCATTACAGTACTATTTGGGAATTTTTTCGCTTTTACAGTTCCTTGCAAATCTTTTGTCATTATTTTGTTTCCACAATCAAAATCAGACATTTTGATTTCGGTATTAAAGATGTTTTTTTTGTTCGAGTTTAAGAAGACAGTGTCTTTTTTTGAAAAGGTATTCGAACAGTTGTATTTGCCAACTGTGGATTTTCCGGTAATTTCAATTTTGATCTTATTAATTATCAAAACACTATCGCTTGCTAAAAAAATGGGTTTAGCATTTCCAAAAAAGAGGAGAGTTGCTAAACCCAAGATTAAGATTGAAAATCTGGTTTTCATTTGATTAGAATGAAATTGTTGCTTCAAACATTAGCCCTTCAAATTTTCCTCCGTAAAAATCATTAGGCATTGATACACCATTTACATTTCCAAATTGTTGGTAATTTTTGTAGTTCTGTTGCACGTATGAAAGTTTAGCCAAAATGTTTTTAGTCATAAACCAACCAGCAGCAGCTTCGAATCTGTTTACCTGAACTGCTTCGGCATCAGAGTTTCTTAATTTACCATCAACTAAATTGTATTTCGCACCAACATACAAATTTTCATGGCTTCCAAAACGATAAACCAAATCCCCAGCATATTGGTTAACATTACGAGTATCATCAGTTCCTTTATAGTCTCCTCCAGAAGCAAATTCTAAAGTACCAAAGAATTCAAATCCTTTATATTTTACAAACGGGTTAACCATATATGATGTCGCCCAGTTCCCAAATCCGGGATTAAATCTCCCCGTATCTTTATTGCTTTCAGAATCTAAAATATTTGCACTTGGGTAACCAATCGTTCCGGCATGTGTTATAACACTATAAAAACGGCTTCCTGCTCTATCTGAAGAATATAAGTTTCCACTAGAATTTGCAGTATGATAATAGGATCCTGTAAGTCTTATTCTTAAATCACTATCAATTTGTTTGTCCCAACCTAATTTTGCTAAAATCGTAGGGCTAACAGTCGTATTTTGATCTGGAGTAATTGCTGTTGTAGGTCCAGGAATAACTTCTTGTACGTTTTGATTTAATTTAGAATTTGTTACTCCAATCATACTCACAAAACCGCTTCTGTTATAGTATATTTCTGCTCCCATTTCGGTAGTAAAAGCGTCCATGATATTGTTGCCAATAAAAGGGTTTGTTATCGTGTAAGCGTTATTACTTCTTCTAAAATGTGCATCACCATAGTTATTTTCCATTTGACCAATTTTGATGGTTGTATATTTCATAACATCTTCAAGCAGACCTTTCTTAATGAAATCTAATTTGTCAATTTGCAAATATCCACCTTGAACCCATGTTTCATGATGGTGTCTGGAGGCAAGATACAGGTCTAGGTTTACACGTACACCATCTGCTAATTGTGCACCAATAGTCATATTAGCATTAGGTAAGTTAAAGTCGTTTGTTAGATTGTTTAATCTGTAGCCCGCATTTGGTGTTCCGGTAAAATCTCCTTGATGATTAAACGAATTCAAAGCTTGAAACTGTAATGCAAATGCACCGCCCAAATCTACACTGATTCCTTTATAAGCAGTTGTGTCTTTTCTAACATCAAAAACATTTATTGCTCTTTGATCGCGGGGAACCTGATTCTGGATATGTCCAAAGCTAAGCTGTTGTGCATTAACAGCAAATGTGCTTGCTAATGCTATAAATAGTACATAGATTTTTTTCATGGCGTTTATAAATTAAAGTTTAAATTGAATTTTAGGGTTAAATCCTGACCAGTTTTAATAGTTCCTAACATTGCTGTTGGAGATTTCATTCCAAATTCAGTAAATGTGATTTTGTTTGATCCCTGCATGCTTAAACCCTCTTTTGTAACGGTGGTTTTAATCGTAGTTTTTAATACTTTGCTAACTCCGGCAATCGTATAAGTTCCGGTAAGTTCCCAAGTAGTTTCATTTACTTTTTCGGCAGATTTAAGAATGTATTTAATGTTTTTGTGTGTATCAGTTTTTAGAGTTGTATAAGCTACCTTGTCCATGCTTTTTTTCTCACTTTTAATACTCTCGGCTAAAAGGGTTATAGATAAAGCATTTATGTTTGTTAGTTTAGAGTTTGTGATGGTAAAATCTCCTGTTCCTGTTCCTGAGGTTGATTTCATTTCCCAGTCATGCAATGTTGATGTTCCGGAAACAGAAAAGGTAGATTTGCTATCTAAAGTGTAATTTTTTTGTGCAGTTGCAAATGATGTTATTCCTAAAAAGGAAATTAGTAAGGCTAATAATTTTACTCTTGTCGCTTTCATAATTCTTGATTGTTTGAAGTATTAATTCTTAAGTCAACTTTCTTTTAGTACTAATAAGGCTTTTAACTTGTATCAAATTTATTGGGATCATTAAGAGATTATTATGATAAAAATCATTGTTAAACTTTTATTAAAAATGTATTTATAACTACATCGTTTTCAATTTCTTTTTTAGTCGATAAAAGCTTACAACAGCCGTGATTTCTTAGTATGTTAAAATTGGTTTTTCCTTATAATTGCATCATTTTTTGAGATTGTATTGTAGTTTTTAGCATTAGAAATGAACAAATACTTAAATTTGCACCATGCAAATCGAGAAAAAAGACATAAGAGCCTTATCAAAAGATCAACTGCGAGATTTTTTTGTCGCAAATAATGACAAAGCTTTTCGCGGAAATCAAGTGTATGAATGGTTGTGGAGTAAAGGAGCACATAGTTTTGATGATATGACGAATGTTGCCAAAGCGACACGTTCTATGCTTGAAGAAAATTTTGTAATCAATCATATTAAGGTTGATACTATGCAACGCAGTAGTGACGGAACAGTAAAAAATGCTGTTCGTTTGCATGATGGTTTAGTAGTAGAATCTGTTTTGATTCCAACAGATACCAGAACAACAGCTTGCGTTTCTAGTCAGGTAGGTTGTAGTTTAGATTGTAATTTCTGTGCCACTTCACGTTTAAAAAGAATGCGTAATCTGGAGCCGGGAGAAATCTACGATCAGGTTATTGCTATTGATAAAGAAAGTCGTCTATATCACAATCATCCACTTTCGAATATTGTTTTTATGGGAATGGGAGAACCTTTGATGAATTACAACAATGTAATCAAAGCTATTGATATGATTACGTCACCGGAAGGTTTAGGAATGTCGCCAAAACGTATTATGGTTTCGACTTCAGGAATCCCAAAAATGATTAAAAAAATGGCAGATGATGATGTGAAATTCAAATTGGCAGTTTCTTTGCATTCGGCTATTGATGAAGTTCGTGCGAGAATAATGCCTTTTAGTAAAAACTTCCCACTGGCAGATTTGAGAGAATCATTAGAATATTGGTATAGAAAAACAAAAAATAAGATTTCATACGAATATGTAGTCTGGAAAGGAATCAACGATGATAAAGCTTCAATTGATGCATTGGTGAAATTCTGTAAATATGTGCCGTGTAAGGTTAATTTAATCGAATATAACCCAATTGATGACGGAGAGTTTCAACAGGCTTCAGAAGAGTCTATAATGGCTTATATAAAAGCTTTAGAGAATATTGGAGTTGTAGTAAAAGTACGTCGCAGCCGCGGAAAAGATATTGATGCAGCTTGTGGACAATTGGCCAATAAAGAAGCTGAAATGTAGAAAAAGACATTGTAAAATGTCGCATTTGTAACCTGCTAAGAGTTTTTTAGAATATATTCCGTTAGGTATATTCATCGGTAATAAAAAAGCATTAAAAACGAGAGAGATTCTTGTTCTTAATGCTTTTTTTTGGAGCAAAAAGGATTCTTATTTTTTCAAATCAATTTCTTCCGTTACCCCATCTTTTGTTACTTTGGCAAGAGTATCACAGCTTCCGTCTCCAAAATCAACAATAGCAACAGCTCCATTTTTGGTAATAGAAACAACCCCTTTTACAGCAAATGGTTTTCTGCATGATGAATCAAATTCAAGCGGAGTTGTGATTTCTGCCGATAAAGTATCTCCGTTAGGAAAAGTTGTTGTTCCGCTTCCGGTTACTAAAAAAGCATTGTCTTCCCAATCAAACCAAGTATCATAACCAGCGACCATTTCTTTGACCAATGAACCTTTTCTGGTATAAACACCGCCATCATCAAAAGTAATGGTCATATCGATCGTTGCGGTTAAAACCGGATGTTCAGTTGCCAATAAATTTGTTGTTTTTATAGTTCTGACAATACTTTTGCTTCCTTGAAGTTTTTTGCCATTATGGTAAAATCCGTCAAAAGTATAACTGATAGTTTGAGTAGAAGAAGAGAAATCATTGGAGAATGAGATTACCATTTTTCCTTTAACAATATTTCCGTTATTCAATGTACATCCTTCAATGCCAAAATCGACTGTTTTTGTCCAGGTATTGTTCGTTAGAACAGTTGTAATAGTAGCACAACTTGGTAAATAGTTTTTTACGGGGCCACTGGGTTTAGCCGTAATATTTTGTTGTGCGTTAAATTGATCTTCAGCAATATTAGTCACATCTTCAATTGAGGCATCAATTTTAGAAGTAGTAATAATTTCATTGTTAGAAATTGCTGCAGTAGTTCCGTCATTTGTTTTTTCATCAGAATTACAACTAACAAAAAAAGATAAAGCGACTAATGTTCCAATAAATAAAACTTTTGTTTTCATAATAAATAGGTTAAGGGATTTTACTTTTAAATAATGAATTCAAATTAGGCTTTATAAAAAACGTTCTTGGTAGAGTTTTTTTTAGTTAATGCATAAATTATTGTTATACTAACTTAAAATAGACAACGTTTTTTTATTTAAAATAGTATATTTGGGATCGAAATGAATATTACTTCTCAAATAAAACAACCCATCTTTAACGAGATGGAACTTTTTGAAAAAAAGTTCCATGAATCGATGACTTCAAAGGTGGCTTTGCTGAACCGTATTACCTATTATATCGTAAATAGAAAAGGAAAACAAATGCGTCCGATGTTTGTTTTTCTAACCGCTAAAATGGTTTCGGGTGGTATTGTAAACGAACGAACGTATCGTGGTGCATCTGTAATTGAGCTTATTCATACTGCAACTTTGGTTCATGATGATGTGGTGGATGATAGTAATCGCCGCCGCGGATTTTTCTCTATTAATGCACTTTGGAAAAATAAAATTGCCGTTTTGGTTGGGGATTATTTACTTTCAAAAGGATTATTACTTTCTATCGATAATGGTGATTTTGATTTACTCCGAATCATTTCTGTCGCAGTTCGTGAAATGAGCGAAGGTGAATTACTTCAAATCGAAAAAGCCAGAAGACTTGATATTACTGAAGATGTTTATTACGAAATCATCCGAAAAAAAACCGCGACTCTTATTGCGGCTTGTTGTGCGCTTGGTGCAAAATCGGTAATTGAAGATGATGCTCAGGTTGAGAATATGCGCATGTTTGGTGAGCTTATCGGAATGGCTTTTCAAATCAAAGACGATTTATTCGATTATAGCGAAGAAGCCATCGGTAAACCAACCGGAATAGATATTAAAGAGCAAAAAATGACTTTGCCTTTAATTCATGTTTTAAATACTTGTACTCCGCAAGAAAAAAAGTGGTTGATAAACTCCATCAAAAACCACAACAAAGACAAAAAACGAGTTAAAGAAGTTATTGCTTTTGTAAAAGACAATAATGGTTTGGCTTACGCCGAAAATAAAATGGTGCAATTCCAGCAGGAAGCACTTTTGCTTTTAGAGAATTTTCCCGATTCTGAGTTTAAAGCAGCTCTTATTTTAATGGTTAACTACGTTATTGAAAGAAAGAAGTAAGTAAGAAGATTTTCCTTGTCAATTATTATAAATTGTACTTTTTTGATCTTAGTAGTTTTAAATCATCTAATTCTTTTTCAGTAAACAGTTTGATATAGTTTTCTGATTTTTCAAATTGATTTTCTAGTCTAGGGTATTTAAATTCTGAATCTTCTGAATGATAATCTAATTGCATTTTTTTGTACCATTCTTCAATTGTATTGTAGTATTTTTTCATTCTCTCGGTAAGTACCCTGTTATAGCCTGCAGAATGACAAACCAAGCAGTTGTTTTTATTATAGATTGATTTATGACCACAGATATTACAATCGTCTAAATGATTAATTAAATCGTTCTTGATTTTTTGGTCATTTTCATTTAGTAAATTATTTGGTATGTGTTTAAGAAGAGTATAAAAATTTTCATTGCGGGCAAAAATACTTAATGTTTCCTGAATACAAATTTCATCCCATACATCAAGAGCTAATAAAGGTTTTTTATATTGAAAATATATTTCACAAGGAAAATTGCTTGAAAAAATTGATTCTTCATTTATTATAAAAATTGCTTTCGAAAATATATTCCATCTTACGAATACTTTTTTAGGATTTTCAGAAGCTATATTGTTGTCAAAATACGAAAACCCAAGATCGCTTATGTAATCGTAACTTTCTTTTTTTAGTATAGAATGAAAGCAGCATTTTTCACAGAAATAATCTGATCCTGAATTATTAATTCTATTGCCGCAATTTTCACAAGTGGTATTTATTAGTTTTTCGTATTTTGATGCTAATTCATAAACTTTTTGGAGTATTTTTTTATCTTGAATAATTAGTTCAGTATCATCAAATCTAAATTTGAAATCATCCCAATGTGAATCAGATCTTAATCCAATATCATCATTAATACCAATATCTTCTAATTCACAGTAAAATTTGATTATTAAATCTTTTCTTTTTCCCTGATTTTTAAACCATGCTATGTTTCTGTCCTTTTCTTTCATTTTTAAGGATTGGAATTTTTTAAAGCTATTGCTCAAATATAACCAGTATAAGTTTGTTTTGCAATTTGCATTTCTATTAGTTCTCCTTAAGTTTACATTATAAAAAAAATAATTAGAGAATTTTAAAATTAGAGAGTTTTTATTCATCCTTTTGATAATAAAGGATTTAATGCTGCTATTTGGAATTTGGTCCCGAAGCCTCGGGATATTTTTTGAAAATTTCTCATAACTCATGCAACCATTTCGAAACGACAATCGTCTATGCTAATAGAAGTCTGTTAGTAAACCAAAACCGAACGCTTATTAATGAAAATTATTCATTTACATCAAGAAGAAACCGAAATTATAAAGTTGGCTGTCGAAAATAATCGGCAAGCGCAACAGCAGATATATAGTCGGTTTTCTCCAAAAATGCTAAGTGTTTGTCGACAATATATAAAAGACATTCAATTGGCCGAAGATGTAATGATCACAGCTTTCATGAAAGTATTTACCAACTTAAATAAGTTTGAGAATAAAGGAAGCTTTGAAGGTTGGATTCGCCGAATCATGGTTAATGAATGCATTTCATATTTAAGAGTTCAGAAGAAAGTAAAATTTACCGAAGATGAGATTTATGTCGAAGAAAGTTTTAATGCAATTGACAGCAAATTTTCGACAGATCAGATTCAGCTTTTGATAGACGCTTTGCCGGACGGTTATAAAATGATTTTCAATTTATACGCCATAGAAGGGTACAAACACAATGAAATTGCCAAGATGTTAGGGATTAATGAAGGAACATCGAAATCGCAATTATCGCACGCCAGAAAAATGCTGCAAAAACAAATTAATACCTTAAAAAAACAAGATAATGGAACCGAATAATTTTGAAAAGGATTTCCGTGAAAAACTAAATCAACGTACAATCGAACCAAGCGACAAAGCCTGGGACAGATTAGATGCGATGCTGAGTGTTGCTGAAGAAAAGAAACCTACAGTTCGACTTCGCTCACTGCAAGCTTCAAAAAGAAAATGGTTGTATATCGCAGCAAGTATTGTTGGTTTCTTAATAGTGGGAACGTTCTTTTTTAATCAGAAGAAAAGTGTAGTTGAAGCTCCAAAAAACAATATTGTAATAGAAGAAAACACAAAGAAAGATTCGGTTGTAAAACCAACTTTAAATACAATAGATTTAGTTAGAACTGAAGTTGCAACTTCAGAAAAAGAATCTGTTCAGGAGTCTGAAAAACAAGGGAGTAATCACCCCGAAGTTTTGAAATTAAATCCAAATAAACCAATCAAAAACGAAAAAAATCAAGTAGCGGAGTCTTCAGTCATCATCAAAAACAATCCAGAAAAAAAATCAATCAATACTGAAAATCCAACTGTTGAAACTTCTAAAAAAGAGAGCGTCGATCAGTTGTTACTTTCGGCCGAAAAAACTGTAGTCGCAGAAAATTCGGTTAAACCGAAAACAAAAATCAAAGTAAATGCCAACGATTTATTAAATCAAGTCGACGGAGAATTAGAACTTTCTTTTAGAGAAAAAGTAATTACAAAAGTCAATAAAAATTACCAAACGGTAAAAGTGGCTTTGGCAAATCGAAATCAGCAGGAGTAGAGAATGTATAAGAAAGAAAATAGAAGAAAGAGTATAGAAGAAAGAAAATAGAAGAAAGAAAATAGAAGAAAGAATATAGATTTTTTAGTTCCGGAGGAACCATCCATATTGTAGCGTCGTCCCGAGGCTTCGGGATTAACCCGATGGAGATGGAATTCATATTTCACATTTGACAATCGACAATCAACATTTAACAATTAATAATTTATAATTAAAAAATCATCATCAATCAACAATCAATTTTTAAAAAAAAAATCAATCATGAAAAATTTTACCATTTATCTCGTTATCCTCATATTTCTATTTGTAAGTAAAGTAATGGGACAGGAAACTTTTGAATCTAAAGCAAGGCAGATTGCTAATAAAATAGAAAAGATAACAAAAGAAGAAAAAGCAACTTTAAAAGAAGAAGTTGAAGCCGTAAATGTTCAATTGTCTGAGGGGAAAATTACGCAGGAACAAGCCGATAAACGCAAAAAGGAACTGGCAGAAGTCAGAGCGACAATTATTGAACAAAAAGTAACCGAAGCGCAAAATGAACTTAATGATTTAGTGCAGCAAAAAGTAGACGGAAAAATTAAAGAAGGAGATTCGATTAAGAAACACACTTTAGTTATTCATTGGAATGATAAAGATTGGAAGGATAGTAGAAAAAGGAAAGATTCTATTCGTGGCGAAAAAAGAACCACTTCTCAATTTGTGTTTGCAGCAGGTTTAAATAATATGATGGTCGACGGAAAGCTTCAGGATTCAAATTATAGTTTTATAGGTTCACATTTTTATGAATGGGGTTTTACTTATAACTCAAGATTAATGAAAAACGACAACTTGCTACATGCTAAATACGGACTTTCATTAATGTATAACAATATTCGTCCAACAGACAATCGTAATTTTGTTGTAGACGGAAATCAAACGGTGCTACAGAAAAACGCTATAAATCTTGATGAATCCCGTTTTAGAAACGTTTACATTGTTTTGCCGGTTCATTTAGAATTTGATTTTTCTAAACCTAAAATAGTTAATGGAAAAACGTATTTTAAAACACATCAAAGCTTTCGTTTTGGAATTGGAGGATATGCGGGAATCAACGTAAAATCAAAACAGATTCTAAAATACAACCAAGACGATTTAGATTATAAAACAAGAATAAAAGGAGATTATAACGTAAATAATTTTATCTACGGACTGAGCTCTTATATAGGTTATAAAGAAGTGAGTTTGTATATGAAATATGATTTGAATCCGCTGTTTCAAGATAATTTAGTTAAAGAAAATAATATTTCGCTAGGATTAAGACTTGATTTAAATTAAAAATTTAGTTAATTGGTTAGTAGAGAAAGCACTTCGAAAGAGGTGCTTTTTTTATTTGAAATCATCCTATTTCAAGATGGATTTGTGTACTTTTACAGACTTCAAATTTTTAAAATATTTTACGTTTTGATTTCACAAGCCACAATTGATACTGTTTTTGAAACTGCTCGAGTAGAGGAGGTTATTGGTGATTTTGTTAATTTAAAACGTGCCGGAAGTAATTTTAAAGGGTTGAGTCCGTTCTCAGATGAGCGCTCTCCGTCGTTCATGGTGTCACCTGCAAAAGGAATCTGGAAAGATTTTAGTACAGGAAAAGGAGGTAATTCTGTAAAATTCCTAATGGAGCACTCACAGTTTACCTATCCGGAAGCCATTCGGTATTTAGCCAGAAAATACAATATTGAAATTGAAGAAACAGAACAGACGGATGCTGAAAAAGCTATGACGGATGTTCGTGAAAGTATGTATTTAGTTTCGGAATTTGCAAAAGGATATTTTAATGATATACTTTTAAATTCAGAGGAAGGAAAAGCAATTGGACTTTCGTATTTTAAGGAAAGAGGTTTTACAAATGAAACGATTAAAAAGTTTAGTTTAGGATATTCACCGGAAACATGGGATGCTCTTACCAAAGAAGCTTTGGGCAAAGGATATAAACTGGAATTTCTGGAAAGTACCGGTTTGACAATTGCAAGAGAAGATCGACCTTTTGACCGTTTTAAAGGCCGTGTAATGTTTCCTATTGAAAGTATGTCCGGACGTGTTTTAGGATTTGGAGGGCGTATTTTAACCAATGATAAGAAGGCGGCAAAATACTTAAACTCTCCTGAAAGTGATATTTACCATAAAAGTAAAGTCCTTTACGGAATTTTTCAGGCTAAGCAAGCTATCGCAAAACAGAATAATTGTTATTTAGTTGAAGGTTATACCGATGTAATTCAGTTTAACCAAGCCGGAATCGAGAATGTTGTTGCTTCTTCAGGAACAGCTTTGACACCAGATCAGATTCGTTTGATAAACCGTTTAACGAGAAATATTACAGTGCTTTTTGATGGGGATGCTGCAGGATTACGTGCTTCTATTCGAGGAATCGACTTGATTCTTGAGGAGGGAATGAACGTGAGAGTTTGTGGTTTTCCTGATGGAGAAGATCCGGATAGTTTTGCCAGAAAAAATTCTCATGACGAGTTAGTGGCTTATCTGGAAGAAAATAGTAAAGATTTTATACAGTTCAAAGCGTCGCTCTTAATGAAGGAAGCTAAGAACGACCCTATAAAAAAGGCCGATTTGATTCGGGATATGGTTACGAGTATTTCTAAAATACCGGACCGTATTCAGCGAGAGGTATATACTCAGGAATGTGCCAGAATTATGGACATTTCAGAGCAGGTTTTGGTAAGTACATTGGCACAGTTGATTCAAAAGGATCTTACAGAAGCTAATAAAAAGCAAAAGCAGGAACAAAAACCTTTTGAAGTTTTTAGAAACCAAAATAATACATATTCAGGAGGAGATCCGGATGATCCAAGAACAGGACCGCCAGAGGATTATCCTGGAGATATGGGATATCCGGTACAGCAACAACAAGCCGAAAAGGTTGATATATTATATCGTCTGGAGCGAAAAGTAATTGAAATTTTATTACTTTATGGCGATAAAACCGAAGAATTTGAAGATGTTCTCTTAAAAAATAATGGAGAAGGTGAGGTTGTGATGGTTTCTGAAATGAAAGAATATAAAGTTTTTCAGCGAATTTATTTGAGTTTGCAGGAAGATGAGGTAGAACTTTCGAATCCTTTATTTCGGGATATTTTCACCAATTTAATTGGTTTTTATCATCAGAATGAAAAGTTTAATCTTGAGAAATACTTAATGCACCTGGAGCCTGATTTTGCTCAGGAAGTTACTGATATTTTGATGGAAGATGAGCGATTGACTCTTCACGACTGGGAAGGACAGAATATTTTTTCGAAAATGAAACACGAAACGATTGCGCAATACGTTACTGAAACGATTATGTCTATGCGCTGGTTTTTGGTTGGTCGAATTATCGAAGAATTAAAAAGCTCTATAAAACCTGATAATTCAGATAATACAGAGCTTTTGTCGATGGTGGTTGATTACTCAAAACTAGTTAATACGTTTTCGAAAAAACTAGGAAGAGTAATGTCAAGATACCATTAAATAATTTCTAAAGTCTTTGCTTTGTTCACAAGATCCACTAAATTAGTAACATTTAATTTAGTCAATAATCTTAATTTGTAAGTACTGATCGTTTTTTCGTTCAGATTTAAGATTTTAGAGATTTCATTGTTTTTCTTACCATCACTTAAGTAACGTAAAACTTCAATCTCGCGATTTGACAGTTTTCTGTACAAACGTTCGCTTTTGCTTTGTTTAGCAATTAGAGCCATGTTTTTACGTACAGTTTCGTTGATGATAATTTTTCCTTCGTGTACTTTAATAATAGAAAGACCTAAAGTTTCAAGTTTTTCTGTTTTGTGCACATACCCAGAAACTCCTGCTTTGATTGCATTTGGAGCATACATTTGTTCAGCGAGGTCACTAAAAATTACAATTTTTGTTTTTGGGAAGTTTTTCAGGATAGATTTTACTTCGAAGATGCTTGAAAGACCTTCTAATTCCAGATCTAGAATTAGGATGTCAATCTCCTTCGTCTGAAGAATATCTCTAACCATTGAAAAATTGCCTACGTTGGCAACAATTGAAATTTGATCGTGGTCTTTAAAATAAGACTTAACGCCAAAGTGAGTCACAGGATGATTGTCTGCAAGACATACTTTAATCATAATTTTTACCTTTTTTAGAATTGTTCATGTTTTTGGAGCTGTAAAATTAATAAATAAATTCTGTAATTAATTGCAGGCAAATGTTAAAAAGTTTTATTTTAACGTTTTTGGTATAATGCAGACTGGTATTGCATCCATTTTATGCTTGTTGCTGGTGTTTAAACGTTTATAAATTTCAAAGACAGATTTTTCTCTCCCACTGTAGTCAGCTGGCGTATTTCCTGACTCTGCGGCCAACATCGCCCATTCAAGTTCGTCATAACTGGCTCCTAATTGGTCTTCATCCGTACGATTATCTCCAAATAATCCATCGGTCGGTGCTGCTGTTAAAATTGATTGTGGAATTGTTAAAAATTCTCCCAGAGCGTATACATCTGATTTCATTAGATCGGCTATTGGACTTAAATCGACTCCGCCATCTCCATATTTGGTGTAAAATCCTACTCCAAAATCTTCAACTTTGTTTCCAGTTCCGGCAACTAATAACCCGTGGATTCCTGCCAAATAATATAACGAGGTCATTCGCAAACGAGCACGGGTATTGGCCAGTGATAAGCTTACTTTTGCATCATCGTCTGTTTTTGGTACAGAACTTCTAAAAGCTTCAAAAGTGGCTGTTAAATCAGTTTCTACATTCGAAACATTCGGGAAACGTTTCTTTAATTGTTCAATATGTTCTCTTCCTCTTGAAACCTGACTTTCGGCTTGGTGAATTGGCATTTCTACACATAAAACTTTCAAACCGGTTTGGGCGCATAATGTAGAAGTTACCGCAGAGTCAACTCCGCCGGAAATTCCAATTACAAAACCATTTACTTTTGCATTGTTAGCATAATTTTTTAACCACTCAACAATGTGGTTATTCACTTTTTCTGTCTGAATAGTACTTTTTTTAGCCATAATAATTCAAGTTTTAAGATGCAGGGGTGTATATTTGCACAAATATTTTTAAGTAACGTTTATTTAAAATATAGGCAACACAAATCTAATTAAAATAAAATGAAATTATATCGCTTTGTAGTGGTTCTATGCCTGTTTTTTTTGTCCTGTGACCAAAAAACTAAAGTCGAAAAAGCAGTAGAAGAAATTCCGGTTGACATTAAGGTTGAACGTTTTGATAAGGTATTTTTTGAAACCAAACCTGAAGATTTAGCTAAAGTAAAAAAACAATATCCTTTCTTTTTTCCGGTAGGAAATGACGATAATATTTGGTTAAAGAAAATGCAGGATCCGCTTTGGAGGGAAGTGTATGAGGAAGTGCAGAAAAAATACAGCAATTTTGAACCGGTTCGTGAAGAATTCAATACGCTTTTTCAGCATGTAAAATATTATTTCCCTAAAACTAAAACGCCAAAAGTTATTACTGTAATTGGGGAAATGGATTATAATGCTAAAGCAATTTATGCAGACAGCCTGGTAATTGTTGCGTTAGAATTGTATTTAGGTAAAAATCATAAGTTTTATGAATTCCCAAATTATCTAAAAGAAAACTTCGAAGAGAAACAAATTATGCCAGATGTTGTTTCTAGTTTTACATATAGAAATATTCCGGCCTTTCCAGATAAAGATTTGCTTTCTCAAATGATTTTTGAGGGAAAACAATTGTATGCAAAAGATTTGCTTTTGCCAGGATATTCAGATGCAGAAAAAATAGGGTATAGGCAGGAACAAATAAAATGGTGTGAAGAAAATGAAGCGTACATGTGGCGTTACTTTATAGAGAGTGAAATGCTGTATAGTCAGGATCCAAAATTAACGACGCGTTTTATAATGCCAGCGCCGTTTTCTAAATTTTATTTAGAAATTGATAATGATTCACCTGGCAGAGTTGGTGCCTGGATTGGTTGGCAAATGGTGCGATCGTACATGAAAAATAACAATGTAACTTTACCGGAATTATTAAAAACAAACCCAAAAGAAATTTTCGAAAAGTCAAAATATAAACCGAAGAAATAATGTCAGATACAATAAACTCAGAAATTAAATTCAATATAGAATTGGACGAGAACCGCGTTCCGGAAAAATTAACATGGACTGCGCAAGATGGCGGAGTACAAGCTCAGGATGCAAAAGCAATTATGCTGTCGATTTGGGACAGTAAAGTAAAAGAAACCATGCGTATCGATTTGTGGACAAAAGATATGCCGGTTGATGAAATGAAGATTTTCTTTCATCAGACTTTAGTAGCAATGGCAGATACTTTTAAGCGTGCAACAGACGACGAAAAGATGTCAGATACAATGAAAGATTTCTGTGATTATTTTGCAGAAAAACTGGAACTTACAAAATAGTTAAAATTCCATTTTTTTTAAGTCCCAAATTCCAATCTTAAAGTTGGAGTTTGGGATTTTTTATTTGGAGGTTTTCAAAATTTGGGATTTTAATATTAACTTTAGAGAAGTAAAATTAATTTGTCGTTGACGTAGTTGATGGTCTAAGAAAAATTTAATAATATGTTATTTCCATTTTTTGTAAGCCTTGCTGGATTGTTTTTTTTACTGGTAAACAGTATTCGTTTTTATAAGACAAGAAAAAACAAAGATGTTCGATATGTCATTATTATGATCTATTTGATTTTTCTGTTTATAGAGGAATTATTGTGTAATATTATCGGATTCTGTTATCCTGGATCAAATTTTTTTCTGTCCCACTACTATTTCATTTTTCAATTCATTGCTTTAAGTATATTCTTTTATAGTTTGTTTTCGAGTATTGTTTTAAAAAGAGGGATACTTTTTTTTCTAATACTAGTTCTTATTTTATTAGCAATACAATATTATAAAGCGCCGGATCTTTATTGGAGATTTAATTTGTTTGAAATTGGGATAACTTCTACGTTGCTGATTTTATACCCGCTAATTTTTTTAATTCAGAATTTCAAAACAGCCAAGCATAGTTATCAGTATTTCTGTAATGGATTGATAGTTTATTTAGCCAGCAGTTTGAGTATTTTTTTGAGTGGGAATAGTGATTCCGTAATCTTTACTGAGCCATTTGTGCTTGATTTTTGGTTTTTTAATTCGCTGTTCTATATTCTATATCAATTTTTAATTTTTAAAGAATGGAAGGCTTTAAATCGCAAAGCAATAGTTAAAGAATCAGAATTAGAGGAAACTTTTGATAATCATGAAAAATTGTAAAGTGGTAAAAAATAAATTCCAATCTAATTAAAACTTATTTAGAGTTGGGTTTGATGGATTTCTTTTTGATGTCATTTATAATTTTGTTGTAGCAGCCTATAATAACAGTAGTTGTAGGTTTGCTTGTTAAACTATTTTCGTCTTCAATTGAACCTCCAGATGTCTGTGAATAAATTATTTCACCAAGATTTAAGTCATAAACTTCTATTGTAACTTCTGCAAAAGACATTTGCTTTTTATAATAAAAATGATCTGCAAATTCAAAATTACTTAAGTCGTTTTTAGCGTTTTTACTTTTTATGTTTACATAATAATCAAAATCGGCTCCTTTTTTTAAATCTAAAATCGTTGATTTACTAGGGTTAAGAGGGATTTGTCTCGGTAATAATAATGATTTTTCATTCAATGAATATTTTACTCTTTCATTAAGATATTCCGAAAAATCTTTTAAAGCTAAATTGGTTAATTTCTCCTTGGCATATGGGTTAACTTCAATTTCGCCAACTAGCCATTTTCCATTGGAGAAATCTATACCATGCGTATGACTTTTACTTATTACGAAATAATGAGTGGTGTTACAAGAAGCGAAGATTAGTAAGAATAGAAAGTAAAAATTTTTACTCATAATGATAAATAGATTTTGCTGCAAATATACTTTAAAAATGTATTTTTATTAAGAATTTACTTCGGGCAAAATAAAATAATTGAGTTTGCTTTTAAGTGATTGAAATTAAATAAAAAAAAATCCCAAATTCCAATCTGTAAAATTGGAATTTGGGATTTTTTTATTGATTATTTTCTAAAATTGGAATTTAAAACTGATTATTGTTTTTAAAAACCTCTTGATTTACTTCGTCAATATAATTTAAAACGTCATCTTTTCCGGTTTGTTCTGTAGCAGAAGTCACGAAATAGTGAGGCATCTCTTCCCAGTTGTTGGCAAACATTTGTTTTTTGTAAGCTGCAATATGAGAATCGATTTTTACTTTACTGATTTTATCTGCTTTAGTAAAAATAATGCAAAACGGAATTTCGCTTTCTCCCATATACGACATAAATTCAATATCGATATTTTGAGCTTCGTGGCGAATATCAATCAAAACAAAAGCGCAAACCAATTGTTCGCGAGTTTCAAAATAATCTGTAATGAATTGTTGAAAAACCGATTTTGTTTTTTTAGATACTTTGGCATAACCATAACCAGGTAAATCGACAAGGAACCAATTGTTATTAATCTTAAAGTGATTAATTAATTGTGTTTTTCCTGGTCTTCCTGAAGTTTTAGCTAAGTTTTTGTGGTTGGTAAGCATATTAATCAATGATGACTTACCTACGTTTGATCGGCCGATAAAAGCATATTCCGGCAAAAAATCCTGTGGACATTTTGCAACTTCAGAATTACTGATAATGAATTCGGCGGTATTAATTTTCATGTTTTTTGTTTTTAAAACCTCCTAAAAGTCGAAAGTTAGATGCTATAAATTCTTTTTAACGAGCCATTCTTCAAGAATTGTGTTGAATTCCTGAGGGTGTTCCATCATAGCAGCGTGTCCACATTTGTCTATCCAATACAAAGTTGAATTAGGCAATAATTTATCAAATTCTTCGGCAACATTTGGGGGTGTTACAGCGTCATTTTTACCCCAAATAATACAGGTTTCTACTGTCATTTTTGGTAAATCTTTTGCCATATTATGACGAATTGCACTTTTGGCAATCGTTAAAGTTTTGATTAGTTTGATACGGTCATTTACCGTTGCGTAAACTTCGTCAATAAGATCAGGAGTTGCAATTGCAGGATCATAAAATACATCTTCAGCTTTCTTTTTGATGTATTCATAGTCACCTCTTTTTGGATAACTGTCACCCATTGCGCTCTCGTAAAGCCCAGAGCTTCCGGTGATTACAAGTCCGGCTACTTTTTCTGGATACATTTTTGTGTGATAAAGAGCAATGTGTCCTCCAAGTGAATTTCCTAATAGAATAACCTGATCAAAACCTTTAAAAGTAATAAAGTCTTTTACGTATTTCGCAAAGCTTTTTACGTTTGTTTTTAAAATGCTTTGAGTATAGATTGGCAAATCCGGGATAACAACTTTG
Organism: Flavobacterium sp. ov086; assembly: GCF_900187965.1. Classification (GTDB taxonomy): domain Bacteria; phylum Bacteroidota; class Bacteroidia; order Flavobacteriales; family Flavobacteriaceae; genus Flavobacterium. The sequence continues at coordinate 112,040 of NZ_FZNL01000019.1, read as the reverse complement.
TATCCTTTCGTTGGAAAATATTCGGCTACAGCATCAAAGTTACTTAGGCCTCCCATTAAGCCATGTAAAATAACGATAGGAGTTCCTTCTCCAGCTTCATAATAGCTGTATCTGCCTTCTTTTTTGTAGTGTTTGTCCATTTAATTTAATGCCAATTTCAATTTGGACAAATATAGGGTTTAATAAATAAAAATGAATTTTTGCCACCGTTTTTTAACTACATAATTTTCAAGGATTCTATAAGTAATTAAAAATCAGCTTTTAGAGGTGTTTTTGCAAGAATGTTCAAATGTTAAGAAATCAGCATAATACTTATTTTTTTAAGAAAAATGATGGCTATTTTTTTTGATTGATCAGCGTTGTCAGGAATTGACTAATAATTAGTTAACGTATTGATTATTTACGTTTTAGGAGGAGTGGTAGTAAAGTGGTTAAACTTATTAACAAAGTGGTACATTGTGGTAAATTGTGGTAATATTTTTTATATTTTTGTCCTATAACATATTAATGAATTTTTCTTGAACACAATTGTCGGAACATATGAGTGTAAAGTCGATGCTAAAGGGAGGTTAATGATGCCTGCACCTTTGAAAAAGCAATTGACTTCTTCTCTTCAAAACGGATTCGTTTTGAAGCGCTCAGTTTTTCAACAGTGTTTAGAGTTATATCCAATGGACGAGTGGGACTTGATGATGCAAAAAATCAACAAGCTTAATCGCTTTGTAAAAAAGAACAATGATTTCATCCGAAGATTTACTGCTGGTGTTAAAGTGGTAGAAATTGATGCATTAGGGAGATTATTGGTGCCAAAGGATTTAGTGGCTTTTTCAGGTATTTCTAAAGATGTCGTTTTTTCATCTGCGGTTAATATTGTGGAAATTTGGGATAAGGATTTATATGAAAAATCAATAAGCGGCGAAGATATGGATTTTGCAGATTTAGCCGAAGAAGTAATGGGAAATATTAATGACGACGACAATGGAATATCATAATCCGGTTTTGCTTCATCCTACAGTTGATGGTTTAAATATTAAACCAGATGGCATATATGTAGATGTTACGTTTGGTGGCGGAGGGCATTCGAAAGAAATTTTGAGAAGATTAGGGCCAAACGGAAAATTATTTGCTTTTGATCAGGATGAAGATGCATTGGCAAATGCGTTACCAGATGAACGGTTTACCTTAATTAATGAGAACTTTAGATTTATAAAAAGGTTTTTGCGTTTTCATGGTGTTAAAGGAGTAGATGGAATTTTGGCTGATTTAGGAGTTTCTTCACATCAGTTTGATGTTCCGGAACGAGGTTTCTCAACAAGATTTGATGCCGAGCTTGATATGCGGATGAGTCAAAAAAATGATTTAAATGCTTATCGTGTGGTTAACGAATATGAAGAACAGGATTTACGTCGTGTTTTTTTTGATTATGGGGAGTTGAAGAATGCGCCGGTTTTGGCGAGAACAATTGTAGAGGCCAGAGAACATAGGCCAATAAAAACTACAGACGAATTGAAAGAAGTTCTGGCGAAATTTTTACCAGAAAGAGTTAAAAATAAAATATTGGCTCAAATCTATCAGGCGATTCGTATTGAGGTAAATCAGGAAATGGATGTTTTGAAAGAGTTTATTGAGCAATCATTAGAAATTCTTAATCCGGGTGGAAGATTCTCAGTAATCTCTTATCATTCTCTTGAAGACAGATTGGTAAAAAGATTTATTAAAAACGGAATGTTTGAAGGAGAGCCAGAGCGTGATTTTTATGGAAACTTTTCGGTTCCATTTAAAACTATAGGAAAACTGATTGTTCCGGATGATGCAGAAATTAAAATCAACAACAGAGCAAGAAGTGCAAAATTAAGAATTGCTGAGAAGATATAATATATAGGTAGAAAATGAAAAGTGGAGTATTTGACATATTAAAAGCAAGATTTCTGATTAACGATGATGCGGTGAAAAACTGGCGCTTCATTGTTTTTATCATTCTGCTGGCGATTTTAATGATTGCAAATACGCAACGATACGAACAGAAAGTTTTTGAGATTGCAAAGCTTAATAATGAAGTAAAAGAATTGAGATCTGAATTTGTAGATCGACGTTCAGAATTGATGAAATTAAAAATGGAATCAACTATATCGGATAAAATGCTTGAAAAACAGATTTTTCCATCAACGGTTCCTCCAGTAAAAATAGAAGTTAAAAAAGAAGAAGAAAAAAGTTTCTTTAAAAGAATATGGCAGTAGACGATAAACATATATCCTACAGAATTTACCTCGTAGCAGTTTTCATCTTTGTGATGGCAATTGCTATTGTCGTTAAGTTGACCAATATTCAATGGGTTGAAGGAGATTATTATAGAAAACTGGCGAAACAACGTACGGTTAGAAATTTTGTAATTCCGGCAAACAAAGGAAATATCTATTCTGCTGACGGAAGCTTATTGGCAACATCAATTCCTAATTATGAAATTAGATTTGATGCTAAAGCGCCAAAAACGGAAACATTTGAAAAATATGTTAAGGCATTATCAGATTCATTAGCAACTGTTCTGGATAGACCGGGAGGTTATTACGAACAGGAATTAAGAAAGGCAAGAGCTAATAAAAATCGTTATTATTTGATTGCTCGTAATTTGAGCTATACGGATTATGTAAAAATAAAAGGATTTCCATTATTTAAATTAGGTGCTTTTAAAGGTGGAATTATAATTGAACAAGAAACTGTTAGAAAACATCCGATAGGGAAAATTGCAGAAAGAACAATTGGTTACGATCGTATTGATCCTGCAACCGGAATCGAAGTTGGAAAAGGAATCGAATGGGCTTTTAAAAGTTATTTGAACGGGAAAGACGGGAAAATTCTAAAGCAAAAAATTGCAAAAGGACAATGGAAACCAATCCGTGATGTTAACGAAGTAGATCCTGTTGATGGGTACGATGTTATTTCGACTATTGATGTTTTTATTCAGGATATTGCACATCATGCTTTATTGAAACAATTAGAAGAATATGAGGCTGATCATGGTTGTGTAGTAGTTATGGAAACAGAAACTGGTCGTGTAAAAGCAATTTCTAACTTGGGAAGGGCAGAAGACGGATCGTATTACGAAACCACAAATTACGCTATTGCGGAATCTCACGAGCCGGGTTCGACTTTTAAATTAGTTGATTTAATGGCAATTTTAGAAGATAAAGTAGCTGATACAAGTACAGTTTATGATAGTCACGGCGGAGAAATAAGATATTATGGACGTGCTGTTCGTGATTCACACAAAGGGGGGTATGGTAAGGTTTCGTTAGCTCGTGGATTCGAACTTTCGTCAAATACGGTAATGGTTCAGGCGGTTTATAACAATTATAAAAGCAATCCATCAAAATTTGTAGATCACATTAATAGCTACGGATTAAATAAGACATTAGGGTTGCATTTTAAAGGAGAAGGAAGGCCGTATATTCCACAACCTGGAGACAAACATTGGTCAGGAACTACACTTCCGTGGATGGCTTTTGGATATAATGTTTCGGTAACACCAATGCAGACACTGGCTTTTTATAATTCAGTTGCTAATAATGGAGTAATGGTAAGGCCACAATTTGTATCGGAAATTAAAGAATGGAATAAAACCATTAAGAAATTTGATGTTGAAGTGATTAATCCGAAAGTTTGTTCGCAAGAAACACTTAATAAAGTAAGAGCTGTGCTGCAGAATGTAGTAAAAAAAGGAACAGGGTCTAAGTTATATTCGAAAGATTTTTCGATGGCAGGAAAAACAGGGACGGCCATGGTAAATTATAGTAAGGCAGGAAGAGAAGGAATGTATTATGCGTCTTCTTTCGTTGGATATTTTCCGGCAGATCATCCAAAATATTCTTGTATTGTGGTGGTTCACAAACCAAATACAGCTAAAAATAATTATTACGGAGCAGATGTTGCAGGGCCGGTTTTCAAGAGAATTGCCCAAAAAATATTTACAGATGCACCTTCGACAAATAAAATTAAACAACTCGATTCTAAAATTCCAAAACAGGAAAATAGTTATAATGAATATACTGTAGAGGTAAATAAAAAATCAAATCAGGTTCCGGATTTAAAAGGAATGCCGGGAATGGATGCAATTGCTTTGCTAGAGAATTTAGGTTTGAAAGTAAAAGTAAATGGAGTAGGAAAAGTAAAAAAACAGTCTTTACAAGCTGGTCAGAATATTAGTAAAAACACAACAATAGTATTAGAATTATCGTGAAAATACTTAAAGACATATTATACAAAGTAGCTATCGAATCAGTAACAGGCTCGACAGAAATCGACATACATAAAATTGATTTTGATTCAAGAAAAATTGAAGCAAATGATGTTTTTGTAGCGATTCGCGGATCACTTTCTGATGGTCACGACTATATCGAAAAAGCGATTCAGCTAGGAGCTATTGCGATTATTTGTGATACTTTGCCGGCGAATATTGAAAAAGGAATTACCTATATACAAGTAAAAGATACCAATACAGCATTGGCTTTTATGGCGGCTAATTATTTTGGAAATCCTTCCGAAAAATTAAAATTAGTTGGAGTTACAGGAACAAACGGAAAAACAACGATTGCTTCATTATTGTTTCAGTTGTTTCAAAAAGCAGGATTTAAAGTTGGTTTATTATCAACTGTAAAAATCATGGTTGATGAAACCGAATATAATGCAACACATACAACACCGGATTCTATAACAATCAATCATTATTTAAATGAAATGGTTGAGGCTGGAGTAACACATTGTTTTATGGAAGTGAGTTCACACGGAATTCATCAAAAGAGAACAGAAGCTTTGCATTTTGTGGGTGGGGTTTTTACGAATCTTTCGCACGATCATTTAGATTATCATCCAACTTTTGCAGAATACAGAGACGTTAAAAAGTCATTTTTTGATTCATTGCCAAAAACAGCTTTTGCTTTATCAAATATTGACGATAAAAACGGACCTGTGATGTTGCAAAATACAGTTGCCAGAAAATTTACTTATGCCTTGAAATCTTATGCTGATTTTAAAGCAACAATTTTAGAGAGTCAATTATCAGGTTTATTGTTAAAAGTAAATGACAATGAAGTTTGGGTAAAACTTATCGGAACTTTTAATGCGTATAACGTTTTGGCAATTTACGGAACGGCTGTAGAATTGGGAATGGATAGTCTGGAAGCGTTGCGCTTACTGTCTGATTTAGAGAGTGTTTCGGGGCGTTTTCAGTATATTGTTTCAGAAGGGAACATTACTGCAATTGTAGATTATGCACACACGCCGGATGCTTTGGATAATGTATTAAAAACGATTAATGATATCCGTACCAAAAACGAACAATTGATTACAGTTGTTGGTTGTGGCGGAAACAGAGATAAAACAAAAAGACCAATTATGGCAAAAATCGCGACAGATCTAAGTGATAAAGCGATTTTAACCTCTGATAATCCAAGAAACGAAGATCCTGAAGTGATTTTAGATGAAATGGAAAAAGGAGTTGAAGCTCATAATTATAAAAAAGTATTAAGGATTACCGATAGAAAACAAGCGATTAAAACAGCTTGTCAATTGGCTCAGCCAAATGATATTATTCTAATTGCAGGAAAAGGCCATGAAACTTATCAGGAGATAAGTGGTGTACGTCATCATTTTGATGATATGGAAACTGTAAAAGAAATCTTAGAGCAACTAAACAAATAATTATCCATTTTCAGATTCTAAATACCACAGAATTAATTAAGAATCTGAAGTTTAAAATAAAAATATATGCTATACTATTTATTTGAATATTTCGACAAAACACTAGATATCCCAGGAACTGGAGTTTTTCAATACATCACTTTTAGATCGGCTTTAGCGTTAATGCTTTCATTGCTTTTGTCAACGATTTACGGAAAAAGAATTATTAACTTTTTGCGCAATCAACAGGTTGGAGAAACGATTCGTGAGCTAGGTCTTCAAGGTCAAAATGAAAAAGCAGGAACGCCAACAATGGGTGGATTGATTATCATTTTTGCAACTCTTTTACCGGTTTTGTTGTTTGCTCGTTTGCATAATATTTATATCGTATTACTTATTGTAACCACGCTTTGGATGGGAACAATTGGTTTTATCGATGATTATATTAAAATATTCAAAAAAGATAAAGAAGGTCTTAAAGGGATTTTTAAAGTTATTGGTCAAGTTGGTTTGGGACTTATCGTTGGAACTGTTTTATATTTTAATCCAGCGGTTACAGTAAGAACTGATACTGGGTATATTGCCAATTCTAAAGTTGCTACTACAGTGGTTTTACCTGCTCAAATGGAGGAAAAATCAACGGCAACAACAATTCCTTTTGTAAAAAACAATGAATTTGATTACGCCGAGTTATTAGCCTGGACTGGCGAAGGATATGAAAAATGGGCTTGGTTAATTTTTATTCCGGTTGTGATTTTTATTATTACAGCAGTTTCAAACGGAGCTAATTTAACAGACGGAATCGATGGTCTAGCGGCGGGAACTTCGGCAGTTTCGGTCTTAGCGCTCGGAATATTTACGTTTGTTTCCGGTAATATCATTTTCTCAAATTATCTAAATATTATGTATATCCCTAATTCGGGAGAAATGACGGTTTTTATATCTGCATTTGTTGGGGCGCTAATCGGGTTTCTTTGGTACAACTCTTATCCCGCATCTGTTTTTATGGGAGATACAGGAAGTTTGACTATTGGAGGAATCATTGCAGTTTTGGCAATTGCAGTTCGAAAAGAATTATTGATTCCGTTATTGTGTGGAATCTTTTTAGTAGAGAATTTCTCAGTGGTTTTGCAAGTGAGTTATTTTAAATTCACTAAAAAACGTTTTGGCGAAGGCCGTAGAATTTTCCTGATGTCGCCACTACATCATCACTATCAAAAGAAAGGATATCATGAGAGTAAAATCGTAACTCGTTTTTGGATTGTTGCCATCATGTTAGCCATATTATCAATCGTTACTTTAAAATTAAGATAACATGAGATTGGTAGTTTTAGGAGGAGGAGAAAGTGGGGTAGGTACCGCTATTCTCGGGAAGAAAAAGGGATACGATGTTTTTGTATCGGATTTTGGAAAGATAAAAGAGAGTTACAAAGAAGTTCTTATTATTAATAAAATTGCCTGGGAAGAAGAACAGCATACCGAAGATCTGATTTTGAATGCCGACGTGGTAATGAAAAGTCCGGGAATTCCAGAGAAATCTCCCATCATAAAAAAACTGGTTGCAGCCGGAGTAAAAGTGATTTCGGAAATTGAATTTGCAAAACCTTTTACTGAAGCGTTAACGGTTGGAATTACCGGAAGTAACGGTAAAACGACAACGACAATGCTTACGTTTCATTTATTGAAATCGGCTGGTTTGAATGTTGGTTTAGGAGGAAACATCGGAAAGAGTTTTGCCTGGCAGGTGGCCGAGAATAAATTCGATGCGTATGTGCTTGAGTTAAGTAGTTTTCAGCTCGACGGAATTATAGATTACAGACCTGATATTGCAATTATAACAAATATTAGTCCGGATCATTTAGACCGGTACGAATATAAGTATCAAAATTACATCGATTCAAAGTTCCGAATAACGATGAATCAAACCGAAAGCGATTATCTCATTTACGATGCAGACGATGAGGCAATTGCAGAATGGTTAAAGAACAACACAACAAAAGCAAAATTAATTCCTTTTTCATTGTCTAAAACATTCGATGAAGGGGCTTCTATAAATAACAACAAAATGGAAATAAAGATCAACCAAGAAGAGTTTACAATGGAAACAGAACACATTGCGTTAGAAGGAAAACATAACATGAAAAACGCAATGGCAGCAAGCTCAGTAGCGAAGTTGATGCAAATTAGAAATGCAACGATTCGCGAAAGTTTATCTAATTTTCAAGGTGTTGAGCACCGTTTAGAGAAAGTACTTAAAATTCAGAATGTACAATATATTAATGATTCAAAAGCAACAAATGTAAATGCTACTTTCTTTGCTTTAGACAGTATGAATGTTCCAACGGTTTGGATTGTTGGAGGAGTTGACAAAGGAAATGATTACAACGAATTGATGTCGTTAGTTCGCGAGAAAGTAAAAGCAATTATCTGCTTAGGAATCGATAATCGTAAAATTATTGAAGCTTTTGGGAATGTTGTTGACATCATGGTTGAAGTAAATAATATGAACGACGCTGTAAAAACAGCACAACGTTTAACTGAAAAAGGAGATGCAGTTTTATTGTCACCAGCTTGTGCAAGTTTCGATTTATTCGAAAACTACGAAGACAGAGGAAAACAATTTAAGCAAGCAGTCCATAACTTGTAGTAAAAAAAATGTTTCAAGTTTCAAGTTTCACGTTAGGAGGAACTTGAAACTTGAAACAAGAAAAACTTGAAACTAAACGGCATGAAGGAATTAGTAAACAAATTAAAAGGGGATAGGGTAATATGGTCATTCGTGGCTTTATTAGCGCTGTTTTCGTTTATGCCTGTTTTTAGTGCGAGTAGTAATCTGGCATACATTGGTCACGGAACCGGGAATACCTTGGGTTATTTAGTTAAACACTTAGCTCACGTTTGCATAGGTTTCCTGATTATTTATTGGGTACACAGAGTTCCGTATCATTATTTTAGAGCGATTTCAAAAATAGCGTTGCCTATTGTTTGGTTTTTATTGCTTTATACATTGCTTAAAGGAACTGTAATTGCAGGAGCAAATGCAAGTCGTTGGATTCAGGTACCGTTTATAGGGATTACGTTTCAAACTTCGACATTAGCAGCCAGTATATTATTCATATTTGTAGCACGTTACTTGTCAAAAACCAAGGATGAGAATGAACCGTTTCAGGCTTCATTAATACAGCTTTGGTTACCGGTTTTTATAACATTGGCGCTTATTTTGCCAGCTAACTTTTCGACCACGGCGTTGATATTTTCGATGGTAATGATGCTGACTTTTATTGGTAAATATCCATTGAAATATATTGGATTTATCATTGGTTCAGGAATTGCGATGTTGGCGTTCTTTCTTTTGGTAGCAAAAGCGTTTCCAGATTCAAGATTTTTCAGCAGGGTATCAACCTGGGAAAGTCGTATTATGAACTTTACAACTGATAAACCGGATGAAGATGATTATCAAATTGAGAAAGCAAAAATTGCAATTGCATCTGGAAAATTAGGAGGATTAGGCCCTGGAAAAAGTGTTCAGAAAAACTTTTTGCCACAATCATCTTCCGATTTTATCTACGCTATTATTGTAGAGGAATATGGATTAGTGGGCGGAGTAGCGATCTTGGTTTTGTATTTATTGTTATTGTTCCGATTTGTGATCGCATCGCATAAAGCAACTACAATATTTGGAAAACTCGTCGTCGTCGGTCTCGGGTTTCCGATGATATTTCAGGCGATGATTAATATGGCGGTTGCTGTAGAATTATTGCCGGTAACAGGACAAACGCTTCCGTTGATTAGTAGTGGGGGTAGTTCGATTTGGATGACCTGTTTCTCTCTCGGAATTATCATTAGCGTGACCAAAAAAGAAGAAGAAATCGCCGAAGAGCAAGAAGAAAAAGAAAGACGTAAAGAAGCACTTCAGAGATTAATTGATAAAGAATTATCAGAAGAAGATTTGCCGGCTGACGAAAAAATATATGAAGAAGAAGGGATGTATTCAATTGAAGATAATTCCAGAAATCCAATGAATGCAGTATTAAATAAAGCTTAGAAATAGGATAATTTTTAAAGCGTTATAATTTAAAAAAAATATGACAAAGTATAAATTCATACTAAGTGGTGGTGGGACCGGAGGACATATTTATCCTGCAATTGCGATTGCAAATGAGTTAAAATTACAATTCCCTGATGCTGAATTTCTTTTTGTGGGTGCCAAAGATAAAATGGAAATGCAAAAAGTGCCTCAGGCAGGTTACGAAATAAAAGGTCTTTGGATAGCAGGTTTACAAAGAAAATTGACTTTGCAAAATTTGATGTTTCCGTTAAAATTGGCAACAAGTTTGTTAGAGTCAAGACGAATCATCAAACAGTTTAAACCAAATGTAGTAATTGGTACAGGAGGTTTTGCAAGTGGGCCATTATTACAAGCGGCAGGTTCGGTAGGAATTCCGACAGTGATTCAGGAACAAAATTCTTTTCCGGGAATTACAAATAAGCTGTTGAGTAAAAAAGCAAATGCAATTTGCGTGGCTTACGAAAATTTAGAAAGGTTTTTTCCGAAAGAAAAAATTGTTTTGACCGGGAATCCGGTTCGTCAGGATTTAATTGATATTGAAAGTAAACGTGATGAAGCAATTGCTTTTTATGGTTTAGATCCAAATAAAAAAACATTGTTAGTTTTAGGCGGAAGTTTAGGTGCCAGAAGAGTAAATCAGTTAATTGAAAAAGAATTACAAAATATGCTTTCGCAGGATGTTCAGATTATCTGGCAATGTGGGAAATTATATTTTGAAGATTATAAAAAATACAATCAGCCAAATGTTAAAGTAGTTGATTTTATTGAAAGAATGGATTTTGTGTATGCTGCCGCAGATGTGATTATTTCACGTGCAGGAGCATCATCGGTTTCAGAATTATGTATTGTTGGGAAACCAGTAATTTTTATTCCGTCGCCAAACGTAGCCGAAGATCATCAAACAAAAAATGCGCAGGCAATTGTAGATGCAAAAGGAGCTATTTTATTGAAAGAATCAGAGTTGGAAAGTGAGTTCAGTATTGTTTTTGAAGCCTTATTGAAAGATGATGGAAAGCAAAAACAATTAAGTGCAAACATAAAGCGATTAGCAATGCCAAAAGCAACACAAGCTATCGTGGCGGAGATTGTTAAATTAATCAAGTAATAAAAGAATAGTCATAAAGATCAAGGTCTATGCATAAAGCATATCGCCTAAAGCTTAAAGCAAAAAGAAATGAATTTAGATCAGATACAAAACGTTTATTTTATTGGTATTGGAGGCATCGGAATGAGTGCCCTGGCTCGCTATTTTAAAAATATAGGGAAACAGGTTTCAGGTTACGATAAAACACCTTCGATGTTAACTAATGAATTGATTGAAAGCGGAATTGATATTCATTTTGAAGATAATATTAGTTTAATTCCTTCAGATTATTTTGCCGAAAATACATTGGTGATTTTTACTCCGGCTGTGCCTAAAACACATTCAGAATGGAATTATTTTATTGAAAGAAATTACGAAATTAAAAAGCGTGCTGAAGTTTTAGGAATTATTACTAAAGGTACTTTTAGTTTCGCTGTTGCCGGGACTCACGGAAAAACTACCACATCAAGTATTTTAGGTCATATTTTATATGAAAGCGGAGCGGATGTAACTGCTTTTGTGGGTGGAATTGTAGAGAATTATAATTCGAATTTAATCGGAAATGGTAAAACGGTAACGGTTGTAGAAGCAGATGAATTTGATCGTTCATTTCTGCATTTGCACCCAAATATCGCCTGTATCACTTCAATGGATGCGGACCATTTGGATATTTACGGAACAAGTGAGGCTATTGAGGCTTCGTTTGTAGAATTTGCTTCGAAAATAGAAAATAAGAATAAGCTGTTTATAACCAAAGAATTGCCGCTTGAAGGCGTTCAATGTGCTATAAATGAAGATGCTGTATATAAGGCGTTCAATGTTCGTATTGAAGATGGAAGTTATGTTTTTGATGTGCAAACGCCATCGGAAATTATGAAAGACCTGCATTTTGGATTACCTGGTAAACACAATTTAATGAATGGATTAATGGCTATTGCCATGGCAAAAACGTTTGGCACCCCGACCGACTCCATCGCAAAAGCCATTGCTTCATTCAACGGAATCAGAAGACGTTTTTCTTATCAGATTAAGTCTGAAAAGTTGGTTTATATTGATGATTATGCACATCATCCAACAGAGATAAATGCTGTACACCAGGCGGTTAGAGAATTGTATCCAAATCGTAAAGTTTTGGCCATTTTTCAGCCACATTTATTCAGTAGAACAAGAGATTTTGCAGATGGATTTGCGGAGAGTTTATCTCAATTTGATGAAGTGTTTTTGATGGATATTTATCCTGCACGCGAATTACCGATGGAAGGAATTACATCTGATTGGCTGTTGGGAAAAATGACGAATTCGAACAAAAAAATTGTTGCAAAAAGTGATTTATTAGCGGAGATCAAAGCCAGTGATGCGCCAATAATTGTAACAATAGGAGCTGGTGATATTGGAGAAATGGTTCCATCAATTAAAAAAATGCTAAATGAAAATATTTAATTGGACAAATATTCGATTAATTCTCATTTTGGGGCTTGTACTTTTTTTGTATTCGTTTGCTCAACATCGAAATGGAGATCGAAAATTAAAGAAATCCATGGTTGTTTTTGTAGGAGAAAATACGCTTTTTGTGAAGCCGGAAACGGTTAATAAATTGTTGATAGAAAATAAAAGAGACGCTTCCAGTATCCGAAAAGATGAGTTAGATTTGAATAAGATAGAAAAAACCCTTGATACGCAAGACATGATTGAGAAGTCAGATGTTTTTGTAAGTATCGATGGCGTTCTAAAAGCGGTAGTAAAACAGAAGACACCAATAGCGAGAGTTTATGATGGTGATCAATCTTTTTATATTGACTATGAGGGAAATAAAATGCCTTTGTCGGACAATTTTACGGCGCGAGTTCCTCTTGTTTCAGGGGCAATAAATAAAAAAAATAACGAAGATTTAGCTGCTTTATTTCGCACAATTTATGACGATGGGTTTTTGAAAAAAAACATCATTGCAATACAAATTATGCCGAATGGCAGCCTAAAAATGTTTAATCGAAATTATAATTACTTCATCGATTTTGGCAGAACGATGAATGTTGATAAGAAATTTAGAAACTATAAAGCTTTTTTTCAAAAAGCAGTTTTAGATAGTTCGTTATATAAATACAATAAGATTGACCTTAGGTTTACGGAACAAGTAGTTTGCACAAAATAATAGAAAATGGAAAAAGATAACATTGCAGTAGGTCTAGATATTGGAACGACAAAGATAGTTGCTATGATAGGCAAGAAAAATGAGTATGGTAAGTTGGAAATTTTGGGTATTGGTAAATCCAAAAGTTTGGGAGTTGCGAGAGGAGTTGTAAACAACATTACGCAAACTATTCAATCAATTCAACAAGCAATACTTGAAGCAGAGAATAATTCAGGTTATAAAATTAAAGATGTTGTTGTTGGTATCGCAGGACAACACATAAGAAGTATACAGCATACAGATTACATCAGCCGTAATAATCCGGAAGAAGTAATTGGCGAAAAAGATATTCAGCTTTTGATTGACCAGGTAAATAAGCTGGCCATGCTACCGGGAGAAGAAATTATTCACGTTTTGCCACAAGAATTTAAAATAGATGGACAATCTGAAATTAAAGAACCAATCGGGATGTACGGCGGAAGACTGGAATCTAGTTTTCACGTAGTAGTTGGGCAAGCTTCTTCGATCAGAAATGTTGGAAGATGTATTCAGAGTTCAGGAATCGAATTGTCAGGATTGACATTAGAACCATTAGCTTCGGCAGATGCGGTTCTTAGTCAGGAAGAAAAAGAAGCAGGTGTAGCTTTAATTGATATTGGTGGTGGAACAACAGATTTAGCCATTTTTAAAGATGGTATTATTCGTCATACAGCAGTAATTCCTTTTGGAGGAAATGTGATTACAGACGACATTAAAGAAGGTTGTTCGATTATCGAAAAACAAGCAGAGCTTTTAAAAGTAAAATTCGGATCGGCTTGGCCGGGAGAAAATAAAGACAACGAGATTGTTTCTATTCCTGGTTTAAGAGGAAGAGAACCAAAAGAGATTTCGCTTAAAAACTTATCTAAAATTATCCACGCACGTGTTGTGGAAATTGTTGAACAGGTTTTTGCAGAGATTAAAGCTTATGGACACGAAGATCCTCGTAAAAAATTAATTGCCGGAATCGTTCTTACAGGTGGTGGCGCTCAACTAAAACATATAAAACAATTAGTAGAGTACATTACAGGTATGGATACCAGAATTGGATATCCAAACGAGCATTTAGCAGGGAACTCGAGCGAAGAAATTTCTAGTCCGTTATTTGCAACAGCAGTTGGATTAGTAATGAATAGTATCGAAAATAGTACGCAAAGTGCTGTTAGAATGGAAATTGTGAATGAGCAGCCAAAAGTGGTTTACAGAAACGTGCCACCTCAAACACAACAACCTGTTCAGCAACGATACGAAGTTGAAGAAAACTACGTTGAAAGAGTAGAAACTATTGAAGACACAAGGGAAGTTAGAAATAATTCGTCTAAAGAAGAATCTACGGAAACAAAAATTAGAAGATCATTTTTTGACCGATATGTCGACAAAATCAAAGATTTTTTAGACAACGCAGAATAAGATAATAAAGAGAAAAGGAATTACTATTGGCCCCAAGTCAAGAGTAAAAAATGTATTAAATAAGAATTTCAAAAACCAAAAAGATGATGAGCAACTCAGAATTTGGAAGTATTTCATTTGATTTACCAAAAAACCAATCAAATGTAATCAAAGTAATAGGTGTAGGCGGAGGTGGTAGTAACGCTATCAATCACATGTTTAAACAAGGTATTAAAGGCGTAGATTTTATCGTTTGTAATACTGATTCACAGGCACTACAGAACAGTTCGGTACCTAACAAAATTCAGTTAGGAATGAATTTAACAGAAGGTCTTGGAGCAGGAGCAAATCCTGATGTAGGACAACAATCTGCTATTGAAAGTATCGCTGATATCGAAAAAATGTTAGACCGTGGTACTAAGATGGTATTTATTACCGCTGGTATGGGTGGTGGAACAGGTACAGGTGCAGCTCCGGTAATTGCACAATTGGCAAAAGAAAGAGAAATCCTGACTGTTGGTATTGTGACAATTCCGTTTCAGTTTGAAGGGAAAGTTCGTCAGGAACAAGCACTTTTAGGAATCGAAAAATTGCGTAAGCAAGTTGATTCACTAATTGTAATTAATAATAATAAGTTAAGAGAAGTGTACGGAAATCTTGGTTTTAAAGCCGGATTCTCTAAAGCGGATGAAGTTTTAGCAACAGCCTCAAGAGGTATTGCCGAAGTAATTACGCACCACTATACTCAAAATATCGATTTACGTGATGCAAAAACTGTTTTATCAAACAGTGGAACAGCTATCATGGGATCTTCTGTTGCTGCGGGTGAGAACAGAGCGAAAGATGCTATCGTTTCGGCATTGGATTCTCCGTTGTTAAACGACAACAAAATTACAGGAGCCAAAAACGTATTGTTGCTTATCGTTTCTGGATCAAACGAAATTACACTGGATGAGATTGGAGAAATCAACGATCATATTCAAGTAGAAGCGGGGCATAATGCTAATATTATCATGGGAGTTGGTGAAGACGAAACCCTTGGTGATGCTATTGCCGTGACTATTATTGCGACAGGTTTTGATGTGGAACAACAAAACGAAATTGTAAATACTGAGCCTAAAAAAATCATCCATACATTAGGAGACGATCAAAGAAGTGTTTATGATTTAACAAATAAGACATTAACTTCTTTTGATGTAAATACAGAAACATCTACTGCAAAATCAGAAGAAAAGATTGTTTTTGATTTAATGGAAGATACCTCGTTTGCTGATACGGTTGCTCCCGTAATTCCAACTCCGGTTGCTCCAGTTGCAGTTGCTCCAACTATTAATCAGGAAGAATTAGTGGTAATGTCTGAGTTTATCAAGAATCTTGATGTGACTTTTGAGATCGTTTCGCCAATTACAGATATCGATTTTACAATATCAACTCCTGCTCCTGAAGTGCAAGCTTTTCAGGAAGTGAAACCTGTTCAGCAAAGAACTTTTGAAAGAGAAGAACAAACGACTTTTTCATTTGATTTACCACTTTACAGATCAGAGCCAGAAGTAAAAAGAGAGCCAGTTACTGAACAACAAGAGACTAAAATCTTGTTTGAATTATCAAATGAGACCCGTAATATAAAAGTAAATGATCCAGTACAATTTGTACCGGTAACAGAACTTTCTGAAAACGGAATCATCAAATATTCTTTAGAAGAATATATGGAAGTTGAAAATGATTTAGTGGCATCAAAACCGGTTGAAAAAGTGATCGAAGATGTAATTCCTGAGGAATTAAATATCACTATGAAGCCAAGAGTTGATTTTGCAAGCGAAGCTGATTATTCAACAACATCACATGTTTCTCCAATGGAATTAACAATTGAGGAAACGTTACGATTAAGAGCTGAAGAGAGAAGAAAGAAACTAAAAGAATTTAATTATAAATTTCATAATAACGTTTCAAGAATTGACGAACTGGAAAAAGAGCCTGCTTATAAAAGATTAGGAATTGATTTGTCTAATTCACAATCAAATAACACCAGTTCCAGAATATCAGTTGGAACAGATAGTAACAACGATTTGCAACTACGTTCAAACAATTCATTTTTGCATGACAATGTAGATTAATTTTGCAATCATAATAAATATGGATAACCCGAGAATTGGATTTAATTTTCGGGTTATTTTTTTTATCTTCGCACAGAATTTAAAATTTGACTTCTTTGATACGCTTTTAAAGTGAATCTTATTATCGCTTCGAATCCATTTGGCCTCGCTTAAGATAATTAGTCAAGAATAAATTTAAAATAAATATATCAATCTATAAGCTAAGGCTTGTTTAAATAAAAATTTTAAAATGAGTTTACAAACATTAATCATGGACGAGATTAAAACCGCCATGAGAGCAAAAGATACAGTAGCATTAGAAGCTTTAAGAGCAATTAAATCTGAAATGTTATTAGCTGCAACGGCTTCAGGTTCTAAAGAAGAATTAACAGAAGATGACGAAGTTAAATTACTTCAAAGATTGGTTAAAACTCGTAAAGAAAGCGCTAGAATCTTTACAGAACAAAACCGTCCTGATCTTGCTGAACCAGAATTGGCTCAGGTTGCAGTAATTGAGAAGTTTTTACCGGCACAATTAAGTGAAGAAGAAGTAGAAGCAGTAGTAGCAAAAATTATTGCTGAAACTGGAGCTTCTGGAATTGCTTCAATGGGGAAAGTTATGGGATTAGCATCTGCACAATTAGGCGGAACTGCTGAAGGAAAAACAATCTCAGCAATTGTAAAGAAATTATTAGTATAAAAATATTAGATTTTAGAGTTCAGATTTTAGATTTCATTCAATAATCTAAAATCTAAACTCAACAATCTGCAATCAAAAGACCGCGTAGTTCAACTGGATAGAATATCAGATTTCGGCTCTGAGGGTTGGGGGTTCGAACCCCTCCGCGGTCACATAAATAAAAAGCCTGAGGATGCAGATTCTCAGGCTTTTTTTGTGGTTCTAAAATTTTTAAGATTTTCTTCTAGTTTTAAAAACACCTATGTTTAAAGGGGATTTTGGTTCGAATACAATCATGGATCTGTTAAGCTCTACGATTCTCTTTCAGGTTCTAAAGTTTAGGTTTAGTTCCCAACTTGAACTTTATGTTAAGCTCGCACATCTAGTTTTTAGCTTACCCATAACCGTCTAATGTATGAGCAGTAACGGATTTATTTGCACTAAATTCTCGGAAAGCAAGATACTTAATTAATGCAATAGCGGTTCAAGTTTGCACTTAAACCGCTATTGCTTATACATATTGTTGTGCGTTCGCTCTTTTTTAATTCGGTGAATGAAGTCCTATTTTATTTCCCTCCGAATCGTGGAAAATGGCAAAAAATCCCCTTTCGTCAGCGTGGGGTGTTTTAGGAATAATTATTTTTCCACCATTCCTTTCTATTTTATCAAGAATTGTTTGTAGATTATCTCCACCATTCAGATAAATAGTAACTCCGCTAGCAGAAGGTTCGTAACCTTCTCCTTTCATAATCACTCCTGTAACCATTTGGTCTTGGTATGGGAATAAGCCCATTTCTATTCCTGGGAAATCTAATTTTTCAATTTCTACCCCTAAAATTTCTTTGTAAAAGTTGATGGCTCGTGAAATGTCCGTTGCAGGAATTTCAAAAATTGAGATGTAACTGTTCATTTTCTTTACGCTTTTTGTGTTTATTTCTTTAGTTTGGCTTTGTTCGGGAGTTAAATAATCTTTGTTTTTACAAGACACAATACCGAATGTTAGGGCAATAATTGCGATAAAAATTTTTTCTTTCATTTTTAGTTTGTTATTGACGGAACAAAACTAATAGCTGAAAGTCTATTAAAATTGTAAAAATGCGACACCTGAATTATTTATAAAAAAGTGCAGAAAGATCCAAACTTTCACCAGCGAGAAACTCTTTGGGATTTATTCCTGTAAACTCTCTAAAGTCTTTAATGAAGTGTGCTTGGTCAAAATATTTACTATTGTAGGCAATATCGGTCAGGTTTTCCGACTTTTGGTTGAGCAACATTTTTAAAGCTGTTTGTAGGCGAATTATCTTTCCCAATTGTTTGGGACTAACTCCAATTTGCTTTCTGAAGTTTCTTTCGAGTTGTCTTCGTTTTGACAAGTCGTCTTTAAGAATTGAGTTTATTGAAGCACTTCCGTTTGTCGATAGAAGGGAATCAACTATGTTCTTTACTATTCTATTAATCGTTTTTTCATCATTAAGCCTTTCTAAAAGAAATTTTTCGATAATGCTTATCCGTTGTTCCGTATTTTCTGCTTTGATGATTTTTTGTTCCAAGTCATTTGCGTTTTCTGCACCAAAAAGTTGGTCTATAGATGTTTCTTTGTTTATTAAATTGTTCATTGATTCAGAAACAAAATTGGCAAACCCATAAGGATAAAATCGGATAGCAAATGTATTTACATAACCTATTGGCTCAATGTAAAAGGGCTCAATTGTTTGTCCGAGTACCATTGCACGAGGTTGAAGTATAAATTTATCTTCGGAAGTGTACCGTTTTATATTGTCTCCAAGAATAAAAGCCATTTCAATACAGCCGTCAGGAACTATTCGTTGTTTTTGTAGTTCAGATTGCTTAGGCACTTCCAAAGTCCAATAGCAATTTACAAGCGATTTTAAATTTGAATGAGGTTCGTATGTTTTATAATCCATTTATCGTTCGTTGCTTTTTCAGAGTGACGCACAACGTTCTCGTGCTACAAGCAGTTTGGGACTAAATTAAGCCCATTCTTCGGATTTGCCAAATCATCCAAATACAAGACCAACTTTCCATTAAGCCAATTTCCCAAATCCGTTGTAGTGGCTGTTGGTGACAGTTATTTTTCGTTCTGCTTTTCTTGCGGTTTACAATGAATTCTTTCTGTTACTTTAAATATTTTTTCAGTTTCAGAAGGTTTTGAATAATCATAACGGTAAAGTTTCTCAACAATGCAATTACATTTGTCATTTGCCAACGCAACGCTGATAATTTTTGATTCGCCTGACCAATTTGAATATTTAATATTCTTAATTGAAAAACCTTTCGATTTTAGTTTTTCTACAATTTCGATTCTTTTATTTTGGTCTTCTTTATATAATACCAAATTGTCATAAATATCATCAAATACTATTGGTTCATATTCACAAATAGGCTTGTCAAAATCAAATTTCTTGTAACTTGTTTTTTTGAAATCATCTTCATTAATAATACCGAACTCGTAATTGAAGTTTTTATCTTTACCTTGAAAAGAACTTGTGATTTTAAAAGTTTCTACGTCTGCTCCGTATAGAATTTGATTGTTATTAATTATATATTTTTTTGTCTTTCCCCAATCATCGTCAATAGGAACAAAATCATTTATATCGTCAATAATTACAGCTTCTCCTCCGTGAATTAAAAAATTATCAGCCTTTGACCAAGGATATTTAATCAATTTTATTTTGTCTGGATTAACACCTTTAATTACACAATCGTTTAAGTTGTTATAAAAACCAAAAAAATAAGCGGAGTCTTTGTCACGGAAAATATAGTTTCCAATAAACTTAAAAGTGTTTGGGTCAATATTTTTTATAAGTTCTCCGTCTATAAACAAATGATTTTTGTCTTTGCCAAACTCAAAGTTGCAATCGCAGTCAAATGTTAATTCTTGAAAAGTTTTTGCATCTGCTTGTTCAATTAAACTTTTTCCTTGTCCACTTCCTTCATTCCAATATTCGTAATATACTTTGCCATTTTCAACTTTGTAACCGCGCCTGCAACTTGTCAAAGCTGAAATTGTTAAAACTATAAAAATTACTTTTTTGATCGTCATTTTAGGTATGTCTGTTATAATTGCCACCATCGTTCTAGCGCTTGGCGAGGTTGGGGAATAAAGATGCGAGATTTTTCGGTTAAATACAAATTTCCCAAATACAAAACCAACTTCAAATGAAGCCTAAAACCCAAATTGCTTTTAGCGTGTGTTAGCAGTTGTTCTTATATTTCAGTCTCAAAAAGTTGCCAACTTTCAATCCCAACTAGATTGTTTGAAATTACATCATTTTATTTAAAAAACTGTAGCCTATATTCTTTAGGGGTGATTCCTGTAATTTTTTTGAAAAGTTGCGTAAAATGTGAAGCGGTGTGAAAATTAAGCTGATAAGCAATTTCAGCAATATCTTTACTGGACTGAAGAAGTGCCTTGCTATAATTGATATCCATTTCGTTAATCCATTGTTTTGGTGATTTTTGAGTTATATTTTTCACACATTTATTAAGATAATTTTCTGTAACAGATAGTTTATCTGCATAAAATGTTACTCTTTTTTCATCTCTGTGATATTTGAACAAGATATCCCGGAACTGAAGAGACAAATCCATAGGACGAGTAGCTGATTTATGATGACTATCAGAATCGGTACTTAATATTTTAACCAAAATAAGATGAAGCATAGTAATGATTATCTCATTTAAATTCAATTCATTAAGCCACAACTCCTGCTCCATAATAGTAAGCAGTTGTTTAATCGTTCCGTAAGTAAGGTTATCCAAATTTAAGAAAGGAGGCATAAAAAAAATGCTGGTTTTATGTTTGGGTAATTCCTGTTCAGATACAATATTGTTCTCATAGGCTAAGAAAAAACCTTCGGCATCATCAGATAATTCTATTGTCGCTGTAATTGTTCCTTGTTTGATAAAAATAACACCTCCTTTTTCTACATTATATTCTTTATTCTCCAGATACTGTTTAATATGTCCGTTGGTAATAAACAGAACAAAATTAAAGGTGGTACGGTACGGAACTACAGGCATAAGAATACCTTTTAGATAATCTTCAAGCCTGTAAAGCTGTATATCTGCATTATTAGAAAGTATTTTTTCTGTAATGTTAGGAAGAAAAAGTTTTTTATACTGAAAATTAGAAAGTGTTTCCATATTAATTATCCTATTAAAGATCGTGCAAATTTAATAATGAATATCATTTAAAATTTATAAAATATTCCCATTTTTATCCCAAAAGGATTTCCAGGAGTATAGGTAATATCAGTAATTGGTGCCGCTTCATTTTTCAATTGAGTTTCTGTAGCAAATTGAGCTTCATTCCATTTTACATCGAATAAGTTATTGATTTGAAAATTAGCCCCCCATTTTGCACGGTTGTAGGAAAGTATCAAATCATTTACAAGGTAAGGTTTTGTTTTGAGACTATTATCCTCAACAGCAGGTCTTTCACCTAGATAGCGATACTGTAATCCTATCGAAAAGCCTTTCATGAAATCCCAATTTAAAGATCCGGTACTCGTAATTATTGGTGCTAACGGAATATAATCTTCTCCTTTTGGTTCCTCCATTAATCGGGCATGAGAATAATTAACATCAGCATTTAAATACAGATTTGGTAATGGCTGGTAGCGAATACCTAAATCAAATCCATAACGTTTTGATTTACCCGAAGGTTCGACTACAGCATCATCACCTACATAAACAAATTCCTGTTGTAGAAATAAATACCATACCGTTGGTGTAATAATCAATGATTTTAATGGATGAAGTCTTGTTCCAAAATCAGCTCCTAGAGAATATGGTAACGTGTTACGTCCGTTTTGAGGAATTACAACCCTCATATCATTAGAATGAAATCCCATACCAGTTTTTAATAACCATACAACTTTGTCACTGGAAGCATAAGATAAATTAAGCTTAGGACTCAGTCTGGTTGCTTCTGATGATTGTCCCGATGGCAATTGCTCCTGATCCAGTAAATCATGCATATTGAAAATAAAATGATCCAGTCTTAAAGCCGGAGCAATAGTCCATTTCCCGGTTTTCCATATCAATTCTGAGTAAGCGTGTAAATTGGTTTCTACGCCGGTAACATCCATCTTTTTATCCAATAATAAATCTCTGTGATAAACATGATTCAGCTGCAAAGTTTGAATATCGTCATTTCGGAATCCAATTCCGGATATCAATTCAAAAGAACTATTAGAAAAGATGAAATTTTTGACATGTTTAAATTCACCGCCATAAATATTTCTGCCATCTTTTTGTTGAATTTCATCTCCGTGAATAGGATCATTTAAGAAAAATGTAAAATCAGAATACAGATTAAAATTATACTTAGAGTACCAAGCCATCGCTTCAATATGCTCTGATGGAGAAATGATATGTTTAAAATTCATCTGGACATTGCTGCGAGAGGTGCTTCCTCCTTCGGTAGGATCAATGCTTCCCCAACGATCAATAATTCCTTGATTAATGGCGCGTTCCGGATTTTGTCCTGAAGCATTCCAGGAAGAATTAAACGTAGAAAATTGGATATTGAAATAATCATTATCTGTTATCCACTGGTTGTATTTTCCAAAGATATTAACCCTGTTGAAATTTTGTTTTACATCAAAAGGGCCATCGGTATAATTGTATTCTGTTGCTAAATAGAAATTTTTCTTATTGTCAGGATCGTTTATGATATTAAACATTCCCAGAATTCTTTTTGTATTAAAAGAACCTCCTTCAAGTTTAATCATACTGTTTTTTAAAGCTCCATAAGTTTTAAAATCTACATAACCCGCAGTATTAAAATCTCCTCTGTCAGCATAATAGGCTCCTTTTCCAAAATCGATATTATTGATGGTTTCAGGAATCACAAAATGCAGATCGGAGTATCCCTGACCATGAGCATGAGATACTATATTTACAGGCATTCCGTCTACATTCACACTAACGTCCGTTCCGTGATCTGCATCAAAACCTCTTAGAAAAATTTGTTCTGCTTTTCCACCGCCGGCGTGTTGAGCAATAAACAAACCAGGAACTTTGCGCAATAAATCCTGAGCTGAGTTTACCGGAAATTTATTAAGATCAACCTTTGTGATATCTGAAAGAAATGACTTGTGATTAATTATTATTTCGGAAATCTCAATAGGTTTACGCTGAAGAAAAATGACTTTGTTTTCATACTCAGTATTGCTATTAACAGCCACTTTCTGCTGATCATATCCCTGATGACTAATTACAAGTGTATCCGGAAAGGATTGAAAGTGCAATTTGAATGAACCATCTGGTTCTGAATGAGTATGTGTGTTTCCGTGATTGTATTCTATCAAGACATTACCTATTGGGAATTTGCTGTCTGTATCTTTAAGGAAAGTTTGCATTTCACTTTCTTTCTTCTGTGCTACAGACGCTACACTTATCATTAAGAGAAGGAAAACTATTGTATTTTGAATTCTTGTCATTTTGTTTTGTAATATAATCCACAAAATCTGCTTGCAAAAGCTTCAAGCAGATTTTGTAGATTTTTATGTTTAATGCGACTCAAAAGTCTATTATAGTAAAAGCTAGAATCCAACCATCATGCCTACAGCAATCTTATTGACTGTAGAAGTTTGTGTATTGGTATTGATGATCTGTTTCGCGCCGGCATCATATTCTAAACCTATTAAGAAGTTTTTGGTGATATCATACATAGCATTGATAGAAGCAGAAGGCAAAGCAATTCGCGTATTCGAATTCGTATTATTGTTAACAAAATCTGATGTTGAATTATCATTTATAACTTTGCTGTTTACAAGCGAAACAGGACTTGCATTATACGTCATGGTAGTATAACCGACAACTAAATTAGAATGCAGTCTTTTCTTTTCTCCAAAGTAATATTCTACGCCTGCAGAACCTCCATAAATAGGAACCGTTTTAAAATTGCCATTCTGGTCATAAATGGCATCATACATATTTCCTGCACCTCCATTACCAAACAAGGCACCGGATAAAGTATAAGAGCCTCCTATACCAGAACCAGCTACAGCCTGAGCCATAAAATAACTCTTTTCATTAAGCATGGTTTTGTAATTGACATTAACACCCCATCCCATTGTCATAGCATTATCATTTGTGTCTTTTTCATAACGAAGCGTACGTCCCATAAAGGCTAAACGTAAGTAACCGGTCTGGTCATGCAGTTTTTTGGTAAATGCTACAATTGGATCTACAGAAAACTGACCGGGAGTAACTCCGCCAGCGATTTTAAGATATTCAGAAGAACTTTCGATACCACCTTCAAATTTCCACGATTTGTCGGCACCAAAATCATTGTAATATTTAACCTGTAGATGACGCGCCCATGTACCGCTATTAGGTCCTTCCCAGTCCAGCGTATTGTACCAGCTTGGAACACCGTTACCAAAGAAAGTCCAGTCCTGACCTATGTGCCAGTGATTGTAATCTACGTAAGCAACCCTCAATTGTAAGTTACCGCCTGCACCGGGAGCACCCCACCATTGTGCTTCGACATAAGTAACTAAAGGACCTTTTGAGAATCCATTATAGGTAGTCTTCCATGCCAGCTGTGTTTGGTACATATTGAAACCTGCATTTTTTTGATCGATTGGATTGTAAGGGTCGGCTGAATTTAAGTTGAGTGACTGAGAATTCATGTCATTACCCCCCAAATTTAAATAGCCATTTAATTTTAAGCGAGGAGAAAACTCCATTTCATAAAGCGATTTTCCATCATCTGTTTTTTGTTGAGACGGAAAATTAATTTGTGCTTGTGCTGTATAACAACCAATAACAACCAAGAATAAAAATGCGAACTTACTATTTTTCATAATTGCTTTATTTTAAGTATAAGGTAATTTTGATTTCTGAATTCATTAAGAAACAACCGTACGTGCCCGATGCTAAATACTTTTTTAGTTTATTTAGGAATAAAAAAAAGCTAAAGAAATAAAGCAGAAGGGTAAGGGGAGAATAGGATTATTCCCCCTTTAATAAATTATTTTGAGTTGAATGTTATCAAAATGAGAGGATATACTCATCTAATGATAACTGTTATATTTTTAGAGGTGTTCCTTCTGCATTTGAAACCACTACATCAATTTGGATTAAGGCATCTTTTTGTAATGCTGATACGCCAACCGTTCTTCTTGCAGGAATACCCTTTGGAAAGAATTTTGTATAAACCTCATCTACAAGGTCGCTATCTGTGATGTTTTTAAGGAAAATATTAACCTTAACCACATCTTCCATACCATGTGAAATACTTTCCAAAATTGCTTTGATGTTTTTTAAGCATTGTTCTGTCTGCTCTTTTACACCTCCGGCTACCATTTTACCCGTTTTTGGATCGATTGGTAATTGAGCTGAAAGGTGATTGTAATGTGAGAATGCTACGGTTTGTGTAGACAAAGAATTCTTTGGCGCATTTTCGGTATTGTTTGCTTTTATGACAATTCCATGTCTGTCTTCGATAGCTTGAGGAGGTGTTCCATCTCCGTGTGATACTACTGCTTCAATTTGTACTAAAGCATGCATAGATAAATCAGAAACGGCAACGATTGTTCTTGCAGGAACATAAGCTACAGCTCTGGCAATAGCCGAGTCTGGAAAAAATGTTGTATAAACCTCATCTACAGCTTCAATATCTGATAGGTTTTTAAGAAAGATATTAATCTTAACAATATCATCAAAAGGAACATCAATACTGTTTAAAATTGCTTTGATATTTTTTAAACATTGTCGAGTTTGCTCTTTTACACCTCCTGTTACCAATCTGCCTGTTTTTGGATCGATTGGTAATTGAGCCGAAAGATTATTATAATGAGAGAATGATACTGTTTGTGCAGACAAACTACATATAGGTGCATTTGTGGTGTTATTGATAAGTTTTATCAGATTACCTGCCTGTGGTGCATTAGGAATTGTACCCTCGCCATTTGAAACAAGCGCTTCAATTTGTACTAAAGCATTCATAGGTAAAGCTGCAACTGCAACTGTAGTTCGTGTTGGAACATAAGTAGGGAAGAATATTTTGTAAACTTGGTCTACAGTATCAATATCCTTGATGTTTTTAACGAATACAGTGATTCTAACGACATCATTCATAACATGATCAATGCTGTCTAAAATTGCCTTGATATTTTTAAAACACTGTTCAGTCTGTTCTTTTATACCGCCAGCTACTATTTTACCAGATTTTGGGTCGATTGGTAATTGAGCTGAAAGATTATTATAATGTGAAAACACTACAGTTTGTGAATATGGTCCGATACTTTTTGGAGCATTTTCTGTATTTCTAGCTAGTAATGAGTTTATTTTATTTGATGCCATTTTGTTTATTTTATTTTAATAATTTGAGTAATTTTTAGCTGATGCATTCTGCTGTCAAAGCAAGAAATGCATAATTATTTTGAATTCAATGATGTTCTAAATGGATTTTAGTTTTGTTTTTTAGTAATAAAAAATCTCTGAATAAGTAATGTAATACATGTTCCTACCACAAACGGAAAAGTTAATACGCCGCCTACTTCAGTCAGGATGTTATGATCAATCAGGAAGTCATCAATAGCAACCGTAATCAAGACTGCAATTAATACCCATAACCCGTCTGTTTTTTTGAAACCTGAAAAAGCAATAGCCGAAAGTACTGCGTTAAAACCGAATAGTCCCATATGAATACCTTCGATTGATTCGCCATCCATGTATGAAAAATAAGCCCCCAATAAAGATCCCAAAAGACCATATAAAGCAGCTGCGGGGGAGCTGATAAAAATTGCGATAAAGAAAATGACTCCGGATAATAATCCTCCTTGAAAAATGACTTCACCAAAGCCATTTATGGGTGTTATAAATTCACTGTATGCAACATTTTCCGGTTTTGCGCTAATCATTTCCGAAGGTGGGATATCTGTAAAATGATGTAATACAAAAACGGATAACCAAATTATAACAATGAATGGAAATGTAAACGCCGGAATTTTTTTGCTAATAAAAAAATGCTGGATAATACTTGCCAGTGCACCTCCTAAAACAATAAGAGTCCAGATTAATATTGTAGTCTGAAAGAAAAAAGACAAAGCTACTCCCACCAAAGCCGCACTAAAACCATATAATCCGGCATTAATTTCGGATTTGTCATAACCTAATTTAATCGCTGTAAATGTTCCAGCACTTGTAGACAGTAAAATAGCAACACCTCCCTGCCAGCTTCCTATAAAAATACCAATAAGAAATAAGAGTCCTGTCCATCTGTTTTCCTGAAGCATAATTTGCCCCATTCCCTTTAATACATTGTCGATAAAGGGAAATTTTGTGAAAATTTTATCCATTTTGAATTGTTTTTTGTTTTGAATTTACCATCCTAAAAAGACCATTCCAATACCGCATATAGTGACTACAGCGCCACTTACAACACTCATATAGCGTTCTAGTTTGTCGGTCTTGAAAAAGGTTGAATATCCGTATCGCCCAAGCAATACCATGCCCAGCATTGTTGCAACAGTTGTAAGTGCAAATGGTATTACTAATGCAAGAATTTCGGTCACAGAACGATTTAATCCCGAATAAAAAAGAAGCGGTGTAAGTGGTTCACTTGGTCCCATGACAAATATCATAAACAACACAAAGGGTGTTACTTTTATCCGGCTTTGAGGCATAACGACTTCTCCGTGATTATGTTCATACACATAAACATCATCTCCTAATACATCAAAATGCTTGTGAGGTTTGTTTTTTATGGTTTGAATAACTCCATATATGAGATAGATTACACCAAAAAGGAGCAATGCCCAACCTGAAATGTTACCTCTGATTTCCTGAAACCAAGAGAATTTATTAAGCTGCCATCCCATAAAAACCCCAATAGTTCCCAAAACCAAAGAGCTCAGAACGTGGCCAAAACCACAGGCAATTGTGAGCAGAATTGTTTTGCTTTTACTCCATTGTTTAGATTTCGACAAAACAATAAATGGTAAATAATGGTCTGGTCCTGATGCGGTGTGTATAAAACTTATAGATACAGCACTCAGTATTAATGCCCAAATAGTAGTATTCATAGCTTCTTTTTTATTCTAATTCCCAAAGGATTTCCTGAACCTTAAGGAAAAAATTATACATTACTTCACCACCATGTCCCAGTGTTCGAATAACGAATCCGTTATCTTCCATTGCCGAAATGCCGATTTCCATCTCACTTTGAGATTCAATAATAGAATAGATAGTTTCGACTAAGAGATTTTTATTCGTATTTTCTTTTGTACTATAAAAGATAAGAGTTCCCTGATGCGTAAATTCTTCCAGATTTCCTATGCCGTTTATCGGAATCAGATCGGGTTGAATAAGCACATTGTCCTTTACAACCAATTTATTTTTATGATAAATCTCTGTAAGATTCTGAAAACGTCTCAGTTTAAAAAGCTCTCCATAATGCTTTCTTCCACAGGTGATTATTTCACTAATTATCAACTGACTGTTTGTACCAATACGGATTTCGGCTTTACTTTTGAAATCAGAATTTTCATGAGGAACCACCGGATGTGGGACATAGGCAAAAGAAGTATCATCCTCCATCGAGATAGTAAGCTGCTGCACAGCGTCATTTTTCATATTAAATAATCTTTGATATGATTGTGACTGCAGCTGCAACGCGGCTCCTTTTTCTAAATCAATATCTAATTGGTAACGATCACCGCATAGAATTCCCGGCGAGGTACTCATCACAATTTGATAAAGCTTATTGTCGGTTTTGCGTTGTCCTACAGATACTACACGAAAAGGAGGAGACACATAGAGGTCTTTTACATAGGAACTTCCTTGTTTATAACCTGCTATAATATGTAAGCGACTGTTCATTATCTTAGTAGATTCGGTTCTTCACAATCTTCCAGTAAAGCATATTTTTTGATCCAGCCTATAATTTCCTGTACGCCCACATCTGTCTTAAGATTTGAAAATATAAAAGGAGCTCCTTTTCTCATTCTTCTCGCATCATTTTCCATCACTTCAAGACTTGCACCTACATAAGGAGCCAAATCGATTTTATTGATCACCAGTAAATCTGATCTTGTGATACCTGGTCCTCCTTTTCTTGGAATTTTTTCACCTTCGGCAACATCAATTATAAAAATGGTTACATCGGCAAGATCCGGGCTAAAAGTTGCCGATAGATTATCTCCGCCGCTTTCGATAAAAATCAATTCAATATCTGAGAAGCGGTTTGCCAATTCATCTACTGCTTCAAGATTCATACTTGCATCCTCGCGAATAGCGGTGTGAGGGCATCCTCCTGTTTCTACCCCAATAATGCGTTCATGAGGCAAAAGACTGTTTTTAGCCATAAACTCTGCATCTTCTTTGGTATAGATATCATTTGTAATCACACCAAGATCATACGTTCCGTATAAGTGTCTGCTTAATCGTTCTAATAAAGCAGTTTTTCCAGAACCTACTGGTCCGGCAACGCCTACTTTTATATATTTTCTATTTTTCATTTTTTTGTAAATTGATTACTAATTTTAATTACGACATGTATAATCTTGAATACAGTCTTTCATGCTGCATACAGCGAATGTCAAAAGAGGTATTGCATAGTCCTACATACTCTCGCTCTAATGTTATGGTTTCCTGAGCCGTTTTTTCCATTATCGGATACAGACGGAATAAAATATCCTGCCCATCCAATTGTCCCAGTGGTACTAACTTTACAGCATTGGTAATCATTCCGGCGGTAGAAGTGTAGTAAAATCCAAAAAGGGCTTCTTGCAGAGGAATTTTTAACAGAGAGCAATACATTCCAAAAACAATAGAGTAATGAGAATTTGCATCACCATTTCGAACCGCTTTTTCATAAGCTTCCATTAACTGAAAATTCTCACGTCTTTTGAAGATTTTAATCAAACGCAATCCCAATTTCTGACTTGCCTGACGAATTTCTCTTGGACACTTTAAAGCGTTACATTCCTGATCCAGATCTAAAATCGCTTTCAAATCATTAGTCTCAGCAGCTTCGTAGGCCAATTTTACAAAAGCACCATCGTTGTACTTGAGATTATACTTAAGCATATTTTCTACAAACTCCTGTGCAGTTGCTGCGTTGTGTACAATTTTATTTTGTATAAACGTTTCAAGTCCGTTAGAATGAGAATATCCTCCAATAGGTAATGTAGGATCGGAAATATGCAAAAGACTGGCTAAAAATTTTATATTATTCATCTTTTGGAGCTGCCATTTTTAGGATTTTAGTAAAAATTGTTGAACCCAAACTTCCATGTCCGTGAGGTTCTACATTCGATTTTAACAGATTAAGTAATTTCACAGATTGTTTTTCGGGTTTAAAACCACTCACTTCCAACCATCTGAACATTGGCATTTCAAAAGGCAGCAATACTTTGTCTTCTTGTATAAAAAGCGGAATATGTTTGTTTCCAATTTCATAACACACTGTTCCCATTTCGAGCATTGAAGACGGAGAAATAACAATAGTTTCTGTTTCCAGAATATTGACCACAATTATTTTCTTTTCATTTTCAAAAAGAATATCTCCCTCTCGAAGGCGTTGCCCTTCTCTAAGGAATTTAATGGCAATATCTTCTCCCTGACGTGTCTTTTTACGTTGAATTCTCTTTGTTGATTCAAACCATTCTAAGTCGAGATAATCTATTGATCGTCCGTTAATTGTACTA
Organism: Flavobacterium sp. ov086; assembly: GCF_900187965.1. Lineage (GTDB taxonomy): Bacteria > Bacteroidota > Bacteroidia > Flavobacteriales > Flavobacteriaceae > Flavobacterium. The sequence goes on along the minus strand of NZ_FZNL01000019.1, from coordinate 81,195 downwards.
TTCGAAATAGTACCTAAAGTTTCACTGATGGTCATCGTTTTTTATTTTTTATATTGGACCTAACAGCTTTTCAAAATCTGTTAGGTCTTTTTAAATGTCTACTACTATTAAAATAAATAATACAATTGAGTCAACGGAAGCGTTTCTGCCGGCTCACAAGTAACGTGTACACCATCTACCATTACATGATAGTTTTCGGCATTTACTTCAATTACCGGTGTTTTATCATTATGGATAAGGTCTTTTTTAGATATGTTTCTGCAATTTTTTACAGGAAGAATCATTTTTTCCAGCTTATAATCAGCAATAGATCCATTATCAATCGAAGCCTGAGAAACAAAAGTTGCACAAGTGGTGAATTTAGCACGACCATAAGCTCCAAACATATTTCTGTAAATCACTGGTTGTGGAGTAGGGATAGACGCATTTGGATCACCCATTTTTGCAGCAATTACAAAACCTCCTTTTACAATCATCTCTGGTTTAACACCAAATAAAGCTGGTTTCCAGATTACTAAGTCGGCTATTTTACCTGGCTCAATAGAACCAACATAGTTCGAAATACCGTGAGCAATAGCAGGATTAATAGTGTACTTGGCTACATAACGTTTGGTACGGAAGTTATCATTTTGTGTATTTTTATCTTCTTCTAACTGACCACGCTGATCTCTCATTTTGCTTGCCGTTTGCCATGTTCTGGTAATTACTTCTCCAGGTCTTCCCATAGCTTGAGAATCGGAACTCATAATACTGAATACTCCCATATCATGCAAAATATCTTCGGCAGCAATAGTTTCAGGACGAATACGAGAATCCGCAAATGCTACATCTTCAGGGATATTTTTACTCAAATGGTGACATACCATAAGCATATCAAGATGCTCATCTATCGTATTAACGGTATAAGGACGTGTAGGATTTGTAGAAGCAGGCAATACATTTGGATACATAGCGGCTTTGATGATATCCGGAGCATGTCCGCCACCAGCACCTTCAGTATGGAAAGTATGAATTACTCTTCCATTGATCGCTTTCATGGTGTCTTCCAGAAATCCACCTTCGTTTAAAGTATCAGTATGAATAGCCACCTGAACATCATATTTATCCGCTACTTTAAGTGCAGCATCAATTGTTCCGGTTGTAGCTCCCCAGTCTTCGTGAATTTTTAAACCTAAGGCTCCTGCTTCAACTTGTTCTTCAAGTGGTGCTTCTGCCGAGCAATTTCCTTTACCAAAGAAGCCTAAGTTCATAGGAAATTCTTCTGCAGATTCCAACATTCTCTGAATATTGAATTTACCTGGCGTACAAGTCGTTGCGTTTGTTCCGTCATTTGGTCCTGTTCCTCCGCCAATCATGGTTGTAATACCACTGTAAAGAGACGTTTCAATTTGTTGTGGACAGATATAGTGAATGTGTGTATCAATTCCTCCGGCAGTTACGATATAACCTTTACCACCATGAACCTCTGTAGATGCACCGATAATCATGTTAGGAGATACTCCATCCATTGTGTCTGGATTTCCTGCCTTGCCTATAGCGATGATTTTACCATCTTTGATTCCAATATCTGCCTTTACAATTCCCCAGTGATCAATAATAGTTGCTCCGGTGATACAAAGGTCTAATACGCCCTGATCTCTTGTGCGTTCAACATTTTGTCCCATCCCGTCACGAACCGTTTTTCCACCTCCAAAAACAGCTTCATCGCCATAATGGGTAAAATCTTTTTCGATTTCAATGATGATGTCAGTATCTCCCAATCTAATTCTGTCTCCAGTAGTTGGACCTAATATATTAGCATATTGCTTTCTGTCTACATTTAAGCTCATGTTATGAATTTTTAAAATTTAATTGATTCGCTTTAGCTAAACTTTCTTTTTTCGTAGTATCAGAATCTACCAATCCGTCAACAAGATTATTAAAGCCCATTGCTTTTTTGTTTCCGCCAATTGCTACAAGTATCACTTCTTTTTCCTCTCCCGGTTCAAAACGGACAGCTGTACTGGCAACAATATTCAGTCTTTTTCCAAAAGCCTTTTCACGATTAAAACTCATCGCTTTATTCACTTCAAAAAAGTGAAAATGAGAACCCACCTGAATAGGGCGGTCTCCTGTATTGGTCACTTTTATTTTTACAGTCTCTCTGCCTTCATTGCAGATGATTGTGCCTTCTTTTACAAAAATTTCTCCTGGTGTCATAATAAATTGGGATTAACGAATTGGATCATGTACGGTTACTAACTTGGTTCCATCAGGAAAAGTAGCTTCAATCTGAACATCGTGAATCATGTCTGCTACTCCCGGCATTACATCATCTTTTGTTAGAATCTGAGCTCCGTCACGCATTAACTCGGCAACTCTTTTGCCATCTCTTGCGCCTTCCAGTAAAAAATGACTAATTAAAGCCACTGCTTCAGGATAATTTAATTTTAGACCTCTGGCCTTTCTTTTTAGAGCAAGTTCTCCTGCTGTGTGCAACATGAGTTTCTCAATTTCTCTTGGTGTTAAGTGCATAATTATTTTTATTTAAATTAAATTATTGTATTATTTATCTTGTTAAAAATTAAAAAAAGATACAATGAATGTCTGAAAAGTGAATATTTAATCTGTAAAAGATTCATTTATAGTTTGATACCTATTAAAAGAATTAATAGAGTAATACCAATAATAATTTTTTGGTTTTGACAGCATTCTTTAAAGTTTAAACCAAAAAATGCCGACGGTGGAAAGAAACTTAACAACTTGCTTTCAGCAAAAGCAAAAGTTCAATTTTACCCGTAATTACAAACTTATAAATGAAGTCTAAAAAGAAATTAACAACTGGGAATTCGGAGGGAATGAAATAAAATATATCGGGGTAAAGTGATATACGAATAATTATGACTGGTTATACTAACCGGCTGTGTAGAATAAAAATGAAGATTTAAAGTATAAGCACTCCATTCTTCAAATAATATATTAATGTCTAATAGTGGTTGATTTAAATCATCATCTATCGCAAGTCCTTCTTGAATATCGAATACATTAAAAACAGAATTCGAAATTTGGTTATCTGTTTTTTGTGAATATGTACCGCTATTATTTTTTAATAACAGATGATTTTCACTTTTAAGCATAAAGAAAGCACCACAAAAAATTGTGAAAAAGAAAATGGCATAACGCCCAATTGATCCCTTTTTTGCTTTCATTATCATAAATGTAAAGGTATACTGATAGATGTTTTTGTCACTATCAAAAAGATCACTTTAAATAGTCAAAATCGGGACAAAATATAAAAATGCAGTTTTTTAACCCGCTGGACATTATTATTTGAGTTTTAAAACATCAGTAAGGTCTTGTTAATTTGCTAATTATAATAGCCTGTGTTTTTTATTCAGGAGCTTTTTCCAGCCATTCCACTATATCTTTAATGGTGAACCACACCATTAAAGGATGCCGTTTCTGTCTGGGCTATGGCATCAGTTTTCAGGAGAAGATAGCTTTCTGGTAAAGGCTGCCAGTTTTCAAAAGCGAAGCTAATGTCATGTTCTAAGAGATTATTCCTCAAAGATTTTTTCAGTATCAGTGTGATTATTTTCCTGATATAATTTTTTGCCAATTTCACCGCTGTCGCCTAGAGCACGGCCTTTAATTAGCCAGGCAATTCCGAAAGCAAATAAGGCAAGAGCTTCGAGAATTAAAGTAGAATATCGAAATAATTTTAAAGTTTCAGAAATAGGGACAAGAATTACAAAAGCAATGATTGAATATCCACAAAACCGATAAATATTGTTTTCGTTTAAAATGCTTTTCTGATCCCGGTTTCCGTTTTCCTGACCAATAGTAAATACATTAATGGCGAGTAAAGCCATAATCAGAAAAAGTAGCGCTGCAAAAGTATAATGAAGCCAGCCCAGCCATTTTTCAGGATATGGAACCAAAGTATAAATTTTGGAAGCAAAATCATCCGGATTCATAGGAAACAGTGCTACTCCAATGGCCATAATTCCGGCGATATTAGTCAGTAGATTATCGTTTTTAAAAATAGAAGCATTACCGTATCCTTTGTACCGAATTAAAAATAACCCGACAGCAGCCAAAGTTCCTGTAAAAAATTCCCTGAGATTGGTGTAGTAATAATTGCTTATAGAAGGCTGAAGTGGTGTTTTGAAAAAAGCGATAAAAGATAAACCTACCAAAAATATCGGAAGACTAATACCCAAATACCCAATAGCGCGCCTGATTCTTCGATAGGTAAAAATATCAAAGCTTTCAATTTTAACTTCTTTGTTATTTATCTTCATAGCCAATCGATTTGTTGTTCCTTGTTTCAAAATGACAAGTTTGTGTGAAAAAAGCTAAACAAAAAAAACTGTGTTAGCCTACGTCATCTGCGTGCCATTATCACAGCATTTTTTTAAAACTACTTTCTGGAGAACAAATTTTCTACAACCCAAGCCGGACCAATCATTAAAAATTGAAGATCTTTTAAGAAAGAAGGTTTTTTGCCTTCAATATTATGTCCGTAGAATTGTCCGATCCAGGCGATAACAAAAACACCAATCGAAAACATCCATAAAGGAAAAACCTGTCCGATATAATAATTTACAATTAAACAAATAGCAGAGAAAATGGCAATTTTAATCGCCATTGCAATTGATAATCGGATGTAAAAAACAAGAACAAAAAGGAGTACAACAACTGCCCAGTTTTCAATAATTGGAGTATTTAGTTTTAGAGTATTGGCAATAAAACCACTCGGAATACTCATTAACAGGCCCACTATTGAAAAGTAAATTGCAGGTACACAAACATAATGTATCGCCTTATTTTTTGGGTTCTGATGACTTACTGCATATTCTTCAAACCATTGCTCTAATGTTCTCATTGTTTTGGATTTAGGTATACGTAAATCTAATAATTTTTTTAGAAGGAGCAAAGGCTTAAAGGAGCAAAGGTTCAAAGGTTGAAAATTGTATAGGTTTTCTTGAAAATATTTATGATTTTCAAAAACATTTCTACTATTGTATTTGTTGAGCGTAATTAGTTTTAACACATAGAAACATAGATTCTGTACGCTCAAAAAAGACGTTTCATTTCTTTAAAAGGCACAGAGTCCAGCTATGTGAAAGAAACATGTTTCTTTTTATACTCTTTTTACAGATCCAAAATCTATGTTTTAAATGAAATTTTAGGAATTAAACACAACGGTTATTGTATATAAAAACAAGCCAGGGATTTTAGTTTTCTAGTCCCTTTGTAACTTTAAGTCTTTGTAACTTTGAACCTGATTATAATCAAAAACACCATCCCATAATTCATCAATTGTGATTAATGCCTGATCAAATGGCAGAACTTCCCATTTTCCATTAGTTTCAATACCCAGACCAATGTTTTTTAGTTTCTCTAAAGCATCTTTTACGTCAAAATCAAGATCGGTTTTTAGATTTGTTTCGAACCAGGATTCAATTTGGGAATCCAATTCTTCTGCCGTAAGAGGTTTGCTGCTTTTATACAAAAAAGTATAAGCCAGAATTGTTTCTTTAAGCACTTCTTCTTCAGAAGAATTTAAAAGTGAATAAAAAGCACCGCTATTGTTTCCCAGATTCTTAAAGTAAAGACTGTCTGAGAGTATTTTAGAATATTTAATTTTCTTATTGACAAAGTTGTTGTATTGACGAAACAAATAAAGTGACAAAATTCCAAGTGCAATTAAACCTTGATTAAGTGACGTTTTACTGTCTAATAAATCAATAGTTTCACCTGTTTCGTAGGCATTATACATATTGATTAAAGCAGGAATTACTTTGGCACTTAAAAGCGAAATTCCACCAAAAATTCCGGGAACCCATAACAATAGTTTGTCTGTGGTTGACATTCTTGGAATTGCATTTGGAAAAATAGTTTCGATATCGTTTTTAGGAACTCGTTTAAAAATTTTTAAAACTACAGATCCTGGTTCAATTGGCATTTTACCCAATTTGACTTTCTTTTGCTTGAGAAAATGGGTGTCATTATAATGCAGATAAATCATGACGCGATCATAATATTCGATCTCGATTTCTTTTTTCCAAAAGAAATATTTTTTGACTTTTTCTTTCGATTTGTGATGTCCGCGAACATACAATTCATAATCTTGAAAAGCATTAAAATCGATCGAAAGTTTTAAGCCAATTAAATCAGAATTCTGAAATGCTTTGTCTAAAGTCTCCTGATCGATTCGTATATAATTTCCTTGTTCCAGAACTGTAAGCAAAGTTGCTTTGAAAAGGGAGAAATCACTTTTACCCATAAAACTTTTTCGCTCTTTTAAACTCAAATCCGGATCAAACAAGGCATAATTTTGTTTTAGATTTCGGTTTAAATTAAAGGCTTCATAATGAAAATAATGTTCGATAATGTCAAACAATTTTTTAAATTCATCAACTTTTTTGGGGTCTTCGGAGAAGGTATTTATTTGTTGTTCGAGTAAGAATTCCTTGTTGAAGGGAATATAATGTTCTCGTGTCATATTTTTTCTTTGTAGGTTCTGAAGGACTAAGGTTCAAAGATACAAAGGTTTTTTTTAAAAGGTTCAAAGGTTTTGAGGAACAGAGGGACAAAGTTTTTTTATTTTTGGAATTTAGAAAAAAAGTGAGATTTTTAATCGATGGCATCGACTAAAAATCTCACTTAATTGTTCCAAAAAAATGACAGCATTTTAATAATTCTCCTTTAGGGGAAAACTATGTTTTAAAAGTAAAATTATTCAGGGCAATTTTACCACTAAATAAAGTTTTGGCAATGCGTATTTATACGTGTTTTTTATGAGGAGGTAAATATTAACAATCTTTATAAGTTTTTTAGGGAGCAACTTGAAGAATATTGTCTGAAGTATTTCAGTTTGTGTTTTTTAGTTCGATTACTTTTTCAATAAATTGTATCAGATTTTTTCTTTCTAAGGAGAATAAAGCAGTTTCATCTTCAGTATTTAGATATAAATCGGCAATACTTATAGCATCCATGTTATTGTTTGAGTAATGATGTTCAGCATATTTGATAAGATTGTCTAAAAAAAGATCACGCAATCTTCCTTTTTCCAGCGTTTCTGCGTTGCCTTCTTTTATTTTGTCCATTTCTGATTCCGGCAAATCTATAGTGAGATAAGTATAGTCTACAGGAACATTTGTAATCATCTCTTTAGTAACTTTTCCAGTTCCAAGGCAATATGCACATGGCGCAGGCACCCATTTTAATTGTCTATTTAAGCGTTTTATATCATCCCAATCAACAAAAGTTTTTCCAAGGCATCTGGGGCATTCTAAATCTAATTTTCTAAATAGTTTCTTGAAAATGGTCATTTTTCTACAATTATTTTTAAACGATTAGTGGCATTGCGAATATAATTATTTATGTAGGAAAAATTGTTTTGCTGAAGGTTTTTTTGAAGAAAAGATTTACGGTTGCTGAAAATTATAAGCTTTTAAAAAATGACAAATTTTGCTTTGCGGCTTTTTGAAAGAATTTTTGAGAAACATAGTGTGCATTTATGTAGTTGTGTGGTTTATACTTTAAGGAGTGGATGCACAAACTATTCACAATAAAACCATGACCTTAGCATGAGCCATTTCTATTAGTCTACCTTACGAAAAAAACAATGGCAATAGAACTGAAAGTTAGGCTGATTGAGGAATTGTTTGACCGTCTTGAAATTGAAATAACCACTTTCAAATCTGAAACTCATTTGTATTGCAACGCAGGTTGTGGTAAATGTTGTTCTAAACCAAATATAGATGCTTCTCCTTTAGAATTTTTGCCTTGGGCGTTTCATTTATTTTTGAATGGCAAAGCTGAAGAAACCTTAGAAGAATTAAACAATTCGTCTACTAAAAACTGCCTTTTATATCGACCACTTTCCGTATTAGAACATCATAAAGGAAGTTGCAGTAATTACCGCTATCGCGGATTAATATGCCGTCTTTTTGGTTATGCTGCAAATACAGATAAATTTGGAAAACTAAGATTAGCTACCTGCAAAATTATTAAAGAAGAACAACTAGAGAACTTTAATGCTGGTGAAGAAATGATTAATAATGGAAAGTATGTACCCATTTTCACCGATTATTATATGCAGCTTGCACAAATTGATTATAAAATGGGAATGACTTTATTACCCATAAATGAAGCATTAAAAAGAGCTATCGAAGAGGTTTTGCATTATTACGCCTACAGACCATTTCCGGGTGAACTTGACAATATTGCATAAGAAGACTTTATAAGGTATAATAACGAGAATTATCTAATAATCAAATTGACACATTCTCAAATTTAAAACAACAAAATCTGATATTTCCTTCCTATAGGAATAATTTTTCCGTTAGATAAGGTTAGTGTTTTAAAAGTTTTTGAGGAGATTTCGCGCGTGTTTACGATATAAGAACGATGAACCTGAAGAAAGTCAATGCTGTTGATTTCGTCTGCAATATTAGAGAGTGAGCCGTAGATAATTAAAGGAGATTTTAATTTTTTGCTGTGCAATTTCATGTAGTTGCCCAGACTTTCGATATAAAGAATATCACTTAAAAGCGTCTCGATCATTTGACCGTTGGCACGGTATGAAAGTGTTCTTTCGCTGGCAGTGTTTTCTTTTTTAAGACTTTTCCCTGAGTAAAAGGTTTTGGCTTTTTCGATTGCTTTAGAAAATTTTTCGAATGAAATAGGTTTCAATAAATAATCAATAGCATCGTTTTGATAGGCAGAAAGTGCAAAGTCAGAATAAGCTGTGGTAACGATGGTTATTGGACGATTGGGTTGTAGCTCCATTAATTCAATACCGGAAATTACGGGCATGTTAATATCCAGAAAAATAATATCGTATTTGTTTTCGTTGAGCATTTTTACCGCTTCCATACCACTAAAAGCACTTCCGGAGTATTCCAGATCGTCGTATTTTGCGATATGAGAAGCTAGCGCCTTGTGTGCAGGCGTTTCGTCATCAATAATCAGGCAACGATAGGTAAGTCCCATATGTTCAGTTTTACGCTAAAGGTGTTTTTTTCTCTTTTGCAGCTCAGTTCATGTTTCAAACCGTAGACTTCAAGCCGTCTTTTTAGATTTTCGATTCCAATTCCTGTTCCTGAAAGTCTGGAACCTGATTCTAAATAATTATTTCTCAGAGTAAATGATAAATGTCGTGATTTTACTTTTAAATCCAGGGAAATAAATGGTTCGGCAGTTTCTCCAGAAAACTTAATGGCATTTTCGACCAAAGGTAAAAAAAACAAAGGCGGAATATCAATGTTGTTAAAATCGCCCATATAATTTTGAATTACATTTAATCTGTCGTTTCTAAAAGTATAATATTCAATATATTTTTTAATAAAACCTATTTCTTCAGCAACCAGAACATAATCTTTTTTGGTAGCTTCAATTTGGTAGCGCAACATGTCAGAAAGATTTAAAATCCTGTCCGGAACTTTATCAGGTTCTGTCAGAGATTCTCCGTATAAATTATTCATTGCATTCAGTAAAAAATGCGGATTAAGCTGTTGTTTCAAAAACAAAAGTTCAGACTTGAAATTCATAATGTCTTTATCTGTATCCATGATTTTTTTAGTGATTACAACATGAATAAAGTAAAAAAACATTCCGTTGATAATAAGCGATAATATTTGAAGTGTTTTGAAATTTCCTAACCCCATAAGAGGGAAAAACCAATTCATGAAAAAGTAAAAACAAGTCCAGTAAATCGCAAAAAGTGTAAAGAATATTTTAACCTTTTTTTTGAATAAGAAAGGTTTGATGATAAAAAGATTGAAAATGGTAATCCATACAATACAAGGAAAATAGCCAACGGTTATTTTACTGATCATGTACGACCAACTATGGCCGTCTAATCGTATTTCGTCATAAACACAGGCCAAAATCACCAAAAATATAAAAGTGTGTACGATGAGGTTTCGGAGAAAAAAGTTCTGATATATTTTGAGAATCGTCATAACGGCAAAATTAGCGAAATAGTATAGTTTTTACTTTTTTAGGAGCCATAATTATACAAACGCCATTGGTATAAATAATACGCCATTGGTATAATTAAGCTATTATAGTCAGGACTTCGCAATTACATTTGCCTCGAGTTTTAATCCTCTTTCTTTAATCAAACGTTGAAATTTCATTGGCTTATGAAAAAAACAAAAATCATTTGTGTTTTAATTGTATTTGCATCTATGCGAACAGTTGCTCAGGAAAAAGATGCTCCAATAAAAACGGTTGCAAAAGTGGTAATGGATAAATTTCCGACCACGAGAATTTTGGACGTACAATACGAACAGTTAGGGCCAACTAATTTTGATTCAAAGCTTTTTGGAGAAGGTTTTGAAAGAGGAAGAATTGAAAGTCATAACCGATTTAAAGCAGCAATCAATGTGCCTTTTTTTAGTTCACAATCTAAAAGGTTTGTTTTAACAAGTTCACTGCGTTATAAATATGAAACCTATGAATTTGGAGATATTTATAACTATAATTCAGCAACAACTTATACCAGAGAAAAAGAGGAAATTCATTTTTTTGCAGCTGCTTTAAGCGCAACTTATGTTTCGACGCTTTTTCATAAACCTGTTATTTACAATGCTACTGCCACTGTAGACGGAAATGAGGATGGTTTTCAGCGTGTAAAAGGTTTTGTTACCGCCAATATTGTCCTGAAAAGAACGGCCAATACAACTCTTACCGTTGGAGCCTTGGTTATGTTAGATCCGTCGTCGATTATTCCGGTTACACCACTTTTGACCTATAATCACAAATTTGAAAATTCAAAATGGGACATCGATTTTATTTTGCCACAGCGTTTACAGTTCAGGAGAGAATTGCTGGAAAATGGAAGAATTTCCTTAGGAACGGAATTGAACACCGAAAGTTTTTACTTAAATTTAAACAATTCAAAATTGAAAGGAATTTATGAATTGAATCAGTTGGAATTAAAGTCGGGAATTACCTATGAATACCGCTTTACGCCAAGAATTATTGGAGTAATTAAAGGCGGTGTTAATAATGTTATGAGTGTACGTATAACAGAAAAAGGGGAGCGAACGTCTGAGTATGTATACGATCAGAAGGAAGATGCACAGGGATATTTTAGATTTGGAATTTCCTATAATCCGTTTTAAAAGTAGATTTTAAATTAAAGAAGTATTAAAATTAGCAATTATGATTGTTGAAGTTTTTAAAACAAATGTTCAAAAAGAAGCAGACAAAAATTATGTTATTGCTGTTATTCAAAATCAATTTCCCAATTATAAAATCAATTTTGATTTAGAAGACTGCGACAAGATATTAAGAGTTGAAGGCATTGATTTAGAACCCAAAAGTATAATTGATTTCGTAAATTGTCTGGGGTATATATGCATAAAACTAGAGTAAAATTAATGTACCAATTTGATAATTAGAAAATGAGATAATTATTATGCGCGATCTATAAAATTTTCTAATCATCTCATTTTCTAATTGACACATTATCTCAATTGCTGTATTTTCTAATTGACAAATTTTCTACATTTGTCCTCTTATGAAAAAAGCTTTCCAACTCTTCGACTTTACTCAAAAAGTCAATTATAAAACTGAAATTTTAGCCGGTTTAACAGTTGCGATGACAATGATTCCTGAATCTTTATCATTTGCTATTTTAGCCGGATTTCCACCTCTTGTGGGTTTATATGCCGCTTTTATTGCGGGTTTAGTGACTGCTATTTTTGGAGGAAGACCCGGAATGATCTCAGGTGGAGCAGGAGCAACAGTTATTGTTTTGATTGCTTTAATGAAGTCACATGGAATCGAATACGTTTTTGCTGCAGTGGTACTTGGCGGTGTAGTACAAATTTGTATCGGACTTTTTAAATTCGGAAAATTTATTCGATTAGTTCCTCAACCCGTTATGTTTGGTTTTGTAAACGGTTTAGCGGTTGTGATTTTTATGTCGCAATTAGAACAGTTTAAAACCGTAGTTAATGGTCAGGTTTCTTGGTTGCAAGGGACGCCTTTATATATTATGTTAGGCCTGGTTGCGCTTACAGTTGGTATCGTTTTACTTTTTCCTAAAATCACAAAAGCAATTCCGGCTTCTTTAGTAGCAATTTTAGTGGTGTTTGCGATTGTACTTTTATTTAATATTGAAACCAAAACGGTCGAAGATATTGCTTCAGTTCAAGGCGGATTTCCGCCGTTTCACATTCCTAAGATTCCGTTTTCTTTTGAAACCTTCAAAGTAATTTTTCCCTACTCGGTAATTGTTGCGGCAGTTGGTTTAACTGAAGGTTTGCTTACGCTAAATTTAGTTGATGAAATTACCGGAACCCGAGGTAACAGCAATAGAGAATGTATTGCTCAGGGAAGCTCAAATATTTTAAACGGTTTCTTTTTCGGAATGGGTGGATGTCCAATGATTGCTCAAACTCTGGTCAATCTTTCTGCCGGATCAAGAGCACGACTTTCAGGGATAATTGCTTCTTTGACTATTTTGTTAATCATACTTTTTGGAGCGCCGGTAATTGGAAAATTACCAATGGCAGCATTGGTTGGTGTAATGATGATGGTCGCAATTACTACTTTTGAATGGGCAAGTTTCAGAATCATAAATAAAATGCCTAAACATGATATTTTTGTTGGAATTCTGGTTGCAGTAATTACAATTCTATTGCACAATTTGGCTTTGGCAGTTTTAATTGGGGTGATTATTTCAGCTTTGGTTTTTGCCTGGGAAAGTGCCAAAAGAATCCGTGCCCGACATTTTACTGATGAAGCAGGAGTGAAGCATTATGAAATTTATGGGCCATTGTTTTTTGGTTCTATAGCAGCTTTTATAGAAAAATTTGATCCGGTAAACGATCCAAATCATGTAATTATTGACTTTAAAGAAAGCCGTATAGCCGATATGTCTGCGATTGAAGCACTAAATAATTTAACTAAGAAATACAGTCAACTTGATAAGGTAATCGAGTTGGAGCATTTAAGCCCGGATTGTCGGGAATTGCTTAAAAATGCTGAAGCTGTTATCAAAGTAAATGTGATTGAAGATCCTACTTACAAAGTGGTTTCTTAATTAGATAATGTGTCAATTAGAAAATTAGATAATGATTATGCTTGTCTATAAAATTATCTAATTGCCACATTACCCCCATTATCTAATTAACAAGCATGTTTTTTACTTCACTAAACTTACCGTCTACTCCTTCAATTTGTAAACCTAAAATATGAGCAATTAAAGGGTAGACGGAAACATTTTGAAACGAGCTAACCTCTTTATCTACTTTAAAAGCGGGACCTTTTGCATAGAAAATAGCCTGCATATCTTTTCGTTTATTGTCATAACCATGAGTTCCGCCTTTTATGTTTTGATCTTTTTTGGTTACTAAACTATATCCTTTTTTAGCTTCAATAACAAAATCATGAACGCGTGGATTTGTACCATAATGCAGTCTTTTAGGAAGTTCACTTGATCTCCAAAATTTAATATGTGGAACTTTTTTTAAAGCTTTTGCGATAGAATCCTGAAAGCCCGGTTTTGCCTGAAGACTCATAATGGGGTTGATTACATCTTTATAACCCAACCATTCCGGTTTTAGATAATCCAGAATAGCTACTTTTTTATCATTGCTAATATCGGCCATTCCGTGATCTGAAACAATAATCAGATTAATTTGTTTTCCGATGGATAATTGATCCAGTTTAGATGATAATTGTCTCATAACCGAATCCATTTTGTGAACCATTTTTTCGTTTTCAGGAGAAAGCGGACCAAAATTATGACCAGTATGATCTGGTTCGTCAAAATATAAAGTAACCAAATGTGGGCGTTGTTTTTCAGGAAGTTGCAACCATTTTATAATGGTATCAATTCTATTTCCGTACGGAATTTTATTGTCGTAATTTTTGTAAATACCAGGTCTTTTTTTATCCGTATCAGATCCCGGCCAGAAGAAAGAAGCGCTTTTTACACCTTGTTGTTCAGCTACATTCCAAATGGGATTTCCACCATAAAAACGGGAGTCATTTTTTGCATTTGTCGATAAAGAGAAAGATTCGTTTAAAGCTGAATCATAGAAAACATTATTGATAATGCCATGATGATCCGGATAAAGACCCGTCACAATCGAATAATGATTAGGAAATGTTTTACTTGGATAGGACGGTCGCATAGATTTTGCATGAACACCTTCTTTAGCTATCTTATCAAGGTTTTGAAGATGAAAATGTTTAGCATAATCCCAACGAAATCCATCCATAGAAACTAATACGACATAATTGTCTTTGGAAGATTGTGAATAGGATAAAGTGGTAAGAAGTAAAAATGTAAAAGATAATAGGTGAGTTGTAAATTTTCTCATTTTGCAATTTTAATAGAACTGCAAAGATATCGATAACTGATTTTTTAAAGAAAAAGAGAATGTTAAACTAAGTGAAATTTTGCCACTAATTTTCAAAAATGCTATATATGAGATAAAAAGGTTGCCACGAATTTCACGAATTAACACTAATTTTTTATGCGTAATTATAAGAAAATTAATTCGTGATAATTCGTGAAATTCGTGGCGAAAAAAAAATCTTTTAATTCATTTAATCTGTGGCAAAAACAAAAAAACCGCCAAACAGAAATTTCTGTTTGGCGGTTATAGTTTAAGAAGTTAGAACGATTACATCATTCCTGGCATACCGCCACCCATTGGCATACCGCCAGCGCTTTCTTCTTTAATATCAATTAATGCACATTCTGTAGTTAAGATCATTCCTGCAACAGACGCAGCATTTTCTAATGCTACACGAGTTACTTTTTTAGGATCGATAATTCCAGCTTTAAGCATATCTACGTATTCGTCAGTTTTAGCGTTGTAGCCAAAATCACCAGAACCTTCAGCAACTTTTGCCACAACTACAGAACCTTCAAGACCTGCATTTTCGACAATAGTTCTTAATGGAGATTCAACAGCGCGAGAAACGATTTGAATTCCTGTTGCTTCGTCAGCGTTATCAGCTTTAATTCCAGCTAATGCAGCTTTTGCTCTTAACAAAGCAACACCACCACCTGCAACAATTCCTTCTTCAACAGCAGCACGAGTAGCATGTAACGCATCATCAACTCTGTCTTTTTTCTCTTTCATTTCAACTTCAGATGCAGCACCAACATAAAGAACAGCAACACCACCAGCTAATTTAGCCAAACGTTCTTGCAATTTTTCTTTATCATAATCAGATGTAGTAGTCTCCATCTGACCTTTAATTTGGTTTACTCTGTTTTTGATGATATCAGCTTCACCAGCACCACTTACAATTGTAGTGTTGTCTTTATCGATAGAAACTCTTTTTGCAGTTCCTAACATTTCGATAGTTGTATTTTCAAGAGTATATCCTCTTTCTTCAGAAATTACAGTTCCACCAGTTAAGATTGCGATATCTTCTAACATTGCTTTTCTTCTGTCTCCAAAACCTGGAGCTTTTACAGCAGCAATTTTAAGAGCACCTCTTAATTTATTTACTACAAGAGTTGAAAGAGCTTCTCCATCAACATCTTCAGCAATAATTAATAATGGCTTTCCTGATTGAGCAACTGGCTCTAAAACAGGTAGTAACTCTTTTAAAGAAGATACTTTTTTGTCGTATAATAGGATATATGGAGAGTCTAATTCAACTTCCATTTTCTCAGGGTTTGTTACGAAGTAAGGAGAAAGATATCCTCTGTCAAACTGCATACCTTCAACAACATCCACGAAAGTGTCCGTTCCTTTAGCTTCTTCAACAGTGATAACACCTTCTTTTCCTACTTTAGCGAAAGCAGTAGCAATTAATTCACCAATAACTTCGTCATTATTAGCAGAGATAGAAGCAATTTGTTTGATTTTATCAGAATCACTTCCAACTACTTTAGCTTGTTTAGCTAAGTCAGCAACGATAGCTTCAACAGCTTTATCGATACCACGTTTCAAATCCATTGGATTTGCACCTGCAGCAACGTTTTTCAAACCTTCTTTTACGATTGCCTGAGCTAAAACTGTAGCAGTTGTAGTTCCGTCACCCGCTAAATCATTGGTTTTAGAAGCAACTTCTTTAACCATTTGAGCGCCCATATTTTCTAATGGGTCTTTTAATTCGATTTCTTTTGCAACAGAAACACCATCTTTAGTAACAGTTGGTCCACCAAATGATTTTCCGATAATTACGTTACGACCTTTTGGTCCAAGAGTTACTTTTACAGCATTTGCTAATGCATCAACACCACGTTTTAATCCGTCACGTGCTTCAATATCAAATTTTATATCTTTTGCCATTCTATTTTTGCTTTAGGCAGTAGGCGTTAGGCTTTAAGCCTTCTACTGCTGAATTAATAATTTTTTTATTGCTTTAAGCTTTAGGCAGTACGCTTTAAGCTTTTGTATAAGCTTATTGCATATTGCTTACAGCTTATTGCTGAATTAATATTTGTTTTAATTTGTAAATTTTGCTTTTTATGCTGTTGATTTTTTCTATCAGATTTGCAGAAATTTCATTATTTAGATATTTCAAATCTTTAGCTAAAATCAAAAGATATTCTGTTTCACTTGCAGAACCTAAAGCTATATTGAGAAATTGATTAAATTCTTTGTCACTATTTCTTCCACATCCTTCACTGATATTCGTTGGAATTGATGAAGATGCTCTTCTAATTTGACTTGTTAATCCATATAATTCTTCTTTCGGAAATGTAGAAGTCATTTTATAGATTTCTAAAGTAAAAGAATGACTAAGCTGCCAAATATCGTATTTCTTAAAATCTCTCATTTGTTTTTTTGCTTTAGGCCTTAGGCAATATGCTTTAAGCTTTTAAAAAAGCCTACAGCCTACAGCTTATTGCCTACAGCAATTTAGATAATTGCAAGGATATCGTCCTCACGCATAATCAAATAATCAGTTCCTTCAAGTTTTAATTCTGTTCCTGCATATTTACCATATAGAACAGTATCGCCAACTTTTACGGTCATAGTATGATCTTTAGATCCATTTCCAACAGCTACAACAGTTCCTTTTTGTGGTTTCTCTTTGGCAGTATCCGGAATAAAAATCCCTGAGGCAGTTTTAGTTTCAGCTGCAACAGGCTCAATAAGTACGCGATCTGAAAGCGGTTTAATGTTTAAGGCCATGATTTTATATTATTATAAAGTTATACGTTTTTTATGCTCTATTGGACTTCAGAAATTGTGCCATGCTCTTAAAACTGACATTATTTCTTAAAAAAAATGCCAGCTTTGACAGGCTGGCATTTAATATTTATATCTATGTGATTATTTTGCTGCAGGAGTCGCCGGAGCAGGTGTTTGTTGAACTGGAGCAGCTGGTGTGTTAGCAGCAGGAGCTTCAGTTTTTTCAATGATTTTAGAATCAGAATCACTCAATGATCCTGTAAAGCTTAAGCTTGAAAGCAAAATTAAAGCAATCAAAATAGTAGCTAGTGTCCAGGTACTTTTATCTAAAAAGTCTGTTGTTTTTTGTACTCCACCTAACATTTGAGTTCCGCTGATAGTAGAGGATAATCCGCCTCCTTTAGGGTTTTGAACCATGATTACTACGATCAATAGAAAACAAACTATTGTGATTAAAACTAAAAAAATTGAAAATGTGCTCATTGCTTAATTATTATTGTTATTTTGTTGTAAAATCTTTATATCCGAAATACGGTCTGCAAAGAAACTAATTTTTTCTGGATATTTCAAAATTAATATTTCATATGCTTGTATTGCTTTTGTATATTTCTTTTGTTCCAAATATACTCTGGCTAAAGTCTCTGTCATTAAGTAGGAATTATCCTCTTGATTGATGTCAAATTGTACCGTTGGGTTTATCGCAACTTGTTTTATAGGAGAAATTTTTGGATTAGTCTCAATAAACTTATCGATTATTTCAGCTTTTTTCTTTTTCTCTTCGTCAATTATTTCGACTACAGCTTTTGGTTCTGCTTTCGGCGTTATTTTTTGTTCAACAGTTTTTTCAACTTGTTTTACCTCTTCAGGAGTTTTTGGTGCTTCTTCTGTTCTGTCAATAGGTTCAGTTTTTGCTAATTGCAGCCATTCCTGAAAAGAGTGCTTTTCATTAACAGAAAAATCTAATGGTTTTCCTATTTCCAGATTTTCTTCCGCAATTTTTACAGTTTCGGGAACCTCGGCGTCTTTAATTTCTTCAATTTCCTTTGATTCTTCAAAAACTACTGATGAAGTTTCTTTAATAGAGTTTAAGATTGATTTCTCAATCGGATCAACTTGTACTTCCGGAATTTCATCATCATCATCAACTGTTTCATCAAAAAAAGTTGAAGTTACGATTTTAACAGGTTGCTCAATGATAGGATCAACCTTTGGTTCGTCAACTTTTATTGGTTCGTCAAAAGTTATGTTTGTTTCTTCTTTAATCGAAGTTGAAATTGGCTGCTCAATAATAGGGTCAGTTTTTGGTTCCTCAATTATTGCAGGTTCTTCAATAGTTACTTCTTCGAAAGTATCTAAAATTGATTGTTCACTTATTGACTCAATTTTAATTTCCTCTGTTTTAAAAGGCTCTTCAGAAGTTACTGTTGTTACTTCTTCAAAAGAATCTAAAAATGATTGTTCGTTAATTAGTTCAATCTTAATCTCCTCTATTCTTATAGGTTCTTCAAAAGTTGTGATCGTCACTTCTTTAAAAGAATCTAAAATTGATTGCTCACTAATAGGCTCGTCAAAAGTTATGTTTGTTTCCTCTTTTGTAGAAGTTAAAACAGGTTGTTCAACAATAGAATCGATTTTTGTTTCCTCGATTATTGCAGGTTTTTCAAAAGTAACAGTTGTAGCTTCTTTAATAGAATCTAAAATTGATTTCTCAATTGGATCAATCCGAACCTCTGTGACTTTCTTAATTTGTTCTGTCGAGACGATTTCGCTGTCAAAAACAGTAATATTCAAAAGGTCTTTCAGCTTTCTATCATAATATTCATTCTGAATAGAAGTAAAAGTTTCAGATGTTATAAAATCAAACAAAACCGAACGATCAGTTGTATAAGCTGCCGTAACTTTTAGAGCATAATTATACTTAAAGCTGTTTTGATCATAAAGTCCTTTTAATCGCAATGCGCGCGCACTTTGAAAATACGGAAATTCATTCAAAACACTTCCTAATGCATCCGCTTGCTTTTCTGTAATAGCATCGGGTTTGTTCATTAAGTAGATATAATCAGTTACGTTCATTATTTATTGTTTAATCGTATTGTTGTTTAATTTTTTATCGGTTGATTTGTTAGATTGCTTGTGAAATCGATTTAACGATTAACCAATTTAACAAATCAACATTTTTACCACTTAGCAAGTGACTCATTAAAGATATCCTGAGTAATTCTCTCAAAAATTACTTTAAGAGCTTCATTCAAAATAGCTCCGGTTGGAAGACCTGATCCCGGAAAGTCATAGTAAAACTCAAATGACTTTTCAAAATCGTCAGTCTCTTTCTTTTTATTGGTAAATCTAACTTGTACACGAATTGTTAAACGGTTTTGTGCTGCCCCCACATCTCCACCTGATGTCACGGCAGTTGCTGTCATTGGCGTTGTTCTGTAATCGATAATTTCACCTTCATAAACTAAATCTCCACCATTGCTTACTAAGTTTAAATTGGTTTGACCCATAATTAAATCTTGTAGCGCGAGTGTAAATTGTCTGTCGATTCCCGGTTCAACTAAATCAGCATTATTCTGAAAGAAATTAACCTGAAAAGTTTTAGCGTCAATTTTTCCTGTTCCTGTAAAATTATAAACATTGCAACCGCTGAAAGTTGTTGCAATTAATAGAATTAAAAGATATTTTAAGTTTTTCATTTTTTATTTTAAGAGTTCAAAGATATTGATTTTCATCTAAAACTTTTTTGTGTCTTTGTGGCAAAACTACAAATCAAATTGTTTAATTTTTCTATATAAAGTTCGTTCAGAAATACCTAGCTCATCTGCAGCAGCTTTTCGTTTCCCTTTGTTTTTCTCTAATGATTTTTTGATCATTTCGATTTCTTTTTGCTCCAGACGTAAAATTTCTTCTTCCTCAATTGTTTCTGCAAACAAGTAATTATCGTCCTGCATCTGATAATTTTCCTCGCGGGTTGCAGGCGTCATGACAGCAGTTCTTGGCTCTTCTTCAAAATCAATTTCGCTTTCATTTTCTTGAGAGCCATATATTTTCTGAATCAGATTAGGATTGATGTCTTGTACTTTTGTACCATTTTTCATCAACTCTAAAGTGAGTTTCTTCAAGTCATTCAAATCACTTTTCATATCAAAAAGGACTTTGTATAAGATGTCTCTTTCGGTACTAAAATCACTTTCTTTTTTCTTATCACTAATTACAGAAGGCAAATTACTCCCTTCATTAGTAGGAAGATAAGATTGTAAAGTGGCTAATGTAATATCACGATTAGTTTCTAAAACCGAAATTTGTTCCGCTACATTTCGCAACTGACGTATGTTACCATTCCATCTGAATTTTTGTAAAAGCTGAACTGCATCATCGTCTAACTTTAACGGAGGCATTTTGTATTTATGTGCAAAATCGGCAACAAATTTTCTAAATAACAAATGTATGTCTTCGTTTCTTTCGCGTAAAGGCGGTAAAGTAATTTCGACAGTTGTCAAACGATAATACAAATCCTCACGGAATTTTCCTTTTTCAATTGCATTGAATAAGTTCACGTTTGTAGCCGCTACGATTCGAACATTTGTTTTCTGAACCTGAGATGAACCTACTTTTATAAACTCACCATTTTCAAGTACACGAAGTAAACGAACCTGAGTTGTTAAAGGTAATTCACCAACTTCATCGAGGAAAATAGTTCCGCCGTCAGCTACTTCAAAATAACCTTCACGCGTACTTGTTGCGCCTGTAAAAGCACCTTTTTCGTGACCAAAAAGTTCACTGTCAATAGTTCCTTCCGGAATTGCTCCACAGTTTACCGCAATATATTTACCATGCTTTCTGTGCGAAAGCGAATGGATTATTCTTGGAATATTTTCTTTACCAACACCACTTTCCCCAGTTACCATTACCGAAATATCAGTAGGAGCAACCTGAATGGCTTTTTCAATGGCGCGATTTAATTTCGGATCGTTTCCAATAATCTCAAATCGCTGTTTTATTGCTTGAACTGTTTCCATTTATGTTTTTATCTTTTGCCACGAATTTCACTAATTTTCACAAATTCTTTGAAATCGGGTTAATGAATAACTCTTTTATGTTGTAATGACTTTTTATTAAAGTTAACAATAATTCCTAAATCACTATCAGCCAGTTTTAAATAATTTATTGTTTGAGCAGTATGTTCATCAATTATTTCCTTTGATGCTTTTACTTCTAAAATAATTTCGTCATAAACGACAAAATCAGCATAGAATTTATGTGCTAAAACAATGTCTTTGTATTTAATGTCATATTTCTTTTCGCGTTCAAACGGAATATTATGTTTTTTAAATTCATATTCCAATGCATCTTTGTAAATAATTTCAAGAAGTCCACCGCCTAGTATTTTATGAACTTCCATACAAATGCCAATAACTTTATAGTATTCCTCTTTTCTATATAATTCCATATTTCGTTTTTATACAAACATATTGAATAATAAATAAAAGAAAGAAAATTCGTGCAAATTAGTGAAATTCGTGGCAAAAAAAATATTAATTCATGCTACTCAACCCAACTGCTTCACCTTTTAAAGTTCCGCTGGTGCAACTTGTGATTTTTACATTTACGAAATCTCCAATCTTATAGTTCTCTTTAGGGAAAACCACTGTAATACTTTGAGAGTTTCTTCCGGAGAATTCTTCGGTTGATTTTTTAGAAACTTTTTCTACCAAAACTTCAACGATTTGTCCAACGAATTCCTCGCTTCTAAACCAAGCATGTTTTTGTTGTAAATCGACAATTTCCTGCAATCTTCTGGCTTTAGTTTCTTCCGGAACATCATCGTCCATTTTTCTTCCTGCCAAAGTTCCCGGGCGTTCAGAATACGAATACATATAACCAAAATTATATTTTACATATTCCATTAAACTCATTGTATCCTGATGATCTTCTTCTGTTTCTGTTGGGAAACCGGCAATCATATCTTGCGAAATCGAAGCATTTGGAATAATCGCCTTGATTTTATCAATCAAAGCCATATATTCTTCACGAGTATGCAAACGATTCATTTCTTTTAGAATTCGGTTACTTCCAGACTGAACCGGTAAGTGAATGTGTTTACAAATATTTGGATATTTCGCAATTACGTGCAAAATACTTTCGTGCATATCCTGCGGATTAGAAGTCGAAAATCTAATACGCATTTTAGGAAAACCAACGGCAACCATTTCAAGCAATTGATCAAAATCAACCGCAGTTGCTTTTTGCATTTCAGAAGCGTTTACAAAGTCTTTTTTCAAACCGCCGCCGTACCAAAGGTAACTGTCAACGTTTTGACCCAAAAGAGTAATTTCCTTAAAGCCTTTATCCCATAAATCCTGAATTTCTTTCATAATGCTCTGAGGTTCACGACTACGCTCGCGTCCACGTGTAAAAGGTACAACGCAAAACGTACACATATTATCGCAGCCACGAGTGATCGAAACTAAAGCTGTAATTCCGTTACTCATCAAACGAACCGGCGAAATATCTCCGTACGTTTCTTCTTTCGATAAAATTACATTGATAGCGTCGCGGCCTTCCTCAACTTCCGCCAATAAATTCGGCAAATCCTTATAAGCATCAGGACCAACAACAAGATCGACTATTTTTTCTTCCTCTAGAAATTGACTTTTCAAACGCTCAGCCATACAGCCCAAAACGCCAACTTTCATTTTTGGGTTAATACGTTTCACTGCATTATATTTCTCCAGACGTTTACGGATAGTTTGCTCCGCCTTATCTCGAATCGAGCAGGTATTTACAAGAACCAAGTCGGCATCTTCAAGAGTTTGTGTAGTGTTATATCCGTTTATTGATAAGATAGAAGCTACGACTTCACTGTCCGAAAAATTCATCGCACAACCGTAACTTTCTATAAAAAGTTTCTTAGTATTCTCAGGTTTATTCTCCAAAACAAGACTTTCGCCCTGTTTGCTTTCCTCAATAATCTTTTCCATTGTATAATTTCAAAGTGCAAAGATAACGTAAATGCGGTCAATGTGACAAGATGGCAGAAAAGAAATTTTAGATTTTAGAGTTAAGATTTTAGATCGGTGATTAACGATTGCTGGTTTTAGATTTTAATAATAACTACGCAAATAATGATCAAGTAAAAAAAATCTGTAGATAAAGAGGATTAATCTAAAATCTAAAATCAACAATCTAAGATAGATGAAACTATTTCCAGCTTTCCGTTTCATCCAGATAGCTATCGGGATATAAAAAACACAAATTTTCTGATGTTTTAAAAAGAGCTTTTCCTGAAGTTTCGGGAGTCGTTTTTTTAAAACAAGAAACTTTTGCATTTTTTTACTCCAGGCTTTATACTATAATCTGAGCTATGGCTTTAAGAAAAAAAGAACATTTCTCGCCCATAAACCGCTAAAAGTTATACCTATATATATAATAGGTAGGAATACAGATAAATCTGCAATTTTAAGAAAGATAATATTAAAATAACTCAAAAATGCATTAGCAAGGCTGATATTTAAAAAAAATAGATACTTTTGTTGCAGAAAAATAGAGCAATGGCAAAGAATTTAGTAATAGTGGAGTCACCTGCAAAGGCGAAAACGATAGAGAAATTTCTGGGAAGTGATTTTCAAGTAGAATCAAGTTACGGACATATCGCAGACTTACCATCAAAGGAAATAGGTGTAGATGTTGAGAATGGTTTTAAACCTAAGTACGAAGTTTCTCCAGATAAAAAAGCTTTAGTAAGTAAACTGAAAACACTATCTAAGAATGCCGAAATGGTTTGGTTAGCAAGTGATGAGGACCGCGAGGGAGAAGCTATTTCATGGCACTTGGCGGAAGAATTAAAACTAGATGTTAAAAAAACCAAGCGAATTGTTTTTCACGAAATTACAAAATCAGCGATTCTTAAAGCAATCGAGAATCCAAGAGAAATTGATTATAACTTAGTAAATGCACAACAAGCACGACGTGTTTTAGACCGTTTAGTAGGGTACGAATTATCTCCGGTTTTATGGAGAAAAATCAAAGGCGGACTTTCTGCCGGACGTGTACAATCAGTTTCTGTTCGTTTGATTGTTGAGAGAGAACGCGAAATTCAAAACTTTAATGCAGTTGCAAGTTATTCTATCGTAGCAGAATTTGTGAATGAGGCAGGAAAAACTTTCAAAGCCAAATTACCAAAGAACTTCAATACTAAAAAAGAAGCCGAAGATTTTTTAAATAAAAATATCGGATCACAATATAAGGTAGCAGATTTAGAAACTAAACCTACCAAAAAATCTCCAACAGCACCTTTTACAACTTCTACCTTGCAACAAGAAGCAGCGAGAAAATTGTATTTGCCAGTTGGAATCACAATGCAGCTTGCACAGCGTTTGTATGAAGCCGGACTTATTACTTATATGAGAACGGATAGTGTGAATCTTTCCGCTGAAGCAATGAGTGCTGCAGAAGCTGAAATCATAAAATCATACGGAAAAGAATTTTCTAAGCCTCGAACTTTTGCAAACAAAAGTAAAGGAGCACAAGAAGCGCACGAAGCAATTCGTCCGACAGATATGTCGCGTCATACCGTAAATATCGATCGTGATCAGGCTCGTTTATATGATTTGATCTGGAAAAGAACATTGGCATCTCAAATGAGCGATGCGCAATTAGAAAGAACAAACGTAAAAATTGAAGCGAATAATCACAGTGAGATTTTTACAGCTTCTGGAGAAGTTTTACTTTTTGAAGGATTCCTGAAAGTGTACTTAGAAGGTCATGATGACGATGAAGAAGAACAAGAAGGAATGTTGCCTGCGTTAAAAGTAAACGAAAAGCTGGTTAATAACTATATTACAGCTACAGAACGATATTCAAGACCTCCGGCTCGTTATACAGAAGCTTCATTGGTGAAAAAATTAGAAGAATTAGGAATTGGTCGTCCGTCTACATACGCACCAACTATTTCGACTATCATCAACAGAAATTATGTTGAGAAAGGAACTCTTGAAGGTCAGGAACGTAATTATACACAACTTACTTTGCAAGCCAATAAAGTAGGAGAGAAGTTACTTAAAGAAAATACAGGTTCTGATAAAGGAAAATTGGTTCCTACAGATATCGGGACAATTGTTACAGATTTCTTAGTGAAGAATTTCGGAAATATTCTGGACTATAATTTTACTGCAAAAGTAGAGCAGGATTTTGATGAGATTGCCGAAGGAAATATTGACTGGGCAATTATGATGCAGGAATTCTATAATAAGTTTCACCCGAATGTAAAAGAGGTTGAAGCAAATGCAGAACGCGAAAGCGGAGAAAGAATTTTAGGAAAAGATGCTGACGGAAGACAAGTTTCTGTTCGTTTAGGAAAATTTGGACCAATGGCTCAAATTGGAGAAGCGGATGATGAAGATAAAAAATTCGCAAGTTTAATGTCTGATCAAAATATTGGAAACATTACCCTGGAAGAAGCTTTGAATTTATTTTTATTGCCTAAAAACTTAGGGGAATATAAAGGAGAAGAAGTAGAAGTTAGCAATGGTCGTTACGGTCCTTATGTACGTCACGGAAGTGTATTTATTTCTTTGCCAAAAGGAGAAGATCCATTAAGTCTTTCAAAAGAAAGAGCACAAGAGCTAATTGACGAAAAAGCAATTGCCGATGCGCCAATCGCGGTTTATAAAGGAGAAGGAGTTCAGAAAGGTGTGGGGCGTTTTGGTCCGTTCATCAAATGGAATGGTCTTTTTGTAAATGTCAGCAAAAAATACAATTTCGATAATTTATCGCAACAAGATGTTGAAGAACTGATCGAAGATAAATTACAAAAAAACATAGACAAAGTACTTCACAATTGGGAAGACGAAGGGATTTTGGTTGAGAAAGCGCGTTGGGGACGCTCGGTTATTACAAAAGGTAAAATCAAAATTGAATTAAGTAAAGATGTTGATGCGACAAAATTGACATTGGCAGAAGTTCAGGAAATGATTGCTAAAAAAACACCGGCAAAGAAAACTCCAGCAAAAAAAGCGACAACAACTAAGAAAGCTCCAGCTAAAAAAACAGCTGCTAAAAAGAAATAATAAATGGAATTTGATTTTCTAGAACCAGTTAACGACGGAATTTTAAAATTCATTAGTTCGTTGTCTTCACAAGAATTGGGCAGTAAAATAGTTTTGCATACTCAAGATCAGTTTCCGGATATTAGCAAAATAAATATTGCTATAGTTGGTGTTTTAGAAGACCGCCGTAGCAGTGATATGATTAATGAGGTTAGTCTTACGGCAGTTCGTAAAAAGATTTATAGTATGTTTCCGGGAAATTGGGATGCTTCAATTGCAGATTTAGGAGATATACTTGCTGGAGACTCTGTAGAAGATACTTATTTTGCACTTAAAAAAGTAACTTCCACATTAATTAAGAATAAAGTGATTCCGATAGTCCTGGGAGGTTCTCAAGATTTGACCTATGCTTTGTATCGCGCTTACGATGATTTGGAGCAGATGGTAAACATGGTTTCGGTAGATAATAAATTTGATTTTGGTAAAGAAAACGAAACGGTTTCGGCTAATTCTTTTTTAACTAAAATCATAATAGATGAGCCTAATAACCTCTTCAATTATTGTAATATAGGATATCAGACTTATTACAATTCGCAGGAAGAAATTGATTTGATCGAAAAACTATTCTTTGATGCCTATCGTTTGGGCGAAATATCAAATAATATAGCACTGGCAGAACCTGTTTTTAGAGATGCTGATTTGGTAAGTATTGATTTGAACTCGGTAAAGTCTTCGGCTTCAGGGAATATGAAATCTTTTGAGCCAAATGGTTTTAACGGAAAAGAGATTTGTTCTTTGGCGCGATATGCTGGAATTAGTGATAAAGTTTCCTCTTTTGGAGTTTTTAATCACAATAGTACAGTACAGGAATCAGGTATTATTGCTCAAATCGTTTGGTATTTTATAGAAGGGTATCATTATCGATCTAAAGAATATCCGTTTGGAAGCAGAACAAATTATTTAAAATATATTGTTCCGCTCGAAGAAGAAGAATTGATTTTTTATAAAAGTGATAAAACGGAACGTTGGTGGATAGAAATTCCTTACGAATCGAACGGTCACAATAAATTAAAAAGAAATACGTTATTACCGTGTTCCTACGACGAATACCTCTCCGCTTGCAACCAAGAATTGCCGGAAAGATGGTGGAAAGCACAAAGAAAAAATGCTTTATGAAGTAAAGCTTTACAATAAATTTTACGGTTTTTATGTTATAGAAAAATCATTAAGAATTATTAGTAGGGCAATGTTTACAAAATATAAAATTTAACGTTTTACGTCGATTTTTTGAATCAGTTTATCGATGAAATATTTTTTTTTTATTTTATTTAACATTATTTTTGAACGGTAAAATAAATTTCGCAACTAGTATTGTTTTTTAGATAAATAATAAATACGTTTACGAACTTATAATAATGAATAGATAATCCAAATTTATATGAAGAAGTTTATTGCATTTGCAGCAATGTTAACACTGGTAATTGGCTGTGGTAAGTCAGGAGACAAAGGTGAATTGGTTGGTGTTACAGGAGGGAAATGGCATCCTGAAAAACCTTATGGAATGACCTTGGTTCCAGGTGGATCTTTTATAATGGGTAAGGCTGATGCTGATTTAGCTAACGTGGAGGATGCTCCGACTAAAACAGTAACTGTTCGTTCGTTTTATATGGATGAAACCGAAATCACAAATAGCGAATATCGCCAGTTTGTAGAGTGGGTAAAAGACTCTACAATGAGAGTTCGTCTTGCTATTTTGGCTGATGAAACCGGGCAAAAAGCTACAGGTGATTCTAAAGGTAAAAAAGGCGGTAGTATCGCTGATTATGCATTTAATGATTCTGAGCCGGACAAAATGACGGCTTATGATAAATATATGTATGATAACTACTATAGTGTAGGGACAAAAGATGATCCTTATGCTGGAAGAAAATTAAACAAAAAAGTTAAGTTGATTAAAGATACTAAAGCTTACCCAGATGAGTATTATACTGAGGTAATGGATTCTATGTATTTGCCAATTGAAGAATCATATAATGGTTTAAGAACAATTGATGTAAATAAATTGAAATTCCGTTATTCTTGGATGGATATTCAGGCTGCTGCAAAAGCCAAAGTAGGAAAAAGAAAAGACTTCGTTAAAACGGAACAAGTTAGTGTTTATCCAGATACAACAGTTTGGATTAAAGATTTTGCTTATTCATATAATGAGCCAATGCACAATGATTATTTCTGGCACAAAGCTTATGGGGATTATCCTGTAGTTGGTGTGACTTGGAAACAAGCTAAAGCATTTTGTGCTTGGAGAACTTTAAATAAAAACAGCTATATCAAATCTAAGAAAAAAGGACGTGATTTAGTTAATGCTTTCAGATTGCCAACAGAGGCAGAATGGGAGTATGCTGCAAGAGGTGGACTTGAGTCTGCTACTTATCCTTGGGGAGGTCCTTATACTAAAAGTGACAGAGGTTGTTTCTTAGCAAACTTTAAACCTAATAGAGGAGATTATGCTGCTGATGAAGCTTTATACACTGTTGAAGCTAAATCTTATGAGCCAAATGGATATGGATTGTATAACATGGCAGGAAACGTTTCAGAATGGACGGATTCAGCTTACAACCCAAATGCATACGAATACGTTTCTACAATGAACCCTAACGTAATTGATGGAAATAATCAAAGAAAAGTTGTTCGTGGAGGATCTTGGAAAGATGTTGCTTACTTCCTACAAGTAAGTACTCGTGATCACGAATATGCGGATTCTGCAAGAAGTTATATTGGTTTCAGAACTGTACAAGATTACATGGGAACTCAAACAACCGGAAGCGGAAAAAAGAAAAGTAAATTATAATTAATATCAATAACCAAATCGAATCTATTTAAAATTAAAACCTAAAAAAAAGTATTATGGCATTATTAAGTAAAAAAGCAATGAATTTCGCTTATGGTATGGGAGCGGCAGTAGTAATTATTGGAGCATTATTCAAAATTACTCACTTTGAAATTGGACCATTAACAGGTACATTGATGCTTTCAATCGGATTAGTAACTGAGGCGTTAATCTTTGCACTTTCTGCTTTTGAACCAGTAGATGATGAGTTAGATTGGACTCTTGTTTACCCTGAATTGGCTAACGGTCAAGCTAGAAAAAAAGCGGATAAAGTTGAAACTCCATCTGATGCCCAAGGTTTATTGTCTCAAAAATTAGACACTATGTTGAAAGAAGCTAAAATTGACGGAGAATTAATGTCAAGTTTAGGAAACTCTATCAAAAATTTCGAAGGTGCTGCAAAAGCAATTTCTCCAACAGTAGATTCTATTGCAGGACAAAAGAAATATGCTGAAGAAATGTCTATGGCTGCTGCACAAATGGAATCATTAAACAGCTTATACAAAGTACAATTAGAGAGTGCTTCAAGAAATGCACAAGCAAACAGCGAAATTGCTGAAAATGCTTCTAAATTAAAAGAACAAATGCAATCAATGACTGCAAACATTGCTTCTTTGAACAGTGTTTACGGTGGTATGCTTTCTGCAATGAGTAACAAAGGATAATTAGTTTTTAACTATTGTATTAAATTTATTAATAAGAACTAATTAGAAAAAAATGGCAGGAGGAAAATTAACCCCTAGACAGAAGATGATTAACCTGATGTATCTGGTTTTCATCGCAATGTTAGCAATGAATATGTCAAAAGAAGTTTTATCAGCTTTTGGCTTAATGAATGAAAAATTTGAAAGCGCTAATACCTCTTCAGAGCAGACAAATGCAGGTTTATTGACATCTTTAGATCAAAAAGCTGCTGAAGCAAAAGGAGAATTCGCAACTGCTGCAGTTACAGCTCACAAAGTTGAAACAATTTCAAAAGAATTTTATGCATACATCGGATCTTTGAAAGGTGATGTTTTAAAAGGATTTGAAACTGATAAAGAAACTGGCAAATTACCTTATGAGTCTATGGACAAAGGTGATAATATCGACAACTGGTTTACTGGTGAAGGATATACTGCAAAAGGAAATGATGTCATTTCTCATATTGAGAAATATAAAGCAGATATGAAGGCTGCTTTGACAGATTCGAAGAATAAATATGGTACTATTATAGCTGAAATTGAAAAGAAATTTGACGTTTCAGACGTAAAAAACAAAGAAGGTTTAAAAGATAAATATTTAGCTTACCACTTTAAAGGTTTCCCGGCTGTTGCTTCATTAGCTAAACTTTCAGCTTGGCAAAATGACGTTCAAAAAGCGGAATCTGATGTTTACAGTGCTGCTTTAGGAAAAGCTGCAGTTGCTGCTGCTTCTTATAGCAATTACCAGGCAATTGTTGTTTTGGATAAAAATGCTTACTTCCAAGGAGAGAAAGTTACAGGTAAGGTAGTTTTAGGTCGTTATGACGAAAACACAAAACCAACTTCATTCCAAGGTCCTGGACAAATTGTTAACGGACAAGCTGTTATCTCATTAACTGCTGGAGCTGTTGGAGAGCAAAACATTAATGGACAATTTACTTTCTTAGAAGATGGTAAAAACATTCCACTTAAATTTGCTGGAAAATATATTGTAGTACCAAGACCAAATTCAGCTACAATTTCTGCAGATAAAATGAATGTTGTTTATAGAGGTGTTGTTAACCCAATCTCTGTATCATTCGCTGGTGTTGCTGATAACAAAGTTGTTGCTAGTGCTCCGGGATTATCTTCGGCTGGAAAAGCAGGAAAATATAACATGAACCCAGGTTCAGGTACTGAAGCTACTATTTCTGTAACTGGTACATTGCCAAACGGTGATAAAGTAACAGATAAGAAAACATTTAGAATTAAAGGTATTCCTGGGCCAACAGGAACAATTAGAGGTGAAATGGGTGTTGTTACAGGACCTAGATCTAACTTAGAGATTGCTACTATTGGTGCTAAATTACTTGATTTTGATTTTGAAGTTGGTTTAGATGTTGTTGGATTTAACTTGAAAATTGCTGGACAACCTACAGTTGTTGTTAACGGTAACAAATTAAATGCACAATGTAAACAAGTTCTTTCAAGAGCAGGTAAAGGAGATCAGGTTACTATTTCTGAAATTAAAACTAAACTTGTTGGAGCTGGTAGTTATTTATTACCAAGGACTGCACCGGTAATTTACGAAATAAAATAATATAGTAGGTAAAACTACGCTCAATATCTCATAATGATATCATGATGAAAGTAAGAAATTTTTTAATAGCTATTGTTTCTATCGCTGGAAGCTTTGCTTCTAATGCGCAATCTAATTTGCTTAATGCGAAAACACCTGCTCAGATAGGACTTAAGACTCCTGCGCAACTTATCTCAGACAATGATAAGCCATTGGCTTATGGTTATGTAGACGATAGAGATGTCTTGATGGGAAAAACTACTTGGGAAATCATTGATTTGAATGAAAAAATCAACTTCCCATTATACTTCCCAATAGATACAGCTAATATTGGTTCAGATAGACGTCCATTATATGACGTTTTGACGAAAGCTGTTAAAAACGGTAAAATAACTGAAGTTTATAGCGACAGTTATTTCAATACTAAAAAATCTATGAAAGACATCGAAGGTGCATTATCACGTATTGATACAACAGATGCTGGTAGAGAATTGATCAATCAATACCCGGATGACTACAAAACTCACGTTGTGAAGAAAAAAGTAGTTACAGGTACTGGAAAAAAGAAAGTTGTTACTTATGTTGATGAAACAGTTGGTGCAACAAGAACAGTTCCGTCTGAGTATATCTTGAAACAAGACCTTACTGCTGCAGATGTTACACAATATAAAATTAAAGGATACTGGTATTTTGACAAACGTCAAAGTGAATTGAAATATCGTTTACTTGGAATTTGTCCGGTAACTCCAGATGTATACACAATGAATAGTGACGAAAAGGACTATATTGAATTATTCTGGGTTTTCTTCCCTAATTCGAGAGAAGTGTTGCATGAAGCAAAAGCTTTTAACGATAATAATTCAGCACTTCCAATTTCATTTGATCAAATATTAAACTCTAGACGTTTTAATGCAGTAGTTTACAAAGAAGAAAACTTGTATGGAGACAGAGCAATTAGTGATTATATGAAAGATAACGCTCAAAATCAGCTGTTAGAATCTGAAAGAGTAAAAGAGAAGATTCGTAACTTCGAACAAGATATGTGGAATTATTAAGTATCTTATTACATTATACCAAAAACTCTTACTACATTTGTAGTAAGAGTTTTTTTTTGCCCCCCAAAAATTTCTACTATCTAATAAAAACTATTTTTTGATTCTGGATTAACCGGAATTTCTTTTGTAACCTGCTTTGGTAATTTATATAATCTATTATGTTTTTTTAATTATTGTAAGAAAATTACAATAAATGATATGAGTTTACGTTTAATAGTTTTAATAATATCATTATGAAAGGAATAAGTTTTTTAATCGCTATTGTTTGGGGTATAGGAAGTTTAAGTGCTAATGCGCAATCGAATTTACTTAATGCAAAAACTGCGGATCAAATTGGACAAAAGAATGCTGCTCAGCTTATTGCAGACAATGATAAGCCATTGGCTTATGGTTATATTGATGACAGAGATGTTTTAATGGGAAAGACGGTTTGGGAAATCATTGATTTAAATGAAAAAATCAACTTTCCGTATTATTTTCCGGTTGATACAGCTAATATTGGTGCTGATAGGCGTTCACTTTATGATGTTTTAACCAAAGCTATGAGAAATGGCAGGATTACGGAAGTATATTCTGATAGTTATTTTAACACGAAAAAAACATTGAAGGATATTCAGGGATCTTTATCGCGCATTGATACAACAGATGCTGGTAGGGAATTAATCAATCAGTATCCGGATGACTATAAAACTCATGTTGTCAAGAAAAAAGTAGTTACCGGGACAGGAAAGAAGAAGGTTGTTACTTATGTTGATCAAATAGTTGGGGCAACAAGAACAGTTCCTGCGGAATATATCCTGAAGCAAGATTTAACAGCAGCCGATGTTACACAATATAAAATAAAAGGTTATTGGTATTTTGATAAACGTCAAGGCGATCTAAAATATCGTTTGTTAGGGATTTGTCCTGTGACTCCGGATGTTTACACAATGAATAGTGATGAAAAGGATTATATTGAGTTGTTTTGGGTTTTCTTTCCGAATGCCCGAGAAGTACTAAACGAAGCAACAGCATTTAATGAGAGTAATTCGGCACGACCAATTTCATTTGATCAGATTTTAAACTCGAGACGCTTTAATTCTATTATTTATAAAGAAGAAAACATGTATGGAGATCGTGAGATTAAAGATTACATGAAAGATAATGCACAAAATCAGTTGTTAGAATCTGAAAGAGTAAAAGAGAAGATTCGTAACTTCGAAGAGGATATGTGGAACTACTAATTATTCAAATTACATTATAACAAAAACTCTTAGTACCTTTGTGTGCTAGGAGTTTTTTTATACTTTACCCTTTATACATGTTAGATTATTTAATTGTCGGATCTGGATTGGCTGGAATTTCATTTGCTGAAATTGCCCTTAAAAATAATAAATCTATTTTAGTAGTAGATAATATGTCCCAAGTATCCTCGAGAGTGGCTGGTGGATTTTATAATCCGGTTATTTTAAAAAGATTTAGCGAGGTGTGGAATGCACAGGAACAGTTAATTTTAATGGATGAGTTCTACGATCGTATTGAAGAAAAATTGCATAGAAAATTTAATTACAAGCTTCCAATACTAAGGAAGTTTTTCTCAATAGAAGAACAAAACAATTGGTTTGCAGCTTCGGATAAAATAAATCTTGCGCCTTTTTTATCGACTAAATTAATTTCTAAGAAATATAGCGGTATCGACTCTCCATATGATTATGGCGAAGTCCTGCATACTGGTTATGTTGATACAATGTTGTTACTAGATACCTATAGAGATTATTTGAAAAAGAATAATCTGATTTTAGAACAGTCATTTGACTGGGCTTATATTGAATTTTTGGATTTTGGAATTCAATATAAAAATATTCAGGCGCGTAATATTATTTTCGCAGAAGGTTTTGGATTGCATAAGAATCCTTTTTTTAATTATTTACCTTTAG
Source organism: Flavobacterium sp. ov086 (assembly GCF_900187965.1). GTDB lineage: Bacteria > Bacteroidota > Bacteroidia > Flavobacteriales > Flavobacteriaceae > Flavobacterium. The sequence continues at coordinate 46,929 of NZ_FZNL01000019.1, read as the reverse complement.
ATGGTACCAAAGGGGAAATGTTCATAATAAAAGCTCCTGATCTGGACTTAGATGTTATTATAAATACAAGCGTTTTTATATTACCATTGGGAAATGATTTGTTTAAAGTTGGTGCTACATATAACTGGCAAGATAAAACCGATTTACCTACCGAAGAAGGAAAGCAAGAACTAATAGACCGAATTAAAGAAATTGTAGCCTGCGATTTTGAGATTGTAGAGCATTATGGCGGAGTCCGTCCTACGGTAAAAGACAGAAGACCTTTGATAGGAACTCACGAAGAGTTCAAATCGCTTCATATTCTTAACGGATTAGGAACCAGAGGTGTAATGCTTGGGCCTGCAATGGCAAAAGCCTTATATGATTATATCGAAGATGAAATCCCTTTAACTCGTGAAATTGATATTAAAAGATTCCATAAAAAATACTTGAAGAGTCTTACTTCTGACCGGCCTTAGGATCGTAAGAAACAAACATGTTAATGTATAAGTTTCTCGAAAGTCTCAGAACAAACGGAAACAATACAATTAAAGCAATCACGATTGCTATAAATGATTCTTCGATAGTAGTTTTAAAAAAGACAAATGAAACAATAAATGCAGCAATTCCTACGGCAACATTTAATCCGTAACTTACATACATTGCACCGTAAAAGAATGAAGGTTCAATTTGATATTTTAATCCACAATGGCTGCAATTTTCGTTCATTTTTAGAACTTTAGACAAATGAAGTGGGTTTTTGTCCAAATACATGCTTTCATTTTGACATTTTGGACAACTTCCTGTTAAAATACTATTTAGTTTCGATCCTTTTTTTAACATTTGCAAAAAATTAAATTACCCATTGATTTGGGAGTGTAAATTTACACAATCAATTAGTTATAAAATAACATTACATGCTTAATATACACAATTTATCGGTTTCTTTTGGTGGTACTTATTTATTCGAAGAAGTAACTTTTCGTTTAGGTGCCGGAGATCGTGTTGGACTTGTCGGGAAAAATGGTGCTGGAAAATCAACTATGCTTAAAATGCTGGCAAGAGATTTTGCTCCTGATTCCGGAGTTATTTCTCAGGAGAAAGATATCCGAATGGGTTTTTTACGTCAGGATATTGATTTTGAACGTGGAAGAACTGTATTAGAAGAAGCTTATGAAGCCTTCACCGAAATAAAAATTGTAGAAAAAAAACTAGAAGAAATCAATCATCAATTGGTTACCAGAACCGATTATGAAAGTGAAGAATACGGACAAATCATCGAAGATTTATCTGATTATACACATCGTTTTGATCTTCTTGGAGGTTACAATTATGTGGGAGATACAGAGAAAATTCTTTTAGGATTAGGTTTCAAAAGAGAAGTTTTTAACAACCAAACCGAAACATTTTCAGGAGGTTGGAGAATGCGTATCGAGTTGGCAAAACTATTATTACAATCAAATGATGTGTTGCTTCTGGATGAGCCAACGAATCACTTAGATATCGAAAGTATTATTTGGTTAGAAAGTTTCCTTCGTAATTATCCGGGAGTTGTGGTGATTGTATCGCACGATAAAATGTTTTTGGATAATGTAACAAATCGTACCATAGAAATCTCTTTAGGGAAAGCATATGATTTCAATAAACCCTATTCTCAATATTTAGAATTGCGTCATGAAATTCGTGAAAAGCAATTAGCAACTCAAAAGAATCAGGCGAAAAAAATTGAAGAAACAGAAAAATTAATCGAGAAATTCCGTGCAAAAGCTTCAAAAGCTTCAATGGCGCAATCCTTAATTAAAAAATTAGATAAAGTAGAACGAATTGAAGTTGATGAAGACGACAATTCAGTAATGAATATCTCTTTTCCGGTTTCAAAAGAACCTGGAAGAGTAGTAGTTGAAGCCGAAAATGTTACTAAGGCTTATGGAGATAAAGTTATTTTAAAAGATATTGACTTGTTAGTAGAACGCGGAAGCAAAATTGCTTTTGTGGGTCAAAACGGACAGGGGAAATCGACTTTCATTAAAGCAATTGTAAACGAATTCGAATATCAGGGAAATATCAAATTGGGACACAATGTTCAATTAGGATATTTTGCTCAAAATCAAGCAGAATATTTAGATGGAGAAATCACCTTGCTTCAAACTATGGAAGATGCTGCAATGGATACGAATCGTTCAAAAGTTCGTGACATGTTAGGATCATTTTTATTCCGTGGAGACGATGTTGAGAAAAAAGTAAAAGTACTTTCAGGAGGTGAACGTAACCGTTTGGCACTTTGTAAGTTGTTGTTGCAGCCTATCAACGTTTTGCTAATGGATGAGCCTACGAACCACTTGGATATTAAATCTAAAAACGTTTTAAAAGCTGCGCTTCAAAAATTTGGAGGAACTCTATTATTAGTTTCTCACGATAGAGATTTCTTGCAGGGAATGTCGAATATTGTTTACGAATTCAAAGATCAAAAGATCAAAGAATATCTAGGAGATATCAATTATTTCTTAGAGCAGCGCAATCTTGAAAACATGCGTGAAGTCGAGAAAAAAGATGTTGCAAAAGCTGCTGCTCCAAAAGAAAGTAATAAAACATCCTACGAAGATCAGAAAAAAGGAAAAGCACTTCAAAACCGTTTAAGTAAAGTTGAAAGTCAGATCAAACAATTAGAAAAAGACATTCAGCACGACGATAAATTGCTGGCTTCCAGTTATGACAAACATATCGAAGATGCTTCATTTTTTACCGCTTACAAGAAAAAGAAAAAAGATTTAGATCAATTACTTCTGGACTGGGAAATCGTTCAGGAAGAGATTGATAATTTTAATGCTTAATATAATTTTCGGGAGCTAATCCAGCTTTCCGTTACATCCCGATAGCTATCGGGACACAAAAAAAATGCATTTCTAATGTTGCAAAAAGAGCTTCTTTCAGTCGCTTTTTTTCAGCAAGAAATGCATTTTTTTTTGCTCCGGGCTTTCCTCTGCAATCTGGGCTAAAAAAAGGTTTCAGGTTTTTTTGTTTCAGCTTTCAAGTTTTCGTAAAGTTTGTCATCTCGACCGAAGGGAGAGATCACACTAGAAATGCCGCATAGAAAATCGCCAATCTTTGTTGAGTTTCATGTGTGATCTCTCCCTTCGGTCGAGATGACAAAAATGCGGTAATTTACTAAGTCAGTTTACTTCTCACATTTTACAAATCACAAAAACTACTAAATAATTCCAATAGATTTAGAGTGCATAATAGCTTCGCTGCTGTCTCTATAATAGCAAACAGAAACTTCTAAATTCTCTAAGTTTTTCAAAATAGTTTTGGTTGCTTCTTTTTGATTTTTACCAGTTTGTCGGATATAAACAGCTTTTACAGTAACCGGAAAAATTTTGCAGATACGTTCGTATAAAATTGGATCATGTTGCGAATCATCTCCCAATAAAACATATTTAAGATTGGGGTAAAACTCTAAAACGTGTTTAATTTTGTCAAATTTATGATCGTGGTTTCCATGTCCGCTCATGAAGAAATCGGTGATGCCTCTTTTAATATCTTTCAATAAAATTACGGCTCTGGGTAAATGATGTATTTTGGTGAATTTTACGATAAAGCGATATAAATTCCATTCACTGCTCGAAATATAAAAAAAAGCATTTTCCTCTTCTTTATTATGCCGTCCTGCCGAACTCAAAGCCTGATAGTGTGGAACAACATCTTTAAAAACCTTACGGTCATTTACATTTTTAAACAATAGAATGTATATTTTTCTAAAGAAGTTCTGAGTATGTGAAATCAAAAAAGTATCATCAATATCAGATATAATTCCGAGTTTTCCTTTGTGAGGCCTTATATAACTGCCTTTTTCGGTTATGATTTCCCCTTCAAGTTTAATGCTAACCTCATATTCGATCCACCCAAAATGAGTTTCCTTTTCTAGCGGTATACAAAATTTAAAATATCCGTCGTCCAGTGTTTTAGTATGGATCTCCTGATTGTCACATTTTAGATAAACATCAAAATTTTTAAGCGTTTTTATCCTAAATTGATTAATGATCGAAGTGGCGTTTTTGAAGTTTTTCTTCTGAAAATCATAATCATACGTTCTTCTAAAAACATGCCCCATCACAATTAGTTCCTCCTCGTTGGCATAACCTCGATATAATTGTAAGATTGGTTTCATTAATTACGTATATTTATGAATGCTGTAAATTAATTATTTTAATTGATTTTAAAAATAAAAATTTGAAAAAGAATATCCTATTTGTTGTAAACCCTATTTCAGGAGATCTGGATAAATCAGATTTGATTGAGGCTGTGGAAGAGTTTGCGACTACAAATCATTTTGACCTGGAAGTTTATGAAACTACGGGCAAACAAGATCAAAAAAGAATACAAGCACTTTATAATCAGTATTTACCGGAACGTATTGTAGTGGCCGGCGGCGATGGAACTATAAAAATGGTTGCCGAAGCTATGGAGCAATACGATGTAATTATAGGTATTTTGCCTGCAGGTTCAGCAAATGGATTGTCTGTCGATTTGAATTTACCGCCAACAATTGAGGAGAACCTAAAAATCGCCTTTTTGCACCATTATATCGAAATGGATATGATTTGTATCAACGGCAAAAAAAGCATTCATTTAAGCGATATCGGAGTCAATGCAAACCTGGTTAAGAATTACGAAGAAAGCAATTTGCGTGGTTTTTGGGGTTATGCTCTGCAAGCCTATTCGGCCTTAAAAGAATCCGAAGAACCTTTTGTAGCAACAATCTCGGCTAATAATGAAATTGTCGAGCATACCGCACGAATGATTGTAATTGCTAATTCTCAAAAATATGGAACAGGCGTTATCATCAACCCAAATGGTGCGATGAACGACGGGAAGTTTGAATTGGTTATCCTAAAGAGCCTTGATTTATTATTAATTGGAAAAATTATTACCGGAAATATGCCAATTGATTCTGATGATATTGTGATTATTTCAACAGACAAAGCCACAATAAAAACAGATTATCCTGTGAACTTTCAAATAGATGGTGAATACTGCGGAGCACAAACGGATCTGGAAATTCATATTCTGCATAAGCAAATGAAAATTGCGATTCCTTAGAGTTTGGAATCAAAAATCTGGAAAGCTTTACGAAGATTTGCCCATAAGATAATTATGCTTGTTTTGTCATCCCTATTTTTATGATAAAAACTATTTTTTTATTCGTTTTTTCAACAGATTAATCCCCAAGTCTCGGGACGTCGCTACAATATCAATCATTCCTCTGGAATTTTTTCGAGCAGTTCCGTAGGAACAAAATATATTGTAGGGATGGATTTTAATCCATCCATTCGCAATCGAAACGCAATCTTATCATTCCTCGTTCCTAGAGATAACAATGATTATGGTAACTTTAGGTTGAGCATTTTTTAAATGTCCATCGAAATAACAAGTTAAACGAAAAAGTTCTTATGAAAAAGATTGCCTAGCCTCAATAGAAGTGGAAATCCTTTTGTGTTCGCCGCGGCGGACATAAAAGATTGAAACGGATTGCTTCTCCAGTTCGTACTTTCAGGCTCGGGTGTGGGATTAGCTCCAAAAAATATTTAATTTTATTGTAGAAAGAAGCGTAATTACCTTATCAATGAGCTTTTTTCAAATGATTTTATTTAAAAGGATTTCGTTCCTGCCAATCGGTTTTAGGTTCAAGATAATTGAATAGTTTGGCAATGTTATGATTGATTAAAGTATTGCTGTGCGTAATTAATCCGTACATTTTTACTGGTTTTGCTCCAACAGAACTTTTAATTTCAAGTGCAGTTCTGGCAAAAACAATTTCTCTAAAACCTTGATTGATCGAGTAAGCAATCATGTCGTATAACATATTTAAATACAGCATTTTTTCGCGCTGAATCGTTTCGTCGTAGCCTAAAAAATAAGTATCCATTGTATTTCCGTTTTTAATCAATGTATTGAAACCTATTAGTTTATCTTCTATGAAATAGCCGTAAAATAAGAAATTATCTTTCATGATTTCTTTAAAAAAGCTGAAATGATTTCGGGCTAAGAAAAAGGTATTGAAAGGGGCATTTTTTGCCACATGAAAATATAAATCATAAATAATATCTTCATATTTTTTAATGTCAGCCAGAGACATTTTTTGTTTCACGATTCCGTCTGCCTTTTTTCGTGCACGTTTGTATTGATCCCTGTATTTTTTTGATAAAGCATCAATATAATCTTGTTCAGACTTCCAGTTTTTATTGATTTCGAAAACCATATTTGGTTGAGTCGAAAACGTATAGTTATTTTTAAATTCGGCTTGTAGCGGTTCGATTTCTGTCGCAGTAAAATCTTTTATACTGGTAATATGAACTTTCTTTCCGTTTGCTTTTAAGTCCTTCTTAAGCTGATTAATTGCTTTATGAAGTGTTTTTATTACTTTGGATTGAATGGCTTCTTTATTAAACGCAAATGCATTTTGTCCAGTAAGCATGTTGTTGCCAACAAATAAGACATGAGAGGCAAAATTTTTAAAAGCAAAATTACGCACAGAAGTTTTTAAACATTGATCACGTTCTCCAAAAGATTCCAATTTTTCTGCAAATAGAAATTGTGTTAAGGCGATTCCTTCCAGTTTATTGTCGTTAAAAATTCCAATAAAATGGCAAATCATATTTACAGGACAAGAGTTTTCCAGTACTTCGAGATATTCTCTGGTCAAAAAAATATTATTTACAGCCAACGAATTCCATTCTAAAGGCAGTAAGGGGGTGCTGTTGTAAATTTGGAAAGTATAAGTTGTAGTCAAAAGTGTGAGCTAATTTCTTCAAAATTAGATAATATTTATAATAACTCACTTTCTTTAAGTTATTATTAAGAAAAACCCGTTTAAGTTTAGAGCTCAAACGGGTTTTGTTTTTATGATTTAAGCAAATCCGCAAATAATTCCTCCCATTAAAGTAAGAGAAACAATCCAGAATCCGGCATGAATAAAGATGTATTTCCATGATTTTCTCTCAAACAAACCATTGATTCCAATTACAGGAAAAGCAAAGAATAAACCCGACATGAATCCATGAAGTGCCCCATGTTTAAAAGTACGATAAGCAGTTCCGTAATCTGCCATAAAAGCTGCAAATGATGGTTGTGCCTTGTCTAATAATGGAGGTCCGCCTACCATTCCTATGGCACCAGTTTGATGAATAGTTAATGCCATCAGGATTACAGTGATCATTAAAGAAAAAACATAAGTCAAACCGAAGATTTTAAGCATATTTCCTGTTCGAAGTTCTTCCTGAGTGAGATTATTTTCTCTCATCCAGATTGTTCCGAACACTTTTGGGTTATACCAAATAAAACCAACAACAAGTGTTACAACAGCTGCCAAAAGCAATGCAATAGGGTTAATTTCCATAATATGAGGTTTTTAGGATTAGTTGTTCAAATGTAGAAAAAAAAATGAAAATAGTTGATTTTTATACTAAGTAAAACAATTCGTGTTAAAAAATTACTTATTAACACTTTATCGACATTATACGCTTTATAGCTATGAAATGCATAATTTTATCGAAGATAACAAAACCCCAATCTGTTATGAAATGCCTAACAACTCTTTTGCTGGTATTCATTTTTTCGATGAATATTTTTGCAGATACTGTATCCGATAAAGAAAAAGAAGCCCTGATAAAATTATACCACGCAACAAACGGATTGCAATGGAAAATTAAATGGGATTTATCATTGTCAGTGTCGACGTGGTACGGAGTTAAGGTTGAAAATGGCAGAGTAGTTGCGCTTAATTTAGCCGACAACAATTTGCAAGGAGAATTGCCTGCTGAGTTTTTTGATTTAGTGAATTTGACTAATGTTGATTTGCACAAAAATAAGCTGCAAGGTGAGTTGCCCAAAGCAATTAATAATTTTAAAGAGCTTGAAGTTTTAGATGTTTCAATGAATGAAATTTCAGGAGCGATACCTGAAACGATTTGTGAGTTACAAAAGCTAAAAGATCTGGAACTTTTTAAAAATAAAATTTCAGGAGAATTACCTTTAGAAATTGGAAAATTAAATCAGTTAGAAGTTCTTGCGTTATTTGATAATGAGATTGAAGGTCAATTGCCACATTCAATTTATAATATTCCTACATTAAAAGTTTTACTTTTAAATAGTAATAAATTATCAGGGAATTTAAGCTCAGAAATAGTGAATTTTAATGCTTTGCAAAATCTTAGTTTATTTAATAATGATTTTGAAGGTGAGATTCCGAAGGAACTTGAAAAGCTGCACAATTTGTCTGAGATGAATCTCTCGTACAATAAATTTGTAGGAGAGGTTTCAAAAAATCTGGCACTATTAGATAGTTTAAATATGACGATGTTCGATCAAAATGGAAACTTGATTTTGTTAGAACTAAATGCTGAAAAAGATATTACAGTAATTACCGAAAATTAATCGTGTTTATGAATGAATTTTTATAATCGTTGAAAAAAGTTGATTAAATATATTTAGTTAATTGTCAAAAACCGTAATTCGTTACGGTTTTTTTATGTCTTGATATTTCGATGAAAATCAGTTTATTAGTGTTATATCAAGAGTTGTTTTTGTTTAATGTGTTGATAGTCAGTAGTTTGTTTTTAGGTTTGGATTTTGAAATGAAAAATCAATGTATTTTAACCATTAAAAATTGAAACTATGAGTACTTATCAAAATAACAGAACCGCACTAATACTGATTGATCCGTTTAATGATTTTCTTTCGGATAACGGAAAACTTTGGCCCTTTGTAAAAGAAACGGTCGAAAGTGGAAATGTCGTTCAGAACATGAAAAAAGTTTTGGCAGCAGCCAGAAAAAACAATATTAAAGTTATTTACGCACCGCACAGGCACACTCAAAAAGGAGATTATTTGAATTGGAAATTTTTTTCGCCTTCGCATAACGGAAGTAAAAATTTGACTCTTTTTGAAAAAGGAAGCTGGGGTGCAGAGTTTCATCAGGAGCTTTTGCCTATAGAAGGAGATCTGATTGCTCAGAACCACTGGACAGCAAGTAGTTTTGCCAATACTGATTTGGATTTTCTGCTTAAAATGCACGATGTAGATCATATTATTATTGCCGGAATGCGTGCCAATACTTGTGTCGATTCGACAGCGAGATATGGTGTAGAACTAGGTTACCATGTAACATTAATCAAAGATGGAATTGGCGCTTTTAATCAGGAAGAAATTAGAGCCACTGTAGAAACCAATTTTCCTAATTATGGGCATTCACTTTTGTCTGCCGAAGAATTTGTAAAAACTCTAGAGTCTTAAAAATGGAAGTTCTTGCTGAATGCACCGCAAAAGCAATGATTCATTGCGCGGCAAAAAAAATAGATATCACAGATTGGCTTTTTACATTAAAAGATCAGGAATATCAATCGTGCTCGGTTGGTCATATAGCGGGTGGAATCTCGACATCAATAGAAGGAAAAAAGATGTCTATAAATGTTGAAAAAGTAGCCGATAATCTGTTAGTTCAACATTATATTGAGGAAATTGGAAATAAAGCGCATTGCAGAGTAAACTCAGTTTCAGACTCTTTTTCTGGTTTGGGAAGCACTAAATTAGGAATTATTTGGGAGCTTAAAATCAATGTTTTAACAGCCGATACTTGTGAGTTAGAAAATAGGGTAGTAATCTCTTCAACTGATGAATTTTTAGCTTTATTAAAATCGATGAATATTACAGATTTGACTCTCGTAAAAAGTCAGATGCTTAAAAATGTAGAAGAACATAATGCCGAAGAAACGCCTTTGTTTGCGGCAGATATTTACAATAAAGTTTTGGTTGGAAGATGGGATTAAATTTGATTTTGAAAAAGAAAAAAGAAGCTTTGAAAGAAGAATTTGTTCTAACTTTGTATCGAATTAATAATTTAAGGTAAGTTTTTATAAGGACTTACTTTTTTTTCATAACTTTAATATTGAATTCAATTTATAAATGTGTTGAAGTTCAAAAAATAATAATTTAACCTTTTTAATAATAAGATTATGGTAATACAGTATCAAGGTGAACAACACGGAAAAAAAACAAACTTTACAATAAGAATAATCGGAAACAATTTGTCGAAAAGCAGTTCTAATTATCAAATTGATTTATTGGTAGGAGACAAGCAATTGCCAACTTTTACAACATCAATTCATCAGAGTTTGTCAAATTGTTTAAAAGAGATTTACTTGTTTAGAAAACATAATGGAATCAAATTTGATGCTTCTTCAGAGAAAGTTTCACCGCTTTTGGTACCGTACGATCAGGTTTTGTACAACTACAACAAGTACGCATTGTTTATGGCATAAACAGTAATACTGCAAAATAAAAAAAGACTGTTTGGTTGATTACTGAACAGTCTTTTTTTGATATAAAATCTTAAAATTGGGATCAAAGAAACTAAGCACTCAGAAGCACATCTTTATGGTATTTTCTTTTATATTCTAATGGAGACATGCCTGTGATTTTTCGAAACACTTCCCGAAATGCTTTTACATCAGAATAACCAACTTCGTACATAACTTCATTAATTGTTTTCCGGTTAGTTTCAAATGCTTTTTTTGCGGCTTCTATTTTTACTCTTTGAGAATATTCAATTGGAGTATTTCCGGTAGCTTTTATAAATCTTCGATCAAAATTTCTTCTTCCCACATTAAATTTTGAGGATAATTCTCCAATGGATATTTTTTCTTCTAAATTCTTTTCGATGTACAATTGTGCTAGTTGTACCATTTCGTCATCATGCTTTTTTTGACCTGTAAAAATGGCAAATTGAGACTGCGTATTTCTGTTCATTTCGATCTGAAAAACTTTCGAACAATAAATAGCGGTATTTCTATCGAAGTATTTCTCAATTAGATAAATCATCAGATTCAAAAATGAATAAGCTCCGCCATTGGTATAAATTCCTTTTTCATCGGTAATCAATTCATCGATCTGTAAATTCACTTTCGGGAACATTAATTTGAAATTTTCGGTAACAGACCAATGTGTAGAGCAGCTTTTTCCGTCCAGTAATCCAGAAGCGGCGAGTACAAATGCGCCTGTACAAATGGTTGCAATTTCGGCACCGTTATGATATTGCTTTTCTAACCATGGCAACAATTGCTCATTATCTTTTAATGCTACATTATAATTATGATTTAATGAAGGTATAATGATAAGGTCCGTTTTAGAAATTTCCGATATATTGAGATGTGGCCTGACGGTAAATAATCCGCCATTAAAATCTATTTCTGCAGAAATTCCGGCCAATTGTATATTAAACAACTCTTTTTTGCCATTTGCCTTATTGTAGGCATTTGCTCTACAAAAGATTTCGTAAGCGCCCGTAATACTCGGAAGATTATTATCTCCATTGGGAACTATAATGGTAAGATGTTTCATCGCTTTTTTTTATAGGTAAAGATAAGAAATGTTTTTGTCCAAAACTACCCCATACAATGTCTGATTAACACCCTATGAATATGGATATTAGATGATAATTTTACAGTAGTAAATTCAAAGAGAGCTATTTATGAATAATTTAAGCAAAAAACCACCATGGCAAAAATGACCGTGATTTACATCACACCAAAAGATAAGGAATTTTTTGAAAAGCATTATTTTGAAGTACATATTCCACTTGCAAAACAATTACCGGGATTACTAAAATATGAAATCAATAATGGACCAATTGTTTCGCTTACAGGACATAATGACGTTTATCGTGTAGCCAATTTGTATTTTGATTCACTTGAAATTATGATGGAATCTTTTAAGTCAGATATAGGACAGCAATGTGCAGTTGACAGAAGGATTTTTGCAAGCGATGATGAGGTTCAGATTTATGTATATGATTCAAAAAATACCTGAAATACCAACAAAAAACTATTATAAATTTTACAACTATTAAAAACTAAAAAAAATGACAACAGCAACAGTAACAACAGTAACACCGACATTATTCGTAAAAATGATATTGGACAGATGGTACGCATCTATAGAAAATTGTGACACATTATTAAGTTCGTTAACAGACGAAACTTTGCAAAAAGAAATTGCTCCGGGAAAAAACAGAGGTATTTATTTGTTAGGGCACCTTATTGCGGTTCATGATGATTTGTTAATTCTATTGGATATGGGCGACAAATTATATCCTGAATTAAATGAACCATTTATAAAATCTCCGGATAAAACTGTCGAAAAACTGCCAACTGCATCAGAATTACGAACTTTTTGGGCAAAACAATCTGAGGCAATAAAACAAAAATTTGATAAACTAAAACCGGAAGAATGGTTCGAAAAACATACAGCCGTAAATGCCGAAGATTTTGAGAAAGAACCACATCGCAATAAATTGAATATTGTAGTAACAAGAACATCGCATTTGCAATACCATTTAGGGCAATTGCGATTGCTTAAATAATATTAAAAAACAACAAAATGGCAACATCAAATTTTAGTACCACAATCTTGGTCGATAATTCTAAAGAAGAAGTTTTTAATGCTATCAATGACGTTCGAGGTTGGTGGCAAGGCGAAATAGAAGGAAATACAGATGCGCTAAATGACGAATTTAGTTATAGTGTTCCGGGTATTCATTTTTCGAAACAAAAAATAATTGAGTTTATTCCAAACGAGAAAATCGAGTGGCTTATTACAGATAGTAAACTAAGTTTTGTGAAAGACCAAAGTGAATGGACGGGAACAAAAATTGTATTCGAAATCTCTGAAGTAAATAATAAAACGCAAGTCCGTTTTAGTCATTTAGGTTTGGTTCCTGAATTTGAGTGTTATGGTGATTGTTCAAATGCCTGGAGTAAACTTATAGTAGAAAGCTTATTTAGTTTGATAACTACCGGAAAAGGAGTGAATGTTTTCGGGTAAAAACACACATTTATTCTACCGTATGGATACAAGGATAGAAAATAACACGAGTTGCACGAATTGCCACTAATTTGTTTGTGAAATTAATTTCACAAACTAGCCTATTAAAATTAGTACCAATTCGTGCTCAAAATTGATTTATAATATTTGTATCCAGAGAGTAGCATTTATTAAGCTATTAAAATGGATTTAAATGTTTGATTTAATGGAGATTTAGATTTGTATTTGGAAGATTTGGCTAATCCGAAAAATGAACTTATTTTAGTGCTAAATTTCTTGCAGCATAACTGAATTATCCAAATAGCTAAAATATAGAAAGTTGAACGAGACTTCTGAATTTCACATTTTTTATAAACACATTGCAAAATTCTCTTCTATTACAGAAAAAGAATTTGAAGATATAATACCTTATTTTGCAAAGGTTATCTTTAAAAAAGGAGATAACCTTGTAAAATTGGGCGATAAAGTAAACCACACTTATTGGGTCTCTAAAGGCTTAGCCGTGTCTAACTATATAGACAATGCAGGCAAAGAGCATATTATGCAATTTGCCAATGAAGGCTGCTGGATTACAGATCAGCAGGCTTTTTATAATCAATCCACAGCCATTTTTGATATTGTTTGCCTCGAGCAGACAGAATTGATTTCGATTTCATTTGAGGAAAGGGAAAAACTATGTTTAGCCATTCCGAAGATGGAACATTTTTTTCGTAAAAAAGCCAATGACAGTTTTGTAAAACAACAAAAAAGGTTGTTGACCTACATGACCAACGATGCAACAGAGAGGTTTAATCTCTTACTCAAAGAGTATCCTGATTTGATACAAAGAATTTCTAAAAGAAAATTAGCGGCTTACTTAGGTGTATCAAGAGAAACATTGAGCCGTTTGAAAAAATAATTTGTCTGTTTTAAAAAAGTGACATACATCACCACTTCTTTATCTGCATAAGCTGAATTTTGTACTATAACATTAACAATAATTATCATGCACAACAAATTATTTATCTCAGCACTTGTTCTTGCGATGCTATTGTCTTGCAAGGATCAAAAAAAAGAAATTCAGAATATAGGTTTAGAAGAAGCTAAAAAAGCAATCGCCGAAAGTAATGCCATTTACTTTGAATCATTCGTAAAAAATGACTCTTCAATTTTTATCAATCGTTACGCAAAAGATGCTTGTATTATGGCGCCAAATGCAGTACGAATGTGTGGTCCTGAAGCTGCAGCAAAATTCTTTAGGGCGGCTTATGATAGCTATGGCATGAGAAATGGTAAATTCATAACAACAGCCGTATATGGTGACGGAATTGAATACGTGACCGAAGAAGGTCTTTGGCAGTCTTTTAATGCAAAAGGAGAATTGTTTGATGACGGTAAATTTCTGGTACTTTGGAAAAAAGCTCCCGAAGGCTGGAAAATGTTCAGAGATTCTTTTAGCAGTAACCGTAAATTATAAAATACATTAACTAACAATAAAAAACACCAAAATCCCCATTTATGGAAAACAAGATTGTAATATATGGTGCTTACGGGCACACAGGAAAATTTTTGGTTGCTCAGCTTTACCAACAAGGTTACAGACCTATATTGAGTGGGAGAGATGCTGATAAGTTGAATGCTTTAAGTAATGAATATTCGGATTTAATAACAAAAGTAGCCGACATTAATAGTCCTGAAACTTTGGATAAGGCTTTCGCCGATGCAGAAATAATAGTAAACTGTGCCGGTCCGTTTTTAGATACAGCAGAGCCAATAATTAAATCTGCGATACGATTAGGTAAACATTATCTTGATGTGAGCGCAGAACAAAAAGCGGTTCTGGACATTTTTGAACAATTTTCTGAAGAGGCAAAAAGTGCCAATGTAACCATAATTCCCGCTGCTGCATTTTATGGCGGATTGGGAGATTTATTAAGCACAACACTTACTAAAGATTGGGATAAAGTAGATGAAATTTCAAGCTATATTGGTCTGGATTCCTGGCATCCAACAAAAGGAACTCGTTTGACAGGTGAGCGAAATCATTATCAAAGATTTATGTTTGAAGACCATCGCTTGCAACCGGTTCTGGAAGTTAAATCAAAAACCTGGGAGTTTCCGGATCCAATATCGACACAGCAAGTCGTGACTGTTCCGCTTTCGGAAATCATTACAATTTCACGTCATATAAATGTCAACACAATTAATACCTATCTGAGTCAAAATTCTTTGACAGATATAAGAAACGAGGAAACTCCGGAACCTAAAGCAGCCGATAAAAAGAATAGATCATCACAGATTTTTTGTATGGAAGTCGTAGCGGTAAAAGGCAATAAACAAAGAACAATTACAGCTCAGGGAATTGATATTTATGCTGTAACCGCACCTTTAATTGTTGAAGCTTTAAAAAGAATTTTGACAGGAAGAATACAAAAACAAGGTGTTACAACATTAGGAGAAGCCTTTGATGCAACAGATTTTCTTAATGCGCTCGATGTTGATGATATTGTGATTTCGGAGATTAAAGAAACTGATTTATAATTCCGAAAAGGGTTTTTCGAAATTATGTGCAACGGTGATTCCTGCAAGGTTTTTTTCAACCTTGTAGGTATTTAATATATTCAAAATCTATATTTTTTTTCAAGTTTTTGAATGTCACTAGTTAAACCTACAAGGTTGAAAAAAACCTTGCAGGTTGGATTACTAATAAAAAAAGTAAATTACTATTATTTAATTATATGAAAAATAATTTTCAAAAATTTAAAGAATTACATACTCAGTCTGAGCCATTGTTGATTGGTAATGTATGGAATGTACAAAGTGCCGGGAAACTGGAAAATTTGGGTTTTAAAGCAATCGGAACATCGAGTTATGCAATTGCCGAAACATTAGGATATGCTGATGGTGAAGAAATGAGTTTTGATGAATATCTGTTTATTATAAAACGTATTGCTGCTACAGCAAAAGTGCCGCTTTCAGTAGATTTAGAAGCGGGTTACGGAAAAACTACGGCAGAAATTGTTGCCAACATAAAAGAGCTGTACAAAATTGGTGTTTCGGGAATTAACATCGAAGATTCTGTGGTGGAGCAAGGAGCAAGAACGATTGTTGCTGCAGAAATATTTGCTCAAAAAGTTAAAGCTGTGGCAGAAGAACTTTCAAAAGAAAATATTGAAATCTTTATCAATCTTAGATCTGATGTTTTTTTACTTGGATTACCCGATGCTTTGGCTGAAGCCAAGAGAAGAATAAGTATTTATGAAACAACAGGTGTTCAGGGATTATTTTTTCCTTGTGTTATAAAAACAGCAGATATAGAAGCTCTTACAAAAGCAACGAATCTTCCTGTAAATGTAATGTGTATGCCGGATCTTCCTGATTTTAATATGCTGCAAAATGCAGGTGTAAAACGAATTAGTATGGGAAATTTTTTAAACAATAAAATATACGAATACCTGGAATCTGAAGTTGAAACGGTTTTGAAAAATCAGAATTTTAGCAGCGTGTTTTAAAAAGCTAAATAAATAAGTTTATTTAGCTTTTCAATGTAAGACAGAATTTTTGTTCCATCGGAACAATTCATCGGTAATCCCAATAATGACGCATTTTTTTTCGTTGCGTAGGAACGTTTGGTTGCTGACATTAATAAATAAAACATATATGAAATTTACCCAAACGTCCCGATGGGACGATATTGAACTGTAAACATTTTTTTTCTACCGATGAAATGTTCCCATGGGAACAAATTTTTGATGGGGATATTTTTCTTGAAACAAAATAAAATAAGGATGAGCATTATTGCTCATCCCTTCTGTTTTCTACACTAAATAGTATATTAAAGATTGATATTTACCGTATCTCCATCTTTAATTACTTTGTTGACCAATATCTTTTTGCCCTCAGATATTGTGATTTTTAGTTTCTTATCAGCCCTTTCAACGGTAATATCAAAATCTTTTTCGAATGCATTGATACGACGCATCTTCATTGAAGGCCATGATTTAGGAAGTCGCGGCGTGAAATCGAAACTGTGTAAACCTGTCGGGCGAATACCAAATAAACCTTCAGTAAAAATCCTGCAATACAAACCGCTTTCAGCCGAAAGATGTCTTTGATCTCCTTCAGGATACGCTTCTACAGGATAAGGAACATGGTCGCCCAATAAACGACGGTTCGAATAATAATGTAAAAAGTCGAGCGCTTTATCAGTTTCTCCTGCTGCCAATACACCTCTTAGTGCATATAATGTAGAACGATCCCAGAATATTTTGTCGCCTGCAACACTGGCAAGACCATCTTTTGTCCATAATCTTGGTGAGAACAAAGCATTTATAGTTCCGTCTTTTCTATCGTAAATTCCCATAGTAAGCGGGGTGCAAATCCAGGCTCTTAGAACATCGTTTTCTTTATAGTATTTGTAGGTTTCAAAACCTTCTACTTTGGCACCAAAATATTTTTCAATGGCAATTTTTAATTTTTCAGCTTCAGCTTTGTACACTTTAAGTTGCGATTGATCTTTCCCTAGAGCTTCACCAAGATATACAGTTGAGTTAAGGGCATCATAATATAAAGATGAGGTATTTAGATTGGCTTTTCCGGCAGGAAGACGACCTTCAAGTTCATCAGAATCTGACGCAACAACACCATCAGCATTTAATTTTCTATGGCAATATTCTAAACACCATTCAATTAAAGGCCAAAGCTGTTTGGCTTCATTTGTATTTCCTCTTGAAAGTGCATATCTCGAAGCTCCGTAAGCAATCATTGCTCCATCGCCACGATCTCCGGCTCCAGCCCAAATATCAGTTCCTTCGGCTACAATAGAACTTGGGATTGGTTTATACTCTTTGTTCATGAATTTGGCGAATTGCAAATAAGCATTTAATGACGCCTGATTGCCATATTCATATCCTAAATAAGGGAAAAATGGTCCAATATATTCTGCCTGATCATTTGCCCAAATAGCAGCATAATACGATTCTCCTCCCGGACCGTGCATTGGACCTCCTTTAGTTTCAAAAATACTTTCGGAAGCTCTGATTTTCGCGAAAGCAAATTCTGTATTTAAAACCTCATCAGGTGTTTCCAAGATAAGTTTGTCCCAGATTTCATGAATTAATTTCAGACGTTTGTTTTTCTCCTCGTCAACATTTACGACAGGAGTTTGCTCGTTTGCTTTAACGCCTGAATAGAAAACCGAAAAGCTAATAGTTTCATTTGCCTTAAGATTAAAATTTCCGGGATTAGAAAGGTATACATGTAAATCATAACTTCCTTCGGTTCCTTTTGCCGGATCTGTAGTATAAACTGTATTTGATTTCGGAATTTCGACTGCATAGGTTTTTTCGGAAATGTTTTTGAGAGTGTAAATTTCGCAATAACCTGCCAAAGTTGTCGACGGAAAAAACTGTCTTGTTAATTCAAGCGTATTGGTCTTACTTTTTACAAGCAAAGTTCCGTTTAGGGTTAGCGAAACCACTTTTTCTGCAGTAATAGGTTTATAATTTACCGTTATCAGATCAAAAGCATCTTGTGAAAATTGGCGCGTTAAACTTGCATGCGTATTATTAGGGATTGTTCTAAGCATTGGCCAAACCAAACTGCGGGTAGCATGAAACGAACCATCGGCAGCAACTCCGTATCTTAAAACGCAGGAGATTTTTTTACCGCTCATTTCGATATGATCGTCATGCGGAATGTTATTATTTATTTGCCAGGAAATAGAGCCATCCTGATCCATTTGCCAACGGCGATCTTCTTGCGAAAAGGTTTTGCCTGCGATGAAGCAAAAAGCGACAACGACAAATAGAATATGTTTTCGTTTTTTCTGAAATGATCTCTTCATTAAATTTATTTTTAGTTTACAATTAGTAAGTAGAATGTCTTTTTTTGAGTCTGTGTACTTTGTTTTTCTACAGGTTAAAATTACCGCCAACAGTTTTTTATCTATCGTATTTGGTAGTGTTTGTTGTGTTGTTTTTTTTGATAAATATTTTGCTTGCTCTTTAGTACTAGAGAGATGCATTTATTTTTTGTCCCGAGTTTACAGGGACATCAACAAATGTATAGGAAATCCCGTTATCATCTTTCTTGTGGTTGGCGGTAATTTTTTTATTGTTTATAAATATCGTATCATAATTTCCGGAGAACACAACTTGCCATTTTATGGGACTGTTACCTTTATTATGAAGCGTTGTTTTTTTGTTTTCTTGTTTTATAAAAAGCACTGTATTTAAAACAGGCAAATTATCCAGTTCAGATGTTGTATCGTTTTTCCCGCGGTACAAAGTAGTAATTGTTTTTGTTGTAGCATCAGGTTCAATTCCCATATATCCGTGAACAATACCTTCGATTACACCGTATGAAACTTCAGGATATTCCCTTCGTTTTGTTGTGGGATCTGTTAGATGTGAAATATATTCGTAG
This sequence comes from Flavobacterium sp. ov086, assembly GCF_900187965.1. Classification (GTDB taxonomy): domain Bacteria; phylum Bacteroidota; class Bacteroidia; order Flavobacteriales; family Flavobacteriaceae; genus Flavobacterium. The sequence continues at coordinate 27,669 of NZ_FZNL01000019.1, read as the reverse complement.
CCTTTATCTCCATAACCATATTTGTAAAGTAAAAAAGGGAGATAGGATAAGCTTTCGACATTGGTTTTTTGAGAAATAATATGTTCAATTGTTTTTTTAGTTCGGGTTGCGTCAGTCAAAGCATCAAACCATAATAGAAAAAGTTCACCGCCATCTTTACTGAATTTTCCATCACTGGTATAAATTACATTATAAGTTGAGGTAGTATTATCCCACCATATTTGTTCGATTTGATGTTGGTATTTTGCTGCTTTTTTTTCGAAGAATTCAGCTTTCTGAAAATCTCCTTTTTGTTTTAAAATAGAAGAATAGGTTTTTAATCCGCGGTAAATTGCAGCGACTAAATCAACGCCCATTTTTAAGCCCGGAATTCCTTCGGAATAGGAAGCAAGTCCGCGGCATTTATGAAAATCATCTTTTGCATTAAAAGGAACCGGACTGTTTACAAATTCAGGTCTTGTTAGTAAGGAATCTGTTTCAAGCATCCAACGTTCGATATAGTTGGTTGCTGATTTCTCAAAGAAATTTTCAAACTCAGGATTTTTGATATAAGTTTCGTCACCAGTCCATAAATATAACCTCCAACAAGCATACATTACATCAAAATTGCTGTTTAGATTGTACCAGAATTCTTTATCGTTTCTGTAATCTTCAGGAGCGGGTTTTTCGTATTTATTGATTTCCCAATAGGAACACCAATCTTTGTTTTCAGAAATGTTTTGGGCAAAAAGAGAAAGCATGTTCTTGTTTTCTTTATTTAATCCGAGGATTTCTGCGCCAATACTTTGATGGGATACATCTCGCATACAAAAAGCAGATCTTGACGGAAGTGCTGCTTCATACCAAGGTCCAACAGGATCATTTGAATCTCCTTTATAACTCAAAGCCATAGTTTTTGCACGATCAAAAGCAAGTTCTATTGCAGAATCTGATGATTTGAATGTTGTTGTGTTTTGACCAAATGCATTAAAAAAGAAACAGCAATTGGTAGCTATAATTATAAATCCGTTTTTCATGCAGCTATTTTCTATTTATGAATAGGTTTTTTAGTTCGTATTCTATTTAAGATTGTAACTAAAATTTTAAAAGCAAACCCACACAATTAATATGGCAGGTTTGCTGTTTTAGTAGATTTTTAAAGTAATACTTTAAGATTGGGGCAAAAAGCAGAAAGGTTAATTTTAATTATAACCCGGGTTTTGAACTAAACTTGTTCTATTAGTTTCATCTCTCGGAATAGGCAATAAATAATGTTGAGGTTTGAAAATTCTATCCTGAACTTTGGTATAGGTATAGGTTTTTGATCCGTCACCATTTTTGGTAATAACCACTCCCATCAAAGGTTTATTCTCGGTTTCTTCAGCAATTTTCCAACGGCGTACATCGTAATAACGGAATCCTTCCAGACATAATTCAACTTGTCTTTCATTACGGATTTTATTTTCTAATGCAGTTCCTGTCAAACCTGCTAACGGAACTGTTATTCCTGCACGTTGTCTGATTAAATTCAAATATTGAATTGCTGTACCTTCATTACCAAGTTTAAATTGTGCTTCGGCATAGTTAAGATAAATTTCGCCCAAGCGAGAAATAATCCATGCTTTATTGGTTTGCGTTTCGCTGTTGTAATTGTAGGTTGTATCACAATATTTACGGAAAGTGTAACGTGTTTTACTGGCATTCCACGTATCCCATCCTTGTGGAGAATCTAATCCGCCTTCATAAAACTCAGCTTTATTGGAACTTCCTGCATCATAACGATCCTGGCAAAACTCAGGTTTTCCGTAAGCACGCCCGTCGTATACTATATTTTTGTAAAAACGTGGATCTCTGTTTACATATGGTTTTTTAGGATTATATCCAGATGATGGATCTGTAATATCTTTTCCGTCTGCCGTTCCGTAAGCATCGATGTGACTTTGACTTGGCGCAAAATTTGCCCAACCGTGAAAACCGCTTGGCGAATTGAACATTTCTACACCATTAAAAGCACTCCATTGCGGATCTTTACTGGACAATCTGGAACAAATAATTTCTGAATTATTAGTCGTAAAAAGATCTTCATATTTTTTATCATAAAGCTGATAAATATTCAAATCAATAACGGCTTTTGCAGCATCAGAAGCTTTTTTCCATTTATTGATATCATTAGAAGTATTCCATTGTGGACTTGCTGCATAAAGCAATACTCTTGATTTGATGGCAAGCGCAGCACCTTTTGTAATTCTTCCAAGGCTGGAAGTTGTTAGTGGTAATAACTCAGCTGATTTGTCTAATTCTGTTACGATAAAATCAACACATTGATCATACGTGCTACGATCCACTTTAAAATTACTGTTCAGGTCAAACGGTGTAGTAATTAAAGGAACTCCTCCGTAATCGCTTGTTAATTTAAAATAAGCATAAGCTCTTAAAAATGTCACTTCGCCTTTTAATCTGCTGCGGGTGGCTTCATCTCCCGGAACTCCGTCGATTCTGGATAAAAATATATTGCAATTTTGAATCGTAGCATAAGTAGGTTTCCAGACATCAAAATTTCCTGCATTGTCCGGAGTTAAAGCTCCTGAATTTAGGTTCCAAATATCATAATCATTAAAATTATTAAAAGCTTCATCGCATGCCGTAGACAAGATCCAGCTTCTATTTGTTCTGTCATTCCAGTTGTGCTGTGTGCTGGGTAATACGGTATAAAGATTATTTGCGAAAGCTTCAGCAAGTTTCAAGTCGGTCCATACTGATGCATCTGTATAAGAATCCAAAGGAACTTTGTCCAGAGGATCTTCGCTACAGGAAGTAAAAGATATAATTGTGATGAAAGAGGCAAGGAGGAATGCCATCTTTTTTATTAGTTTATTGTTTCTATGATTTTTCATAACCTGATCTTTGTTTTTTTGTTAAGATATTATAATTGAATACTTACACCTATTCTGTAAATACGAGTTTGCGGATAATTTACTCCTGTTTTATTGTCTGTTTCAGGATCAAGGTTGTACTTTTTCATGTGGTCGATAGAGAATAAGTTTGTTCCTCCGGCATAAAACCTCACGTTTGATACTCCAAATCTTGAAAGTGATTCTTCAGGTAAAACATAAGATACTTCCAATGATTTTAATCTAAAGAAAGAAGCGTCTCTTAACCAGAAGTCAGCCGGAATATTGTTTCTATTATCTGAATCATTGAATGCTACAGGATATTTAGAATTAGGATTATCTGCAGTATATCTGTCGTTGTACAACCATGTTGGTGGTGCTACAATTGCTCCTTGTGCTTGCGGAAGAATCATTTGTTTTGCTTTTGATTGTCCTGTCCAAAGCATGTCGATAGAGAATCCTCTGTACTCGGCTCTTATCGGAATACCGTAAGCAATTTTTGGCGTAACCGATTCTGGAATTCTAACCTGATCATTAGTAGTTATACTACCATCACCGTCTGTATCTTTTACCCATAAATCTCCAGGTTTTGCTCCTTCAAAATGAGCCGAATTATCAACATCTGCCTGTGTACGGTAAATACCATTTGTTTGATACACTAACCAGGAATCGATAGCTTTTCCGGTTGATTTTTGCCATTGAGGAATATTAGGAGCTTCGTCACGAAACAAAACTTTACTTTGAGCGTAGGTAAGATTAAAACCAATGCTGTATTTAAATTGATGTGTCATATCAGCATAATTTACAGACCAGTCAGTACCTCTGTTAACCGTTTCACCAATATTTTCTTTAGGAAGCGCTAATCCTGTATATAAAGGCACAGATGCATTTCTTGCCGTTAAAATATCAGATCTTTTATTACTGAAATAGTCAAAAGTTGCTGTCAATTTGTTGTTTAGAAATGCAAAATCAAATCCTATATTTTTAGAATCCTGAATTTCCCAGGTAATATTAGGGTTTGGAGAAGCAGAAAGATAAATACTGTTGTTTAATATGTAATCTGAACCAAAATAGCTGTAAAGCTGTTGATCTGTCATTAATTGGTATCTTGTAAGGAAAAGGTATTGGTTTAGAATTATCTTTCCGTCGATTGTTTCTCTCATGTCATCATTCCCCATTTTCCCCCATGAAGCTCTTATTTTAAGCTGATCAATTGCTTTGATGTTATTTTTGAAAAAGTTTTCCTCAGATATTTTCCAACCTCCGGATATTGAAGGAAATAACCCCCAACGCGTAGCAGAAGGAAAATTGAATGATCCGTTGTAGCGAGCAGAAACTTCAGCAAAATATTTGTTATCAAAGTTGTAAGCGACTCTTCCTAAGTAACTTTCTCTTCCGTCCTGATAAGCGCTGCCACTTGCATTTTGCCCTTTAGTGCTTCCGGTAAAAATCTGATCTAATTTATCGCTCAGTAAATCTCTTCTATAAGCAATCGTTTCTGTTTTGTCTGTTGTAGTTTGTTCATAACCAACAAAAGCATTAAAGGAATGTTTGTTAAATTTACGATCGTAAGCTAATTTTAAGAAGTACGTATTTTGATTGGTAATTTGCTCGTTTTGCAAAACACTTGTTATACTTGTACTGTTTTTTACGTTATTATAACTGTCATTTACTTTATCATAAGAATAAGCATCCCATGGTTTAGTGAATTTCTTTTCACTGCGAACATTATAATCAAATGCACCGTATCCGCTTAAAGACAAGCCTTGCGTAATTTTTGGTAATTTTAGTTCGAATCCTATTTTTGGATTTACGATTAAGTTCAAAACCTTGTCATAACCAGCAGCCGAAGAAGACATTAAAATAGGGTTTCTTCCGTTTGCAATTCCTGAAGATGGAGAACCATTTTTCCAATATGCCGGAATAAAAGGATACATACTCACCGTTTCATGCATAATACTGGTTATACTTACTGCCGGGTAATCCCTGTCTTCTCTGCGAACACCAATATCAAGGTTTACTTTGAAATTAGACGAAATATTAACATCAATATTCGATCTAAGATTGAACTGCCTGTATCGTTCATCGCTATTTCTAAGATTACTTTCCTGATTTAAATACTGACCTGAAAAGAAATATTTCACTTGTTCAGTACCACCATTTACCGACATAGAAACAGTAGATTGCGGTGCATCTTTTCTATAGACTTCTTTAAGCCAGTTTGTACTGGTGTAATTAGGGTCATTTCCGGCTTTGTATTTATCAATATCAGACTGAGTGTATGGAAGCGACATTCCTTTGTGGGCATTTAGTTCATTGTAATACGTCATGTATTGCCATGAATTGACTTTTTCGTCCATTCTTGTTAATTGCTGAATTCCGTAAGATCCATCAACTTTGATTGTTGGCTTACCAACTTTTCCTCTTTTGGTAGTAACCAAGATTACTCCATTTGCAGATCGAACCCCATAAATTGCCGCCGATGCATCTTTCAAAACCGTAACCGATTCAATATCATCGGGATTGATCCTGTTTAAATCACGATCCGGAATACCATCTACAACTACAAGAGGACTTGTGCCGCCTCCAAAAGAGTTAAATCCCCTAATTAAAAGGCTCGAGCTATCATCACCAGGTCTTCCGGAACGGTTATTGGCAATTACCCCAGACATACGCCCGGCAATAGCGTTTGAAACGTTTGCAGAAGCATTCGTTGTTAGCACAGTACCTTTAACAGACGCAATTGCTCCTGTTGTAGAACCTTTTTTCTGAGTACCATATCCTACAACAACAACTTCGTTTAAGGTTTGATTTTGTTCTTCAAGCTGAATAACTGACGCATTAGCAGCCGAAACCTCCTTAGTTACAAAACCTGTAAATGAAACAACAAGAATACTATTTCCGTCTGGAACGTCGATTGTAAAATTACCATCGAAGTCAGTAGTAACGCCAACTTTTGTTCCTTTGATAACGATATTCACCCCAGGAAGCGGTTCTCCTTTAGTTCCCGTTACTTTACCTTTAATCGTTTTTTGCTCTGCAAATAAAATACTTGCACCTGTTGTTTTTGTAAGCTCAGTTATAGACAAATTTGTACTTGTTACATTGCTCCCCGTGATAGGAGTGTTACTTAACTTCAAGAAAAATTTGCTGTCTTTAGTTTCTGTCGCGGCAGAAACTTGTAAGGTCATAGCCAATAGAAGTCCGGATGTTAATTTGGTAACATTCCAGATTTCGGCATTAAGCCAATCGGTTATTGGTTTGTCTTTGGTTAATAATTTCATTTTCTAAATAATGGTTTTTGGTTAGTAATTTATTCTCTAGTTTCTCCCATTTTATCCCTCGCCCTCATTTAGAGAAAGCAAATAGAAATGCATGGAGTACTTGCAGATCGTTTATGAAGAAGAGATAAATGTGAGATTCAAAAGTATAAATGTTCTATACTAGTCCCATACCAGTGCCTACCAGTTTTTTGAGATATGTTTAAAAAATTAGCCTAAAATAAATTAATATTAAAAATAAAGTGGATAATATATGAATATAATTTACATATTGTAAAACTGACTATAAGATTGTATTTTTCTGATATTTTTGGAGTAATTAAAAACATCTAAATGTAAATTGAAGAGACAAAAAGATCAGATTTATTGCTTAATAGAACTCAGAATAGTATTTCGTGAATTTTTGCCTTTATTTTTTTGATTAAAAAAGAGTGATTTTTTAAAATTTTACAAGTGGATAATATAGTATCAAAATTAATTTTTGCAGAAATTTTGTTTTCATTTCCGGGAATTTGAATTTAAAAACCATACCAGTCACGAAATGATATTGATCTGTAAGAGTAAGCTTGCTTAAATTAACTTCGGTTTAACTCCGTTTTTGGTTTTTTAGATAATAAAATATCAAAATCATAAGAAACACAGTTATTTTGATAAATATACTAATCACGAAAACGATTTTTACATACAACTTTTTGAGATATACATATTGAGAATTAAATTGTATTTCATCGAATAAAGTGTAAAAAACACCTTTATTATTTTCTGAAAGGACGATTTTTTTTGATTAAATATTAAAATAACATTCACTGGTAGGGTTTTTTATAACCAATTTAAGATTGGATAAAATTTTGGAGATTATTTTCTGTGGAGATTAATTACCCTAATTTTTGAATAGTATTTTTCAGAATATTTCCGAATTAAAATGATGAGGTAAAAATGCCATTTAAACATTTTTAGAAATGCTTTTTTTTAATGATTTATTGATATTCTTTTTTTGCGTTTTTAATTTATTAAATACTACGAAGTTTTTATTTTTTTAATGTCTTTCAAACTTTTTATGCAATAGCTTTTATTAAGGACGAGCCCAAATAATTTTTCTTTTATTTTTGAATCTTTATAAACTCCTAATAACTGATTTTGAAATACAGAAAATGACATTGAAGATTTTGTTTTAACCGAATATTTTTATTGCTTTTTTCGGTTCCGTTTTTTGATCAATTGCTTTTAAAAGTGTATAAAAAGGGGATCTTCATTTTGGTATTTCTACATTGTTTTAAACGCAAATTATGATTGTAATAATTAGTGTTTTTTCAAAGTATAAAAAAATAAACCGGTAGGGACTGGTATGAATAAAAATTGGATTGTCATATTTTTGGATTTCATTTTTCATAAGTAAACAGTAGAAATAGAAAATATTCTGCATTTTATTATGAATTCTACAATATAATAGCTCAAATTATTTTGTACGAATCTTAACTTTCATCGTCGCGGATTGATTGTTAAACGTTAGGCAAAAGATATTAAAATACAATTGTAAGCCCCAATTTTAAATTAGATAAACGGAAATCAGCTATTTCTAACTTAGAAAAGATTTTTTAATACCAAAGAAATTTTACAAACTACAAATACGAAACAACCACTTTACTATTACTAACTAATTTTTATGAAAAGAATAATATTTCTGTTAGCGCTTACAACCTTGTTTTGTAAAGCTAATGCACAAGATGGAGAAATTAAGATTGAAACTCAAAGTAGCGCTTTGATTCTAAAAGCAGCTAAGAATGGCTTGCTTTATCAATCGTATTTAGGAAAAAAACTGGAAAATGCTTCAGGATATAGTCTACTTTCGAAAGAAAACACAAAATCATTTGTTATAAACGACGGAAATCCATTAGTTAATTTAAGGCATCAGGCATATCCAACATACGGAACCGAAAATTTGTTTGAATCGGCGATTCGAATGACTCACAATGATGGAAATCCGTCTTTGGAATTAAATTATGTAAGTCATCAAATGGAAAAAATTGATGCTAATACGACTGAAACTATTATAAAACTAAAAGATCCGGTATATCCCGTTGAAGTTACGCTTCATTATAAAGCTTTTTACAATGAAAATGTGATTGAACAATGGACAGAAATTGTGCATCACGAAAAGAAGCCGGTTATGTTGTACAATTATGCGTCGTCAATGCTGCATTTTGATGCTGATCATTATTGGTTGACACAATTTCACGGAGATTGGGCAAAGGAAGTTCGAATGCAGGAAAGCGAATTGACCAGCGGAACAAAAGTAATAGACTCAAAATTGGGAGTTCGAACGGATATGTACCAAACGCCGGTTTTCTTTTTAGCATTGAATGAAAAAGCCAATGAAAATTCGGGAGAACTTGTGGCGGGAACAATTGCATGGTCCGGAAACTTTAAGTTTGCTTTTGAATTAGACAATAAAAATTCACTCCGAATAAGTTCAGGAATCAATCCATTTGCTTCAGAATATAGTCTTGAACCAGGAAAAATATTTACAACACCGTCTTTTATTTATACTTTTTCAAATCAGGGAAAAGGGCAGGCGAGTAGAAACTTACATACTTGGGCGAGGAAATACGGTGTTAAAGATGGAGAAAAAGCACGTTTGACCTTATTAAACAATTGGGAAACTACATTTTTCAATTTTGATGAAAAGAAATTGACGGACATGTTTGCAGATGCAAAAACATTGGGAGTTGACATGTTTTTATTAGATGATGGTTGGTTTGGAAACAAATATCCAAGAAGCGGCGACAAATCCGGTCTTGGAGATTGGCAGGCTACTAAAACGAAATTGCCAAACGGTTTGGGTTTCCTAATGCAGGAAGCTGAAAAAACAGGCGTTAAATTCGGAATCTGGATTGAACCGGAAATGGTAAATCCTAAAAGTCAATTGTATGAAAAACATCCGGATTGGGTTTTGAAATTACCAAACAGACCAGAGAGTTATTATCGTACCCAATTGGTTTTGGACTTATGCAATCCACAAGTGCAGGATTTTGTGTTCAAAACCGTAGACGATATTATGCAGACAAATTCGGGTGTTGCGTTTTTCAAATGGGATTGCAACCGAATGATGACCAATGCTTATTCGGCTTATTTGAAGAATCAGCAATCGCATTTATTCATTGAATATACCAACGGTTTGTATAAAGTTCTGGACCGAATTAAAACCAAATATCCAAATTTACCAATGATGCTTTGCGCAGGTGGAGGAGGAAGAACGGATTATGGTTTCCTTAAATATTTTACAGAATTCTGGGCAAGTGACAATACAGATCCTTTTAATAGAGTATTTATACAATGGGGATATTCGCAGTTTTTTCCGGCTTTTGCGATTTGCAATCACGTAACATCATGGGGAAATCAGTCGATCAAATTCAAAACCGATGTAGCGATGATGGGAAAATTAGGCTTTGATATTAATGTAAAAGAACTGAAAGAAAAAGAACTAAAATATTGCCAGGATGCAGTTGCCAATTACAAGCGATTGAGTCCCGTAATCTGGCACGGAGATATGTACCGAATGATCTCGCCTTATGACGAAAGTCGCGCTGTATTAATGTATGTAAATGAGGCAAAAAGTAAGGCTGTATTGTTCTCTTATACACTTCATCCGCTTTATGATCCGCAATATAATTCGGTTCGTTTTCAAGGTTTAGATCCTAATAAAACCTACAAAGTCGAAGAAATAAACGGAATGCCCGAAGCAAAGAAAACCCTCGAAGAATCCGGCGAATCCTTCACCGGAGATTATCTAATGAATGTTGGTTTACGAGTTTCTTCGTCTAAAGTAGAAACTAGCGTCGTTCTCGAAATTACAGAAGTATAGTTGAATTAGTTATATACCCAAGAAAGCCTTTCTATGAAGAAATTCATTTGAAAGGCTTTTTTTATGGTTTGGAATTGAGCAAAGATTTAGACATTTGTGCAGCTCTTATAAGGAATTCTTATGAGAGCGGAGTAAAAGATTAAAAGCTTTTAAAGTGTTTTTATTTGTTTTTAATGATATTAACACGAGGATAATTTATAATCCAGTCCATACTATCCAATTCTCTGATTAAATATTTATCAACATAGAAGTTTTTATTAAATATTATAGTATTTTCGTTTTTATAGACGTAGTCCCTATCTTTAACATTAAAATATACAATATACAAAGTTTTATCATAAGAATTTTTATTCATTTCATGTAAAATTGTACCTCTTATACCTGGAGAATCATAAGTATTAGGTTTTATTTTACCGCCAACAGCTGGTCCATAATATGTATTCTCATCTCTGTATTTGAGAATTATATGGTAATAGATGTCTTTTGTAGAGTTATTCTTAATTTTTAGTTTGTCTTTTTTATAATTACAGCTTAGAATTATAAAAGTTAGCGTTAAAAATATATATTTTAGTTTCTTCATTTGTCAAAAAAATATCTTGGGTTTGATTTATGATGTTCGCCTGTGTAAAGATACCACAAAGTATTGGCAGATTTTTCATGGTAATGGTCATTTGTCGTTGGATCATTCACATGTAACATACTTGGTATTACTATTGCTGCATAATACAAAATAGGGCCTAATTTACGATATTGTAATACATGTCCAGGCTCATGAGTTGAAAGACCAGGTAAACTAGAACCACCAGTTGGGTAAAGAACGAAAGGTCCAGGTGTAGCTGCTGCATTAGTACTATCTAAAAAACTCGTTTCAAATTCAGGAACACCATAATGATATCCTTTAAATTTTAAGAAATCAAATCCAATATCAGCTTTAAAATTTAATGTTGTATTCCTATTGTACCATTGATATACACCAAGTAAATCAATTCCATTAGATGAAGAATTATTTAAGCTTACATAACTACTTCTATTTGGTGCAGGTGCAGGTGTAGAATTTTTATTACTGCCTCCACCTCCAAACATATTATTAAAACTTACTTTCTTTTTCCACCATTTACTGAATTTATCACCATTAATATTTTTGTTTGCCCAATCTTTAATTCCCCATTCATCCCAATTGGTTACTACAGTCGAGATAAGACCACCTATTAACGTTTGTTGTCCATTACTTAGTTCATTAGATGATCCGCAGTTTGCACAATCTTTACCATCCTGATAAGTGTTTCCACTTGGATCACTATATAATAATGGATTATTTAAGACATAACCATACTGGTTGTAGTTCTGAGTACTGGTAGGATCTTGTATGTAATTATCTACCTGTAAAAATCTATGAAGTATTGGGTCATAAAGCCTTGCATTCATATTGATTAAACCTACACTTTGCAAATGTTCATGTCCTGTATATCCTCTGTCTAATACCGTTAATCCGGCTAGTGTATTACCAGCTCCGTCTTGTACTTTTATAATGGTTCCCCAGGCATCAAACAAACGTTTTTCGACTAATGCACCATTGGCATCCGTAACTGCTAGAATTGTCCCTTGATAATCTCTGTGTAAATATAAATAAATCGGAGTATTTATTCCGTCACTTTTTGCTATTATTGGTGCGGTGTATCCATCACCTCCAATGTAGGTTATAAATTCAAATGTATTTGTTAGTGTATTTTCCTTAACCTCCACCATTTAGAATATAGTGGCGTTTCATAAAATCGGTACAATTTATAAAAAAAGTACTGATAGGCTTTTAATAAAATCATAATTATATTGTTATCGTTTTTGGATAATCTGATCATTTAGGTTTGATCCAATTATAAAAAAATCACATTATAAAAACAGTTACTAAGAAAAACACTAAGCTAAAAATCATAAATCTTATCATATAACTTCCATTTTGAGGTTTATACATCACTAATAATTTTTCATGTTTTTTGTTATAGATTATTAAAAAATAATTTATAATGACAGAAGGAATGAAATAAACTACAATAGATTCCAATTTAATATCCAAACTTTTCATAGTATAGTTTTCAGGATATATCGAAAAATATGTATGCTCTGGGATTATTTTTGTAATAATAATAGTTAAAGAAATTAGTATTAAGCTTAAGAATCCAGATAAGAACGTAATGCTGACAAACTTCCAGTCCCCGTTATTTGTATTTTGAGATTTAAAAATAGTGTCTGCACATATTTTATAATAAATTTTTAGCATTTAATGATGTATAAGTTAATGATTCTATTAGTAATAATGATGAGTATGGTCTCACGAAGTATTCCCGCAATCGCTATGTAAGTGGCTTTAATGTTGCATCAATTTTTTGTTTATTTAGAAAATATAAATCTAATAAAGTCTTCTGACTTTTTTTCGGTTAGGTTTGAATTAATATTGTTTCGAATTTATTACATTTAAGAAAGTAATATTCACATTCTAAGAAAACTAGTTTTAAAGTGAAAGACATTTAGATAGCGTTCAGCAGAATATCTTGGAGAGTTTTAGAATTGTTTCTACAGTAATTAATTTTAAATTGTAAGTATATGAATGTAAGCATGAATCTTAGAACTCCGTTTTTTCTACTGTTTTTAGTTGTGGTAGCTTTTGGCTGTTCAGATAAAAAATCAGAAAAAATTCAAGAAGAAGATCCTTATTTAAAACAATTGACAGAAAAGCAAATAGGAGACAGTAATTATTATATCTCCATTCCCAAAAAGTATACAATTAAAGAAAATAGAGGACCTGACTTTTCAGTTTATTATTTCTATTCGGCAGACACTACTGCAAAAGCTACTTTTTCAGGCGGTTTGTATTTTGGCAATCATCCCAGTCAGTTTGAAGTAAGCAGTGATAGTTGTAAAACGGCAAAAATTAAAAGTAAAATACTAAATAAAAATGCAGATTGGACAAGTTATAATTGCAAAGGGAAATTTTCGATACAAACAATAGTCAAAAGCGGAAGTGGAGAAGGTTGGAACGAATACATTCATGCTTTTGCCGGCGCAGCTTCAACAGCAGATTTAAAAAAGGTTTTAACAATTTTTAAAACAATAAAAAAGAAGAAGCAAAAAGTAAATTGATATTTTGCTACGCAAAGATTTCTAATGAAAATTGCAAAATGTCTCTAACTTTTTGCAATTTTTCTGTTTTTTATGGTCAGTTGGTGATTAATGTTGTTTTGAGTTTATCACATTTAAAAAACCACATTTTACATTCTAAGAAAATTAGTTTTAAAGCCAAAAAACATTTGCGACAATACCTTGGAGAACGAGTTTTTGCCTTCAATTTTTTTATAAAAAGTGTATATATTTTCTATCTTCATACTTTTAATATGTTTGAAAATTATGTCTGTAAAAATTAAAAGCCGCAAAACAATCAAAAATGCTATTGTTCAACGAATTGAATACTATAATACAGAAGGTAAAATAGTAAGAGTTGAAGAATATGAAGAAGGAATAGTGGAATCTGTGGCAGTTTACAAGTATGAAAATCAATACAGCTTGATGGAACGATTTAATAGCAAAGGAATATTATGTAGAAGAGAGGAAAAATGGTATAATGAAAATAATGAAATAGAAAAAGAAGAGTTCGGTTTTGAATCGTATTATTATCAATATGAAGCGGATAAACGGCTTCTGTCTATGAAGAAGTTTGATTCAGAAAACAATATCGAAAATAGTATAGAATACAGATATGTTGAAGATTACGAGTACAGAAAGTTTTTTAATTCTTCGGGTATTTTGCTCTCGCTTTACGTTACCAGATATAATGATGCTAAAAAGCCTCTAAGAACAATCTATTTTGAGATACCACATCATGATTTTATTGGCGCAGACGAATCTGAAGGATATAAAGAGTTTTTTGAAATGATGAAAGTCTTCGGTTTTGATATAGACGGAAACAAGGTAGATACCAAAATCTCTATGTACTTTTTAGTAGAGGAGACCGTTTTTGAATACGATCAATTTGGAAATACAATATCAGAAGAAATGTATCATTATGATAGAGAAAGTGTAGAAGATAAATTAGTGTTTAGAGGTGGAGTCTATAATTATTATAATGAAAATAACTTGTTGATCAAGTATCACTCTTTCGAAATAAAAACAGATTGGGACGATGAGCTTTGTTGTTTGTACGACTATGTTCTGGATGAAAAAGGAGTAATTATAGAAAAATCAACAGACAGTGGTTTCAATAAAGTAATTGAGAAATTTAATTATAACAGCGAAGGAACTTTAATCAGTTATGTTGAAAATCGAAATGAGGGTGAAGAAATAAAAGAAATTCTTTATGACGATTTTGGGAATAAGGTTTCTGAAATTGCAGAGTCAAATTTTGAAGGTGAATATGAAAAAGACATTAAAGAATATCAAATTGAGTATTACTAATTCTTTATATAGGTAAAAAGGCATTAAAAATATGGTGTTTATAATTTTAATAATAATATCGTTTATATTCATTGCAATAGCGGTTAGCAAAGAAATGTCTAAAAATGAGCACAAAGAGGAAGATGAAAATTTGATGGATGATTTTTATCCGATAACGGAGAATAATACGGCTGAAATTGATCGTTTGCCATATCAAATTTATTATAAAGAAAAGAGTCAAAAAGAAGATTTTTATAAAGATGCAGATTTCGTAAATAAGAATTGCGAAAGCTTAGATGACTTTATAATTAATGATGATATAAACGCATTTGATTTAAGAAAACTAGCAGATTTAAATGGTATTGGACTGCAAATTTCAAAAGCTTGGTATCCGTTAACAATCAAACTGATACAGAAATTACATGATAATGGATGGGATAAAAGAGTTTACTGTATTAAATCGAAATATGCATCTTTAGAATTTTATGCTTCTAATGAAGATCATCTTCGTGAAATTATTCGGGATTACGGATATCGTTCTCAAACCGTTTGTGAGACTTGCGGAGAAAATGGAGAAATGAGAAGTTATTCAGGATGGGATTATATAGATTGCAGAAAGCATTATTTAGAAAAAAGAGGAAAAATTACAATTGATAGTGAAGGTTTTTGCTATAACGATTTTTATTATTATTGGAACACTATAACAGACAGATCTTTTGAAGATCTGGATTTTAATGGGAAGTACAGAATCTTAATAATTGAATTCAAAAAAGATACAGCCGAAAATGAGGATTTAATATATGGCAAATTGTATATTTCAAAAAACGCAATTGGATTTGGAAATTTCCTTAGTTATCTTTCAAAAAACTTCTTCAGATTGGCTAATAGTTATGTAACAAAATTTGAAAATGTAGAGTTTTGCGAAATCTGCGGTTATAAAGCCGTTTATTTGGATGAATGTGAATGTTGCGAAAACTATACACGCGAGGGGTATTTGAAAACGTGGAGAAATGAAGAAAATAGTGAAGAAAAAAAGTTTCAATATATTAAGGATCGTCAAATTTCCTGGATAAAAGATGAAGGAGAAATCTACGAAACGAAACAAAAGAATTATATAAAAAATCCCGATTACAAAGTATTATTTAATGAAGATGAACTTAACAAATGGGATTTAAATTAAACATGTAAAAGATAGATTTTTGATTAACAAATTTGGTATTGTTTCATATTAACTAGATTAAAAAAAGAACATTTTTTACATTCGCTTGAAGAAAAGGCTGCGACAATTTTACCTGTGCTTAAAGGACTAAATTATGGAAATAATAATACGGAAATCATATTTATTTTGGGACGGAGATGCATACAAATATGCTGGATTTGGAGAAATAATTGACAAATTTCCGTCTGTTTCTGAGGCTGAAAAATTAGTCGAAAAACTGACCGTTGATTTTTTGAGAAATATCAATCCTATTATTAAAGATTATGTTTTTTCAAATAATAATTATGATAAAGATGTTGAATTAATTGAAAAGGTATCTGCTTTTTTTGAACAGGAATTTCAATTAGACTTCAAAACTGAATTTTGGTTACCTGGAAGCGCAACTGATAGACAAGTATGGGAATTATCAAAGCTTTTTCCATTCCCTTTTTATTCCATAATTGAGAAGGCTAATGATAATTTTTATATCAATGAACTCAATAAAACATTTTGGAGTGACAGCGAAATAGCTGAAATAAAAAAAAATGATTGGGACTTTACAAATCTTTGCCCGGGAATGAAAGGATCAATAAAGCAACTTTACAATGATATTGAAACTGCTAAAAAAGACGGAATTAAAAAACTGCTTTCAAATCTTATGAGTGAAAGTTATCATCAGCTTTTTAGCAAACTTACAAGTTTAAAAGAACAGCAATTAGTGTATGAATGGTATAACGAAATTGACTATTACGCTGAAATTTTACCTAACAATATAGAAAGTGAAAAGACAGAAGAAGTTATTAAAAGAATTAGAAGCATTGTTACTATAGAAGACATTTTTGAAACGAAAGAAATTTCATTTGGAGAGGCAATATCATTTGAAAACACTATGTAAAACGAACATGCTCTTCAAAGAACTCTCATGAAGTAATATACAAATGTGTCTGACTTTTTTATTTTTTTATTTCTTCGAAATTCTAAATCTGATAAAATTCTTTCAAGTTTTTATACTTAGTTTTATTCCTTTTAATTAATTCACGCCCTCAATATTAGAACGATTATGAAAATTACGCTTAAAATATTAATGTTATGTTTTCTGTTATTTTCTAGTGAGAAAGCAACAAAATCAATAAATAAAAATTTAAATGATAAAGAAGTTTCAATCGGACAAGAAGAAAACTTAGCATCTACAAAAAAAGAAATTGCAGGTAATTCAAAGGATGATATGAAAATTAAATTCTCTGATTTAACTATTTCTATGAAAGATTATGATTTGAGTTGGGGAGATGAACATCCAAATGATAGAATTTATGAAACTAAACAAGATACAGTTTTTTTTACCCTTGATCCAGGTTATATGCTTGACCAACCATTTAAAATTCAAGAAAGTGCATTTGATGAAATAGAATTATATGGGCAATATGAAATAAAAATAGGAATGAATACACATCAAGATGTTGAAGAGTCATTATGTGTTTTGGAAGACTGGAAAGGTTATGCTTCAAAATGGAGCAAGCTTAAAATTGACAGAGAAGACATGAAGTTTGTATACATTGAATCAAAGACAGACTATCCAATAAACTTTACTATTGAAGAATTAAAACTCGCTGTAGAAAAACATTGCGGACCTGAATGGTCAAATGAAATCAAGAATGTTGAATCGGTTGACAAATCACTCATTACATTTTTTCTAACCAAATATGTTTACAAAATTAAGGCTAAAAATAGCCAAACAAATAAAGTAATTGAAAAATACATTGTATTTTATACACCAACAAGTTGTTAGAATTAGTAAAATAACAAATAATCCCACGTTGCAGCTCGAATACTTTTGTGTGACACAAAGTGAAGCGACAAAGGATTAAAAATACTAAGACAACAAACAATATTTATAAATTACTATTCTATTTATACTTACTCAAATCCAGATTAAGAATATTACCTACTCTGCTAAACTCTTCATTAATCTTTGCATTCAGAATTAGTTGTTCATTTTTTATTGGATGATTAAAAACTAACTGATGTGCATGAAGCATCATTCCTTTGAGGTCATAATTCTCCAACCATAATTTATTTTGTTTGTTACAACCATGTGGCCGACTTCCTAAAATGGGATGAAAAATATGTTTGAAGTGTTTTCGTAATTGATGCATACGTCCAGTTTCAGGAATCGCTTCGACCAAACAGTATCGTGATGTTGGTTTATTATTAAATTCTAACTCAACTTCGGCATTTTGCAAACGGTGAAAGTATGTTATTGCATTTTGTGTAACGTCATCATCATTGGTTAAATCATAATCAATCGTGAGTTCTTCTGGTGACCAACCACGTAAAATTGCTAGATATTTTTTTTCGACTTCGCGTGTGGCAAAACGATCATTCATAATTTTCAGAACGGTTGTATTCAACGCAAATAATAAGACACCGGATGTTTTGCGGTCTAACCTATGAATAGGATAAACGTGTTGCCCTATTTGATTTCTTAATTCCTGAATAGCATACACTTTTGCATCGCGCGCATAAAATGATTTGTGAACCAACAATCCGCTTGGTTTATTAATTGCAATAATATATTCGTCTTGGTAAAGAATTTCTAACATTTGGCAAAAATAGAAGAGATTTCGATTAAAATCACTTTTATCATTTATTTGTTTCTATGCTTTTCTTTTTTTTAATAAAAGTCCCTATGATAATTTGTATTGGAAATATTATATATTTGAAAATAAATGATCGTGTAATACTTATCACACATATAAATAAGGTGGTTGCAATTTAGAGAAACAACAATAATAAAAAACAAACTAAAAAATAATGACTTTCATTAAAACAATTTCTACATTTTTAATTACGCTTTTGATTGTAACAACAACTTTTGCACAAGAATCTAAACAAAAAACCAAAATCTTATTAATCGGGACAATTCACTTCGAAACACCTCATTTAGATGCGCATGAATTAAAGACAGATGATTTTCTCGCTCCTAAAAGACAGCAGGAATTGGAAGAATTGACTGGAATTTTAAAACGGACAAATGCTGATAAAGTGATGATAGAAAAACCATTTAATCAACAAAAGGTAATCGATAGTTTGTATAATGCGTATTTACAAAATAAGTATAAATTAACCGTTTCTGAACGAGAGCAAATTGGTTTTAGATTAGCTAAAAAATTAAATTTAAAACATATCAATTGTGTAGATGTTTTTTATGGAATGACACATGATAGTTTAGTTTCTGTAACTGCTAAAGAAAAAAATCAGTTGTATTTATTAAGCGAATTAGGTACTACTGCAAACAACTTAAAACTTGAATTCGATAATGTAGTAAAACGAAATTCAATAACAGAAATATTAAAATATATAAACAAAAAGGAACTTTTGCAGAAAAATTTATCATTGTACTTAAAGTATTATGCAAAAATAGGTGCAGGAGATAATTATATTGGTGCAGAAGCAGTTTCTGATTGGTATTTGAGGAATTTAGCGATTTACTCTAATGTAATTACTCAAATAAATGCAAATGACAAATACGTTATACTAATATTTGGACAAGGACATATTCCTATATTAAAACACCTGCTGCAAAATAATGACGACTTTGAAGTCGTTGAATTAAATAGTGTACTAAAATAAACTGCCACCAATAGCCAGAGTTAAAATTACAAAACCAAAATATGCAAGACGAAATAATAAAACACACAAAAAATATATATTCAGAGATGAACAATGAAAAACATTCTTTCAAAGAAAAAGCAAAAGAAATACTTGCTGAAATTTTAATTATTGTATTTGCAGTTTCACTTTCAATTTGGCTTCATTCCTGGAGCGAAGAAAGACATCAGCATAAAGATGCACAAATGTTTTTAATGGGGTTGAAAGAAGATTTACAAAATGACATTTCAAACCTGGAAGACACAAAAAACACACTAAATAAAACGCAGCAACAAATATCAGTTGCTTTGCATCTTACACCAAAAAAAATAGATAGTATTAAAGCGAATCATCAACAGATTAACTCAGGGACAAATTTCATTAATACAGTAGTAAATAATGGACGATATGAAGGCTTTAAATCTAGTGGAAAAATAAATACCATAGAAAATGAAAACATAAGAAATAAGATTTTGACTTATTACCAGCAAACTGTTCCACAGATAGGAATTGTCGAAAAAGCATACGAAAGACTCACTTCAAAATACGTAGATGTATTACTGAGTGGAAAAGAAGATGAAGATATAAATGCAACTATCCTAAAACAGAAGACAAAGATTATTTTATCAGGTATTGATAATTTTACCAAAGACAGTCAAACATCTTATGAAGACGCTATTAAGCAAGCAAGAGAAATTATAAAAGAAATTGACAAGGAAAAAGAATAAATAAAAAAAACGTACGCATAACCGGCGTTTGGCAATATGGCGGGTTTTGGACTAAATTAAAGTTGGCTTTGTATTTGGGATGATTTTGCAAATCTAAATAATGAGTTTAATTTAGTCCAAAACCCGCTTTATTATTTAGAGCGTTAGTTACAGATTTAACCAAAAATCTCAAATTCTATGAATAACGAATTTCATGACGTAATTAAGGATAGTCTTTGTAATGTTGAAAAAAAATACATTGAACAAATAACAGTAACATCTAGAACAAAATATAATGAACGTGTATTTTGTTACGAATTATATCATCAATTAAGACGTAAATCAGAAGAGTTTAAAAATTTGACAATTTCAGGTGAAGCGGTGAAATCTGAATTTCAATTTAAAAATTTAGGCAAAAATAAAACTCCCGACATTCTAATTCATAATTTTGGTACAATAGAAAATAACGAAGTTGTTATAGAAGTTAAAACCTCAAAGAATAAACAATCGGTTCTTCAGGGATTAAAAAAAGATATTTTAGTTCTTGACCTTTTTACGGATAATACAACTTTGAAAATTGATTATAAATTAGGGCTTTATATAGTTTTTCATTTTGATTTTTTTGAATTACTAAATGAAAATGAAAAAATTAAAAAAAGTGTAAAGAGAATACTTTGTAAAAATAAAAGAATTGTATTGTGGAATATACCAGAACCTAAATACTGCAAAGACAACAAACTTGATGTTGCAAGTTTGAAAATTTATACAAATGAAGACTTAAAAAAGAAAATTGGCTGCTAACAGACATCTATAGAAATGGCTTAGGTTTAATTTTTCTTGTGAAAATGCAGACAACCTTAACCTGGTTTTTATCTGTATAGTTCAATCTTAAAAAACCTGTTGGAGAGAGCCCTCGCTCGTGAATACAACAGGATGTTGAAAAAGAGGGGTAAAATAAATAAAGCTCCAGATTTCTCTGAAGCTTTGTTTTGATATTTTTTATAAATGATTATTTCTTAATTTAATATTTCAAAATATGAATAAGAAATATTCCGAAATTATTTATTGATTAATTTTTCAAGTCTTGCCATCATTTCATCTTTCTCTTTCAACATACGCTCGTATAAAGCAATCTTTTCTTCGTGCATCTTTAGTACTTGTTCTATAGGATTAAAAGTAGGATTATCATTTCTCTGATATCCAATACCATTATTACCAAAAGTATTTGCAATTACATTCACCGCCTGTTCTTCATCAAAATTTTGAAAAGCTTCAACAGGAATTCTCAATGCATCTGAAATTTGTTTAAGCAGACTATCTTCAATTACATCCTTTTGCTCCAGCACAGAAATTTTCTTCTGATTCCAGTCATTTCCCAGATCATAAGCCAATGCTTCTTGTTTGATGCCAAGCATTTCTCTAAAACGTTTAACGTTTCTTCCTTGATGTACTTTCTGTTCCATAATGATTATCAATTTTTCTAAAGGCTCAAAGATAAAGCCATTTGGATTAAAAAATCCTGAATTTCAAAGATAAAAAATTTCCTCTAGATTTTCACGCTCTCGCATGAATCCTTTCGTGTGACACAAAGTGAAGCGACAGTTATGGTTATATTATTATAGTATTATCGGATGCGCATCTTTCGTGAAAGTAGTATTGAAAAAAACGCTTTCATAACTATAACAATGCTGTAGATAAACTTTAGAATTAAAAACCGAATTCGTATATTGTTCTGCTAAAATCAGCTATGCCAGATATATACATTTTAAAATATCTGCCTTCAAACGTTTTTTAGTTCATTTTAATAGAAATAGTCCAGATTATGAAAAACTCATTAATGCTCTTCATTGCATTCTTAGCTTTTACAGCGTGCTCAAAACATGAAGGGAAAAAAAACATTGCGATCACCGGAATAGATTCCACTTTGCGACCTGGTGATGATTTTTTTAAATATGTAAATGGCAAATGGTATGATTCTGTATCAATACCTGCATCTCAAGCCGGAGTTGGGGCCTATATGTTTATGAATTATCCGCAACGAATGCGCCTGCAGGGAATATTGGACAGTCTTTCGCAAAGCAAAAATTCAGCGGGAAGTATAGCACAAAAGGTAGGAGACTTTTATGCATCAGGTATGGATACTGTAACCATTGATAAACGTGGTTATACACCTATCAAACCGATACTTTCAAAAATTGAAGCAATTAGCGATTTACCGTCTTTGATGAACTTTGTGGTTAATGAAGAAAAAGTGGGCAATTCTTCGATTATAGGTTTTGGAGTGTCACCCGATGAAAAAAACAGCAGTATGAACATTGCCCAAATTTATCAAACGGGTATTGGTTTGCCTGACAGGGACTACTATTTCAAATCAGATTCATCAACTGTTGCCATACAGGAAGCGTACAAAAAATACCTTACCACCTTATTTCAGCAAACAGGCAGTAATGCCATAGAGGCTAAAAAGAATGCCAATTTGGTTTACGATATTGACAAACAACTTGCCGTTTCTCATAAAACAAAAGTTGAACTTCGTGATGTACAGGCAAATTATAATAAAATAGATGTGTCGGATCTTGTTAAAAGACATTCAAACATAGACTGGAATACTTTTTTAAATAAGTTAGGTGCTAAAACCGATTCTATTAACGTAGGCCAGCCTGCCTATTATGATGTTCTTAATAAGCTTTTAAAAACCATTCCGATTACTAATTGGAAAATTTACCTGAAAGCAAATTCTATAGAAAGATATGCAGATGATTTAAGTAAGCCTTTTGCCGATGCCTCGTTTGAGTATACCAAAGTGCTTTCTGGTCAGGCTGTTCAAAAATCACGTGGCGAAAAAATGGCTAGTGTTCTTGACACATACTTAGGCGAAGCATTGGGTCAATTGTATGTAAAGAAATATTTTTCTGAAGATGCCAAAAAACGTATGTTAACTCTCGTGAATAATCTGCAAAAAGCTTATGCCACAAGAATTGATAAATTGGAATGGATGAGTCAAAGTACGAAACAAAAAGCTAAAGAAAAATTGGCAGCCATGACTAAGAAAATAGGATATCCGGATAAATGGAGAGACTATAGCAATGTACATATAGCGAGGAATACCTATTTTGAAAATATGGTATCGGCGGCTACAGCTGCATATCAATTTGATTTGGCAAAATTGGGCAAACCAGTTGATAAATCCGAATGGTATACTACAGTTCCGACAGTTACGGCATATAATAACCCAACAGCAAATGAAATTGTTTTTCCTGCAGGTATTTTACAAGCCCCATATTTTGATAATAATGCAGATGATGCACTTAACTATGGAGGTATTGGAATGGTTATAGGTCACGAAATAACCCATACTTTTGATGATCAGGGCGCTCAATATGACAAAGATGGAAACTTAAAAAACTGGTGGACAAAAGAGGATTATGCCAAGTTTAAAGCAAGAATACAACAGGTTATCAATTTGTACAGTACATACACCGTTTTGGGCGATCTGCATATTAATGGCGCAATGACAGTTGGCGAAAATACCGCAGATATTGCCGGAATAGCAGTTGCTTATGATGCTTTTAAAATGACCGAGCAAGGACAAGGAAATACAAAAATTGACGGTTTTACTCCAGACCAGCGCTTCTTTATTTCTATAGCCAAAATATGGAGAGTAAAAATGAAAGACGAGTTCCTGCGTCTATGGATTAATAATAACCCACATTCTCCACCAAATTGGCGTGTTAATGGCCCTTTAATGAATACGACACCTTTTTATGAAGCATTTAATATAAAAGCTGGAGATAAAATGTTTTTGCCTCAGAAAGATAGAATAACAATTTGGTAATTTCGCTCTTCGAAATTTGATCATGAAACCAAAAATATGGCGAGTAGTTTTATAGAAATTAAAGGTATTGGATATTGGGCAAAAGATGGGTTTGTCGAAGCCATGCAACTTTGTTTGATAAATGAAATAGAAATACAAAATCTTGATTCAATAGAATGGATTAATGAATATAAAAATGAGTTGGCATTGGAGTCATTACCGATGATTTATGGCGGAATGTCAATGAGGCTTAACGAGTTTTTAAAAACAGATGAAAGAAAAGCAATTTTAATTGAATTGATTAATGTGATTATTAAAAAAATAGATGTAATGGATAATTATTTAACTGGTTCTAATCTACATGAGATGAGAAAAAGAGCCATGAAAATACTTTCTGAAACAAACATGTTAGAATTTAAGAATCAAGAAGATTTTGAAACGACGGTTAGTGATTCTGGATGGAATATATCTTTAGGAATTAAAGATGTGAAAGACATATATCAACATTCATTTAAACTTTTGAAAGTGCTAATTAATGGAGAAATGAATTCAACAGCATCATCACCAGAGACTTATTGGAACTACTAAAAAAAAAGCTCTACGAAGAGTGTTTCTCATAAAAAACTGCGCAAATGTCTCTTTGAACTTTGTGCAATTTTTTTTGGTTTCGTATAAAATTAACGGGATATTATTATAGCCCTGGAGTATGAATCACATAAACATAACAAGTTATGCCATCAAATATCCTTAAAACAAAGATAGTAGTATGTATTTCTATAATGTTTTTTTTAATTTCAAGTTGTAATAAAAAGAATGATTTAGAAAACCAAATTACTATAAAAATAAATTCAATTGATAGTAAAACCAAAAAGCCTAGAGTTAATGCGTTTGATACTATTGAAGTTAGAATGCAGGGTATGGGGTATTTAATGAAGACTTTTAAAAAAGTTGGAGAATATACAACAGATTCTACGGGTTCGGTTAAAATTAAACTTGACTCTACTGAGCAATATATATTTCTACTTAGAGGGCAAAATATTTATGGTTCAGCAGAGTTTACTGAGGCATTCACGAAAGAAAGGTTAAAAGATGGTCAAGAAGTAAATATAGAAGTTATATCTCATATTTCTGAAGATTTATAAAGTGTTTCAAATGTGTTTTTCAGTTTGTAAATGAAAGTGAAACTGTAACTGTAAGATGGTTAGGTATAGATCTTATTTTAAATAAAATTTTACAACAATGTGGATTATAGAAAAAATAAAAAATAATATTGGGACATCGATTATTTTAACGTTTATATTATTTTGTATTGTTTCAAGTTATTTTGGTGATAAAAAATATAAGGAAAACAGGTTAATGGACTATTATTCTAGTTTTACAGGTATTATAATAAAAAAATATCGACAAAAAGGAGGAGTTTTAATTTTTTATAAAGATTTAACAACTTTTAAAAGTTATCAAATAAACCCTTCAGATGAACTAATAGAAAATTGTAATGTTGGTGATACGATTACAAAATTAACCCAAACCAATAAATGTATACTTAAGAATAAAAGTAAAAATCTAAAAGTTGAATGTTATTATGTAGAATAAGTCGTCATAATTTAGATTGATCGCAAAGTCAGAGACATTTGCGGAGCGTGGATTTTTGGCTTAAAGGAAAGTTGGTTTTATATTTGGAAAATTTGTATTTAACCGAAAAATCTCGCATCTTTATTCCTCAACCCCGCCAAGCGCCAGAACGTTAGCAATCATGGTAAAAGACATACCCCAACAGACAATAAAATGAATAGAATAATTTACATTTTGGCATTAGCACTTCTGACAAGTTGCTCAACACTAACAAAATCAGTTGAAAATGAATCGGTACTCAGCGTTGCTTTGGACACCTTGACTTTATTAGACCAATCAAGAAACAGGGAAATTCCAATTGCGATTTATAAGCCACAAACTAAGCATCCGCAAATTGTACTCATTAGCCATGGTTATAATCAAAACGAAGGCAGGCCCTATTTAAACTATTCGGACCTCGCCAACTTTATGGCATCAAAAGGGTATTTTGTGGTAAGTATTCAGCACGAACGTCCTACAGATAGTTTAATTCCTGAAAAAGGAATTCCGCAAATTGTAAGGCGACCATTTTGGGAACGAGGAGCAGACAATATTTTGTTTGTAATAAACGAACTAAAAAAATCAAATCCTGAAATAGACTTTAAGCATATCACACTCATAGGGCACTCAATTGGTGGAGATATGACCGCGTTATTCCCTCAAAAATATTCAGGCATTGTTTACAAAATTATTACGTTTGATAATAGGCGTATGGCTTTACCGAGAACAACTAATCCAAAAGTATATTCATTGCGTTCAAGCGACCAACCTGCCGACCCAGGTGTTTTACCTACAGAAGCAGAACAGAAAAAATATGGAATAACAATTATAAAGCTGCCTAACACTATTCACGGCGACATGTGCGATAATGCAACTGATAAGCAACGTGAAGAAATAAGAGATTATGTATTGACGTTTCTGAATGATTGAAAAAAAAAGAATAAAAAACTGATAATTTGAGCAATGATTAAACCTCGCTCCCCGAAGAGTTTCAAGCTATGCATTCTATGATAAAAAACAAATAAATAAGGTTAAAATTCAAGATGCAAATTTATAAGTATTGATATAAGGAGTTTCTCTATTTATAACAGCGAAAACTCTGCTTATAAGTTTGCATCTAATATTATTTAAAACCAACATTGAGTTTTTACCATCCGCTTTTTTCTTATTGTAATATTCTTTTAATTGAGGGTCATATTTTAATGTTGTCATAGCGCACATTTGCAATAATGACTTCATTTTTTTATCTGCCATATGATTTACTCTCGTCCTTCCTTTTACACTGGAACCCGAACTATATTCAAAAGGAGCAACACCTGAATAACAGGCAAATTGTCTCCAATTTTTAAATGCCGTAAATCCTTTTGTAGCAATTATCAAATACACACTAGTTTGTTCCCCCAACCCTGGAATTGATTTAATAAGTTGAGCTTGTTTGCTTAATTGCTCGTTTGATTTTATTACTTCTTTGATTTTTAATTCGATTTTACTTATTGAATTTTTAATAGATTTGACTAACGATTGATTGACCTGAGATACTTCTTTGAAAATTATTTTATCAGTAAAAGCTTTGCTTTCCTTAGTCGTTTGTATAAGCAATAGGGCTTTTAGTATTTTTTCTCTCTCTGTGTAAAGGATTTTTAATTTCTGAATATCTCTACTTGATAAAGTAAATAGTTTTAATTTATCTATGTTTCTATAGCTGTAATAAGAAATATCTTTAGCATCAGTTTTGTCATTTTTTCCTCTTGAAATTCCTTTAGATTTTTTTATTTCAATAGCGGGAACAATCCATAAATCTAAATTAAGTTTTACTATAACACTTGATAAATGATTAGTATAAACACCTGTGTTCTCGCAACAAAAAAGAGTACATTCTTTATCAACTTTTCTATCCAGTTTTTTAATAAAAATAGAAATACTCTTAATATTGTTTTCTATGATAAAATGCTCTGATTTAAGAGTTAAAGCGTCAAGAATATTAATGTCTAATTTAGCTTTTGATACATCGATACCAACATAAAATAAATACTTTTTCATAACTTTGAATTTAAGATGAATAAAAATGTTGAACTTCTTTAGAGCCTTTATTAGACCGTCATGTCTATCATTCTATTTGAAGCAATTCAACGAGATTCAAGGAGAAGGCAGAGGACTAATGCACAGCATGGTTCTTAACTAGCGAAGTCTAAAGTTCACCTCTGCTTTCCTTTGAATAAAATTAAAGTTTTTTATCTAATCCAAAGTAAAGGCGAA
>NZ_FZNL01000060.1 GCF_900187965.1 Flavobacterium sp. ov086 | reverse complement strand
CTTATAGGTAGGTACTTCAACGAACTATTCCGTCAGTTCGCGGCGCTTTCATCACTCCGTCACCCCATCACAGTAATTAGTAGTACGGGAATATTAACCCGTTAGCCATCGACTGTCCCTTTCGGGTTCGCCTTAGGACCAGACTAACCCACAGCTGATTAGCATAGCTGTGGAAACCTTAGTTTTTCGGTGTGCGGGTTTCTCGCCCGCATTATCGTTACTTATGCCTACATTTTCTTTTCTAACCAGTCCAGCATGCCTTACGACACACCTTCAACCCTGTTAGAATGCTCCCCTACCACTTAGAGTAAACTCTAAATCCATAGCTTCGGTAATACGCTTATGCCCGATTATTATCCATGCTCGTCCGCTCGACTAGTGAGCTGTTACGCACTCTTTAAATGAATGGCTGCTTCCAAGCCAACATCCTAGCTGTCTGGGCAGACAAACCTCGTTCTTTCAACTTAGCGTATATTTGGGGACCTTAGCTGATGGTCTGGGTTCTTTCCCTCTCGGACTTGGACCTTAGCACCCAAGCCCTCACTGTTAGTGAACATTATATAGCATTCGGAGTTTGTCAGGAATTGGTAGGCGGTGAAGCCCCCGCATCCAATCAGTAGCTCTACCTCTATATAACTTTATAACTAACGCTGCACCTAAATGCATTTCGGGGAGTACGAGCTATTTCCGAGTTTGATTGGCCTTTCACCCCTACCCACAGGTCATCCGAAGACTTTTCAACGTCAACCGGTTCGGACCTCCACTGTGTGTTACCACAGCTTCATCCTGCCCATGGGTAGATCACACGGTTTCGCGTCTAACACTACTGACTAAAGCGCCCTATTCAGACTCGCTTTCGCTACGGATCCGTGGCTTAACCACTTAACCTTGCCAGCAACGTTAACTCGTAGGCTCATTATGCAAAAGGCACGCCGTCACCCCACGAAAGGGCTCCGACCGCTTGTAAGCGTATGGTTTCAGGATCTATTTCACTCCGTTATTCACGGTTCTTTTCACCTTTCCCTCACGGTACTGGTTCACTATCGGTCTCTCAGGAGTATTTAGCCTTAGCGGATGGTCCCGCCAAATTCAGACAGGGTTTCACGTGCCCCGCCCTACTCAGGATACCACTATCTATTATACTCGTTACCCATACGGG
>NZ_FZNL01000021.1:17786-122421 GCF_900187965.1 Flavobacterium sp. ov086 | reverse complement strand
GCAACAGCTCTGGGATGTATGGTTTGTTTTCTGATTTTGCTTGTAGTATTAATTGATTCTCAGAATCCATCGCTTCCCATCGATGCTTAATTCTAATTTCTTGTAATGCTTCCAAAGCTAATTTTTGGACATGGAATCTGTCAGTGACCTGTATTGCTTTAGGGAAGCATCTCTTTGAGATTAATTTCATAGAATTTGCCATGTCAAGTGTTATTTCTTTGACAAAAGACCTCTTCCTGTAATCGATCTTACAGAGGTGCTCTATTACCTGATCAGCTTTGGTTCCGGCAACAATAGCTACCAAAGATCCTTTTTTACCTTTGAATTTCTTATTGGTTAAAATAGTATAAAGTTCACCCTGGGACAATGCTACTTCGTCAATAGATAAATGGGTACCCATATTTTCAGGGTAAATAATCCATTGGTGTGCATGTTCGCGTGGAGCCCAGCTTATAAAGGAACTCAGGTATTTTTTGTACTGTCTTTGGAGTTTTTTACCGTTGACTCCAAAGAATCCTCCAATGGTATGACAATCTGTAGCGCTGTTATCGATTAATTTCTTTTAAAAAAGCCGCAAACTCTTGGGTCATGCGTGTTCCTTTAGCTACTAAAGTCCAGTCTCTTTTGATAATTTCTCCGGTGCTTTTATTAGTCCAACGACGCCTTTTGATATGTAAATACACAAATTTACCTCTTAGGGGAAAATCCTGAATAGTAATCTCATCCACAAAGCCCTTAGAAACAAGTTCGAAGGCATTAAACTCTTGTGGAGGTTTTATTTTTTCTTCAAAATAAAGATGTAATACTTCCTCTGTGTTAGTGGTAGAAACTACTTCAAAGTGTTCTACTAAAAAATCAGGAAGCATAAATTTTAAAAGATCTATAGGAGTCATATCAAATTCTTAGATTGCAAATTTCTAATTTTATTTCGACATTCCTCCCCAGGTTTTGTTCTTGATCCTTTTTTTGTTTTATCGTAATTATAAAAAATTATTTTTGCTCCTTTTTTATATCAGCAATATATTTGGTTAACTTTTTTCCGTAAAGTGATTGCGCTACTTTTGGAGTCATCGATTTTTGAATGGTATCAAGGAATTTGATATTGATATCATAAATCTCTGCTAAAGCAATATAAGGTGCAATTTCGTGATCTTTGTTGTTAATGGCAAAGTTTGTAGCGTATAGATATTTTCTTTTGATATTTGATTCTTGTTTAGCATTAAGACTATCAATCGCTTTTTGATCTTGTCTTTTTATTGCTTTAAATCTGGCTTCAACCATTGAGAGATTTTCATCAATAAAACGAGAATTTATTTTTTGATATTGCTCGTATAATTCCTGATTTTTAGATCCGGTGATTTTAGCATTATAGATAAAATTATCCAGATTGGTATCGATATTGATATTTCCAGGTTCTGCAAAAAATAAAATGTTATTGTCTAATGAATTGGTTACTCCGCGATCTAGAAACAAATACAACATCTCTGGAGATTCTAATTTAATGTTGCTTTCAAATGCTGAGTTTCCGTCTATTTTGATGCTGTCAATAGCAACAAGCGAAGTGTCAACAATTCTTTGAATATATAAAGTTCCGTTTTTTAATCCTTTAATATTTCCGGTAATATGTAAGTTGTCAGTAGTTGATTCTTTTTTGTTACAAGATGCTAATACTGCGAGCGTAACAAAGGCAATAATTGATTTTTTCATTGGGTTTTTAGATTTTGCTGCAAAATAAAGAAAATAGTTTGAATGTATAGAAGTAGTTGTTAAATTTTGCAAAAAAATAAATCCCAATCTAGAAATAGATTGGGATTTATGTTATTTATAGAAGAAAATTCTTTTACATTCCTAAATTAAATACGGTTCCATTTTCGTGAGTATAGGTGTATTTGCTGTCACAATCATTGTTTCCAAAATCAATAACTCCATTTAAGGCACCTCCCTGGACTTTTAGTTTTCCTTTAGAAACAAACGTACAAGAATATTTTTTTATCAATGTTTCCAGAACAGTCAAAGTTAATGTTCCTCCTTTTTCAGAAGTTACGGTGTGATTTCCATCGATCATTTCATATACATTATCGTCTAATAAAAAAGGAGTGTCAGCACCTGCGGTTTGTTTTACAGTATGTATACCTGAGTTTGTAAAAACTCTTCCTTGTGTATCAGTCAATTTTCCGTTTGTTACTTTTCTAGTCCATTGTGGTACTGTTGGAACTGTTGTAGTGTTTGTGTATTCTATAGTTCCTTCAAGTTTTAATCCATTGATAGAATAATCGATTCTTTCAATAGTCATTTTGCTTCCCGTGGTAGTTACAGGACCAGAAAGTGTAATTTTTAATTTTCCTTTTCGTGTAAGTTGGTTTGTCGTGCAACCAGTGGATCCAAAATCAACAATAAATACTTTTGGGTAAGTATCTGTAGTTGGTGTAACCGTAATAGTGGCGCAAATTCCTGATGTTGGAGTTTCAGTTGTTTTTCCTGTTGAAGCAGTTGGCTTTGTTACGAGCAACCCTGTATTAACGTCCATTTCGTTTGCTGCATCAATTGCAACAGATGCTCCTACTGTAGTTACATCAGTTTGTTCGGTAATATTGTCATTGTTAGAACATGAAATATGAGTTAGTGCTGTTGCACAAACAGTTAGAAATAATAACATTGTTTTTTTCATAGTAGTATTTGTTTAAGTTAGATAAAAGGCATTCAAATGTAGCAAAAAAAATGAATTGCAATAAAAAAATCCTATAAGCTAGACTTATAGGATTTTACAAACGTATTTTTATTGAAGGCTATTTTTTCGAGGTGACCTGTTTCTTTAAACAGACTTGTAGTATTGGCTTTTGGCTCTTCTGATTTCTTTATATTTCTCCCAGTCAAATTTATTTAAAAACTCTGCAGCTTTTTGGGCACCACGAATAAAGAGATCAATTTTTGCATCATCAGTAAGATTGAAGTTTAGCCAGTTGTGACTTCCTGTATCTATGTATCCAATCAGGTTTTTAAAATCCGGATTCTTTCTCAAAAATTCTGAATCATAACCGTATCTCGCTGTGTCAAACATGGAACTTACGACATTGGTTATTTTTTCATTTTTATTGATTTCGTTTTTATCATATCCCAGTTTAATACCAAAAGTAGGAGAGGCAGGAACGTTTAGGTTTTCGTGAAAAATATCAATGGGAAAATTTGAAATTATACCTCCATCCATAAACATTACTTCTGAAGGGACTGAGGTTCGTAATCCTGTAGCGTCATTCCATTTTTCCCAGGCATCAATTCCTCCTGGAATATTCTGGATTTTAAAAGGGGTAAAGAAAAGTGGGATTGACATCGAAGCGCGAACAAAATCAGCAGGATTTTGAACATCAGGATTGGAATAAAATAAGTCGATCATTTTAGGAAAAACAATTTTACTTTCGGTTGTAATATCTGCCGCTATTATTGCCATCTCGCTCCAATGATCAGGTCTGTCGTATGGCTCTTTGTCTCCTTGTTTTACTTTGTTGACTCTAAATAATTGATTTTGATCTGAAACCCCTTTTGCTCTCAATGCTTTAAGGTCTGCATAATTTTTTATTCCTTTTTGCGAAAGAAGATTTGACATCCATTGGTGAAAATTTCTTCCGGGATTTAAACCAAGATCGTCTTTAAAATTATCAACTACCTGAGATCCCTTTAATATTAATTTCAAATTACTGGAATCACTTAGCAGAGCATCGATAAATTCACGGGCATCATGATCTCCATCTACAAAATCATATAAGTTTTTGTTGCAAAGGCAATCTAATATCCATTCAGATTTTTCAATATCACAAGTACCGGCCGCAGCCATTAGCATGGTGTTGATACTTCCTGCTGAAGTTCCTGCCAGACTTAAAAACCGAATCCCCATTTGTTCCAGAACATAAACATAGCCAACTAATGCAATGCCTAAAACGCCACCGCCTTCTTGTACTAAATCCACATATTGACAATTATAAGCGTCTGTAATATCTGAGAATTTTTTATCCTTAATTTCTTCTTTTAATTCTTTTAGAATGGTTAAGATTTCTCCGTTTTCAGTAAATTTTCTTTTGTCCATGATTTTTAGAATTAAATATTGATAATCAGTTTATTATGTTTTATGGGGAATTAAAATTAGAGAAAGAATATTGGTTGTGAAAGGGGATAATCCCCCATTTTTTGAAGGGGTTTATTTAGATTTAATGCTTTTAGGTATAAGTATAAAAAAACCTACAAGTATAACTTGCAGGTTTTTAGAGATAGACTTTTATAAAATCTTATTTAATCATTTCAAAACTTCTTTTTACAAAAGCAGTTAAAGCTTCTCCTTTTAATAGGTTTTGCGATAATTTAGCTAAGTCTAAAGCTTGTTTTACTAAATGTTCCTGATGTGTTTTGTCTTCAGTATTCAAAATACTTGTAGCTAAATCAGAATTTGTATTTACAACCAAATTGTACATTTCCGGCATATTTCCCATTCCGAACATTCCACCACCACCAGACTGACTCATTTCTTTCATTCTACGCATAAATTCAGGTTGCGTAATAATGAATGGAGCAGCTTGACTGTCCATAGCTTCCAATTGTACAGAATATGCTTTTGGAATATATGCTTCTAATGAAGTTTTTAGTGTTTCTTTTTCTTCATCAGATAACTTAGAAATCGTGTTTTCGTCTTTTTTGATTAAGTTATCAATATGGTCAGAATCTACACGAACAAAAGTTACATCTTTATTGTCTCCTTCAATTTTTTGAATCAAGTGTGAGATAATTGGAGAGTCTAAAAGTAATACTTCGTATCCTTTTTCTTTTGCTGTTTCAATATAAGAGTGTTGAGCATCTTTATTTCCTGCATAAAGAACAACCAATTTACCGTCTTTATCCGTTTGGTTTTCTTTTAAATTCTCTTTTAATTCTTCAAGAGTAAAATATTTATCGTCAACTGTTGGATATAATACAAATGCACCAGCTTTTTCGTAGAATTTATCTTCTGATAACATTCCGTATTCTAAAACGATTTTAATATCGTTCCATTTTGCTTCAAAATCAGCACGGTTTTCGTTGAATAAAGCTTTCAGTTTATCAGCAACTTTACGAGTAATGTAGTTCGAAATTTTCTTAACTGCACCATCAGCTTGTAAGCCAGAACGAGAAACGTTCAAAGGAATATCCGGTGAATCAATAACACCTTTTAACATTGTCAAAAATTCAGGTACAATTCCTTCTACGTTATCTGTAACGTAAACTTGGTTTTGGTACAATTGAATTTTATCTTTTTGAATTTGCATGTCTGAGCCTAACTTAGGGAAATACAAAATTCCGGTTAAGTTAAACGGGTAATCCACATTTAAATGAATGTTGAACAACGGATCCTCAAATTGCATTGGATACAATTCTCTGTAGAAGTTTTTGTAATCTTCATCAGATAATTCGCTTGGTTGTTTAGTCCATGCCGGGTTTGGATTGTTGATGATATTATCAACTTCAATAGTCTCGTTGATATAATCTTCTGGAGCATCTTCCGGTTTTGGAAGTGTTTCTGTTCTTGTTCCAAATTTAATTGGAATAGGCATAAACTTGTTATACTTATTCAATAATCCGCTGATTTTAGAATCTTCTAAAAATTCTAAAGAATCCTCAGCAATGTGCAGGATGATTTCTGTACCACGTGAAGTTTTGTCAGCCGGCTCTAAAGTAAATTCAGGGCTTCCGTCACAAGTCCAGTGTGCAGCAGGTTCATCTTTGTATGATTTTGTAATAATTTCTACTTTCTCTGCAACCATAAATGCAGAATAGAAACCAAGACCAAAATGACCGATAATTCCAGAATCTTTAGCAGAATCTTTGTATTTGTCAAGGAATTCTTCGGCTCCAGAAAAAGCTACTTGGTTGATGTATTTTTCAACTTCATCAGCTGTCATACCTAAACCTTGGTCAATGATGTGGATTTTTCTCCCTTCCTTATCAACTTTGATTTCGATTACCGGATTTCCGTATTCTACTTTAGCTTCGCCAATACTAATTAGGTGTTTTAATTTTAAAGTAGCGTCTGTTCCGTTCGAAACCAGCTCACGTAAAAAGATTTCGTGATCGCTGTACAAGAATTTTTTGATTAAGGGAAAGATGTTTTCTACCGAAACATTAATTTTACCTGTTGTCATATTTATTTTAATTTTTAGTTTAATGTGATGATTCTCATTTCTTCAAATAGAATACCAATTGTTTTTTGGGTGACAAAATGGCGCAAGTGTTAATTTTGAAAGAAAATAATTAGATTTTGGAACTCAAGATATTCCTATGAATTGTATCTTTGTGGTATAATCACTGTTAAACGTGTCAGTATTAACTTAAAAAAAATGTACAAAATGAAGAAAGTTATTTTCATTTGCATGATCGCCACGATGTTTTTCGCGTGTAAATCTGCTTCGTCTACAACCGCTTCAACAGAAGCACCTACACTATCAACTAAACTTGACAGGCCTACTCAAGTAGCACTTAAAGGAAATTGGGTTTTAACCAATGTCTCTTACCCTGGTTCAGAGTATATTAAAGTAACTTCATTTGATCTTGCCGATTCTAAATGTTTTATTGGAAGTACATGGAACTTTATTTCTAATAATAATAAAGGAACTATGGCTCTAACTGCGCCAAGCTGTACAGCTTTTACTTCTCCAATTGTTTGGAGTATCAACAATCAAGGGCTTTTTGTGCTTAAAATTGTAGACCCGGGATTGAAATCAAAAAATGTTAAATCAGGATATTTGCTTAAAGTGGCCGGATTAAGTGATAATTCATTTCAGTTAATTGATAACATTAATGTTGGTGGACAAGTTAAGGATGTAACTTACCAATTTCAAAGAGCTAATTAATATAAAAAAAATAAAAATATGAGAAAGATAACCGTTTTAAGCCTGAGTAGTTTATTTGTATTAGTAAGTTTCTTCACAAGTTGTGATTCTGTAAAAAATGCAAATAACACACAAAAAGGTGCTGGAATTGGAGTAGTTGCCGGTGGAATTATTGGTGGTATTTTAGGAAATAATTTAGGTCACGGAGGTAACGCTGCTTTAGGTGCTGCAATTGGAGCTGCCGTAGGTGGTGGAACCGGAGCACTTATTGGAAACAAAATGGATAAACAAGCTCGTGAAATTGATCAGGCTTTACCAGGTGCAGATGTCGAAAGAGTAGGGGAAGGAATTCACTTAACTTTAAATGAAAACTCAGTTCGTTTTGATACTAACAAATCAACTTTGACTAGTCAGGCAAAAGCTAATTTAGATAAATTGATTCCTGTATTTACAGAGTATGGAGATACAGATATTCAAATTTTTGGTTATACTGATAATACAGGAAAACCAGAATATAACTTAACACTTTCAGGACAAAGAGCTGCATCTGTGCAAGCTTATTTAGTTTCAAAAGGATTAAAATCAAGCCGTTTCAAAACTTCTGGTTTAGGAATTGCTGATCCAATTGCAACAAATGATACTGCTGAAGGAAAAGCACAAAACCGTCGTGTAGAGTTTTCAATTACTGCAAATGACAAAATGGTAAATGATGCAAAAGCGCAATCTGGAAAATAAGTTTCAAACGCAATAAAATTTCTTAAAAGCTGTTTCGTAATTGAAGCAGCTTTTTTTTTGACTTTAGAAATTAAACATTGTAAATTTGGACTTTCAAATACAACCCATGCTCGACATTCAAAATATTTCTTTTTCGTATACCGAAAACCCTGTTATAAAAAACGTTTCTTTTACCATAAATAAAGGCGATAATATTGCTATTATAGGCGAAAGTGGCTGCGGAAAAAGTACACTTCTTAAATTAATGTACGGCTTATATGATTTAGATGAAGGCAAGATTTTTTATAATGAAAAGCCCATTTTAGGTCCAAAATATAATTTAATTCCCGGAATGCCTTATATGAAATATCTGGCTCAGGATTTTGATTTGTCTCCTTTTGAAACTGTAGCCGAAAATGTTGGGAAGTTTCTCTCGAATGGTTTTGCAAACATGAAAAAACTTCGTGTTCAGGAATTGTTAGAGATGGTCGAAATGGAATCATTTTCTAATGTAAAAGCAAAATTTTTAAGTGGAGGACAACAGCAAAGAGTTGCTTTGGTAAGAGTTTTGGCATTAGAGCCGGAAGTCATTTTGTTGGACGAACCTTTTAGCCAAATTGATGCTTTTAGAAAAAATGCTTTACGCCGAAATTTATTCCGATACTTAAAACAAAAAGGAATTACCTGTATCATTGCAACACATGATAGCACAGACGCTTTGTCGTTTGCAGATGAAGCGATTGTAATGCGTAACGGAGAAATCATCGTTAAGGATAATCCAACAAAAATCTACGAAGATCCGGAAACTAAATATGTAGCGTCTCTTTTTGGAGAAGTAAATGAAATTCCAACGCATTTATTAGTTCCGTACGAAGATCAAACGCACAAGACTTTGGTTTATCCGCATCAATTTAAAATGGTTACAGATTCTAGCTTGCCAGTAAAAATTAGAAGAACTTATTTTAGAGGAAACCATTATTTAATTGAAACAGTTTATAAAAGACAACTTGTGTTTTTTGAAAGTGAAATCGATTTGCCTCTTGAACAGGAAATTTTCTTAGGATTGAATTATCTTTAAATTAGGCAATGTGTCAATTAGATAATTCTTTTTAATGCTATAAAAATGAGAAACCCGATAGTTTTTAGACTATCGGGTTTCTTGTTTTTTGTTTTATTAAACCCGACAGGTTTTGAAAAACTGTCGGGTTTGCTTGTGAAATTTTTGTCTTATCGATTAGTTTTTTAAATACTTTTCTAAAAACTGATCTTGTTCCCAAAGTAAATGCAGAATGTTTTCTTTGGCTACATAACTGTGTGCTTCTTTAGGTAAAATCACCATTCTTGCCGGAGCTCCTAAACCTTTAAGAGCTTGAAAATAACGTTCAGTCTGCAAAGTAAAAGTTCCCGGATTATTATCGGCTTCACCATGAACTAATAAAATAGGAGTTTTCATTTTATCCGCATTCATAAAAGGCGACATTGCGTTGTAAACATCCGGAACTTCCCAGTAATTACGTTGCTCGCTTTGGAAACCAAACGGCGTTAATGTTCTATTGTAAGCACCACTTCTTGCAATTCCGCAGGCAAATAAATTAGAATGCGTTAGTAAATTAGCCGTCATAAAAGCACCATAAGAATGTCCGCCAATAGCAACTTTTTTGCGATTAATATAACCTAAAGCATCAACTGCATTAATAGCAGCTTCGGCATTGTCTACTAATTGCGAGATAAAGTTGTCGTTTGGTTCTGTAGTACCTTCACCAATAATTGGGAAAGCAGCATCATCCAAAACCACATAACCTTTAGTTACCCAATACACAAAAGATCCGTAATAAGGAAAAGTAAATTCGTTTGAGTTTTGAGTCGACTGTCCGGCACTGTTTCTGTCTTTGTACTCTGCTGGATAAGCCCAGATTAATAAAGGTAATTTCTTTTTTTTTGCTTTATCATAACCAGCCGGAAGATATAAAGTTCCCGAAAGTTCCAATCCGTCTTTACGTTTGTATTTGATAACTTCCTTGCTAACATCTTTAATACTTTCAAACGGATTTTTGAAAGTTGTAATAGGAGTTAGACTATTTGGCTTCTTTATATTTCTAAAGTAATAATTCGGATATTCACTCTTAGATTGAATCTGAACCAAAACTTTACCGGATCTGAAGTCTTCAATTTCCAACAAATCTTCTTTTTTGTCTTTGTAAGTCGAAGTATAAATACGTTTAGATTGTAAGGTCTTTAAATTGAATTCATCTATAAAAGGAAACTGGCCATTTTTAGTATATCCGTCACCAATTCTATAAGCATTATCTTTTTCGATCGCCAGAACATACTTATTGTATTCATTCTTTCTCGTCTCAAAAATACCCGGATCTGAGTAAACGTCTTGTTGGTTTCTGTCTGTAATTACTTTTGCTTGCTGGCTTGGATTTGAAGGATTGATCAAATACGTTTTGGTGTTACGGGTATCGTACCATTCGTCAGTAATAAAAGCAATATTGTCATTACCCCAAACTACATCAGAATAACGTTGAGGTGTTTTTACTAATGAAGTTGCATCAGATGTAAAAGGCGCGTCCCAAAGAAAAACTTCATCTCTAAAGTCAACTTTGTTTGCAGGATCTCCTCCGTCTAAGGCATCAACATAAGATAAAGTTGCAGGTTTGTCATTTCTCCAGGCCATTTCTCTTTTTCCTTTTCGAACTGCCATGAAACCTTTAGGTATAATTTCGTTTAGCGGAACTTCATTAACTGTTTTTATTTCTTTTCCTCTAATGTCATAAACAATTGACTTAGATGGAAATCTGCTCAAAGGAACAACATACGAAAATGGTTTCTGAATTGTAGTCAACATAATGTAGTTACCATCAGGAGAGATTTTTTCTCCTGCAAACATTGCAGCTTCTTTAAATAAAACCGCATTTCCGTTAAGGTTTACTTTGTATAATTCAGAGGTAATAATGTTTTCAAAATTAATTTCATCATTTTTGTTTTTCAACATATCAGGATACGTTCTGTTTTGAGATTTTTCTCCCGAAGTATTAGAAATAATTGGTCCAGTTGGTAAATCTTTTTTAGAATCTAAAAGAGGTTTTCTGTCTTTTGGAAGCATTTTTACTAAGATAGTTTCATTGTCAGAAAGCCAGTTAAATGGGTTTCCTAAATTGGCATTCACAGTCGCTTCTGTTAGTTTTATGGCTTGCGCCGATGCAACATCCAGAACCCAAAGTTCAACACCTGAAGCTGTAGTGTGTGAAAACAAGATTTTCTTGTCGTTTGGAGACCAAAGAATATTGCTTATTTTAGGATTGTTTGGTAAACCGGTAACCTGTATCTCTTCTTTACCGCTTATCTTTCTTAATTTAAGATTGATAACGTAAGTAACGGTACTTGAAATATTTGTAACAGGATTGATTCTTAAACCTCCTAATCGAAGTTCATCCTGATTTAAATCGTCTAATGTTTTGTATGTGCTTCTATACAATAAGAGCATATTTTCTTTTTTAGTATCCATTGATACTGTAGGAGCTCTTTCATAATCGGCTAAATCCAGAATAGATTTAGATGGTTTTTGATAGGTTAAGTTTTCTTGCGCAAAAGCAAAGAAACCAATATTTAAAAATAAGAATAATGTAACCTTTAATTTCATAATTTGAATTTTAGGGGTTGGAAAAACTGGTACTCATAAATGTTTGTCTAAGGTAGTTTACTCTTGTTACATTCTATGCGTTATTTTTCATACTTTTCATTGTTTTGGGCTATAAACTGGTTTTTTAGAAGAGAACATACTTTAATAGGCTATATAATTAAAGTATATTAAATTGCTAATTACGAAAAAAAGAGTAATTTGTACCCTTATGTTTTAAACAATACTTAAATTTGCAATCCAATTTTTTAACAAATAATAAAAGAATATGTATCATTCAAAAATAGCGGGCTTAGGATATTATGTTCCTTCAAATGTTGTGACCAACGATGATCTGTCTAAGATTATTGACACCAATGATGAGTGGATTCAGGAGCGAACTGGAATTCAGGAGCGCAGACATATC
Organism: Flavobacterium sp. ov086; assembly: GCF_900187965.1. Taxonomy (GTDB): domain Bacteria; phylum Bacteroidota; class Bacteroidia; order Flavobacteriales; family Flavobacteriaceae; genus Flavobacterium. The sequence continues at coordinate 110,810 of NZ_FZNL01000021.1, read as the reverse complement.
ATTCGTGGAGAAGATACCACAACAACAATGGGAGTAAAAGCAGCTAAAATTGCTATAGAACGTTCTGGTATTGCCAAAGAAGATATTGATTTTGTAGTTTTTGCTACATTAAGTCCCGATTACTATTTTCCAGGGCCTGGAGTTTTGGTACAACGTGATTTAGGATTAAGAACTGTTGGAGCATTAGATGTTAGAAATCAATGTTCTGGTTTTGTTTATGCCATTTCTGTTGCTGATCAATATATTAAAACCGGAATGTACAAAAACATTTTGGTAATTGGTTCTGAGGTACATTCAACAGGATTAGACATGACAACTCGCGGACGTGGAGTTTCTGTAATTTTTGGAGATGGAGCAGGAGCAGCAGTTTTAAGTCGTGAAGAAGATTTGACAAAAGGGATTTTATCTACACATTTACATTCAGAAGGGCAACATGCTGAGGAATTAGCTTTGCAGGCACCAGGAATGGGAGCACGTTGGGTAACGGATATTTTAGCTGATAATGATCCGAATGACGAAAGTTATTATCCTTATATGAATGGACAATTTGTATTTAAAAATGCAGTAGTTCGTTTTGCTGAAGTAATCAATGAAGGTTTAGAAGCAAATGGTTTACAGGTTTCAGATATTGACATGTTGATTCCGCATCAGGCAAATTTGAGAATTTCGCAATTCATTCAGAATAAATTCAAATTGAGCGACGATCAGGTTCATAATAATATCCAGAAATACGGAAATACAACTGCGGCATCTATTCCAATTGCTTTAACAGAAGCTTGGGAACAAGGAAAAATCAAATCAGGAGATACAGTTGTTTTGGCTGCTTTTGGTAGTGGTTTTACATGGGCAAGTGCAATTATCAAATGGTAATTTAATTTCATCTTATATTATATTTTAAAACCTGCTCTTTTTGGAGCAGGTTTTTTTATATCCAATTGTCAGTCTGAGCGAAGTCGAAGACCGTGTTCCAATTGGCAAGCCTTCGACTTCGTTCGCGATGACACTTAGGGTAATTAGAAAAAAACTTGAAGCTTGTTGAGGTTGAGGGTTCAGATTTAATTAATATTTTTGTTTTGAAATACTATTATTAGTGTGGTTGCTTCGTTCCTCGCAATGACAAATATTTAATTAAAATGAAAAAAAATCAATTAGAAATAGCTTGTTTCAATTACGAATCGGCAATAATTGCACAAGAAAGTGGTGCTGATAGAATAGAGTTATGCGAGAATATGAAACTTGGAGGAACAACTCCTAATTATATTCTGGCGTTGAAAGTAAGAGAAAATATAGCGATAAAAATGCATGTCATCATAAGACCCAGAGGCGGTGATTTTGTTTATACTGATGAGGAGTTTACAGAAATGAAACAAGATATCAAGCAATTTAAGAAATTGGGAGTTGACGGTTTTGTTTTTGGAATTTTAAAAGCCGACGGAAGCGTTAATAAAAAGCGCAATAAAGAATTAGTCAATCTGGCAAGTCCGCTTTCATGTACTTTTCATCGTGCTTTTGATGTTGTAAAAGACGTTAAGGAATCTCTTAAAGATGTAATTGAATGTGGTTTTAATACCATTTTGACTTCGGGACAAGGTATAAATGTTGAAGAAGGAATTTTTAGTCTGGAGAAAATTCAAAAATGGTCAAAAGATAAAATCGAAATTATGCCTGGTGGAGGTTTACGATCTTCGAATATTAAATTATTACAGGATAAGCTGGAGCCAACTTTTTATCATTCATCGGCGATTACGGATAATACAGAAACTGCTAATCCGGAAGAAGTAAAAGAATTGAAGGATTTTCTATAACACATTAAATAAAAAAGCCTGGAGTTGGCAAACTCCAGGCTTTTCTTTTCTACAAGAAAATTATTCAAAAAATATTAAAATCTACTAATAAAAGTGGAATTAAAACATTCCACCACCACCTTTATTAGTGTTGTCTTCTCTTTGTTTACGTTGAAGGTTTTTGATTTTTGCACCTCCAAAGTTATAAGTCAATCCTAAATAAACTGTTTGACTTTCCCATGTAAATTGTCCTTCTTGAGGGTAAGGATAAATACCGTCAAAAGCATATTTCATTGTGTTGAAAACGTCGTTGAAACGTACACTTATGTTCATTTTATTGTCTAACAAGGTATAACGTGAACCAATGTCCATTTTGTACATTTCTTTTCTGTGTTGTTGAATTTCCTCAACCGGACCTCTGTAAAAACCAAATAATAAAAAGCTTAAACGTTTTGTAGGCTTGAAGTTTGAGTTCATACGAGCATTAAATGCCGATGTTGTTACAGTGCGTTCAAGCGGTGAACTTTTACCTGTGTTCGGATCAAATTCAAATACAACACCGTGTTGTTTTATGCTTGAAAAGTCAATCGATGGTTGGATATCCCACCATTTTGTAAGCTTATAATTTAATGAAGCTTCAAAGCCATAAGAGCTGCTATTGTCATAATTTGCAAAACCTAAAATTTGTTTATATCCGGAATCGTCATTTGGATCAGGACTTAAAGTTCTGCTTATTTGATCATTAATTCGTCTTACAAAAACCCCTGTAGTTATACTTCCCTTTTCAAGAGTTCTTGTGTAGTTTACTTCAACCGAATTGGTGAACTGAGGTCTTAAATTCTGATTTCCGTAAGAGGTTACCAGCGGGGTAGAAAACTCACGAATAGGCTTTGTCTGCTCTAAACTTGGACGGTCAACACGACGACTATAGCTTAATTGCAATACATTTTTCTCATTTAAGTTATAAGTAAAATAAGCTGATGGATACAAAGTGATATAATCATCATTAAAAGTTTTATAACCATAATTAAGATTAGACTTAACCTGGTAGCTTTCAAAACGAGTTCCTATCTGATAGCTGAATTTTTTGTATTTCTGACCAAAAGTTACATAAGCAGAGTAAATATCGGTATCATATGTATAGATAGAAGTTTGATCTTGAGGGTCAGTAACCGCTGGATTAGCTGTATGATAATCGTTATCTGTTCTTGTAATTCTGGCTTCAGCACCAGCTTCAAGAGTAGTTTTTTCGTTCAACGGGTTTACATAATCCACATTGAAAGTACCTAGTTTTCTTTTCTCACCTGTTGCGTCATTGTACACAATGTCTTTAGAGGTATTGTTAGGACTTGTTGTTTTAGTATCAAAACTAGCATCTTGAGTTTCTTTAGTATCACTATAGTTTCCTTCAAAATCTAAAGTATGACCTTCTTTTTTAAAGATGTGTTTGTAAGCTAAATTATAAGTACCGGTTTGATTAGGTCCTTGGTATCTTGCTTTTTGATAAATGTTTTTAATATCCGGGTCACCGTTATTATAATCAATATCAGTTAAGACAATTCCGGTTCCGGTAGATTTATTTTGATTCGTATAAAAAGATAAAGTATTATGATCATCGATTAAATAATCCATACCAACTTTATACAAATAATTGTCATTATCATTAGAGATTTTTAATTTTTGGTTAACATCCTGATCTAATCTTGCAATTCGGCCATTGTTAAAATAAGTTCCAAAATTTTCACCCACATTTCCAAAGAAATTTACTTTCCCGGTTTTATAATTCAAATCTAATGATTGATTGTATTTTGCCGTTTCTCCAAAAGTGATACCACCACTGTAACTTCCATTAAAACCAGTGTTAGCATTTTTGTGTAAAATAATATTGATGATTCCAGACATTCCTTCCGGATTATATTTGGCACTTGGATTTGTAATCAACTCAATTTTTTTGATTGAAGTTGAAGGAATCTGTTTTAATAATTGTGCAGGATCCAGATTGGTAGGTCTTCCGTCAATTAATACACGAACATTGTCATTTCCACGAAGTGAAAGTTTTCCATCCTGATCCACATTCACAGATGGAATGTTGCTCATAATATCAGAAGCAGAAGCTCCGGCAGTTGTCAAATCTTTCCCAACAGTAATTACTTTCCGGTCGATTTTTTGTTCCATTGTCGAGCGCTCCGCTACAATATTAACACCTTTTAGCTGAGTAGCTTCTTCCTCAAGAGATACATTAACTGTAGCAGCTTTTTTGTTATCACTTAAAATTATAGAACCAACATATTTTCTAAATCCAATGTATTGAATTTCTATTGTATAGTTTTTTAAGGCTAAATTTTTAATTGTAAAATCACCATTGTCGTCTGTGTTTACTCCGGTAACTACTTTTCCGTTGTCTTTAATAGAAACTGTAGCATAAGAAATTGGTGCATTATTTGATTTTTCGGTAATTTTTCCAGAGACCGTTCCGGCATTCTGGGCTTGTGCTGTTGCAAATACACCCAGTAATGCAAACAGAAAGAATTTTAGTTTCATATTGTAATAATTGATTTTTTTTGATTGATTGATGATGATGATGATTTTGTTTTTTTAGTTTTGTTCTTTAAATGAATTTAAAGTCCCTATTAAGACTCTTTTATTGTAGATATGTTACAGAAAAATCAAATAAAAAAAGAGATTTATTTATAGATGTTCTGTTTTATAGGAGATTAGCGTTTTGATTTTTTGATAATTTTAACATTCATAACAGTTTGCTTTTTAAGAAATTCTAATCGTTTTCTTGTATTTTATATGTTTTTCATTTTCTGTAATTGATGAATAAGCAGTATCTTTGCTCACTTTAAAAATAAGTTTACATGTCATTATCACAAATTCTTACTCCTTCTATACAAAAAGCAATACAAGCATTATTTGATGTTACTGTTGATAAAATCGAATTTCAAACTACCAGAAAAGAGTTTGAAGGCGATATTACAATGGTAATTTTTCCTTTATTGAAAGTGATCAAAAGCAATCCTGTTGAATTAGGAAATAAAATTGGAAACTATCTGGTTGAAAATCTTCCTGAAGTATCACGTTTTAACGTTGTTTCGGGTTTTTTAAATATTGTAATTGCAGATAGTTATTATTTGAATTTCTTTAATGAAATCAAAGACAATTCTAAATTTGGATATGTAACGCCAAATCCTGATGATAAAGCTATTATGATCGAATATTCTTCGCCAAATACCAATAAGCCTTTACACTTAGGTCACGTTCGTAATAATTTATTAGGATATTCAGTAGCTGAAATTATCAAAGCTTCGGGTAAAAAAGTTTATAAAACGCAAATCATCAACGATCGCGGAATTCATATTTGTAAATCGATGCTTGCGTGGGAAAAATTCGGAAACGGAGAAACTCCTGAAAGTTCAAATTTAAAAGGCGATAAATTGGTAGGTAAATATTATGTTGAATTTGATAAAGCTTACAAAGCAGAAATCAATCAACTGATAGAAGCCGGTAAAACAGAAGAAGAAGCTAAAAAGCAAGCGCCAATTATTGTTGAAGCGCAAGAAATGCTTCGTAAATGGGAAGCTGGTGATGAGCAGGTAATTGCGCTTTGGAAAAAAATGAACCAATGGGTTTATGATGGCTTTGCTACAACTTATACCAATCTTGGAGTTAATTTTGATAAATATTACTACGAAAGCAATACCTATTTGTTGGGGAAAGATGTTGTTCAGGTTGGACTTGATAAAGGTGTTTTCGAAAAAGATCCGGACGGTTCGGTTTGGATTGATTTGACAGATGAAGGTTTAGATCGTAAAATTGTATTGCGTTCAGACGGAACTGCCGTTTACATGACACAGGATATTGGAACTGCGATTCAGCGTGTAAAAGACATGCCGGATGTTGGCGGAATGGTTTACACAGTTGGTAACGAACAGGATCATCACTTTAAAGTTTTGTTTTTAATCTTGAAAAAACTTGGTTTTGACTGGGCTTCAAGTTTATATCATTTATCGTACGGAATGGTTGATTTACCTTCGGGAAAAATGAAAAGTCGTGAAGGAACTATTGTAGATGCTGATGATTTGATGCAGGATATGACTGATACAGCCAAACAAATTTCAGAAGATTTAGGAAAATTAGACAGTTATTCAGCAGAAGAGAAAGCTAAATTGTATAAAACAATTGGTTTAGGTGCGTTGAAATATTACATCTTAAAAGTAGATCCTAAAAAACGTATTTTGTTTAATCCGGAAGAATCTGTTGATTTTGCCGGAAATACTGGTCCTTTTATTCAATATACCTACGCGAGAATTCAATCTATTATTCGTAAATCTGATTTTGATTTTTCGGCTAAAACAAACACAGAAGAATTACACGAAAAAGAAAAAGAATTGGTAAAACAAATCGAGCTTTTTCCGGAAGTAATTCAAAATGCGGCTCAAAATCACAGTCCTGCTTTGATCGCAAATTATACTTACGATTTAGTAAAAGAATATAATTCATTCTATCAATCTGTTCATATTTTAGGGGAGGTTGATTTAACTAAAAAAATATTTAGAGTGCAGCTTTCTCAAAAAGTTGCCGAAGTTATAAAATCGGCTTTTACTTTACTAGGAATAGAAGTTCCGGAGAGAATGTAAGAATCTAAATAATTAACAATAAGAAAAGCCAATAGTTTCTCAACTATTGGCTTTTCTTATTGTTTTTAAAACTTATAATGTCAGATTACACTAATATTATATAATACTTTTGCTACAGGTTTGATCAGGTTAATAATTAGCAAAATATCTCCTTACATTTATTTTTAACTATTTTGAATTAGTAAGCTTTTAGAAGAAAGTAATAAAGGGATAAAACCATCTGGATTGAATTTCAGATGGTTTTTTTATTTAAAGTAGTATCATTTTTAAGCAGTTTACAATTCAAACCAATTGCTGAAAACTTAAAAAAATAACAGTTTTTATGTTTTTATTTAAGTTTTATCTTTTTGATTTTGTTCTTACAAAAAACAGCTTCTATTTGTAAGATAAGGCGCTTAAAGCCAATGACTTCCGTTTAAATTCCTCTCTTGAAACATTTAAATTGTAATATAAATATTATATTTTATAATGTTAAATAAAATAAAATTCTTGTTAAAATTGTATTTTTGTGATAAGTTGCACACTTAAATCAAAAACTCAAAATAATGAAACAAAAATTAAAAGGATTTGTAGTGCTGCTTTTTGTACTCGCTTTGCAATTGACATTTGCTCAAGGAAAAGTAATTACAGGAACGGTTTCCGACAATGCCGGAATACCTTTACCAGGGGTGAGCATTTTAGTTAAAGGAACTAAATCAGGAACACAAAGTGATTTTGATGGGAAGTATTCTATTAAAGCAGAAGGTAATCAAATTTTAATATTTAGTTACATCGGAATGAAGACTCAAGAAATAACAGCAAGCTCTTCAGTAATAAATGTAAAATTAAAAGATGATTCAGTCGAACTTGAAGGGGTTGTTGTTACAACAGCAATGGGAGTTAAAAGAGAAAAAAAATCTCTGGGATATGCAACACAGCAAATTTCTGGAAAAGATTTAGATGGAGGTGCAGGTAATACAAACGTAGCGAATCTTTTGGCGGGTAAAGCAGCTGGGGTTGAGGTTTCGAGAAATACCAATTTTGGTGGATCAACAAATGTTGTTATCCGTGGCAATAAATCTCTTACAGGAAATAATCAGGCTCTTTGGGTTATTGATGGTGTGCCTGTTGATAACACAAGTTCAAATAATTCAAGTCAGGAAACCGGTAGAGGTGGTTATGATTATGGTAATAATGTAGCAGATATTAATCAGGAAGATATTGAAAGTATTAATATTCTTAAAGGTGCCGCAGCAACTGCTTTGTATGGATCCAGAGCAGCAAACGGCGTTGTAATGGTTACTACGAAAAAAGGAAAAAAAGGAGATAATAAAGTTGGTTTTACTTTTTCCAGTAGTATGACAGTTGGAACAGTAGATAAGTCTACATTTCCTAAATATCAAAATAAATATGGCGGAGGTTATGGATTTGGGACATCATTTGTTGACAAAAATACTATACCTACAGTAGATACATCAAATGATGCTTCTTATGGAGATGCTTTTAATGGTAATCAGGTGTATCAATGGGATTCGGTAACACCATATTCAAAAAATTATGGTAAATCTACTGCTTGGAGTGCAGCTCAAAACGGACCTATTTCTTTTTTTAAGTCGGCAATAACAAATACAAATAGTCTTTCTCTTGAAAAAGCTACTGAAAGATCAAGTCTTTCAATGTCTTATGTTAATACGATTCAAACCGGAATATTGCCAAATAGTGAGTTGAAAAAAAATCAGATAAGTGCTCGATTTAGTCAAAAGATCACAGACAAACTTACTGCAAATGCTTATGCTGCGGTAACATTGCAAAATACCGTAGGTAGAAACTCTACAGGTTACAATGATAATATCATGTCGGCATTTAGACAATGGTGGCAAACGAATGTTGATGTAAAAGAATTGCAAAATGTATATAATGCATCCGGAGGTCAAAATATAACCTGGAACTGGGCCGATCCAACAAAGGATCAATTGCAGCCTGCTTATTGGGATAATCCGTATTTCACTCGTTATCAAAATTATTCTTCAGATAATAAAACACGTTTGTTTAGTTACGCCTCTCTTAATTATGAAATAACTCCTTGGTTAAGTGCATTAGGAAGAGTTTCTTTAGACACCTATAAGCAATTGCAAGAAGAGCGAAGAGCTGTAGGATCTACTGCAACAGGTTTTGGATTATCACCAGTTGATGAAAGATCAGGTTACCAGCGATATGATATTAATTTTCAGGAAATCAATTATGATTTTATGTTGAACTTTAATAAAAAATTTGGAGAACATCTAAGCTTAACCGGAGTTTTAGGATCAAACATAAGAAGAAACAATAGAGATAATGTACTTTCTTCTACAATTGGTGGTTTAGTTACTCCCGGTATATATGCTCTTTCTAATTCTAGATTTGAACTGCCTTTTCCTACTGAAGATAAAGCAAAATGGGGAGTTGACGGAGTTTATGCTCAGGCTTCTTTAGGGTATATGGATACTTATTTTATTGATGCTTCTGTTAGAAGAGACGCTTCGTCGACATTGCCAAAAGGAAATAACAGATATGTGTATCCAGCAATCTCAGGATCATTCTTGTTTTCTAATGTAGTAAAGGCAGACTGGCTAAACTTAGGGAAATTTAGATTAAACTACGCTGAAGTTGGTAATGATGCTTTACCATTAAGTTTAGTTAATACTTATGCAAGAAGTTCAAACTTTAACGGACAGCCTATGTATACTTTACCAAATGTTAACAAAAATAGTAATCTTAAACCTGAAAGAACGAAATCATTTGAAGTGGGTTTAGAAACAAGTACTTTGAACAGGCGTTTAGGATTTGATATTACTTATTATAAAACAAATACAGTAGATCAAATTGTATCAGCCGCTGTTCCAGCCGCGTCAGGATATACAAATGCGTGGATCAATGGTGGAAATATAGAAAATTCAGGGTTAGAAATTCAACTTACCGGAACTCCTGTAAAAACGGAAAGTTTCAGTTGGGATATTATTGTAAACTGGTCTAATAACAAAAGTAAAGTTATCTCTTTACCAGGAGGAATTGATAATCTTGAAATTGCTTCTTTCCAGGGAGGAGTTACCGTTAATGCTACTAAAGGGGAGCCATACGGAAGTTTGAAAGGAACTGATTATGTGTATACAAATGGTCAACGAACTGTAGATCAAAAAACGGGAAAGTATTTAATATCCGGTACCTCAGATAATACAATTGGAAATATAACGCCAGATTGGAATGGTGGAGTTAGAAACAGATTTACTTACAAAAATATTTCGATGAGTTTCTTAATCGACACTCAAAAAGGTGGAGATATCTTTTCATTAGATATGTATTACGGACTTGCAAATGGTTTATATCCGGAAACGGCAGCAGGAAATGTTAGAGAAAATGGTATTGTAAATATAGGTGTTGCGCCTAATGGCACTCCTAATACAGTTTCGACAGTAAATAATAATGATACAGCTGATAAAACAGGCCCGGGTGCTTATTCAAGTAATTACGGATACCTTGCTGAACCAACGAAAAATTTTATTTATGATGCTTCTTATGTTAAGTTAAGAGAAGTTTCTATTTCTTATAATTTTCCTAAAAGAGTCTTTGAAAAGACTTTTGTAAATGCAGCTACATTGAGTTTGATAGGTTCTAACTTATGGATCATAAGTAAAAACCTGCCTTATGCAGATCCGGAAAGCGGATTATCATCAGGAAACAAATCGAGAGGTTATTCAGTTGGATCATTGCCTACAACAAGAGATATAGGATTCAACTTAACATTCAAATTTTAATAAAGAAACAAAATGAAAAAAATAGTATATTTTTTAAGTATCGTATTTCTGGTAAGTTCTTGTAGTGATTTGACAGACTTAAATGTCGATGAAAAGAATCCGTCAAAAGTTCCGGCTTCCTCATTATTCACCAGTGCAGCAAAAGGAATCGCAGAACAGGTAGTAAATACAAGTGTTAATAAAAATATTTTTAGACTGGTAAATCAGCAATGGACAGAAACTACCTATATAGATGAATCTGTTTATCAATGGACAACCAGAAAGATTTCTGATAATCATTGGAATGCTTTTTATGCAGGTACTCCTGCTTCTGCCAAGGATGGTTCAATGGGGGATTTAATGCAAGCAAAAATGTTTCTAGAGAATGAAGTTATTGATCCTTCTGATCCACAGTTTGCGGTTAAAACCAGTATTAAAAAGAATCAACTTGCTATGATTGATATCCTGATTGTTTACTCTTATCAAATACTGGTAGATACTTTTGGAGATGTCCCATATTCTGAAGCATTCAAAGGATCTCAAAACTATTTGGGTAAATATGATAAAGCACTAGATATTTATAAAGACCTTATTGTACGTCTGGATAATGACATTGCCAATATCAATGTTTCAAATCCTGGTTTTGGGACAGCTGACATAATTTATGGAGATAAATTAGCTTTGTGGATAAAATTTGCAAATAGTATAAAATTGAAATTAGGAATTAACCTTAAAGCTTCAGGATTGGCAGATACTATTGCAGATGCTGCTATTATTTCGGCTTCAAAAGGTGTTTTTACTTCAAATGCAGATAATGCGAAGATATCTTATGAAAAAAATATTCCCAATACTAATCCCGTATATGTAGAACTAGTGTCGTCAGGAAGACATGATTTTGTACCTGCACAACCTTTTGTAGATGCACTAGTCGCAAAAAATGATCCTAGAACAAAAGTTTATTTTGCTCAAAATTTAGTAGATGATAATGAGGATCCTTTGCCTTATAAAGGCGGGGTAATAGGAGTTAAAAATAGTTTTGGAAAATTTACACATGTAAGCGATAAAATTCAAGCACCGGATTTTAAAGGAACTTATATGGATTATGCTGAGATTGAGTTTTTATTAGCCGAAGCTGTAGAGAGAGGAGTTGCAATAAGTGGTGATGCAGCTTCACATTATACAAAAGCAATTACAGCATCTATGGAAGATTGGGGAGTATTACAAACTGATATAGACACTTATTTGGCTCAATCGACTGTTGCCTATTCAAGCGCTACAGGAACGTGGCAGCAGAAAATAGGTGAACAAGCTTGGTATGCATTATTTAATAGAGGATTTGAAGGATGGACATCAACAAGAAGACTTAATTTTCCAGCTCTTGTTCCGCCATCAAATGCAGATGCTTCTGCCGAAGGTCAGATTCCGTCAAGAATGACTTATCCAATTAGAGAGCAAACTTTAAATGCAACAAATTACAATGCAGCAGCTTCTGCAATTGGAGGAGATAAATTAAAAACAAAATTATTCTGGGATAAAAATTAAATGCATTTTATTGCGTTTATAAGATATTAAAACAAATCCCTATATCGTTTTAAATTATATTGGATTAGTAAACATTTAGTAGAAAACATAAAAGGGTAGGCCGTCTGGAATTCAATTTCAGGCGGCTTTTTTGTATAAAAAAAACCGACAGTATCTAAACTATCGGCTTTTTTACAACTAACACAAACATTTTTATTTTACGAACTTGTTGATGATTGCGTCCGTTTCTGCTTTTGTTGCGTCTGGTTTTAAATCAAACAAAAGAGAATAAAGAGCTTTTCTATCAACTTTAGCTTCTAAGTTTAAGTCTTGGTGTCTATCAAATAGAGTTTGCCATTTGTCACGAACATTTTTCCAAAGTGCATTGTTGGCAACCCACCATTTTTGAGCAGCGATACATTTAACATCCGGAACTTTAGTGTAAACATCCATTCCTTTTTCTTGCGCTAACAAAACATCTTTTCCACTGTCATCTCTAACTAATTTTTCGTTGTCTTGCTCATGATTCCATCCTGTAGCAGTAATTTCGTGTATGTTTCTTCTTTTCAAAACATTATAGTCATTACGTATCGTTTGCTCTCTTCTTGGTAAAGGCGCATCAGCAACATTTGCCCAGTAATCTTGTCCATCAACGTGTACCCAAGTCGAAGAACCTTCGTATCTAGGACTATCATCTACTTGATATACTTTTTGAGTCCATTGTCCTTTAACAGCCTTCTTGTCTAATTTTTTGTATTTCCAAGAAGTTCCTTTGTCAAATGAATATAAATCAGTGTTTTCATACAACCAATCTTGTCTCCAGTGTTTGATGATCATATCATCGCTTACTATTAATAAGTGTTGCATTATAATTTTATTTGGAGTGTCTTCTAAAAGTTCTACCCATTCTAATGCAGATTCGTGTTTAGTTGGTGAAGACTTATATGTAATAGAATCTTTAGGGTATTTAAAAGTTTCTGTAAAATTAAATTTTACTTCATAACAACCACACATTGATTTGATTGACTTAATGTCTTGTTGTTTTTTGTCCTGACTGAAACCAAGGCTGCATGTCAAAGCCATTATGGCTGAAAAATAGAGGCTTTTTGAAATCATAACTTTATTTTTTTGTTTTAAAATTTTTCGCAAATATATGTTTTTTATTTAGAACAAATAAAAATAGTTTCTATATTTGCGCCATTATTAAGACTGAATAAAAATAATGAAAATAAATTTTACCCTTTTTGCTGCTTTTCTTTTTTGTCAAATATCTATTGCGCAGCAAAAAGATACCGTTGCATCTCGAGAAAAACTTTCTGAAGTAGTTGTTACTGGACAGTTTGAGCCACAATCAATTAAAAAGTCAGTTTTTAATGTTCGTGTTATTTCAAGTGCCGATATTCAAAATTTAGCAGCTACTAATTTAGCCGATGTTTTAAATCAATATTTAAATATTACCGTTAGACCAAGTGGCACAAGTGGTCGTTCTACAGTTTCTTTATTTGGTTTGGATGCTCAGTATTTTAAAATTTTGGTAGATAATGTTCCCCTGATTAATGAAGCTGGGTTGGGTAATAATATAGATTTATCTCAGATTAACCTAAATGATGTTGAGCGTATTGAAATTGTCGAAGGCTCGATGGGTGTTAGTTATGGTGCAAATGCTGTAAGTGGTGTTCTAAATATTATTACAAAGAAATCGTCAAAATACAAATGGGGAATTACAGCTTCAGTTCAAGAAGAAACTGTAAATAATGAATATTCTCTCTTTGATGAAGGACGTCATATTCAGTCACTAAGAGTTTCTCATACATTCAATAAAAATTGGTTTGTGTCATTTGGCGTTAATCGTAATGATTTTCAGGGATTTCTTGATGACAAAAATGGAGTTAACTATAGCGAAAATGATGGGTCAAGAGGTTATAGATGGTTACCAAAAGAACAGTTAAATGGTACGGCATTAATTGCTTATCAAAAAGATAATTTCCGCATTTTTTATAAGTTCGAATATTTAGATGAAAATGTAGATTACTACAATAGTACTGTGCAATCTGGATTTAATAGCACTTTGGGATCATATCGTTATGCTGAAGATAAGAGATATTTAACCGATAGATATTTTCATAATTTAAATGCTACCGGTAAGTTATTTTCGCAATTAAATTATAATGTTTCACTTTCACATCAAAAACAAGCACGTGATGTAGAAGATTTTAGATATTATTTGTCGACTAAAGCGGAAGGGAATAACGTTACTGTAAAAGATCAGTCGATGGAAGTTCTTTATTCTACAGGAACTCTAAATAACTTTTTCTCAAATAAAACAATTGACCTTCAATTAGGATACGAGTTTGTAAATAATAAAGGATATTCATTAGTTCAGGAAGCTAATAATATTCTGACACCAGTTCGAAAAACACTTGAAAACTATGATTTCTTTGCGTCTTCTGAAATTATGGCAACAGAAAAGTTCTCTATTCGACCAGGTTTAAGATTTTCTGCTCAGTCAAAATTTGATAATCAGTATGCTTCATCTCTTGGATTAAGATATCTATTTAATAAAGGAATTGAACTTCGCGGTTCTTACGGGAACTCTTTCAGAACACCAACTTTTGAGGAATTATACTCAAAACAAATTTTTGATGGGCATTTTTTTACAGGAAACGAAAACTTAATTCCTGAAACAAGTACTTCTTATGAAGCAAGTCTTAAAAAATCGACCTTATTTTCATCTGGAGAGCAGCTTTCAAACACATTTGCAGGAAGTTATTTGAGTGTTGACGACAGAATTAGTATGGCATTGGTGCGATTTAATCCAGACACCGGAAACCCGGAATATGAATATATCAATATTAGCAAATATAGAATGTGGAATTTCTCTACAATGAATCAGTTCAGAAAAGACAATCTAACATTCAATTTTGGTGCTGCATTTATTGGAATTTCTCAGGAAATAAAAAATCAAGTATTTGTCTCAGATGATAAATTTCTTTACTCATTTAATTTGAACGCCAGTGTTTCTTATATAATTCCAAAATGGAAGACTGTATTTTCAGGATATTATAAATACAATGGTAAAACCCAGCAATTTATTGAGGGTAGTTCATCTTATATTTTATCTAAAATAGATCCAAGCAATTGGCTTGATGCTACAATTAGACAAAATTTTTTCAAAGATCATTTTGAAGTAACAATTGGAGCCAGAAATATTTTTGATATAACAAATGTCACTCAAACGGGAACGGGTAGTGCTGCAGGCCATGCAGGAACTGGAGAAATTATGCTTGCCTATGGGCGTTCCTATTTCTTAAAATTAGCGTATAACCTTAATCTTTAATATAAATATATAATACAATGAAAAAACTTTTATTTTTATCAATCGCATTATTATCACTAGCATCTTGTTCAAGTGACGACGATACTCCTGTTGAAGTACCAACTGTTGGAGAAACATTAAAAGAAACTGTAGGTGGCCCAAATCAGCCAAATCAGGTTTATCTTGATTTAAGTGCTGCTGAATCTAAATCTGTAAATAGAGCCGCTTGGGACTTTGGATTTTCTTCAGGTTCAGAATTTAGAGTAATCCTTAATGGTTCTCTTAAAATGGCTGCTAAACAATTAGCAACTTCAGATATTACCTTACCACAAGTAGTTGATGCAAAAGTTTTGGCTATAGGAGGAGAAAATCTTTCGTCAAATGGATATGTTGATAATCCGACAGGAGTTTTGGTAGGAGCAGGGGCTGGAATTGGAACTGCAATTGCTGAAATTTCGGCTACAGATGCTGATAACAAAGTTTACTTAGTAAATTTAGGATTAGCAGTTTCTACCACAAAACCAGCGGTTGGTTCAGTAAGTGTGGACGGTGAAGCAAGAGGATGGAAAAAAGTTAGAATTTTAAGAAGTGGTAATGGTTATAAAATTCAATATGCTGATTTAGCTTCTGCAACTTTTACAGAAAAAACTATTTCTAAAGAAGCAGCATTTAATTTTTCATTTTTCAGTTTAACTTCAGGGAATACTGTTTTGGTTGAGCCAGAAAAAACTAAATGGGATTTGAATTTTACTACTTTCACAAATTATACTCAAGGTGAAAAAGGAGAAGTGACTTATGGATATTCTGACTTTATCACTTCTAATGTAAAAGGAGGGACACAAGTGTATCAAGTTTTAGTTGCTGCAGGTGGATCTTATGCTGATTTTACAAAAGCTAAAGTTGACGAAGCTAGTTTTGCTGTTTCTGCAAAAGATCAAAGAGTAATTGGTTCTAGCTGGAGAAACGGCGGTGGGCCAACTTCTTTACCAAGCATTAGAACAGATCGTTTTTATGTAGTTAAAGATGTAGCCGGTAACTACTACAAAGTTAAATTTCTTGCTATGACAAATGATGCAGGTGAAAGAGGAAATATAGCTTTAGAGTATGCCATCTTGAAATAATTCATAATGAAAAATCTAAAGAACATACAGATTATTTCATTCTACTATATGATGCTTTACATCAAAAATTTAGTTAATCATTAGCTTTGTTTTTTTTATTTTTTTTTGATAAAGAGGTTAGATTCGTCTAGCCTCTTTTTTTGCTTTTACTTCAAATAAAATGCGCCAAACATTCATTTTTAGTCCTATCTTTGCGCATATTTTTTTACAAGCAATTAACAGGGATTTAAAATATGGTTTAATTCTTGTGATGCTATTCTTCAAATTTATAATTAGTAGGTGAATACAAAATCTTATTTTTTTCAGTCTTTTGCAATCGTCGCTTTAGCGTTTGTAGCTTTCATTGGGTTTAAGCAAATCTTACCGGATAAAATCTTTTCTGATAGTAAAATCGATTCCAAAAATGTACTAATCGACAGTATGCTTTTAGAATCAGTAGCAAAAGATTCATTATCGCTAAAAGGCGATAGTATTGAGGAAAGTGAGCGAAAACTGGGTGAAGAAAAAATTATTTACGACGCTACAGAAGGAATTGAATTTCCGTCTGAGACTTTTGACAATTACAAAGGTTATCAATATTTGATTTCTTTTTACGAGAAATTATATCAGCTTGAAAAGAACTCTCAAGGTAATGTCAGAATCGCTTATTATGGAGATTCTATGACCGACGGAGATTTAATTGTACAAGATGTTCGTGCCAATTATCAGGAACGTTTTGGCGGAAACGGAGTTGGTTTTGTACCTATTACTTCAGAATCATCTGCTTCAAGAGGTTCTGTAAAATCATTGTATTCTAAGAACTGGAAAACACAATCATATTTGAATGTTAAAAGACCAATAAGCCCTTTTGGTGTAAACGGACATGTGTTTTTTGCAAATGATAAAACAAACCCAACATGGGTTCAATATGAAGCAGGATTAAATAAAAATTCAACTTCATTAGATAATCCAACATTATTCTACGGAAGAGCTTCTAAGAAAGGAAATGTCAATTTTGTGATTGGAAAAGATACTTTAAGAAAGAGTTTGATTCCGAATAATTTGGTAAATACCTTAAAAGTGACGTCAGGAAGTATAAAAGCTTTCAAGGCAAATTTCATTCATGCAGATTCAATTCCGATTTACGGATTTAATTTCGATAACGGAAACGGAGTTCACGTAGACAATTTTTCGCAAAGAGGAAATTCAGGATTGCCAATTTCGGCTTTTGATGCAAGTGTAATGCAAGCTTTCAATACTAATTTGAAATATGATTTGATTATTTTGCATTACGGAACCAATGTATTGAATTATGGAACCAAAAATTATTTCTGGTACGAAAGAGGAATGAAAAAAACGGTGAATAAAATCAAAGAATCTTTCCCGGGAGTTTCTATTCTGATTATTTCTACTGCTGATAAATCGACAAAGTATGAACAGGAAATGAAAACAGATTCTGCCGTTGTTCCTTTAATGAAAGCTCAAAAAAGATATGCTTTAGAAACCGAATCCGGATTTGTAAATTTATACACTTTAATGGGAGGTGACGGATCGATGGTAAAATGGGTTGATGAATCTCCGGCTAGAGCCAATAAAGATTACACGCATTTTAACCAACGAGGCGCAAAAGCAATTGGTAGATTATTATACGATCAGTTAAATAAAGGATACGAAGAATATAAAGCTCTTAGAGAGCATAGAGAAACTGTTACCGATAAACGGAAAACAGTCAGAAAAACAAATACAGACTCGGTTTCTGTAATAAAAGATAGCGTAAATGACTAGACTTCTAATTTTGTTTTGTTGTCTTTTTTTCTCAACAAACGAAAAACCAAAAAGGACAGATTCACATTCAATGGAAAAAAATATGATTCACAAAGTCGATTCAGCAGCGATTGAACCTTTTTCTGATGATGAAATTTATAATGCGAAAGCATTAGAGAGTTTTTTCAAGAAATTACAGGAAAATGAAAAGCATAACAATCAAAAGATAAACATCGTTCATATTGGAGATTCTCATATTCAGAGTGATCTAATGACCAATGAAATCAGAAAGAATCTACAACAAAAATTTGGAAATGCAGGTCGCGGTTTGGTTTTTCCATATCAATTAGCCAAAACGAATGGTTCGTATAATGAGCGTTTTCATTCAAACAGAATATGGGAAAGTTATCGAAACATTCATCCTTTTAAAAATGTTCCTATAGGTTTAAGCGGAATTGGACTTTGGAGAGATAGTGGTGGTTTCGCATTAGAATTGAATGTTAAAGATCCGGTTTATAAGTTTAATACAATTAAGATTATTACGCCTCAAAATCAGAATATGTTTGATTTGGCAACATCATCACAAACCAATATTATTCAGTCAACAGAACGAAAAGTAATTACACACAAAATCAAAAAAGGAGAAGCGATATCGACTATTGCCGGCAAATACAATGTTTCAGTTGCCGAAATTAAAAGAAACAATCACTTAAAATCTGATAATATTCGTGCCGGACGAGTATTGAAAATTCAGACCAACGAAACAAAACCCAAAGCTATCAAGAATTCGTCGTTTGTTTCTTTAGATTTAGAATCAGATTCATTTAGTCATTATTATAATTCAGATAAAGCCTTAGATAAAATTTATTTGGTTCCGAATAAAGAGGCGAAGAAATATGAGTTAAACGGAATTGTTCTCGAGAAAGATTCACCGGGATTAATTTACAGTAGTATTGGAGTAAACGGATCCAAGTTTTCAGATTACAATAAATATCCTTTGTTTTTTGAGCAGTTAAAAGCATTACATCCGGATATGTTGGTTCTTTCTTTAGGAACAAACGAAAGCTACGATCACATGGAAGCCTCGGCTTATATAGAGCAGTTGCGCCAGTTTATAAAGAAAGTAAAAGAACAAAATATAAATGTTCCAATAATTATTAGTACACCGGCGCCTTCATTGCTTAAAGCAAAAAGAACCAATACTTACATATTCGATTATGCGAGAAGTATAATTCAAATTGCAGAAACGGACAATGTTGCTGTTTGGGATTTATACGATGAATTTGGTGGGATGCATGGTATTAATCAATTAAGACTTCAAGGATTAATTGGTCCGGACTGGGTTCACTACTCTAAAAAAGGATACGAGAAACAAGGTAATTTGTTTACACAGGCATTTTTAAACGCATACAATAATTTTAAATTAAAGAATTAAGTTGATTACAATTGATAGCATAAATAATTGGTTTGTTCAAAATTTTGGTGCAATTACCTTAGAACAGGCTAAAAGTTGGTTTATATACAATCCCGAAGAAAAATTATTGTTTAATACAGGTTTATTCTTAGGGCTGTTTTTGGTTTTTTATTTTGTGTATGCTTTTTTACGCAAGACATTCTATTTGAGATTAACGTATGTTATTCTGTTCTCGCTTTTCTTTTATTATAAGTCAAGCGGAATTTACTTTCTATTATTGTTACTTTCATCTGTTGTCGATTATGGCTTGAGTCAGATCATTTTTAAAGCGACAAAAGACAGTACCAAGAAAATTTATCTGGTAATAAGTGTAATCCTGAATTTAGGATTATTAGGTTATTTCAAGTACATGAACTTTATGATTGTAACGTTCAATGATATGTTTCAGGGTAATTATCAGCTTCATGATGTTTTTCTTCCTGTGGGAATTTCGTTTTATACGTTTCAGTCGATGAGTTATATCATTGAGATTTATCGTGAAGAAATTAAACCGACAAAAAACTACATCGAATATTTATTTTTCGTTTCGTTTTTCCCGCAATTAGTTGCCGGTCCAATTGTTAGAGCAAAAGATTTCCTGCCACAGATATATCAAAAATTAAACCTGACAAAGCAAGATGTAAACAATGCATTGTTTCTTATTATTGGCGGATTAATTAAGAAAACAGTAATATCCAATTACATTTCTATAAACTTCGTTGACCGTGTTTTTGATACGCCAATGAATTATACGTCATTTGAAAACTTAATGGCATCGTATGGATATGCGATTCAAATTTATTGCGATTTCTCAGGATATTCAGATATGGCAATCGGTATCGCTTTGTTATTAGGATTTAAATTACCAACCAACTTTAGAACACCATACAAATCAACTTCGATAACAGATTTCTGGAGAAGATGGCACATTTCGCTTTCCACTTGGTTAAAGGATTTCTTGTATATTTCTATAGGAGGAAACAGAGAAGGAACATTCGCCGGATATTTATTCCCAAGTTTATTTTTCTTTGGATTATTGCTTTGGGGAATTTCAAACGTAAGCGTGAGTTATATTCCGTTGAGCATTGCAGTTGGAGCACTGGTTCTTTTTAGTTTGACATTTTTACTTTCTAAGAAAAAATATCAAACATTAGTAACCAATTTCAATTTGTTTACTACAATGCTTTTAGGAGGATTATGGCATGGAGCGGGAGCACAGTTTATAGTTTGGGGAGCACTACACGGATTAGCATTGGCGGTACATAAAATTTTCATGGAATTTTTCCCTTCTAAAAAAGAAGGTAAAGGATCTGGGTTTTTATGGAGATTCTTTTCAATCGTAATCACATTCCATTTTGTAGTTTTCTGTTGGATCTTTTTCCGAGCGCGAGATTTCGAAACAGCCTTACAGGTAATTAATAATATTGGTCAGTTAACATTTGAGCCAGAAAATTGGAAAGTTATAGTTTTAGGATATAAAAATGTGTTCTTATTGATGCTTTTCGGATATGTTTGGCACTTCTTACCAGAAGTTATCACAGACAAAATGAAATACGTTTTTGACAATACACCATTATTATTAAAAGCAGTAATTCTAGGTTTTGTGTACTGGATCGTATATGCAACAGCTGTCGCAGGATCACAGCCATTTATTTATTTCCAGTTTTAGAAAAGGTTCAAAGGGACAAAGTTACAAAGGCGCAAAGGTTTTTCTTTTGCGCTTTTTTTGTTTCCCGCAGATTTGCTTCGCCAGTTCGCTATCGCTCGGGTAGTATATATAGCTAATTTTTTCATATATAATCTAAAAAAAGATCTGCCCAATCCGCTAAATCTGCGAGAAATAATAAATTTTACGATTTTGTGACTTTGCGGGCAAAAAAACTTCGCGACCTTTGCGTATAACCTTGCGAACTTTGCGGTTAAATGCGCTCAAATAAAAATTGCCTGAAATATCTAATTAGATTATCTTTGCACTTCAAATAAAGAAAAAAGTATGTTTGATAATTTAAGTGATAAGTTAGATAAAGCGTTCCATATATTAAAAGGACACGGTAAAATTACAGAAGTAAACGTTGCCGAAACCTTAAAAGAAGTTCGTCGTGCCTTACTTGATGCCGATGTTAACTTTAAAATTGCTAAAGATTTTACTGCCAAAGTAAAAGAAAAAGCAATTGGTCAGGACGTTTTAACAACACTTCAGCCAGGGCAATTATTGGTGAAGTTAGTAAAAGACGAACTAACAGAATTGATGGGTGGAGATGTTGCGGGAATCAATCTTTCTGGAAATCCAAGCATTATCTTAATGTCAGGATTGCAAGGTTCTGGTAAAACAACTTTCTCAGGAAAACTTGCTAATTTTTTAAAGACTAAGAAAAACAAGAAACCACTTCTTGTAGCTTGTGATATTTACCGTCCTGCGGCGATCAATCAGTTGCATGTTGTTGGGGACCAAATAGGCGTTGAGGTTTACTCAGAGCCAGAAAATAAAAACCCTGTTGAGATTGCTCAAAACGCAATCAAACACGCAAAAGCAAATGGTTTCAATGTAGTTATTGTCGATACGGCTGGTCGTTTGGCAGTAGATCAGGAAATGATGGACGAAATTGCTCGTGTTCATAAAGCAATTCAGCCACAAGAAACTTTGTTTGTTGTTGATGCAATGACAGGACAAGATGCTGTTAATACAGCAAAAGCCTTCAATGATATATTGAATTTTGATGGAGTTATTTTAACAAAATTAGATGGAGATACACGCGGTGGAGCTGCAATTTCGATTAAATCGGTTGTAAACAAACCAATCAAATTTGTAGGTACGGGAGAAAAGATGGAAGCAATTGATGTTTTCTATCCGGATCGTATGGCTGAGCGTATCTTAGGTATGGGAGACGTTGTGTCGCTTGTAGAAAGAGCTCAGGAACAATTTGACGAAGAAGAAGCCAGAAAACTTCAAAAGAAAATTGCTAAAAACGAATTTGGTTTTGATGATTTCTTAACGCAAATTCAGCAAGTAAAGAAAATGGGTAATATGAAAGACCTGGTTGGAATGATACCAGGAGCTTCAAAAGCCATGAAAGATGTAGAAATCGAAGATGATGCTTTTAAACATATCGAAGCAATCATTCACTCGATGACGCCAATCGAAAGAAGTAAACCTGCCATAATCGACGTAAAAAGAAAAGCCAGAATCGCTAAAGGTTCCGGAACGAAAGTCGAGCAAGTAAATCAGTTAATGAAGCAATTTGACCAAATGAGCAAAATGATGAAAATGATGCAAGGTCCGGGCGGAAAAAACCTGATGAAAATGATGGGAGGCATGAAAGGAATGCCAGGCGGAATGCCGAAATAATAAAATAAGAAAAAAGTTTCAAGTTTCAAGTTTCAAGTTCAGAGACTAAAACTTGAAACTTTTTTGATTAAAATAAACACAAGTTTTAGCTTTTTAAAACTTGAAACTTTAAACCTGAAACATTTTAACTACAGAATAATGCAACTACTAGACGGTAAAAAAACAGCTGAAGACATTAAAAACGAAATCGCAGCCGAAGTTCAATCGATAAAAGCAGCCGGAGGAAAAGTACCTCATTTGGCAGCAGTAATCGTTGGGACAAACGGAGCAAGTTTAACTTACGTAGGAAGTAAAGTAAAATCTTGCCAGCAAATAGGCTTTGATTCAACTTTAGTAGCTTTACCGGAAGATATTACCGAAGCAGATTTATTAGCAAAAATCAAAGAATTAAACGAAGATGACGATCTTGATGGATATATCGTTCAGTTGCCTTTGCCAAAACATATCGACGAGCAAAAAATCTTATTAGCGATTGATCCAGATAAAGATGTTGATGGATTTCACCCAACAAACTTTGGTAGAATGGCACTTGAAATGGAAAGCTTCATTCCTGCAACACCATTTGGAATTATGGAATTGTTGGAGCGTTATAAAGTAGAAACTTCTGGAAAACATACTGTAGTAATTGGAAGAAGCCATATCGTAGGCCGACCAATGAGTATTTTAATGAGCCGCAAAGGAAACCCTGGAGACTCAACAGTAACACTTACTCACAGCCGAACTAAAAACTTAGCTGAATTTACTAAAAATGCTGATATTATTATTACAGCTTTAGGAGTTCCTGAATTCTTAAAAGGAGACATGGTTAAAGACGGAGTTGTAATTATAGATGTTGGAATCACTCGTGTAGACGATGCGTCAAACTCAAAAGGTTATGTTATAAAAGGTGATGTTGATTTTGACGAAGTAAGTAAAAAAGCATCTTATATTACACCAGTTCCTGGAGGAGTAGGACCTATGACAATTGCAATGTTGCTTAAAAACACACTTTTAGCAAGAAAAATGAGAAGTGCCAAAAAATAATTCTTTTCAAATAAATATAAAACAAAGCCTATTCAATCGAGTAGGCTTTGTTGCTTTTATATACTTTGGGCGTGACCGTATTTACAAAAGGCGCTATTTAACATGCCGCTTATGTGCGCCTTTCGCAAATACGGCCGGGCTATCCACGCTACTTCGGTAGCCAGCTCCTATCCCTCACGCAATATTAGATTAACAATCAAGTCCCAGAGCAACGAGATTTAACTCCGCTAGGAGTTACGGATTGGTAGAATAGGTTGGTAGAAAAATATTTGAAAAAAAATATGAAACAAATAAAAAATGTCCCGTAGGGACATATGTGTCCACAGAAAATTTTGCAATATCTTAGATTGAATTAAAAATCAAAAAAAAACAACTTTTATATTTGTCAATTCAAAATAAAACATAACTTTGCACTACAAAGTACTTTTATCATGAATCAGAAGCACCAAGAAGATTTAGCACATATTCGTTCCATGATGGAGCGCTCTTCAAGATTTATATCGTTAAGCGGACTCTCAGGAGTATTTGCGGGTCTGTCGGCATTGATTGGAGGATTATATGTTTGTCAATTATTTAAAGCCAATGGAATAGAATATTTTGGAGGAGAACAAATAGTTATTCCTGCTAGTTTGGTATCTCAATTGTTTTTTACTGGTTTAATCATTTTAGTTTTTGCTTTTATTTTTGGACTAACCTTTACAATCAGAAAAAGCAAAAAATACGATTTGCCTATTTGGACATCTGCGACAAAAAAGATGCTGTTTAATTTGGCGATTCCACTTTTGGCGGGAGGTATATTTTGTTTGGCGCTTTTGTATCATGGAATTTATGGTTTAGTGGCGCCGGCAACTTTAATTTTTTATGGTTTGGCACTTATAAATGCTGAAAAATATACTTTTTCGGATATTAAATATTTGGGATTCTGTGAGTTAGTTTTAGGAATTATTTCTCTTTTTTATATTGGATATGGTTTAGTTTTTTGGATCATAGGATTTGGTATTTTGCATATCTTGTACGGATTAATAATGTTCAAAAAATATAAATAATCCAGGCAATGGGAATTATTGATAAACTAAATAAAGATTTTGAAAGCCGTGTCAGATTGGGAATTATGTCCATACTGATGGTTAATGAATGGGTTGATTTCACTGAGATGAAAAACCTCCTGAACATCACCGATGGAAATTTAGCCAGTCATTCCTCGGCACTTGAAAAGTCTGAATATATCGAAGTCAAAAAAGAGTTTGTGGGTAAAAAGCCCAAAACATCATACCAGGTTACACCTAGAGGACGTGCGGCCTTTAAAGAACACTTGTCTTACCTTGAAAAATTAATGAAATCTTAATAACTATATTTTTTTACCTAAATACTTTGAAACGCAAAGTACTTTTAAAATTTGAAAACATGAAATCGCCACTAAAAAAATAAAACCTATAAAAAAAAGGCGATAACATATTTGACCTCTAATAAATAAATTCAACAAATATGAAAAAACACCAGATTATTCTAGCTTGCAGTTTGATTTTTACACTGCTATTTTACAACGAGTCAGTAGGAGTGAATCTCGCTATTTTTGGACTATTATTAACCTGCCTGATCTCGTATTCATTTCAGGATCGGTTTGTCGACAGGTCACATTTAATCTTAGTTGTGGCATCGGTTTTATCATGCTTAGCCTTTGCCTGGTACGGAGATTTTGCTTCTTTCCTGGCTTTAGCAATGTCTGTTCTATTTTTACAATTCAAGACGCAGGATTCACAACTTAAAATAATACAGATTTTTCCGCTTGTGTTTTTAAATGCATTCACCACTTTGGGTCGTGTTTTTATGTTTAGTCAATGGCTTCCGGAAAGAAAAATTCATAATAACTTTGCTAAAAAATTAGTCGCTTATTTTATTATTCCAACAATCTTTCTAATTGTATTTTTTGCAGCTTATTCATTCGGAAGCACCCATTTTTCTTCTTTACTAACAGATTATACTTTAGATCTTGATATTGTACAAGTTATTCTAATTGGAATTTTGGGATTTTACATCTCGTTCAGTTTTTGGAATTATTGGGTTCCGGAGATTTGTTATGAAAAAAACGAAATGTTAGACAATGAATTCAACAATATTGCCGAAGTGAAAAACCAACAAACATTTTCATTTCTTGATCTGGATTTCGAAAGAAAAAGCGGTGAGATAACTTTAGCGCTTCTAAATTTTATGCTTTTAATTTTTATTGTAACGTATAATTACGAGCAGTTTTTTGAAGTTGTCACAGCCCAAGCTTCTAAACTTAGTGCGGATACTCATGAAAGAGTAAATTCAGTTATTTTTTCAATCATTATGGCTGTTGGAGTGATCTTATTTTACTTTAAAGGAGGATTCAATTTTGATAAAAAAGCAACGAATCTTAAAGCGCTTGCTAAAATCTGGATCGTATTAAATGGTATTTTGATTGTAAGCACAATCATTAAAAACTCAGAATATGTTTCATTCTTCGGTTTAACTTACAAACGATTGGGAGTTTTTGCTTTTCTGATTTTAGCAATAATTGGTTTAGTATTTACATTCTTAAAAATTAGAAGACAAAAAACTAATGCTTATTTAGTCAATCAAATGGTTTGGTATTTCTACGGAACAATACTTTTATGCAGTTTTGTAAATTGGGGAAATCTAATTACAAACTACAACATTTCAGTAAACAAAGGAGTTAATCCAAGATTTTTAAGTAATTTGGATTTTAATGATGAAGCTCGAAGGGAGTATTTTTTGCAAAATAACATTAAAGAATCTTATGGAGAGTTAGATAAAGAAAATGATGTTTTTATACATCAGGAAAAAACGTTTTTATCTAAAGCTTTATACTATGAGTTTTTAAAGAAAGAATATTAATTTGTAGTAAAACCGTCTTGATTCAATATCATGACGGTTTTTTAACGTCTAATTATTACTGTAAAGTTTTTGGTTTTAAAAATAAAGGATACTTTTGCAACGCTTTAAAAAAAGACTTCTCCAATGGACGATTATTATTCGTTAGTATTTAATTAAAATAGCTTTTGATTTTTTTCAAATTGCTATGATAAAACCCGCAATTTTGAAATGAAAGCCTTTTACAATAACAACAACGGATTAATCGCAACACAAGAATGGAATCCAGATTGCTGGATCAACATTGAATCTCCTTCAGAAGCTGAGAAAAAATATTTACTCGAAGAACTTCAAATTCCAGAAGCATTTTATAATGATATTGAAGATATCGACGAAAGGCCGCGTATCGAGATAGAAGATGGCTGGACGCTAATTATTATGCGTGTTCCTATAAAAAGCAATGATGTTAAATTACCTTTTCAAACCATTCCGCTTGGTGTGATTTTTAAAAAGGATATTTGTGTTACCATTAGTTTTTATGAAACAGAAATAATCTCTGATTTTGTACAATATACCAAACGAAAAAACATACATATTAAGGATAATTTTGATCTTGTTTTAAGATTATTATTGTCATCAAGTGTTTGGTATTTAAAATACCTGAAACAAATCAATCAAAAGATAAAACTTGCAGAAGATAATTTAGAGAAATCTATCAAGAATGCAGAGTTGCAAGCACTTTTGCAAATCGAAAAATGTCTGGTATTTTTTATTACTTCCTTAAAAGGAAACGATGTTTTGTTTCACCGAATTAAAAATCTAAAAGCCCATAGAGAACATTTTGATCCGGATTTGTTGGAAGATGTCGACATCGAAATAAGTCAGGCACAAGATACAGCCAATATTTACAGTAATATTTTGACTGGAATGATGGATGCCTATGCTTCTGTGATTTCAAATAATATGAATAATATCATGAAGCAAATGACTTCGATTTCTATTATTCTGATGATTCCTACTTTGATTGCTAGTTTGTACGGAATGAATGTCCCAAATGGATTAGAAGAAAGTAAATACGGATTTTGGATTCTTCTTTTCATATCTGTTATTTTGTCTTCGTGCGGAGCATTTTTATTTAAAAGAAGAAGATGGTTTTGATAATACAGTTTTAATAATTCTTAGTATGTAATTCGGGAAATTTTATTTAACACATAGAAACATAGATTTTCGTTTCTGTGAAAAGGTAATAAAAAAGAAACTCATTTCTTAACACATAGCTAGCCATAGCTATATTAAATTTGTGAAATTTGTGGCAAAAAAAATCAACACATAGAAATATAGAATTTAAAATGAATAAAAAATAAATCTAGATTTGCACACATAGCTATGTGAATTTAAATAAGTGAAACGCCTTTTTTAAGAATAGAAAATCTATGTTACTATGCGTTAAAATAAAAAGAAATCCCATTCGTCAGCAACAAATGGGATTTCTTTATTTTATATTGAATTTAATAATCTCCTTTTTTCTTAAATCGGGGATCGTATTTTGAGATAAATTCAGTTCTTCTGCTTGGAGGAGGAGTTTTAGGAGTTTCTACTTTTGGTAAACTTGCTTCCTCGGTTTTGCTTGATGGTTCAATTAAATGATTTAATTCTTTAATCTCATCATCAGTCAAATCGCGATAACGACCCACCGGAA
The DNA here is from genome assembly GCF_900187965.1 of Flavobacterium sp. ov086. GTDB lineage: Bacteria > Bacteroidota > Bacteroidia > Flavobacteriales > Flavobacteriaceae > Flavobacterium. Next base: position 82,559 of record NZ_FZNL01000021.1, on the reverse strand, counting down.
TATCAAGCGATATATTGATAATTCGGATACGTTTAAGCGCTGTAACATCATAACCCAAGTATTCCGTCATTCTACGAATCTGACGGTTTAAACCCTGCGTTAAAATAATTTTAAACGTGTATTTACTTATTTGTTCAACTTTACATTTTCGGGTAACCGTATCTAAAATCGGAACACCATTTCCCATTCGTTCTATAAAGCGATCTGTAATAGGTTTATTAACCGTTACAGTATATTCTTTTTCGTGGTTGTTTCTGGCGCGCAAAATCTTGTTTACGATATCACCATCATTCGTCATGAAAATTAATCCTTCACTGGCTTTATCCAATCTTCCAATCGGAAAAATACGTTTAGGATAATTAATATAATCCACAATATTATTTCGAACTTCTAGATTAGTAGTACATTCAATTCCAACAGGTTTGTTGAAAGCCAAATACACCAATTTTTCGTGTTTCTCAACAATTAATTTTCCGTCAATACGTACTTCATCATTTGGCGAAACTTTAGTTCCCATTTCTGGTACAACACCATTTATCGTTACACGTCCTTCTTCAATAAGTTTATCGGCTTCACGACGAGAACAATACCCTGTTTCTCCAATAAATTTATTAAGACGTTTTAAATTCTCTTCCATACTGCAAAAGTAGTCAAAATTTAGACTTCTTATAATTTTAGATTTCAGAGTTTAGATTTTAGATTGGTGGACTTCTTAGAATTTTAGATTTTTTGCATTTCTTTGATTAAAAAAGAGGTTTCTTTTTTAATCAAAGAAAAAAAACTTAGAATCTTAGTGCATTAGGATCTTAGAACCACAAAAAGAAAAACCTTTGTCCCTTTGAACCTCTGCACCTTTGAACCTTTTTTCAAGAATGAAACTCAGAACTATCTTCAGGAGTTTCTTTTCTGTTAAACATTCCGTAATCACGAACTACTGTTGCAATTCTTAAATGATAATCCTTAAAAACTTCATTTCTTCCTTTTGATTGGGCATGGCGATGCATCTCGAGATTTCTCCATTGCAGAATACTTTCTTCATCTCTCCAAAAAGACAAAGACAATACTTTTTCAGGATTACTAAAACTTTGAAACCTTTCGATAGATATAAAACCATCTATATCGTCTAGCTTCGGTCGCAAACTCGCTGCGATATCAAGATATTCTCCTTTTTTTCCTTCGTTGGGAATTACTTCAAAAATTACTGCTATCATTTTTCTGTTTTTTAAATTATAATATCGAAATCCAAATACTCTTAGGTAATCTGGCATTAATCATAGATTCGTATTGAATGTTATTTTCTAAAATTGTTATCGTTTTATATTCATCAAATAAAAAACATAAAGCTTCAGTAGCTAATTGAATAGAGAAATATTTTGCCAGACATATATGGCCGCCAATCCCAAAAGTCAAATGCTCATTATTGTTATTTCTTTCAATATCAAAAGTCATGGCATCTTCGAACTTTTCAGAATCACGATTTGCCGAAGCCAGAACAATTAATAGTAAGTCATTCTTTTTAATAAGGCTTCCGCCGATAAAAAAATCTTCAGTTGCAATCCTTCTCGTGTTGTGAATTGGCGGATCAAATCGAAGTGTTTCTATTACTGATTTTTCTATTACTGATTTTTCTATTATTGTTTTATTAGAAAAAGTTTTATTCTGAACAATTTGCAACAGTGAATTACTCAAAATTCCGCGACCGGCATCATAACTCTGAATAAATAACCCGATTAAATTACTCGCGGCTATTTTTATAACCTGATCAGATGTTATATTATATTTTTTGGCAATGCTAAATAATAATGATTCAAAAGCAAGAGTTGATAAATGCTTTTTAATTCTCGAAAATAAATCCTCTGAAATTTCATCGATAGAATTTACTTCTTCAGCGTTTTTCTTCGGAAGCATTATTTTGACGATCGTTTCGATTTTCTTAGAAATAAAATCAGAATCGTTAGCGTTAAAACCGAAACTTTTCAGAAGAATTAAAACAGGTAATTTTTTACCTATAGAATTTACCCAATCTATTTTATTTTCGACTAAATCATTTTGAATTAATGCAGCAATAATTGGACGGATTTCAGCTGATTTCATTTTTGAAAAAAGCATTGTCGCAATTTCTCTCGCGATTTCATGATCAACACCATTTGACAATCGGGTCAAATTGTTCAGAATATCTAAAGCAGCTGTATTTAGTTTTTGTATATTATCAGGATTTATATTCGGAATGTGTGCTTTAGTATTTTTTAGAATTTCGACACAATGTTTATAAGAGTATATTGCCCATATTTTGTTGGTTTCATCCCAATAAACGGGATTTTGGTTCAACATATTTTCATATATTAAATAAGGATCAGAAACATCAGATTGCAAGAATAAAGAAGAGGTCATGTTTACTTTTTTTAGCAAAGTTATTTAACTTTACAAAAGGATACTTCATTCTGTACTTAACTATAAAAAACTAAATGGAAGATCAATTTATAAAAGCCGCAACTTTAATTGGAGATCCAACTCGTGCTGCAATTATGTGGGCATTGCTCGACGGAAGAGCATTTACAGCTACCGAATTGTCAGTTGCAGTAAATACGTCTCCACAAAATATGAGCATGCATCTCGCTAAACTTCTGGATGCTGATTTACTTAGTGTTGAAAAGCAAGGGCGCCATAAATATTACAGATTTTCGAATAAGGAAGTAGCTTATGTTGTTGAAGCAATGGCAAATCTTATTCCGAAACCTGAAATTCAATCCAAAAAAGAAACGGAGAAATATCCTCCAATAAAATATTGCCGAACTTGCTACGATCATTTAGCCGGGGAAATAGGTGTGGCTTTAGCTGATAGTTTATTAAAACAAAAGATAATAATCGAAAGTAAAAATACTTTTGAAATTAGCTCTGAAGGAGAGAAATGGTTTTCTGATTTTGGGATTAATATAAAAGAAGCCCAAAAGCAAAAACGGATATTTTTAAAACCTTGCCTGGATTGGAGCGAAAGAAGAAATCATATTGCAGGTTATATTGGTTCACTCTTATTCAATAAAATGATAAACGATGATTGGTTGAGAAGAACCAAAGATTCAAGAGCTATAATTATTACCGGAAAAGGCGAAAAAGAGTTGTTGCGATATTTTGAGATAGTAGTTTAAACAAATGGTTTGTCCCTTTGAACCTCTGTAACTTTGAACCTTTAAGAAGCAAACAAAAACTCAATCACTTTCTGATACAATTCGTCATCATGCATTCCGTGGCCTAAGCCTTTGGTTTCAATAAACTGACTGTTTTTCCAATTACTTGCAATTTTCTTTCCTTCTTCAAAAGCCACAACATTATCTGATGTATCATGTGCAATTAAACCTGGGATATTAAATTCTGCAGCGAATCTTTGTCCGGAGAAATCTTCCAGTTTAAAGTTGAAACGATTCATGAATTTGCCTTCTAAAAGTGAAAACATTCTGGTATTCAAACTTAACATCGAGACATAATTGTCAATTAAAGTTTTTAATTCTGATGGCGCTCCAAGAATCACCATTTTATTAATGCTGGTATTTGGGAATAAATATTGGTGATAAACACAGGCTATGCCGCCAATAGAATGCCCAATTATAATGTTAGGCTGATATTTCTCGACAGCTTTGTTGATGAACTCAGCATAAAGCGGAACATTAAATTCTTTACCGCTGCTTTGTCCGTGAGCTGGTGCATCAATGGCAATAATAGTGCTTCCTGATTTTTGAAGATGTGGCAAAGTCTTTTTCCAACGCGAAGAATTGCTTTCCCATCCGTGAACAAGAAGAATTTTGGTTTCGTTCCCTTTCCAGACATACGTCTGAAAGTGATGTTCGTTATGATGAAACGTTTCTGTTTCAGTATTTCTTAGGATTTTTGGCAAACTGTCTTTTTGTAATCTCCCAATTCTCGGCTGGCTAAAAAGGGCATACGAAAGTTCGACAGCTTTTTGCGGACGAACGTAACTCAAGAAGTTAATGTATGATCCAACTGATTTTAATGTAATGAAACGAATTCCTTTTTTAATTCCCAAAACAAGTAATTTAATGATAAAGGTATAATTATTCGAAAGCTGTTCTCAAAAAAATATCGCCACGAATTTCACAAATTTAGCACGAATTTTTATTCTTAGGATATAAAAATTAGTGAAATTGGTGAAATTCGTGGCGGAAAATTTTGTTTAAAAAAAAGTCCCGATTAGATCGGGACTCTTATTTAGAATTTAGAGAACAATTGTTCCATTTTTTCTTTTTCTTCTTCAGCTAATGCGCTGTCAACTAAAATTCTTCCAGAGTGCTCATCAGTAATGATTTTCTTTCTAGAAGCGATCTCTACCTGAGTTTGTGGCGGAATAGTGAAGAATGATCCTGCAGAAGCTCCTCTTTCGATAGATACAACCGCTAAACCATTACGAACACTAGTTCTGATTCTAGTATAAGCAGCTAATAATCTTTCTTCAATCTGAGCAGAAAACTCAGCTGATTTCTCAGACAAGAAGATCTCTTCTTTTTGAGTTTCAGCCATAATAGCATCTAATTCAGATTTTTTATGTTTTAAATGAGTGCTTTTAGCGTCAAGTTTTTCTTTTAAATTAGAAGTAACTTCTTTTTTATGTTCGATAGAAGCTTTCATTTCTTTGATTTGCTTTTCAGCCAATTGAATTTCTAATTCTTGAAATTCAACCTCTTTAGTCAAAGAATTAAATTCTCTGTTATTACGAACTGATTCTTGTTGTTTTGTGTATTTTTTGATAACCTCTTTGTGCTCATCAATAGCATTTTTCTTTGCTTTGATAAGATCTTCAATCACTTCAAGTTCACTTTTCAGTTTCTCTGAACGAGTGCTCAAACCTGCAACTTCATCTTCTAAATCTTCCACTTCTAAAGGAAGTTCTCCTCTTACGTTTCTGATTTCGTCAATTCTAGAGTCAATAAGCTGTAAATCGTATATTGCTCTTAACTTGTCCTCAACACTTAATTCTTTCGTATTCGCCATATTCTATAAGTACTTAACTGGATTTGTATTTTCTTCTGATAAAATGATTGCAAAATTAAGGATTTTTTTTCGAAGATAATCAACAATATAGTTTTTTGTATAGCGTTCGCTCTCAAAATGACCAATATCGGCTAAAAGTAGACGATTTTCAGCTTCATAAAACTGATGGTATTTTAAATCGGCAGTCAAAAAAGCATCGGCTCCAGCCATAATTGCATTTTTTATGGCAAAACTCCCAGAACCGCCCAAAACGGCTACTTTCTTTATTTTCTTTCCTAAAAATGCTGAATGGCGAATTCCATCAGCAATCATTTTGTCTTTTACGAAAAGTAAAAACTCTTTTTCATCCATTTCAGTTTCAAATTCCCCAATCATTCCCAACCCAATATTTTGATGTGAGTTTTGAAGATTATAGATTTCATAAGCCACTTCTTCATAAATATGATTTGCAAGAAGTGCTTTCAAAATTTTTGATTGTAAATGTTTTTCAAAAATAACTTCAATCTTTATTTCAGTTCCGGTATGTAATTTTCCTTTTTCTCCAATTACAGGATTGCTGTCTTCATTTCCTTTAAAGGTAAAAAAGCCTTCGGTATTAAAACTACAATTGTCATAATTTCCAATGGTTCCGGCCCCAGCTTCAAACATGGCATTGCGAACTCTATCGGAATTATCGGGAGTTGTATAAGTAACTAATTTTTGAATAAAATTCTGTTTCGGAATCAAAACTTTTGTATTGATTAAACCCAAAGCGTCACAAAATATTTTATTTACACCTTGCGAATGATTGTCAAGTGCGGTATGAACGGCATAAATGGCAATGTCATTTTTGATGGCTTTCAAGATCGCACGTTCGACATAGTTTTTACCGGTTATTTTTTTAATTCCAGAGAATAAAATCGGGTGGAAGCAAATAACCAAATTGCAATTTTTAGCAATAGCTTCGTCAATTACATTTTCTAAAGCATCATGACAAACTAAAGCTCCGGTACTTTCAGTGTCAGAATTTCCAACCAAAAGGCCAACATTGTCAAAATCTTCGGCGTAAGCCAAAGGTGCCATTTCTTCGAGAACTTCTATTATATTTTTGATTTTCATTTTTTGCTTTTAGTTTCAGGTTTTATTTGTTTCAGGTTTCATGTTGTGGGGAAAAAACTTGAAACTTGAAACCTGAAACAAATTAACGAAAAAAATTATACTTTCGTAAAATGAATATAATTCGAAAAATACTTTTTCCATTTGCCATTTTATACGGCTTCATTACTTCAATCAGAAATTTTCTTTTTGATAAAGGAATTCTGAAGTCAACTTCATTTGATATTCCGGTTATTGCTGTTGGAAATCTTAGCGTAGGCGGAACCGGTAAAACACCTCAAATTGAATATTTGATTCGCTTATTATCTGATCAATATAAAATTGCGACTTTAAGCAGAGGTTACAAACGTAAGTCTGAAGGTTTTGTGCTGGCAGATTCAACTTCAAATGCGGAAATTTTAGGAGATGAACCTTTTCAGTTTTATCAGAAATTTCCAAATATCCAGGTTGCAGTTGATGCCAATCGAACAAACGGAATTACACAATTACTTTCTCAAAAAGAAAAACCTCAAATAATTTTATTGGATGATGCTTATCAACATCGAAAAGTAAAAGCTGGTTTTTATATTTTATTGACTTCTTATGATGATTTGTATGCTGATGATTTTATGCTGCCAACCGGAAATTTACGTGAAAGCAGAAGCGGTGCAAATCGTGCGAATATTATTGTAGTAACAAAATGTCCAAAAGATTTATCAGCCCAAAAACAAGAAGAAATTAGATTGAAGTTGAAGTTAAGTTCTGCGCAGCAATCTTTTTTTAGCTACATAGATTATGATGATGCAATTTATAGTAAAGAAGAACAAATTGCTGTAAATGAAATCAAAAATGAATCGAAATTACTTTTGGCAGGAATTGCAAAACCAACACCATTTTTTGATTATTTAAAAAATGAAAAAGATGAATGTTTGACTTTTCCGGATCATCATCATTTTTTAGATTCAGATTTAGACACAATTCAGAATAAAGCGCAAAGCAAAAAGATTGTTACAACAGAGAAAGATTATGTACGACTGAAAGATTCTAAATTGGTTTCACAACTCTATTATTTACCAATAAAAAGCACCTTCATCAATAACAAACAAAACTTTGACAAAACGGTTCTGGAATATGTCAAAAATAGTTTAGAAGTTTAAAAATCTAATCAAAAAACTTAGCAATAGTGCTGTAAAATTCGTCTGGAACAAATGGTTTTGTAATCACATCATTCATTCCAAAAGATAAAAGCATATCTCTGTTTTCGTCAAGCGAAATGGCTGTCAATGCAATAATTGGAGTCGTTTTGTCAAAATCTCTGATTTGTTGTGTGGCTGTCGTTCCGTTGATTCCCGGTAAGTGAACATCCATTAAGATCATGTCGAAACGTTTGACTTTTAAAAGTTCTACAGCATCTTCGCCATTATCGAGGATTTCGCAACTAATGGCTTTGTTTTCAAGCATTTTTCGGGTAATCATTTGATTGATTTTGTTGTCTTCAATCAATAAAATCGATTTGTGTTTCAATTGCTTATCATTGTAAGGTTTTACTTCTTCGACGATTTCTAGAGGTTCGTTATTGATCTTGAAATTTAGTTTAAATGTAAAAGTAGATCCTTTGCCGACTTCACTTTTTAGTTTTATCTCACCACCCAAAAGTTCAATAAGTTTTTTTACAATGGTAAGACCTAACCCCGTTCCTCCATATTTTCTGTTAACTTCTATAGATCCTTGCGAGAAGCTTTCAAAAACGGTTTGTAGTTTATCTTCAGGAATTCCTATTCCCGTATCAACTATTTCAAAATAAACCGTAGCAATATCGTCCTCTTGCTCGTATAATTTTGCTATTACATTAACGTTTCCGTTTTGTGTAAATTTTAAAGCATTGTTTATTAAGTTTAATATGATTTGAGATAATTTGGTCGGGTCTCCAATTAAATTATTTGGAATAGTTTCATCAATTTCAAGATTGAAATAATTTTTGTTAGCAGTTGCTAATTCTTTGAGGGAACTTTGGATGTTGAATAGTAATTCTTTTAGATTGAAGCTAATGTTTTCTATTTCAACTTTAGTCGAATCAATTTTATTGATTTCAAGGATTTCATTAATAAAAGTAGTCAGGTAATTTCCGGAGAATTTTAAAGATTCGAGATATTTTAATTGTGTTTTTTTAGGATTGTCTTCAAGGAGTAAATGTGTGATTCCGTTAATTGCATTCAAAGGTGTCCGGAGCTCATGACTTACGGTGGAAAGAAATTCTGATCGGGCCTTTGATGCTTTTTCGGCTTTGTTTTTTGCCAGAATAAGTTCTTTGTTTTTTTCTCGTAAGAGTAAATTATTCTGATTTCGAATAATATTGTTTTTGTATAATGCTAAACTTAAGAGGGATAAAATCGAAATAAGGGCAATTGCCAAAATGCTCACAAGTTTTGAGTATCGATATGTTTTTAACTGGATTTTCTCTTCACTTTCGCGTTTAATTGTGTTGTTTACAGATTCATTTTTTTTGAATTTTTCAAATTCATTAAGATTAATCTTTACATTTTTTAACTTTAAAAGATAATTTTCTATTTGATAATGTTCGTCCAGATAAGAATAAGCAAGATCGTAGTTTTTGTTTTGTTTGTAATATTGGCTAATGCCCAGGATAATCTTGGATTTTTGAGACAGATTATTTGTTTTTGCATTATAATCTAAAGCATTGTTAAAATAAACTATTGCCGAATCGTTTCGTTTGAGTTTTGTTTCAATTAACCCAAGCTGGTAATAAGCGTCAATTTTTGTTTTTAAAAGAGATGGATTATCTGGTTTTTTAATTATGCTTTGAAAGGACTTTGCAGCCAAAGGTAAATTCTTATTTGCTTTTAGCGCCATTGCTTTCTGATAATTTAAAACCTCGGCCTGATCATTAATATTGAGCTCTTTTAAAAGATCATTTGCTTTTTTGTAGTAGATGTTAGCCGTTGCGTAATCGCCTTGTGCGGTATTGGTTAAGCCTATATAATGTAAAGCTAATACTTTGGTACAAGTTGGATTTACATTGTCAAAGAAAGAAATGCTTTTATGGAAGTTTTTTAAAGCTTCTTCGTATTTCTTTTGATTGTAATAGATTTTGCCAAGTTTAAAAGTCTGATTGGCTAAATTCTCTGTTTTGTGGTTGGTTTCGCAAAAATCGATTGATTTTTTAGTGTAAAAAACAGCCTGATTATACTCTTTTTTGTTAAGATTCTTGTTTGCTAGTTTATTGTAATAGGAAATGCTATCTGTATTCTGTTTAGTTTGAGAATACAAAAATGAATTAAAAAAACAAACAAGAATAAAAAGATGATATTTCATGTATGGCTATGCTTTTACAATGAATTCTATGTTTTCTTTATTAGTAAAATCAAATCTATTAATCTTGATGAATAGCCAATTTCATTATCGTACCAACCCACAACTTTTACCATTTTGTCTATAACAGAGGTTAGTTGTGCGTCAAACAAGCACGAATGTGTATTGCCAATTACATCAACAGAAACGATAGGATCTTCTGTGTAATCTAATATTCCTTTTAAATTTGTTTTTGAGGCTTTTTGAAATGCGTTATTAATTTCTTCAATAGTAACAGCGCGTTTTACATTAAACGTGATGTCTGTTAATGAACCATCTGGTACCGGAACGCGAATTCCGCAACCTCCGATTTTATGATGCAATTTAGGGAAAATTTTCGTTAATGCCTTAGCTGCACCCGTAGTTGTTGGAACAATTGACTGACTTGCGCCTCTTGCACGTCGCAAGTCCTTATGTGGTTGGTCGTGAAGGCTTTGGTCTGTTGTGTAGGAATGTATTGTTGTGATGTAAGCTTGCTCAATTCCACACAATTCATCGATGATTTTTATCATTGGAGCAGCATTATTTGTCGTGCAACTTGCATTTGAAACAATATTTTCGCTTCCGTCCAGGATATTTTCGTTTACACCAAGAACTACTGTTTTTATAGTATCAACTTCTGATGGAGCTGAAAGAATTACTTTTTTGGCTCCGGCTTCAATATGTGCATTTAATTCTTCATGCGTTTTATATTTTCCGGTAGACTCAATTACAAAATCAATATTGTGACTTTTCCAGTCTATATTGGAAATACTTTTTTCATGAAAAAACACAAAATGTTTTCCATTAACAATAATCCCCTCATCATCATAACTAACTTCAAAAGGTAAAACGCCATGGATACTGTCGTATTTTATCAAATGCGACATGGTTCTGTTATCTGCAATATCATTAATTGCAATGACTTCAATTTGGGGATGGTTTATAAGAAGGCGGAATAAATTTCTTCCAATTCTTCCAAAACCGTTTATAGCAATTCTAGTTTTCAATATTTTTGTTTATTCGGTTAATCGTTTGTCCGATTTAACAATTAAACGAACAAACGGTTAAACTTTTTAGAGAATGTGTTTTTGTGCTTTGTATGAAGAACGAACTAAAGGCCCGCTTTCTACATGGCGGAAACCTAATTCAAGACCAAATTTTTCGTATTTGGCAAATTGTTCCGGTGTGATAAACTCTTTTACCGGTAAATGTTTTTTACTTGGCTGCAAGTATTGACCAATTGTAACAACGTCAACATTTGCATTTCTTAGATCTGTCATCGTCTGAAAAACTTCCTCTTCAGTTTCGCCAAGACCTAACATGATTCCTGATTTAGTTCTGTTAATTCCTTTTTCTTTCAAATAACGTAAAACTTCTAAACTACGATCATATTTTGCCTGAATACGAACTTCGCGAGTCAAACGGCGAACCGTTTCAACATTATGAGAAACTACTTCAGGATTTGCTTCTACAATTCTATCAATATTTCTTTCGATTCCTTGAAAATCAGGAATTAAAGTTTCAAGAGTAGTGTTTGGGTTCATTCTGCGAATCGCTTTTACAGTTTCGATCCAGATAATAGAACCTCCATCTTTCAAATCATCTCTGTCAACGCTTGTAATTACGGCATGTTTGATGTTCATGATTTTTATAGAACGTGCTACTTTTTCAGGTTCGTCCCAATCTACCGTTTCAGGTCTGCCGGTTTTGACACCGCAAAATCCGCAAGAACGGGTACAAACATTTCCTAAAATCATAAACGTTGCTGTTCCTTCTCCCCAGCATTCTCCCATATTAGGGCAACTTCCTGAGGTACAAATGGTGTTTAAGCTGTATTTATCAACTAAACCACGAAGTTCAGTATATTTTTGTCCAATTGGAAGTTTTACTTTTAACCACTTAGGCTTTCCAGTTGGTATATTTTCAATGACTGTTTCCATATATCAAAATTCAAAGTACAAAGATAAGCAATGTAGTTTATTTGGAGATTCGTTTAAGATTTAATTTGGTATTGATCTATCTAAGATTTATGAAAAAATGTTTTGATGATACTTTTATCATGATGTTAAATTATTGTTTTTAAATCATGATGCTGATTGAAAAGCTTCTTTTTCTTTTGTTAATTTAGATAAGACTAATAATAATGATAGAAGTCTGATTTTTACTCATTTAAAATTTATATCTTTATTTGTTAAAAAAATAACCTTAGATGAAATAAAACAGGGTCAATGTTGTACTACATTTGTTGTTAAATTGTAATAATAAAAAACATGAAAAAGAAATTTATTGTATTGGGAGTTTTATTTGCCACTTTTGGTTTTACTAGAATGAATGCGCAAATTAATTTTGGAGATAAAGCTATTGGAGCTGTTCAAAAAGGGATTTCAGGTTTTACATTCAGTAATGCTGATGCGGCTGCGTTGTCTAAAGCTGCAGTTGATAAAATGGATACGGAGCATGAAGTTGCCGCTGCTACAGATGGTTATACTATAAGATTGAATAAAGTTTTTGGAAAATATACTGCCGGAGAAGGTTATACTTTAAATTATAAAGTTTACAAGTTAAAAGAAGTAAATGCTTTTGCAACCGCAGACGGAAGTGTTCGTGTATATTCAGGATTGATGGATATCATGGATGATAATGAATTGCTGGCTGTAATTGGTCACGAAATAGGTCACGTTGCCAATCATGATTCGCAAGATGCAATAAAAGCAGCTTATAAAAAAGAAGCTCTAATGGATGCGGCAGCTTCACAATCAACAACAATTGCAAGTGTTACAGATAGTCAGTTAGGGAAAATAGGAAGCGCGATTATTGATAGTAAATTTAGTCGTAAGCAAGAAGCTGAAGCTGATTTGTTCTCGTATAACTTTATGAAAAAGAATGGTTATAATGTAAATGCTGAGGAATCTGCTTTTAGAATTTTGGCTAAAATGAGCGAAGGAAGTGAAGCTTCGTTTATTGATCAAATGATGAGTTCTCATCCTGATTCAAAACAAAGAGCAGAAGATGCTAAAAAACGAGCAGAAAAAGATGGTTTGTATAAACCATATGTACAGCAAAAAATAGTAAATACTGTTCCGGCAAAAGCTACGACAACTAAAAAAGCTGCGACAAAAAAGACAACAACTAAAAAGAAAAAATAATTTCGATTAGAAAAATAAAAACCGACAAGTTTCAAAACTTTGTCGGTTTTTTTTATTTTGTAGATTAACCTAAAACGTGATAAGCTAATACTTTTTGCACATCATAAACATTTACAGATTTGTTGAATTGTTTTACAATACTAGGTTGCAATTCGCTGGCAACCCAGATTTTTAATTCAGCATCAAGATCAAAAGTTCCGGCAGTTTCTACACTAAATCTGGTAATGCTTTTGTAAGCAATTGATTTGTATTCGGTCTTGCTGCCAGTTATTCCTTGTACATCAACAAGAATTAATCTTTTGTTGGTGAAGATAAAAGTATCACGGATTAATTTAAAACCCATTTCAATTTCTTCATTGTCCGTTAAAAGTTGTCCGTATTTTTTAAGTAAATCATCTTGACTTACTGAACCAGCGTTGCCAAGAATAGCTGAAAATATTCCCATTTTTTAGTTTTTAATTTGATTACAATTTTTTTTCTTCTTAGGAAGTGTAAAAGTAATTCATTTTGTTAAATTTTCTCGCTGGGTCTAGATTTAATTAGTAGTGGAGTTAATATTAAAGAAATTAAAAAAGCTGAAATTATTGTAACAAAAATATTTCCGAAAGCTTCTATATTAAAATGGATAGAAAATCTAAGGATTGAAATCACTAAGGTGCAGATAATAATTGTAATCCAGTATTTTTTATAATTAGAAATTTTCTGGATTTCGCTTTTTGGCAGTTTTAATAATGCTATTACTATTGCAATTCCACCAATTAAAGTACTCAAATGCTGCGCTATTTTCCAAATTGGAATTTCATTTCCAAACACAAGAAAGTTATTTCTTAATATAGAAAGATGATCTGCAAAATAACCATGATTGTGTGTAAAACCATCCCAAAGCAGGTGAGAAGCGATACCAATTATTATCGAAATTAGAATAATAATCCAATTTTGTTTAAAATGAGTGTTCTAATCAAATGACATATAATCGATTACTCGTTGTTTTATAAAATAAGGTAAATTATAAAATAATGCATTACGAATAAAATAATGAAAAATAAAAGATAGTAAGATGGCTAATGGCAAATCAAACCAGAATATTCCATAAAATGTATGGCTATAATTGCCCTGAGCTTTCATTCTAATAAAATATTCAAAATCTGGAGTCATACTTCCAATTACTAAACCAGTTAAAGAAAACCATTTTTTGGGTAAATATCTGAGAGGCAGAATTATTGCTGGATGAGAAAAAGTAAATGGCATTAAGTTTAAATAAGATTTAGGTTCTGTGTGATGCTAAAATTAAACATTAATAAATTGATCAGAAAGCTTGATCTTTTAATATTAAAAACAAAAGCAAAAAAAAAGCAGAACCTAAGTTCTGCTTTTTCCTATTTATTTATTCTAGTTCTGTTTTTATTGTTATTGGGAGATTGTAGGCAGTTCTTACTGCTTTTCCGTTTAGCATTCCCGGACTCCATTTTGTTTTTAATGATTTTAATACTCTGATCGCTTCTTTTCCCATTCCGTAACCTGGATCTCTTTTTACTTCGATGTCAGTCATTGAACCGTCTTTTTCAATTACGAAAGAAACATATACTTTTAATGTTTTTTCTGCATCTAATTCAGGTCTGTTGAAATTATTTCCCACGAAAGTATAGAACTTATTGATTCCTCCAGGGAACTCTGGTAATTTGTCTAATGCATTTACAGTCAAAGGCTCAGTAGGGCTAACAGATGGCGTTGATATTGTTTCTGTACCGTTACCACCACTTCCTGGTAATGTATTATTACTAGGGATTCCAGTTCCCGGAGTAGCATTGTCAACAGCAGGAATGTTTTGTGTATTAGTTGCAATTTCCGGTATAGCCTCAGGCGCTGCAACAACCACAGGATGTATTAACTGAGCGACTTCAGGAGCTGGTACAGTTTGTTGTGGAGGCGCAATAGGTTTTGGAGGTTCCGGATTCACTACGTTCGGGAGAATGTCAACTTTTGTTGGGTGCAAAGGAATATCAGGAGCGGTTGGTGTTTCTATGACAGAGCCGCCTCTAAATTTATTAATCAACATCGATGTAGTTCCCAGACCAGCAAATAATAGCAGTCCCATAAATAGAGCTGTAATTGTTGTTTTGGAATTCTCTTGGCGTAATTGGTACGCGCCGTACTCTTTGTTTTTGTTTTCGAAAACAAGGTCGGTCCAAGTGGTTTCGTAGATGTTTGATTTAGACATGATTTTTGGATTTTAAGGTTAAGTAACTTTAAATCATAAGCAATTTGGTTTTAGTTTTAGCTAACAACGTAGGTGTTGTTGTTTTAGTGTGTGAATAGTTTATTTTTTTAAGAATAAATACATAGATATGTTATTCTTTTCTTAAAGATAATAAATTATCTATTACGTTCGATGATTTCTGCTAATAATTTTTTAGCACGAAGTAATTTTACTTTTATGTTGCTTAGAGGCTCGTCAATTTTCAAAGCGATTTCCTGATACGTCATTTCCTGAAAGTAACGTAACTGGATTACTTCCTGATAATGGGGTTTAAGTTCTTTGATGCAAAGAAGCAATCTGGAGAGGTTTTGCTCTTTAATTAAAGCATCTTCAGCAGATGGAGTAGGGTCAGCAATATTATAAGCCTGCTGATCGTCGGCATCAGTGATTTCTATAAAAAGATTGGTTTTCTTTTTTCGAAGTAAGTCAATGTAAACGTTTTTTGCAATTGCTATTAGCCAGGTGTTGAATTGAAATTCAGGGTTGTATGAGGCTATTTTATCAAAAGCTTTTGAGAAAGTCTCAATAGTAATATCTTCGGCTGTAGTTTCGTTTTCAGTACGCTTTAGCATGAAGCCGTATACCTCATTCCAGTAATAATCTAATAAAAAAGTAAAGGCAACTTGGTCGCCTTTTTTTGCTTTTTCTATTTTAGAGTTTATTTCCAATGTACCGGTTTTGAAAAGATATTAGTTATAAAGATATTAATTTGCGTGAATATAAGCACGATTTCTACAATAGGAAACCAAACTTTAAGATCATTTTCTTTTAATTTTCCCGCAGAAAATCCAATTACTGTCCATACAATTGTATAACGTGTTGCCAGAATTGCTAATACAGCAATCCATTGAAACTGGAATGATAATAAAAGGATAACTAATAAAAAGAATAATAATTGTGTGCTGAAGAACAGACCCAACTGCATTTTATCAAAAAACTTGTAATATTCTGCTGTAGATGTATGTCTTCTTTTTTGAGTAAACCATTCCTTATAAGTTTCCTTTGGTTTTGAATAAGTAAAACTCTCCGGAGTATAAGAAATAGCTGTGTTTGCTTTATTCGCAGCTTGATTAATGAATAGATCATCATCGCCGGAACGAACCTGAATGTGATCTATAAAGCCATTAACATTAAAGAACTCTTCTCTTTTATAAGCAAGATTTCGTCCAACTCCCATATAGGGAAGTCCGATTTTTGCCCAGGAAAAATATTGTACAGCTGTTAAAACAGTTTCAAAACGGATAACTTTATTTAATAACGAACGCTCTACTTTTTCGTAACCACCATAACCCAAAACAATAGTTTTGTTCATTGTAAATTGCGAAGTCATAGCGGTGATCCAATTTTTTGAAGTTGGGTAACAATCCGCATCGGTAAATAGCAAATAATCTTTTTTTGATGCTTTAATACCTAATGTGAGCGCATATTTTTTGTTTCCCCAAAAGGCTTCATTGTTTTGTACTTTAACCAAGCGAATGTTAGCGTATTGTTTTTCGAATTCTTCAAAAACCTCTAATGTTTCATCACTTGAAGCATCATCAATTAAAACAATTTCAAAATCAGGGTAATCTTGTTCTGCTAATAACGGAATGAATTTTTTTACATTTTCTTCTTCATTTTTAGCGCACACAATTACCGAAATGGGTAGTTTTTTTGATGTAATCTCTTGTGGTTTAGCAAAGGCAAATTTTCCAAAAACACCTAAGTAATAGAAAATTTGAATAACAACAATAGCAATAAAGAAGTAAAATAAAGTTATAAGCATCTGATTTTAATGTCTTTTAATTTCTGAATCTTGCGAGTGCAAATGTACTTATGAATTCCTAGATTTCAATGGCTAAAACCGATTTACTTTCGGCATTTCAACATTTCTTTCGCAACAGCAATAGCCTGAGGGTTTTCGCTTTTTTCTAATTCCGAAATTATATTTTTATAATTGTGATCGTCTCTGTTTTGTGATAGTTTTTTAGTGGCCTGAATCTCATTAATTTCAATTTCAAAACCAAAGATCCCTCTGGCTTCAAGCATTGTTTTTGCTGATAAATTCTCAACTCGAACCGGATTTATGGAATTG
Organism: Flavobacterium sp. ov086; assembly: GCF_900187965.1. Taxonomy (GTDB): domain Bacteria; phylum Bacteroidota; class Bacteroidia; order Flavobacteriales; family Flavobacteriaceae; genus Flavobacterium. The sequence continues at coordinate 65,656 of NZ_FZNL01000021.1, read as the reverse complement.
ACTTCATATTTATCAACCAATTTTTTAAGTTGTTCTATAGTGGCAACTTCGTCAACAATTTTAATTCGACCATAAACATGTACGGCTATATAATTCCAGGTTGGAACATTTTCATGATCATACCACGACGAAGAAATATAACTATGTGGGCCTGTAAAAACAGCCAGGACCTGATCGTTTTCGGCAAAACCTTCTGCTTGCGGATTAAGTTTAGAAAGATGCCCTTGCAGGATTTCTTTTCCGTCAGCATTTACTTCGAGCTCAATTGGAATATGTGTAGCACACAATTTGCCATGAGTTTGATTAATCAGAATTCCAAAACTATTTTCTTTCAAAAAAGTTCTGATCGATTCCGGATCTTCGTCTTTGTATAAGTTTGGAGTATACATTTTATAAATGTTTATTTTAAAGATTTCCCCAGACAAATGGCTTCCGGTCGATCTTTGTATTTTCCATAATTCGGAATTATTTTATATCCTTGCTTTAAATAAAACTGAATTGCTTCTTTATTTTTTACTCTGGTTTCTAAAACCAAATTAATATATCCGATTGTTTTGGCATTTTCTTCCAGAAAAGCTAGAATTGTTTGTCCAATTTTCTTCCCCGGAAATTTAGAATACATTCTTTTTACTTCTCCAATATTGTCATTAATTGGTCTGATAGCGCCACAACCTACGATTTCTTTGTCAATTTCGGCTACAGCAAAGACAAATTTTGAATTGTTGTATTGCCAGTCTGTAAAAGAATTCTTTCCATCACTTCCAAAACGAAGATAAAGATTTGTAGACAATTCTTCGATAATTGCCGCGACTTTTTCATCACTTGGATTTGCCGTTTTTATGGAAATTGTCTGAGTCATTTTTTAATGAGAAATGAAGTCTTTTTTAGTGCTAAATAAACTTGGATGAACACTTAGCCATAAAATTGTAATTCCTAGTAAAGTAAAAATAATCCCGCTCATGATAAATTGCACGGTAATATCATCCGAAAATAAAGATATAAACGACTCGAATAAACGGGCGAATACTCCTCTTCTAAAAAACTTAAGTCTTATAATAATGTACATTACTATTGCAACTATAAGGGTATTTAGCGATGAAAATCTGTGCTTCCAATTCAGGAAAGAAACTATGAGAATTCCAATTAATAAGCCAAGGAATATCCAGATATAAATACTAGGCCAAAAATTAAAGATAATCTCTTTTGTGGGGAATAATTTATTCCAGCATTCTGAATTTTGATCTTGAAAATGTTCTATAGCACAAATATACTCTTCGGCTACGGTGTAAAATCTTAATTGCAGTACGCCATGAATCAGGGAAATCATTCCAGACAACTGCATTAAAATTACCAGAATATTAATTTTTTTCATTTAGAAACTAAAACGGTAATACTTGTTTTTTAAATTACATTAACTTCAGCTTCAATATGAATCCCAAAGGTTTCAAAAACTGTTTTTTGAACCTCTTTTGAAACTGCTAGAATCTCCTGTCCGGTTGCGTTTCCGTAATTTACCAAAACCAAAGCTTGATTTTTATGAACTCCGGCATCACCAAAACGTTTTCCTTTAAAGCCCGCTTGTTCTATCAACCAACCAGCTGGAACTTTTACTTCAGTTTCTGAAACTTCATAGTATTTCATTTCTGGGAATTTCTGATGGATTTTATTGAAATCAGATTTCAATAAAATCGGATTTTTAAAGAAACTTCCGCTATTTCCTAATTCTTTAGGATCTGGTAATTTGCTTTGTCTGATTGTGATTACAGCATTACTCACATCTTTTAAAGTTGGATTTGTAATGTTGTTTTTGGCTAATTCTGCTGTAATATCTCCGTAAGAAGTATTGATTTTATGATTGCGTTTGGTCAATTTATAAATTACAGATGTAATGATGTATTGATCTTTTACTTCATTTTTAAAGATGCTTTCTCTATAACCAAAATTACATTCGGCATTTGTGTAAGTTTTTATTTCCTGAGATTCAATATTCATTGCTTCACACGAAATAAAAGTATCTTTTATTTCTGTTCCGTAAGCGCCAATATTCTGAACCGGAGTTGTACCAACATTTCCAGGAATTAGAGACATATTTTCTAAACCTCCAAAATTGTTGTCGATTGTCCACAATACGAAATCGTGCCAGGTTTCGCCAGCCTGACTTTCTACCCAAACAGAATCGTCATCTTCTTTGATGATTTTTTTACCTTTTAAATCTATGTGAATCACTAAAGCATCAATATCTTTAGTTAAAAGCATATTGCTTCCGCCTCCTAAAATAAATTTTTTCTCGTTTTTGTGTTCTTCTAAAATAGTTTTTAATTCAGTAACCGAATGTACAGCGATAAATTGCCTGGCGCTGGCTTCGATACCAAAAGTATTGTAGTTTTTTAAAGAAAAATTGGATTGGATTTCCATAAATAAAAGGCTTTTTTGAATCCCGAAACGTTGGGATAATTCTGAGTTCAAAAGTAAGGATTATAATTTATTTGGGTTAGATTTTGGTAAAATATCGAATTGAAATTTTAATCCCTGCTTGCAATGCTTTTAATAGGTTTAATTAATGAGAAAATTTCAATTTCATAATTCAATTTTTACATTCACCTTGAACTATTGAAATTTTCTTTTGTATGTTTGATTCCCCTTAATTAGCAATACCAAATAAATGAAAGTAACCTGCAAAACATTTTTTCTAATAATTGTAATTTGTCAATTCTTTAGTTGTAATAAAACCAAAACAGAAACAGCAATAAAAATCAGCGCAAATAAAGATTTTAATACAGAGTCTAAACTTGCAGAAAATCACCTTGTAGGAGATGAATTTTCTTTTCCTGTTGATAGTGCATTACCAGTGAAAATTCTTCGGTTAGAAATATTTCATTATGATGAAGTGGAGGAGAATTATGATAAGAAAGTTTGGTTTGGACTTTTTAAAAACAATAATGATTATTCGCTTTCTGAAACTAAAGTGTCTTTCAAACGTGTAAATGATCCTATAGTTGATGAAAATGAAGAAGACAAAACAGGTTGGGAAGTTAGCGCTTCTGTAAAAGATTCCTGTGTGATTTTAATTGAAAAACTGCCTTATTTTGTTGACGGAAGTATATCAAGCGTCAAAATACCAGAAAGTATTTATCCTGAAGAAAGTTTCAAATTTAATTTCAAAGGCATTGAATACACTTTATTTGCGACCGGAAAAAAGAAAAAAGAAGAACAGGATTCCGATTGGATTGTAGTTTCAAATTATAAACTGTACTTAACAGCCGTTATTGACGGAAAGAAAACGACGGAACTTTTGGTTGCAAAGAAAAATTTTGACGATCAAATGATCAAAATAATTTTTGGCGGAGATCTAGATGACGACAATAAATTAGATTTGATTATTGATACTGCCAGTCATTATAATGTTACGAGTCCAACGTTGTATTTGTCTAAACCAGGCGAAAAAGGAAAAGTAATTAAGCCTATTGGAGTTTTTACCACAGTAGGTTGTTAATTACGATGCCAAAAGTATTGTAAACTTTATTTTATAGCTTCAATAAATCGTTGCATTTCTTTCATTGTGCCAATTTCATTTCTGTTTTAGATTAAATTAAACAATTCTGTTAACAGTATGTCGCCGAGAAGTAAGAAAAGTTACGAAGTGATTTCCCTTTTAAAGGTATTGACGAAGATTTGTTTATTCTACATCATGTCCAATCTCAATAAAAAAATGCTTTAATAAATCGTAAGTGATAGAATCGCCTTCAATTTGCTTAAACATTTCAGTTTCCATGTGTTGGCAACTAAGGCAGATATTTAATGATGATAGTACTCTATTATTGTTGTCATAAAAAACGAGTGCATCTCGATATTTAGGAGAGCACATCCAACTTGGAACATTTTTAATTTCAGTTCTAAAAATACTTTTTAAATCAAGAATTTTCTGATCTGTTGATTTGAAAGTGTTTGTTTTTTTACTTGAAGGATGAAATTCTCCTTTATCGTTAATTATATATTGAGTATAATTTACAAGCTCTTTTAATTCATTAAGTCTTAATTCTTGAAAATTGCTCAAGTCATTTTTTTTAAGCTTTCTCTGTTTTAATTTATCGAATTCAGTTCTATTTAGTGCATAGTTTTTTTCGAATTCTTCTCCACGTTGAAATGAATAAGTTTCAACATATTCGAAAGTTAAATCATTAATGAAGTCAATAGAAGATTTAGAAGTGTAAGAATTATATGTTGGAGATTTGCTCTTTTTTGGGTAGTAATTTAAATCCAATAACTCATGATATTTATCTGCAATAACCTTCATATTGATATCATAATTAGCTTTCTCTTCCATAAATTTTCTGTTTTGCAGAATAGCATTATTTCGAGACTCAGCATTTTCAAAAGACCAGATTAATTCTTCAGCAAGCATTTCGATATTATCGATTTCAATCAATTGTCCGTTCTCACGATGTTTGATCCAGCTTTGATTTCCGGGAATGTCCGAAACTACCGGATAACAATTACAAGCCATTGCCTCAAATAACGATGCCGAAACACCTTCGGTAATTGGCATGCTGATATAGATGTTAGATTGTTGTAATAATTTAGGAAGTTCAGTGTTTGGAATTCTTCCTGTAAAAATTACTTTGCTTTCGATTTGTAATTCTCTGGCTAAATCTTTTAAAAATTGTAATCGTGTTCCGTCACCAACAATCGTTAACGAAAAGTCAATTCCTTTTTGGTTAAGAATTGCAAAAGCTTTCAAAATAGAATCGTGACGATATTCCGGTTGCAAAGAACGAGTTACAATGGCCTCAATTTTATCGAAATTATTTATGGAAGGAGAAAAAAGCGATAAGTCAATTCCCTTTGGGATAACCAAAACTTTACTCATATCAACGCCAATTTCTTTCATAGAAATCGTCATAACCGGACCCCAGGCATGAATTAAATCGGCTTTTTTGAAAGCGTGTTTTTGGATGATTTTTTTAAAAGGAAGTAAAACAGAACCATCCGGCCATAAATCAGTTCGGCCTTGTTGGGCAATTGCAATTGGATGCATTCCTGAAATCGCAGCCAGAAAACCGTAGCTTGTAGTTCTTTCTGCAATAATCATATCCGGTTTTTCTCGTCGGATTGTTTTTCGAATAGAAATAGGAGAGAAGGCGTATTCTAAAATTCGTTTGAAACGATTGAGTTTCGAATTATTTGGAGTTTGAAGTTCCCAAGTGCAGATTTCAAAATCACCAAATTCTTTCAAACCTTTCATCCACGTAATAGCATCAGCGCGATAAGATTCTCCCAGAAAAAGTATTTTTCTTTTTTTCATTCGGCAAACATAATTTTTTTGCCACGAATTTCACGAATTTCCACTAATTTTTATTGTTTGGCTTTGACAAAGTTTTAAACTTTGTCAAAGCTTTTAATTAGTGGAAATTCGTGAAATTCGTGTCAAACTTTTTTAAAATTCGTCAGTATCTAAAGCGCGATTAATGAATTCGTTTAGTGGTTTTAAAGCGATTAATTTCTTGCTTATTTTAGCAACGAAATCTTTTTGAGTCACTTCAGAAATATCATATTTTTGAGTTGCAGTAAAACTTTTCAATTTTAAAAACTCAATTGCAGGATGTTCTTTCTCGTAACCTCTTGGCGGATTTTTAAGCGAATTGGTTTCGTTTACATCTAAACTTCCGAATTCTTTTTTGAAATTTTTATCGGCTAAAATAGCTTCCAGATCATCATGGAAAAAAGCAATTTCTTTACGGACTTTTTTCAAATCTTCCGCTTCAGGCGAATAAAAACCACCGGCTATAAAACTTGCGCCTTTTTCGATATGAACATAATATCCGGCACGATTTAAACCTTTAGTTCCGCAAGACATCCAAACTCCTAAATGCGCTTTATAAGGAGATTTGTCTTTAGAAAACCTAATGTCACGATTGATTCTGAAAGTACAGTTTTTAACTTCCAATAATTCTAAAGATGGATCCAAAGGTTTCATCACATCAAGAAAATCACTCACCAATTGATGGTAATCTTTTTTGAAAACCTCGTATCGTTTTTTATTATCCTGAAACCAATCTCTGTTGTTGTTTCTTTTTAAATCGTCTAAAAATTGCAATGATTCTTTCGTTAGCATATTTGATATATTATTGCAGTTGTTTTTTTAAATCTTCTTCGCTGATGTAACCAATTAGTTTTTTTTGCACCGCTTTATTCTCGTATAAAACCATAGTAGGAAGCTGGTCAATTTTCATTTGAGTTGCCAGAGTTTTGTTTTTGTCAACATCAATTCTAATGATTACCACTTTATCGGTCATTTCTTTTTGCATTTTCAAAAGAAACGGTTCCATTTGTTTGCACGGACCACACCATTCTGCATAGAAGTCAACCAGAACTTTTTTGTCTGAATTTAATAAATCATTAAAATCATTCATTGTCATTCCAACTTGAGCAGTCGACGGATTTGATAAACCTTCGGCGTTCCATTTCATGATTCCGCCTTCTAATTCATAAACAGTAGTAAAACCTAATTCATTTAGTTTTGCAGCTGCTTTTTTGCTTCTTCCACCACTTAAGCAATACACAAAAACAGGTTTCGATTTATCGTAAGTTGCTACTTTACCGGCAAAATCTTCACCGTTCCAGTTTACATTTGCAGCATTGTCAATATGTTCTGATTCGAATTCTTCAGGAGTTCGAACATCAAGTATTTGAGGATTTTCGGTCGTTTTAATTTTCTCTGCAAAATCTTTTGGAGCAATTTCCTTAAAAGAATTGTCTTTCTTTTCGTTACAGGAAATTAATACAACAGAAACTATTAGTAGTAATATTTTAGGAAACTTCATAAAGCTGAATTTTAAAAATAGAATTGCTAAAGTAGTGATTTTTCAATTTTTGAATTCATAATAGAAAGTGAAAAAAAGGGGTTTGCCACGAATTTCTTATTTAAAGCGAATACTCGCATTTTTGTCATTCCTTGTACCTCGGAATGAAGATTGGATTTGGATTGCGAATGATGGATTAAAATCCATCTCTACAATATATTTTGTTCCTGCGGAACTGCTGAAAAAAGATTTGATTATATAATCGCAATGACAATATTGTGGTTACTTTGCTTCAAAGCATTCTGAAAGCTTTTAATCCGTGTAATCCGTGAAATCTGTGGCTAAATTATTTTAGACAAAGTAAATTCGGGAAAATTCGCGAAATTAGTGGCTAAAAAAAATCACAAGTTAAATATCTTATAACTCTGATGTGTTGACTTGACAATCGTTTCGGTACGTTCTGGATGTGTGTCTGAAATAAAAAGCTGACCAAAGGTTTCGCTATTTACCATTTCGATTATTTTGGCAACGCGGCTTTCGTCTAATTTATCAAAAATATCATCAAATAATAATAAAGGTTTTACGCCGCTTTGTTTCTTCAAAAACTCAAATTGAGCAAGTTTCAAAGCAATCAAAAAAGATTTCTGCTGACCTTGAGATCCAAATTTCTTTATTGGATGTGAATCAATCTCAAATGATAAATCGTCTTTATGGATTCCGACACTTGTATATTGCAATGCACGATCTTTATTTACGTTCTCTTTTAAAAGTGTCAATAAATCTTTTTCGAACAAATTACTTTCATAAACTAATTGTACTGTTTCCTCAGATCCGGTTATGGCTTGATGGTGTATATTAAATATAGGTATAAATTGCTCGAGGAAATCTTTTCGTTTCTCAAAAATAGATTGCCCAAAACTATTGAGCTGTTCATTATATATGGATAAAGTATCATTGTCAAAAGTATGATTCAGAGCGAAATATTTTAATAATGCATTTCGCTGCACGATTACTTTTTGATATTGAATAAGCTGATGTAAATAAGTAGAGTCTAATTGCGAAATCACACTGTCCATAAATTTACGGCGTGTTTCACTTCCTTCAACAATTAAATCACGATCTGCGGGAGAAATAATCACAAGCGGAATAAACCCAATATGATCTGAAAATTTATCGTAAGCTTTTCCGTTTCTCTTTAAAACCTTCTTTTGTCCTTTTTTTAAACTGCAGACAATTTGTTCTGTTCTGTCGTTTTTTTCTAATTCGGCATCAATTACAAAAAACTCTTCTCCGTGTTTGATATTCTGAACCGCCAACGGATTAAAATAACTTTTTCCGTAAGCCAAATGATAGATTGCATCAAGCACATTGGTTTTTCCAATTCCGTTTTTGCCCACAAAGCAATTGATCTTGCGGTCAAAATCAAAACTGACTTCGGAGAAATTTTTATAATTGAATAAAGAAATTTTGTTTAAATGCATTTTTGATTAGTAGTAATGATAAAATTTAAAAAAAGAAAGTTTACAAATTTATGATTTTGAAGCACTACTTGTTTTTTGTGAGGTCACTTTTTGTTTTTATTATCAAATCAAAAACAGATTTTACTTTTGGAATATTATACATTACATTTTTATCTTCAAAAAAATTGATTCCACTACGAAATATAAATGAATCAGTGGGGTTTCCTGCTATTGATTCTGGTTCTCCAATAATAATATACCCGTAATCATTTGCTTTTTCTCTATAATTTAAAATTAAGTTTTTTAATTCAAAACTTTCATTGATTATTTTAGAATTTGAGTCGCAAAAAATTATTCTTTGATTTGTTAAGAAGAATTTTGTTGCTCTGGTTTTAAGCCATCTAATTAGGATTCTTCCTAACGTTAAAAGAAAATAAAAGAATGTGAGAATTGGTATGATAAAATAGTAATATAATTCTTGATAGTTATTGATTTGGATATCTTTTGAAGGTTTTATTAGAATTATTAATACCAAGGTTATAAAAGTAAAAATTGGTATTGTGACTAAATCCTCAAGTCTAAAAGGTATTTTTTTAGTATGTTCAATCTCCTGAATTAATACTTCCTCTCTTTTTAAAATCATTTATATATATTCGACTCTATTATTTGTTATAAAGTTTAAGGGTGCAAATTATTGAAAATTATCGAAACAATAGACTTTTTGGGCATTGCGAGATGAATTATCTTCCCTGAAATACTAAAGAAGTTACTGTTTAGTGAATTATTTTTTTAAAATAGATATAAATTTACTTTTTTTTGCTTTAGTTTCAATAAAAATTTTATTTTTGCCGTTCACTAAATTAATTTGAAATGGCTACTTATAATAAAAGAGGATATAAAACACCAAAAGAAAAAGAAGTTAAAGATGTTGTTACAGAAGAACAACAAGTAATCATTGACGAAAAGGATAGTACAACGGCTGGTGTGTTCTCAAAATTAGATGAAACCGCTTCAAAAACTGAGGATTGGGTTGCTAAAAATCAAAAAATCATTATTGGTTTAGTTGCTGGTATTGCAGTTGCTACAATTGGATATTTGGCTTACCAAAAATTTATTGAAGCTCCTAAACAAAATGAAGCTGCAAGCGAAATGTTTGTTGCGCAACAAAATTTTGAAAAAGCAACAAATGGTGTAGCAAGCGATTCATTATACAAATTGGCTTTGAATGGTTCTGAAGGTAAATTCGGATTCGTTAAAATTGCTGACGAATATTCAGGAACTGATGCAGGAAACTTAGCAAACTATTATGCTGGTATCGCATCTTTGAACATTGGTAAATATGATGACGCTATTAAGTACTTAGGTAACTTTAAATCAAAAGAAGCTATCGTTGGTGCTTTGGCAATTGGTGCTATTGGAGATGCTTATTCTCAAAAGAACCAACAAAAAGAAGCTTTAGACTATTATGTAAAAGCTGCTGAATCTAATAAAAATGATTTCACAACACCACGTTTCTTATTAAAAGCAGGTAAAACAGCTTTGGCTTTAGGTCAGAAAGAAGACGCTATCAAATACTTAACTGATATTAAAGAAAACTACGATGCAGCTCCAGAAGCAGCTTCTGTTGATGTATTGATTGGATTAGCACAATAAAATTATTGTAGAGCTTAGATTTTAGATTTTAGATTCGTATTTTAGCAATCTGAAATCAAATCCCAAAACATAGGGATTAAAATCTAAAATATACAGATGGCTACTGAAAATAAAAATTTATCCGAATACGATAAAAACACGATCCCAAATGCGAAAGACTTTCGATTTGGGATTGTTGTTTCTGAGTGGAACGAAACCATAACAGAAGGACTTTATAATGGCGCTTTTAGTGCCTTAGTTGATTGTGATGTACCACAACAGCAAATTATTCGTTGGAATGTTCCGGGAAGTTTTGAGCTGATTTATGGTGCGAAGAAAATGTTGCAAACGCAAAACGTAGATGCGGTTATTGTAATTGGATGTGTAATTCAAGGCGAAACCAAACATTTTGATTTTGTGTGCGAAGGAGTAACGCAAGGAATTAAAGATTTGAATGTTCAGACTGATATTCCGGTTATTTTTTGTGTTTTAACAGACAACAACATGCAGCAATCTATTGACAGAAGTGGAGGAATTCACGGAAACAAAGGAACCGAAGCAGCAATTGCAGCAATAAAAATGGCTTATATTCGTCAGCAAGCTTCAATGTCACATCCGTTTCATCAACCATTATTGTCTTCGGGTGCGCTTCAAATAGAAGATAAACCAAGAAAAATTGAAAACGAATAAAACACAATTGTTTTAAAAATACTAAAACCTATACTGTGTAAAAAGAGTATAGGTTTTTTGTTTTTTTTATGATAGCTGTTATTCTAAAACCCAACAGAAATTCATTAAATTTGTACACCTTGGTTTTTAAAAACCATAAATGAATTAATAATATTATCCTGAGATTTTTACAGACCATGTTTGTTCAAGTTAGGGAACAACCTTTAACCCAAATTTTTTAATGTCGAGTATTATTCAATTACTTCCTGATCACGTTGCTAATCAAATTGCTGCCGGAGAAGTGGTTCAAAGACCAGCTTCTGTAGTAAAAGAGTTGTTAGAAAATGCTGTGGATGCAAAAGCAACTGATATTAAATTGATCATTAAAGACGCTGGAAAATCGTTGGTTCAGGTGATCGATAATGGTATGGGAATGAATGTTACCGATGCTCGTTTGTGTTTTGAGCGTCACGCAACTTCAAAAATACGTCAGGCAGAAGATTTATTCTCACTTCATACCAAAGGTTTCCGTGGAGAAGCGCTGGCTTCTATTGCCGCAATTGCGCACATGGAAATGAAAACCAAACAAGATCAGGACGAATTAGGGACTCATATTATAATTGAAGGAAGTAAATTTGTTTCGCAGGAAGTAGCCGTTTTACCAAAAGGAACTTCATTTGCGGTTAAAAACTTATTTTTTAATATTCCGGCACGTCGTAATTTCTTAAAATCAGACACTGTTGAATTCCGTCATGTTATGGATGAATTTCAGCGTGTAGCTTTGGCACATCCAAATATTCATTTTACATTTTACCATAACGGAAGCGAGATGTATAATTTGCCGGCGGCAGGTTATCGTCAGCGAATTGTGGGGATCATGTCTGGTAAAACTAATGAAAAATTAGTTCCTGTTAATGAAGATACCGAAATTATAAATGTTCAGGGATTTGTTTGTAAACCAGAGTTTGCCAAGAAAAGCAGAGGCGAGCAGTTCTTTTTTGTAAACGATCGTTTTATTAAAAGCGGTTATTTGCATCATGCAGTAATGGCGGCTTACGACGGACTTTTGAAAGACGGTTCGCAGCCAAGTTATTTCTTGTATCTGCAAGTTCCGCCAAATACTATCGATATCAATATTCATCCCACCAAAACTGAAATTAAGTTTGATGATGAACAGGCATTATATGCAATTTTAAGAGCCTCTATAAAACATAGTTTAGGACAATTTAATGTTGCTCCGGTATTGGATTTTGACCGCGATGCAAATTTAGATACACCATATCATTATAAAGATTTAGAAGCGGAAACACCAACGATTCAGGTCGATGGAACTTTTAATCCGTTTACGGATGATAAAACCAATCAGCATTATTCGAAATCAAGTTCGGGATCTGGTTCAGGATCAAGTTCAGGTTATAGCTCCGGATCAAATTCATATTCAGGAGGATATTCTAAAAGAGTTGAACCTACCGCAAGCTGGGAAAGTTTGTACGTAGGTCTGAATACAGAAAGTATTGAAAGTTCGCCTTTTACATTCGAAAACGAAGAAGTTACTTCGTCATTATTTAATGATGATGAGGTAGAGCAAGCGAGTCAGGGAACGTATCAAATTCATAAAAAATACATAGTTTCGCCAATAAAATCAGGAATGGTTATTGTTGATCAGCAGCGTGCACATCAACGAATTTTGTATGAACAATTTTTGTTGAATATGACCGTTAATCAAGCGTCAAGTCAGCAGTTATTGTTTCCGTTGAATTTATTTTATTCGTCAGGCGAAATGGAATTAATCGAGGAATTGAAACCTTCATTAGAAACAACAGGTTTTGTTTTTGAAGAAGCCCAAACAGATCATATTGTAATTTCCGGAATTCCGGTAAATATTACAGAAAGTGAAGTTTCTCTTGTAATAGAACAATTGTTGAGTGATTTGCAAGACGGAATTCCAGCCAATAGTTACAGTCAGAATGATACGATTGCAAAATCTATGGCCAAAAGTTTAGCGGTTAAAACCGGATCTTATTTAACCGAAAAAGAACAGGATAATCTGGTAAATGGATTATTTGCCTGTAAAGATCCAAATATTTCACCTTTTCAAAAACCTACATTCATCACGATGCGTGTTGAAGATATAGATAAAAAGTTTGCCTTATGATGAAAATGACACCCGTAGTAAAACAATTATTGATAATTAATATCATATTTTTTATTGGCTGCAATTTAGTTCCTGCTGCAGAGGCATATTTTGCTCTTTTCTTTCCCGAAAATCCAGGATTTAGATTTTGGCAACCTATCACACACATGTTTATGCATGGAAGCGTGATGCATATTGCTTTTAATATGTTTGCTTTATATTCTTTTGGTTCGACATTGGAACATTTTTGGGGCGGTAAGAAATTCTTGTTTTTTTATATCTCTTGCGGATTAGGAGCGGCTTTGATAAATTATGCTGTAAACTATTATTTTTATCAAGATGCATTAAATACATTATTAGCTAATGGCTACAATAAAGTTCAAGTTTTGCAATTATTAGATGAAGGAAAAATAGATACGAGATGGCAACAAATATTGTCTGTTTCTGAATTTAAACATTTTACTGAGGCTTATTTCGGGACTGTTGTTGGAGCTTCTGGAGCTATTTACGGATTGCTTGTTGCTTTTACTTTTATGTTTCCTAATGCGGAACTTGGAATTATGTTTATTCCAATTCCAATTAAAGCGAAATATTTTGTACCGGTTTATATGCTTTTATATGATGGTTTCTTTGGGATTTTAGGAAATTCATTCTTAGGCGTAGCAGATGGAGTGGCTCATTACGCACATATTGGCGGTGCACTCTTTGGATTTTTAATTATGTGGTATTGGAAAAAAAATCAGTTTAATCAAAATCGTTGGAATTAATTTTTAACTTTAATATAAAAAAATAAAAACTAAAGAAAAGCTTTTATGAATATTCTGGACGATTTAAAACTACAATATAAATTAGGTGGAATTGCAATGCGTGTCATTTATTGGAACATTGCCTGTTTTCTGGTTTCATTAGTCTTTTTCTATCAATATTCTATTGGTCAATTTGCTTTTCCGAGCTGGTTGGCATTGTCGTCAGATCCTGAAGTTTTCATGTTTAGACCCTGGACATTTTTAACGTATGCATTCTTTCATGACGGATTTTTGCATTTGTTATTTAATATGATGGTTTTAAACTTTGCCAGTAATTTATTTCTAACCTTTTTTACTCAAAAGCAATATCTGGGATTATACATTTTAAGTGCTATTTTTTCTGGAGTTGTCTTTGCGTTAAGTTTTTACTTTTTAAATTTTGCAGCTTCTATTGTTGGTGCATCTGCTGCTATTATGGCAATTTTGGTCGCAACCACAACATATCAACCCTTAATGAATGTGCGTTTGTTGCTTATCGGAAACGTTAAATTATGGCATATTACGGCTGTAATTTTGGTTTTGGACCTAATGCAGTTTCGTTTAGATAATACCGGCGGGCATATCTCGCATTTGGCCGGAGCAATTTTTGGATTTATTTACATTAAGCTGCTTCAAAACGGAACAGATTTGAGTATCATTATTTCTAAAACTCTTGATTTCTTTACCAATCTATTTAGAAAATCCCCATCGACCCCATTCACAAAAGTTCATAAAAATTACAAAAAACCTACAGAAAAAGTGACGTCCCGAATTGTTACGAAAGACAAAACGCAACAGCAAATCGACGAAATTTTAGACAAGATTAGCCAGTCCGGTTATGATTGTCTGACAAAAGAAGAAAAAGAGTTTTTATTTAAAGCTGGAAAATAATCCTTTTAGCAAACAAATATGAAAAACCTTTCGTGGTTTAATAAAATAATGTTCTTTTTGAATATAGTTCTGACTGTATTAACATTTAGCATCTATATTTTACCGTTTTTAGCACCTAAAAGTTTTCCGCTTTTATCGGTGCTGACGCTGTTTATGCCAGCTTTTTTTGTGCTTAATGGATTGTTCTTTGTTTATTGGGCAATTCAGTTTAAAAAGCGCCTTATTCTGTCGGGTTTGGTATTATTGACCGGAATTACATTTATCAGTAAATTTTATAAATTCTCGACGAAAGAATATGTAGCCGATGAAAGGGATTTTTCTGTAATGAGTTATAATGTGCGTCTTTTTAATGTTTTTAAATGGTTGGATCGTGATGATATTCCGTCAAATATTAAAACTTTTATAGATGAGAAAGATCCAGATATTCTATGTATTCAGGAATATTCAAATTCTGCGCATTTAGATTTAAAAGTGTATCCGCATCGTTATATTTTTATTGAAGGAAATAAGATTAAAACCGGCCAGGCTATTTTTTCAAAATTCCCTATCATAAATGAAGGTAATATTATTTTTCCTAAGTCAGATAATAATGTCATTTATGCCGATATAAAACGAGGTAAAGATGTGATTCGAGTCTATAATATGCACTTGCAATCTATTAAGATTTCGCCGGATGTAGCCGATATTTCAAATAATATAGACAACGTAAATCAGGAAAAATCGCAGCTTATTTATACCAGAATCAGTAAAGGATTCAGGCAACAGCAAGAACAGGCGGAGATGTTCAAAGAAAATATCAAGCAATGTGAAAACCCGATTATCATTTGTGGAGATATGAATAATAGTCCGTTTTCATACGTATATCGTAGTATAAAAGGAAAACTAAAAGATGCTTTTGAAGAAGCGGGAGAAGGTTTTGGAGCTACCTATAAATTCAAATATTATCCCGCCCGAATTGATTATATTTTTACAGACAGTAAAATGAAAGTCAAACAATTCGAAAGCTTCCCGGATTTTGAAAACTCAGATCACTATCCAATTATGACGAGACTATCTATTGAATAGTTTTTACTGCAAAGATTTTTTTACCGCAAAGTTCGCCAAGTTTTTTATGTAAGCTTATCATAAAAAGACAAAGTTCGCAAAGCTATGTATTGATCTAGCTTTGCGAACTTTGTGTTTTCTACGCGCAATGTAAAATTAAATCTTTGCGAACTTTGCGGTAAAAAAATCTCTGCGGTAAAAATTATACGGTAGTTTACAAGTTTAGCTTTCTATATTGTAAAGGGGAGGTTTGTTTTAACTCCTTAAATTTTCTGTTGAAATTTGAGATGTTGTTAAAGCCACATAATTCGGCAATTTCTAAAACAGAAAGTTCACTGTTGTTTGCCAGTAGCTTAGACGCATGCTCAATTCTCACTTCTATTAAAAACTGAAAAAAGGACTTGTTCGTCCGGACTTTAAAATACCGGCAAAAGGCATTTTTAGTCATATTGGCAATCGAAGCAATTTCATCTAAATTTATATTCTTGCTAAAGTTTGTCATTACATGTTCAAATACCGTTTGCATACGTTTTCCTTCATTATCAGTTATTTTTTTATCGTATAAATGATTAGACAAAAGTTCTTTGTCGTTGTTTGACAGCCATTTTAGGATTTCAAGAAATAGAATAAAACGCTGGTAATTATCTACTTTTTTTAGTTTCTTGAAAGACTTGGTGATTTTTTTAGGAGCATTATGGATTATAAAGCCATTTTTGCTGCTTTCTAAAAAAGGATGAATGTTTTTGAATGTATTTAGAGTGAAAAAATCTCTTCCAAATGAGTTTGTGGTAAAAAATAAGGTAAGCATAATAGATGGTTCATTTTCGCGTACTTCACTTCTAAAAACATGAGGTAAATTGCTGCCAATCACCAATATGTCGCCTTCATTGTAATGCGAAATAGTGTCACCTGCAAAAATTGCGCCTTCGCCTTTTTCGATAAAACTAATTTGAATTTCTTCATGCTGATGAAGTTTGTCATAGAAAACAACTTCTCTATCTTCTTGATATATAAGGGGATCTTCTCCTGATTTAGGGATTTTAAACGGAAAAACTTTCATGGTTGGGTTAGTTAGTTACTTCAAATATATTTTATTTTGTAAAAAAAATAGCAATATATTAGTTGGTTTTTTACTTAAATGGGATATATACGGTAATATAGTATTATTTTAAGGTAATTTTTAAGTCTCCTGCTTTGTTCAATATAAATAATTTTGGCTTAATTAAAATCAATATTATGAGTATTCAATGGAAAGGCGTTATGCCAGCGGTAACTACAAAATTTACTGCAGATGATAAATTAGACTTCAGAATGTTTGAAGTTAACTTAAAAGCACAATTAGACGCAGGAGTAGAAGGAATAATTCTTGGTGGAACTTTAGGAGAAGCAAGTACGCTTTTAGAAGAAGAAAAAAGAGAATTAGTAAAAGGTACTGTTAGCATGGTTAACAATCAAGTACCAGTAATCATGAATATTGCCGAACAAACTACACGCGGAGCAATTTTGGCTGCTAATAAAGCAGAACAAGATGGAGCAAAAGGATTGATGATGTTGCCTCCAATGCGTTATAAAGCTTCTGATTTTGAAACAGTAACGTTTTTCTCTGAAGTGGCTAGAAATACGACACTTCCAATAATGGTTTATAATAATCCAGTCGATTATAAAATTGAAGTTACATTGGATATGTTCGAGGAAATCTTGAAATTCGATAATATTCAGGCTGTAAAAGAATCAACAAGAGATATCTCTAATGTAACAAGAATGATCAACCGTTTTGGAGATCGTTTAAAAATATTATCAGGAGTTGATACTTTGGCTTTAGAAAGTTTATTAATGGGATCTCACGGATGGGTTTCTGGTTTAGTAGATGCTTTCCCAAGAGAAACTGTGGCGATTTACAAATTGGCTAAAGCTGGCCGAATTGACGAAGCGCTAAAAATATACAGATGGTTTTTACCTTTATTAGAATTAGATATTAATTCTTTTTTAGTTCAAAATATCAAGCTTGCTGAAGTAGCAACAGGAATTGGAACAGAAAATGTTCGTGCACCAAGATTGCCGCTTCGTGGAGCTGAGAGAGAACACGTTTTAGGAATTATTGCCAGATCATTAGAATCAAGACCAGAATTACCGGATTATAAAAATTTATAATCATAGGCTAATACAATTGGTTTTACAAGTTTCTTCTTTTAAGAATTGTAAAGTATTTATTCAAAAAACAAAAAGAGATATGATTACAGGAAAAAATTACGTGGGAAATACACTTAAAGCTGCCGGAGAAAAAACATTTAAAACATTTAATCCGCAGTTAGATAAGGAAAATCCTTGGGTTTTTACAGAAGCAACTCAAGAAGAAATAGAAGAAGCTGTTACGTTGGCCAATCAGGCTTTTGGGACTTATAAGAATTGTTCCGGTCTTGAAAAAGCCGTTTTTTTAAATGCTATTGCAGACGAAGTTTTAGCTTTAGGAGATAATTTGTTAATGCAGTATTGCAGTGAATCCGGTTTTCCAATGGGTCGGGCAGAGGGGGAACGAGGCAGGATGGTCGGACAATTACGTTCGTTTGCTCAAATGCTTGCCGAAGGGAGCTGGGTTCAGGCTGCAATTGACACTGCAATAACAGACAGGGTTCCTGCTCCAAAAGAAGATTTGCGCAAAATGATGGTGCCATTAGGTCCCGTTGTAGTATTTGGATCTAGTAATTTTCCGTTTGCATTTTCAACGGCTGGTGGTGATACCGCTTCAGCTTTAGCGGCGGGTTGTCCTGTAATTGTAAAAAGTCACTCGATGCATGTTGGTACTGGCGAAATGGTCGCTTCGGCAATTCTTAAAGCTGCAGAAAAAACAAATATGCCAAATGGAGTTTTCTCTAATCTTGTTGGAGGCGGAACAACTCTTGGCGCTAGTTTGGTAAAACATCCTTTGGTAAAAGCAGTTGGTTTTACAGGAAGTATTCGTGCCGGAAGAGCTTTGTTTGATCTTGCTGCACAGCGTCCGGAACCAATTCCGGTTTTTGCCGAAATGGGAAGTGTGAATCCGGTAGTTTTTCTGCCAAAAGCATTAGAAGTAAACAGTCAAAAATGGGCAACGGCTTATGCAGGATCGATTACACTTGGTGCAGGTCAGTTTTGTACCAATCCGGGATTATTGTTTGGAATTAAGGGAGCTGAATTAAATGAGTTTTCAGAAGAATTAGCAAAAGCCATTGAAAAAATTGAACCATTCTGTATGTTGCATCCATCAATGAAAAATAGCTTTGAAGAAGGTGCAGCAACAATGGTTGCTCAAAACGGAGTGTCGAAAATTGCTGAATATAAAGGCGAGGCTGCCCCTAATTATGGGGTTCAGAAGGTTTTGACAGTAGATGGTAAAACATTCTTAGAGAATAAAACATTAAGTCACGAGGTTTTTGGACCTGTTTCAATACTGGTACAATGTGATAATGAAGAACAGTTACTGAAAATTGTCAGCCAATTAGACGGGCAATTGACAGGAACAATTATCGGAGAGCCAGACGAATTGAAAGAATACAATAAATTGATCGCGGCAATGCAAAACCGAGTAGGGCGTTTGATTTTTAATGGCGTTCCTACAGGAGTTGAAGTTTGTCCGGCAATGATTCACGGAGGGCCTTATCCAGCTTCTTCTGATTCTAGATTTACAGCAGTTGGAATTCATTCTGTATACCGTTGGGTACGACCATTTAGTTATCAAAACTGGCCAAATGAGTTATTACCGACAGAATTGCAAAACGAAAATCCATTGCAAATCTTAAGAACGCTAAATAATATTCAAACAAAATCTCAGGTATAATAATGGCAAAGAAAATTTTTTTTTGTGTAGATGCGCACACTTGCGGAAATCCTGTGAGAGTTGTGGCTGGCGGAGGACCAAATTTGGTTGGCGCTAATATGAGCGAAAAACGTCAGCATTTTTTAAAAGAATTTGATTGGATTCGTAAAGGATTGATGTTTGAGCCTCGCGGTCATGATATGATGAGCGGGAGTATTTTATATCCGCCAAGTAATCCTGATAACGATTTTGGAATTTTGTTTATCGAAACTTCCGGTTGTCTGCCAATGTGCGGCCACGGAACAATTGGTACCATTACAATTGCCATTGAAGAAGGTTTAATTACGCCAAAAATACCGGGAAAAATAAAAATGGAAGCCCCTGCAGGTTTGGTGAATATCGAATACCAACAAACCGCAGGAAAAGTAGACTGGGTACGTTTGACCAATGTAAAATCATATTTGGCAGCTGAGGGTTTAACGATTGATTGTCCTGAACTGGGCGAGATAACTTTTGATGTTGCTTACGGCGGGAACTATTATGCAATTGTAGATCCACAGAAAAATTTCTCAGGAATTCAGGATTTTACGGCCAGCAAAATTATTCAGTTTAGTCAGGAAGTCCGCAAACGAATCAACGAGAAATATCCGGATTATTTTATCCATCCACAAAATGATACCATCCGCGATGTGAGCCACATGTTATGGACGGGCAAACCTCTTGATCCAAGTTCGTCCGGAAGAAATGCCGTTTTTTATGGAGATAAAGCTATAGATCGTTCGCCTTGCGGAACCGGAACTTCGGCAAGAATTGCTCAGTTACATGCCAAAGGAAAACTTAAAAAGGGTGAAGATTTTATTCACGAAAGTTATATAGGTAGTAAATTTATTGGTAGAGTTGAAGAAGAAACTTCTATTGGTGAAATTGCTGCAATTGTACCAAGCATTCAGGGCTGGGCAAAAGTATATGGTTACAATACAATTATGATCGATGAATCAGATGATCCGTATGCGCATGGTTTTCAGGTGATTTAAAAACTAATAAAAAATTTGATTCATTGAAGGAAGCTACAATAGCAATATCATTAAGTTAAGGGAAAATTGAGAGAATTTTAGATTTTTGATTAATGATTTTAGATTTAAGATGTTTGAATAAGCATAAAATCAACAATCAACAATCGTCAATCTTCATTCTAAAATCTCTTAACTTAATGACATCGGCTGCATTACTTCCTTCAATGAATTTTTTAATTCTGTATAAATGAAAAAAGTAAGTATAATTGGAGGAGGAATAATTGGTCTGTGTTCAGCCTATTATCTTGCTAAAGAAGGTTTTGAGGTAACCATTTTTGATCAATCTGCGATGGATGACGGTTGTTCTTATGGAAACGCAGGAATGATAGTTCCGTCGCATATAATTCCGTTGGCGCAACCCGGTATGATTGCGCAAGGCATGAAATGGATGTTTAATAGTCAAAGTCCATTTTATGTAAAACCAAGATTAGATGCTGATTTAATCAAATGGGGATTACAATTCTACAAACATGCAAATGCAAAACATGTAGAAAAAGCAATGCCTGCATTACGAGATTTATCTTTATTGAGTAAAGAGTTATATCAGGATTTTGCTAAAAAGAATAATTCTTTTTTCTATGAAGAAAAAGGACTTTTAATGTTGTACAAAACCGAAAAAGTAGGACACGAAATGTTTCTTGAAGGAAGAGAAGCAGAAAAAATGGGGTTGAAAGTTGATTATCTTTCGGCGGAAGCCGTTGCAAAATTAGAAAAGGGAACAAAAACTGATGTTCAGGGAGGCGTTCATTATACAGGAGATGCGCATTTATATCCTCAAAAATTTATGCAATTTATAAAGCAGGAATTAGAACAATTGAAGGTCGAAATACATCCGGCAACAATGGTGCAGGATTTTGTTTTTGATAAAAATAAAATCACCAAAATTGTAACCAGCAAAGGCACATTTGCAACAGACGAAGTAGTTTTGGCAGCAGGTTCATGGAGTCCTTTATTGGCGAAAAAAACAGGGATTTCGATTTCAATTCTTCCAGGAAAAGGCTACAGTTTTACTTTAAAAGATAAAAGCCATAAGCCATCAATTCCTTCTATTTTATGTGAAGGAAAAGTCGCGGTAACGCCAATGAATAATGACATCCGTTTTGGAGGTACAATGGAAATCACACACACCGGAGATGCTAAAATCAATAAAAACAGACTACAGGGAATTGTAAACAGTATAAACGAGTTTTACCCTGAAATGAAAATAGGAATGCCTGAAGAGCAAGAAACCTGGTTTGGATTCAGACCTTGCACACCTTCTGGAATGCCAATTATTTCGCGAGCAGAAAAAGTTGTAAATTTGACTTTCGCAACCGGACACGCCATGATGGGTTTAAGTCTTGCGCCGGCAACAGGAAAAGTAATTACCGAGATTATTTCTGGTAAAACAACTTCTGTTGATACAAAAATGTTTCAATTATAAAAGATGAGATACGATTCAATTCCAGTTTCTTTGTTTGAGAATAACCGAAAAAGGTTTATCGAAAAGATGCAAAATAATAGTTTGGCAATTTTAACATCAAATGATGTAATGCCCAATAACGCAGATGATGTAATGGGTTTTGCGCAAAATAATGATTTGTTTTATTTGTCGGGAATTGAGCAGGACGAAACTATTTTAGTACTTTATCCTTATGCTTTTAAAGAAGAAAACCGAGCAATTTTATTTGTAAAAGAAGTTAGTGAGCACACTTTAATCTGGGAAGGAGATTTCCTGACGAAAGAAAAAGTTTCGGTTATTTCGGGAATTAAAAATGTGAAATGGATTCATGAATTCGAAAAGACAATTCAGCTTTTTGCTTTTGAAGCAGATGTAATTTATTTAGGGCATAACGAGCATATTAAAAGGGTAACTTCAGAAATGAATACACGTCAGGATCGAATGATTCAGTGGTGTAAACAAAAATACCCTTTGCATCAATACGAGCGTGTTGCTAAAATTACCAGAGAATTGCGACCAGTAAAATCTGATGAAGAAATCGATTTGATTCGGAAAGCAATCTCCATAAGTGTCAAAGGATTTAAAGGACTTTTAAAAGCTGTGAAACCAGATGTAAAAGAATACGAATTAGAAGCTGAACTAGCTTATCAATATATTAAAAATGGAGGAAATCGTCATGCATTCAAGCCTATTATAGCTTCTGGTAAAAATGCCTGTGCACTTCATTATAATACCAATGATTCTGTTTGTAAAGATGGCGAAATGATTTTGGTAGATTTTGGCGTTTGTTATGCTAATTATAATTCAGATACTACACGCTGTCTTCCGGTAAATGGAAAATTTTCACCACGTCAGAAAGAAGTTTACGAGTCTGTTTTATATTGTTTAAAAGAAGGTTCAAAATTCTTGAAACCCGGAGTTTTGTCAAAAGATTATGAATTGCAAATGGCAAGTCTGATCGAAGCAGAATTGGTTAAACTGAAGTTGATTACTAAAGAAGAAATCGCGGCTCAGGATCCACAAAATCCGGCTTATAAAAAATATTTCATGCACGGAACGGCACATTTTTTAGGACTTGATGTTCATGATGTCGGGCTATATTCTAAACCGTTCGAAAAAGGAATGGTCCTAACTTGCGAGCCCGGAATTTATATTAGGGAAGAAGGAATTGGCTGCCGACTAGAAAATGATTATTTATTGACAGAAAACGGAAACATCAATTTATCTGAGGAACTGCCAATTGAAATTATAGAAATAGAATCACTAATTAACATCAAATAAACATGATTAAAAAACACTTTTTACTACTACTTTTTGTTTGCTCAGGTATTTTTGCTCAGACTGGCATTGATATCAATGAGCTAAAATGGCTTCCCAATTCGCATTCTTTCTGGGTAAGTTCTGATCAGAATGTTTTGGTTTACGATGTAGATAAGTTAAATCAAAGTACGACTGTTTTAACAGGTGAACAATTAAAAAATGCAGGTTTCAATAGCGAAGTTGAAGATTTGGTTTGGAATCAAAACAAGACAAAAGTATTAGTTTACACGAACTCAAAAACTGTTTGGAGAGCAAAAACTAAAGGAGATTATTGGTTTTTTGATTTGACAACCGGAAAAGGAAGAAAGTTGGGAGTAAATTTAGAAGAATCATCTTTGATGTTTGCTAAATTCTCAAATGACAACGAGAATGTTGCTTATGTTTCTAAGCATAATATTTATCTGGAAAATCTGGCTTCGGGGAAAATAACTCCTTTAACAACCGATGGAACGGATAAGGTAATCAACGGAACTTTTGACTGGGTTTACGAAGAAGAACTTGCGGCACGCGATGGATTTCGTTGGAGTCCTGACGGAAAAAGTATTGCTTTTTGGCGCGTTGATGCTTCAGAAACAAAATTCCATTTAATGATTAATAACACAGATGCGCTATATCCATTTGTGGTTCCGGTAGAATATCCTAAAGCGGGAGAAAAACCTTCTTCAGTAAAAATTGGTGTTATTGATATCACTTCTTTAAAAACTAATTGGCTTGATATTCCGGGTGAACCTGATAATAATTATTTGGTTCGTATGGAATGGGTTGCTAAAGATGCTGTAATGGTGATTCAGTTAAACAGACTCCAAAATCAGGCTTCAATCTATAATTGCAATGCACAAACGGGTAAAGCAAATTTAATCTATCAGGAAAAATCACCGGAGTGGATTGATGTTTTTGATATTTCTTCGGGAGTTTATGATGGTTTTCCGTGTCAGTTTGTAGATAATGGAAAATCTTTTTTATGGAGTTCTGATGCTGATGGCTGGATGCATGTTTATAAAATTAGTGCTGACGGAAAGAAAAAAACATTAGTTACAACCGGAAATTATGATGCTTATTATAAAGCTTATAATGACAAAACAAAATCGATCTACTATATCTCAAGCCCTAAAGATGCGACGCAAAGATATTTGTATGAAACGAATTTGAACTCAGGGAAAACAAAAAGAATTACTCCTGAAGAATTTGAAGGAACAAACGAATATCAATTTTCTACTGATGGATCATATGCAAAACATACGAATTCTAATATCAATCGCGATTATAATATTCGCTTGGTTTCGTTATCAGATCATAAAAAAATATTGCCAAAGGAGGCAGATGTTTTTGCAAAGCCAAATCGTAATTTTTCACTTGAAAAGTTTAAAGTAACAACTGCTGATGGTGTCGAAATGGATGGAATTATGGCAAAACCATTAAATTTTGATCCATTAAAAAAATACCCATTATTCTTTTATGTTTATGGTGAACCAATGGCTTCGGTAGCAAATGATACGCCTTATTTTAATGAATTTATAGATTTGCTAATTCCAAAAGGATACATCGGAATTGCGATGGACAACAGGGGAACTCCAGTATTAAAAGGAACAAAATGGAGAAAATCTATTTATAAAAATATCGGAATTATAAATACTCGCGATCAGGCAATGGCGGCGAAAGAAGTTTTGAAATGGAATTTTATTGATGCTGATAGAGTTGCTGTTCATGGATGGAGTGGCGGTGGAGCAGTAACATTGAATTTGATGTTTCAATATCCTGATATATATAAAACAGGTGTAGCAATTTCGGCAGTTACAGATCAGCATTTTTATGATAATATTTATACTGAGCGTTATATGGGATTACCAAGTGAGAACGAAGCAACTTATGTTCAGGCTTCGCCGGTTACGTATGCAAAGAATCTGAAAGGTAATTTGCTTTACATTCACGGAACGGGAGATGATAATGTACACTACAAAAATGCAGAGGTTTTGATTAATGAATTGATCAAATATGACAGAATGTTTAATTTAATGATTTATCCAAATCGTTCACATTCTATATATGAAGGTGAAGGAACTACAAGACATTTGGTAGACACTTTTATGAAATTTATATATGAAAAATGTCCTCCGGGAACAAAATAAGATTTACTAATTAGGTTAAAAAAGGAGAACTTCTGTAAAAAGAGGTTCTCCTTTTTTTGTTTTGGAATAGATGAAAAATTCAGAAAATTTAAATGAAGAATTAAGTTAGATTTTTAAAGGTAAGATAATACATATGTAAATAATAAATGTGTAATTAAAGGGTAATATAATAGGTTTTTGTGGTAATATATTGTCATAAAAATTATGGAAAAAGCAAAATATTTGCCAATACTAATTATAAAACCTATTTATGAAATTTAAGTTTTTTCAAAGAAAAACGGTGGTACTTTTTTTTGTACTGCTAGCACAATTTGCGCTCGCACAAGAGCGGGTTGTATCGGGAATTGTTTCAGATAATGCAGGAATCCCTTTGCCGGGTGCGAGTGTATTGATTAAGGGAACAAAAACAGGAACTCAAACAGATTTTGACGGAAAATATTCTATTAAAGCAAGTTCAAATTCTGTACTGGTCTTTAATTATATTGGAATGAAAACTCAGGAAATAACAGCTTCAAATGCTGTTGTGAATGTAGTTTTAGCCGGAGGTTCAGAACAGCTTCAGGAAATCGTGGTTACCGCTTTGGGCGTTAAGAGAGAAAAGAAATCTCTTGGATATGCCACTCAGGAAATAAAAGGCGAAGATCTGACAAAGGTAAATACAGGAAACGTTGCGAACTCAATTTCGGGTAAAATTGCCGGAGTACAAATTAGACGTAACAATAATATTGGAGGTTCTACCAATGTTATTATTCGTGGTACAACTTCGCTAACAGGAAACAATCAGGCATTATGGATCGTAGACGGAATTCCGTTAAATAATGATAACACGAACAGTGCTGACCAAAAAAGCGGTGGTAATACTGGTGGATACGATTACGGAAATGCTGCTTCAGACATTAATCCGGATGATATCGAAACAATGAACGTTTTGAAAGGTTCTGCGGCTTCGGCATTATATGGTTCAAGAGCTTCAAACGGAGTTATTTTGGTTACCCTAAAAAAAGGAAGTAAATCTAAAGGTGGTCTGGGAGTGACTTTTAGTTCTGGGATTACTGTTGGTGTAGTTGATAAAAAGACATTGCCGGAATATCAAAATCAATATGGCGGGGGTTATGGAGATTTTTATGGTACAGTAAATTTAGGCAGTGGTGAACATCCTTATGCTGCAACCGATGATGCTTCCTGGGGACCAAAGTTTGATCCTAATTTATTAGTTTACAATTGGAAATCATTTTATCCTCAGTTGCCAGGTTACGGAAAAGCAACTCCTTGGACAGCAGTACAGGAAAACCCAAATAGTTTTTATCAAAAGAGTGTAACATATGTTAATAATGTTGCATTTGCCGGATCTAATGAAAATGGTGACTTCAGATTTGGATATACAAATTACAATCAGGATCAGGGAATTTTACCGAATAGTGATAATCGCAAGGATAATTTTAATTTCTCAGCAAGTTATAACTTAAAGCCTAAGACTAAAATATCAGCTTCTGCCAATTATTTAAAAGCGAATGCGAAAGGAATGAATGAAACAGGTTATGGTGATGGTGGAAACAATTATTTGAGTAGTATTAGACAATGGTATTCAACAAGTGTAGATTTTAAAGATTTAAGAGATGCTTATAATCTAACAGGTGGAAACACAACATGGAACGTGACCGGACCGAATGATTTAACAGTTCAGTTTCATGACAATCCTTATTTCCAGAGATATAATAATTACAATACTATGGATCGTGATCGTTTCTTTGGAAACGTTAATTTGACTACACAAGTAAACGACTGGTTTGATATTACCGGTAAAGGTGC
The DNA here is from genome assembly GCF_900187965.1 of Flavobacterium sp. ov086. GTDB lineage: Bacteria > Bacteroidota > Bacteroidia > Flavobacteriales > Flavobacteriaceae > Flavobacterium. The sequence continues at coordinate 38,679 of NZ_FZNL01000021.1, read as the reverse complement.
TGTAGATTATTACCATCAATTACAAGAAGAGCGTATTGCTGTAGGGTCAAAAAGAACGCCAAACGGACAAGGACAATATTCTAGGTACGATAAAGATTTTAGAGAGGTCAATTTTGATTTAATCCTGAGTTTTAAGACTGGTATTACTGAAGGTATAAAGTTCAATGGAATGATTGGTGGAAATACAAGACGTTCTATTAGTACTTCGATTTATGCCAGAACTAACGGAGGTTTAGTCGTGCCGGGAATGTATGCTTTAAGTAATTCGGTTGATAAAATAAATAATCCTACAGAGTATCAGACAACTTTGGGAACAAATAGTGTTTATGCTAATGCAAGTTTTAATTTTTTAGACACTTATTTCTTAGAGGGAACATATCGTGTAGATCAGTCTTCGACATTGCCAAAGGAAAATAATACTTATACATACCCGTCTATTACAGGAACTTATATTTTTAGTAATCACCTTAAAACAGATTGGTTGTCTTTTGGAAAAGTACGCCTGAATTATGCAGAAACAGGAAATGATGCCCCTTTTGGAAAGACTGTAGCGACTTATTCTAAGAATGATAATTTTGGTCCTGGCGGAATTCGTTTTTCTACAGAAAACGAAAAAAGTAACGCTAATTTAAAAAGTGAGCTGACTAAAGGTTTTGAAGCAGGTTTTGAATTTAAATTGTTTAAAAACAGAGTAGGTTTTGATTTTTCATACTATAAAACAAACACAACAAATCAAATTCTTTCTATTGAAACTCCATCGCAAACAGGGTATACAAGAGCTTGGATAAATGCAGGAGATGTTCAAAATAAAGGATATGAAGTGACGTTGAATGTAATTCCGGTTAAAACTGCAAATTTCTCTTGGGAAGCAAAAATAAACTGGTCTACTAACAAAAATGAAGTGATCTCATTAGGAGGAGCAGACAGGATTTCATTAGGATCTTTTCAGGGTATAGGATATGTTGCTGAGGTTGGAAAACCGGTTGGACAATTTATAGGTTCAGGATTTACCTATTTAAACGGACAAAAAGTAATTCGTGCAAACGGAAGATACCAGCAAACTGCAGGAGCAATTATTGGTGATGTGAATCCGGACTGGATTGGTGGTATTAATAACGTTTTGACTTATAAAAATTTCACATTTAACTTTTTAATTGATGTGAAAAAAGGTGGAGATGTGTATTCATTAGATCAACGTTTTGGACACACAACAGGAATCTATGAAAGCACGGTAACGAATAATCATTTAGGACATCCACAAAGAGATCCCCTTGCAGATGGCGGAGGAATTTTGTTACCGGGTGTAAAAGCTGACGGAACTCCCAATGATAAGATTGTAAGTGTAGAAGGAGCAGACGGTTATTCTTTTTATAACTCAATGCCGGAGCAACAATATGTTTACGATGCATCTTATGTAAAGTTACGTGAGGTAGGATTGAGCTATAGATTACCTTCTAAATTTCTTGCAAAGACTTTTATAAGTAATATAATTTTTGCCTTCAATGGATCTAACTTATGGATCATAAGTAAAAATTTACCCTATGCAGATCCGGAAGCAGGAATGTCTTCAGGAAATCTTCAAGGTTTTCAAACCGGAGTTTTGCCTACATCAAAGGAGTATAACTTTAATATGAAAGTTCAATTCTAAAAATAAACAAGATGAAAATAATAAAAACAATATTTTTTGCAGGAGCCATTTTACTTTCGATTGCTTCATGTGATAGTGTCGATGAATTAAATCTGGACAAAAAAGCATATACAACTGCTTTACCCAGTGCTTTAATGACAAGCGCACAGGTTAATTATGCTTATTTCCTAACTAATGCTTCTGTAAATGATAATAATTTTAGAGGGTACGCACAATATTGGACAAGTACTACCTATACAGATGAGGTAAATTACAATCAGGAAAGAAGAAACTTAGGAAATTCTCATTCTATTTTATTGTACAGAGATGTTTTGCAGGATTTGATAAACGCTCAAAAACAAATTAAGAACATAGAGGCGTTAGGTCCGGTTGATATAGCAATTAAGAAAAACAAAATTTCGATACTTGAAGTTCAGATTGTTATGGTGTATCAAACGCTTGTCGATTTGTTTGGAAATGTTCCTTATACTGAAGCGTTGAATATTGCAGCATATCCGCTTCCTAAATATGACGATGCAAAAACTGTTTATTTAGATTTAGCAACAAGATTAGATGCTGCAATAGCTGATATGGATAGTAGTAACGGAAGTTTTGCTAATGGAGATTTAATCTATCAGGGTAGAGTGGCCAGCTGGAAAATATTAGCCAATAGTGTGAAGCTGAAATTAGGTTTGCATCTTGCCGATGTGGATGCGGTAAAAGCTAAGAGCATGATTGAAAGTGCCTATAATTCCGGAGTAATGACAAATGAGAGCCAAACTGCATTGTTTCAGTATTTCTCGTCAATTATCGATATGAATCCTCTATATGATACTTTGGTAAACGAAAAACAGACTGTACCAACAGAGTTTTTTGTCAATGAATTGAATGCAAAAAATGATCCAAGACGCGATGTTTTCTTCAATCCGGAATCTAAAAAAGAGGGTAATTATAAAGGAGCGCCTTATGCAAAACAAGTGACTTATGGAGATTTCTCTAATGTAGGGCCAAGATTAAAACTGAAAACAAATCCAGGAGTTATTTTTGACTATACAGAAACTTGTTTTTTACTTGCAGATGCTGCTAATAGAGGATTTTCTGTAGGTGGAACTGCAGAGGAATATTATAAAAAAGGAATTTTGGCAAGTATGAATTTCTGGGGAGTAGCAAATGCCGACGCACAAACATATGTTGGCAGAGCCGATGTTGCTTTTGCAACTGCTACTGGAACACCTAAAGAAAAGATTGCGTACCAGCTTTGGATCGCCTACTACAATAGAGGATTTGAAGCATGGACAGAATACAGAAGATTAGATTTTCCTGTTTTACAAGCGCCTTCGACTGCAGTTGAAGCAGCAGATGGAAAAGTACCGGTTCGTAATATTTATTCGCTTTTTGATAAAACGCTGAATAAAAATAATTATGAAGCAGCAGCTACCGCAATTGGTGGAGATTTAATGACAACAAAAATATTTTGGGACAGATTTTAATTTGAGTTAGTTTTCTGTTTTTGACCGGGGATCTTTAGATAGATTCCTGGTTTTTTTTGTTTTTATTTTAACCGTAAAGTTCACGCAAAGTTCGCAAAGTTTATAATAAATAGCTTTGCGAACTTTGCGTTTTGTTGCATTGTGTTCTCTGCGGTTAAATGGTAATAATTTATACGCGTGATTGGTGTATATGTAATAAATTGATTGTTTTAGTTTTAAATACTTATAATTATTAGTTTATTTTTTTATAGTGTGTTTTTTTAAAGTTAAAAAGGTGTTAATTATGTATTGTTTTTAATTAACATAGTATCAGTAAAATAGTACGTATGTTGGTAATTTTGGTGGCAACAATTTAACCTAAACATATTATGAAAATAAAATTACTAATGTTATTGCTGGTTTTTTCGGTAGGAAAGATTAGCGCGCAAGGACTTCCTTGCCGGACGACGGAAGAAAACGCAAAAATGTATCGGGCGAACCCAAATTCGCTTAAAGAGAAAAAAGATTTCGATACTTTTTCTAAGAGTTTTGCCCTTCTACGCAAAAGTAAAACTGCAAAAACAGCAGCTGTTACTTATACGATTCCTGTAGTTTTTCACATTTACGGAGATGTGCAAAGCGGTAAAACAATTACATATGAAAAAATTGTTAATCATTTGGCACAATTAAATGATGACTTCAATGGAAGAAATGCAGATTACCAAACCGTTGAACCCTTTTTTCAGGCAAGAAGAGGAACAATCAACATCGAATTTAAACTCGCCAAAAAAGACCCAAATGGCGGTTGCACAACCGGTGTCGTTTTTCATAGTGCAAAAAACGGTTATGGAAATGGCGGTGGTTATGACGACCAGATTGCTGCAGATGCCTGGGATAATAAAAAATATATGAATGTTTATATTCAGAATGATTTGTATAACGACGGAGCTTTAAACAATTCCGGAGTTGCCTGGTATCCTGATTCCGGAATGACAGCAAGCAATACAGCACGTGTTGTTTTTAACGGAGCTTATCTTTACGACAACTCATATAGTAAAGAATTTTCGGCAACGTTAACGCATGAGTTTGGTCACTTTCTAAATTTAATTCACACTTTTGAAGGAGGCTGCACCGGAACCGATGAAGTTGCTGATACTCCTGCGGAAGACGGTTTGCATACTTTGGCTTGTACACCCGGAACCAATTGTAGCGGAGACAAAGTAAACTTCGAAAACTACATGGGGTATAATGGTGCGCAAGGTTGTTATAAAATGTATACCCAAGGACAAATCGACAGAATGTTGGCAGCATTGCAGCATCCTGCGAGAATAACACTTTGGCAACCACAAAATTTAATAGACACGGGAGTTAACTCAATAGAAAGTAATTTGGTTGCAAGTGTGACTACATTAAAAGAAACTGTTGTAAACGATGGAGCATTCAATACGCCATCAGTAGTAACACTTAGTGCGGGCAAAACATTTGCTTTAAGCTCAGGAACAATGACTACCGGAACACATTATACTCACACTTTTCCAGCGGGTCTTACACCAGTAGTTACTGTAAATTCAAACGGACAAGTAACGGTAACTCTTACAGGAAAAGCTGTTAATCATGCCGCAGCACAAAATACAACAGCCAGAATTACCTTTTTACCAGCTGCATTTACCGGAGGGACAACAGGGCTATCTTGTACATCTTTATTTTTTAATTTGAAATTTACAGATCCGTACGGGATATTTTTTGTTGATATGCCGAATATAAATATCTCTTCAAGTCAAACTTGGAAAGCTTTTGATATCGCAAAAGGAGACGATACTTCATATGGAGGTTGGCGTTATGTTGCCAATGCATTAAAAATTGAAACTTATGGTAAAAAGTTAGTTTGCGAAACCGGTACCAGAAACATTACTTTATTAGGACAAAATGTAGCAGTTGGACCAACAAGTAATATGACAGCTCCGGGCGCATATCCGAATCAATTAGATTTAAGAGCACCAAGTTATACAGCTTGGGATGGAAAATCAGGATATGTAGGTTTTGAATATTTAATTGACGGACAAACTTGTTACGGATGGTTCAAAGTTGATGTTGCGGCAGGCGGAGATGCTTTTACCATTTCTGAATATGCGTATAACACACAACCAAATGCACCAATCTACACCGGAATGTCTAATAAAACTGCCGTAACATTATCAGATAGCGTTTTATATGAAGCAGAAGCAAATGATGGTGGTGTAACAGCAACCAGTACAATTACATTATCTACTAATAATGCAACATTTACAAAAAGTACCGGAACATTTACTGCAGGAACAGATTATACGGTAACCGGAGTTCCTTCTGGATTAACGGCGGTATTAACGCTTCAGGCAAATAATAAAGTTGCGGTATCTTTTACAGGAAAAGCAACTGCACATCTTCCTGCAAATGACGCTTCTGTGGTTATTACCTTTAAAGATGCTGCCATTACCGGCGGAATCTCTACTCTTGATAATGCTGCAAAAACAATCAATTTGAAATTTGATTCACCTTACGGAGTTTTCTATGTTAATAATTCTGATTATGTTGCTTCGGCGGCACAAACATGGCAATATTTTAATTTAGGACTTGGGGATAATACAGAGTATGGAGCGTGGCAATTTGCAGCTGCAGCTTTAAAAATCGAAACGTATGGTAAAAGATTAGTTTGCCAAACCGGAACAAGAAATATTACTTTGATCAATCAAGGAACATCTATTGGTGCATCAAGTAGTTTTGTAGCTCCGGGAGCTGCATATCCTGATCAGTTAGATTTGAGAACAGCGACTTATACTGCTTGGGACAATCAAACCGGATATGTTGGTTTTGAATATATGAGCAGAGGGCGTACTTGCTACGGTTGGATGCATGTTAAAGTAGAAGCGGGTGGAGTTGGTTATACTGTTTTGGATTATGCTTATAATACAAAACCAAATGAATCAATTTTAGCAGGAACACAAACTCAGGTCACTGTTTTGGCTCCAACAAGTTTAACGGCAGTTCCAGACAATACTAGCTTGCAAGTGCAATTGACTTGGATAAATAATGCTACAAATGCTACAAACGTTGTAGTTGAAAGAGCAGGAACTGATAATGTTTTTGCCGAAATTGTAACATTGCCAAGTGCGACGTTAACGTACACTAATACTGGTTTAACAGCTGGAAATACATACAAATACAGAGTTCGTGCAAAGGCAAATACAATTTATTCTTCGTACTCTAATGAAGTTTCGGCAACAATTACAGCTAATTCAGCTTATTGTACGACCCAATCAGATAATAAATATGAATACATTAATTCTGTAACTATCGGAAGTTTTAATAATGCTTCAGGAAAAGATGCAGGTGGTTATGCTGATTATACTGCTAAAGTGGTAACCGTAGCGCCAAACGCACTTACAAACGTAAGTCTGGCGCCAGGTTTCTCAGGTGATGCGTATTTGGAATTTTGGGGAATCTGGATTGATTACAATAAGAACAATGTTTTTGAAGCTTCGGAAAAAGTGATCGACGGAATTTCTTCAAACGGAACTGCTACCGGAAGTTTTACTGCGGTTGCGTTTACAGGAACTACAAGAATGCGTATCGTAATGAAATACTACTCAAATCCATCTGCTTGTGGTAATATTACCGATGGTGAAGTGGAAGATTATACGGTAGTTTCAGGAACGGTGACGAATCCAAATCCGATAACATTGGCAACACCTATTACGGGGAATTCTGGAGTTTATTCATCGGGATTCTATAGTTCATGGGGAACAGTTTCTAATGCTACGAGTTACGAAGTGCAATTAAATAATGCAACTACAGGCTGGACAACATTTGGAACTTCAACAACTTATTATTTATGGATTCCGAAACAAGGAACGCAAACCGTTTACCAATTTAGAGTGAGAGCAAAAAATGCGACAGAATTTAGCGATTGGAGCAATCCTTTGACGATAGATTTACAAAACGGAAGCGCAGGACCGGATCAAATCGATTTTACAAAATCGTTTTCAATGTATCCCAATCCAGCTTCAGATGTAGTTAATTTTACTTTCAAAAATCTAAATTCTCAAAGTATAAAAATATCGATTTATGATAGTACGGGAGATTTGATAGATGTTTTACAAAACAATGTAACTTCTTATCCTGTTAATCATCTTAGAAAAGGAATTTACATAGTAGTGGCTACAGACGGAAGCTTCACGGAGAATAAAAAATTGTTAATTAAGTAATTGTAATTTGGTTATAAGAAGAAAGGGGAAGCGATTTATCGTTTCCCCTTTTGGTTTTATTTAAAATAAAAAATTAATTTACATCAATCCCAAAAGGATTGTCAATGCTGTGCATAGGAGTTGTAAACCATTTTGGACCTTCAGAAGTCATATAAAAGTGATCCTCATGACGAATTCCAAATTGTCCCGGAATACAAATCATAGGCTCATTACTCACCACCATTCCTTCTTGTAAAACTGTAGCATTACCTCTTACCAGATATGGATATTCGTGAATGTCTAATCCTGTTCCATGACCAACGCGATGAGGTAATCCCGGAAGTTCATAATCAGGACTTAAACCTGCTTCTGCAATTACTTTTCGGGCTGCATCATCTACAGAACCACAAGTTGCTCCTAATTGTGCTGCATCAAAAGCTGCTTTTTGAGCTGCTTTCTCTAGGTTCCAGATTTTTATATGCGCTTCAGTTGGAGTTCCGTATATATAAGTTCGGGTAATATCAGATAAATAACCTTCTAAGCGACAACCCGTATCAATCAATACAACATCATTATCTTTTAAATCCTGAGGAACAGTAACGCCATGCGGATATTGAGAATCATCGGCAAATAAAACAATACAGAAATAAGAACCACTCGGAATTCCTGCTTTAATATGCGCCTGATTTATAAAATCAACAACCGTTTCGACTTTTATTCCCGGATGCAAAATACGAGCAGCAGCACGCTGTACAACCATTGTGATTTCTTTTGCCTGCTGAATAATAGCAATTTCATTTTCTGATTTGTGCATGCGACATCCCGCTGTAATAGCTTGCGCGTTCTCAAATTCATAAGCAGGATTTGCCTTAACGATAGCATCAATTAAAAAATAACCAGCAGATTCGTCCAGAGCAATTTTACCTGCGCTGATGTTTTTGTTTTGAAGGGTTTTTCCAAATAAGACAGATGGAGATTCATGTTCTTCCCAACAATTAATTTTACCGTCGATTTGTTTGTATTTATTAAAAGTACCTTCTTCAAATTTTGGAACAATATATTCTAAACTTCCGTCTTCGAATAATATTCCACCAACCATTCTTTCAGAAGGATTCCATTTAGTTCCTGTAAAATAATATAAATTGGTTCCGGCATTTAGGTATAAAGCTTTAAAGCCTGCCGTTTTTATTAGAGACACTGCTTTTTGAATACGTTTTTTGTATTCTTCCGGCTGAATGGTTTTTACATTCAGTGTCATATTTTGTATTTTTTCCAGTTCCGTATTTACGTTAGATCCGCCAACTCCAATAGTCATCTTTTATGTTTTAAGGTTATTGATTCAAGTCAATTTCAAAATTAAGATATTATTTTTGGATAGTGGTATTTTAACTTAAAGAAGATAAAATAGAATAATTTACGGGTAATATAATATCATATTTAGATTTACATTGCCTGTATTTTTAGAAATTCAATTAAACGTCAAAAAATGAAAAAATTACAAAGTTTAGTATTGTTATGTTTTGTTCTGATCTCACATTTTGGATTGGCACAAGCAACATTAAATTTACATCAAAAGCTTATAGAATTGTTTCCAAAAGCTGAAATTACGGTTATAGAAAACTTAGAAGGTTATTCAGAATCGTATCAATTAATTTTGGATGAACCATTAGATCATAAAAATCCTCAAAAAGGAACATTCAAACATTATATTTATCTTTCTCATCTTGATTTTAATAAACCTATGGTTATCGAAACACATGGTTATAATACGAATAATATCAAAAGTGAAGTAAGTAAATTATTAAACGCTAATCAAATTGCAGTTGAATATCGCTTTTATGGAAAATCCCGTCCGGAACCACTTCCGTGGGAATATTTGACGAACGATCAGGCAATTGAAGATTATCATGATATCGTGATGAAGCTTAAACAAATATATTCAGGTAAATGGATTTCAACCGGAATCAGTAAAGGAGGGGAAACTTCTTTGATTTATAAGTCAAAATATCCAAACGATGTCGATGTAGCGATGCCTTATGTAGCCCCGTTGATAAATACTCAGGAAGATCCTAGAACAATAAATCACGACAGAACTGTTGGAACAGTAGAATGCAGGGCTAAGATCACCGCATTTCAAAGAGCTGTTTTGGAGAATAGAGAAGCTGTTTTAAAAGAGTTTACGCAATATGCTGAAGAAAAAAAAATGACATTTACTGAAGTGTCGTTTAATGAATCTTTAGAATATGCTGTTTTAGAATTCCCTTTTTCATTTTGGCAATGGGGAGGAAAATGTGATGCAATTCCATCAGTAACAGCTACTCCAAAAGAACTATTTGATTATCTGAATGATATAGTAGGAGTGGGAACTTACAATGATAAAAATTACTTTAAGTATCTGCCGTCTTATTATCAGCATTTAAGCGAGCTAGGATATTATGGTTTTGATTTAACTCCGGTAGCCGATTTGCTTCAAGCTGTAAAAAGTTCTTCAAATGATAGATTTGCACCAAAAGATGTTACTATAAAGTATAATCCAAAATACATTAATAAAGTTCGAAAATATGTTGAAAACAAAGGAGATAAAATCTTGTATATCTACGGAGGTTATGATACTTGGTTTTCTTGTTCTCCAACACCAAATCCAAAGTTAGATGCATTAAAAATGGTTCTCCCAACCGGAAGCCATTCCACAAGAGTTAAAGATTTTCCTGAAAAAGATAAAGAATTAATTATGGAAACACTTTCGAGATGGTTAGAGATAAAAGATCCTGCAGAAAAAAAATAAGACAGAATAAAAAGGTTATCCGCCACGAATTTCACGAATCAACACAAATTAATTTGTGGAAATTTGTGTGATTCGCGGCAAAAAATAACCGCAAAGTTCGCAAAGCTTTTGTTGATCTAGCTTTGCGAACTTTGTGTTTTCTATGTATAAAGTAAGATTAAACCTTTGCGAACTTTGCGGTTAAATAATTTAAACCAATAGTTTTTGTGTTTTTAGATAATCCACAGCAAATTTACCTTCATTAAAAAGTAAATCCAAAACACTTAGATTGTTTATAAAACCGTGTTTGTCATCAAAAACCTGAGTATATTTTTCGAATGAATTAAGATCTTTTTTTCCGTTTGCCAAAACTCTGAAATCAGAGATATTTTCTACTTCATGAAAGTATTCTGTGGTTTTGTTAAACTCCAGTTTCATGCGCAAACATTTGATGGTAATATCTAAAACTTCCAAATTTAAGTCCATCAGGAAAGTATGTTGTTTTTCGAAAATCGGACGAATATCATCTTCAAAAAATTCAAAAAAAGGAGAGCTTCTGTAAGATGCTTCCAATGATTTGAAATGTTGTTTTTGCCAGTCAAATTCATTTTCAATCAATACATCTTTTGTTTTCTGATGTAATGTTTTGGAATGTTTAATAGGAATATTTAATAATTGAATTCCATTCGGACTATAGATGTAAGTACGGTTTCTATTTGTCTGTTTCTGAAAATTATCTTCCATTTCAAAAGTAATATTTTCAGATTGAGCCATAACTGCAAAGTGGCTTATCGAAGGAAAATAGGTAGGAAGTAATAACGAGTTCATTATATTCTTTGTTTAAAAGTTTCAGGTTTCATGTTTCAGGTTCTTTGCGAACTTGAAACATGAAACCTGAAACAAAAATAACTATTTTTTTTATGCTTTGTTTTCTTTTCTTTTTCTCCAGAAATAATCTCCAACAAAATATGCTGCAAGAATAAATAAGAAATATTTAAAGTAAGATTGTGGTTGTCCTTCACCGTCAACGGTTGTGAAAACTCTGTTCCAACGAACTTTATTGATTCCTTTTCCGTTTGTATCCCAGCTCATCCAGATGAAAACCGGTTTCCCTACGATATGATCTTCAGGAACGTAACCCCAATAACGGCTATCTTCAGAGTTGTGACGGTTATCTCCCATCATCCAATAATAGTTTTGTTTGAAAGTGTAAGTTGTTGTTGGTTTTCCGTTTATGATAAATTTAGAACCATCCAATTGCAATGTGTTTCCTTCGTAATTCGTAATGATTTCTTTGTAGAAAGGCAAAGATTCATTGTTTAAAGCAACAGTTTTTCCAGCTTCCGGAATGTAAATCGGACCAAAATTATCCTGATTCCATTTGTTGATATGAGGGAAAATTGAATTATCATTTCCTCTTTGAATTTGTCTTATTACACCAGTTACACCAGGGGTATTTTTAAATCTCTCTGCACTTGCTTCTGTTAAAGCTCTGAAGTAAAGAGTATCTCTTTTTTGTTCATCTTTAAAGTAAGCTCCATCCGTAACGTCTAATTCTTTTAATAAAGTTTCAAAATCGATAGGTGTTTTTCCGTCTAAGGCAATTGCATAAGAGTATTGTGGTTTAGCACGTTCCGGTAAAACTAATTTTTTTCCGTTGATAAAAACAAAACCATCTTTAATAGATAAGCTGTCTCCAGGAATACCAACGCATCTTTTTACGTAGTTTGATCTTTTGTCAATTGGTTTTATAACACCGGGTCTTCCTTTTGGTTCGTAAAAATAATGTACAGTGTCAACCGGCCAGTTAAAAACAACGATATCGGTTCTTTTGATTTTTTCTAAAGCAGGTAATCTGAAATATGGTAATTGTGGCCAGCTTAAATATGATTTACGTTTAGTTAACGGTATAGAATCGTGAACCATTGGCAATGCAATAGTTGTCATAGGTACTCTCGGTCCGTAGTTTACTTTACTAACAAATAAAAAGTCTCCAATTAACAAAGATTTTTCTAATGAGGAAGTAGGAATTGTATAAGGCTGAACCACATAAGTATGTACTAATGTTGCTACGATAATAGCAAAAAGTAATGAACTCACAGTATCAGCGGCTTTATTTTCAGAAGTTAATTTGCGATTCGCATTATGCTCTAATTTTTGAGTATAGCTAACATAATAGATATAAAAACCAAGAGTGAAAATTCCTAAAATGGTATCTAAAGTAGATTTTTTTCCAAACGTTCTTAAAGTTTCAACCCAAACAACCGGAAACATAATCAAGTTAATAATCGGGATGAAAAGTAAAATGGTCCACCAGGTTGGTCGGCCAATTATTTTCATCAAAACAATCGAATTATAAACCGGAATTGCAGCTTCCCAGGCTTTTCTTCCTGCTGCTACATACATTTTCCAAGTTCCGATGAAGTGAATAACCTGAACCGCTAAGAAAAAAACAAACCAAAAATATAGAGTCATGATATTGTGTTTAAAGTTTTAGGATCAAGACATTTTATCTGAAGTTTTTGTCTTAACCTTTAAATCTGTTTATTTTAAGTTTAATACGTCTTTCATGTTATAAATACCAGTTTTACCGGCAAGCCATTCTGCAGCAATAACAGCACCAAGAGCAAAACCTTCACGATTGTGAGCAGTATGTTTTAATTCGATACTATCTACAACTGAATCGTAAGTTACCGTGTGAGTTCCCGGAACATCTCCAATTCTTTTAGCTTCAATATGGATTTCGTTGTTTTTTGCCTGATCTAAAGTCCAATTAGCGTAATTGCTGTTTTCAATAACACCTTTAGCAAGAGAAATAGCTGTTCCGCTTGGAGCATCTAGTTTTTGCGTATGGTGAATTTCTTCCATCGTCACTTTGTATGAGTCAAATTGTGACATTATTTTGGCTAAATATTCATTTAACTCGAAGAAGATATTTACTCCTAAACTAAAGTTTGAACTTGAGATAAAACCTCCTTGTTTTTCATTACAAAGCGCTACCATTTCGTCAAAATGTTCTAACCAGCCAGTTGTACCTGAAACTACAGGAACATTTGCGTGAAAACAATTCGAAATATTGTCAACGGCAGCAGTAGGAACACTAAAATCGATAGCAACATCAGCTGTCGAAAGTCCGTCGTATGTATTGAATTCGTCTTTCTTTAAAACAATTTCATGACCTCTTTCTAAAGCAATTCGTTCAATTACTTTACCCATTTTTCCGTATCCTAAAAGCGCAATTTTCATTTTGTATATTTTTTGATCTTTAAATAACAGTAGCTATTTAAAATTGGTAATTAAAAGTTAGTCCAACATTTGGTCTGAAAGTTACATCGTTGGGGTAAACTTCCGGGCGTAGTGATAATCTCTCGTTTACATTGAATTGGATTAAAGCCGCATCAACGTTGGCGTCAATAATGTTTAAAACATAGAAAGCAACAACAAATAGAGCAGATAAATCTCGGTTTCGTTGATAGAATTTTTGTCCGGCAATAAGTCGGCTGTCATCTAAAAACTTGTAATTATCGTCATTATAGCCTTCCAATCTTCGTTTGTAGGCATCGCGATAATCGTGGTATTTTTTATTGTTATCAATATAAAAGTATAAACTGGTACCGATTGCTCCATAAACAAGCGGAATTTTCCAGTATTTTTTATTGTATGCTTGACCTAAACCGGGTAAAATTGCCGAGTAAAAAGCGGCTTTTGCTGGAGTAAGCGGGTCTATTTCTTGTAGCTTGGTAGTGTCTTTAGCGACCAAAACCGTTTCTTCTTTTGCCTGAGCAAAAAGAGAGACGGTTCCTATGAGAAAGAACAATAGACTTATGGGGACAATCTTATTCACTATCCGTTTATTAATTTTATAATTCTATTAAAGTCAGCTTCAGAATTAAAAGGAATTGTGATTTTTCCTTTTCCGTTACCTGCGACCTTTACATCAACTTTTGCACCAAAATAATCGTTGAAAGTATTTTTTTGTGTTTCCTTAACTACAAATGAAGAGTCTGGTTTTGCTTTTCCTTCTGCTTTTGGTTGTAAGCTTTCATGATAGTTTTTTACCAATGTTTCTGTTTCACGAACAGAAAGATTTTGACTTACAATTTTTTGGTAGATATCAGTCTGAACGTCTAAATCCTCAATATTAATAATCGCTCTACCGTGACCCATGCTGATAAAGCCATCACGAATACCAGTCTGAATGATCGGATCTAATTTTAAAAGACGTAAATAATTGGCAATTGTAGAACGTTTTTTTCCAACGCGCTCGCTCATTTGCTCCTGTGTTAATTGAATTTCGTCAATTAAACGTTGGTATGAAAGTGCGATCTCAATTGGATCTAAATCATGACGTTGGATATTTTCAACCAAAGCCATAACCAAAGACTCATTGTCATTGGCAATACGAATATATGCAGGAACATGAGTTAAGCCAACTAAAGTTGAAGCACGCAAACGGCGCTCTCCAGAAATTAATTGGTATTTGTTGAAGTCTAATTTTCGAACAGTTATAGGTTGAATTACGCCAAGTTCTTTAATAGAAGTAGCTAATTCACGTAATGATTCTTCATTAAAATTGCTTCTAGGCTGAAATGGATTTATTTCGATAGCACTTATTTCAAGCTCTATGATATTTCCAACAACTTTGTCAGCATTTTTATCTTCTACTGATGTAATGTCGTTTTCCGGATCTTTTAATAATGCTGATAATCCTCTTCCTAAGGCTTGTTTTTTAATTGCTTTTGTCATAAAAACTATTTACTGTTTTTCTTTATAATTTCTTGAGCTAAATTAATGTAATTAACTGCTCCTTTGCTGGTTGCGTCATAGTTAATGATGCTTTCACCAAAACTTGGAGCTTCGCTTAATTTTACATTACGCTGAATTACGGTATCAAAAACCATATCGTTAAAGTGTTTTTGAACTTCTTCAACAACCTGATTTGATAAACGTAATCTTGAATCGTACATCGTTAGTAATAAGCCTTCGATATCAAGATCCGGATTGTGTATTTTTTGGATACTTTTTATAGTATTCAATAGTTTTCCAAGACCTTCAAGTGCGAAATATTCACATTGAATAGGAATAACTACAGAATCAGCTGCAGTTAATGCATTCAAGGTTAATAAACCTAACGAAGGTGCACAATCGATAATGATATAATCATATTCGTCTTTCACACTTTCTAATGCTTTTTTAAGCATATACTCTCTGTTTTCTTTGTCAACCAATTCGATTTCGATGGCAACAAGGTCAATGTGAGCAGGGATTACATCAACATTTACAGCTGAACATTTTATAATGGTTTCTTTCGGCGTGTGGCTGTGTTCAAGTATTTGGTAAGTACCAATTTCAACAGATTCTACATCAATCCCAAGACCAGATGTAGCATTTGCTTGAGGATCAGCGTCTATCAGTAATACTTTCTTTTCTAAAACACCTAATGAGGCCGCAAGATTTACAGATGTAGTAGTCTTTCCAACGCCTCCTTTTTGATTAGCAATCGCAATGATTTTGCCCATTTATTTTCTAAATTTTGAACCGTAAAAATACAATTATTTATGGTTTCTGAAAATCTATTTTGTTAACATTTGCTAAACTTTGGGAAGCCTTTGTTTTGTGCGTGTTTTACCGAATTTATTTTTTGATATTAATGAAGTTATTGTTGAAATCTCTTTCTGTTAAAATCACTTTTTAAGGTAAAAAGGAACAGATTCAAAGTTTGAATCTGAAAAAACTATTTAAATGTTAATTCTAATTTTTGTTTAGTTCTTTCTTTTTAAATCTTTTACTAAACTCGCTGTAAAAAAGAAGATTGTAAGTCCTCCAAGTATAATACAAAGCCACATAAACCATGATTGCTGCCAAAAAGATTTGTTTTCGATCTGATTTTTATCAGAGGTTTTTTGCTGAATATCATAAATAGATATTTGTGGTAAATTAACAGCAATATTATTCTTGAAGCTTGAAAGATCATAATCAGGTTCGGTCAAAGTTTTGTTTCCGGTTTTAAGAATGTAACTTTCATTAGCACTTAAGTCCGCAACTATAGAAATTGGTTTTTGACTGTATTTTATTGCCGAAACAGATAAAGGCTGATTATCGTGATTTTCTATTTTGATATAAATTTCTTTTTCGAATATTTCAGGAATAGTAAAGGTATTTTTTACGTTTGAGTTTAATTCAAAAGAAGCAATTTCTTCCTCAATTACTGAAGATTTTCTTTTCGTTTCTTGTTTTACTTTTATAAATAAAATAGCGCGACGATTGTAATAAGTTGGTTTTGAAATTTCAAACGAAATCTCATTAATAACTTGTGGAGCAGCAAAAAGAACATGAATTTGTGTTTCTTTTTTTGAATGATCTTCTGTTGTAAATGATTTCTTTGGAACAATTGCCTGTAAAGCACTTTTTTGCAATTGAGTATTGAAATTTCCAACTCTCAGAACATTAACAGGGAGTGTTTTGCGATCGTCAAAATCTATTTTTAAATAATGATATGTACTTAAAGGATATGAAATTGTCTTGATAACACTGGTTTCTGATGCACTATTTAAATCAGAAAGTATTTGCGAATCTGATATTCCAAACCATTCTTTTTGATCATCACTTCCGGAAACAGAATACTTTTTTTCGACATTAGAATTCGCAATAAAAAGCGAAAGCTGATTGTTTTTATTATTTGATGGAATCTCAATAATAATCGAAGTAGTTTTCTTCGGAGAAACCGTTTTAGAAATAATACTGTATTCTACAAATGAATTTGATGAAACGTCTTTACTGTTTTGAATAAAATAAGGAATCTCATTTCCTCTAGAATCAAATATTCGAACGTCACTTAAATCTTGTTTTGAAAAAGATCTGATCTCAGGCGATAAAACAATTTCATGCATGCCGTTTTCTGCCGCCTTTTTTAGTTTTGCAGTTGTATTATATTGTCCAAACGAAAGGTTGGAAAGAAATAGTACTAAGATAAATTTATTCAATTTCATTGTTTTCTTTTGGCTTGTTTTCATCAATAACTAAGACTTTAATTTTTTGATATACAAAAGAGATAATCAAAATTAAAATTCCTAAAAGGATAAATGATATGATTTTTCCAGTTTCAGAAATGTTGCTGATGTCGTATATAAATAATTTTAAAATAGTTAATCCAAGTAAGGATAAAGCAATAATTCTTAAAGATTTGTATTGTTTTTTTATTCCAACAATTAAAAACACAAAAGCCAGAATTCCCCATAGAACCGGAAATCCTGTTTTGATTATTTTAGTTCTCGCCAATCCAATATTATCATCGGCTATAAAATTACGTAAATGCGGCAAATTAGATTTATAGCTTGCATACAACGTACTTGTTTGCAAATCATGAATTGTAACTGGGGAATTCATTATAATAAGACCATGAAGCATAACTTCTGAACTGGCAATATATATGATTAAAAAAGCCGCAATCCACATAAAATAACGATGTTCGAAAAGATCAAAATCAGCTTTTTTATAGATTAAGAACAATTGATAGGCAAAATAAATCGTGATAATTAATGAAACATAATGAAGATAAAAAGCAATAGATTCCCCGATTCCGGAACTTATAATGTCTTTGTGTTCTAAGAATGGATAGTTGGAGAACCAAAAAGCAAACAAAATAATATTAGAAGCTGCGATCAATAAAACTCCCTGATATCCTGTTTCTGTTTTTCTTTTTATTAAAAAAGAAGTAAATATTGCAGAGAATACTAAGTGATACAAAATAGGTAATGAAATTGCACTGTATAAGTTTTCTATATAATGATTCGATTGAAAAATTACTTCGAATAAACCCGTTAAATAAGTTAGTACGAAGCCGACTTCCAGAACAAGTTTTTTATAGTTTTCAGGATTAAATGTAATATCGAAAACAATTAGTTTTTCAGTTTCATTTTTTAATAAGTACCAAATTGCGAACAACGAAGCTGTGGCAAAAACACCTGTTATAAATATTGGATTGATGATAATATTTAAAGGTAAATTACCATAATAATATTTATTCCAATCCATAATCAGGCTAAAAATCATTAAAACATGAACGATAATAGAACCAAAACGATAACTGATTATTTTAGATTTTTGAGAAAGCCATAATAGTAAAACAGCTTCGGCAGCCCAGAATAAAGTAATATAATTACCTTCAAACTGAATAGGAATTGCTAAGGTTATAAAAGTCAATGTTAAGCCAATTAACAAATATGCAGCTTTCTCGTCGAGTTCGAATTTCTTGTATAAAAACCAGGCATAAATCAAATTTAATAACGCAAGAACAGTCGTAAATAAACCTTTTAATTCCGGATGGTAATTAGTTAAAATCGCCATTCCTGCACCATAAAATAAAAAGGTATTGCTAGCAAGAATAGTGAGTTGAGTTTTAGAAAATTCTCCTTTTGATCTGATGTTATTAATGATATTCATTAAAATGAAAATAAAATAAAAAGCAAAACCAAAAATAAGCGCTCCCAAATAATGTGGCTTGCCCGAAGTTAAGTCTTTAGACAGCCATGCTCCATATAAAAGTACCGTAAATATATAGGCGAGAATATTAACCAGATTCCATTTTTTATAATAGGCTAAAGCCAAAATTCCAACGTTCAAAATGATGATGTAAGTAAAGAGAACTACATAATTGCCTTCGCCGGTACTAACCATAAACGGAACTGCAAAACCACCAATTAATGAAAGAACGGCTAGTTCAATTCTGTCATAAGATAAAGATATCAAAGCGCTAAAAGCAGTAATAATAACCATTATACTAAAAGCGACAGTTTGATTGAATAAGTGATAATCATGAAAAGCGATCCCGATTGTGAAATAGAAAATGGCAATAGCTCCGGCGACAATAACGGAACTAAATGCCGCATAATTTTTACGCAATTTATGCGCAATTCCCATAACTAATGCGCCACATAAAACACCAATTCCAACACGTGCAGGTTCGTTGATCCAATCTTTGTCGATTGCATATTTTACAAAATAACTTATTCCTAAAACCAGAATTAATACTCCAATTTTATTGATTAAGTTTTCTCCAATGAACTTTTCTAAATCCGGATTTTTTTCTTTGAAGTTTTCCCAAAATGATTTTTCAGGTTCAACAGGAATAATCGGTTTAGGGATTGGTTTTGGTTCAATCGGTTTTGATTCAATTGGCTTAGGTGAATTATCGATTTTAGATGATAATGCAATTTTTTCTTGAGATACTTCTGGTTTAGCAGGTTCAAAAGTAGCCTTGTTGGATTCCTCGGGCGCTATTTTGAATTCTTCTTTCTTTATTACCGGAATAGTTTCGGATGGTTTTTCGACTGTTTTTAAAAGATCTATCTTTTTATTAAGTCTCTGAATATCGTCTTCGAGATTGTTAAATCGACCTTGGATCGTATTAAGAATGTAAATTAGAAAACAAAATAACGCAACTAAAAGAAAACTTTCCATAAAGAAATTAGGTATGATGTTATGATTGGTAAATATAATAACATTTTGATACGAAGGCGGTTTATTTAGTTTTTTCGTGTTAATTAAAACCTAAAAGCGAAAAAAGCGCACTCTAAAATATGAAAGGATTTTTGTAGAATAGTAAAATATGAATGTGTAATTTGTTAATTTTAAGGACACAACGTCCTCTGTTGTAGATGTGGCAGATTTTGATGTTTAAGAATGTTGCTTAAAATGAGAAGAAAGGGTTTAATCTGTCAGAATCTCAATTTTCACAAACATTAATCCGCTATTTTTGTTTGCAGTAATATCCATAAAGGCTTTTTTGCTTAAATCAATTTCTCGACCTTTAATAAAAGGGCCCCTGTCAATAACTTCTACAATGACAGATTTATTATTTCTTTCATTGGTGATTTTTAGTTTTGTGCCAAAAGGGAATTTTTTATGAGCAGCGGTTAATTTAGTGTTATCGAATCTTTTGCCGCTTGCTGTTTTTCTTCCATTAAATTTATCGTGGTAATAAGAAGCATGAGCATTTGTTTTGAATAATTCGAAGTTTTCAGTTTTTGTGTTTTCTTCTATAATAGGCTCGGAGTTTTCTTGTGCATTAGCTATTGTTGAAACTACAAAAAGAAGATAGAATATTATTTTTTTCATTTTTAAAATTTCTAAATTTTGGCAAATCAAGTTTATTTTAAAAAGGATGATATATAGTATAGGGTTTATTTATGCTATGAAAAGACTTTTGTTAGGTTTGAAAAAATCTAATCTTTGATTTTTCCGATTTTCTATCATGAGAAAGCAATTACCGGATTACTAACATTGCCAACGGTTTGAACTGTTGGAGCGCGATATTATGTTGCAATCAGTGTCTCACGGTTGAAACTCGAGCTATAATTGAAAAACGGTAAAATTTTAGATCAACGCTAAATGTTGTGGAAAAACATAAAATATACTCACTAATTATTTTTTACCGCAGAGAACGCTAAGTTTTTTTACTCTTAGCTTTGTAAAAGGCATCCCGAAGGCTCGGGACGCAAAGCTTTGTATTGATTTAGCTTTGCGAACTCTATGCTTTCTAAGGCATTCTTAGATAAAAAACTTAGCGTTCTCTGCGGTATTTTTTTTTTTTTTTTTCTCCACAGGTTTTCGTGTTGATCCAATATAAGTGTAATACATATTAGTGAGTTAAAAGCAAAAAAAAAGTCTTCTCAAAAAATGAAAAGACTTTTGTCGGGGTGGCAGGATTCGAACCTGCGGCCTTCCCGCCTTAAGCGGGACGCGATACCCGGGCTACGCTATATCACATATTCAAATTTTATGCCGTCAAGATATCGCTTGGCACCGCGTTTTT
>NZ_FZNL01000021.1:0-17776 GCF_900187965.1 Flavobacterium sp. ov086 | reverse complement strand
ACAATGTTGTGTACTGGCTAAGGAGGATGTTAATGGCACTAAGGGGCTAGTGGGTTATGTCGTATTGGAAGATACATTAGACAAAGAAGCTTTACAGGAACAATTAAAGCTAAGCTTACCGGAGTATATGGTTCCTATGATCTGGGTTGCATTAGAAGTAATGCCATTAACCAGTAATGGGAAGCTGGATAAAAAGGCTTTACCGGATCCGGATGGTTCAGAATTATCAAGCAAAGAATATGTAGCACCACGTAATGAAACGGAAGAACAGTTAGCTGTAATCTGGCAGGAAATATTACGAGTTGATAAAATCGGAATTCATGATAACTTTTTTGAATTAGGTGGTCATAGTTTATTGGTTATAAAATTAGTTTCCCTCATTAATGAAGTATTCTCTATAGATATCAGTATTAATATGGTCTTTGAATACTCAACGATTTCTGAGTTTGTTGATAATATGCATTCAGTGAATCATTTTAAAAATAGTCTTATGGTTCCTTTACAAGAAAAAGGAACTCTAAATGCTTTATATCTAACTCCACCAGGGAGCGGAACAGTTAATTGCTATATTGAACTGACAAAACGATTAGGAAAAGATCAACCTGTTTATGCATTTCAATGTTCAGGATTATATGGAGAAGCTCCAATTTCAAAATCTATTGAAGAAATGGCCTCAGGGTTTATTACAGAAATGCAAAAAAAGGATCCGCATGGCCCTTATCGACTTGGAGGATATTCATTTGGAGCGACCGTAGCTTATGAAATGGCAGTGCAATTACGAAATGACGGATTTCACGTCGAAGAACTAGTGATTTTTGATGGAAGAGTTTCATTTGAAGATAATAGTAAAATTGATGAAGACAAATTATTTCGGGAATTTTTAGAAAACCAAACAGAGGTATTTGGGGAAGACTTTAATTTTTCAGATTTAGCTCTTGAAGATAAATCTAAAGAAGAACAACTCGAAACAGTGAGTAAATTGCTAAGGGAGTCAGAATTTAAACTAAGAGAGAAGGAAGTAAAAGGACGTTTAGAAGTTAATTTCTACAATGAAAATTGTTCCTATTTATACAAGGTAGAAGAAAAACTAAATACACAAGTTATTTTGTTTAAAACAACATATGCAGATTTGGATGGAAAAATAGTTTTTAACGATGATGATGTTTATGGATTTGACTATGGGTGGAATAAATATACTAATAAAGAAGTAATAGTACATCCAATATCTACAACCCATGATGCAATTTTAAATAGAGAAAATGCTGAGCAAATCGCATGTATCTTAAAAACAGTAAGTAATAATAATTAAGCAAATAATTTTAAAAAGTAAAAATACATGGAATTTGGAATTATGTTTTTCGCTAGTAGTGAAGATTCCTTATCGGGAAATATTTATGATTTGGTAAAAAAGTGCGCCATTTATGGTGATGAAAATAATTTCTCATCTATTTGGGTTCCAGAACGTCACTTTACAGAATTTGGAGGAATATTTAATAATCCGGCAGTACTTCAAGCAGCTCTGGCAAGTATAACCACAAGAATAAGATTAAATAGTGGAAGTGTAGTTATGGCACTTCACGATCCCATACGTGTGGCAGAAGAATGGGCAATGGTTGATAATTTATCTAATGGACGTGTTGGATTATCAGTGGCTTCAGGATGGAATCCAGATGATTTTGTTTTTTTCTCGCAAAATTATAAAGACAAACATAAGGTAATGTATGAAGGAATATCCACAGTTAAAAAGTTATGGAGAGGAGAATCTATAGAGCGATTAAGTGGTAATGGGAAAAAGGTAGATGTCAAAATATATCCATCTACAGTCCAAAAAGAAGTGCCATTTTATCTAACGGTAAGTGCAAATTCTGAAGGATTTAAAAATGCAGGAAAATTAGGATTTAATATCCTGACTTCAGTTCTAGATCAAACAGTGGAAGAGTTGTCAGAAAAAATAGACCTCTATAGACAAGCACGTAGAGAAAACGGTTTTGATCCTAAAACAGGTAAAGTTACCTTGATGTTGCACACATTTATTGGGTTAGATAATGAAGCTATAAAAGAGGAAGCAAGAAAACCGTACTGTAATTTTTTAAAACGAAATAAAAAATTATTTGAAGGAATGGCCTATAATAGAGATAGTGATTTTTCATTGGATTCTTTGTCAGAAGAAGATTTGGATGATTTTTTGAATTTTCTATATGAAAGATTTGCTAATACCAAAGGATTAATAGGCAGTAAAGAAGCGTGCATGGATATGGTGCGAAAAACAGAAGAGGCAGGAGTAGATGAAATAGCCTGCTTGCTTGATTTTGGTCCGCCATCTGATAGAATATTGGAAAATTTAAAGTACATAACTGAATTAAAGCAATCCTGCTAAAATATTCGGTAATGTATTAGACATGTTGGTGGTCAATTCTTAGATCTTGCATCTGCAGATCAGGAATTTATATAGTATCGCACAAACAAAAAAAGAATCTTCGGGTTGTTTTTTTGTTCTCCAATTGTGTCTGTAGTGCAGACACAATTGGATTGATGCCGGAGTAGCTGTGTTTTTAGTAATGCAGAGCTAACTTTAAAACCAAATTAGGAAAACCTTACTAGTAATAATAAATAAGCAAATAATTTAAAAAATTTAAAAAAATGGATAAAAGTCAAATCGAAAGCTATAAAGAGAATGGTTATATTATACTTGAAAAAATGTTTACTCCCGAGGAAGTGAATAAATACAAGAATGAAATATCTTATTTTGAAGATAAAAAAAAATTACCAAATGTTATTTGTGAGGATAATAAAATCCGTTCGATATTTGCGCCTCATATGGATTCTCAAGTATATGCAGACTTATACAAAGACTCAAGATTATTGAATGTAGCTCAAAAATTAGTAAAAGAAAATTTATATTTATATCAATATAAATTAAACCTTAAAGAGCCATTTTTAGGAAAATGGTGGGAGTGGCATCAGGATTATCCCTATTGGCACTTCGATGATGGAGTGGCATCTCCAGATATGACTTCTGCAATGATTTATTTAGATGATGCAAAATCCTTTCAAGGTCCTTTAATGGTTATTCCTGGATCACATAAAGAAGGTATAGCAAAATTTAAAGAGAAAAATACTCTTGATAAAAATGATATATTAAATTCACTTAGTTCAAACTTAAAATTTACTGTTGATGATAGCATTGTTAAGGCATATGCGGACCAAAACGGTATTGAGGTTTTAGAACTTAAAGCTGGATCAGTTGTTTTTTTTCATCCCAATTTGTTTCATGCTTCTACAGGTAATCTTTCTCCATATGAGAGAGATACGGTCATAATAACTTATAATAGTATTAATAACTTACCGGTTTCAGAAAATAAGAGACCTGATTATATTTGCTCTACGGACAATAGTGTTTTGACTGAAAGTGATGAATTGTGTAATTTATAATTTATTTCCATTCTAGAAAAACGATATAGATTAATGAGGTAATGTATCAGATGTGTTGGTGGTTAATTATTGCATCTAACATTTACAGAAAATCAGATATTTATATTAATATCGCATAAAAATTAAAACAGCCTTTGGGCTGTTTTTTTATTTTATAATGCCTTAAATCGAAAAAAATGGAGTCAAACCAGACTAGGTGTTACAGCTGTGTTGATGATATTCGAAAGATGATAAAGTATGGAAAGACAAAGTTTGGTAATCAAAGATATATTTGCAGAGCATGCGGAAAAACTAGAGTTGAAAATTATGCATATCTGGCTTATAAAGGAGATATAAATTAAAATATTATTCAATTAACTAAAGAAGGTTTGGGAATAAGAAGTACGGCAAGAATATTGAAAATATCAACGACAACATTATTAAAAAGAATCGTTTTTATCGCCCGCAATATTACTAAGCCAATTATCAGCAAAGGCAAAACTTATGAAGTCGATGAGCTGTGCACTTATATAAGACACAAGAAAAATTATATCTGGCTGGTTTATGCATTGGAAAAGAATTCTAAAACAGTTGTGAATTTTAATGTTGGAAAACGAACCAATAAAACTCTAAGCCGAGTTCTGGAAACTTTAAAATTATCTGACGCGAAAAAGATATTTACGGACAGATTAAAAAACTACAGATATTTGATTGACGAGAAACTGCATTCGGTAAAACGTGTTGGTTTATAGGCTTTTGTAAATTGTTTTATTGATCGTTTTAAATAATAAAACAAAAGTAATTTATTATTTAATAAAAATAACTGCCTTTTTGATTATTATTAGTTTTTTTGTCTGAAGCTACCTCATTAATATACCATAGTTTTTGTGACAGATTATGAGGAAGTTTCATCGTTAACCTCTTTTCATGTTTTCTAAAAAAACGTCTTAGTAGTTTGTGGCAAAAAAGGTGTCCTTTATATTGATAGTAGATTTTAAAACTGCAATTTCTTTAAAACAGGAATTGCATCTTCTGCGTATTACACTAGTAATACTTATAAAGCAACGACAAACGGAAAGATTATTCAGTTAGCCAAGGAAGAGTTAAGAATAGGAGTTACTGCGGGAATACTAAAAAAAATCAACCACAATATTATTAAAAAGAATTGCGTCAATTTTTATAAATAAGTAGTTTTTTTATGGGATTAGATGCTAAATATCTATAAAATTAGCTTATAATTGTAGTTTCTTCTAAAAATCAAAAAGCGTTTTATTTTGAAATATTTTATTCTCTATTTTATATTGTTATCTGGTTTTCCTACTATTGGCTATTCACAAGATTATGCTGTTAAATTTCTTGATATTTCTAATGGTTTGTCTCATAATTCGATAAGATCAATATTTCAGGATAGTGATGGTTATATATGGTTTGGTACATACGACGGATTGAATAGATATGATGGCTATAATTTTAAAGTTTACCGAAATAGGATTAACGATAAAAAGTCATTACGATTTAATAATATTTATTATATAGAGGGAGATTCTAAAAAAAATATTTGGGTTGGAGGCGCAAATGGAGTTTGCGTTTATAATAAAACGGATGCGTCATTTCACCCTGTTGAATATGTTTTTACTAATAATAAACCAAAAGTATTAAAGGATATTATTCGTCAGATACGATCAGTTTATAAACAGGATGTATTAGTTGGTACGCAAAATTTAGGCTTGCTTGTTTTTCAAAATGGATCATTTACAGGTAAAAATATACCCTTAGAAGGATTAAATAACAAAGAGATTAAATATAAATATGATGCCGGGGTTCTTGAAGATGTAGCTCTGGAAGGTTATTGCTGGGTATATGTTAGAAATATTGGTCTTTGTAAATATAATTACAACTCTCGAAAGTTAAAAGTCATATATCCATTATCGATGGAAATAAAATGTATGAAGGTTTCTTTAGATCATAATCTTTGGCTGGGCACAGATGAAGGTCTGTTTCTTCTTGACACCAAATCAGGTTCACTTTCACCAAATTATTTTTCGGATAAATGTATTGTTACGGATATTCTTTTAGATGAAAAAAAAGAAATGTGGCTGACTACAGATGGTTGTGGTATTTATAAAGTAGTGGGTGAAAATAAAAAAGCTGTAGCCTATAATTCTGTGCAGGATAACCAACTTCTAAAAAGTAATTCTATAGAGTGTTTGTATGAAGATACAACAGGAAATATATGGATTGGAACGCTGCGGGGCGGCATAAGCATGTTGAGTAACGTGCCTAAATATTTTAAAAGTATTCGATATAATGCGATGGGTAATGACCCTACGGAGAACTTTATTTTGTCATTTTGCGAAGATGAAAAGAAAAATATATGGATAGGTACTGATGGTGCAGGTCTGAAGTATTGGGACAGAAAGAATAATTCGTATATAAAATATCCCAATAAACTGTCAAGTGGTTTTATTACAAGTATTATAAGAGACGATAGTAATAATGATATTTGGTTGTCAACCTGGGCAGGTGGTGTAAATCGTATTAAGTCGGATCATACTGTAACTCATTATTCTTGTTATAATCCATATATGAAGCATATTGAGAAAAACATATGGTTTGTTTATAAGGATTCTAAGGGACATATTTGGGCGAGTGCTACTAATGAAGGTTCTTTATATGTCTTTGATAAGACCAAAAATAGTTTTGTAATATTTGATAAAAGAATTGATAATTTACAATGTCTTACAGAAACTAGCGATGGTAAACTCTGGGGAGGAAATTACACCTCTTTGATTGTTATTGATAAAGAAAAAAGAAAATTTAGTAAGATCAGTGTCAGTAATCCCATTAGATGTATACTGGAGGATAAAAGCAAAAATCTTTGGGTTGGTACTCAGGAAGGAGGGTTATTACTATTTGACAGGAAGACAAAAACTTTTAAACGATTATCTACAGACGATGGTTTGCCTTCAAACACAATTTTAAGATTACTCGAAGACAAAAATGGAAATTTATGGATGAGTACTTACAATGGTATTTGCAGATTTGACTGGAAAAGGAAAATATTCAGGAATTTTTCAGTAAATGATGGGCTTCAAAGTAATCAGTTTAGTTTTAATGCCGGGTTGAAATTATCTACAGGCGAATTTCTATTTGGAGGAATAAATGGATTTAATGTTTTTTCTCCTGAAAAGATTAAAGAACTCCATCAAGAGAATAACGTATTACTCTCAGATTTTTATGTAAACAATCAGCCTATTGAAGAAAGTAAAAATGAACTAATCTCAGAGTGGGATTTCGGTAAAATCAAAATGGTAAAATTGCCATACGATGAAACTACCTTATCAATAGATTTTGTCGCTTTGGATTATAATAATGCTGATAAAATAAAATATGCTTACTACTTAGACGGCTGGGACAATCATTGGAATTATGTGGGACAAATACGAAAAGCAAATTATTCGAGATTGCCGGAAGGAGAATATATTTTTAAAGTAAAGACAACCAATTTTAAGGGAGGCTGGAATCAGGAAAAAAATCTCATTACAATAGTTGTTATGCCACCGTGGTATAGAGCTTGGTGGGCCTATGTCTTATATTTATTTGCTATTGTCGCAGTTGTGTTTGCATACATAAAATACAATAAAAATAAAGAAGAATTAAAGTATAAAGTAAAAATTGCTGAATTAGAAGGTAAGAAAGAAAAGGAAATTGCTGAGAAGCAATCTTCAATGTTTACTTATATCTCGCATGAGTTTCGTACACCGCTTTCGCTGATTATAAATCCGCTGAAAAAAGCAGTTCAAAAAGAAAGTGTGCAAAATGGCTCTTCAGGGAGCGATTTAGCGATTGCGCATAGAAATGCACGAAGACTTCTGAGTTTGGTAGATCAGTTATTGCTTTTTCGTAAAGCCGAAAACGATGCGGATTCCCTTAGATTGTCAACTATTAATGTAAATAGTCTTTGTAATGAAGTATATCAATGTTTTGTAAATCAAGCAAAAGACAAGAACATCATGTACGATTTTAGTGTGCCGGATCATACTATTGAAATCATTGGAGATTATGAGAAAATTGAAATTTCCTTATTTAATTTAATGTCTAATGCTTTTAAGTATACTTCTAAAGGAGGCGAAATTAAGCTAAAACTTACTGAAAATGATTCTGAAGTTATCCTTGAAATTGCTGATAATGGTAAGGGAATCGAAGAAAAGAATATGGAGGTTATATTCGAAAAATTCAAGCAAATAAATTCCAAAGTATCTGTTGGAACTGGTTTTGGAATTGGATTGTATATAGTAAAATATTTTGTCGAAAAACATAAAGGAGTTGTAAGTTGTGCAAGTGAAATTGGAAAAGGAAGTGTATTTAAATTGACATTCTTAAAAGGAGGAAATCATTTTGAAGATGCAGAAATTACCAATTTAGCTCCTCAAAGAAGTCAATTACTTAATGAGCTACTTGCTGATGAAATGGATGAGGATAATAATTCGTTTTCAGCCGCTGTTTCAGAAAATGATTTTCAGAAAATAATGCTTACGGATAAACGTACCGTTTTAATTATTGATGATAATGCTGAAATAAGAAACTATCTGATCAAATTGTTTTCTGATTTATACATCGTTTATAACGCAGAAAATGGAGAAGAAGGTTTAAAATTGACTAAAATTCACATGCCGGATTTAGTAATCAGTGATATTGCAATGGAGGAGTTAGATGGTTTGGAGCTGTGTCGAAAAATCAAGGAAAATCCTGCTTTATGTCATATTCCGGTTATTTTATTAACGGCATCAAAAAATCCCGAAACACATCTTCAGGGAATAAACGATGGAGCTGATGATTATATTACGAAACCATTTGACGACGACATGCTTGTGGCGCGCGTAGAATCTTTATTAAAGAATAGAAGTAATTTGCGTAAATACTTTTTAGACAGTATAACTCTTAAAGAAAATAATCAGAAAGTTCCGGTTGAATATCAGGAAATGTTAAAGAAATGCATTGAGATTGTGGAGTCAAATATTCATAAAAGAGATTTTAAAATCAAAAATTTTGCACTCGAAATGGGAATGAGCCACAGTATGTTGTATACTAAAATCAAAATCATTTCCGGACAAACCTTAAACTCCTTTATTCGTTCTGTTCGCCTTAGAAGAGCAGCAATGTTGATGTTAACAAAAGATATTAATATTACTCAGGCAAGTGCCGAAGTTGGTTTTGAAGACCCGAAGTATTTCAGGCAACAATTTGTAAAACTTTTTGGAATGACACCTTCTGAATATATTAAAAAATACAAGAATTCTTTTAATGCTGATACGAATATTGTCAAATAATCTTCGTGTATTCTTCTTTCAGGTGTATTTGTTGTCATTTTAGAATACTGCCTATTTAAGGGAGTAATTTTTTTTTACAGTCAAGTATGGAGTATTCAATTTAATTCTGATAGTTATTCCTACTGTTTCTTTTGGATCATTACTCCTTAGGAAGGTTTTACTGTAGTTTGAGTTTATTGTTAAAATCTAAGTTTACTTGTGATTTTTGTTAAATGAATTTATGCAGTCTGTATATTATTAATGAAAATAGAGCACTTAAATTGTTTATTTGGTAATTATTATTAATGTAAAAAATATTCAGTATTTTTTTATAGTCGCATTTTTTTTAACTTAAAAAAGAGTAATTATGAATTTAACCTTCTTTTTTCGTGAATTTACCCCCCTTAAATGCTTTTGACTCCACATTACTTTGCATTTATAAATAGGACAGATACAATTGAAACAACACTCTTAGAAAAGCAATCGAAAAGAGATTCTTATTAGTGTAATTTATTTCCCATTGAAGTATAAACGTTTTTTATAACATGGAAATAATACTAAAAAGATATATTGAAGAAAATCATTAATTGTGCAGATTTCCTATAAATGATTTACCAGAAATTCACTTAATAAATGGAATAAAATAAAACGCTATTTGTATGATTTGAAATCCTCAATCCAGTTTATCATCAAAAGAGCCATTATTTTTTCTTTATACAGGGAATGCTATAATAACTATTAACCAAACCAATTTTTAAACTATGAATTTATGAAAAAAAAGAATGTAAATCGAATGAAAAATTTAAGATTTTTCATTGAATCGAAGCTCGTATTGTCGATTTTTACCTTGATGGCATGTGTTGGTATGCAAGCACAAAGTGTAATTACAGGAACAATTCGAGACGGTAAAACAGCACAAAAAATCCCTGGTGTTACAGTGACGGTCAAAGGAACTACGAACGCAGCTATAACTGATTTTGATGGGACTTATAAATTAAATGTAACCAGTCCAAAAGAAAAATTAGTTTTCTCATACATTGGCTATACTACAATTGAGGAAGTAATAAATGGCAGATCTGTTATAGATATTTCATTAAATGAAGAAAGTAATGCATTAAATGAAGTTGTTATAATTGGGTATGGCACTGTCAAAAAAAGTAATACTACCGGTGCTATAAGCAGTTTAAAAGCGAAACAGCTTGACGCTCAAAGCAATACCAATTTGGGTAGTGCTATTCAGGGTAAGGTTGCCGGAGTTTCTGTAGAAGCAGCAGGAGGTAGCCCGGGTTCTGGCACAAGAATTCAAATAAGAGGAGCAGGTTCATTAAACAATAATACACCATTGATTTTGGTAGATGATATTCAGGTTGCCTCTATGAATAGCTTAAGTCCAAGTGATATCGAATCTATCGAAGTTTTAAAAGATGCCGC
Organism: Flavobacterium sp. ov086; assembly: GCF_900187965.1. Lineage (GTDB taxonomy): Bacteria > Bacteroidota > Bacteroidia > Flavobacteriales > Flavobacteriaceae > Flavobacterium. Next base: position 7,625 of record NZ_FZNL01000021.1, on the reverse strand, counting down.
TGCGGCTGCAATTTATGGCTCGAGAGCTGCAAATGGAGTAATTATTATTACAACAAAGAGTGGAAAAAAAGGAGATGTCAAAGTTAGTTTAGATGTTTTTGGTGGTTTTGCAAGCGTAACAAAACAATTAAGTTTATTGAATCAGGAAGAGTGGTCAAGAGTAAGTAATGCAGCATATGCGGCAGCCGGAAAAACACCATTGCCTATTTCTCTTAATCCTGAAATTGGCGGAGCCGGAGTAAATTACCAGAATGAAATTTTTAGAACAGCACCAACTCAAAACTATTCTTTAGGATTTTCCGGAGGGTCTGATAATTTAAAATATAATATGTCATTAAATTATTTTAATCAGGATGGTATAATCAAAGAAACCAGTTATGATCGTTTCAATATGAGAGTGAAATCAGATTATAAAAAAGGAATTTTTAAAATTGGAGAAACAATTTTGTTAACCAAAGAAAAAAGGAAAGAATTGCCGGGTGTTCCAGGACAAGGAAGTAATGTTTTAGGATCGGCTATTGAAATGATTCCTGGTTTTGCCGTTTATAATCCAGATGCCATAGGAGGATATGGTGGATCTTCTGGTCCTGTAACGGATATTTTTAATCCAATAGCAGCACTAAACCTTTTTAACGTAACAAGCGATACTTATCAGGCTTTATTAAACACCTATGTTGAAGCTAGCTTTTTGGATAGTTTTAAATATAAACTAAGTATTGGAGCAACAGTATCAGATTATAAAAGAGATAATTATACACCGCGTTATGAGGTTGGAGGATTCTTTAAAAATTTAGATAACGATTTATCTCACCTTGATGAATTTAATCTGTACACTCAGGTAGAAAACACATTGAATTATACAAAATCTTTTGGAAAACATTATATAAATGCTTTGGCGGGATATACGATATATAATAATACTTTCAAATCGGTAACCAGTTCAGTTAGCGGAATACCTGATGGTATCTATACGCTTTCAGGAGCTGTGCAGCCAGCTACTAGTGGCTTCAATACAGAGAGTAATTTGGTTTCGTATTTAGGGCGTGTAATTTATTCTTATGATAGTAAATATACTTTGTCAGCGACCATTAGACGTGACGGATCATCAAGATTTAGTCCAGATAACAAATGGGGAAATTTCCCTTCTGTTTCCGGAGCATGGAGCATTGGTAAAGAGACGTTTTTCAAGAATCTAAAAACTCCAATAACAGACTTGAAACTGCGTGCTAGTTATGGTGTATTAGGAAATCAGGAAATAGGAGATTATCAATATCTGGGATTAATTACTTCAGGAATAAGTTATGGAGTAGGAGAACCAAACACGTTATGGAGCGGTAATATTCAGACCAATTATCCTGCAGTTGGGTTAAAATGGGAATCAACAGCCACTTCAGATTTTGGTTTAGATCTGGATTTATGGGATGGTAAGTTGCAATATACTTTTGATTATTTCAAAAAACAAACATCAGATTTACTTTTAAGAGTCCCAATTCCACTATCTGTAGGGTCAAGTACCAATCCTTATACCAATGCTGGAAATGTATCGAATAAAGGATATGAGATGAGTTTAACTTACAATGAAAAAGTGGGAGAATTTAATTTTAGCGTAACAGGTAACTTTTCAAGTATCAAGAATAATGTCGACGAACTTAGTACAGGAAGTCAGATAATAGAAGGAAGTAAAGGTTCTTTTCATGGATCTCCTGTAACGTATAGTCAAGTTGGATCTCCAATTTATTCCTTTTTTCTAGTTGAAACTGATGGATTATTTAGATCTCAGGCAGAAATTGATTCTTATATTAAAAATGGAAAACCTATTCAGCCAAATGCACAAGTTGGAGATATCAGATACATAGATTATAATGGCGATGGAGAAATTAATGGAGAAGACAGACAATACAAAGGAAGTGCTTTTCCTAAGTTTGAGTATGGGTTGAGATTTCAAGGCGATTGGAAAGGGATTGACTGTACTATAGCTTTACAGGGAACACATGGAAACAAGATTTATAATGGAAATAGAACAGATCTTGAAACAGTAAGAGCAAATACCAACTATTCCAGCGCAACATTAGACTCTTTTACTTTTAATCCAAATTCGAATTTTCCAAGATTGGATATTGATGACAAAAACAATAATGGAGCTGATTACTCTGATCGTTTTCTTGAAGACGGTTCTTATCTTAGAATCAAAACTGTTCAGGTTGGATATACAATACCAAATAGTATAACAAAACAAGCATTTGTCGATAAATGCAGACTTTATTTTGCAGCAGACAACCTTTATACTTTTACTAAATATACAGGTTACAATCCGGATGTTTCTGCAGATGCATTGGGAGGAAGAGGCGTTGATTATAAATCATATCCATTAAGCAAGACTATACTTTTTGGTTTGCAAATTAACTTTTAAATCGATAAAAATGAAAAAGAAATCTATCCTATTATATTTAGTGACGGGACTTGCAACGCTAAGTTCATGTGATACAAACCTTGAATTAGAAAACCCAAGCCAGCTAACAAGTACTTCCTTTTGGAAAACACCCGAGGATCTTGAATCAGGAGTGGCAACTGTTTACAATACTCTTGTAGATAATAATAATGCAGGTTATTGGGAAATACAGGCTATGCAGCTTAAAGAGAACAGAACAGAAAATTTTGTAGCAAGAAATGACGTACAAGATCGTTACGCAGTTTCTTATTATAAGAATGATGCCAGTACAGTCCTGACAGGAGATATATTTAAAGCGCTGTATATTGGAATTTTTCGTGCAAATCAAGTAATTACTTATGCACCACAAATTAAAAATATTAATGAAGTCAAAAGAGAGCAATTAGTCGCAGAAGCTACTTTTCTAAGAGGTTTAAATTATTTCAATTTGGTTAATGAGTTCGGAAGTGTGCCTATAACAACAAGTTTGGTACAAACGCAATCAGATTATTTTAAGTCAAAATCTATTGAAGCCGAAGTTTGGAATCAAGTAATATCCGACTTTCAATTTGCTGCCAATAGTGCTTTGCCGGAAAATTATCCTGCAACGCTTAGAGGGAGAGTGACAAAAAATGCAGCAATTGCCTTTTTGGGTAAAACCTATTTGTACATGAAAGATTGGGCAAAAGCCGAAGAACAATTTAATAAACTAGTAAGTAATGAAGGTTCAAATGGATATGGACTTCTTGATAATTATTCTGAATTATTTGATGGTAAACATGAAAACAGCAAAGAATCTGTTTTTGAAATTCAGTTTAGCAAAGTAGGAGGTTCTACTATTTGGGGAGGAACACCGGCAGAAAGAACCAGAGCAACAACTATGGCACAGGAATGTGCGCCTGGAGAAGTGGGTGGCTGGAATGAATTATTACCGACCACGGTATTGTTAAATGCAATGACGCAAGAGAAGACCGTAACCGGTGATTTTGACCCAAGAGCTTTGGCTACTTTGGCATGGAATTATCCTGGTTGTATTTTTTATAATTCAAATTTTGCATCGAAGTTTGGAGCAAATGCCATTTGGATTAGAAAAAATCAAAATTGGTGGAATAATGATGAAGGGGATTGGAAATCTGAATTGAATGAATATGCAATGCGTTACGCAGATGTTCTTTTGATGCTTGCAGAAGCCAAAACGATGCAAGGAAAAGTTCCTGAAGCTATACCACTGGTGAAAAGAATTAGAGATAGAGCAAAATTGCCTGATATTTCGATGACAGGCTGGACTAAAGATCAAATGATGGCGGAAATTATGCATCAAAGAAATGTTGAGTTTGCTCGCGAAGGGCTCCACTTTTTTGATTTAAGAAGATGGGGAACTTTAGAAACCGTAATCAAAACAAGTCAGGTAGGCGGATACCAGCTTTTTACACCTAAATTCTCGTATTACCCAATTCCACAAAGCGAATTGAATAATAACCCAAATATGACCCAAAATGCACCTTGGTAAGTGATTTGTTTAATTAGTTAGTTTTTGTAAGTGTTTGACAAATGATTGATTGGTTAGCAATCATTTGTCATTACTTATAATTTATTTAGAATAAATTTTATATGAAAAAAAATAAATTTTTAGCTTTTATTGCCTTGGTTTCTTCATTATTTGTGAATGCACAATCAGCAACAAGTAATGATTGGGAAAATCCGGCTATATTTCAAATAAATCGAGAACCTGCCCGGGCAGCATTCTTGCCATATGCTGATGAAGCTTCTGCTATTGCAGATGACTATGCCCGTTCTCCATGGTTTTTAACTTTAGATGGAAAATGGAAATTTAACTGGTCGCCTACACCGGATGAAAGACCAAAGGATTTCTTTGAAACCGACTTTAATACGACCAACTGGAAAGAAATTACAGTTCCTTCCAACTGGGAATTAATGGGGTATGGAATTCCTATTTACACCAACATTACTTATCCATTTGTCAAAAATCCGCCTTTTATTGCTCATACAGATAATCCTGTGGGGTCTTACCGACGTACTTTCGAATTGCCGGAAAATTGGAACGAACGACGTGTTTATCTTCACTTTGAAGCAGGAACTTCGGCGATGTATATTTGGGTAAATGGAGAAAAAGTAGGCTATAGTGAGAATACCAAAAGTCCAACGGAGTTTGATATTACAAAATACGTAAAAGTGGGCAAAAATCAGGTAGCTGTTGAGGTGTATCGCTGGAGCGATGGTTCGTATTTAGAGGATCAGGATTTTTGGCGTTTGTCAGGAATCGATCGCAATGTGTACCTTTATAGCACGTCTAATACTCGTATAGCAGATTTCTTTGCACGTCCTGATCTTGATGCATCTTATAAAAACGGAAGTTTGTCAGTGGATGTTAAGTTAAAGAACATGAATAATGTGGCTAAAAACAATCAATCAGTTGAAGCTAAATTAGTTGATGCAACAGGAAAGGAAGTCTTCAGGAAAAACATAAACATAAATTTAGGAGCTAATTCAATTGAATCAGGAACAGTTACCCAAAACGTTACTGCACCTAAATTATGGAGTAATGAAACGCCAAATTTATATACTTTACTACTGACATTAAAGGATGAAAACGGAAAGTTTATTGAAACCGTTTCGACAAAAATCGGGTTTAGAAAAGTAGAATTAAAAAATGGTCAGTTATTAGTAAATGGCATTCGTATTATGGTTCATGGAGTAAATATTCATGAGCACAATCCTAAAACCGGGCATTATCAGGATGAAGAAACGATGATGAAAGACATCAGAATGATGAAGCAGTTAAATATTAATGCGGTACGATGCAGCCATTATCCAAATAACTTATTATGGGTAAAATTATGCAACAAATATGGTTTATTCCTGGTTGATGAGGCAAATATTGAAACACATGGAATGGGGGCTGAATTACAAGGTTCTTTTGATAAGACAAAACATCCTGCTTACCTTCCGGAATGGAAAGCAGCCCATATGGATCGTATTTACAGCTTAGTGGAACGGGATAAAAATCAGCCTTCTGTTATACTGTGGTCTCTGGGTAATGAATGTGGAAACGGACCTGTTTTTCATGAAGCTTATAGCTGGATAAAAAACAGAGATAAAACCCGATTGGTTCAATTTGAGCAAGCAGGTGAACAGGAAAATACGGATATAGTTTGCCCTATGTATCCAACAATTGATTACATGAAAGAATATGCCACTCGTAAGGATGTAAAACGCCCATTTATCATGTGTGAATATGCTCATGCGATGGGAAATAGTAGTGGTAATTTTCAGGAATATTGGGATATTATTCGCAGTAGCAACAACATGCAAGGCGGATTTATTTGGGATTGGGTCGATCAGGGATTTGAGATGACAGATGAAGTGGGACGAAAATACTGGACCTATGGCGGAGATATGGGAAGTCAAAATTATACCAATGACGAAAATTTTTGTCACAACGGATTAGTGTGGCCGGATCGCACGCCTCATCCGGGTGCTTTTGAAGTAAAAAAAGTATATCAGGACATTCTGTTTAAAGCTATTGATTTGAATAAAGGAATTATTGAGGTAGAAAACGGATTTGGTTACACAAATCTTGATAAGTATCTTTTTAAATATGAGGTTTTAGAAAACGGATCGATTATCAAAACAGGAACCGTCGCGATACAGCTAAAACCACTATCTAAGAAAAACATTCAGCTTGGATTACCAAAATTAGAATCAAAAGACGGCGTTGAATATCTGTTGAATATTTATGCTTACACCACTGAAGGAACTGAAGTTTTACCGCAAAATTCTGAAGTAGCCCGAGAGCAGTTTTCGCTTAATGAAAGTAAATATTTTGTGAAAGCAGCAGATAAAGGAGCAAAAGCTATCGTTCAGGAAAATAAAGATACTATTACACTTAACGCAGCTGGTGTTGAGGTAACGATAAATAAGAACACCGGATTAATTCAAGATTACAAGTCTAATGGAGAACGTTATTTTAATCATTTACTGACTCCTAATTTCTGGCGTGCACCAACGGATAATGACTTTGGAAATAACATGCCTGTGATAAGTAATGTATGGAGAACTGTAGGTAGAGTTACTAGTTTGAATTCTATTGAAGTTAAAGAAGAGACAGGAAAAACAATTGTGACAGCAAATCTTTTTCTAAAAGATGTTTCATCAGCTTATAGCATTACCTACACAATGAATTCAGATGGGAGTTTAAAGATTCTAAACTCATTTAAAGCAGGAAATAATCCATTGCCTGAAATGCCTCGTTTTGGGATGATATTTACGCTTAAAAAGGAACTGAGTAATTTTAATTATTATGGAAGAGGTCCTTGGGAAAACTATCAGGATAGAAACACATCTTCTTTTAAAGGAATTTATCAAAGTAAAGTGGCAGATCAATATGTTCCCTATACACGCCCCCAGGAAAATGGATACAAAACCGATGTTCGTTGGTTAACGCTAACAGATAATTCTGGAAACGGAATTGAAATAGAAGGGTTGCAGCCTTTAAGCGTAAGTGCGTTACAGAATTATCCGGAAGATTTTGATCCTGGATTGACAAAAAAGTATCGTCATATTAATGATATTACACCGCGAAATGAAGTTGTAGTTTGCGTTGATTTAGCGCAAAGAGGTGTTGGTGGAGATAATAGTTGGGGAACCTTACCGCATGAGCAATATCTATTGAAAAATAAAGAATATAGTTACGGTTTTGTTATTAAACCTAAAAAGAAATAAAAGTAATTTGAATTATTTCACTTCTATTTTGAAAAGCTAAAAATAGAGTGAAATAAATAAAATGGTTTAATTATAAACTACTTAGGGCGGAAAATAGATCAACGCTAAATGTTGTGGAAAAACATAAAATATACTCACTAATTGTTTTTTACCGCAGAGAACGCTAAGTTTTTTTACTCTTAGCTTTGTAAAAGGCAAAGTTCGCAAAGCTTTGTATTGATTTAGCTTTGCGAACTCTATGCTTTCTAAGGCATTCTTAGATAAAAAACTTAGCGTTCTCTGCGGTATTTTTTTTTTTTTTTTTCTCCACAGGTTTTCGTGTTGATCCAATATAAGTGTAATACATATTAGTGAGTTAAAAGCAAAAAAAAAGTCTTCTCAAAAAATGAAAAGACTTTTGTCGGGGTGGCAGGATTCGAACCTGCGGCCTTCCCGCCTTAAGCGGGACGCGATA
>NZ_FZNL01000047.1 GCF_900187965.1 Flavobacterium sp. ov086 | reverse complement strand
GTTCCGTCATTGTAAACTATTGTATATGGTCCTACGCCTGAAGTAGCAGTAAAGGTTAATTGTCCAGCACCTGTAGCACAAAAAGGGCCATTGGCTGACAAGCTTCCTTGGGGTAATGGGTTAACGGTTACGGTTGTCAGACCAGAATTCAACGCAGTGCAAGCGCCGCTTTGTACTACTGCTCTAAACTGTGTAGTTTCTGTAAGCGCTCCAGAAGTATATGTAGTTGCTGTATTTACAATAGGTAGCCAGGTTGAAAATGGTGCTACCGAAGATTCCCATCTTATTACTGCGCCTGTATTTCCTGCTAATGATAAAAGGGCACTTGGTGCTCCATTGCAAATTGCAGTACCTCCACTAACTGATCCGGCTACCGTCGTTGGAGAAATTGTTACATTGGCCACAATTCCTGAAATAGGAGAAGTACAAACTCCCGATGTTAATGCGGTAACGGTAATTGAGCTCGTACCAACAGTTGTTAAGCCTACAGCCGTAAAATTTCCGGTACCGGCTGCACTTACTGTCATTGTTGCTGATAATCCTGTAGCTGCCGGAGTACCGCGACTATAAGTTACGTTATAAATACCAACAGGCAAAGATGCTGCACTGGCTGTTACTGTAACTAATGATGTTGGTGATGTGATACAAACATTAGCTGCCGATATTCCTGTAATATTATAAGTGGGACAAGTATAAGTAACAATAACTTGTCCGTGAGCACCTGAACCACCAAGCTGTGGGGAATTTAATGCCGTTTGCAATCCACCACTACCACCACCACCAGGTGGACTCCCGCTGTTGCCCGGTCCATTACCCAATAATAAAGTGGAAAGGGCTGCTCCACCTGCACCTCCACCTGTACCTCCAGCTGTACCTCCAGCACCAGATGTAAGTGTCAAACCTAGTACAATAGTATTTCCAGATCCTCCAGTTGAACCTGTGGCTGTTGAAATTGAACCAATCGAAGCAGCAGCTAATCCTCCTGCTCCGCCAGCTGGCGCACCTCCTGCCGTATTGGCTGTACCTCCTGCTCCACCGACCGCCAAAATAACCCCTTCAAAACCTTGTATTGTTGAGCTGCCTCCTGTTGTTCCTGTCGCAGTTGTTCCTGCATTCGCTCCAGCCACTTTAACACTTAAAGGTACGCCTGACAATGGATTGACAGTTATAAGACCATGTGCGTATGCGCCTCCGCCTCCGCCTCCGCCACTTCTTCCGTTAAGTAAACCAGAACTACCGGCACCGCCACCAGCACCACCAGCACCCCATGCCTGAATATCCATAGTGGTAATCCCTGCCGGAATAACTACTGATCCATCGGCAGTAAATGTATGTGGAGGCTGTGCCCATAATGAAGCAGATACAAAAGATAAAACTAAGATTAGTTTAAACTTTATGCTAATAAGCTTTTTTCTATTTTGCTCATTTAGAAATAAACATTCCATCAATAATGGAAGAAAAATCAAATAATTAAGTAAGATTTTTTTCATAAGAGGGCATTTTAAACAATTAAAAAGAACAGATTCACAATCAAATAAGAATTCTTTTAAAAACTTTAAATACCATATAAGCGAAACAGGAACGTAAAAAAAACGCTCTGAAACCTAATAAGAAATGAAGAAATAAACGTTAAGTACTTTTTTGTTTATTAAATGGTATTTAAAATTAACAATCAGTATTTAGGCGAATAAAAAACTAAAAAAATGATCTTAGTTTTTAGAGGTAGGCAATAAAACTCGTATTACAACTGGCTTTTATATAAGTTCGTCGATCAAAACCTATAACAAGGTACGATTTTATTTACAATGCAAAAACATTTTACCTTAAAGAATTGTATTTTAACATATTGAAATCAGAGGAGTCCATTTTTTAAAAAGAATGTTAAGCTTAAAAAGTACAATAATGATTTTGTTATTGCAAAAAAGAAGCCCATTCTGCAAATACAGAATGGGCTTCTTAATTTTAAAAATCTCGCAATTAAAAGACAATCTTTCTCGAAGTAGAATTACCGTTTTCTAAGATTACTTTGACTAATAAAATCTGACTTGCAGATTGCAAATTTGATATCTGTAATTCTGTATTTGATATTTTATTTTTATGATAAAGCATCTTTCCAAGAATATCAAATACTACAACTTCTTTAAGCGCTTCTTTACTTGAAGTCACTTTTATATTTTTATCTTTTACAGAAACAAAAATAGTCTCAGCCAGATTTTCAAAATCATCGGTTCCAAGAGTTTTCTTGATGTAACTAATAGTAAAACGATCAATAAAAGTTCCTATAGCGGTGGTAAAAGTATAATTGCCTGTTTGCAGATCTGTAACAATACCTGTTACTTTATCTTCTAAATATACTGCTTGGTTATTAAACACACCATCAACATGATCAATTGCAATGGTAAATTCTCCAGCAACGGTTGTTTTATATCCTAACAAAACCACGTCAGTATTTTCAAACGGTAATGCACGTCCTTGAATAGTTAATTTTTTACCATCATTAATACTGTAAAAGTCTATAAAACTATTACTATTCATTGTTGCAGCATCAAAATTCTCATCCCAGGCATTTGACGCTCCTTCTATATACCCTACTAAAACTTGTTTGAAGGCTCCTTTAGCATTGGTCAAATTCAGCCATATGCGATTTTTTTCTATAGTATTTTTTTTCGCTGTTTTAAAAAACTGATTATTGTCTCCTCCTATTCGCATTTCATTTGTAAACTTAACAACTCCTGATCCCGATGCAAGCATGAAAAACGATTGACAAGCCGCTATTTTACCAGTTGGAGGAGGTCCGAAACTTCCATCAGGCAATAAAGCTCCTGTTGAAACTCCTCCTGATAAACTAAAAACAGCATAATCGTTACTGGTGTAATCATAAGTACCAGTGGAAGAAGGTGTACTGCTTGGAGGTGTATTATGTGTCCAAAAATATAATGCACCTACATCTACAGATGGTGAAGCATTATGATTAAGAGTAATAAATTCTTCGGCATCAATTGCTGATGGATATGGATTGCCTATCAAGCTCCACTTTGTTGCATAAATTGGAACTGTGTAATCTCCGTTGTTTGGAACACCTGTAAAAATCGCAGAATAAACTGCAGGAACAGTAATAGAGAAAAATTGCGGTGCTCTAACCGCGTAACCTACTGCAGGAACCATTACCCTTGTACCATTTAAACTAATATCCCATGCTCCGGTTACAGAATCATAACTTTCATATTTATCTAATAATGTATTTGGAGATAAATCATGAAGCGTATAAGGCTGGGCATTATTGGTTATTGGTGTTGCCCAATAGGTAAAATCATAGCGACGAACCGGAGCTGTATCTCGTTTATAAATAATATTTCCACTATTTGTCGCAGCGTCTACTTGAAGCAAACTTGCATCGTCCTCAAATGTTAGGCTAGTTCCCGCTGCAGCGTCAACAATTAATCCGTTTGTAATCGTTAAAGTGTTTCCGGAATTTATTGTTACTTTTTTTCCGGAATCAACCTTACAAGAACAGCCTTTTAAATCTCCCACTGATTGGTAATCTTCGGCAAATTCTATACTTTCAGTTGATGTATTTGTTGGCGCACTTCCTTTTGACCATCCCAATGTAGGGCCATTCCAAATATTTGTTTCAGAAGCTTTTATTTCAACATTATTAATAGTTACAGGACAATAATCTCCATATTGAACTGTAAAACTATAAATTCCTGGAGATAGACCTGTGATTGTATATATTGTAGGATCAGGGTCAGTACCGCCTGTATAAGATCTTGGTATGGGGCCACTCTGTTGAATGGTCCAGGTAGGCATCGTTGGTGTAGTACTAGGCAAACCACTCAAAGAAATACTTCCTGTTGGTGTAACGCATGTTGGCTGTATAGTATTAAATACTGTTGGTAAGTTCAATACAGGTTTTACTGTAACGATCGTTGCTGCAGATGCAAGACTTTGACAACCAAATGCACTTGCAACCTGAACAGTATAATTTCCTGATGTGGTTACTACTATACTTTGTGTAGTTGCCCCTGTCGACCACAAATAACTTGATCCGGCTGTAGATGTTAGCGTAATATTATCGCCCTCACAAAATGTTGTTGATCCGCTTGCTGATATTGTTGGAGTAGCAGGTTTTGGATTAACAGTAACTGTTGTTCCCGCTGAGGCAAGGCTTAGACAACCTGATGCATTTGTTACCTGAACAGTATAAGTTCCTGAAGTCGTTACTGCAATACTTTGTGTAGTTGCTCCGGTTGACCATAAATAACTTGATCCGGCAGTAGAGGTTAGTGTAACATTCCCGCCTTCACAAAATGTTGTTGATCCGCTTGTTGATATTGTTGGAGCAGCAGGTTTTGGATTAACAGTAACTGTTGTTCCCGCTGAAGCAAGGCTTAGACAACCTGCTGCATTTGTTACCTGAACAGTATAACTTCCTGAAGTCGTTACTGCAATACTTTGTGTTGTTGCTCCCGTTGACCATAAATAACTTGATCCGGCAGTAGAGGTTAGTGTAACATTCCCGCCTTCACAAAATGTTGTCGCACCACTTGGAGTAATTGTTGGGACTGCAGGTTTAGGGTTAACGGTAACTATAGTTCCCGCGGAGGCAAGACTTAGACAACCTGCTGCATTTGTTACCTGAACAGTATAAGTTCCTGAAGTTGTTACTGCAATACTTTGTGTAGTTGCTCCCGTTGACCATAAATAACTTGATCCGGCGGTAGAACTTAAAGTAACACTGCCTCCTGCACAAAATGTTGTCGCACCACTTGGAGTAATTGTTGGAGCTGCAGGTTTAGCATTAACTGTTACAGTTGTTGGTACAGATGCTGAACTTAGACAACCTGATGCATTTGCAACCTGAACCGTATAACTTCCTGAAGCTGTTACTGCAATACTTTGTGTAGTTGCTCCAGTTGACCACAAATAACTTGTTCCTGCACTAGAGCTTAAAGTAACACTACCTCCTGCACAAAATGTTGTCGCACCACTTGGAGTAATTGTTGGGGCTATTGGTTTAGCATTAACGGTAACAGAAATAGTTTTAGAACTAGTATAAAAGTTCCCGCTGTAAGTAGTTGTATAAGTAAGTTTTGCATCATATGTCCCAAGTATTGCACTTGCAAAAGATACTACAGATTGTTTATCAGGATATTTCGTAAATGATGCTGAACCGGAAGGTTTTATATCCCACCACCAGTTCAACGCACCTGCATCACCAACTGCCCCCGTTTTATCTGCTGTAAAGGTAAGTGAATTCCCTACACAGGCTGGTGCGCTGCTTGTTGGATTAGGTTGTAATGTTCCTCCTGCATTATTAAGTTCTGCAAAAGTATATTCAGAATTACCACCACCTGCACAAACAGCAAACTTGGTTGTACCTATATAAATTGCGACATTATTATTACACGTCCCTGTGTCATCGATCTTACCCGGACTATTAATAGCTATATTGGTTCCCGCAGGAAAAGTAATAGAATTCTTGTTGGTAACAGTACCAAAACCCAGTGTCCCATTAATAACAACGTATAAAGTATTTCCTGCCGGAGTTGTTACTGTTTGATCGCCGCTAATCAATAGTGTACCATTTATAGTTATTGATTTTGCCGAAACATTACTGCTAATGGTTATGACTGATCCTGTAGCTATAATAACATCATCGTTTATTGTAGGTACAGCTCCACCCACCCATGATGTTGTAGAAGACCAATCTCCCGTTCCTGTACTTGTTATAGTTGCAGCATTTGCAAATTCAAAACAAAGTAGTATCGAAAAAATAAAAAGTAGTTTTTTGCTCATGTCATGTAGATTTAAAATTTAACAGTAGATTTTTATTGCAATTTTTTTCTATAAAAGCATCTAAAAAATTGTGCTTATTTTCATCTTCTTTTTCAGGGTTTTTAAATTCAGTTTTTGAACCTGATTTTTCCCCTAAAATGCCTTAAACAATTTACAATTTTCAACTAACTAAATCTAAATCAACACCTTATATTTTAGTCAAAAAAACCTGATTTTATTATTTTAAGTTATTTCTCATAAATATTTTTTTTTTATGTAATTCATCATTTAAAAAATGTAACTCATCTGATAAATTAAATATGTTATTTTCAGTTATTTTATAAAAACATGATGATTTTAAAAAAAATATGTTAAAATTTAATCTTACCATCAAAAAAAAACGTCAGGGCAAGTGCATTTGACTAAAATTTATTTCAAAAAAAAAGTCATTTCATAATGAGAAATGACTTTAAAAAAATAAGTTAAATAGTATTAAAATATTATTTTATGTATACTATTTGATCCGTCTTCCAGACCAATTTTTAACACTAAAATTTGGTTTTGAAAAGATAGATTTTCGATTAAGAATTTACTGTTTTTAATTTCATTTTTTCGGTAAATCTGCCTCCCTAAAATGTCAAAAACAGAAATATCTTTAATACTATTTTTCATCGCATCTACGTGTATATTTTTTTTGTTTACAAAAATTAAAACTTTATTTGCATCTGTCTCAAAATTATCTACTTTTAATTTTTCGCTAGCGAAACGCAAAATAAAACGATCATTAAAAATTCCTTTTGATGATGTAAACTGATATGGAGATTCTTTTAAATTATGAATCGTTTTTAAATCGTTATCTTCTATAAAAACATTTACCTTTTCAAAAATTCCATCTTTATGATCGATACTAAAATTAAAGTCACCTTCAATTCCTGTTTTAAAACCTAATACAATAGAATCTGTTTCTGCAAAAGGCAAACCGCGTCCCTGAATCACTAATTTCTTATTTTCAATAATACTATAGAAGTCTATAAATTGATTTCCATTCAAATTTTCAGCGTCATACTGATCATCAAATCCTTTTGATGCTCCTTCTATATAACCTAACAGGATTTGCTTAAAAGCGCCATCATCATTCCTTAAATTGAGCCAAATTCTATGTTTTTCAACTGCATTTGTATTTACTGGTTTATCAGTCTTTGCCGGTTTAAAGAAATAGGAATTTCGTCCTGTTATCCTCATTTCATTTGCAAAACTGACAATTCCTAAATCTTTACTCCGTAGAAAAAAAGATTGCCCTGCCGCAATTGATCCGTTGGGCTCTGTAGTATTAATACCAAAAGATGTTGCTGAGGTACCAACTCCTCCAACCAGATTGTAAGTGGCATAATCATCACTTGTATATTTGAGTTTGGTCATGGGCGTATTATGAGTCCAGAAATAAAGAGCTCCTTTTATTTTTAAAGCATTCTTAGTCAAAAAAACGTCTGCATCAAGTGCCGATGGATAAGGATTTCCAACCAGATTATAACTGTCAGGATTACCCAAATCAATCTCGATTTTCCCATTATTTGGAATTCCTTTAAAAGTAGCCTCAAACACAGCTCTTTCTGTAATTGAAAACTCTTGCGGCGCTCTAATAACATACCCTTTACCAAGAATCATAGTAGTCGAGGGTTCCTCAAACGTCCAGCTTTTTGATAAACTATTATAAGATTGATATTTATCAGACAAGGTAGTTGGAGAAACGTCTCTAAGCCTTTGATTCATTACAGGAGAAGACCAATACGTAAAATCGTATCGTACTACAGGCTTTGTCTTTCTTTTAAAATGAATGATTCCGCTATTTACCATATCATCATCCGATTGATATAAACTTGCCGAATCTTCTAAAACCAGCGTCCCTAAACCTAAATATGAAAACTCAATTCCCAAAGTCTGACCGCTTAATAATGTTACCTTTTTTTCTTTGTCAATAGAGCAGCTACAAACATTTACAGATGTCAAAGAAGTAAAACTTTCTTTAAAGAATACCTCTTTTCCGCCAGATGGAAGTCCGTTACTCCAGGAAATTCCATCCCAAGTTGTTGAATCCAGACAGAGTTTCAAACGTGCAATTCTGTGCTTTGAAATTCCAGAAACCGAATTAAAATTTCCTCCAATCAACAACCTGTAATCAGGTGTAAAGTCCATCGCAAAAAGAGTATTATTTAAAGGAGCATTAAAGGAAACATCATAATTTCCATCTTTCAACAAGCGGATTAATCGCGGAGAAGTTGAGCTTTTATAGGTTCCTGAGAAGGCTCCTCCAACCAAAATCCGATCATCGGGCTGAACTAAAATACTTCGCACGTCTCCTTTGCTAAAACCAGAGCCAGACTCAAAAGTTGTGTCTAAATCTCCATTTGTATCTAGTCGAAGAATGCGTTTTTGAGAAGCTCCTTTATAATTTAAAAAAGAACCTCCAATAATTATCTTTTGATCTGATTGTAATCCGAGTGCATAAATGTTTTTATCAAAACCACTCTCAATCTTAAAACCGGAATCGACACTTCCGTTTGAATTTAATCGGACTAAACGAGCGAAGACATTTCCGTTGAAACTATTAAATCTTCCACTTACCAAAATTTTTCCGTCAGGCTGAATCAAAACGGCGTCAATAATAGCATCGGCACCAGTGCCAGCATTGAAACTGTTATCACGAGAACCATCAGATAATAATCTAATTATTCTTCCTATTCCATTTGTGCCATTGTATGCAGTAAAATTGCCTGCTATAATTATTTTCCCGTCTGGCTGAATTGCCATTGTATAGACATGATTATTGAATCCTGAACCGGTATTAAATGAATCATCAATTGTTCCGTCAGGTAAAATTCGGGCAATACGATTGCAGATAATGTCATTGTATTTTGTAAAGTTTCCTCCAAATATAATTTTTCCATCCGATTGTAATATGGCAGATTTAATGAGATTATTTGCTCCTGATTTATTAGAATTAAAAGAAGGATCAGAAAATCCATTCTCTAAAAGACGGGTAATTCTAAATGCAGAGTTACCATTAAACTTGGTAAAACTTCCAAAGATCATCGTTTTATTATTTTCTAATGCTAAAACTTTTAAAACTGAATTATCAAAACCAACACCTGCTGACAAATAGCTGCTATCATGTTCTCCATCTGAAGCCACTTTGACTAATCTGCCTTGATTTTGTCCGTCAAAAGTTAAAAAGGAACCTCCTATAAACCAAGATCCATCCGGATCATTAGTTAATGCAAAAACAGAGGCAGAACCTGGTCCTGATCCTATATCAAAATCTGACTTTAAAGTTCCATCAGGATTTAAAAGAAGCACTCTATTAACATCATTACCATCATAAAAACCGGTAAAAGATCCTCCAATCATTATTTGTCCCTGAGAATCTATTTTGATTGTTTGAACAGTTCCGCCATTAAAACCGGAACCGGATAAAAAACTATTGTCTATACTGCCATCTTCGTTAATCCGAATAATTTTATTTGCCGGAACTCCATTATAAGCCGTAAAATTTCCTCCCAGAATAATTTTACCGTCGTTCTGAACTGCCATAGCATTGACATCATCATTAAAACCAGTTCCTATATTAAAAGCTGTGTCTATGCTTCCGTCATAATTTAAACGGGCAATTTTATTAACTAAAACGCCATTGAATGCAGTGAAATTTCCAGATATTATAATTTTTCCGTTTGGTAAAACTCTGGCATTTGTAATAATTACAGAGGAGCCTGAACCTGTACTAAAGGTAGGATCTAAGGTTCCGTCCGGAAGCAGGCGTGCAATTCTGTTTACGGTAACATTATTGTATTTTGTAAAACTCCCTACAATAATAATTTTTCCATCGTTCTGCGGACAAATATTATAAATAATACCCGTTGTTGCTCCCGGAGAAGTATTTAATGTACTATCATGCGTACCGTCTTCGTTTAAACGAATAAGTCTTCCTGAACTAATGCCGTTATAAGATGTAAAACTTCCGCCAGCTATAATCTTACCATCTGGCTGAACATGGGTTGTATATACTTTGCCGTTAAGACCGGTTCCTGTGCTAAAACTTTCATCGATAGTACCGTCAGGCTTTAATCGGGTCAAATAAGAAACTGGTATACCGTTGAGACTTAAATAATCTCCACCAACTATCAAGTTTTCATTTGATTGCAATGATAAGGACCGAACGATGTTATCGAATCCATCTCCATTTAAGCCATTATCGAATGTATTAAAAGCAATATCAACTTTGCCTTGTTGTGCGTAGAGCTGAGAACAAAATGCCGAACTCATTAAAATCAAAGAACAAAATATACTTCTAATCAAAATCTAAAATTTCAGGTTATTACTAATCATAAGAATAACCTGAAATTTAAAATTCTTTTACAACAATGGCAATACCCACTTATAGTGATATTTTGCATTGTAACTATAAAAAAATCCATTCCGAAAAACGGAATGGATTTATATAATTTAAAATAATTGAGAGTTTTTAATCTCACATCATTTATTGAAATATAACTTTCTTGGTTGTTGTAAAATCGTTCTCTAAAGTAACTTTTACTAACAATACCTGATTACTTGATTGCAAGTTTGGTATTTGTAATTCGGCCAATCCAACTTTCTTTTTATTGTAAAGAAGTTGTCCGTTAATATCATAAATAGTTACTTCCTTAATAGTTTCTTTGGTAGAAGTTACTTTGATTGTTTTTTCTTTTGTTGAAACAAAAACACCATTTTGAGCATCTTCAAAATCTCCTGTTCCAAGAGTTTTCTTAACATACGCAATTGTAAAACGGTCAATAAAAGTACCAATCGCAGTTGTAAACGTATAATTACCCGCTTGTAAATTTGTAACTGTACCGGTTGTTTTATCTTCTAAATAAACTGCTTGGTTATTAAACACACCATCAGCATGATCAATTGCAATGGTGAAATCACCTGCAACGGTAGTTTTATATCCTAAAGGTACTCGGTCAGTATCCTGAAATGGCAATGCACGTCCCTGAATAGCTAGTTTTTTGGATTCATTAATACTATAAAAATCTATAAAACTATTTCCATTCATTGTTGCAGCATCGTAATTAACATCCCAAGTATCTGATGCTCCATCTATATAGCCTACCAAAGCTTGTTTGAAAGCTCCTTTTGCATTAGTTAAATTTAACCATACACGATTTTTCTCTATAGTATTCGATTTTGATGTTTTATAAAACTGATCATTTTTTCCATCTAATCTCATATCATTTGTGAACTTCACAATTCCTGATCCCGAAGCTCTCATAAAGAAAGATTGACATGCAGCAATTTCGCCAGTTGGTGGAGGTCCAAAACTTCCGTTAGGTAATTTTGCACCACCTGTTCCTATTGATCCTGATAAATTGAAAGCAGCATAATCATTACTGGTGTAATCATAAGTACCATTAGATGATGGCGTACCGCTTGGAGGAGTATTATGTGTCCAGAAATATAATGTTCCTACATCTACAGATGGTGAAGCATTATGATTAATATTAATAAATTTTAATGCATCTATTGCCGATGGATATGGATTTCCTATCAAACTCCAATTTGTATTGTAAATCTGAACCGAATAATCGCCATTATTAGGAGTACCGGTAAAGGTTGCCGAATAAATTGCAGTATTAGTAATCGAGAATGTTTGTGGTGCTCTAACGGTATAACCTACACCAGGAATCATTTCTTTTGTTCCGTTTAGGTTTATATCCCACGCGTTTATTGAAGAATCATAACTACTGTATTTGTCTAATAAGGTTGCCGGAGACAATTTATAAAGTGTATACGGTTGCGCAATATTTGTTATAGGTGTTGACCAATATGTAAAATCATAACGACGAACTGGCTCTGTATCTCTATGATAAGTGATGTTTCCAACGTTTGCTGCATTTGTTGTTTGTACTAAACTCGCATCGTTCTGAAAAACTAAAGAGCCTAGAGCACCAACTGTTACAGTACTCACAACTTTTAGAGTATTTTTAGCATTTACGGTTAATGAAGCATTATCATTTACAGTAAGTGTATATGCGTCTACAATTATTCCTGCCCCTTGAATTGTTGGAACATTAGGTACTGTCGCTACATCTGGTATTACAACACAATCTGACGCTGTTGGTGCTGTTGCAGTAACAGGATTCCAGTTTGCAGGATTGCTCCAGTTTCCATCTACAGCTCCTGTCCATACTTTAGCAGCAGCAGTATTTAGAACCACATTTGCAGAAGCCAAAGAATTACAAGTATTAGCGTCACCCTGAACGGTAAAAGTATAATTACCGGCTGCAAGATTTTTTACATCATATGTTGATCCTGTACCAGAATAAGTGACACCAGGAAATGATCCTCCCTGTGTGATTGTCCATGTACCAGTAGATGGTAAATTACTCAATGGAATTATACCACCTGAAGATGAAGCACACGTTGGTTGCGTTAGAGTTCCTGTTATTGGGGTTCCCGGCAACGTATTTACCAACATTGTTATTGTATTTGATGTAGCTGGACTTCCTGTTAAACAAGGACTTGCATTCGAAGTCATTACAACTTTAATAGCATCAGCATTAACCAAAGTGCTGCTACTGTAAGTCGAGCCTGTTCCAACCGCAGTTAACCCATTGTACCATTGATATGTTGGAGTAGTTCCTCCATTTACTGGAGTCGCTGTAAAAGTTACTAAAGTTCCGCTGCAAATTGCTCCCGAAGGTGAAGCAGCTATACTAACACTTGCTGGTAAATTTGGATTTACAGCCATTGTTATTGTATTCGAGGTAGCTGGACTTCCTGTCAAACAAGGACTTGCATTCGAAGTCATTACAACTTTAATAGCATCAACATTAACCAAAGTACTGCTGCTGTAAGTCGAGCCTGTTCCAACCGCAGTTAATCCATTGTACCATTGATATGTTGGAGTAGTTCCTCCATTTACCGGAGCAGCTGTAAAAGTTACTAAAGTTCCGCTGCAAATTGCTCCCGAAGGTGAAGCAGCTATACTAACACTTGCTGGTAAATTTGGATTAACTGATACTGATACTTCGTTAGAAACCATTGCAGTTCCGCATGATGGTGTCGATGTACAAACTATAAGCCAGTTTCCATTTCCTAAATTGGTTCCTGTTGGTGTAAAAGTCGATCCTGTTTCACCCACTATATCCGTAATTGTTCCTCCAGAAACAGAACGTTTACCCCACTTACGTGAAGTAATTCCATTTCCACCAGTTTCTGATACCGTTAAAAGTGTTCCTGAATTTAATCCACATATTGCCTGAGCAGTATTTGGTGTGATTCCAACTGCTGATAAATTTGGATTTACAGTCATTGTTATTGTATTCGAAGTAGC
>NZ_FZNL01000048.1 GCF_900187965.1 Flavobacterium sp. ov086 | reverse complement strand
TCTTAGAAGACATCAAATTGGGAGATTGTAGTTCCTTAAAGCAGGTTTTGTGTAGTGGAGAAGCTTTACAGGTAGATCAGGTAATATTATTTAAGGATAAATTCAAGAATGTTCGATTAGATAATTTATATGGACCTACAGAGGCAGCAATTGATGTAAGTTCATGGGAAGTACCACTAGAAGGCTCTTTGTCTCAAATTCTAATAGGAAAACCAGTAGCCAATACAAGTTTATATGTTTTAGATAATCAAAATCAATTATTACCAATAGGAGTAATAGGTGAATTATGTATAGGAGGTGTTCAGGTAGCGAGAGGCTATTTGAACAAAGAAGAACTAACTCAAGAGAAGTTTATAGCGAATCCGTTTAAAGAGGGTGAACGAAT
Organism: Flavobacterium sp. ov086; assembly: GCF_900187965.1. Classification (GTDB taxonomy): domain Bacteria; phylum Bacteroidota; class Bacteroidia; order Flavobacteriales; family Flavobacteriaceae; genus Flavobacterium. The sequence goes on along the minus strand of NZ_FZNL01000048.1, from coordinate 9,246 downwards.
TTATAAGACAGGCGATTTAGCGCGTTGGCTGCCGGATGGTAATATAGAATATATCGGCAGAAAAGATGATCAGGTTAAGATCCGCGGTTATCGAATCGAGTTGGGTGAGATTGAAAACGTCTTATCATCTTTACCGGGAGTAACACAGTGTTGTGTACTGGCTAAGGAAGATGCAGTTGGCAGCAAGCGCCTGGTTGGTTATGTAGTTTTGGAAGACGCATTAGACAAAGAGAGATTACAAGAACAATTAAAACTAAGCCTGCCTGAGTATATGGTTCCTCAATTATGGGTGACTTTAGATGCGATGCCATTAACCGGTAATGGAAAATTAGATAAGAAGTCATTACCGGATCCGGATAACTCAGATTTATCCAGCAAAGAATATGTAGCACCACGTAACGAAACAGAAATACAATTAGCAGAAATCTGGCAGAATTTGTTAGGTATAGAACAAGTAGGAATTCATGATGATTTCTTCGAATTGGGAGGCCACAGTTTATTGGCTACGCGTTTAGTTTCCATGATTCGTCAGGATTTGATGATAGAAGTTTCTATCCGTGAAGTATTTGAACATACAACAATTGTAGAGTTATCATCTCTTATTGAATTTTTTGAACAGGATTTTAATGATGATCAGGAAGATAAAGAAAACTACAATATAACTATTGAAATATAATTTTTAAACATGAATGTAGAAGTTTTAAGTATTTTAAAAGAAGCTTATAATAAAAAAGTAAAAATAGGAGTAAATGAGGGCAGCTTAACAATTAAATCAGCTGCTACTATTGATGCCGATTTATTACAAAAAATAAAAGATAATAAAATTCATATAGTTGAATATATTGAGGGACGTCAAGTAAAAAGCAGAAAAAATACTTTATCAAAAGTTACTCCTTACGATCGAGATTCCATCAAGCAGATTCCTTTATCGTTTAGTCAGGAACGACTATGGTTTTTGGATCAGTTACAAGGCAGTACAGAATATCACATCCCTAGTGTTCTTCGTTTAGAAGGAGCCTTAGAGGTATCGATACTAGAACAAACCTTACGGGAAATTGTTTCGCGTCATGAGGTTTTGCGCAGTATGCTTTTATCAGAAGATGGAATCGGTTATCAGGAAATTATAAGCGCCGAAAGCTGGTCATTAGATCAATTAGAAATAGGAAATGCATCAATGCTGGAAAGCACTCTGCAGGATTATCTGATGCGCCCTTTTGATTTATCGAAAGATTACAAGTTACGATCTTGTTTGTATGGTCTGGGGAACAAACAATATGTCCTGGCAATTGTGTTCCATCATATTGCCAGTGATGGCTGGTCAGAAGGAATCCTGACCAATGAGTTTATGGAATTGTACAGTGCTCTGCAGTCCGATCGTCCGGCAGTTTTACCGGAGCTTAGTTTACAATACGCAGATTATGCCATTTGGCAGCGCAAGTATTTAGAAGGCGAGGTTTTAGATAATCAGTTAAGCTATTGGGAAACAAAATTAAGTGGTGTAAGTACCTTGACTTTACCAACGGATTATGTTCGTCCTTCTGTGCAGAGTAATGCAGGAGCTAGTGTTTCTTTAAAATTAGAAAAAGAGCTGAGTAACTCATTAAATTCTATATGCAAAGAAGAAGGTGTTACGATGTTTATGTTATTATTATCAGCCTTTAAGATTTTATTATACCGTTACAGCGGACAGGACGATATATGTGTAGGAACACCAATTGCGAATCGAACACAGTCAGAGTTAGAAGGAATGATTGGCTTTTTTGTCAATACTTTAGCACTTCGTAGTGATTTGAGCGGCGATCTTAGTTTTAAGGAATTATTGTTAAGAGTAAAGCAGACAACGTTAGAGGGGTATGACCATCAGCTGACACCTTTTGAAAAAGTAGTAGATCGTGTGATTACAACGCGGGATATGAGTATGACACCATTGTTTCAGGTGTTATTTGTATTACAGAACGCATCTAATATATCTGGAGAAGATAGGGAAACCTTAGAAGGTGTTACGTTATCAGGATATGAGTTTGATACGGTTACTTCTAAATTTGATTTAGTATTAAATGCTTCTGAAAGTGGTGATCATATTTCACTCAATATAGTATATTGTACCGCTTTATTTGATAAAGCAACAATAGATCGAATGCTGGTACATTATCAAGAGCTGCTGGCTGGTATTGTAAGCAATATCACCCAACCGTTAAGCAATTTATCTATACTTACAACAAAAGAAGAGTATCAATTATTATATGAATTTAATGATACAAATGTTACATACCCCAAAGATAAGACGCTAATAGATTTATTCACAGAACAGGTTAAACAAACACCAGATGCTATAGCAGTAGTTTATGAAGACGAGAAAATAAATTATAAGGAGTTGGATCAACGCTCAAACCAATTGGCACACTATTTATTATCTATTAATGATATAAGTGGAGGTAGTCAAATTGGAGTTGTTTTAGATCGCAGTGATTGGATAATTGTTTCATTTTTAGCAATATTAAAAATAGGAGCAACTTATGTTCCAATAGATCCTAACCATCCCGAAGAGAGAAAAGAATATATAAAGAAAGATAGTAACTGTTCTGTCATCGTAGATGATTTATTACTGGAAATATTCAAAAAGGATCGTTCTAAATATCCTAATGATTTACCTAAAATTGTTGTTGGACCTACTGATTTAGCATATATAATTTATACATCAGGTAGTACTGGGAAACCGAAAGGGGTAATGATTGAACATAGAAGTATCGTAAATACTATACTATCTCAAATTTCTGCTTTTTCAATTACCAATAAAGATACCTGTCTACAATTTGCAAGTATTTCATTCGATGCCTCTATTTGGGAGATTTGTATTTCCCTTTTGAGTGGTAGTCGTTTATGTATCATAAAAGAAGAAGCAAAATCAGACATTGTCTTTTTTAGAAACTTTATAGCAAATAATGCAATTACTTTTGCAACATTACCACCAGCATTTTTACAATTATTGTCGGTTGAAGATATAAAAAGTATTACCACTCTAGTTACTGCGGGAGAGTCAATACCTTTAGAATTAGCGAAGACATTTTCTCAGCATTACAATTACGTTAATGCCTATGGTCCTACAGAAGCAAGTATTTGTTCTACAACTTTCCAAGGAGATATAAAAGATATTGTATCAATTGGAAAACCTATTGATAATACTCAGGTGTATGTTATGAATGAGGAACATAATCTTTTGCCTGTTGGAGTAATTGGTGAGTTATGTGTTGGAGGAGCAGGAGTAGCACGAGGTTATTTAAATCTTGAACAATTAACCCAGGAAAAGTTTATAAACAATCCTTTTATAGAAGGAGGCCGAATTTATAAAACAGGAGATTTAGCTCGCTGGTTACCAGATGGTAATCTTGAGTATGTTGGTAGAAAAGATGATCAGGTCAAGATTCGAGGATACCGTATTGAATTAGGAGAAATTGAAAATATATTATCAGCATTATCAGGGGTTAGACAGTGTTGTGTTTTGGCCAAAGAAGATGTAAATAATACTAAGCGTCTGGTAGGTTATGTGGTTATGGAAGGTGTATTAGATAAAGAAGTGCTGCAAGAACAATTAAAGCTGCATTTGCCTGAATATATGATTCCTATGATTTGGGTATCATTAGAAAAGATGCCAATAACCAGTAATGGAAAATTAGATAAAAAGTCATTACCGGATCCAGAGAACTCAGAGTTGTCAACCAGTAAATATATTGCTCCTCGTAACGAAACAGAGAATCAATTAGTAACTATCTGGCAGGGATTATTGGGTATAGAAAATATAGGAATCCATGATAATTTCTTTGAGCTTGGGGGACATAGTTTATTAGCTGTTCAATTAATATCTCGCTTGCAAGCGCTGGATTTTCATATAAAAGTCAAAGATATTTTTGCTGGTCCTACGATAGCTTCCATCAGTGATAAGTTATCTTCCATATCTTTAGTTTATAGTGTTCCACCTAATGGAATTAAAATTACAAGTGACCGCATTATTCCATCAATGGTGCCATTATTAGTTGATTTTAATCAAAATGATTTAGATAAAATAGTGACAATGGTTCCGGGTGGTGTTTCAAATATTGAAGACATCTATCCATTATCTCCCTTACAAGCAGGAATTCATTTTCATAATTTAATGAGCAATCCTGCCCAGGGAGACCTCTACATTGTTCCAACTTTGCTTTCATTTTCTGATTCAGCAAAGCGAGTAGCTTTTATCGAGGCATTACAATTTGTAGTGAACCGTCATGATGTTTTACGTACTTGTTTTTTAAGTGATGGTTTACCTAATGCTGTTCAAGTAGTATTGCGAGAAGCAAAATTAGCATTAGATGATTTAGATTTAGAGGAGTCCAAAGCTATTTTGCCACAATTGGAATTGCTTATAGCTTCTGGTAGTCATTGGATGGACATTTCAAAAGCTCCATTATTAGAATTGAAATCAGCTGATGATCCAATTAATGGATGTTATTACTTAATAATATATCAACATCATTTAATAATGGATCATGTTGGTTTAGAGGTTATTACAGAAGAAATAATGTTGTGTCTATCAGGAGAAGGAACAAATCTTCCAACGCCTGTTTTATACCGGGATTTTATTGGTCACACGTTACATGCACAATCAATCAATGACGGGGAATCTTATTTTAAATCTTTATTTGACGGAATAGAAGAACCAACCTATCCATTTAATCTATCCAATGTTTTAGGTGATGGTACAGGTATCGAAGAGTCCACTAGTATGCTCTCTCAAGATGTAAGTGCATCATTGCGTAATACCTGTATTAAACTTAGTATGAGTCCTGCAGTATTATTTCATGCTGCTTTTGGTTTAGTTATAGCTAGATGCAGTAATAAAGAGTATGCTGTTTTTGGCTCTTTATTTTCAGGGCGTTTGCAAGGCTCTATTGGGGCCGCTGATTCTTTAGGTTTATTTATTAATACACTTCCGGTTGCGTTGAAATTAAAAGGAAGTGTCAAAGAATATTTGCAGGAAGTCAAGGTAAGATTAGAAGAATTATTATCCTACGAACAAACACCTTTATCTGACATTCATCATTGGAGTAATATCTCCAATGAGACGGCTTTATTCAGTGCTTTATTAAACTATCGTCATTCCTTATTATCTTCATCTGAAGAAAATAATGCCAGAGATATTGATTTAGGTATAACGCTTATTGGAAGTCATGAACGAACAAATTATCCATTTAATTTAAGTATAGATGATTTTGGTGTTGATTTTGGATTAAAAGTATTAGTAGATGAAAGTCTAAGTGCTGATCGCATACTTGCCTATATGGAACAAGCATTAATTCAGCTCATAGAAGGAGTAACAAGTGAAGAAGAAGTAAATGTTGATGCTTTAAATATATTACAAAGAGAAGAAAAACATCAACTATTAGATGTTTTTAATAATACACAAATATCCTACCCTTTAAATAAGTCTATAATACATTTATTTGAAGAACAAGTTGAGCGTACTCCGGATGCTATAGCTATAGTTTATAGAGAAAAAGAATTAAGTTACAGCGCGTTAAGTAAATGCTCAAATCAATTGGCACATTACTTATTATCTAATATTAAAAGTAATGTAGATAATTTGATTGGAGTAACTTTAGATCGCAGTGATTGGTCAATTATTTCGTTTTTAGCAATATTAAAAACGGGTTCGGCTTATGTGCCAATAGATCCTAATTATCCCGAAGAAAGAAAAGAATATATTAAAAAAGATAGTAACTGTAGTATTATCATAGATACGTTATTCTTAGATTCATTCAAAGAAGACATTTCTAAATATCCTGATAGTTTACCTGAAATAGTTCTAAAAGCAGATGATTTAGCATATGTTATTTACACATCAGGAACAACAGGAAAGCCCAAAGGAGTGATGGTGGAGCATAGTTCAGTTATAAATTTATGCTTTAACATAATCAATACTTTTGAGATCAATCAATTCACGATATGCTCTCAGCTAATTTCTGTATCATTTGATGCGTCAGTTTCTGAAATCTATCCATCTTTAATTTCAGGAAGCAGTTTACATATAATTGATGATGAGATTAAAAATGGAGCTACACTTGTCGATTATATTAAAATTAATGCAATAAACCATCTAACAATACCTTCAGATCTATTTGGACAGTTGGTATGGGAAGAATTACCAGCTTTGAAAAGCGTTCATATTGGAGGTGGAGTTTCATCATACAATACGCTAAAGGAATGGAGTAATACACAACTATTAGTTAATGGATATGGGCCTACAGAGTGTACTGTATGTGCTACAATGCATGATTTTAAAGATGGAGATTTAAATACTAATATAGGTAAACCTCTAAATAATACGAATATTTATATTCTTGATCCTTCGAATATTTTATTGCCGATAGGTGTAATAGGAGAGTTATATATTGGTGGAGTTCAGGTAGCCCGAGGTTATTTGAATCAAGAAGAATTAACTCAAGAAAAGTTTATAGAGAATCCGTTTAAAGAAGGTGAACGAATTTATAAAACAGGTGATTTAGCACGCTGGTTACCAGATGGTAATATTGAGTTTATTGGCAGGAAAGACAATCAGGTTAAAATTCGCGGTTATCGAATAGAGCTGGGTGAGATCGAGAATGTATTATCTTCTTTACCGGGAGTAACACAGTGTTGTGTACTGGCTAAGGAAGATGCAGGCAGCAGTAAGCGTCTGGTTGGTTATGTGGTTTTGGAAGGCGCATTAGACAAAGGGAGATTACAAGAACAATTAAAACTAAGCCTGCCAGAGTATATGGTTCCTATGCTTTGGATAGAGTTAGAGAAATTCCCTTTAACTTCTAATGGAAAGCTGGATAAAAACGCATTACCGGATCCTGATAGTTCAGAATTATCGAGCAAAGATTATGTAGCACCACGCAACGAAACAGAAAGACAATTAGCCGAAATCTGGCAAAATTTGTTAGGATTAGAACAAGTAGGAATTCATGATAATTTCTTCGAATTGGGCGGCCATAGTTTACTGGCTACTCGTTTAGTTTCGATGATCCGAAAGGATTTGATGATAGAAGTTTCTATCCGTGAAGTATTTGAACATACCACGATCTCTGAATTAGGGACTCATATATCAGATCAATCTGAAGGAGTTTTATTACCAGCAATTGTAGTAGAGGAACGTCCTGCCCGTATCCCATTATCGTTTAGTCAGGAACGACTATGGTTTTTGGATGCATTGCAAGGCAGTACCGAATATCACATTCCTATAGTTCTTGGTTTAGAAGGAGCATTAGAGGTATCGATATTGGAACAAACCTTACAGGAGATTGTTTCGCGACATGAGGTTTTACGCAGTATGCTTTTGTCGGAAGACGGAATCGGTTATCAGGAAATTATCAGCGCCGAGGGCTGGTCATTGGATAAAGTAATTGTATCTGATGAATTATTATTAGGAAATAATATAGCAGACTATGTGAATAAACCTTTTGATTTATCGAAAGATTACAAGCTGCGAGCGTGTTTGCATACATTAGAGAATGAGAAGTATGTTTTGGCTTGTGTTTTCCATCATATTGCCAGTGATGGCTGGTCGGGTGGAATCCTGACCAATGAGTTTATGGAATTGTACAGTGCCTTCCAATCAAATAAAACTCCTGATTTACCGGAGCTTAGCTTACAATACGCAGATTATGCTATTTGGCAGCGCAAGTATTTAGAAGGCGAGGTTTTAGAGAATCAGTTATCATATTGGGAAGAAAAATTAAAAGGTGTAAGCACCTTGTCATTACCAACGGATTATGTTCGTCCTGCTGTGCAGAGCACTGCAGGAGCTATTGTTTCTTTAGAATTAGGAAAAGAGCTGAGAGACTCATTAAGTTCTATATGCCAACAAGAAGGCGTTACGCTTTTTATGTTATTACTATCAGCCTTTAAGGTATTGTTATCCCGCTACAGCGGACAGGACGATATTTGTGTAGGAACACCAATTGCGAATCGAACCCAGTCGGATTTAGAAGGAATGATTGGCTTTTTTGTAAACATGCTGGCGCTTCGCAGTGATTTAAGCGGTGATCCTAGTTTTAAGGATTTATTGTCAAGAGTAAAGCAGACGACTTTAAAGGGGTACGATCATCAGCTAACACCTTTTGAAAAGGTTGTAGATCGGGTGATTACAACCCGCGATATGAATGTGACTCCATTATTTCAGGTATTGTTTTCCTTACAGAATAATGAAGAAAGTAAAGATGCAGCCTTAGAAGGCGTGACCTTATCATCATATGATACCCAAGTGGAAAGTTCCCAATTTGATTTAACACTTAATGTATCAGAGAGTAACAATGGCATTTCATTAGCAATAAATTATTGCACAGCTTTATTTGATAAAGCTACGATCGACCGTATGCTGCTGCATTATCAGGAGCTGTTGGTTAGTATTGCAGGCAATATCACAGAGCCAATAAGCCATCTGTCCCTGCTTACTTCACAAGAGGTGAATCAATTATTATATGAATTTAATGACACTGATGTTGCCTATCCATTAGATAAAACCATCGTTGATTTATTTGCGGAACAGGTAAAAAAGACCCCAAATGCTATCGCAGTTGTTTATGGAAATGAAGAATTAAGTTATAAAGAATTAGATGAGAAATCGACTTATCTGGCGCTTTATTTACAGAAACATTATGATTTGAGTTCCAATGATATTGTAGGTTTAATGCTGGATCGTAGTATCTGGTCTATTATTTCAATACTAGGAATTTTAAAAGCCGGTGCTTGTTATCTTCCTATCGATAAAGAGTATCCGGAGCATCGTAAATCCTTTGTTGTCAATGACGCTCATATAAAATTATTGATCATAGAGTCAGAAAGTTTATTTGATGTGATAGAATATGTGGTTCCTGTTTTTTCTATCGACGTAGAATTTGAGAGTGTATTAAACCAGGTGTCCTCATTTCCGGCTTTAAAAACCAGTGCTGTCCAAACTACGGATTTGGCATATGTAATTTATACCTCAGGAAGTACAGGTAATCCAAAAGGAGTAATGATAGAACATGGTAGTTTGGTAAACTACTTATTGTATGGTATATCACATTATGGAGAAGGAGATAATTCTCAGAGTTTCCCATTATTCAGTTCTTTATCATTTGATTTAACACAGACCAGTATTTATTTGACCCTTTTAACAGGAGGCCAATTGCATATTTACAAGGATAACGATGTTAGTTCGGTATTGAAGGCTATTGTTTTAAATGA
>NZ_FZNL01000049.1 GCF_900187965.1 Flavobacterium sp. ov086 | reverse complement strand
TTTTCTTGTTTGAGTAATAGAAATATTTCCTTTTTCAATCTCACTAACAATTTGAAGTTTTAGTGACATACTGTAATCTCGTTGACTACGCTTTACATAATTTATTTGATCTTCCATAACGATGGCTTTTTGTGTATCGCTATTTCAGGACGAGACAAAATGTTTATAATAAAAAAGGGAGCTAATTAAGCTCCCTTTTTTTATCTGTTTTGAATCCAACCTCTAGGATCTGCATATGTTGAGTTTTGCGAAATACAAAACTTCATTGTTGTTTTTCCTGTCTCTGGACTTGTTCTGATTTTACCAATATTCTGTTTTATGGTAACTTTATCCCCTTTGTCTACACTTACAGAACTTAAATTCTGATATACTGAGAAATAATCTCCATGCTGAATAATTACCATTTTATTTATTGGAGATAAAACAATTACACTCGTCACTTCACCTGCAAAAACTGCCCTTGCGCTTGATCCCGATTCTGTTGTAATTTCAACCCCATTATTATGAATCGTTACTGTATTGTACAATGGATGCGGCTGATCTCCAAATCCTTGAGAAATAAATCCTTTTTCAACCGGCCAAGGCAATCTTCCTCTATTGGCTTTAAAGTCGGCAGCTAAGATTTTATTCTCTGGTGTTAATTCAATTTTCGATGATGAAACCGGTGCTTTCGAAACTGTTGTTCCCGGATTATCTTTTGCTCTTTCTAATGCCGCTTTTCTATTTGCTTCGGCAATTGCTTCCCGAATTAAACGATCAATTTGTCTGTCAATTCTTTTTGATTCGCTTTGTTTTGCTTTTATATCTGCTAAGATTTTACCTTTATCTTTCTTAATCGAATTAACTAACTTTTGCTGTTCTTTCTTTTCAACTTCTAAACTCTGTTTTTCCTTTTCATTTTCTGCGATAATCTTTTTCTTAACCTGTCTTTGTCCATTTAATCTCGCATTATAATCAACTAATTCAGTAGTTTTAGATTGAATTTCTAAACCTTGATTTTTTCTAAAATTAGTATATTGTTTTAAATACTGTGCTCTTTTATAAGCTTGCAAAAAACTTTCTGAAGACAAAATAAACATCGCTCTACTTTGCTCAGAACGACTTTTGTATGATTTTAAAATCATCTTAGAATAATCAGCTTTCAAAACCTCTAATTCCTTTTTTAGCTTATTAACCTTAACCTGGTTAATATACATGTCGTTGCTTAAAAGTTTTTCTTGTTTTGCCGTAGTATTAATCAGTTTCTCTTTTAGTTTGATTTTATTCGCCTGAATTAAAAATACATTTACTGCTGATTTTTCTTTTTTCTTTACAGATTGCAACATCTTTTCGTTATCTCTAATTTCTTGCTGAATTTGAGCTTTACGTTGTTCCAGTTTTTCTTGTTGCGAATCTTGCGCCCACATAAGAGTTGTGGCACAAATAAAAATTAGGCTTAGGAGAAATTTTGGCATGTTTCGATTTTCTTTTTGCAAATTTACTTAATTATAACTTTCTTATAACCACCAGGCACACTATATGGGAAAGAAAGTTCTTCATTAAACGAAATATTGTTGTAATTTAAATTAATATTGGTTCTTCCTTTTGGCTGAATAGCGTTAATTGCAATACTTGTTGGAAGTGTTCCCTGATTAAAAACTTTGCTGTCAGAATAGTTAATCTGCAACATTCTGTTTTCTGAAGGTTGTGAAATTTCTTCTTTTTGCAACAAATATTTTTCAGAATCAATATAGAATGATTTTTTCAAATTGGCATCTTTTTCATCGTCTAAACGAAAAAGGTTTTCTACAATTGTTTGTGTATATTTTCCCTTTTTTAAATCGTCCAGAGCTTCACCAACCAATAGATTCTGAACCTTTGAATAATCCAATTCTGTTCCTAACCATTTGCTCAAACTTGTAAAATCTCCTTCGTAGTAAGTGCTGTTTATTTTTTCATAATAGCTTACTGCCGTTGGTGTAATCAATGCTTTTGCCATTGTAATTCCTAAAAAACGAACACTTATTAAAATCTGTTTGTCTTTTTCTATTTTAATTTCGGCGGTAACATTTTGACTTTGTTTTTCGTCAACATATTTTGCACTGGCTTTTATATATAAAGTAGAAAAATCTAACTTATTGTTATAATGTTTCTCTACAACTTTTTTGTCTTCTTTGGTTGTAACTTCAGCGTTACCGGTATTATTTTGAGCTGCTGGCATTTTTGATTTGCAAGAAATCACAAAAGCCGACATCAATACTATTGCAATATATTTTTTCATTTGAAATCCTCTCCTTTTATTTTTTTTGTTTTAATAATTCATTTGCCTTCAAAAAGTATTCCTCTTTTTTCTTCGCATCTCCCAAACCATTGTAAGCCTCTCCAAGCTGAATATTAAAATTTGCTTCAAGCGTTTTGTCGTCTACAACATAATCAAGCCCCATTTCTAAAACGGTTTTTGCGTTCTTAAATTGTTGCAATTTATTGTTTCCTAAACCTGCATAATAATAAAACTGCGATTGACTCGGATAAACTTCAATCATTGTCATAGCTCGTTTTGTCATTGGTTCAAATTGTTTTGCCTGAACATAAGCTTCCAGCAAAAGCAAATTAGTTTCACGATCTGTATCTGAATTTGCTTTTAAATCTTTTTCATAATATTTAATTGCATTTTCATATTGACCTTTGCTGTGATAAAACTTCCCAATTTCTTTTGCAACATCAACATTTGGATCGTTATCAAAATAAGATATTGCTTTTTCTAAATCTGGTGCGTATTGCGGATTTTTATTCACATAAATCAAAAACTCATTTAAGGTACGATGCTTAATTTTTGTGTCAATTTTTGAACTTGAGAAAATCACATTCATCGATTTAATTGCTTTATCAGCTTGATTTGCATCCAAATATCCTTTGAATAAACTTACTTGTGCCCATTCAGAATTTGGAATTTCCTTTGCCAATTGTTTTGCAACTTCTAATGCTTTATCTGTTTCTTCTGTTTTTGTATATAAAAAAATCAGGTCGACATAATTCGATTCTTCTTTCGGATTCTTTTTAATCTGATCAATCAGGTTTGATGCTTCGGCATTTTGATATTTGCCCTGAGACATAATTTGCATTTTATATCGATCACGATCTTCTGATTTTCCGAATTTATCATTCATTTCATTGATCGCCAAAAGTGCTTTGTCATATTGATTGGTAATCATGTACAACGAAATCAGATCATCTTTATACTCTTCATCAAAAACGATTATTTTCTGAATCGTTTCAATTGCCAAAGGATAATTTTTGGTTTCATAACTTACATCATAAATTCCTAACCAATACCATTTATTCTTTGGGTCTAATTGTGTTGCTTTTTCAAAAGAAGACTGAGCACTGCTATATTGCTTTAGAGATAAATAATTTTTCCCTAATTCAAAATAAGCTACAGCATCATTAGGTTTTAACTTGATACATTTCTCTAATGAAATAATAGCTTTATCATAATTTTCGATTCCTTTTTGTTTCAAAGATTCATAAAAAGAGTCTTGATATTCATCTGTTGCCATAGCAATATCTTCCGGCTCTGTTTGTGCCATAACCGAAGTTGGATTGCTAAGCAAAACGAAAAATAAAAATACTAAAACTCCTTTTTGTATCATCTCTAAAATTTATTTTTTAAACAAAAACGAATCTGTCAAAAGCTATAATCTATTCTAAAACCGAATAATCACCAATACTTATACTAGTAAATTTACCATCATAAACGACATGATTTCCAATCATTGCATTGTCTAAGTTCGCATTTTTTATTTGAGAAAAAGTTTGTACTAAACTGTTTTTAATAACACTATCACTTACATGACATCCTTTTCCTATCGATACATTTGGACCAACTGTTGTATTTTTCAATACTACATTTTCTCCAATATAACATGGAGGAATAATTGTTGAATTGTCTAGTTTTACATCATAATCTACTAAATGTTCTCCGTCATTATGCAAGAATCCTAACATTCTTGAATTTGTTTCAACGGTAACATCTTTGTTTCCGCAATCCATCCATTCGTCAACGCTGCCGGTTTTAAAAACTTTACCGTTAGCCATCATTGCTTTGATTCCGTCGTTGATTTGATACTCTCCGCCATTCTGAATATTATTATCCAAAACACCTTGAAGTTCTTTTTTCAAATCTCCAACTTCTTTAAAATAATAGATTCCGATAACGGCCAAATCACTAACAAATTCTTTTGGTTTTTCAACCAATTCTATAATTTCGTTATTAGCATTTAATTTAACAACACCAAATGCTTCCGGTTGTTCTACTTGTTTCACCCAAATTACAGCATCTGCTTCCGGATCCAATTCAAAATCGGCTCTGATTAAAGTATCTGCGTAAGCAATTACTGCCGGTCCTGATAAAGATTCTTTGGCACACATAATAGCGTGACCTGTTCCTAATGGTAAATCCTGACGATAGATTGATGCTTTAGCGCCCAAACTTCCTGCCAATTCTTCTAAACTTGCTACAAGATCATCACCAAAAAAAGCTGGATCTCCCAAAATAAAAGCAACTTCTTCGATAGGTTCTTTTAAAATCTTAGCAATATCTTCGACTAAACGGTGAACAATTGATTTTCCTGCAACTGGAATTAATGGTTTAGGAACTGTTAAAGTATGTGGTCTAAGTCTTGATCCTCGACCCGCCATTGGAACGATTATTTTCATTTTTGTGTTTATTCTTTATGGGAAGATTTAAAAAAATCTTCTTAGTTTGGTTCTAAATTTTTAACCGCAAATGTTATTTATTTTCTACTTGTGCTGAAATTTTTAACCGCAAAGTTGGCAAAGGTTTTTCGCAAAGATTACAAAGGTTTTCATTTCATTTTTAAGTTCGCAAAGTACAGAAACTAATTACTGTGACTGTAACTGCGACTGAAAACTGAAACTATTTTACTCCAGTACTTCCAAATCCGCCTTCGCCTCTTGATGTTTCAGAAAGTTCTTCAACTTCTATCCACTCAGCTCTTTCGTGTTTGGCTATAATTAATTGTGCAATTCTTTCACCGTTTTCGATTACAAATTCTTCATTTGATAAATTTACTAAAATTACACCTATTTCACCTCTATAATCTGCATCAACGGTTCCTGGAGAATTTAAAACGGTTACGCCTCTTTTTGCTGCTAGTCCGCTTCTTGGTCGAACTTGTGCTTCGTAACCAATTGGCAACTCAATAAAAAGTCCCGTTTTTACAATCGTTCTTTCTAATGGTTTTAACGTAATAACTTCAGTTAAATTGGCACGCAAATCCATTCCTGCCGAAGCAATTGTTTCGTAGTTTGGTAAAGCGTGTTGTGATTTATTGATAATTTGTATTTTCATTTTTATTTTAAAAGCTTAAAAATCAGCTTACTTTTTATTCATAATTCCTTTAATTGTCTCTTTTTCGTTATGATAAACAAAATAGATGAATGCTAAAAATAACGGTATTCCAACAAAATAATTTTCTCTAAATCCGTAAAAAGAAATAGCCGAAAACACAATTGAAATTCCTAAATAAGCTCCAATTTTATTCATATCATAAGGTATCGGATAATATTTATTTCCTAAAACATAAGAAATCAACATCATACTTCCGTAAGCAGAAATGGTCGCAATTGCAGAGCCATAGTAACTGTACTTTGGAATTAAAAAATAGTTTAAAACCAAGGTCACAATAGCACCCACAATCGAAATATAGGCTCCAATTTTTGTTTTGTCTGTTAGCTTATACCAAACAGATAAATTGTTGTAAATTCCTAAAAAGAAGTTTGCCAGAATAATTAACGGAACGACTTTCATAGCTTCCCAATAGGATTTATTGTCAAGCAAAAGATATTTTAAAACGTCTGCAAAAACAATAACTCCCAACAAAATTAAAGATCCCAGAATCACAAAATATTTTGTAATTACGGCATAAGTCTGCGGTGCATTTTCATTTTTAGCATGACTAAAAAAGAAAGGTTCTATTCCTAATCTAAAAGCTGTTGCAAACAAAACCATAAACAATCCTAATTTATAACAAGCTGAATAAGCTCCAACTTCTGATTTTGCCAGGTTTTCCGGCAATAAATATCCAAGAAGAATTTTATCGAAATGTTCATTAACAGCAAATGCAAGTCCGGCAACCAAAATAGGTAAACCATATTTCATCATTTTTTTCCAAAGTACTGGATCAAATTTTCTTCCCAAAGAAAGATAATTCGGCGAAAGCACAACAAAAGTCGCTAAACTTGCCAAAAGATTTGCAATGAAAATATAAGCAATCTGGAAATTCTCTACATATAAGTTATCCCAAACTGAATTAGGATTTGAAGCAGCAAGTTTTGGTAAATAAATTAAGAAGAATATATTTAATAATAAATTGATTATTACATTCCCAATTTTAATCGCTGCATAAACCATTGGTCTTTGATTGGCTCTAAGTTTAGAAAATGGTATTAAAACCAAAGCATCCAAAACTAAAATCCAAATTGTATATGTAACATATTGTACGTCAACTTCGGCAAGATTTGCCAGTGTATTTCTGAAAATTAAAGCTGCAAATAAAAAAATTATAGACGACCAAAATATCGATATTGTAGAAGTTGCAATTACGTTTTTCTTATCGTCTTCGTTACTGTAAAATCTAAAAAAAGCGGTTTCCATTCCGTAAGAAAGTACCACGTTAAAGAAAACCATCCAAGACAAAACAATCGAAACCTCTCCGTATTCTGCAGTTGGTAAAATACCTGTATATAATCTCACCAATAGAAAACTTAGCATTCGCGGCAGAACCGTTGCTAATCCATAAATAGCAGTTTGTTTGAATAGATTTTTATATAATCCCAAAATATATGTATAATAAAGTTTATAAAACAAAAATAACCAATTCTTTGGTTTAATGCTGATTTATTGGTTCAATAAAAAAAACTTGTCCAAAATTTAGTGTGTCATTTTGTTTTCATCTACTATTTTAACAAAATGAAAGCCTTTTGGACCGTATCCTTGGTTGTAATAAAAACGATGTGCAGCAAAATTTCCGGTAAAAGCATCCAGAACTATACTACTGCAATCTGAGTCTATCGCTTTTTGTTCAATATAATCCGTCAGCAATTTTCCAATTCCTTTAGATCTAACTTCAGGGTTTACAACAAAATTATCTATTTCAAGGTATCTTCCTGTCCACAATTTTGTTGAAGACCAGCAGCCGGTGATACCTAAACAAACTCCATCTTCAAAAACACCAATCTGAATATAATTATGAGGAACCATATCTGAAAGGTATGCTTTGTATTTTTCAATGGATAAGTTTGGATAAAGAAACCTCATTGTTTCAATTTGAGCCAACATTTCTTCGACTGTGGTGAGTTCTTGTATTTGCAGTTTCATTGTAGTAAAAAAATAAGATTTCAAAAATACTCATTTTTTTTATTGCGCTGTTATATTAATTGAGAACATCTTGATGTGAAAAATCTATAAGAAATGGGGAAAATTATATAAATTTTCAGGAGTACTTCTGTAGTAACTTTGTATCAAAGGGAATGAGCAAAGCTAAAATACAACCCTTCAAAAAAAGCAAAGCATTGGGACTAATAAAGCTAGTTTGTTCCTATAAAAGACAAAGCAAAGGGAGTGATTCTGCTGAAATGTAACCCTCAAAAAAAACAGAGCATTGGGACTAATAAAGCTAGTTTGTTCCCAGGAAAGACAAAGCACTGCAGAGTGATAAATCTGTGTCTAGAATTTTATAAAATGGTCCAGATTCTCCGTTTTTGGATAAATTGAGAATCTCCATTTTATAAATTAACTTCAAAAATAACAACCCTATATATATCAAAAGAGCCAACAAGCAATTGTTGGCTCTTTTTTGTTTTATCTTATGTCTCGTCCTGAAATAGCGATACACAAAAAGCCATCGTTATGGAAGATCAAATAAATTATGTAAAGCGTAGTCAACGAGATTACAGTATGTCACTAAAACTTCAAATTGTTAGTGAGATTGAAAAAGGAAATATTTCTATTACTCAAACAAGAAAACAATATGGTATTCAGAGTCATGGAACAGTTTTAAATTGGTTAAGAAAATTTGGTAACTTTGATTGGGAGAACCAAACCCCAACCCAAATGGCAAAAACACCTGAACAGAAGATAATGGAACTCGAAGCCCAAGTGAAATTATTGGAAAAGCAAAAAGCATTATTGGAAAGACAGGCTTTTGTTGCAGACAAAAAAGC
>NZ_FZNL01000051.1 GCF_900187965.1 Flavobacterium sp. ov086 | reverse complement strand
TTTAAGTTTAAAGAAGCCATGACCAATTATAATCTGGCAGAAAAGGTAGCACTGCAAACTAATATTGACTATTATTATAACGTAAGAGAATATATTGGTATTACCAAATCTGAAGATTTGGGAGAATACAATGAAGCATTAGATATTTATAAAGAGTGTTATCGATATTATAAAAGCAAAGACGTAAGAAGGTCAAAATATTATAAAGATTATCAAAGTATCATTTTTGGAATAGCAGATTGTTATAAATCTTTGAAGAATACAGATTCAACTTCCTATTATAACATATTGGGATATAAAGAATCTAAAGCAACAAAGAATGACGAATACAAATATCTCTTTGTTTTTTAAATGAAAATGCAAATCAAGTGTCTAAAAAGAATTATAAAGTAGCACTGGATAGCATTAATAAAGCATTGCCTAAAATGATTGAATATAATAATAATGGTAATGTATTAGCCGCGTATTATTATTTAGGAAAAGTCTATGACGGATTAGGTAAAAAAGCAAAAGCGGCTGAGAATTTTATACGAGTAGATTCTATTTATAAAATTACGAAGGAAATAACTATCGAGTTTGTAGATGGATATCCTTTTTCGATTTCTATATTTATATCATGAAAAAGTTCACTTCTTCCTGCAAACCGGAATGAAAGATTCTGGATTGAAATAGTATCAATTTCAAAAATCTTCTTTCCTTCTTCGTTTTCTTTTTCCATCGAGGCAAATTCATATAACAATAAATTTTCTCTTTACATAAGACTGTGTAAAAATTAAAGTAAAAAAGGATGTTGGTCTAATGACCCCCATCATTTTTTACTTACATCTTGAAACCGTCTTTTCAAAGTTATTAAAAGCCTATAAAATAATATTCATCATATCCCGCTTTCTTAAACCCAAAAAAAGATGCTATTTTGTAATTATCCAATAAAATATATTGAGGAATAGCACTTCCTAGATTAATTTTATAAATATTATTCCTTTTCTCTTGGGCGATAGTATTAAATTTCACCTTCTCATCGTTGCCAAAAGAATTGTATGATGAAATAGAAAAATTCTTTTCCTGAATATCCTTTTTTAACAAAAAAACTGTCCCCTTTCTTCAATGGCAAGCTTACGAAAGTCCATTATCATGTTAACAGCTTTTTTATATTCATTTTTATCCAAATAATGAACATAACTGGAAACTATTTCTTCCGGAGTTACATTATCATTAAAAAGTTCCGTGTAAAATTCGTTTAACATTTTACTGCTATCAATAGACTCTTGACCGATAATATTAGAAGGAATTATTATCAGCAAAACAAAAATTATATATTTCATCTAGACTTTAATTAATTATTATTTACAATCCCCTTTTCTTACTGGAGCATTATTTTTACTTGATGTTTTTGTAGTACTTGGAAAAGTACCACTTTTAATATCTTCTCCTAAATTTCCTGGAGAAGTCCCACTAAACATTAATGTTGAAGCCTTTGTTGAAGGCAAATTAATACCCCCTAATTTACCAACTGCGATACCAAAATCTGTACACGCATAGCTATTAACATTATAAGTTTCAGGAGCATTATTTGCATAATTTACTATTGAATTTAGTTGGGTAGGTGAAATTGATTTGGAAATACTTACATTTTCAAAATTATAAAAGCGCTGTAAGATTTGACCTAAGGTACTTTTTCTACTTCCGCTTTCTCCAACAATTGCAATGAATTTGCCTTTTTCGATTTCTATATTTATATCATGAAAAAGTTCACTTCTTCCTGCAAGGCGGAATGAAAGATTCTGGATTGAAATAGTATCAATTTCAAAAATCTCCTTTCCTTCTTCGTTTTCTTTTTCTATCGAGTCAAATTCATATAACAATAATTTAGTATGTAATAAATAATCCCTCGTTTCCTTTAACAATATAATCAAATTAAAAAATCTTATCATTTAATAAATAAAAATACATTACAGGATTGCTTTTACTAACCAAAATAAAAATATTCTCAGGAGATTTATTGAAAACAACTTTTGTTTCTTTATAATCCTTGTATTCTACGATAGAATAATTAGTTGAATCTATTAAAGAACTTTTTTCCTTTTTAATTTTTTTTAAATGCTTATCAAGAATCTTCACCCGATCATTAATATTGTATTTTGGATTATTAATAGCTTCAAAGTACATATAAGTATCAGCAATAAATTTTGCTTTAGTTTTTTCAAAAAAAACTGATTTTACAAAATTATTTACAGTAGATTCATTTGTCTTGTTCTGACTTACAACTCCTATTGTTTTTAAAAGCAACAATACTAGTATTATTAATGAATATCTATTTTTTTTTCATTTAGCATCCTCCTTTCTTTTTTGGGGCATTCGCCTTTGTTGTATTTTTAACCATTTCAATGCAAAATATAATCATAAGTAGTTTCGACAATTTCCCATTTGTTTTTTCTTTTCGTCATGACAACAACCTGATTTCTTTAAATTCCTCTAACATCAGTTATGCCTTCTGCAAATTCAAAGAGTATGTATTTTTGATTGTCATAATATATAGGTTCTGAAATAAAATACAAGTTCATAGAATTGTTATTATATTTATCTAAAAAACTAAAATTCCACAAACCTTTTTTATTTTCATATATAAAATTATAGTTAGGGAAATCTTTTGTATTCCAATACCTCTTAATTGTATCATTTAAATATTTTTGGGATAATTCTTTCCATGCCTTATCATTAAATAATGGACTTCTATAATTATTAACATAATTAGAAATACTATCACCACCATAAAATATTCTTAAGACAGTTTTGTTATTTTCCTTTTCTTTTATAAGGACAGAATGATATTTTTTACTTATTCTCTTAATTTCAAGATAAGCATTTATACAATCATATAATTCACATTTTTTTTGTGAATATGAAATGATAGAATTTAAGATTATTAAAATTAATACAAATTTATTTTTCATCTTTTCTAGTTACAAGATTTACCATCATATATACTAAGAATAAAATCCCTGCTTTATTTATTCTTTTTCCTAGCTGGTTCACAGTATAACATGAATTTTCGCGACAAATCTCTAAACATTGTTAATTACCTCAAATTCTGCTACAAAACCTATCCGTTTAGAATTTATTTTATCAGTACATAGTGCTTTATTAAAATCCGATTTTATTGCTCTTACTTTGATCGCATAATCTTCAATAATAAAAGGCTTATCCTGAGCATAATTTATGTATGAAAACAAAGAAAGAAGCAGTATTAAAAAAATATTTTTCATAATTGTGGTTGGTATTAAGTTTTTCTGTTAGAGAAGCTTATTAATATGAAGAATAATAAAATCAGGATTATATTTTTTTTTATTTATAAAAAAATAAATATCTCTGATTATTTTATGAATCAGGGATTGATTTTCTGTTCTTCCTATTTTTTACAAAATAAACAATGGTACCAACGATCAGAATTGGTAAAACAAAATAATAATAACGCACAAAATGATAATTGCCATTATCAATAACTAAATAAAAAGATTCAGTAAGGTAAAGATAGCTAAACGATATAACACAGATTGTAACAAAAACTAAATAGTTTATAGTTCCTTTTTTAAATTTAAAATATAAATTCGGTTGTAAAAAAAACAACAAATACTTTGAATATCTATCTTTAGATTGCTCTACTCGAGTTTTTAATTTTTCTATTAAAATTTTCGTTAAATGAAAGATCGTACCGATAATAAATATAGGCAAAACAAAAAAGAAATAGCTTATATGGTAGTAAGTATCATACAAGTTAATTGTATAAAAATATTGATTAAAATAAAAAAAGACAACGAGCAAAATGCAGATTGTCAAAAAAATAAATAATTTCTAGTTAATATTTTCATTGTAAAAAAAGCGTTACACATTTTGAAATGTCCTAAATATATCCCTTGAAGACTAATATCATCTAACTAATTCGTATAAGCGACTAGCAATGTAGAGGACGAAAGAAAATAATAATACAAATGTAGCAATAGGTCTATAAGTAAATGCATAATAAGTGTCTTTAATATTGATATCCAAACAATATTTCGTTGGATAGATGTAACCATAAATCAATAATCCTATTCCCAAAATTAAAAGTGCGTCAATAAAGTATCTCATAATTCTGTATAATATTCATCTAAAAATAATGCGTTAAAAAACAAAAAGTAGCACCATTACTAGTCACGCAATGGTGCTACTCTTTTATTATAGTAAAAATTAACGCTAACTATTTTTGTAATTAACAATTAAAACAAAATTATTGCTTGGTTAAAACAATTTGATCTATAGGCATAATTTGTTGAGAAACACCTTGAGGGCAAGAACTAGGCGAAATCATTATTTTCCCGGGTAATAAGTTAAGTTTCATTTTAGTATTATTACTGCTTTTTAAAACCTCTATATAGATCGTTCCTAACTGTCCACAAGCACTTTCTCTCCCAAAATAATTTAAATGATAGGTTGATCTCTGAATATAATCTCCTATAATGACCAAATAATTATCATCGGATAGTGTTGTTGTATTTTCAAGCTGTGTTCCATTAGTATTTGTGATAATGTAACGCATTAATAAAACATCTTCTTTAGTACCCCCCGAGTAGTTGTTTACAAATTTATCAATTCTAAATTTATAAGTTTTATTGTCATAAGTACCTATCCAAGTGCCAACATATTTACCTAATAAATTATTAATATCTTTAAAGTAAGTATTGTCAGGAATTCCATTTTCTGCTAATCGGTAATCTATGGCTTTTTCAACAGGAATAATTTGTTGTGCTTTGCAAGATAAATTTGCTATGATGATAAGACTTAGTATTATTATTATTATTTTTTTCATGTTATTTACTATTGAGTTTATTGACAAGGAGTCGAATTTAATTTGTTATTTGCATTTAATGATTTGCTTTCACTCTTACCATCTTTTTTAATTTTATACAAAGATATTCCATTAATGCCTATATTGTCTTTTAAGAATTTTAGAAAGCCTAATTCTTTTCCATCTCTTGCGATAGCAGCTATATAGATTGGATTTAATGAATTCCAATTCTGATTTGTTTTTACATCTGCAATATTTCCTGTAAAACGTAGAGTATAATCTCCCGAACTTGAAACCATAGTACCAAAAACATTCTCGACAGGAATTCCATTGGTTTTTGCATTAATTAATAACAATAGAAATTGTTTTACATCGTCAGGAGAAAACATTTTTATAGGTGCTTCTTCTTGAGGATTGCCATCTTCATCCAATGTAGCACTTTCATAGGGATCTATATGCACATGCATATATCCGACCATATCAGGTTCAATATTAAATTCTAATGAGTTTACATTAGTTCCTCCACTGCCGTTTTGTAATTCTTTAAATGAGCCATCCTTCTTTTGTGCATATCCACTTTCTTTTTTTAAACTTGTTTTTGCTTTTAAAGCATCCATTTTTGCTTTGAATGCAGGATCTATAGTTTGGTCGTTAATACTTTTACAGGGGTCATTTACAGCAGGAGGAGTAGCGGGACTACTACTACCACCGCCACCACCTGTAGCATCCCAAGTCACTCCTGAGGCACCACCTACAGGGCTATAACCTATACTTGAACCGCCACTTCCCCAAATCATGTCATAACTAACAGCATTCGTGAGTTTAGGCTTAGGACCAATAACTACTTCTTTTAATTCTCCACCATCTATTGTTTTAGAAGTTGAAGATGTTGTTGCGTTACTCTTTACAAACTGAGTGGTAATAACACCATCCTTTGCTCTGTATCCGTTAATGAAATCACCCTCGAGTGAGTAAATAAACATTTTTCCAGAAAAACTGTCTTTAACAGAATTCTCATCAGGTTGCATACTAAAAATAACACTTCTAATTTCATCGTCTATCTTCGTGATTAAAACACGATCATTTCGAACTTCGTTATTTGTTGAAAAAGGAATTACAGTTAATAACTGATCGCTACCGTTTAATTTTTCTAATGTTGCTTTATCAAATTCAAGGTCGCTAATTTTACTGCTTGCTAATTTAGCCGAAGGACTATTAGATGACTTTGTTAAGAATGCTTTAGCATCTTCGATACTTACAGTCTTAATCCTGCTTTGTTCCTGTTTGGTTAGATTTTCGTCATTTTGGCAATTGGTCAATACCAATGCTAAAGTGAAAAAAAAAATCTTTTTATAAATTTTAATTTCTCTAATTTATTATTATTCATATTTTATATTAGTTTTTTATTTTTATAAATTCAATCATGAATAAAAAACATTATTCTTCTTATTCATGTTGGTTAATCTTTAATCTTAGAAGCTACATCTCAAAAAAAACGCTTCTAAATTTAAAATTTCTAAAATTCATGTTTTATATTTTAATAGTTAAACATTATGTCGTGTTCATTGCTTTGTATTTTTATGGGTTACTTAGCAACTGAATTAATCCCACGTAATTGGCCAATTACATTTCGAAAAACAATCTGCTTCTTATCGCAACGTCTTACTGTAAAAAAAATCTCATTTTTCTCAAGTCAAAACTAATTAAACAAGATACCGCTCGCAAATGTTGTCTATCGGAATTCAGGAATCCCGATAAGAAATTCGGGAATTCGAGAAAAAATAAATGTTAAACACTTGTATATTAGTGTCTTGAAAAACAATAAAAAACATAGAATTTATCATTACAATTCTGTAAAGATGCTCTATTTTTGTAAGAAACCCCAATGTATGTTTCCGTATAAACTTCAAAGAATCTTACTATTATTAATACTTCCTATTTTTTTGGTTGCTCAGCCTACACAAAAAGACCTTACAA
>NZ_FZNL01000053.1 GCF_900187965.1 Flavobacterium sp. ov086 | reverse complement strand
TGTCTGCAACAAAAGCCTGTCTTTCCAATAATGCTTTTTGCTTTTCCAATAATTTCACTTGGGCTTCGAGTTCCATTATCTTCTGTTCAGGTGTTTTTGCCATTTGGGTTGGGGTTTGGTTCTCCCAATCAAAGTTACCAAATTTTCTTAACCAATTTAAAACTGTTCCATGACTCTGAATACCATATTGTTTTCTTGTTTGAGTAATAGAAATATTTCCTTTTTCAATCTCACTAACAATTTGAAGTTTTAGTGACATACTGTAATCTCGTTGACTACGCTTTACATAATTTATTTGATCTTCCATAACGATGGCTTTTTGTGTATCGCTATTTCAGGACGAGACATTAAAGTAAAAGAAAAAGGCTGTCTAAAATTAATAGACAGCCTCTTTTTTTTACGCTCTCATCAGTGCTAGACAATTAGTTCTAAGAGAAGATTTATGCTTTACTATTTTGCTTTCCCAAAAGTTAAAGTTTGTAAGACTTTTATTTAATTAAATAAAAGTGTATATATTAGTATTGTGAGATTTTATTTATTTAAAGAACTATATATGCCTGATTTTAAAATAATAGGAAACCCGAATCCAGAAGTAGGAAAAGAGGTAATTTACACGGTAAGTAACTCTGTTCTTCCTGAGAGTTTTTTATCAGGACAAACAGTTCCTGCCGGAGACAACCCGTTTACAGAACAGGTTAAATGGTCTCTATATGCTCTGGAATATGGAAAATGGTATCTAAAGGGAAAAAACAATAAAACAGGACCTACAGCCAACTATACCTTTACAGAAATAAGCCTGTCTAGAAAAGGTATCCGTATTGTTGCCCAATTAGGCGAAGAAGAAGCAACACTCGATATTAAACCAATTGACACTATAAAACGCAAAATAGTAAAAGTTGAACTTTGTGATGCATTGGGAAATTTGCAGACAAAACCATTTGGTTATAACCAGACTGTAATCGCAAGGGTACATTGCACCAATCTTGATAATTGCACAGTCCATGTAACTTTATGGGAAGATGATGCTCCGGGTGCGGGACATAACGAGATAAATAAAAATAATAAAGCTGTAACAAAATCAGAACTGGTATCGAATGGTATTGCTGATATTAAATTTAGATTGGATATCGATTTTGCAAAAATGGCAAACGCTCAATTGGCAAGAGGCGATAAAAGCGAAGGAAAAACACACGAGTATTATGTAACAGCTGAAGTTTTTAGACAAAAAACGGTAAGCAGCAATAATATTAATGTTATAAATCCGGATCATAAAACAACCGATTCAAAACCGGCTGATCAAAAACCTGTAAAACCAAGACCCGCAGCACCAGCAGAGACAAAAGGAAAATCTAAAAAAACAGAAAAAGGATTAAAAGAGCCTGTAAGCGGGACAATTTATGATTGGAGTGAAGCAGTGCTAAAAGCCATACCAATGATTTTACCAGACCCTATTGAGGTTGTTAATAGTCTTGCTAAAGTTTTTATGCCTGATAAAAAGGAGAAGAAAGAAGATATTTGTGTTTGCAAAGAAAATAATTTCTATTGGAGCGATAAATTAACTTGTGATGAACGTAAAAAAGTTCTTGAAGTTTGCGCCAAACTATGGGGTGAGAAAAATAAAAAAGATAAAGCCAGTGAGTTAATGGCTGTCATTCATCTTGAAACAGGCGATAAAACTCCTTTTAAACCATATGCTGATAATGGCGTGGGGTTTTCCGGTTTGATACAATTTAGTGATTCTACTGCACAAGGTTTAGGCACTACTAGAGCAAAATTGAAAGAGATGACATTTATAAAACAAATGGATTATGTGCATGAGTATTTTTCACAAAGGAAAGATCAACTTGTAACAATGACCGATTTGTACTTGTTAGTTTTAAAACCTAATGCAGTTGGAAACGGTCATAACTCTGGCTATGTCCTTTTTGATGAAAGTATTAGTATACCCGATGGTGATGGTAGTACTACAAGTTATGAGCAACGAATGAAAAACATAAATAGAGAGCCATGGGTTACTAAATATGGTTATGCTTCAAATCCTCATTTTATGAAAGAAAATGGAGAATATGCAAAAAGGGAGAAGTGGGTATATACAAGACAGAAAAAAGAGATGCGCTGGGGTTTTCATAACGGAAGAACAACAGTTGGCGAAGTCACACAGGGACTAAAAGAGAAACATTATAATCCAGGATCTTCACAATTATTTAATGGTAAATGCGACGATATTGTAGAGAAAAAAAATGCAGAAACCACCGGTGAAAGAGCACCGTGGATGAAATTGGCATGGATAGAGGAGGCAAAGAAACTTGTGGAAACAGGTAAAAATAAGGCGATTCAGAAATTTTTCGAAAAAACACCTTATGAAAAATCTATGAAAGATGGAACAACTGATGAAAAGGATGTTGCTTGGTGTGCTGCATTTATTAACTGGATTATGACAAATTATGGATACAAAGGGATTGAAGGTTATGATGCTGTTCGTGCCTTAAAATGGGCAAATTGGGATGAAGGTAGAGACTTGAAAAAGCCAGTATATGGAGCAATTGCTGTTAAAACTAGAAAAGGCGGTGGTCATGTTGGTTTTGTCGCTGGTAAGAAAGGAAATAAAATTGTCATATTAGGAGGTAATCAGGGAGATGCTTTATGCTGTGTAACATATAGTGAATCCAATTATTTTGCCTATATCGTTCCAAAAGACTATCAGGTAATTGAAGAAGATTATAATTTACCCGAATATGAAGGTAATCCAGGAGAAAAAGGTTCAGAAAGTTAAAAGTTAAGTGATCATGAAAAATTTAGTTATAATACTATGTTGTTGTGTTTTAAACAGTTGTAATGGACAACAAAATAAAGATATCAATATAAAAAGTGAAAAGCACATGAAGGATATATTAAAAAGACAATTACAGTATGGAATACCAAACTATAGTAATACATATGAATATAGTAGTTCGGATTTTGAAGTTATTATGCCCATAACAAAAGAAGGGTTAAAATTACATGGGTTAAAATTTCCGAGCGATGATGAATTTAATAGCAGAATCAAAATTATTTTTAACAGAATAATAGATTCAAAATCTGATTCAAAATATATTTATGTTAATTTTTTAGAAAAATGTGATAGAACACCCATATATTTCCCAAATAATATTTATGCTTATTTTGGTTTATTTGTTATTAAAAATGATAACTATATTACGGAAAGTTATGCCTTACCACAAATTATAGATTATCAAAAAAAGTTCATTGACATTTCTATATATGAAAATTCGTTACCCAAGAAATCTATGTTTGAAAATCGTGAAGAAGTTACAAGATATCTATGGAAGGATGAAAAGAATTTAGTTCAACAACGCAAAAAAAATATTGATGTATTAGTTAATCGCAACAAATATCTATTTAATGATAGTAAAGCAAGCTTGGTTTGGTTGAAATTTAATGATCAAGAGTTTCTGGAATCATTGGTAAAGACTTTTGGATATGTACAAGATAAGGATTTATTAAAATGGGTTTTAGATAGAAATCTAAATGATGCTGAATTTGATAAAGTGGTTTTTACAAAAACCTGCGATAATAAATATGTTTTTCATAAAGAGATTTTTGAAGTCATGAATCTTGCAGATACCAAAAGTAAAGAAAAATATATTGCTTTTTTGAGAGAACATTTCCCAAAAGTTGACAAAAACAATTTTAGTGACGAAACAAAAATTCAGGCACTGTACTGTTATTATTCGACGAAACTTTCAGGAAGTGTTGAAGCTTCAGATGTGTATTCTTTTTTTCCAAGGCTTAATGATGAGGAATCTGAACAGGAATTTAAGAAAAACAATTATTATAATTTATCAGATTTTAAGGAACTGTATAATGAAACTAGATATAGTGGTGTAGGCCCTGCTGAATAATATAAATCCCTTGCTGTAAAGGAGAAATCTCCTGGCTTCATACTCCTCCGATAAGCAAATAAAAAAAATATTAATAAACCTTGAATAAATTGGAATGGATTATTGAAATGTGTACGAAGTTGGGAGATTTCGCTAGCATGGGGCAATTATAATGTAGTATGTTTTTTGAATCAAAATCATTATTCGATTGAGAAAATAGTAATGGATTATTCTCTAAACCTTTCCATACCTAAAAAGTTACTATCGAAATCAGTAACCTAAATGAAAAAAGAGGTCATTATAGGAACCCGAAAGTCAATTTTTATTGCTGAAGAAAAAAAGAAAGCAAGTTTTTTTAAGGGATTCATAAGTCGTTTTAAATAAAATATAAATTATGAGTGAGAAGCATATTGTTGTACAAGGGGCCATACTAAAATGCAAATTTAGCGTAGAGTCCAAAACAGATATCTTAAAGGTAAAAACACAAGAGAAGCATTATGCCAATGATAAAGATGGCGCTAAAAAACTTATAGCCAGCACCAAAGACATTGGGCAAACATTGGAGAAAAATACTTTTGGCAAATGCAAAAAACAGCCCTCCGGAAGTGATTATTTGCCCTGTAAGGCTCAAATTACCAAATGGAGTGGTTTTTATGATAAAATAACCCTGAGTAATCAAGGTAAAATATTAGTAGAAAACAGCAAAGGCACCTGTCCTATGGGAGCACCAGATTGTATTGAGGTTGTAAAACATGGACAAAAATCTGAGACAGGAAAACAAAATTTTAAAGATGCCGATCCTGAGTTGCACAGTCAAATAAACCCTATGGTAGACATGGCTGCTTTTCAGAAAAGTTTAGATGATAATATTGCCCTTTAAAAATAAATATTAGAGTATGTCAAATTTTAATAGTAAACCGATCCAGAGGTAAGAAAAGAAGTCATTTACACCGTAAGTAACTCCATTCTTCCTGAGAGCTCATTACCAGGACAAAAATTCCTGCCAAAAATAACCCGTTTAGAGAAAAAGTTACATGGTTCTTGCGTATTCGAATATGGAAAGTGGGTTTTAAGGAAAAAAAGAATAAAACAAGATCCACAGCAAATTGTACTTTTAAAGAGAAAAAGTTTAAAAGAAAAGGTATATGTATTGTTGGCCTGTCGAGTTAATAAAAAGAAAAAGAGGCTGTCTAGAAATAAGACAGCCTCTTTTTGTATGTAAGTGTCTCGTCCTGAAATAGCGATACACAAAAAGCCATCGTTATGGAAGATCAAATAAATTATGTAAAGCGTAGTCAACGAGATTACAGTATGTCACTAAAACTTCAAATTGTTAGTGAGATTGAAAAAGGAAATATTTCTATTACTCAAACAAGAAAA
>NZ_FZNL01000055.1 GCF_900187965.1 Flavobacterium sp. ov086 | reverse complement strand
TTGCTTATTGGCTGCGTGATATTGTCTGCAATACTAACCAACAGCTCCTGATAATGCAATAGCATACGGTCAATCGTAGCCTTATCAAATAAAGCTGTACAATAATTTATTTCTAATGAAATGTTCTGATTCCCCTCTGATGCACTCAATATTAAATCAAATTGTGCAGTAACCATATCGAACTCATAATCTGAAATCACAATACCTTCTAAAATCTCCTCTTTTTCATTAGAGTTTTTAATATTATTTTTAAAATCAAACATCACTTGAAATAATGGTGTCATACTCATATCTCTAGTGATAGCTATTCGATCTACGACCTTCTCAAAAGGTGCCAGTTGATTGTCATAACCCTCTAAAGTTGTTTGTTTTACCATTGTTAATAGATCCTTGAAACTCAGATCGCCGCCTAAATCACTGCGAAGTGCTAAGGTGTTTACAAAAAAGCCAATCATTCCCTCTAACTCCGATTGGGTTCGATTTGCTATTGGGGTTCCTACACAAATATCATCCTGACCACTATAACGAGATAATAAGATCTTGAAAGCAGATAACAATAACATAAACAGCGTAACACCTTCTTCCTGACATATTGAATTTAGTGAAGTGCTTATTTTTTTGTCCAGCTCAAAAGAAATAGTCGCTCCTGCATTACTCTGTACAGAAGGTCGTGCATGATCCATTGGTAGTGACAAAGTACTTACGTCTCTTAATTTTGATTCCCAATAGGATAACTGATTCTCTAAAACAGCGCCTTCTAAATACTTGCGCTGCCAAATGGCATAATCTGCATATTGTAAACTAAGTTCCGGTAAAACTGCCTCGCGGCCAGACTGGAGAGCACTATACAGTTCCATAAACTCATGCACCAAAATTCCCTCTGACCATCCATCACTTGCAATATGATGGAAAATACAAGCCAGAACATGCTTCTCATTCCCTAATGTATATAAACACGCTCGCAGCTTGTAATCTTTTGATAAATCAAACGGTTTATTCAGATATGTATTTAAATGACTCCCTAGCAATTCTTCATCCGATACCACTTCTTGTTCCAAAAACCAATTTTCAGCCTCTATAACCTCCTGATATCCAATCCCATCTTCTGATAAAAGATTCGTACGTAATACTTCATGGCGCGAAACAATAGTTTGTAATGATTCTTCTAAAATTGAAATATTTAATGTTCCATCTAAACGTAACACAATGGGCATATTATATTCTGCACTACCACCCAACTGATCCAAAAACCATAATCTTTCCTGACTATATGATAGTGGGATTTTAGTAAAAGAATCCCTATTGTAAGGAGTAATCTTTTTTAATAATTCTTCTGTTGTATTTTCATCTTGATACTTCTTTAGATATTGAATAATTAATTCCTTATTATTTTTTATTTCCAAAAGTACTGTCGGGTCTATATTAGTATTTGATTTAACACTTAATAAATCACCTTTTAATACTAATTTTATTCCTTCTCTATTTAATCTTTGAAAAAAACTTGAAAATTCCATATGCCTTATTAAATTATAATTCAATGTTTATACTATAATCGTTTTTAGTATCATTGGAGTTGACTACTTTATAGATTATATATGATGCTAACTCTTCTACAGTATTAAATCTGAAAATGTTTCGAATAGACACTTCTATTGATAGTTCTTTACGTATCATAGACACCAAGCGGGTTGCTAATAAACTATGACCTCCCAATTCAAAGAAGTTATCATAAATTCCTACCTGATCAATCCCTAATAATTCTTGCCATATTTCTGCTAACTGCGCTTCCGTTTCGTTGCGTGGTGCTACATATTCTTTACTTGATAAATCTGAACTATCGGGATCCGGCAGTACATTTTTATTCAGCTTTCCATTAGTAGTTAATGGCATCGCATCTAAAGTCACCCATAATTGAGGAACCATATACTCTGGTAAACTTAGTTTTAATTGGTTTTGTAATCCTTCTTTATCGAAATCATCCTCAGGTACAACATAACCAACCAGACGCTTACTGCCAGCTGCATCTTCCTTAGCCAATACACAACACTGTGTTACTCCGGGTAAAGAAGACAAGACGTTTTCGATCTCGCCCAATTCTATACGGTGCCCCCTTATCTTAACCTGGTCGTCTTTTCTTCCTATACACTCAATATTACCATCGGGTAACCAACGTGCCAGATCGCCTGTTTTATAAATTCGTTCCCCTTCTTTAAATGGATTCTCTATAAATTTCTCATTAGTTAATTCTTCTCTGTTTAAATAACCTCGTGCTAACTGAACACCTCCTATACACAATTCTCCAATTACTCCTAATGGTACTATCTTATCATAATTATCTAATATGTATATCTTAACATTATCAGTCATTCGACCTATATTAACTTTTTGAAAACGATTTAATCTTTGAGCTGTCACCCAAATAGTAGCCTCCGTTGGACCATATAAATTCCAAACAAAATCACTTATAGAAGTAAGACTATCCTTTAAAGATTCCTTAATAGCTTCTCCTCCAGTCAAAATAGTAACGCCTTCTTTATTGTCCCAGTCATTATCAATAAGCATTTGCCAAGTTGATGGTGTTGCCTGCATAAAATCAGGACGGTAATCAGCTATAAAAGTTTGAAGTTTATCTGCATCTCTTATGGATATACTATCTACGACGATAACTTTAGCTCCTAATAATAAAGGAGTAAAAAATTCTAAATAAAAAATATCAAAAGTATATGTTGTTACTGAGAGAAATTTACTCAAACCACTCATTCCTAAACGATTAATCATACTTAATAAGAAATTAACTAAACTAGTATGAATAACAGGAACTCCTTTAGGAACACCTGTACTCCCCGAGGTGTAAATAACATATGCTAAATTAGAAGGTGATAATACAGGACTCAATTTTCTTTTAGAGCAGTCCGATATAACATCCCATTCACTGTCTAAAGATAAAATTGACAAACCTTCACGCTTATCTATAACTTTACGACTTAACTCACTGCTCAACACCAAATCAATATTAGCATCTGTAAGCATGTAATTTAAACGATCTTTTGGATACTCCGGATCGATTGGAACATAAGCTCCTCCTGATTTTAATATCCCCAGAATACCTACAAGCATCTCTAAACTTCGCTCCAGACAGATACCAACAAGATCATCCGGCTCTACGCCTTGTTCGCGTAAATAACGCCCCAACTGATTCGAGCGTTGATCTAATTCTTTATAAGTTAATTCCTCACCTTCATAAACAACCGCGATAGCGTCTGGTGTTCGTTTAACCTGTTCAGTGAATAAATCAACTACGGTCTTATCTTTTGGATGTGCGACATCTGTGTTATTAAAAACATCCAATAATTGATGTTCTTCTTCTTGGGTAAGCATCGATAAACTGCCCAAAGACTGGGAAATATCAACGACGATGTTTTTCAACAACTCTTGGTAATGTAACAGCATTCTATCGATTGTTGCTTTTTCGAACAAAGCAGTACTGTAATTTATATACAGTGAAGTTCCTTCATCTCCATCTGTTATGCTCAATGTCAAATCAAACTGTGTAGTAACCCTATCAAACTCGTAATCTGATATCAAAATATCCTCTAAATCTAATTTTTTATTAGTTGCTGAGCCATTCTGTAATATAAACATCACTTGAAACAACGGCGTCATACTCATATCACGAGTCGTAATCACCCGATCTACAACCTTTTCAAAAGGTGTTAACTGATGGTCATAACCTTCCAGAGTTGTTTGTTTTACTCTTGACAACAAATCTCTAAAACTCGGGTTGTCGCTC
Source organism: Flavobacterium sp. ov086 (assembly GCF_900187965.1). GTDB lineage: Bacteria > Bacteroidota > Bacteroidia > Flavobacteriales > Flavobacteriaceae > Flavobacterium. The sequence goes on along the minus strand of NZ_FZNL01000055.1, from coordinate 14 downwards.
AAATCACTGCGAAG
>NZ_FZNL01000056.1 GCF_900187965.1 Flavobacterium sp. ov086 | reverse complement strand
GCAAAGTCAGAGACGTTTGCACAGCAGCTACACTTTGCGCAGCCAGGGGATTTATTTTAAAAGACTATAACCGTAACCAATTAAAATATACGTTATAAAAAATAATAGTGTAAATAAAAGCATAAACACTAAAAAATTATTTTTTGGCCTTAAATCAATTTTAGAAAAAAAATAAAATACTATTGCAGCTATATACGGCAAAACAAATAAATTTGCTGCTTCAAGATAAAGCGTTTCAATTGCTTTTTGTTGATATGTAACTAGGTCTACTAAATTTTTGTGAAAATTATCTTTGGTAATTTTCATACTCTCCCAAATAACAAATAAGTGAATATATTTAACTACACCTGCTGTTACTATTGAAAAAAATAATAGTTTTAAAATTTCTTTATGTTTATGTTTCATTCTGATGTTTTTGTTTTTTTTAATGCTTCTTTAGTACCGTCTATTAATGAACTAAACTGTGTATCCTGTTGAGTATTATTATAATCTGCAGCCCTCTGAAAAATCAATTGAATGTTCGAAGAGAGTGTACTCAATGTCGTCGTACTATTGTATTTACTTGTAGTTGTTTTATGATTATTATCAACTGTAGTTGTTTGAGTTAGACTTAATTTAACATTTTTTACATCGACAATACTTTCACTGGCTATAGACGGTATTTGACCTTGATATCTTTTTATTACTGTCGTTTTTGTAATTGCTGTTGTTTTTCCTTGATTAGTTAATTCAGTATATTTAGTCTTTGAAATTTTATTTCCTTTTCCATCTTTATATTCTATACTAATTTCTTTTTTGAAAAGAATAATTTTTGTTAGTCTTTCACCATCTTCTAATGTGCTCAGAAGATTTGATTCCCCTTTATTTGCTATATCTAATAAAGCTCCAATAAATTTCGATGTATCACCCAAACTATTTCTAAATAAATAAATATTATAACCATCCTGCGAAAAATTAGAATCTAATTCGTCAGAATAACCATCTTGCTGTGGCGTATTATTATTATCCCCCATACTATTTCCACCAGAATTAGCATATGCTACAGCTTCTTCAAACGTCGCTACTTTACCATTTATTACATACTCACCTGTTGTATTATTATATATCGGAGATGCACCACTTGGATCTTCCCAAAATGCTGGATTGTTGTTAAATGCAGTGTATGGTGATTCATCAAAATGTACAACTGGAGAATTAAATCCATTCTTTATATCTTGAAAAAGAAACACATCCTAAAAACATTCCGAAAACAAAAAACATAGAAAGATCAAACTCCTCAAAAGTACTAAAATTCTTATAGTTACAATATAAAACTCGTAAATACATCGTAATAAATCCAAAAAACATAAGAAACAAATAATAAAATCTAGCCCTTGTCAAAAGTATTAATTGGAATGTAAAATAAATGAGAAAACTACTTAATAATAATAATATTTCATCATAAAAATTAGTCTTAATATAAGAATAATTCACTGTTGATTTTACTTTAAATGTAATAACAAACTTAATAAATAACAAAGAAATCTCTGAATAAATTACAACTAAAACAAAATCTATAACAGAAAATCTCATTAATCTCTTGTTGTTTTTTAAAAAATCTTTACATAGAACTATAAATCTCAGACCGAAAGATAAAAATATAAGCAACAACAGTAAAAGTTCCAAAATATCTTGAAAATAAAATATTCTATCAATAGTTTTACATATTAAGATGCAATAAATTAGAATTTCAAAAATTTGCTCCCGATTATTGAATAATAAAACATTCTTTTTTTTATTGTTATAGTACAATAAACCAATTGATCCTATTGTAGCCATATAAACTATTAGTAAATTTATTTTTTTATTTTCAATAATGTAACTTACCAATATAATAAATACCACAATATAAATTAAATCAAGTACCTTTTTCTTTTTGACCATATCACAATCCTTGTTAATGCTTAGTAATCTGCGGTTTATTCTTATGAATTGGAACAAATTCTCCAAAAATAATATTTTTGGAAATTGTCGAATAATTTGTTACAGGTGAATAAATTCTTTCTTGGTAAATTGAAAATTCAGGTAAAGCATATGTACCAGTGGTAATTTTAGATTGCTGAACATTTATTATATCATTTGTTAAAATATTCATAGTTACTTTTCCGTACCATAATGTTTGTCTAACTAATAATGTTGCACGTCTCTCTTGCATATTTACCTGAGACACAATTGCGTTTGCCCCACCTATTCCTCTTTTAATATCTGATGATGCACCCGCAAACCCTCCAACCAACTCTCCAATAATATAATTAAGTACTCCGGTCGCCATTAATTCATCTGACCATTTACCATATTTATATCCTATTGCTTCTTGATCTAAAATTAATCCTCTTTCTGTAAAATCAAAAGTTTTAATTAAGAGATTTCTAAAAAAGAGTGCAAATTTACTTTTCGGTCCAGGTCCACTACCAGTAAAACTATCAATTTCTTCTAAATTATCGGCAGTTGCTACTGTCCCTTTTTTAGCATTTTCTTCTTCTTCTTTTTTATCTGCAATTCGGTTATCGCTTTGATATTGTCCTGCCAGACTTGGATCAGCCCCTGGGACGTTTGCACAGCAGCTACACTTTGCGCAGCCGGGGGAGATTAGCTAAATATCAGTAACGTTTCAGTTTTATTATATAAGTATTACAATTACAATCACTTTTTATCATTTTATTCAAAATTATTTTTTGAAATCTATCTTCAATTTCTTTTGCCTCTGATTTACTTAAATCGTCAAGATACAACCATCGTGGTGTTCCTTCTGTAATTCTAAAAACAGATCTTATGGAAATACTAGCGATATTTTTTAATTTAGGGCTTGATCCTAATACTGTAACGTAATACATTTCTTCTTCAAAATCTTTGTTGCCTTTTAAGTAAAAAACTTTTCCTTCTAAAAAGCCATAACCTATCTCGTCCCAGTTATCATACTTCTTCCATTTTTCTGGTATTGCTAAATGTTTAGAACTTTCCTTAAATTTATTTAAGCATATATTTAATTTTTCTTCACTACATTTAAATTCATATATAGATCCACTACCTAAAGTACCGGCTATTTTATCATTACAACTTGCTAACAACAGTATCACAGTAACTATTATCACTTTCTTCATTTTATTTTTTTTGGTTCTCAATTAAATTAAAAGCTGTAATTATATTATATGCCGCAGTCATTGTTGCTTTAGACACTGGAGCGCCAGTAAATGGATCTATTTTTTTTTGACCATACATACTAAGGACTATTCTACAAGAATTTATTAAATTTCGATTTGCACCACTTGACAAAGGTGAATTAACTCCTTCAAACCCGCTCCCCGAAGTCTCCCCTTTACACATGCTGCGCAAATGTCTCTGACTTTGCGCCATTTATTAAAATTTAATCAGAAAAACGAAAACCTCTC
>NZ_FZNL01000057.1 GCF_900187965.1 Flavobacterium sp. ov086 | reverse complement strand
TGCAAAAGTTGGGGATTAGGCAAAAAGATTAGATAATCTGAATAAGAAGAAGTCTATATTTCTGACTCCTCTAAATTGGGTCCCGAAGCTTCGGGATAAATGCTTTAATTTTTGCATTGAAAGATTCTGCTGAAGCATTTGTACTCCTATTATTAAAATAGTTTAAGATTGACTGGTAATTAAAAGTTATGGTATTGAGCAAAATATTAAAGTTTTTAAAACCGGATTCCTCTACATTTTTGTACCAATGTGCCAGCTTGGTCATGGAAATATGTTTATCATTATTGTTATTATAAATTCCTCGAAGTTGTTGGTTTAGATTGTAAGCTATTTTTATATTGGGATATAGATTAAATAGCATTTGTGCTCTTTCCTTTTGAGTTTGAGTCCATTTTTTACGAGATTTATAAAGCAGATACCTACTTCTTGCCAATAGTTGTTTTACAGAATCTCCGTTGGATAAAAGCTGAGGGGTGTATGTTTTATTTTCTGATTTTGCCTGTAGGATTAATTTTAATCAGGACGGTCGAAGGTTCGAATCCTTTTGCGATGGCATCAATAGTCACTCAAATTGAGTGATATTTTTGTTTTTATAGCTTTTCGTAAACTTTTAGTTATTGCGCTAATTCTCATTTTTATTGAGTTAATATTATTCATTAGAATAATAGACATTTATATAATTATTTTAATTTATATAAATGCGTTTTAAATACCTACTGATTTTTTTTATTTTGTTTTCTATCAAGTCCGCTTCACAGATTTTAGAAAATAAAAAAGACTTTCGTGCAGCAGATTCGCTGTTGAAAGAGCCTAGTTTTTCTGTTCACAAAGACAATTATTTTTTAACTGGTGTACCAATCAATACAGATATTACTAGAAATACTGCTGATGTAAAATATCAGGTAAGTTTTAAACTACGATTAAAATCGAAGCCATTATGGGGTGGTTTTTTTCCATATTTGATGTATACTCAAAAAGCTTTTTGGGATATTTATGCAAACTCAAAACCGTTTTCTGAAATTAATTTTAATCCAGGTTTGGCAGTTGTGCGTCCATTTTATTTAAAAGGTGGAAGATTGACCTATGGAACAATTTCAATAGAACACGAATCTAACGGAAGAGATTCTATTTACTCCAGAACTTGGAATATGCTTGCGTTTTCATTAAAATCACAAATTTCTCCACGATGGGTTGTGGGACTAAGAGGATGGATTCCCCTTGTAGATAAGGAAGACAATCCGGAGCTTACCAAATATGTAGGATATGGTGAGGCAAGTGCAATTTATCAAATAAAACCTGGTCGATGGAGTGCAGATATCCTTTTCAGAAAGGGAAGCGGACTGATTAATTATGGATCTTTGCAGACACAAGTAAATTGGCGACCCTATAAAAATGAGAATTATTATTTGACATTGCAATGGTTTGTAGGGTATACTGAAAGTTTAATTGATTATCAGGAGCACAGAAGTATGGTACGATTGGGATTTACTATCAAACCTGAAGGTATGGGGATTTTTTAGTTTTAAAAACAAACAACTTTAGGGTTTAAGTATATTTTGTTTGAAGAGGGGAACTTTTACAATAAAGCGATACAAACAAAAACATTCCATGAAAGTGTTTTTTGTTTGTATCTGAAAAGGATAATATCATTTTTTATGAGCAGGCCAAAAAATCGAATTTTTTAGAAGAGTCTTATAAGCTTCATTTTGGAACAAATCTGGAGAATGTCCCATGAAAATATATACATTTCTGGAAGCAAAATGTTCATTTGTCCATATAACCGGATGATCGCCCATTTTAATTTTTGAAACTGGGAATAAGTTGTTTCATCTACAGAGGCTAAAACATGTACATTTTGTCGAGGGCTTTTATCATATATATACCATTTCTTCCTTTTCTATAAAAAAACTTATAGGAATTCCTTTAATTACAGCATGAGATTTGTCTTCAATATTTACCTGAGCTTTGGCAAATGTTGGATCAACACGAAAACCTGTGGAGCAGCAAAAATTAAGCATAAATATTGGTTAATCTAAAAAGGAAGAATTCTACATTTCTAACACCTCTGAAT